>JBGVGJ010000079.1:0-6327 GCA_045121635.1 Alloprevotella sp. | reverse complement strand
GTGCAATTGCTTTCGCGACCTTTGGTTCGTATGCGATAAGCAAAGATAACACCCCGCAAGGATTGACTTGCGCGACCTTCGGTTAGTGTTATTCGTGAAATTCGTGTTCTCTAAAATAAAGAGACAAATTTTACCGGACAGTTCCCATTGCCTTATGGCAAACAAAAAAGGGATATAACATTTGTGAGTTATGTGTGCATTGCCCCCGTAGGAGGGCACACTTGCCTAACCGCTGGTGAACGCAGTGAACCTGCGGATTAGGGATAACAGTTGAGTTTCTCTATCGGTCCCCGTAGGAGGACCCACAACGACCGGATAAGTTAAAGCAATTTGTAGCATATCCAGGTGCTGTGGGTCCTCCTACGGGGACCGATAGATTTGTTCGTTCGTATAGTACCACCGCAGGTTCGCCCTGCTCACCCGCGGTTATGCAAGTGTGCCCTCCTACGGGGGCATTACGAAAGTGATTTGCTGAAGTGTCTGCGTTGTCTAAATACAAACAAAAAGTGCCGTAACATGCTTGCTGAGGGTTTTGTTATATAGAAGCAATAAAATTCAATTGGTATCTCCAGTGTGATCCCTCGTACGTATTGAGGACGCACGCACCGTGCATCCGTACCTGCCAAGTGATTCCTGCACCAATCCGCACCCGAAAAATGCAGAAAAATGAAGAATAATGTTGGTGTTAACAAGTGTTAACGGATTTGCATTTCGCTTTGAAATGTTGTATCTTTGTGTTACGGAAGTGGAGATGCCCCTTGGAATCGGGGTTATCTCCACTTTTTTTGTCCCGAAAAACCCATTTTTAGGGGCAAAAAATAAGTTACCTTGTTTTTTCAAGGTTAAACAACCGGTTTTTAATGTTACTTATTCTTGCATCGCAAATAGACATTGTCTCAACAGCGAGTAGGCGGTATGTTAATGTTTGTTAAAGTTTTCGGCGAGAAATGACGAAAAATGAAGCTTGAAACTGTTACAATTTTTCGCCAAAATGGATGAGGGGGAAGTAGTAGGTAGTAGTTGCCACACGCGGAATATAATCCCGGACGGCGCTCTCCCCCTGTTCATAGGGGGAACCGACGCACGAAGTAAGGACAGAGGATAAACTTGTTTATACTATGTCTTACGAGAAGGAGGAAGATGAGCGTAGCGAAATCAATTGGGACCAGCTCTGCTGGTGAGGGGGTGCAAAAATAGTGAGTAGTGAGTAGAGAGTAGAGAGTAGTCCATGCGGAGTGAAAATCCGGACGGCGCTCTCCCCCTGTTCATAGGGGGAGGGGACCGCCTCGGCGGTGAGGGGGTGCAAGATTTGCACCGCATGGCGCACTCCTCACTACCTACCACCTACTACTTACTACCTACCACCTACTACTTCCCCCTCATTTTGTAACCCCCATATTCAGATTTTCGCCAAAAAATGTGCCGTTTTTTTTGTGTGCGTATGAAAAATGTCGTAACTTTGCCGGACCAAATAGACTATTCTTTTTTATTTAATCACTTTAAAACAAACGCAAATGAAGAAGTTTTTACTTTCTTTGGCTGTGCTTTTTGCTGGTGTAGCATCTGCACAGACGTATTACCAAGCAGGTGACGAAGTGACTGACGAAATTTGGGAAGGCGAATCTTTCCTTTTGTCTCCCGACAAGGCAGGCGCACGTTTCCTCACTAACGACGGTTCAAAGTATCTCACTGATCAGATTCCTACGGAAGATGCTCTCGTAGAATTTGAAATTGCTCTTGATGAAGAAGGCGAACCTCTCACTGACGAGGCTGGTAACATTCTCTACTACATTAAGTTCTCTAACGCAGGTCTTTACCTCGCTGACTGGGAAATCTGGGACGGCAAGGACTCTTCTGACATGGTCGAATGGGTTCTCCCTTATATGACTTTGACTGACGATCCAGCTGCTGCTGCTAAGTGGACAGTGCTCCCCGCTGCAACTCGCTATAAGGCTAATAAGGGCGATGATGACTACATCGCTAACTGGCGTGTATGGACTGGTCAGGGTACAGGTTCTGACACAGAAGCAAGCAAGGGTAACTTGAAGGTACACGATGGCGCATTCGTTATCATGCGTGACAAGTTGTCTACTTCTAACCCCAACGAACTCACTGAAGGTGGTTTGAACCCCGTATATCTCGCAACTCAGAGTAACGATTATTCATTCTTCTCTCCTGGTTATGACACAAACTCATGGTTCATTTCTTATCCCGACGAAATGGATGCCGACATGTTGCTCGAAGCATGGGTGTCTTCTAACCTCGGTGACTTTGATGTTGAGTCAGTTAAGTCACAGGGTGTAGGTACACTCGCTGGTATGTACACTGAAGCTTCATTCGCTCCTCTCTATGCGGCTTGGGAAGCTTACTTGACATACGATGGTGGTTACGGTGAAGGTGACGCTTCAGAAATCCTCGCTGCTTTGCAGGCTGCTTGGGAAGGTCTCGAACGTGTACAGGTAGAAGAAGGTTACTACTATGTAGTGGCTATTCGTGGTTCACACGCTGCATGGGATAACAATGGTAACATTGTAACTACAGGTGGATATGCTGTGCCCAAGAACGAAGAAACTGGTGAATACGATGTAACATTCGAATCTGCTAAGTACATTTGGTACTTCAACCCCGTTGCTGATAAGGAAGCTACATTTAAGATTAAGAACTATGGTACTGGCATGTGGGCTACTTCTACAAGCGAAGGCGCTACTATCCAGCACGCTCTTCAGGCTAAGGAAGAAGGTGAAGAATTTGTATTCGAATTCTTGCCCAACTTGTATGGTACAATCTACATCTACCACAAGAATGCTGCAGGCAACGAAGACTGCGCATGGAACTCTTACCATGGTTATGCAGGTACTCCCGTAGGTAACTGGAGAGATCGTAACGACCAGGGTAACCACTGGCAGCTCTTGAGAGTTGACACTGAAAAGGTTCTTGCTATGGAAGAAGGTCTTGCTCAGTACAACCTCAACCAGGAACTCGCTACTCTTTATACTGAAGTGTTTAGCGCTTACCATGGTCTCCGCGTAGCTAAGCCCAGCGTAGAAGGTACAGGTGATTTCGCTGACCACGGTTTCGTAGTAGGTGATGAAACATCTATCAACCTTACTTCAAACGGTCCTTCAGAGAGAGAAGGTAGCATTTTGTATCTTGCTGATGGTGATAAGACTACATACTTCCACTCAGATTATGATGGTAAATATGCTAAACCTCACAACTTGGTTCTTGATCTCGGTGAATCAAAGGCTTTGGAAGGTCTTACTGTGAAGATCATGAAGCGTCAGGGTACTGGTGAATACAACCAGAACCGCGCTGTTTCTGAATGGCAGGTTTATGGTACTAACGACGATCCTAACGCTGAAGGTGCTACACCCAACTGGGAAGCTCAGGGTAAACTCACACTTAAGTATGAGTACAACTACGAAGTAGAAGGTGACACTGTTAAGAACGCTATCGGTCTTGGTGCTTCTCTCCTTACTGATGCTTTCCGTTACATCCGTTTCGACGCTGTTAACAACTTGAACAATGAAGCAAATCAGTTCTTCGCATTCTCTGAATTCGGTGTTTGGGCTGCAACTGAAGACCTCGAAGCAGTTACATTGCTCTCAGAAGTTCCCGCTGCTGTTAAGGAAGCGCTCGTTGCTGAATTGGCTAAGGCTAAGGTTGAAGTAGCTGCTGGTTTGGCTACTCAGGCTCAGATCGATGCCCTCAATGCTGCATACGAAGACTTCCTCAACAACCTCCCCGAACCCACACGTCTTACTGACGCTATTGCTGCAATCAAGGAACTTTCTGATAATGCTCCTATCGGTTCTGACGCAAGTTACTATCCCGAAGCTGCTAAGGGTGCTCTCGATGCTGTAATCGCTGAAGTTGAAGGTACAGTTGCTAACGTGATGTCACTCGCCCTCATCAACGAAGGTATTGAAAAGCTCGACGCTGCTAAGGCGGCATTCTTGAAGTCACTCAACATGCCTGCTGAGGGTTACTATCAGATCCGCATCGATGCTGCAAACTATGCTGAAGCGCTCCTCTATGCTTCAACTGACGCTGTTGACACTGAAGAAAAGAACGGTCTTATGGCTCGCTTCTCTAAGGGTGATGGTTCAGTAGCTGAAGGTGACTACACTGACGACGACCGCTTCGCTGGTTCTGTTGCTTCTGTATGGTACCTTGAAAAGGGTCAGGACAACACAGTTGCTGTTCGTTCAGTTTCTACTGGTCTCTACCTCCAGAACAACCTCTCACAGGGTACTAAGGTTCAGTTGACTTCTGAAAAGGTATACTTCCCCCTTCAGGCTGACGGTTTGAAGAACGGTATGTCTTACAACTTCATCGTTGGTACTGACTCTGTAAGTGGTAGCACACTCTATGGTAACATCAACTCAGGTGCTGGTAGCAAGTCTGGTGAACTCGTATCATGGGGTTCTGCAGCTGGTGCTGACAACTCTACATTCCGCTTCGACGAAGTAGCTCTTGAAGAATATGCTTACGGTAAGCAGAACTTCGTAATCGGTCAGAACGCTACTAAGTTCATGACATTCCTTTACGACTGTGTTTACAAGTTTGCTGATAACCCCAACGCTAAGGTTTACGAAGTAGCAGGTTACCTCGCTGGTGAATCAGTGAACTACATCTACTTCAAGGCACTTCCCTACGGTGCAGCTCTCGAAGCTGGTCAGGGTTACCTCGTGAAGACGCTCAACGATAACGATATGGTTACTGTAACATTCAACGATAAGGTTGTTACTGAAGATATGTTCCAGTTCTCTTACGAAGGAAAGAGCAACAACGGTCTCACAGGTACAATCTTCACTACAGAAGTAGGTCCTAAGTTCGGTACATTCGGTTTCAACAAGGATATCGTTTCTACTAAGAATGAAATCAACGACGAGGGTGAAGAAGTTGTAGCAACTATTCCTGCTCTCTCTGCTTACATCGATGGTAACACACTCCCCGTTCTCGATGCTGCTCCCGAAGGTGATGAATACATCCGCATCCAGTGCAAGCTCGGTCTCGAAGGTCTCAACGCTATCGAAGGTGTAGAAGTTGTTGAAACAGCTAAGACTGGTGTTTACACTATCTCAGGTGTACGTCTCAACTCAACTAAGAACCTCCCCGCAGGTATCTACATCATCAACGGTAAGAAGGTAATCAAGTAATTGATCCCTCCCCGATAAATCATAAGGGCAGTCCGCAAGGGCTGCCCTTTTTGTGTGTTTAGAGGAGTTTAGGGTTTAGAGTCAAAGTTAACGTTTATAGTTGAAAGTTTAGAGTTGAGGGTTTAGAGTAGAGAGCTTAGAATTTATATACAAGTGAGCAAATTAATCCGGACGGCGCTCTCCCCCTGTTTATAGGGGGAGGGGACCGCTCCGCGGTGAGGGGGTGCCGACTTCAGTGAGTAGAGAGAAGTGCCCAACCAAGTGAATTTATCTCATAAGTAGATTTTGTATTCAATAATAATCTCGTACCTTTGTTTTTGCACCCCTCACTAGCTACTACGTGCCGCATGGCATACTACTCACTTCTCACTTTTTTGCACCCCCTCACCAGCAGAGCTGGTCCCCACCCCCTTCGGTTCCCCCGTTATCGGGGGACGGAAATCCCTATAAACAGGGGGAGAGCGCCGTCCGGACTATTCGCGCCCTCTGGTCATTTCTAACCCTCCCGACAATATTCCACTGACTTAATACTTTCCCCTCATGCCCAAACCTCCCTTCAAATCCAACCCCACCCTTCAAAAATCCTTTCGCCAACACTTGCGGAAACACGGTACGGTGGCTGAGGCTGTTTTGTGGCGCATGCTCAAAGATAATCAGATTGAAGGAGTGAAATTCCGTCGTCAATTTGGAGCGGGTAATTATATATTGGATTTCTACGCTTCTGAATTAAAACTTGCCATTGAATTAGATGGTGCTCCTCATTATTCTATTGAGGGTGATGAATATGACGTCACCCGTTCTCAAGTCTTATTCCATGAATTTGGCATTCGCATCCTCCGCTTTGAGAACCGCGAAGTTTTGCAAGAACTTCAGCGTGTAATAGCTGAAATTAAAGATGTGGTGAAGAAACTAAAACAAGGTGGCGACTTTGTTTATAGGAGTTGGCGGTGAGGGGGTGCGAGAATTATTGTCAGCACAAAGTGCCGGACGGCGCACACGCATGACGCGCAAAGTTCCGGACGGCGTAAATAATCCGGACGGCGCTCTCCCCCCTGTTTATAGGGGGAGGGGACCAGCTCTGCTGGTGAGGGGGTGCAAAATATGTGCCGCATGGTTTCTTCTAACTCTTCACTCCTCACTTTAAATTGCACCCCCTCACCGCCAA
>JBGVGJ010000078.1:0-2380 GCA_045121635.1 Alloprevotella sp. | reverse complement strand
GACAGGTGGTGCATGGTTGTCGTCAGCTCGTGTCGTGAGATGTTGGGTTAAGTCCCGCAACGAGCGCAACCCTTATTGATAGTTGCTACGCAAGAGCACTCTATCGAGACTGCCGTTGACAAAACGGAGGAAGGTGGGGACGACGTCAAATCATCATGCCCCTTATATCCTGGGCTACACACGTAATACAATGGCACTTAACAAAGGGAAGCAAAACCGCGAGGTGGAGCAAATCCTCAAAAAGTGTCCCAGTTCGGACTGCAGTCTGCAACTCGACTGCACGAAGTCGGAATTGCTAGTAATCGCGGATCAGCATGCCGCGGTGAATACGTTCCCGGGCCTTGTACACACCGCCCGTCACACCATGAGAGTCGGGAACACCCGAAGTCCGTAGCCTAACCGCAAGGAGGGCGCGGCCGAAGGTGGGCTTGATAATTGGGGTGAAGTCGTAACAAGGTAGCCGTTCGAGAACGAGCGGCTGGATCACCTCCTTTCTAAGGAGAATCGACACCTGATCCTCAAAGAGGATCGTAAAAAAGGTAGTCATTACTCTAGGTCAGACCTTTTAGATCTGAGTCTTACATTGTTTAATTTTGAGGGTATAGACTCTCAACTGCACCTTGAAAACTGAACAGAGAATTACATGAATGTAAAAGCAAGGCAACAGAGGGCGTACGATGGAAACATTGTACGAACGCAAAAAGCAATTATTTACAAATGTGGAACTTTAATATTAATTAGGGTAAAAACAATTTCAAATAACAACTTCTGTTAAATTGCCTGCATAATTCAAGAGAACAGCTATAATGAGAGATCATTAAAGTTAGGTCAAGCTATAAAGAGCGCAAGGGGAATGCCTTGGCATCAGGAGCCGATGAAGGACGCGACAAGCTGCGATAAGCTTCGGGGAGTTGCAAATAAACTTTGATCCGGAGATTTCCGAATGGGGCAACCCAGTACGGCAATACCGTACTAACGTACACTGAACACATAGGTGTACGTGGGGAACCGTCTGAACTGAAACATCTAAGTAGGACGAGGAAAAGACATCAACCGAGATTCCGCTAGTAGTGGCGAGCGAACGCGGAGGAGGCCAAACCGATGGACATTGTTCATCGGGGTTCGGACCAGCATCATGTATTGTGAAATCTAGTCGAATGGCGTGGGAAAGCCAATCACAGAGGGTGAGAATCCCGTAGACGAAAGAGGAAGCAAACAGCTGGTATCCAGAGTACCGCCGGACACGTGAAACCCGGTGGGAACGCGGGTGGACCACCATCCAAGCCTAAATACTACCTGATGACCGATAGTGGAGCAGTACCGTGAGGGAAAGGTGAAAAGAACCCCGGGAGGGGAGTGAAATAGTACCTGAAACCTTGTGCTTACAAGCAGTCAGAGCACGTTAAAGTGTGATGGCGTACCTTTTGTAGAATGGTCCGGCGAGTTATGGTTACTGGCAAGGTTAAGGAATTCAGTTCCGGAGCCGTAGGGAAACCGAGTGTTAAGAGCGCGCATGAAGTCAGTGGCTATAGACCTGAAACCGGGTGACCTATCCATGAGCAGGTTGAAGTTGCGGTAAAACGCAATGGAGGACCGAACCCACGTACGTTGCAATGTCCGGGGATGACTTGTGGATAGCGGAGAAATTCCAATCGAACTCGGAGATAGCTGGTTCTCCCCGAAATAGCTTTAGGGCTAGCGTTGTGTAAAGATTACCGGAGGTAGAGCACTGAATAGGCTAGGGGGCGATGAGCTTACTGAACCTTATCAAACTCCGAATGCCGGATAATTGTTTCACAGCAGTCAGACAGTGTGAGATAAGTTTCATTGTCGAGAGGGAAACAGCCCAGACCCACAGCTAAGGTCCCAAATTTATACTAAGTGGAAAACGATGTGGAGTTGCGAAAACAACCAGGATGTTGGCTTAGAGGCAGCCACGCATTAAAAGAGTGCGTAATAGCTCACTGGTCGAGTGACTCTGCGCGGAAAATGTAACGGGGCTAAGTATAAAACCGAAGCTTGGGAAGTCTAAGGACTTGGTAGGGGAGCGTCGAATAAGGGGTGAAGTCAGATCGAAAGGACTGGTGGACTTTATTCGAGTGAGAATGCCGGAATGAGTAGCGAGAATTATGTGGGAATCATAATGGCCGAAAATCTAAGGTTTCTTGGGGAAGGTTCGTCCGCCCAAGGTAAGTCGGGAGCTAAGGCGAGGCCGAGAGGCGTAGTCGATGCACATACGGTTGAAATTCCGTAACCACCAAAGATGTTAAGCACAGGGACACATGGAAATAGTCGAACCCGGGCGCTGGTAGACCCGGGCGAAAGGGACCGAACACGAGTAGGGAAGTCGACGATGTTCTGTGGCGAGAAAAGCTGTGTG
>JBGVGJ010000077.1:0-1999 GCA_045121635.1 Alloprevotella sp. | reverse complement strand
ATATTCAAGGCTAGCCCTAAAGCTATTTCGGGGAGAACCAGCTATATCCGAGTTCGATTGGAATTTCTCCGCTATCCACAGGTCATCCGCCAACTTTTCAACGGGGGTCGGTTCGGTCCTCCATTGCCTTTTACGGCAACTTCAACCTGCCCATGGATAGGTCACCCGGTTTCGGGTCTATTACATGCAACTATACGTGCTCTTCACACTCGGTTTCCCTTCGGCTCCACTACTTAATAGCTTAACCTCGCTGCATACAATAACTCGCCGGACCGTTCTACAAAAAGTACCACATCGCACCTTAACGTGCTTTGTGTGCTTGTAAACACAGGGTTTCAGGTTCTCTTTCACTCCCCTCCCGGGGTTCTTTTCACCTTTCCTTCACAGTACTGCTCCACTATCGGTCATCAGGTAGTATTTAGGCTTGGAGGGTGGGCCCCCCGTATTCCCATCGGATTCCACGTGTCCGATGGTACTCTGGATACTACTAGGCCTCCTTGATCTTTCACCTACGAGACTCTCACTCTGTTTCGTTGGCTTTTCCACGCCATTCGGTTAGATCTTAAAGTACCACATCGTAGTCCGAACCCCAACAGTATTTCTACCGTGGTTTGGCCTCTTCCGCTTTCGCTCGCCACTACTCGCGGAATCTCGTTTGATTTCTTTTCCTCTCCCTACTTAGATGTTTCAGTTCGGGAGGTTCCCTACGTTAAGCTATGTATTCACTTAACGTTTAATGTGTTCCCACATTCGGAGATCCCCGGATCGATGCTTATTTGCAGCTCCCCGAGGCTTATCGCAGCTTGTCACGTCCTTCTTCGGCTCCTGATGCCAAGGCATTCGCCCTGTGCTCTTATTCGCTTGAACTTCCTATTAGTTTAGTTCTCTTATGAATTGCTTGAGTTTCTTCGTAAAACAAGATAATATTTTTTAATTTCGCAATTAAAAGGTTTTCCTTTAATTTGTTTCCACCTTTCGGTGAAATTGTAATTGTTACCCTAAATTTGGAAAGACTCAATCTCTTTTTAAAATTGTGTCCTCTTTATCTGTTCGTTTTTTCAACTCATTTCAAATCCAAATATTTGAATCTTTTCTTTACCTATTCGATTGTCAAGTTTCATGCTCCGCACTTTTGTGCGGTGGTCGGTCTGGATGGACTCGAACCATCGACCTCGCGCTTATCAGGCGCGCGCTCTAGCCACCTGAGCTACAGACCGGTTTTCTCAGGCTATTCAGTTCGTCCATCTCTCAAGGTTTTACCCTTGATGGTGGAGATGAAGGGATTCGAACCCTTGACCCCCTGCTTGCAGGGCAGGTGCTCTCCCAACTGAGCTACACCCCCATTTTATTGGGTTTGTATTCCTCAAGACTCTTTTAATTGAATCCTGACAATTGAACAACAAAAGTCTTAAATACTCGCGATATACACATCTACCAGGTTTTTGTCCTAATTTGACTTCGAGCTCTCGATTGCACTTGCGCATATCAGGCTCACGGTCTCCATAGAAAGGAGGTGATCCAGCCGCACCTTCCGATACGGCTACCTTGTTACGACTTAACCCCAATCATCGAACCCACCTTAGGCAGCTACCTCACGAGGTTAGTATACTGACTTTGGGTGTTTCCGACTTTCATGGTTTGACGGGCGGTGTGTACAAAGCCCGGGAACGTATTCACCGCGGTATGCTGACCCGCGATTACTAGCAATTCCAGCTTCGTGCAGGCGGGTTGCAGCCTGCAGTCCGAACTGAGACGATTTTTATGGGGTTTGCTCCACCTCGCGGTATTGCTTCCCTTTGTTTTCGCCATTGTAGTACGTGTGTAGCCCAGAACGTAAGGGGCATGATGATTTGACGTCGTCCCCACCTTCCTCCGTTTTGTCAACGGCAGTCCGGCCAGAGTGCTCTTGCGTAGCAACTAACCGTAGGGGTTGCGCTCGTTGCGGGACTTAACCCAACATCTCACGACACGAGCTGACGACAACCATGCACCACCTGTC
>JBGVGJ010000076.1:0-16700 GCA_045121635.1 Alloprevotella sp. | reverse complement strand
GAAAGCCGTATATTTGCAATCCATACACTCGCCAAAGTGTTGCAAAGTGGCTCGTTCCGCTTTTGCTGAAAAGGTGAACTTCACCTGACGGCTATTCTTGTGCCCGATTACTTAATTAACTAATTTCGGGTGCAAATATAAGACAAAAAATTCAAATGATAATACTTTTGAGTAAAACATTAACAAACATTAATACATTTGCGTATTATGATAAAACAAAAACAGGAAAGATTGAGAGAAGTGTATGAACACTTGCGACAGCATTTTGGTGTTCATACACAGATAGACTTTGCGAAGGTTCTTGGATTGACGCGCCCAGCAATTTCAGCAGCCATGAATGGCAACGAGGCTTATCTCACGGACAATCTCTTCAAAAGGATATGTGCCGCATACCAGGGAGTCTTCAATCTCGACTACCTGCTAACTGGCAATGGCCAACTCCTGACCGTTCAGGAAGAAGTCAAGGTTGAGCAGATAGAAAAAGAGTCCAATCCGCAACAGTCCTCATCCTATGCCGACAAGCTGATCGCCTCACTCGAAAAGCAAGTGAAAGACAAGGACGACCAACTCGCCGACAAGGATCGAATCATACGCCTCTTGGAGCAAAAGATTGAAATCCTCGAAGCCATGCAGCACATCGACAGCGCCAACCCTCTCAAAGACTATCCGTTCGCCATTGGCGCAGCTGACAGTGAACAACACCCAAATGTTTCCCCCAAAATATAAATTTATGTTACACAACCCCAAAAAACCTCCCTAAATAAAAGCATTCCATTTTCCTTGTTCATTTCCCTCCAGCTCCACTTAACGAAAAGGTGGAAATCATAGAAATGGCGGTAGATACGCGGTTGTAAAGGGATTTGAGAAGAAATAAGCGGAACGGCAAAGTGGCGCAAATTGGCGCAAAATGAGAAAAAAGTTTCCCCAATGGGTTCCCCAAGGTTTCCCCAAAATGGCGAAAAGTTTCCCCAAAATGAGTGTGGTGACAAAAATTGGGGAAACAAATTGATAAAATAACGACTAAAGTTTAAAACGATTATGATTAGAATATCTTTGGTTTTTGACCATCACAAGAGGACGGCGAAGGGTGAGGATGGCCCCGTGGAGGTTCGGGTGACGGTTAACAAGAAACCTTATTATATTAATACGGGTGTGCGCGTGCGCGAAGACAGGCTGGTTGGTAACTGCATCCGCGACGTAAGAATAAAGGGCGCGGACGGCATAGCACGAATGACTGAGAACGCGGACGTGCTGAATGAGCGGCTAACGACCATCGTGCAATTTGTAGAGCGCGAAGTCAACAGGTGCATGGATGAACGTAGGCCGCTTGATGTGGCTGAGATTCGCCGGAAGGTGTGCGACCTCGAAGTGGCGAGTGATGATGACGCGCCTACGCTTGTCGCGTGGATCAAGGAACAGATTCCGATGCTGAATGTGGTGAAGAATACGAGGCAGAAGTACGTGACGCTTTGCAGGCGGCTGACTGAGTTCGGACATATTACACGATGGGAGCACCTAAGCGTGGAAGCAATCTACAAGTGGGATGCTTGGCTTCGTGTTCAGGACAATGAACTGACGACAAATCAGAAGGCTGCTGGTGTGGAGCAGGCAAAGCTGGGTGACAAAGCGGTGGAGTCGTACCATAAAGGACTGCGGGCTATGCTCAACAGGGCGTTGAAGATGGGTAAGATTACGGCCAACCCTTATGACCGACTGCGTGGCGAGTTTGTCAGCAAAAAGCGGGACGTTGTGGACTACCTGACCGAGGAACAGATGCAGAAGGTGATGGAGATTACGCCAGTGTCAGGCAGTCAGGCGGCGATGGCTCGTGACTTGTTCATCTTCCAGATGTTTACAGGTCTTGGTTATTCTGATACGCAGATTTTTGACATTAGCCAATATCGAGAGGTTGACGGCAAGTGGCGGTTTGTTGGTAAGCGTGTGAAGACGGGTGTACCTTACGTGTCGATGTTGTTGCCGCCAGTGGTGGAGATGTTGAAGCGCAACGGGTGGCGTGTGCCAAAGATGAACAATCAACGATACAACCAGATGCTGAAGGCTATCGGCATGGTGATTGGCATCGAGCGACTGCACTCGCACATGGGCAGGCATACGTTTGCGACGTGGATGTTGAGTCAGGGCGCGAAAATTGAAAATGTGAGCCGTATGCTGGGGCATACTGATATCAAGATGACGCAGCGGTATGCCGAGGTGCTGGCGAAGGATGTATATGACGACTATGAGAAGGCAGAGAAGAGATTTAAAAAGAAAAAGGGCGACGGTTAGTCGCTCTTTTCTTGTTGGAGTCGTGCGTTCTCTGCTGCCATGAGTTCCAATAGTTCGTTCTGTTCTTCCTTTGTGATTCCTGGTCCCATGTCCCTGTCGTCTTCGAATAGGCTTGGGAACATGTCTTTGACGGTTTTGCCCTCACTGCCTCGGAATGCGAAGGTGCTGGCATAGACGTTCTCGGCTAACAGCTGCATGAATATCTTGCCGCGCTTGCGGTAGCCGCGGATGATGCGACGGGCTTCCCAGAACTTGATGCCATAGAGGAATTCTCGGCGGTTCATTCCTATTTCGCCTACGAACAGCTCAAAGAGGTCGCAGGCGGTTAGGCGTTTTTTTCTGCACCCTCGCCGTCCTGTGGTTTGTCTTCTGGTTCGCCGGTAGGTACGTGATAGAACTCGGAGCGCATAGATAGGATGGTGAGCATGGCGGTGCCGATTTCGACGGGCGTGGCCTCGCGCATAATCTCGCTGTCCTTGACGGGGGCTTTGTCCTTGTCTTCATAGTAAGCCATCATGCAAGCAATGATAGCGAAGATGGTACGCTTGATGTCTGGGTCGCGTTGTGCCTGGATGCTTTCGAGGGCGTGCTTGGCATAGTCGAGCATGTCTTCATCAGCGAGGTCTTTGTAAGCGATTTCTGTTGCGTAGCAGTAGGCCAATGTGACCTGCTTGCTGCAAATTGTGATTTTTTTTGTGATCATAGTTCAATAGTTCCTATTGCACTTTTGTCACGACTCGGCCAAATTGATGCAAGCATCTTTGGCTCTCGCTGTTCCAAAAGCTCCTTGTTTAACAAAAAACGCCCGCCAACTGCTCGGCATTGAAGATCGCGAGACAGCGGCAGGCGCTATGATGGGTTATGCTCCTACGGTGTACGGGCCGTAGCCTTGGAACTGCGACGTGTAGTCGGCTGTTCCGAGCGGGCCGTTCAGAGTGAGCTGCGAGATGATGACGCTACCGCTGAGGATAGTTGCACCGGCAGTACGGTTGTTGGCACCGCTGGTGTTGGCCACCTTGCACTTCACAGGACTGCCTGTCTCCTTGATGGTTTCGAGTTCCGACAATCCCTGAGCCTGAACAGTAGAGGTGATGGTGTCGTTCGAGCGAACCAATGCGGAGGTAGAGATGTCCCATGACAGTTCGGTAGCCTCCTGTACCGTCCAATTTCCGTCCGTATCTTTGGTCGTCGCATCCTCCAAGGTAAGGCTACAATGCACCTGCAAAGTACGCGCGGCGGCAATCACACGGCTTGGTGCTGCGGTATTGTCGCTGCTCAGGAACAGACGCACGTTCTGACCCTTGGTGAATGCGCCGGTGGTGATGTTCTCGACGGTCACGGCTGAATCCAGTGTCGTGACTGCTCCCGTTGACGTAAATTGGAGCTGCTTAGTGGCATTAGTTCTGTCGTCAAACTGGAACGTACAGTCATTCAAGAAGAACTGGCCTGTACGGGCGAAGGCCGCACCGAGTGCCGTCTGGTTGTCGGTGGTACTGGTCTCATCCCATACGAGCGTGAACGGAGTCAGCGACTTGATGGCGGTGAGCATAGCGGCAGCATCGGCCAAACTCAGCGAATCGACGCTGATACTGCAACTCTGACTGACTACGGTCGGCACCTGCGCAAGACCTACGATGTCCTTGTGGTTGGCATTCTCGGTGTTGTTGGTATAGGTAATCGAGCAGTTGGTGGACATTCCGATGACCTTATACTTCTGCGCCGTGCTGTCGTAGCTCAGTATGCGGAAGTTTTTTCCTCTTAATGTGCTCATATTACTCCTCCTTTCTGTTTACTTGGATGCGGTAGATACCTTTGTCAACGTAGTAGCCGACGGCACCGGCGTAGTAGGGGATGTCGCTGGGGATGGCTGCAAGCATTTCGTCAAGTTCGCCACGCGAGCGACCTTGCAAAACGGTCACGCCTTTCTCCAGCAGCTCCTTCACGTAGGCGGGCTGGGTGTTGGCCTGCTCTACTTCGGGATTCTCCGCTTCTGGTTTAGTTGTCTTTTTCTTGCTCATCTTCTGTATATTTTTCGGTGATACATTGATAAGTGATTTTCTGATAGTAGCAGGGTTTCATCCAGTCCCATTCGATGCCCTGTGAGGATGGGGAGCCTGGCTGTAGTTCGGGTATCGCGTTGCCGTTGGTGTACATCGTTGTGATGTAGGTGTCAATGGCTTTGCGCACCTTTGCCACGAGGCTGTCAACCTCCTGAGGACTGCTTGCGGCTACATCCACGCTTGCCTGCACCGTGTCCTCGTCGGCTTCCCAGACGCAATCCTTCGTGGAAGTGTTGTTCTGGAATCCGTCGTTGGTGATGATGATGTTCGGCAACGGGGTGTTGTCAAGTTCATCGGGCGGCACTTCAAAGCAGGTCGAGACTACACGGTTGCCTATGGCTTCCATGAGTTCGGTGTCTGCTTGAATGGCATCGTAGAATATTTCTGCAAGGGTCTTCATCTTTGTGGGGTTGGTGTTTTTGAAAAATCGGGCGAGTGACAGCCTTTGCTCGTGCATCGGAGCACTCGCCCGACCGTTTCAGGAACTATGAACCTGCTACGTTAGTGAGAGAGTTTACGCGGGAACGGTGACGGTGATGGTGTCGGTCACGGTCTTGTTGGTGTCGTAGGTAGCGGTCACGGTGATGACGGCTGTGCCTGCGGTGGTACCGGCAGAGATGACACCTGCGTTGGTGACGCTCACGCCTGTGAGGGCGGTGGTCACGGCGTAGGTGATGACAGCGCCAGCCACGTTGCTGATAGCGGAAACGGTCTTGGAGCCGTTCTTGGGAACAGTCACGGCGTGCTGGCTTGCGAGCACTTCAGGAGTGTCGGCATCCATCACAGCGTAGCAAGCGAATGCCTGAGTCGTGCCACCTGCACCGTTGATGTAGATGGAGAGGTCAGTCATAGAGAATGCTGTGTTGATGGTGACAGCGGTGATGTTCTTCTTGCTGACAGCCTGGCTGGTAGCGTCGATTGTCAGGCGGACATCGCCGTGCTGCTGACCTGCGAACCACTCGTAGTAGCCGATTTCGAGATAGCGGCCCTTGCCGGCTACCAACTTGCCGCTGGCGTTGAGCTCGGTGTTCACGAAGTGGCTGACGGTGTAGCGATAACCGCAGCAGCGTCCGTTCTCGATGATGAAGCCACCGGCTGCACCCTTGATCTTCGGAGTGGCCATCAGCTGTGCCTCGGTCACGCGGTCCATAGACAGGCAAACCTCGCCCTCGAAGAAGCCCTTATCGGAGAACTGAGCCACAGCAGTCAGAATCTGCTTGTACTCGTCGCCGCTGCCGAGCTTGATGACACCGATAGGAGACAGGTTGCTGAATGCACCCTTGTTGCCGCTCCACTCTGCACGAGAGTAAATCTTCTTAGCCCAGTACTCGCGGAAGGCAATACCGAACTTGCTCTGCACGAAGGCCATGAGGTCGAAGGCAGCATTGTCAATAGCCATGTTGCTGACGGGAACGGTCAGACCGCAACGGCGAACGGTAGGAGTGATGTTGGCGAAGTTCAGCACCTGATCGCTCAGAGCCTCGATTTCACCTACCTCTTCCATCTCCACGTCGTTGATGCTGACAGGCCAAATCTCATTGCCGGTCACGCCAGTCACGATGTTCAGACCTTCGGGAAGGTCAAGACCCTCGTGCAGCGTAGGAATGAGGTCGTGGATGGTCAGGCGGATGGCACCGCTGGCGTCGATGTTGGCGGTCACGTTGCTGGTGCCGTCCGAGTTGTTACCCGGTGACAGCAGAATCTCACGCTGAGCCTTGCCAGGGTTGGTGCGCACGTCCTTCAGCAACTCGCGGAACTGCTCGCCAAGTTTCTCCTGACGCTGGTCGCCAAGAGCCTTGTCGTGGTTCTCACGAATAGCGATGTCGGACATGGCCTCCTTGATCATTTTCAACTCACGACTGAGATTCAGTTCGGTCTGCTTCTCGTCGTCTTTCAGTTCACGGTTAGCTGCGCTGACGTAAAGTTCGCCCAGCTTGTCGTTGGCCTCGCGCTTAGCGACTGCCAACTCCTCGAAAGTCATTGTCTTAAAATCTTTCATCTTAAAACGTTTTAAGGGGTTAATAATTGAGTTTCTCTAATTCTTCGTCTTCGATGGCATTCATCGCCATGATGCGCTCACGGCGTTTCATGTCTGCCTGAATGCGCTCACGCTCCTCGCGCTCCTTTTCCTCTTTCTCAGCCTGCAAGCGAGCCTGCTCAGCCTTGAAGCCTGGGGTTGCCTCGTACAGCTCACGGGCATTGACGGTGGTCTGCTTGTAGGCAGGGTCCATGCCGATGGTGAGTGCTGTCAGCGCACGGAATTTCTTGTGGATAATCTTCACATCCTTGCCACCCTCGCGCTCTTCCACGTCGTAGTCTTCGGGGTAGAACTCGAAGGAGCAACCTGAGTAGTCGCCGCGACGCACCATCTCCAGACAGCGGTCGCCGATGTCACACTTCGGAGCATCGAACTCAAAGGAAACGCCCTGCTCGTCCACACTCAGCCGCATAGAGCCTTCGCCCTTATTGCAGCGTGCAATGGTCAGCGAGCGGTCGTGAAGCATGTTCATCTTCACGTCCTGCGAGTTTAGGAACTCCATTGTCACGGCTTCGGGCTTGATGACTTCGCGGAACTTGTAGCCCCAGTCATCGAGCATCTCGCTTTCAGCATTGAACACGATGGCTCTGCCGACGATGGTGCGAGACTCGCCCTGCGCATCTTGTGGAGCTTCTCGAACGGCCAGCTCGCACGCAATGGTTCTGATTTCTCTTTTTGTTGCATCCATTTTCTTGTTGTTATTTTTGATACATGTCGTTACTTATCGCGCAATTCTTGGTTATGGGTTTACCGAAGCATTCGGATTGAGATTCACCTGGAATGCCTTCGCGTCGGATGACTGTAGGATATTGCCGTCATGGTCTACCAGCACCATGTGGAGATCGTTCAGTCCTACACGCAGCAGCTTGCCGTCGGCGGTGCGGAATACCATCTCGTTCACGTCGCGGAGGTAGCCCTTGCGCATCATCAGCGTGCGGAAAGCCTGCACACCCGTTCCACCGTTCACCTTCTCCGAGAGATTGGTAAACGACCAAGCCGTGTTCAGGGTGATACTCGTCACGTTTCGCTCCGAGACTTCTTTTGATACACCATCGACTATCAGCCTTGCCTGGTCGTGCTGGGCAATCTTGAACCACTTGAAGATGCCTATGCTGACGGCATCCGTCGCCTTGCGCACCAAGTGGCCGTTCTCGTCCAGTTCGGTGTTGTAATACTTGTTGGCGATGTACGGATAGCCACAGCACAGCCCGTCCTCGATGACCATGCGCCCCTCCTCTTCGCGGATGGGTGTCACCTTCAGGCGCACCTCCATCACATGATCCATGATGATTACCGCGTCGCGGGTGTCGTAGCCCTCCATTTCGAGCAACGTCATCTGCGCCATGATTGAGTCGTAGAGCGAACCCTGCGGAATGCTCCACTGCGAGGCGTGCGCACCGCTGAACGGGCCATTATTGCCGTCCCAGCGAGCCGTCGAATACAGGTGGCTGGCGATGTAGCGACGCTGAGCCAGTCCGAACTTCTTGCGGATATAGCCCAGCAGGTCGAATCCCGCCGAGTCGATAGCCATGTTCGACACTTCCACGGTGATGCCCGTGCGGATGGGTTCAGCACCCCGCGTCTGGGCAAAGCCAAGGCTCTGCTCCGTCAGTTCGCCCACCTCGTCTTCCTCTTCAATCTCCACATCGTTGATGCTCACAGGCCACACCTCGGCAGAATCGACACCGTAGTCAATCTCCAACCCAGGAGGCAGCACCATATTACCCTGCAACTCCGGCAGGAAGTCGCGGATGACAAGCCGAATGGCACCGCTCGCCTCCAGGCAACTCGCATCGTCGGGCCGCTTCGCCTGAAGCGTAATCTCCCGCCGTGCGTCGCGTGCCGACCGCAGCACCTCGCGCATCCTCCGCGCAATGTCTCGTTTACGAATTACTGTCATTATCGTTGTCGTTTATAGTTCCGTCGTTTTGCTGTTCTGGGTTTACTGCTGGCGTTTCCGGCTCAGGGACGGGCGTCGGCTCCACGATGTTCACCTGCTGATTCGCCAACTCCACCGCAGTCATCTGAATCTGGTTCTCCTGGTAGTCCTCGTTGAACGACGTGATCTGATACCACTTGCCACGATACTTCAGCAGACACCAGCGGTCAATGTTCGCGTTGTACCTGCATCGGAACATCACCGTGTCGTAAGCATCCAATGCCCCCTCGTGCATCGCCTTCACGCCCTTCGTGAACGTCTCTCCCATCCAGAACGTGCCAAGTATCTCGTACTTCGGCTGTCCTGACTTGCCGAAGGTTTCCTGCGTGTCCTGATAGCGTTTCGCTACCGTCACACGCTTGTTCATCATGCCTGTGCTGTATGCCATAGCTTAGTCCTCCTCTTCATCAACCGATGAATACGTCCCCTTGCGAAATCTCATCACCAACGCGTCGTAGCCGTAGTCAATGAGGTACATGTTCTGCTGGGAGATAGGGCCGCGATGCTGATAGTAGGCATCCACAAGCAACAGACACGCACTCACGATGTCATCCGGCACCTGTGTCTGGTCGCGGTCGTTCATCGCCTTCAGTTCGTCCTCCGTGCGCTGAAGGTAGCCCAGCGTGAAGTTCTCAGCTGTTGCACCGTAGCGCGTCAGCAACTTGTCCTGCGACGTATCGTCCTGCTCAATGCGCAACTGGTCCTTGATGTCAGCCAAGGTCAACCAGCGCATGGTATAGGTTCTTTCTGCCATTACTCATCTCCTTCCTCGGCACCCTCGCCGTCGTTAGGTTGTGGTTCCTGCGGTGGCCTGCCGCCAATCTGTGCCTCTTCGCCCTTCGCCATGAGTGCCTTCAGCGTCATGAGGTTCGCACTTGCCAGAGGCTCGTCGCCGTTCTCCACAGCGGGACGGTCGTACTTGGCTCGGATGTCGTTCACCGTAGCCGCACCCGTCTCTAACTGCAACTTGTCCACCTCGGCCTGTCCCTTCGCGTCGAGACGTTTCAGGGCGAGTTCGCACACATGTATTCTGCGCTTGCCGAAGTCATCAGCCGTCAGCAGCTTGGCGTTCAGTTCGTCTTCCCACTCGCGGATTCGCGGCTGGATGGTTCGCAGCATGAACTCCTGCGTGGCGTGCTCCGGCATCTTGTACGATGAGCCAGCGTCCTCCATCATCATAATGCGCGGCACTCCGAGTATTCGTGCAAGGTCTGACACCTGGAACGACCGCTGTTCGAGCAACTGGAGCTGTTGGCTCGTCTGACTGATGATCTGCGGATTCATCACATTGTCGAGTATCACCACGTCGCCCGCTGCCCAGTCCTCACCGAACCGCTTGGCCGTCTTGCGCAACTCCTGCGGGTTGGCACGTCCACGAGTTCCACCGCTATTCGGGGCTTGCTGCTCTTGCAACAGCACCTTGTGGCGACCACCCTTGGCTACGTCCTGGAGGGCTTGCTCGTCAGCCGTGCCAGCAATCTGTAGAGCCTTGAAAGCGAAATCCAGCGTCGGGATGCCCATGTAGTAGTCGTCGGTCAGGAACACGTTCTTGAAGTGGAGCACGTTCCGGCTCGATGTCTGCATACGAATGACAGGGCCGCGCTGTCCGTTGTACGTCAGCGTGTACATGTCCGTCAGCGGATTGTAGCCGCCACCCGTGCAAAGCCACAAAGCCTTCGGGTCGTCATATTCATCTCGCTCGATGTACACGTAGGCATTGCCAAAGTAAATCTTGCGGTACTCGATTTGTTCCTGCAACTGCGAGGCAGTCATCAGCGGGTTCGGGCGCACCTGAAGCAAGTAGTTCAACTTGCCGTTAGGTCCCCATCTGTCCTCGACGAAATTGCCGCCATCCTTGTTGATGCGCTGATACTGCGTCAGCATCTGCCCCATCGTCTGCATGATGAGCGACACGCCCCTGTACCACGCAGGCACCAGCAGACTCCTTCTGCCATACGGATTCACCACCTTGCTCTCCCAGTCCGCACTCTTCTGCGGCTGGTTGCTCGGGTCGTTCGGGTCGGTAGTCGTGATGGTTCCCGTAGGAGCCGCCACCTCCCGCTGCTGTTCCCGTTTTCGAAAGAGATTAAAATTACTTCCAAATAATTCCATGATTTATGCTTTTTATCGTTTCGTTTCTGTTATTCCGACAAAAAGCGGCTGTGGGTTTACCAACGGGCAAACCAAAACAAAAAAAGGCCGCGCATCACTGCGCAGCCCTTCGATCCTTAACCAATGTAATATGAAAAACTACTAACTGTAAAGTGTGTGTGTGTGTATCGTTATGTCGTTGCCGGCAGGCTGGCAGGCGTGAGCGCGCCGTTGCCGTTGAATTGGAATGAACCTTGTGCAAGGTTTCCAACGGTGCCCGTCACGCGCCATGTTACTACGTTGGCATTGCCTGTCAGCTTCTCTGCATGCAGGTCGCCGTTGTAGTAGGTATAGACCTTTCCTTGATAATAAAACATGTCGCCGTCACTTGGCGATGTATAGCCTGACATATCATATGGACCAGAAGTTGTTAAGTGGTAGTGCACTTCACCAGTATAATGAGACGTATATTTAAATAAGAATTTTTTTCTGGTCTTATCCCAAACGATAGAATTGTATGCACCTTCTTCGCTAACTTCTACATTATCGACGAATCCACCAAAAGGCAACCCAACTTCCCCTTCTATGCTCACATTCAGGCTCACGCTGGTTCCAACCATCGAAAATGGTATGACGATGCTGGTGACGAGCTGGTTGGTGCTCACCGACCATGACTTACGGCCAGTGATGGCTGTGCGCCACTCTCCAGTTGACGGGCTTGCTGTCTCTATCTCTTCGCACTGTACACTGATGTCGCACGACTTAGCGGCAGCGATTGCCACGCCGCCTGCCTTTATTATTAAGTTTCTTCCGTGTATGATCATAATCGTTTATTTTTTTAGAAATCTATATTATTATGCAGAGTCAGTGTGAACAGATTCTTTCTTACGTCGTAGCTTATTGCAACCAACTTCCATATCGAATCCTGCGATTCTATGTAGTATTTGTATAGATACCATAAGCTCGAGATTGATGCGTTTCTGACGGTGACGCGTATGCGTCGTTGACTATTTGTCAAGTAGTACGGAATCTCGTTGTTGTATTCGAAGTCAGTATGATAGTAGTTGCTGAAGAAAGTCTCATTCAGACGAAGTTCATATTGCAACAATTTCTTTTCTCCAGTACTCCAAGGCGGATAACGCTCCACGAATCTCTGCTCTGCGTATTTGTCTGACAAGCCACTTCCTTCTGATGGGTAGGCCTGAAGATGAATATCATAAATCTTCAAGCGCTGCAAGTCTTGTGAACCTACATAGAAATTGATAGTGATATATTCATCTGGCACCAATCCGCAGCGGATGGTCTTCTCGTATGTCATTTCATCGTTGATTCCGCCACTTATTGCTGTTAGGTATTTTTGCTCAGTGCTATATGTGGGATAAACATTACCCGGCCTCACATCCTCAGCCGCATTTTGGAATAGGAACCACCCGCTCTTTGCCCTGGCAGAAAGATATATGGAGTCATGTGATCCCTCTTTCTCGTGACTATATTTGAAGTATAATTGATAGGCATTCTTCGGGTCTATATGATAGAACGTTATCGAGAACATCAGCGTATTACTTGCAAGCACGCTTGTTGGCTGAACGTCCAGCACATCAACTCCCTCCCAATCGTCGAAGTTGTGCCCCTCGCTTCCTACTTTCTTTAGCGTTTCGCCGTGAAGCCGTACAAATTGGTTTGCATTGCTTAACCATATTCCGCGAGGCGTTAGGTTGTAGTATGCCACCTGCGACTCGACGTATTGGCTTTGCTCTGTTGGGGCTGCCAGGTCTCCGCCCTTTTCTCCTTCGTGTGTGACGTCAATAGTGCTGCATGGCATGATGAGCTGCTCTGTATTGTTGTTGTCAGCAACAGTAAACTCGTCAAGCAGTGCTTTCAGCGTATTGCCATTGTTCACCCATGAAGCCATGTCGTATGACGAGCCGCCTGCTCTGATGTTACCTCGCAGCCATCTGTAATACACTCCTGAGTAGTTCATTCTGCTCAAAAGCAGTCCAGGTTCATCGCCGTTGATATAATCATGTGCGATGAGGTCGTGACGCTCGCAGATGTACTCTATCATTTCACCTATACTGATAGGTGCAAACACCTCGTTATTATTGGCATAGTGGTAGTCCTTGTCGTTGGCATAAGGACATATCAGCGTATTATTAATCTGTCCACGGAAAAATTCGCCCTTTTCGTTATCAGACATTGTTCCGATACCCATCGTGATAGTTGTGTACCCGATTGTGTCCATGATGTCCAGAATGACACTGCCCATTTCTCGCAACCCTGGTGTCATGTTGATGGGCATCGGTATGTCGTAGGCCAGAGCCAATGGCGACAGAATATTCAGTTTCAGTATGCGCGGTCCTGCTTCCCATCCGTTTGATGAGTTCTCTGCTTTGATATATCCCCAGAATACATTGTCGCATACTAACCTGTTCTTCATAGGATTCAATGGGTACAGGTCTTTCAGGTCGCCGTAGTTTTCTTCTTTCACCTCTATACGCCCAGTCTTTCCACGTACACGCTTCGTCAGGTCGTCATTGTCGTCCTCATCCCACATCATGGGCGTACTACCAGGCGTTATAGGAGTGACATCACCATCCCATCCGTCCTGTTGGATATAAATGGTGTGCGTAGTTTCTTCAAAATCTTTGAAGGTGATGCTCCATCTGTTTGTGTATGCCATAATTAATTCTATCTGTTAGCTGTTACTATTTCACCCTTTCCACTTCTGCGCATGTATGCCTGAAGTCCGAGGAATATCTGCTCGCCGTCGATGTATGGTTGTGACTCGTAGGCTCCGCGGTTGCCACCCGCCAGTGTATTTGCCAAGTTGTTTTGCTGACTCTTCGAGAGAATGAGTTCGCCACTATTGACCCCGATCCAACCACGACCGCCATCTACAGGCATTCGCAGATTGTCACCGCTAAACGAGTTGCCAGGAATCAGCATACCACCAGCGGCCTTACCTATCAATCCACCATTTGCGAATGGGATAATAGTGTCTATGGCAGAAATGGCCTGTATTGCTGATACTATTGTCTGAATAGCCATAAGGATGGAAGATATGCCTTGCAATCCGCTTACAACACTGCCAAATCCGTCGCCAAGGTCAATGCCAAGTGCGGCAAGTCCTTGGTCTAATTGTCCAAAGCCTCCTGAAAGTTGACTAAGTCCTGTTGCCAGACTTTTGTCTTCCTTCTGTTTTTCTTTCAGTTCTTTTACTTGTAAGTCTGTCTGTTTTTGTATATTTTTCTCGACGGCCTTCATTGCTTTATCAGAAAGCTGAGTTGGCTTAGAAAGAGCACTTTGCGTTTCCTTGCCAAATATTCCGCTACCTTTGGCCACGCCATTGGTATTGAGGTCTATGGTTTGAGGCAACAATCGACCTTGTGCCTGCTCAGCACGCAGACCAAGAAGACCGTTGCGCTGTTCGAGTAACTTGATTTCCTTCTGTATCTCTTCCTGACGCTTGCGGGCTGCTTCAGTCGATTCGTCGCCCAACTTCACGTATTCCTGCGTCAGGTTGTTAATCTTCTGTTGGTTCTGCTGGAGCTCGGTCTGTTCTGTCTTTGTGTTCTTTTTCGGGTTTGTGGTGGTTGGCGTGGTCGTTGCATTTGCCGCATTGTCTGCTGCGATGGTGCCACGCTTAAACTCATCAAGTTGTTTACGCAGGGCACCGACTTGTGCACGTAATACGGAATCGTCGCCACGACCTACACCAAACTGTTCCATTTTGTCGAATGCGGCACGGTTGGCCGCACTACGGTTGCCCTTTCGCCATGCGTCGAGACCCGCCAAGACGCTGTTGCGCTGGTTTATCTGTGACTCGTAACTGGCAATGACAGCCTTTCGGTAGCCTTCTTTGTTGGTAGAGTTGCTGTAGGCTGCAATCTGACTTCCAACACGGCCTCCGCCACCCATATTGCCGTATTGCTTGGCAATGCGCCCAGCTTCGGTGAGTTGAGCAATGACACTGCCAACGCTGCTCAGGAACTTCAGCGCACCCGTTTCAAGGGTTGTCCACATCGACGTGCCTGCATCAGTCAGTGGTTGGAACGTGCGTCCCAACTCCTCCATAGCATTCTTCAGTTCTACGTCTGCTTTGGTGGCACGGTCGGCAGCGGTTTCCACATAGTCGCCAGCCTTAGCCATCTGCTCGCGGATTATTTGTCCGACGGCCTTGGTCATGTCGCCCGTCTGCTTCATCTTCTCCTTGATCTCGGCAGCACTCAGTCCAAGGTTGTCAAGAATCATCAGCGACTTACGGCCAAGACCTGTTACAATGGAGTCAACCATGTAGTCAACGCTCTGCCCTGTGTCCTTTGCTTTCTGTTGGGCAAAGGCGAGCATGGTGCCCAACTCTTCGACGGGCAGTTTGAAGTCGTTGAACCTCACGGCGGCTTTCATCAGCTCAATGTCGGTCACGGTGCCGTGGGTGGCCTCGCGCAGTCCGTCCAGTATGTCGCCACGTCCCAGACGCTCGAAGGCGATTCGGACGCCCTCGCCCTGACGTGCCAACTCGATGCCCTGCTGCACGCAGCTGCCAATCTCTAATGCGAAATCAGCGGCAAAGCCTGCGGCCTTGGTCATCAGGTTACCGCCAAAGACTTGCAACATGCCGTCGAGCTTGCCGCCGCCAAAGAGACCGCCACCGCCAGTGCTACCGCCTTGCAGTTCCTTGCTGATGTCGCTTAGTTCCTGCATGGCCTGCTGCGTGCGCTGCTTCAGCTGGTCGAGACTTTGCGCCAGTTGCTTGCCAAACTGACCTTGCTTCTCGGCATCGGTCATGGCGTTGTACATCGTCTTCAGATTGACGAAAGCGTCAGACAGCTCGCTGACCTTGCCGCGTGCGGTTGTTGCCGTGGTTGACATGGTGCCCAGCTGTTTGGCAAACTCCTTGGCGTCGCGGTTGGCGTAGCCCATTTCGAGACCTGTCTTGCGGCAGTGCTGCGAGTAGGCCATCAGCTCCTGACTGGCTCGCTTGATCTTCGAGTCAAATTCGCCACTCTCCAGCTTTAGTCTTGATATAATGTCACCTTTTGCCATATATTACGATATTTCTTGTCTTATCAATTCTTCAATCATATTGTCGAGTTGTGCTGCCGCCTTCTCCATTGCCCTCTGCGATGAAGAGCCAAAGAATGCACGGGCAGCTATACTGCCACGATTGCCGACGCGCGACTCACGTCCCTCTGTACCTGCATTCAGGAATCGAAGGATGAAGCCACGGTCGCTGCCCTGGTATGTCAGCAGGTCTTCAGTACGACGTGAGCGTGGCATGCGGTTTCCGCCTCGATGGTTGCCCTTGCTGTTAGTGCGGTGTTCGAGTGCATGATATACTGGCGGAACGGGTCCACGGGTTCCTGCCTTGCGTTTGTTCAAAATGCTGACGTTACCGCCCAAGATGCGACGATACACAGCCGATTTCACGGCCTTGTAAGCCTGTTGTGGGTCGTTCTTAATCTTTCCACTTGCAGCGTCGCTGATTTCCTTTCTGGCAGTCAACAATACTTTGCGGATGAGCCCCTGCACCTTCTTTTCCATTGCGGGATTGCTCATCAGCAACGACTCCAGTTCCTGCTTCTGCCTGACTATGCCGTCAACTTCAAATGCGCCTGATATATCTGCCATACACAAACCCCGCGAAACTGCGTCGGGGGTTTACCGAGGTTAGTGTATGGGTATAAAAAAAAGGCTCCAGATGTGGGAGCCTTGTTGTGGTGGTGTGTGGTTGTTATTGGTAGTCAGCTATCAGCGATGAATAGAGGTGTACACAGTAGGTGTCCTTTTCTATCTCATAGATACGCAGATGCGAGAATGTACCATCATCGACAAAGATGCTCTTCGTGTTATCCTCTTCGTTCTTCATCATAAAAACGATGATGCCGTCATGGAATGAAGCACTATCGAAAGCATGACCGTCTGCATCATACATCGTAAGAGTGACGAAGTTCTCGCCTGTTGCTGTCGAATTCTTTAGTTCCCATCTGTAGTCGCCCTTATCAGTTGGTTGTGGTGCTTGGGTCTTGGTGTATAGTACACACTTGCCACTCAGATTAAAGTTACGGTTCATATCAACGAGGTCTTGCGCCTGAATGGCCATCGACACACTCATCAATAATAAAAATAATACCTTTTTCATAGTTCCTTTGTTTTTAGTGAGACGTAATTTTGGGGCAAAGATACAAAAATATTCCGAAAGTGTTGCACGATTTCAGAAAAATATTTACCTTTGCCGCCGTCTCACTTATGGTTATCGCATGAATCGCAATAAGGGATATGGTTCCCC
>JBGVGJ010000075.1:0-1750 GCA_045121635.1 Alloprevotella sp. | reverse complement strand
TTCGGCACACCCTCTTTAGCTAGGTAAGAATGTGTAAAATGCAAGGCGCTGAAATTAAGGATGAAGGGAGTGTACTGAAGTACATGACCAAATCCGAAATTGATGAGCAACGTAGCAGTTTGCACATTATGACACAGCGTCATATTATTGCCTTAATTTTAATCCTATCCAGCTGTTACACAAAACATCATTATCCAACACCATGCTCTCCTACAATCAACTTGCAACTATCGCCACATCCTTAGGTTTTACCAGCTTCGGATGCGCCCCTGCTGGTCCGGTGGCATCCTGGCGTGCTACGCAGTGGCACGATTATCTGGCTGCCGGGCGGCATGCTGATATGCATTATTTAGAGCAGCATTTGGAGAAGCGACTGGACCCGAGTATTCTTGTAGAGGGAGCAAAAAGTGTCGTGTGCGTAGCGCTCAATTACTTTACGGAGGAGGAATTTATTGACGGGGGGTATTCCATTTCCAAATATGCGCGTGGGCGTGATTACCACGAAGTCATGAAAGAACTACTGCGCGCTTTTCTCAGTAAAATTGCAGCACTTACAGGTAATGAAAATCCTGGGCGCGCCTTTTGCGACACTGCCCCCGTGGATGAACATTACTGGGCATATCGCACGGGATTAGGATGGTTGGGGCGTAACACCCAACTCATTATTCCGCAAGCAGGCAGTTATTTCTTTATCGGTACGCTTATTTTAACAGAAACAGTTGATCGCTACTGCGAACCGCAACCGAATCGCTGTGGAACCTGTACGAAGTGTATAGATGCCTGTCCTACGCGGGCTTTAACTGCTTCACACGGACTGGATGCCCGTCGTTGTTTATCCTACCTTACTATTGAGCATCGTGGCGAGTTACCCGAATTTGCTGGTAAAGCACTCGCTCCCTGCTTTTACGGCTGCGACCGTTGTCAGGATGTGTGTCCTCACAACCGCTTTGCCACCGCCACTACCTGTGAAGCATTCCATCCCGCTCCTAACCTATTGCGCCAAACTCCCAATGATTGGCACAATTTAACAGAAGACTCCTACAAAACATTGTTTAAAGGTAGTGCCGTGAAGCGCGCAAAGTTTGATGGACTTAAAAGGAATATCGCAGCAGTGCAACAGAGCACTACTGAGGACAGCAGATAAGTTTCTCTGGCGTCCATTATTCTATACGCTCTATCATTTCTATACGCTTCTATACGCTCTATATTCCACACCCACACAAAAATCCCCTGCATTCCATTGCGGATTGCAGGGGATTTTATATATCCTACGGTTTAGGATTAACCGTGATGTTCATAGCGGTAGGATTACTTGATGTAAACCTTCTTACCGTTGATTACATAAACACCCTTAGTAGCGTTAGTTACCTTGCGGCCATCGAGAGTGTAGATGTCGTTCTTACCGTCTACAGTAATGTTGTTAATACCAGTGGGATCAACGATTGTGTAAGCGATGCGTACTTCAGCATTGTAAAGTGCACCCATCTGTTCTACACCGAAGTCTTCAGACCATTCGTAGAACATTTCGTTGTAAACAGTAGCAGCAGGAATTACGAATGTGTATTCACCAGCTTCTGTTACAGCAGTTTCAAGAGTGAACTTAGCAACATTAGTGTTCCAACCATCTTCCTGAACAGCTTCCATTGTAGCAGTAGTAACAGTGTCACCAGCAGCGTTGAGAACTGCAACAACCTTAGATGTGTCGAAACCACCAATAACTGTTTCGTAAGGATCAGCGAATGTTACGTTG
>JBGVGJ010000074.1:0-4564 GCA_045121635.1 Alloprevotella sp. | reverse complement strand
TGTACTCTGTACTCTGTCAGTTGTACTCTATAATAACGTCCCGGATGGAGTTGTACTCTGTCAGCTGTACTCTATATTAGTTGTACTCTGTACTCTGTCAGTTGTACTCTATAATAACGCCCCGGATGGAGTTGTACTCTGTACTCTGTTAGCTGTACTCTATAATGCCGTCAGCTCTGCAATCTTTACCACTACCTGACTTGCCTTTTCCAAATTAGGAATGGGCAAGAACTCGTGAGGTCCGTGGAAGTTCAAACCGCCTGCGAAAATGTTGGGGCAGGGGAGACCCATGAAGGAAAGTTGTGCACCATCGGTACCGCCGCGGATGGCGCGCACTTGGGGAGTAATTCCGAGGTCGAGCATGGCCTGCTTCACCGTATCAATAATGTGCATTTGCGGTTCTACCTTCTCACGCATATTATAATACTGGTCGTTGAGCGCAAGTTTTACCACGCCTTCACCGTACTTGGCGTTGAACTTCGCCACGAGGTCGGTCATCTGTTGCTTACGCGCTTCAAACTTTTGGCGGTCATGGTCGCGAATGATAAAGGTAGCGCTGGCCTTTTCTACACCGCCTTCCATAGCAAGGAGGTGGAAGAAACCTTCGTATTCCGTAGTGGTTTCAGGAGTTTCCTTGGCAGGAAGTGTGCTAATGAACTCTGCCGCCACGCGTCCGGCGTTGATCATCTTGTCTTTCGCATATCCGGGGTGCACACTGACGCCTGTAAATTCAAGCTTCGCAGCTGCCGCGTTGAAGTTCTCAAACTCAATCTCGCCGAGCTCGCTACCGTCCATTGTGTATGCCCACTCGCAACCGAACTTTTCGACATTAAATTTGTGGGCGCCGAGACCAATTTCTTCGTCAGGGTTAAAACCTACGCGAATTTTGCCGTGCTTGATTTCGGGATGCTCCATGAGGTAAATCATGGCTTGAACGATTTCAGCGATACCGGCCTTGTCGTCTGCGCCAAGCAGGGTGTGACCGTCGGTAACGATAATGTCTTCACCCTTGTGCTGGAGCAGTTCGGGGAACTTCTCAACCGTCGTTACAATACCCGCTTCTGCGTCGAGCACAATGTCTGTGCCGTCGTAGTTCTTCACAATGCGGGGCTTGACATCCTTGCCCGAGCAGTCAGGGCTTGTGTCCATGTGAGCAATAAACCCAATCGTGGGTACGGGCTTGTCTGTATTGGCTGGAAGGGTGGCGTAAAGATAACCGAGTTCGTCGAGTTCTACCTCTTCCATACCTATAGAAATGAGTTCTTCCTTAAGATATTCAGCAAAGGTAAACTGCTTTGCTGTGCTGGGAGTAACTCCCGATGCGTCGTCCGACTGTGTGTCGAAACTTACATACTTCAAAAATCGTTCTACAATGGTCATTGTCTGTTTCTGCTTTGCAAGTTAAACGATAGGCGCAACTAGGGCGCACTATCTTCTGCAAATATACGGAATTTTCAGAAAATCAGCCCCTCCGTAGGAGTTATTTCTGCTAAAAAGTGTTTTCGATAAGGACATACGAAAGTTTTTTACTATTTTTGCACAGAATATGGTGCGCGGATAGTCTGCGCACCCCTCTAAGTAATTCTAAAACTCAAAATACAATGGCACAAGAAGATGTATTTAAGAAGATCGTTTCACACTGTAAGGAGTATGGTTTCGTATTCCCCTCAAGTGAAATTTATGACGGTCTCGGCGCAGTGTATGACTATGCGCAGAATGGTGTAGAACTTAAGAACAACATCAAGCAATATTGGTGGCAGAGCATGGTGCTTCTTCACGAAAATATCGTGGGTATTGACAGCGCCATCTTTATGCACCCCACAGTGTGGAAGGCTTCAGGTCACGTAGATGCGTTCAATGACCCCCTCATTGACAACCGCGACTCTAAGAAGCGCTACCGTGCAGACGTTCTCATCGAAGACGCTATTGCAAAGTACGAAGAGAAGATTGCAAAGGAAGTTGCGAAGGCTCAGAAGCGTTTTGGCGAAAGTTTTGACGAAGCACAGTTCCGCGCTACAAATGCTCGCGTTCTTGAAAATCAGCAGAAGCGTGATGCGCTCCACGAACGCTTTGCTGCTGCAATGAATGCCAGCGACCTCGACGAACTCAAGCAGATTATCCTCGACGAAGAAATCGTTTGCCCCATCAGCGGTACACGCAACTGGACAGACGTGCGTCAGTTCAACCTTATGTTTAAGACTGAAGTGGGTTCTACTGCTGAAGGTTCTTCTACAATCTACCTCCGCCCCGAAACAGCTCAGGGTATTTTCGTAAACTACCTCAATGTGCAGAAGACAGGCCGCATGAAGATTCCCTTCGGTATCGCACAAATCGGTAAGGCTTTCCGTAACGAAATCGTAGCACGTCAGTTCATCTTCCGTATGCGCGAATTCGAACAGATGGAAATGCAGTTCTTCGTAAAGCCCGGCACAGAACTCCAGTGGTTCGAACAGTGGAAGAATACGCGTATGGCTTGGCACCAGGCTCTTGGTTTCGGCGCTGAAAACTACCGCTTCCACGACCACGAAAAGCTCGCGCACTACGCTAATGCTGCCAGCGACGTAGAATTCCGCATGCCCTTCGGATTTAAGGAAGTAGAAGGTATTCACAGCCGTACGAACTTCGACCTTTCACAGCACGCAAAGTACTCTGGCAAGAAGATTGAATACTTTGATCCCGAGCTCAACGAACGCTACACTCCCTATGTGATCGAAACTTCAATCGGTGTAGACCGTATGTTCCTCTCTGTGATGTGTCACAGTTACCAGGAAGAAGCGCTTGAGAACGGAGAAACTCGCGTAGTTCTCAAGCTTCCCGCAGCACTTGCTCCCACGAAGCTTGCAGTTATGCCCCTCGTTAAGAAGGACGGTCTTCCCGAAAAGGCACGCGAAATTATCGATGACCTCAAGTTCCACTTCAACTGTAAGTACGACGAAAAGGACTCTATCGGTAAGCGTTACCGCCGTCAGGACGCCGTTGGTACTCCCTTCTGCGTAACTGTTGACCACGACACCCTCACAGACGGATGCGTAACCCTCCGCGACCGCGACACAATGGAGCAAACTCGCGTGAAGATTAGCGACCTCCGCGGTCTTATTGAAGACAAGGTGAGCATCACTTCACTCTTGAAGAAGATTAAGTAAATTATAAAGTACAGAGTATAGAGTACAGAGTACAACTACCATGCGGATTAACCATATCCCTGTAGCTACAGACGTTGTTACTCTGCACTCTGCGACTCTACGCTGCGCTTATTTAGTATTCACCAAACAGCTCTGTACTCTATTAGCTGTACTCTGTACTCTGTACTCTATTAGCTATACTCTGTACTCTGTACTCTGTACTCTATCAAGTCTCCCCTCTATAATGCGAAAACTATATTTTTACCTCCTCGCCATCTTCCTCGCGCTACCCGTGCTTACGGCATGTTCGGAGGAAGAAACGCCCGACCTGGATTATTACAACTGGGCGCAGCGTAACACAACTTACTTCACGGAGAAACTTCGTGAGGCCAGAACTGCTATCGCTGAAGCAAAGGCTGCGTATGGTGCAGATTGGGAGGACCACTGTGACTGGCGCGTATATCGCACGTACCTCAAGAATGACAATTCTGTTGTTGCCACCACCGACTCTATTTGTGTAAAGGTTATTGAGCGTGGTGAGGGACCTGGATGTCCCTTGTATACCGATTCCGTGCGCGTTAACTATATTGGTCGAACAATGGCTACTGAGAATTATCCCAACGGTCGTGTGTTTGACCACAGCGGACTTTATAGTGATCCAGTAGAGGTTTTCCATCCTGAGTTTGCACAACCCACAAGTCTCCTTGTGAGCAATACCGTAGACGGTTTTACTACGGCGCTCCAAAATATGCATGTAGGCGACCGCTGGGAAGTGTATATGCCTGCAGAGATGGGGTACGGAAATTCAGATGTGAGTTCTATACTCCGTGGAGGTTCAACCCTTATTTTTGACCTCCAACTCGTAGCCTACTGCCGTGCCGGTAGTAGTTTTTACGAATAACCATCTGACTAATGCCTAAACAAACTTATATCGTGAGAGGGTGTGCCAATCGGCATGCCCTCTTTTGTTGTAAAAAGATGTATAGAGTTAAACGATAATATAGCAGTTGCTCCATACAAAGTTTCTGATGGAATGATACCCTAAAAATGACGAAAAATGCAGAATAATAACCATGTTAACAAGTGTTAACCAATTTGCATTTCGCCCCAAAAATTTGTATCTTTGTACTACGGAAGTGGAGATAGCCCTAAACATCAGGGTTATTTCCACTTTTTTTGTTCACAAGGTTACTTATTAAGGGTAAAAAATAAGTATTATCGTTTTTACAAGGTAACTTATCGGCGCCACAATGTAACTTATCGTTTTCCCGAAGATAGATATTGGTGCGATTTTGAGTAGCGCGAATGTTAATATGTGTTAAAGTTTTGAGCGAAAAATGAGGAAAAATGAAGGAGGCTTGGACTTATTGTAGGGATGAAATTTGCACCTGAATTTTTGATAGGGCTGTAATGATTCTCCTTAATGTGGTAACTCTATTATA
>JBGVGJ010000073.1:0-1860 GCA_045121635.1 Alloprevotella sp. | reverse complement strand
CTACAGTCTGCTGTCGGCATTGTTCCTCCTGTACTTCTCCCTCCGTCCCGGGCAAGTGTCGCAGATTTCCATAATTTTATCACGCGGCACGCTTTCACCGCGTCCCACGCCGACGCCTACCCAAAAGCACACCGCGGCGGTTATGAGCAGGGATAAGCCCCATAAGGCTGTTTCAATCACTTACCGGCCTCCGGCCAGGCTATGGCCTCCACCTCTGCAACGGTTTCACATGCAGCGAGCCGGTTTTTAAGCCCCCAGTATTCTGTGTAGAGCGCCTGCACCGCCTGGAGCATCACAAGGCTTAACTGCTGGCATGCGTCTTTATCAAATGTGTGTGTTACCTCAGTTGCAGATCTGATCTGCACCGCCGGGGCTCCCAGGTCAAAAGCCTTTAGCAGCACGACCATATTTTCCTGAGCGCTCCCGTTAGCGTCGAACGTGTCCCCGTCAAATTCCACCTGGATCGCATTTCTGCGGGTCTGCATAATGCTTTTAAGTTCTGCGTGTTTATCTTCTTTTAGTTCTTCAAGAGTTTTTTCTTTAATTTGCTTTTCTACAATCTTAAAACCCTCATCGCATTTTTCAAAAGTGAGGTCATTGTCGGTAACATATTTGCGCACACGTTCACCTTGACAATCTACAATCTTACCTACATAAAATTCTTGTTCTATCTGCCACCTGTCGCCCTTAAAAACTAGAATTTCATTGTCTTTCAAGCTTGTGAGATCTGGCTTTTCTGTGGTAGAAAAAGGAGGAACAATGTATATATTTTTACCTTGGGCTTTGGTTTCTAAAGGGTCTAAATATCCTTCTTGCTCTTTAATGAATTGCTTTGTTTTTTCGTCGTATAGATAGAATTTCATTAGTCTCTCCTTAGTATTTTATACATTAGTATTTTATACAGATTAAGCAAGTAAGTGCGGGTGGCTGTACTGTACCTGAATTGCCGTAGATAGAGTTGGAGCCGGAGGCGTTAAAGGTTATTGTGGTTGAGTTTACGCCAGAACCGCCAGCTTGGACAGCCTCACCACCAGGACTACCTTCTTGCAGTGCACCAGTAGCACCATAAGCGCCGCGCAAAACCCTTACCACTAATCCCGTAATATTAGGCAACCCTGCATTTTTAACAGTACCACTTGTTGTACTACCTTGCAAAAATCTATCAGTAAGATTAGGTAGATTAAAAGTTGTTGAACCATCACCACTTCCATAGGTTGTACCTATAACCGCAAATAATTTGGCATAAGTGGTTCTTGAAATTTTACCGCCGTTACATACTAAGAATCCAGCAGGTGCTTGACTACCTGCAAACTGAATATAGGACCCGGTAGGTAAAGCATCAGGAACTACAATGTTAATTGTTTCGTTAGTTTCCTGATTTGCACTAAATGTACCTATAGTAGTACTATTTTTCTGAATTGTGAGCGTACCATCTCTAGGACCGTTTGCATCCACATACCCCTTCACATCCTTAAAAGCCTGATTGAGCGCCGTCCTGCCGACAAAATAATCATCATCGGTAATGAGGCGGATGTTCTTAATTCCGCACTCATCACATGCATGCAGGTCAGTGCCCAGAACGCCTATAATTCCCAGTTCGTAATCCGTTGTGGCTCCGGTTACCGTGGTTATCAATACGCCGTCAATCTTGACCTCGTAGGTGCTTTCTTCGGCTGGGGCGTCGAGCGCACAGCCAATGCAGAAATGGTACCACTGATTTACCACTACATCTGCAGCCGCGATCAGTGTTTCGGTTGTCCCGCTGCCGAGTACCAGCTCTATGTCTCCGGCGTTATACTGCAGCGTGATTTTAGCCCCGGTAGGTATGCCGCTGCCGTCAACTCCTGCATAAGTTCCGAT
>JBGVGJ010000072.1:0-100016 GCA_045121635.1 Alloprevotella sp. | reverse complement strand
TGCGTCCTCTCAAGCCATTCTTAACTACTTTAGAAGAACTACAATAAAAGCATTTTTTTTAGCATATCAATGATAATTTCTACAAAGATATGGAAATCATGTAATTACAGAGGTTTCATCCTACTTTTTGTCCACCCTGCCCATTTTTCCGCATTTTTCATTCAAAACTTTAACAAATATTAACGTTCAGCATACTCAAAATCGCAACAATATCTGTTTTCGAAAGTGCGATAAGTTACCTTGTGGCGCCGATAAGTAACCTTGAAAAAACGATAATACTTATTTTTGCGCTCCGATAAGTAACCTTGTGAACGAAAAAAGTGGAGATAACCCTGATGTTTAGGGCTATCTCCACTTCCGTAGTACAAAGATACGAAATTTCAGAGCGAAAAGCAAATGCGTTAACAGTTGTTAACACGGTATTTATTTTGCATTTTTCGGCATTTTTCACCGACAAGAATACGCCTTGCTCGCTAATAAATATTAACTTTGCCATCACGGGAATGCGTGCAGCGTCATGCGTTCCGAATACTGAATACTATTCATACTTTCGATTATGAAACTGACGTTTAAAATAGCTTACCGCACGGAGGCGGGTGAGCAGCTTGGCGTAATGCTTGAGGGGCTTGAAGCTCCGTTGCTTTTGTCTACGGACGACGGCGAGCACTGGGCGGGTACTTATGATGTAACGCTCGGGGGCAATGTGATGGTGTCGTATCGCTATGTGGTGTGCCGCGGTGCGCAGGTGGTGCGCACAGAATTGGGACGCTTGCCCCACAGTTTCCGCCTCTCAAAGCAGGTGGGTGCACACTACATGATGAGCGACTCTTGGCGCGACCTGCCCTACGCTTCTTACCTCTTTAGTTCGGCATTCTCCAACCAGGAAGTGGCGCCTGCAAAACCCATTCCCGCAGAGCAACCCTCTGGTATTGTCGTGCGCGTCTATTGTCCTTGCATCAGTAAGAAGAATCAGGTGCTCACGATGGTGGGCGAGGGAAAACTGCTCGGCAATTGGGTGCCTCAAAAGGCGCTTCAGTTGACGGAGGTGCAGCCCAACATTTGGCATGCCGTGATTGACGCAGACGACCTTGCCGATGCCGGAGCCTATAAGTTTGTTGCCTTGAAGCGCGGTTCGCTCGAGGTGGCAGAATGGGAGGGGGGCGAGAACCGTCGCCTCTACTTGCCCCATATCGACGGCGCCATGTACCGCCACACGAAGGAAATGGAAGTGTATTTCCCCTCTACGGGAATCCGCGTGGCGGGAACGGCAATCCCTGTGTTCTCACTCCGTAGTGAGGGCAGCCAGGGCGTAGGTGATTTTGGCGATTTGAGAAAGATGGTCGACTGGTGCTTGCAGACGAAGCAGCGCGTGCTTCAAATTCTCCCCATCAACGACACTACGGCTACACATTCGCCTCTTGACTCGTACCCCTACAACAGCATTTCGATTTATGCCTTCCATCCCATGTACATCGACCTACGCCAGCTCGGCGGACTCGATGATAAGGAGGCCGAAACCGCATATTGGCACCGCTTTAACGCCCTCAATGCTTTGGCAGAGGTGGATTATGTAGAGGTAAACACGCAGAAGCGTCGCTACTTGCGTGAGTTTTTCGACACGAAGGGCGAAACCTTTACCGCAACCAAGGACTATGCCGAATTTATGCGCGAGAATGCCCACTGGCTCGTGCCTTATGCCGCCTTCTCGTATCTTCGCGACCAGAATAACACGTCTGATTTCCGCGATTGGCAGAACTATTCCGTTTACAATAAGGAAGAGGTGGAGCGCCTGGCGAAGAACAATCCCGATGTGGCGTTCTATTGCTTCTTGCAGTACCTCCTGCACATCCAGCTCCGCGATGTGAGTCGTTATGCCCAAGAGCAGGGCGTGATTCTCAAAGGCGACATCCCCATAGGCATTAACCGTTGCAGCGTTGAGGCGTGGGTGGAACCCCATTACTTTAACATGAACGGACAGGCGGGAGCGCCGCCCGACGCCTTCTCGGCTGATGGGCAGAACTGGGGATTCCCGACTTACGACTGGGAGGTTATGGAGGCAGACGGTTACGCTTGGTGGCAACGCCGCTTCGGCAAAATGGCAGAATACTTCACCGCCTACCGCATCGACCACATCTTGGGCTTCTTCCGCATTTGGGAAATCCCCACACATTCCGTGCAGGGCATGCTCGGTCAGTTTGTACCCGCACTGCCTATGTCGGTGGCAGAAATTGAAGGGTATGGCGTGCCCTTCAGTGCCGAACGCATGACGCAACCCCTCATCGACGACGCCCTCATTGACGCTACCTTCCACGACCATGCCGCTTATGTGCGCGAACATTTCTTGGTGGCGGGAGAAGATGGGCTTTGGCAGTTGAAAGACTGCTGCAACACGCAACGCAAAGTGCAGGCGTTGGTGCCTACCGACGGTTACGACCTTGAGAATTGGACAGAGATGCAACAGGGTCTTTATGCCTTGATAAACAATGTGCTCTTCGTGCCCGACCGTAAGGCGGCCGACAAATATCATCCCCGCATTTTGGGACACACAGCCCCTGCCTACACCCACCTCAACTGGCAAGAGCGCGAAGCCTTCAAGCGCTTGCACGACGATTACTTCTACCGCCGCCACAATGCCTTCTGGTACGGCGAAGCGATGAAGAAATTGCCTGCACTCCTGACCGCCGCGCCCATGTTGGCGTGTGGCGAAGATTTAGGTATGGTGCCCGACTGCGTGCCTTGGGTGATGAACCAACTTCAAATCATGAGCCTCGAAATTCAGCGCATGCCGAAAGACCCCGCGTGTGAGTTTGGCCATGTTTGGGAGTATCCTTACCGCGCCGTAAGCACTATTTCTACACACGATATGTCTACGCTTCGCGGATGGTGGGAAGAAGATGCTACGCTCACCCGTCGCTTCTTCCACACAGAACTCGGACACGGCGAAGATTGCCCTGCGGTGGCTACGGCAGACCTCTGCGCAGAAGTCGTGCAACGCCACCTTGAAGCGCCCTCGCTTCTCACGGTGCTCGCTTGGCAAGATTGGCTCTCGATAGACGAAAACTTGCGCTACCCCAACCCACATGCGGAGCGCATCAACATACCTGCGAACCCGCATCACTATTGGTGTTACCGCATGCACATTACTCTTGAAGATTTGATGAGCCAGGCGGACTTTAACGACCGACTTGCCCACCTCATTACGGCGGCGGGACGCGGGGCTTAACCTTGTTGGCTAAAGTGAAAGGTTTGTCGTAGAATTTATAAGGGAGTTAGTTTAAATTATCTCCCTTATAAATTAAAATAACTGCCGAATAGTTTTTACAACATGGGAGGTGCGTAGCGCGCCCTCCGTATGTCAATCATTCATAACGAAGATAATCATGAAGAAACTTCTTTCCCTCCTCACTTTGTTCACCCTTTGCGTGTGCGCCTCCTTTGCTGCCGACACGATTCGCGTGGCGTGCGTGGGCAATAGCGTAACGTATGGTATGGGAATCCCTGACCGTGCTGAAAAGGCCTACCCCGTGCGCTTGCAATCTATGCTTGGCGACGGCTATAAGGTGGAAAACTTCGGACATTCGGGTTCTACGCTGCTCCGCAAGGGACATCGTCCCTATGTGAAGGTGCCTGAATACCGCAAGGCGATAGACTTTAAGGCGGACATCGTGGTGATTCACCTTGGCCTTAATGATACCGACCCGCGCAACTGGCCTAACTTCCGCGACGAGTTTAATGCGGACTACATCGCCCTTATTGATTCGTTCAAGGTGGCAAATCCCGAGGCGAAAGTGTGGATTTGTCGCATGACGCCCATATCTCACGACCACCGTCGCTACCAGAGTGGCACGCGCGACTGGCATGAGCAAATTCAGGGGCATATTGAGCAGGTGGCTGCGGCTACGGGTGTGGGGCTTATCGACTTCTTTGCTCCGCTCCACGCACGCTATGACCTTTTCCCCGATGGGTTGCATCCCAATGCGGATGGCGCTTTGATTTTGGCGCAGGAGGTGTATAAGCACATCACGGGTGATTTCGGCGGTGTGAAACTCCCGGCGTATTATTCCGACAATATGGTCATTCAGCGCGACGAGCCGATTCGCATTTCGGGAACGGCGGATGTCAGTGAGCGTGTTGACGTGTCGTTGGGCGGAAAGAAGGGCAAGGCTTACGCTTCTGCGCAAGGACAGTGGGAGGTTACGCTTCCCGAGATGCCTGCAGGTGGTCCCTACAAGCTCACGGTGCGCACCAAGAAGCGTACGATTGAAATCAACAATGTGTGGATGGGCGACATTTGGGTGTGCTCGGGACAGAGCAACATGGAGTGGCGCTTGAAGAACTGCACGACGGCGAAGGAAGACTGTGAAGCGGCGGCGAATCAGCCCTTGCTCCACTTCTACAATATGCGTGGCATCACCGACACCTACGACAATGAGTGGTCGGTGGAAGTCTGTGAAAAGGTTAACCGATTGGAATATTTCTATCCCGCAAAGTGGGAACTCTGTTCGCCCGAAGCGGCTGGCGATTTCTCGGCTATCGCTTACCACTTCGGAAAGACTTTGGCAGACAGCCTTGGTGTGCATGTCGGTCTCGTACTTAATGCCGTGGGAGGTTCAACGACGGAAAGCTGGATTGACCGCCGTACGCTTGAATTCGACTTCCCGCAAGTGCTTTACCGCTGGACGGAGGGCGACTTCGGACAGGATTGGGCGCGTGGCAGAGCAAAGCGCAATGTGGCGGCAAGCAAAATGCCCTTGCAGCGTCATCCCTTCATGCCTCACTACCTTTTTGATGCGGGTATGCGCCCCTTGAAGGGCTTGAACCCAAAGGGTGTGATTTGGTACCAGGGTGAGAGCAACGCTCATAATGTGGAACTCCACGAACAGCTCTTTACGCTCCTCGAAAAGAGTTGGCGCAATTATTTTAACGAACCTAATTTGCCCTTCTACTTCGTGCAGCTCAGCAGCATTGCGCCCCGCCATTCTTGGCCCCACTTCCGCGACAGTCAGCGTCGCCTTGCCGAAACATTGCCCTACACTTGGATGGCAGTAAGTAGCGACCTCGGACACGAAACTGACGTACATCCGCGAAACAAGCGCCCCGTCGGACAACGACTTGCCCTTCAAGCGCTCCGAAACAGCTTTGGCAAGCAACTTGTGGCCGAAGGCCCAAAATGTACCGGCATTCAGGTGAAAGGCACTGCGATTTTGATTAACTTTGCAAACGCAGAGGGCATGAAGACTGCCGACGGCGCTCCCCTTCGTGGTTTTGAAGTGGCAGGAGCCGACGGAATCTATCATCCCGCTACCGCAGAAATCAAGGGCAACCAGATTAAGGTGAGCGCAAAGGCGGTGAAGAATCCCGTCGGTGTGCGCTACGGTTGGAAACCCTTTACTGACGCCAACTTAATTAACGGTGCGGGCATTCCAACAAGCACCTTTAAGGAAGTGGTTGAGTAGCCGTAAAAACAATTCCCTTTGGATTTTAAATTTTCTCCTTTGGAATTTAAATTATCTCCCGTATTATTTTCTCAAAATCCATACTTGAAACAATGAATCTCACCTCCTTCGCGCGTCCCGCCCTGTTGCGCCGCGCCAAAAAGATTGACCGATACTTTACCCACGCTGAAGAAATCCAGCGTGCCGTTCTCGCGCGCCTTATCAAGAATGCGGCGAAGACGGAGTGGGGGAAGAAATACGGTTATGCCGATCTGAAGTCGTACGAAGACTTTGCGGCAGCCGTGCCCCTCAATGATTATGAAACGCTTAAGGAACCCATCGACCGCATGCGCCATGGCGAGAAGGACATTCTCTGCAAAGGCAGCGTGAAGTGGTATGCAAAGTCGTCGGGTACGACCAACGATAAGAGTAAGTTCATCCCCGTGAGCAAGGCTTACTTGAAGGACACTCACTATAAGGGTGGTGCCGATGTTGTAGCCCTTTACCTGCGCAACAATCCCAAGAGCCGCATCTTTGACGGCCGTGCGCTCATCCTCGGTGGTAGTCACGCGCCCAATTACGACACAAAGGATTCACTCGTGGGCGACCTTTCGGCAATTCTTATTGAGAACATCAGCCCAGCAGTCAACTTCTTCCGCATTCCCAAGAAGGAAGTGGCGCTGCTCTCCGACTTTGAGCAAAAGCGCGACCTTATTGCGGAATATGCAAAGGACAAGGATGTCACAAACATCTCGGGTGTGCCTTCTTGGATGATGGCTGTGATTCATCGTGTGCTTGAAATTACGGGCAAGGAGAATTTGGATCAAGTGTGGCCCAACCTTGAAGTGTTCTTCCACGGAGGTGTGGCGTTCACGCCCTATCGTGAACAGTACGAACGCCTTATTCCCAGTGCGAAGATGCACTATATGGAAACGTATAATGCTTCCGAGGGCTTCTTTGGTATTCAGAATGACCCCGCTGACAAGGCTATGCTTCTCATGTTGGACTATGGGGTGTTCTACGAGTTTATTCCGCTCGAGCATCTCGACAATCCCGAAGGCCATGTCGTACCTTTGTGGAAGGTTGAGGCAGGCAAGAATTACGCCATCCTTATCTCGACCACCTGCGGCCTTTGGCGCTATCAGATTGGCGATACTGTGAAGTTTACTTCGGCAAATCCTTATAAGTTTATCATTTCTGGTCGCACCAAGTGCTTCATCAATGCCTTTGGTGAAGAACTTATTGTAGACAATGCCGAGAAGGGACTCGACATGGCCTGTAAGGCTACGGGCGCTGTGGTAAAGGAATACACCGCTGCCCCAGTATTTATGGACAACGACGGTAAGTGTCGCCACCAGTGGGTAATTGAGTTTGACCGCGAACCTTCTGACATCTCGGCATTCTCAAAGTTGCTCGACGAAAGTCTGCAGAGCATCAACTCCGACTACGAAGCCAAGCGCTACAAAGACCTTACGCTACAACCCCTTGAGATTGTCGTGGCGCGACCTAACCTTTTCAACGACTGGTTGAAGAGCAAGGGCAAATTAGGTGGGCAACACAAGGTGCCCCGCTTGGCAAACAACCGCGATATTATCGAACAAATCCTCTCCTTGCAGTGAAAAAAAACAGTCTTTTCCTCCTCTTAATCCTCATGACCTTCGTTGGATGCTACAACGATGACAATGTTATGGTGTTGGAGGGTATCATTAAAAACGTAAAGCAAGTAGACCTCTACGTCTATGCGGAAGGAAGTGCAAATTCTCGTGTCGACACCATTCGAGTACGAGGCAACGAGTTTACCTACGAGCGTAAACTTTCGCACCCCGAAGTCTTGACCTTGCTATTTCCCAACTTTTCAGAAATGCTTCTCATTGCCGAACCCGGTAAGGAGGTTGAACTCGTGGCTGACGCTTCTAACCTTTCGGAAACGGTAATCAAGGGTACGAAGGAGAATGAACTGCTCACCGAGTTCCGCCTTGCCACCAACGGCAAGGGAGACAGCGAAAAGCGCCTCGCCGCACAGCAGTTTATCTACGACAATGTGTCGACGCAGGCTGCCGTGGCGGTGTTCCGCGAATACTTTGTGAAGGCCGAAAATCCCCTTTACGCCGAAGCACAACCCCTGCTCGACACCCTTTCAGTGGCGCAACCCGAAAACGAACTCCTGCGCAGAATGCTCGTACGCTTTACGCCTCAACTGCTCTGTGCAGTAGGACAAAAAATTCCGACTTTCGAGGAAATCAGCATCACAGGCGACACGCTTACAAACACACAGTTTGAGGGTAAACCCACAGTTGTCATTCTGTGGGCAACATGGGTGAGGGACATGCGCAAGCATTTGCGCTACCTCGACGATTTACAAAGGGAGCATGGCAAGGATGTCAACTTCCTGCTCGTATCGCTCGACCTCTCACGCATCGATTGCCAGCGCTACCTGAAATACGACACAGTGCACGCACCCATCATCTGCGACCAGCAAGCATTGCAGTCTCCTCTTGTATCCACATTCGGAGTGCGCCAAATGCCTACTTTCATCGCTGCGGATAAAAACGGAGTCATACTCAAACGCGATGTGCTCCCCAAGGATTGGGAGGCTACAATAAAGGAATTGTTGAAATAGCAGTTCCTTTAATTGTTTAGGGGAGGTTATGAGGTTTTAAGGTCTTAAGGTTTCAGGTTAAAGGTCTTAAGATTTTGAGAGGATGAAGTCCCAAGCATAGTCTTTTAAGCCTTTAACACCTAATAATATATTTCAAACTTATGCTTGTTAAAACGCATTCTGCTACTGTCAACGGACTCACGGCACTCTCTGTTGCGGTAGAAGTACATACGGCAAAATCAGCACAAACGAATTTCATCATGGTGGGTCTCCCCGACAACGCCGTGCGTGAAAGTCGTTCGCGTGTTACGGCGGCGCTTCAGAATTCTAAAATCTATTTGCGTGAGCCGCAAACGACAACAGTAAACCTTGCCCCTGCAGATGTGCGCAAGGAGGGGACGGGATTTGACCTTCCTGTGGCTATCGGTATGATTGCTGCAGGGAATATTATGCCCACGGACCTACTTGACAAGTATATGCTGGTAGGCGAACTCGGATTGGACGGTTCTATTCGCCCCATCAAGGGTGCGCTCCCCATTGCTATCAAGGCGCGTGCAGAAGGGTTTGAAGGTCTGATTGTGCCCGAGGAGAATGTGCGCGAAGCGGCGGTAGTCAATCAGTTGAAGGTTTTTGGTGCCAATCACTTGACCCAGGTCATCGCCTTTTTAAGTGGCGAACCCACGCTGGAGCAGACTATTGTCAACACGCGAGAAGAGTTTTATCAAGCACAGACGGAGTGTCCCTACGATTTCAGTGAGGTAAAGGGTCAGGAGAATGTGAAGCGCGCCTTCGAGGTAGCCGCCGCGGGCGGACATAACCTTATGCTCATCGGCGCTCCAGGCTGCGGGAAGAGCATGATGGCGAAGCGCATGCCCTCCATCCTTCCGCGCCTCACGCTTGCCGAAAGTCTGGAAACTACGCAAATCCATTCCATTGCGGGATGCCTTGCTTCAGGCACTTCGTTGATTACGCGTCGCCCCTTCCGTGCTCCGCACCACACGGTGTCGGATGTCGCACTCATCGGAGGGGGAGCAAGTTTTCAACCCGGCGAAATTAGTTTGGCGCACAACGGTGTGCTCTTCATGGACGAGTTGCCTGAATTTTCGAAAGTGGCGCTCGAAACCTTGCGCCAACCACTTGAAGACCGCGTCATCAATATCTCGCGCGCCAAATACCGTGCCACGCTTCCTTGTTCCTTTATGCTTGTGGCAGCGATGAATCCTTGTCCGTGCGGTTACTATAATCACCCCACGCGTCGTTGCGATTGCACCCCCGGTCAGGTGCAGCGCTACAAGAATAAGATTAGCGGTCCGCTCCTCGACCGATTGGATATGCACGTAGAGGTAGTGCCCGTTTCGCTTGACGAACTCACGAAGGCGCCAGCGGGAGAAAGCAGCGCGCAAATCCGTGAGCGTGTCGAGAAGGCGCGTGCCATTCAGGCGGAACGCTTTAAGGACAGCAAGGGAGTGCATTGTAATGCCCAAATGACCGACGCGCAAATCAACACCTTCGCCACTCCCGACGCCGCAGGTGAACAACTCCTGCGCGCCGCTATCCGTAAGCACGACCTTTCTGCCCGTGCCTACAACCGCATTCTCAAAGTGGCACGCACCATTGCCGACCTCGAGGGCGCTCCTCAAGTCCAAAGTCACCACATTGCCGAAGCAGTGGGATACAGAAGTTTGGAGCGCGCCAGCTGGGGGGAGTAGTTTTGAAAGGAGAAATGAGAAAGGAGAAATGAGGAATATTCTCTCAGGAGAGAAAGATATTTTTCCTCCTCTGTATTATGAATTTGTAGAAGTGGTCAGTAATTCCGATGAAAATAGAATTGGTGTCTTTGCGTACGGAGGTAAGTGCGTTGAAGCGTAAGAATTTAGTCATTGAGAAGATTAATGAATCTTCCTCCGATATTATTTTATTCTGTGGGTGCTCAGTTATAAGAGAGGACGAAATATCTACCTTTCAAGCTCAAATAATTAATAAGAAAGTGTTTGTGTTATTTGAAATTAAGAATACAAACAGAGATGTTGATGTTTCACGTGACAACGGATTGGTTGTAATACGGAAAGGAAAAATTGTGAATCTATTTACGAATCAGTTGTTCGCAACGAGTCAAGAAATTAATCGTAATGAAGCGTTGGCGGAACGGTTTATACAAGAATTAGAGGATAAGCGTTTTTTGTCGGTTAACGGTAAAAATATTTTAATACTTCAATGTGGGGAATTGAATATTATAAAGAATTTGCAGAGTCAAGGTAATCAACCCATTTTCCGATTAGAGCATCGTTCTGATTTACAGAATCGTTTTAATAAAATATTAAATAAAACCGATTTGATATTTAATCCCATACATAGTCCAATGGGGAATCAAGGTAAGATGCACAGAAGGAGAGAGTTCCTAAGTTCCAATAAGAGATGTTATTTTTCTGTGAGTCAAAATGGTACCTTTGATATTTCTGCAAATTGTTTACAATATGCTTACTATAATGGTAAGCAAATAGTTGAATGTAATCGAGATTATGGTAGGGATTATCAAACTCGCATGTTTGAAATTTAGTAGTGCTTTTGGGTATACAATAACCCTTAGTAATAAAAATAAGGCAATAATATAGGAGTTGCCCAAGAACTTTAACAGACCCCCTCCGCAGCATAGCTGCTCGTCCCCCTAACTTTGGGGGACAATTTAGTTGGTCTACCTCGTTGGACTTTCCAATTAGGAAAAACAAGCGAATGGAAGTATATAAAATTCCTCCCCAAAGTTAGGGGAGGTGCCCAAAGGGCGGAGGGGTCTGTGGTAATGGGACAATTGTTATATCATTGCCTAAAATATAATATTCGTTCTCCTTTCAACATGACACGTATTCTTCTCCTCTCCGACACCCACTCGTATTGGGACGACCGTTATGCCAAGTACGCCGCGGAATGCGACGAGATTTGGCATGTCGGCGATATTGGTACGCCCGAAGTGACGGATAAACTTGCGGCGCTCAAACCCTTGCGGGCGGTATATGGGAATATTGACGGGAGTGACTTGCGCCGACAATTCCCCGAGGTATTGCGCTTCCGATGTGAGGATGCTGAGGTGGTGATGAAGCACATCGGGGGTTATCCTGGGAAGTACGACCGCTCTATTGCAGCAGAACTGTTCCGCAATCCGCCTCACCTGTTTATCTCTGGGCATTCGCACATCCTTAAAGTAATGCGCGACCCCACGCTTGGTTTGCTACACATCAATCCCGGTGCGGCAGGGTGTCACGGGTGGCAACGTGTGCGCACGCTTATCCGCTTCACCATTGACAGGAGTGACTTCCGCGACCTTGAGGTTATAGAACTCGGAGTGAAGGGAGGATGAACCTAACAATTATTCTGACAACATAAAACCTGTTAATATGTGGGTGCGTCAAAATCGATTTTGGCGCACTCACCTTTTTTTATTCACTCCCTCATGTTGTCCGACAAGAAAGTCTTACATTTGCGTAACAGAACTTTGACACTTACGAATTATGCTACGAATAACTTTAACCTTGCTCCTAAGCATCCTCTTCAGCACACTTCCAGCGCAGTCTTACAAAAAACTGTGGCAACAAGTGGAGAAGGCGCAGAAGAACGATTTACCCCGAGAAGCAATCCTTGCCGTTACGAAGGTGGAGGAAAAGGCAACTGTTCAAAAGGACGCACATCAAGAAATGATGGCGCTGTTTGTAAAGATGCACCTCCGTTCGCAACTTTCGCCAGATAGTTTTCAGGTCGACAGAGCGCAATTAGCGCAGCGCATTCAGCAATTCTCCGACAGCGCCGAACGCACCTTGTGGAGTGCCATCCTCGCAAGAGTGGTGGCCACCTCGTCGTTTGTTCATAGCGACGAACGCAATAAGCACACGCAGCAGTTGCTGACACTCCTTGCTAATATGGAACTGTTGCATACAGTCAAGGCAACAGTGCTCTCTCCCCTTGTTTGTACGGGTAAGGATGCCGAAGAATTTGATACCGATATGCTCCACCTGCTCCTGTTTGACTGTTTGGACAATGCGCGCCTTTCTCCCGAGCAGCAATCCGCACTTTGTCAGCAGGCAGAAACTTTTTATCGTTCTAAAAAGTTGATTGCGGGTGCCATACGCTTTGCCCTGCGCTACAAAGATGCAGAAACCATTGTGGAGCAGTATGTTGATTATTCAGAGAATGCTATTGCCTACGCCACATGGGTAGAGGAGGAGTATAGCAAGACTAATCTTGACGATAACGCATCACGCCAGTCCATCATTGTCTTGGCCAACGAAGGTATTCAGAAATACGGTCGTCATCAAGATGCCAAACGCATAAAGGCAGTAATCAGAAAATTGGAGAATCCCACGGTTCGCCTGCAGGGATGCACCTCTTTGTGTTACCCCAATCACCCTATGCCATTGGCAATTTCGGTCATCAATCACGAGCGCGCCACCTTCCAGTTGTATCGTTGCAATGCTGACGGCACACGTCTCATATCTCGCATCGCCACGCTCAAGGTAGATTTCCCCGAAGCAGAAGCATGGCAACGCTTGACCGACACCCTCACTCTCACCCTTCCCGAACCAGGCACGTACAAACTGGTGTTACAAGGCAGTGGCAAGGAAGAAGTGTTCACCCTGCTCTCTTGCAGTCGGATTACGCCCTTCATTTTCCGCCCCAATAGTGGCGTGAGTCGCATTATGGCGCTCGATTCCCGCAGGGGCACTACCATACCTAAATTTTCCGTACTCAAATATGGCGACAACAAAGAGTTGTTACACCAATGGCAGGCGGAAGGCGGAACCTTTTGGATGGATGCCCAAACAATGTCCTCCACACCTCATGAGTGGGGACGCTTCCAACTCGTAGTGTCGGGTGATTCTTGTAGCAATAGTTTTTACAATAATGTATCCCCCTACCGATACAACATCAACAAGCAGCGCAATGAGCAACGCGTACAGTTGTTTACGGATCGTGCGATTTACCGCCCTGGACAACGCGTACACGTAGCCGGATTGTTGTACACGCAAACCCATGATGCGCTCCACGCTGATACGGATGTGGACCTGCAAGTGGAACTCATTTTGAGGGGCGACAAAAAGGTGGCATCCTTCACCACAAAGACCGACAAATTCGGCCAATTCACCGGCGATTTTCAACTTCCCAACGACTTACAGGATGGCAATTTGTCCGTGCGTGTTCAGCATCCCGATGCACCTATTGATGCGCCCAAAATCCCTGCGGAAGGGTGCACAAGCATCACCATTGCTGCTTACAAGAGGCAAACGTTCAGCATCACCTTCCTGCCTATTACCGCCGTCTACACCTGGAGCGACACGCTGCAAGTGCAGGGAAAGGTGCAGACCACCACACAGCAACCCCTGGCAAACGCTCTTGTGCGCTACACCATCAACGAAAACACGTATATGCGCCGTACTGCTCACGCGCCCATCGAGGGTATTGTGCGCACGGATGCTGAGGGACTTTTCACAATTCCTCTTGTGCTGAAAAAGGCAACTGACAAAACAGCCGCCGTACGCATCTTCTATCCCAATTACAGCATAACCGTTGCCGCCATCAGTGACAATGGTGAAACACAGACTGCGCAACTGAATGTGCCCGTATTCAGCAGCGCAACTGCCTTAAACTTAAACCTTTCCAACATTATCGTTAAGGAGCAACTGCCCCTTCTGAGTCCGCGTTCTACAAACAATGCAGGCACTGAAATTAACGAACAGGCAACGCTCTCACTTTACAACGACAGCAACACTCTTGTGTGGAGTCAACAGTGCGCCACCAATGCCTCGCTCCTTCCCTCGGAATGGGCAGAGTTGAACGACGGCACTTACAAGTTGGTTGTAAAAACACCCTCGGGAGCGCAATTGACGCACAAATTTTTACTCATCAGTGCACGGTCACACACAGCGCCTCACAGCGCCCCCCAATTCTTTTTCACCGAAGCCTTTGGCGAAAGCACATCCGACAAGTGGCTCCTTGTGGGAACTACACTTAAAGGCATTGCTCTGTATAAAGATGTGGTGAGTCAGAAGGGCGAAATCATCCATTCCGAAGTCATCACACTCTCCGAGGAAGTACGTCGCCTTTCGCTGACTTACGATACCATTTATGGCGAAGGCGCTACGGTTCACCTCATGGCACTTGCGGAGGGCAAGTTTTATGAGCAAACCATACGCTTGGAGCGTCCACAACCCGACTTGTGCCTAAAGATGAGTTGGCAAACTTTCCGCAACCGACTCACACCCGGTCAGACTGAAGAGTGGACCTTGAGCATCACCCACCCCGATGGTACTCCGGCAAGTGCGGCACTCATAGCTCGCCTTTACGATGCCTCATTGGATGCTTTGGCATACAACGGATGGAATGCGAATCTCTTTAAAGAACCACATTTCACAGCCTCCTACGGACTTGTTTACCACCAAAATAGTGCATCGCTCCACTTTGCAAAAAAGTATAAGGAGAAGGTGTTACTCCCCGCACAATTCGCAAGTTGGAATCCGCAGTTCACGGCACTTGGTTCGGGGCAAACTTCAAGCGTCCTCAGTGAAGTCAGTCTACGCGGTTTGGGAAGCAAAGATATGGCGAAAAACGTGCTCTATGAATCTACCGTTCAAATGAAAACAGCTGGGACTGCTGATGCCGAAACCGCCAATAAATCCCACACGCCTATCGCCCTGCGCGAAAATTTCAGCGAAGTAGCATTCATGCAGGCAGCACTACACAGTGATGCCGACGGAGTGGCAACCATTCGCTTCAACCTTCCCGACCAACTCACCTCCTGGAAATTTACCGCCTTTGCCCACGACACCCTCCTGCGCCATGCGCTCCAGGAGGAAACCATCGTGGCACAAAAGGCCGTCACGGTTTCTGCCAACGTGCCCCGATTCGTGAGAGAGGGCGACGCCCTTACCATTCCCATTGTAGTGCGCAGCATGCTTGCCGACTCGGTGCGTGGGCGCTTTATCGGCACCTTCTTCGATGTGGACACCCGTGCCGAACTGTCGCACACCGTAGGTTCATTCACCGTGGAGCAGGGCAGTGCCACCTTCAACCTCTGCGCACCGCTTTTGGATGCCAAGAATTTGCTTGAAAAAGGATTGTCCGTGCCTCGCGCCATCGGGTGCCGAGTAGAGATTGAGGGCACAGACTTTGCCGACGGCGAGGTACACGAAATCCCCGTGCTTTCCGACCGTGTGGAGGTAGTGCGTAGCCTGCCTTTCACCCTTACGGAAGGCGGTGCGCACACGTATTCGTTAGACACCCTTTGGACGGACACCCTTGCCCTGCGTGCGCCCCAAGTCACCCTCACGCTTACGCCCAGTGCGCTGAGCGAAGCGGTGCGTGCGCTGACAGCACTCGCGCTCGAACCCACGCGTAGCATTGACGATTGGGCACGCCGCTATTATGCCCTTAGCATGACGCTTCACCTGCATGAGCAGGGCATTACGGTGGCGGATTTTGACACCGCAAAGGTTGCCCTACTCCGCTCGGAGGCAGTTCTTCACATCCGTCAGCGCCAGTTTGATAATGGCGCCTGGGCATGGTTTGAGGGCATGCGCGAAAATACGTTTATCACCAGCCAAATGTTACTGCTGCTTGCGCGTGTAGAAGCATTCTGCCCCAATCATCCCTTGTGCGAGGAAACCCATAAGGCACTGCGCTACATGCACCAACAAATGGAGAAGTTGCACACTGAAATGACTGCCGAGGAACAACGCACCAAACACTCGTTGCCACTGGGCGAACTCCCCCTGCGCTACCTTGATGCATGCACCTACTTGCATGCCGACAGCACCAAGGCAAGTGCTTATTTCCTCACAAAGGTTGAAGCGCTGAACCCTGCCTATACCCTTTACGGAAAGGCAGTGATGAGTCGTGTGTTGCGACAGGGCGGCAAGGTTGATGCAGCAAACAAGTTACTCCAAAGTCTACGCGAATATCTCGTGGCGACATCTGAAATGGGGGCATATTTCGACGCTCCAAAGGCGCAAGTGACGCATCAGTCTTACCGCATCCCCACACAAACCGCTGCCATCGAGGCCTTTCATGCAGCTGGCGACACGGCAACTGTGGCGCTGATGCAACAGTGGTTGTTGCAGTCCAAACGCACACAGCAATGGAACACCACGAGTGCCACAGCCGATGCTGTATTTGCGCTGTGTGTAGGCAAGGACTATACGGTTAAGAAACCCCTTCCGCAACTGAACACTACGTCCTGCGACACAACTTTCGCAGGCATCATCCGCACACTTTGCTTCACCCAAAGCGACGCGGCACAAGGGGTACACCTCAACGCTGAGCAACAGCACATTGATGTAAACTGTCCGCCTACGGCAAATGCGGGGTACAAAGACCTTGCCTACGGCAGTGTGCGTGCGCAGTATTCACTGCCTTTGTCAATGGTGCAGACGTACGACAGCGGTTTGGGTGTCACCCTGCGATTTGAAACAAAACAACAAGGAAAGTGGCAACACACCGACGGCACTACCATCGACTGCACCCTACCCCTGCGCCAAGTCGTTACCGTAACCGCTACACGCGATTTTGACTTCGTACACCTCTCTGTGCCTCGCCCTGCTTGTTCAGAACCCGCAAAGCGCCTCAATGGTTACATCTGGGCAGAACGCATTGGCGCTTACCGCATCGTGACCGACACTGGAGCGGAATTATACATGGATAAAATGCCAAAGGGCACTTACACCTTTACCGAAGAACTCCACACCGACCGCACCGGCAGTTACCAACAGGGTAACACTACCATCACCTGCACCTATGCCCCTGAATTTGCAGGGAGTACGGGAGCGCAGACGGTGGAGGTGGAAAGGGAGTGAGGGGAAGTTCTGTATTGCGATTATTCGACAGAAGAACAGAAGGACATATTTATCTCACACAAAGGCAACAAAAAAATCCTCTTTCTCCCTCTTATTAAGGGGGAGTACCGCCAAATGTCAGAGGTCTTTCCTTTATTTATAAGTCCTTCATTTTTCCGCATTTTTCACTCAAAACTTTAACACATATTAACATTTACACGACTCACAATCGCAACAATATTTATTATCCGAAGCACGATAAGTAACATTGTAGCGCCGATAAGTTACCTTGTAAAAACGATAATACTTATTTTTTGCCCCTAATAAGTAACCTTGTGAACGAAAAAAAGTGGAGATAACCCTGATATTTAGGGCTATCTCCACTTCCGTAGTACAAAGATACAAAATTTCGGAGCGAAATGCAAATCGGTTAACACCGTATTTATTTTGCATTTTTCTGCATTTTTCAGGGGCGAGACGGATAGTTACTTCAGAACCTCAAAACCTCAGAACCTCTTAACCTAAAACCTAAAAAAACAATCTCGCATTATCGATTCTGCTTCCACACCTGATAACTGCACACCAATGAGGCGAGGAGCAGGAACGTGCCGATGGCGTATTTTGCAAGACCGTCACAAAGGAAACATAGCGCAAGAGTGAGCAACAGTATCAGCAGTTGCGACAACGTGCGCAGCAGTGTGATGCGCTTCATGCGGAATTGGTAGCGGCGGGCGTAGTAGCAGTTGATGGCGGTAAAGTCAAACAAGTTGGCTACGGTCAAACCAAGACCTGCACCAAACAATCCACCGAAGTGATACCCCACAACGACCGTTGCGACAAACACGCTGTTGTAAAGCAGTTCCATGAACAGATAAACGCGCGAATCACCCTTCGCAAGAGGTAAATACGCAATGGGCGTGTAGACTGCCTTGAAAAGCATGTAACACAGTGCCGCAAGTACCATAGGAACAACACAAAGAAACTCCTGCGTATAGAGCAAACGGATGATGTAGGGCAACCCTATTGCAAAGGCAATCAAGAAGGGCGCCATGAGCATAACAAGCGCATCAATCTGACGGTTGATAAGTTGGTTCATCTCGCCATGATGTTCCACAACTGCCGTAAGGCGGGGGAAATAGTCGGCATCAACAGCCACAAAGATAATGCGCGCATAACTCACCACAAGAGTGAACCCAACGCTGTAAAAACCGACAAACGTTTCATCGGACTGCCAATTGATTAAGGAGCGCACGAGGAGTTCGGCAGCAGTGGTCGACGCACCTGCCAGGACAAACGACACCCCAAGGCGTAACATGGGGAGTCCTTCCTGTATGAAACCGGCATGACGGAAACTAAGGCGATAGGGATAATGACGCGTGGCAAAGAGGAAATAGACACCAAACAAACTGACCGCCGAAAGTATCAGTACAGGAATAATGGCAGCGCGCCCAAAGATCACGTACAGGGGGACAGTGATAAAGAGCGTAAGCAAGGCGCCCAGGAGCGTACTCAACGCCAGTTTTTTGAGTTGGCGCGTGGCTTTCAGAATGGTTATTTCGCCCGAAAAAAGGGTGGAGAAGAATACCAACGGTGCAAGGGCAGTACACTCCACCCAACGGCCGCTGTCCTTCAAAAACAGGTAGGCAAGGACGGGGGCGAGCATCAGCATCAATACCGCACCAAAGACCGCCGTGACAAGTACCCATGAACGCAGGATGGAAATGTTGTGACGCAACGCCCTACCCTTGGGGTCGGATTCGTACAACTGCGCAATACGGCGCACCCCACTCACCCCTAACCCCAACTGGGTTAAATGACCGATGAATTCGGCAATTTTGCTGTAAATATCAGCCGCTCCGATTCCCGCAGCACCAATGAAGATAGCTGTAATCTTATTACGCACAACAGAGAGGAGCAAGTGAAACACTTGCACCCCGCCCAGCAAACTTGTATTGCGCAGAATATGTCGGAGAGAATGGTTGATAGGAGGAAGTAGTAGGTAGTAAGTAGTAGGTAGTGAGGAGAGAGTAACCCTTGCGGAGTGATGGTCCGGATGGTAGTTGTACTCTGTACTCTGTCAGTTGTACTCTACTTTAGACCATCGGCAACGAGTGTCCCTTCGTCTTACGGTAGAGGTCGAGCGCATAAACATCGGTCATGCCTGAGATGTAGTCAAGCACTGCCATGAGGCGGTCGTAAAGACGGGGAGCACGCACTTGGTACTGTGCTGAAATCTGGCGCAGGAGGAGTTGGCTATATGCCTTTTCGGGAGAGACAACCGCATCCGTAAGCAGGTCGAGAAGGGTGTAGATGATGTGATACCCTGAAAGGTCGATGTCGGTAACCGCCTTTGAATTGTAAATCTTGCGGTACGCAACCTGTTCGCACTCCTTATAGGCATTGTGTAAATGTTCGGGAAGGTGGTCAATCAGCGAACCCTGGAAGCGACCTTCAAGGATTTCCGCTTCATGCTCTACAAAGATGTTTACACATGCTTGCTCCAAAGCATTGATAACGCAGGAGCGGAGGTAGATGATTTGGTCGTCAACATCCGTGTCAGAGGCATAAGCGTCGAGAATATGCGTGCGTTCTTCCTCCTCAAAGAAGCCGAGGAAGAGGCGCAACGTTTCTTGATCGCTGAGGAGTTTCAACTTGTGAGCGTCCTCAATGTCCATGATTTCATAGCAAATATCGTCGGCAGCCTCAACAAGGTACACTAAGGGGTGGCGGGCATAGCGCTTTTCGCCATCTACCTCTTCAAGAACGGGAATACCCAATTCCTGAGCAATCGTTTCGTACGTCTGCACTTCGGCATTGAAGTAGCCAAACTTCGACTTCTTCGTGCCCAACAGTGAGGAGTGAGGATATTTTACCACGCTGGCAAGGGTGGCGTAAGTCATGACAAATCCACCCTTTCGGCGCCCACCAAATTGATGGGTGAGCAGGCGCAAGGTGTTGGCATTACCATCGAAATGAATAAGGTCAAGCCACTGCGCGTGCGTCAATCGATCGCCATCGGGAGCAACATAATTGTTAAAGCGCTTGCCATTACCTTCGGCAAAAAAACTACGTATGGCGCGCTCACCAGAGTGACCGAAAGGAGGATTACCCATGTCGTGAGCCAAACATGCTGCCGAAACGATACCCCCGATGGAGGAAATGGGCGTAGCAGCCAGTTCGGGACGGCGAGCAAGGAGTTCGGCAGCAACATCTGAACCCAAGGAGCGCCCCACACTCGCTACTTCAAGGCTGTGCGTGAGGCGGTTATGAACGAAAATGCTTCCCGGAAGGGGGAACACCTGCGTCTTATTCTGCATGCGACGGAAGGCTGGCGAGAAGATGAGACGGTCATAGTCGCGCAAGAATTCTGAGCGACGTTCTGAAAGCGCCTTATGACTATCTTCCTTGCCAAAGCGCTTGTGCGAAAGTAGTGTTTGCCAATTCATACACGCAAAAGTAGTTAAAAACAAGGAGTTGCTCCGTACTTTCTGAGATAAAAACGGGATAAGGACCTATTTTTTTCTTATTTTTGCGCGTAAATACGGAACTGCGTTCCCTCAAACGTATCTATAACTATGAATGTAAGAATTATCAACCGCTCTCACCACGCGCTTCCTGCTTATGCTACGGCATTGAGCGCCGGCATGGACCTCCGTGCTAATCTCGATACTCCCATCACCTTGCGCCCATTAGAGCGCTGCCTTGTTCCCACAGGACTTTTCATCGCTTTGCCACAGGGGTATGAGGCGCAGGTGCGTCCGCGTTCAGGCTTGGCGCTGAAAAAGGGCATTACGGTGCTCAACACGCCCGGAACTATTGATGCCGATTACCGCGGTGAAATTGGAGTGATCTTGGTGAACCTCTCTGCGGAAGACTTCGTCATCAACGATGGCGAACGCATCGCTCAAATGGTGGTGGCACGCCACGAAACGGTGGAATGGGAAACCGTAGCATCGCTTGATGAAACCGAGCGCGGAGCGGGTGGTTTCGGTCATACTGGGAAGGCGTAACGCTACGGAGACGTTTTCCGCATCATCTTTTCTTTTCGGCACAAAGAACACCTTATGTTAACCTCCATCACGCGCATATTTCTCCCCTTTATTGTTCTACTGCTCATGGTGATGAGTTGTGGCACAAGCAAAAAGGCAACCCGCCGAAATGGCGAGTTGCCCGAACGTGTAGTGCTTACCCCGGCTCAACTACAACTGTTCAATCAGTTGTATCACGAGGCGGTAATACGCCTGGAGCGTGAGGAATATGATGCGCACGTCGTGTTGCTGGAACGTGCGTTGGAAATAGATTCTACTGCTGCTGAGGCGCTATGGTTGTTGGCACGCATGCAGTATTCAATGGCGAATCGCAGGGACACTGCGCAGCGTCAAAAGGCGGTGAACAACATGCAACGGGCAACTTATTACTGCCCCTACGATGTTGACATTTTAGAAGACTTGGCCACGATGCTCGACTACGAGGAACGCCACGAAGAGGCACTGCAGTGTTACGAACGCATTGCTACGCAACACCCGTCTAAGGCGACACTCAACCAACTGGCTAAAAGTTATTGGCGCCTGAAGAAGCACGAGGAGGCACTGGGAGTGTTCAACCAAATGGAGCGACAGGGCGGACGTACGGAGGAGGTTGTGGTCGGTAAAATTGGACTGTACACCGATATGAAGGACTCCTTGCGCCTCTTTGCCTTCTTGGATACACTCATTCAGGAAAACCCTCATGAGTACGAATATCAGGTATACAAAGGCGAGTGTTATGCCAAGCTGTGCAACCGTAAGGACTCGGCTGAGGCGATTTTCAAGCAAGTGTTGCGCCAATCTCCCTCAAATAAGCGTGCGCAGTTTGCCCTCATGAACCATTATGCTACCACCGATGATCGGGATAACCTATTTGGAAGCATAAAGACGCTCATCTCCAACCAGCACTTGGAAGAAAACAAACGAACGGAAATCCTCACCAGCTATGTTCGTTTTTGCATACATGAAGATAGTTTGCGCCTCAACAGTCTGCGCGCTTTTTTAGACACCCTTCATTATGCTGACAACGCTACGGGAGAACTTGCTGCAGCACACACCGTATTCCTCCTCTATTTGAATGTTCCCGCTGATAGCGCTCTCATTGCCATCAATCGCACACTGAAGTTCCACCCCGAGAATTCAGAAATTCGCCGACAGGGATTGTACCTCTGTTATAAGAACAATTATATCGACGAACTCATTCGCCTTTGCGAGGAGGGGCAATATTATGACCCCTTGATGTTGGATTATTATCACCTCCCCGCAATCTACTACATTTCAGAGGGTAATGATGCTGCAGCATTAGTTACGTTGGAGCGCGGAGAACCCTACTACATGGAAAGTCCCGACGATACACTTGCCTCAGACATGTATAACCTCATGGGCGACATGTATCACGAGCAAGGACAGATAGAGCGCTGTTTTGCGGCGTATGACAGTGCGTTGGTGCTTGTGCCCGACAATCCTGCCGTGTTGAATAACTACGCCTACTTCCTGTCGCTTGAGGAAAAGGACTTGCCTAAGGCACTCACAATGGCGCATCGTGCCAACGAATTGAGTCCGAATAACGCTACTTACCTCGACACCTATGCGTGGGTGCTCTACCAATCTGGTCAGTACACACAAGCAAAAATCTATATCGACCAAACGCTCGCTGCCATTAAGGAGGGCGAAGAATCAAGTACCTATTACAAGCATGCCGGCGACATCTACTGGGCTATTGGCGACCGCAAAAGCGCACGCAAGTTCTGGAAGCGTGCGGAAGCGTTAGAAAAGGAAAATCTTTAAAGTTAGTGAATACAGCAGTTATGAAAAACATACTCCCCCTACTCCTACTCGTAACACTCCTCCTGACGGGGTGTAAATCTTCGTCGGTTGTAAGTAAGGAAACTCCCCTGAGTTCTGCCGCTTACATGCAGCATTTAGCGGTCAAGAACATTCCCTCCCAAGTGATTTCGGCAAAGACAGATGTTGAACTCATGTTGGGCGGTAAGCAGGTGCAGGTAAATGGCAGTTTGAAAATGAAGCGCGATGCCCTTGTGCAACTTTCATTTACGTTTCTCGGATTTGAAGTGGGGCGCATAGAATTTACTCCTACCGATGTGTTACTTGTTGACCGTGCCAACAAGCGCTATGTGCGTGCAAAGTATTCCGATGTGGATGTACTCAATGAGGCAAACCTAAACTTCAACACGCTTCAAGCTCTCTTCTGGAACGAACTCTTTGTGCCTGGTGCAACAGATGTCGCAGCACACTACAATGATTTCAACATCAAGTGCGAAGGCGGAGAAACCATCTTCACACTTACCGAAACACCCCTCGTGAATTATGAATTCCGCACCGAAACAATTCCCGGTCAATTAACCCGTACGTCTATCTCGCCCAAGAAAGGCAGTGGATACGTTTACTGTGCGTACGACAATTTTACAAGTGTGGACAACACTACGTTCCCACAACTCATGACCTTTGGTTTCAGCGGTCGTGACAATTTGGGAATGACGCTCGCCCTTTCGCGTATCGATGCGCAAGCGGCGGCTCCTTCACCCACAACGCTTTCTTCTCGATATTCTCCTATCGCGGCGAAGGACCTCTTATCAATGATTTCCAAACTCTTGGGTAACTAATCCCATCAGCAAACTGATTACGGAATGAAGTATTTACTGACACTCCTCACCTTCATCTTTACACTCTCTACCACAGCACAGGTAACTACTGCTGAGATTGAGAATTTGAAGAAGGAAGAGCAGTCCTTAAAGTCTCAAATTGCCAACAATGAGAAACTCCTCAAAGTGGCAAAAAACGATGTTAAGTCGCAACTTAACAGCCTCATGCTGATTAACGCCCAACTCACCGACCAACAGCGTTACGTGCGTCAGATAGAACGTGAGTTGAAGCGCCTGAAGCGTGAAATCAAACTGTTGGAACAGGAACTGGGGCGCCTTGCAGCCGAACTTGCCCAGTGCAAGTCGCAGTACCAGCGCGCCATTCTTTACATGCACCGCAACCGCATTACGCAGGAGAAGTGGCTTTTCGTGTTCGCAGCAGAGGACTATCGCACCATGTACCGCCGTTTGCGCTACGTAACAGAGTTCTCAAAGTATCAGCGTGCGCAGGGAGTTATCATTCAGGAAAAGGAAGAGAAGGTGCGTCAGCAGCAAGCCGAACTCAATGCGAAGAAGCGCAAACAAGAAGACCTCTTGGCAGAAGGGCGCGCTCAGCAAAAGAAGATAGAGGAGAACCAAAAGGAGCGTCAGAGTGTAGTCAACAAACTTAAAAAGCGCCAAAAGCAACTTACCTCTACACTTAACCAGCAGCGCAAGAAGGCTACGGACTTGAATAAGCGCATTGACCAACTGATCCAAAAGGAAATTGAGGCAGCCGAACGCCGTCGTAAAGAGGCCGAACGCTTGGCAAAGCAAAAGGGACAGTCGTCACAAAAGAAGGCAGAAAAACTAAAACAAGATGCTGTTGCCGACCGCAAACTCTCCTCTAATTTTGAAGCCAACAAGGGCAGATTTGCAGCCCCCATAACTGGTAGTTACGTTATCTCTAATCGCTACGGCACCTACCAAGTTGAGGGACTTAAAAATGTAAGTCTGAACAACAAGGGTATAAACCTCACAGGGCAACGTGGCGCCAGCGCTCGAAGCATCTTTACTGGCGAGGTGACAGCAATATTCAATCTTGGCGGATTGTACAACATCATCATATCGCACGGCAAGTACCTCACCGTTTACTGTAACCTGTCACAGGTAAAGGTAAAACAAGGTCAAAAGGTTTCTACCAACCAAATTCTGGGCACTGTTGCAACCGACGATTCCGGTAATGCAACGCTGCAATTCCAAGTCCGTCAAGGCAAGACGACACTCAATCCCGAACATTGGATTTCTCGGTAATCTACACTATTATGCACCGCATATTTCACATATTATTCATCGCATATATCCTCCTCACTTCTTGCGCATCAAGCAGTGAGCAACACAACTGGAACCTTACCCCCGACTCCCTGCGCCATTCTTCACTGCTAACTATTGCCCGTGCTGACAGTTTTGTGTTGGTCACCGTTAAGAATGCGTGGGTAGAGGGAAAGGACTTGCACCGCTATATTCTCGTTCCCGACTCTGCTCCCATGCCTCAGCATTATCCTGAGGGCACCTTGTTGCGCACTCCCCTGCGTTGCGTGGTGATGCACAATGCCGTTCATGCTGCATTGGTAGAGGAACTCGGTTGTGCCAACGCTATAAAGGGACTTTGCGATGTTGAATACGTACATACGCCAATCCTTCGCCGACTGCTCGATAATGGTTACATTGCCGATGCCGGTTCCAGCGTGCAATCCGATGTGGAGCACTACATTTCTCTGCGCACCGATGCTGTATTTACCGCTCCTCTTGAACATGCCTCCTACGGTATTTTGGAGAAAGTAGGTATCCCCATTGTAGAGTGTGCTGATTACATGGAAACATCGGCATTAGGACGTGTGGAATGGATGCGCTTCTTCGGCCTGCTCTTCGATTGCGAAGACCGTGCGAATACACTCTTTGAGGAGATTGAAAAACGATATACCGACCTGTGCAGCATTGCCCAAAAGGCGACCTCTCATCCACGCTTGATGACCGATGTGCTTCACGGTGCAGCATGGAATATGCCCGGCGGTAAGAGTTATTTAGGAAACTTATTCACCGATGCCGGTGCCGACTACATCTTGGCAAACGACGTGCACAGCGGTAGCGTACCCCTCAGTTTTGAGACGGTATTCTCGCTTGCATCCGAGGCTGATATTTGGTTGATTAAGCAAGCACGAACAGGCGCACTTTCTTACGCAGAACTCAAACGTGAACATGCTTCTTATGCATCCTTTGCACCGTGGAAGAAGCGCACGATTTACTGCTGTAACACGCTCACTACGGATTTCTACGAGCACATTCCCTTCCATCCCGATGTATTGTTGCTCGAACTGATACAACTGTTCCACCCCGACCTCTTCCCTACGCCAACACCCGCAACATATTATTTACCCCTCGAATAACCGTACTAACACCCACAACCGTTTATGCTCCTTCTCATACTCCTACTTCTTATTGCCGCAAACCTCTTTTGGGGTAGCGTAGCCATCCCACCCGCAGAGGTGGTAGAGGCATTGATGGGAGGAGAAGTCAGCAACTCCGTACGCCTCATCGTCTGTGAATCGCGCCTGCCTGAAGTTTGTGTAGCAATCTTGGCGGGGGGCACCTTGGCGGTAGCAGGATTGGTGATGCAAACGGTGTTTTCCAATCCGCTTGCCGATCCATCTCTTTTAGGTGTAAACTCCGGAGCAAGTCTTGGCGTAGCCATAGCCATACTCCTGTTTGGTGGAACGCTCACAACAGGTGGAATGGTGGTATCGGGATATTTGTTAGTCCTTCTTTTTGCTTTTCTTGGGGCAATGGGTGTCATCGTTTTGCTCACCCTGTGTTCTGCCCTTATGCGCAGTCGCCTGCATCTGCTGGTGACGGGAGTCATGTTTAGTTTTATACTTTCCTCACTCATCACCATTCTTAATTTCTTTGCAGGTGCAGAGGGTATTCGCGCTTTTGTTGTGTGGGGAATGGGTACATTTTCATCTGTATCCCTCGAACGCTTACCACTATTTACTATCGCTATTTTGTGTGGCATCATCGGTCTGTTTCTACTTATCAAACCCCTCAATGCCTTCCTCTTAGGCGAGGTTTATGCCGAGAATCTGGGCATACGCGTTACACGTTCCCGTACGCTACTGCTCACCCTCGTAGGTTTCCTCACCGCCGTTGTCACCGCCTTTTGCGGACCTATTAGTTTTATTGGACTTGCTGTTCCCCACGCTGTGCGTTGGATGTATCACACATCCAATCATCGTCGTTTGTTGCCCTCGTGTTTCTTAGGGGGTGCCATTGTCGCATTGGCGTGCAACCTTCTCGCACATACCGTCACGACAATGGGCATTCTACCTGTCAACACCCTCACGCCCCTTCTTGGAGTTCCCATCGTCTTTCTACTGTTGTGGAAAGGAAAAGGATGAATCGCCAGGATAAATACTCAATCGTTCCTCGTTAAACATTAAACGTTCCCTTCCATGTCCCAATACGCCGACATACTCCTGCCATTAGCGTTGGAAGAAACGCTGACCTATGGCGTTCCCGCTGACATGCAACTCGTTGTAGGTCAGCGTGTCGTGGTGCAACTTGGGAAGCGCAAGCGCTACACGGGGTTTGTCATTCGCCTGCACGATGAAGCGCCCGCCGAAGGGGTGGAACTCAAGTTTGTAGAAGAGGTGGTTGACGCCACACCCCTGCTTCGCGCCGAGCAGTTGCGCTTTTGGGAATGGCTCTCACACTATTATATATGCACGAAGGGCGAGGTGTTGAAAGCAGCACTGCCCTCGGGGCTCAAATTAGAGAGCGAGATGCGCCTCACGCGCAGTGAAGCGCCCGCAGGAATGGAGGAGATGACGCCCCTTCAGCGGTCGGTTTATCATCTCTTAGATGCCGAGAACCCCATAACGCTTGACGACATTGCCGGCAAACTAAAGCGCACATCAATTATCAACACCGTGCGCCAAATGATGGAGCGCGGATGGGTAGAGGTGCGCGAAGCGATGCGTGAGTCGTTCCGTGCGCGCACAGAGACTTACGTCCGACTGCCCGAGTCGGTGGTGCTTGAAGATAAGATTGATGCGCTGTTTGACAGCTTGCGCAAGGGTGGCAAACCCTATGCCTTGCTGCTTGCTTACACCGACCTCGCCCGTGCTACAGCGGCGTTGCGCTTGCGTAACCCCAAGTTGTTGGCCGATGTGAGTCGCACCCAACTCCTGCAACGCGTAGAAGGGGGCGATGCTGCCCTGCGCGCCTTGATAGAGAAGGGATTTTTGGAAAGTTATGCCGTAGAGGTGGGGCGTTTGAAGACCTGCGCCGCTACGGAAACCCTCGGCATGCGCCCGCTCAACGACCATCAGCAGCACGCTTTGGAGCAGCTTCATGCTTCCTTTGAGCAACACGATATTACCTTACTTCACGGTGTGACCTCGTCGGGTAAGACGGAGGTGTATATGAAACTGATTGAGGAGGTGTTGGCACAAGGGAAACAGGTGCTCTACCTGCTTCCCGAAATCGCCTTGACCACGCAGATTACTACCCGACTGGGGCGCGTCTTTGGCGACAAGATGGGCGTGTATCACTCAAAGTTTCCCGACGCTGAGCGTGTAGAACTTTGGCAGCGCCAACTCACCGACAAGGCCTTTCCCCTTATTCTCGGCGTACGCTCTTCGTTGTTCTTGCCCTTCCAAAACTTGGGGCTGATTATTGTGGATGAGGAGCACGAAACCTCTTACAAGCAGCAGGACCCCTCGCCCCGTTATCACGCTCGTGATGCGGCGCTCGTTTTGGCCCAACAGTTGGGCGCAAAAGTGCTGCTTGGCACCGCCACACCCTCACTTGAAAGTTACTACAAGGCGCGTCAGGGCCGCTACGGCTTGGTAGAGATGCGCGAACGCTTTGGTGGCGTGCAGCTTCCCGAAATTATTGTCGAGGATGTCAAGGAGTTGAAGCGCAAGAAGTTGATGAAATCGCCCTTCTCGCCCCGCTTGAAAGATGAAATCGGTGCGGCGCTTGAGCGTAAGGAACAGGCGATTCTCTTCTTAAACCGTCGTGGTTACAGTCCCGTACTGGATTGCCACCACTGCGGATGGTCCCCCAAGTGCACCCAGTGTGATGTGTCGCTCACGTATCATCAGCGCGAGCAGCGCTTGGTGTGTCACTATTGTGGGAAGAGTTACGACGTGCCACGCACGTGTCCGAACTGCCATGAGGCGGACTTGCGCGACATAGGTTACGGCACGGAGAAAATACAAGCGGAAATAGAGACCGTATTTCCCAATGCCCGCACCGCGCGTATGGACCTCGACACCACGCGTTCAAGGGCGGCGTACGAACAAATCATCCGTAAGTTCCAGGCAGGCGAAACCGACATTCTTATTGGTACGCAGATGCTCACGAAGGGACTTGATTTTGACCGCGTGAGTGTGGTGGGCATTATCAACGCCGACCAAATGACCAATATGCCTGACTTCCGCGCTCACGAACGCGCCTTCCAAATGCTTTCACAAGTGGCAGGGCGCGCGGGTAGGCGTGGCAAGCAAGGGAAGGTGGTGATGCAGACGCGCCAGGTGGACCATCCGCTGACCAATCAGGTAGTGACCAACGACTACTTCGGCATGTATGCCGAGCAGATGCAGGAGCGTCAACTCTTCCGCTATCCGCCGTTCTACCGCGTTATCAACATTTACCTCAAACACCGTGACGACCGCACCGTTGAGGCAGCTGCGGCATACCTCGCCAGTCTTCTGCGCCCGCATTTCCCTACCGACCTTCTCGGCCCGGAACGCCCGCTCGTGGCAAGGGTACAGCTGCAATACATCCGCAAATTTGTGCTTAAGGTAGCGCCGAATTTGCAACCCGCAAGCGTACGCACCACCCTGCGCGCCGCATATAATGTGATGCGCAACCACCCCGACTTCAAGGGACTCACGATTTATTATGATGTGGATCCGCTGTAATGAATAAGCGGAGCAATATATGGTTTAAAACACACTCACCCTACGTAAAACACCCCGAAACAAGTCGCTTCGGGGTGTTATTTGTTTTGAACAAGATAGTCCTATTCCAAATCCAATTCCTTTAAGATATTTACAGCATCTTCTTGTCCCTGCGCAGCAGCTTTGCGCCACCATTCTATACCCTCTTCTTCGCAACCTTCGCACACATTGTGCAGAATGTACCCCATTTCATATTGTGCATCTGCATGCCCTTGTTCTGCGGCTTTCAAGTACCATTCTGCTGCTGCATCTGCATCTTCTTCAACTCCCCAACCATTTTCGTAGCAACCACCAAGTTTATATTGTGCATCTGCGTGTCCCTGTTCAGCGGCCTTCAAGTACCACTTGGCAGCCTCATCATTGTCCTCATTCTTTCCGTTGCGACCGTAGTAATAGTCTTCGGCAGTCTGGTAACAGGTTTCGGCATCCTCTGCACAAGTATTGCAAGTTGCTTCCTCAAGTGCAGCATACTGTTTCAAATACTTTTGTGAATCCATAATAATAATGTTTAAAGGGTTTATGTTATGATGATTATTGCTTTTTCAAAAATATGTCAAGTGCAAATGTACAGATTATTTTTTATCTACTTAATAATACTGTTTTTTTGGGGGGAGTGGTGCTGAAACCGATTATTGGGGATATTCCAAGTGTCGCAGTCTATTATAGTTGTTCTTTTTAATGACAACTACAATATAGAAACATTTGAAGCAAATTTCAAGAAAAGGGGCAACTTTTTTACAATATCGGGTTGCGTGACCTCGGCAGAGTGAAAATATAAGTCATTCTGCCAAAAACACCCTCTGCGGACGCACATTATATCCGCATGGATATTACTATCTATCCCCTACCTACTTCTTAATTTTTGGCAATGATATAGGAGTTGACCCCAATTTAGAATCTTGTACTTTAAATGACGCTGAAGGCGTCACCGCTCAGTAACCGGGGCGTGCGCCTTGGCGTACCCCCGGTACTGAACACGCGAGAATCGCACCCTGGAGGGGTGCCCGAGGGGGCGGGATGTGTAGGGTGATGGAGCACTCCTTGCCTCCCTTCGGTCAGCGACCGTTGGTTCAGAGTGCGTTCATTTGGATGCACCAACCGCTGGTACTCGCTTTGCTCGCACCAGCGGTTACTGAGCGGAGACGCCTTCAGCGTCTATAGCACGCTTGGGTCAACTGCTATATCATTTGTATATAAGAATGGTTATCTGGAAGAACTTCGTCCACGCATCGAGAATATGCTTAAATTGTCAGAAAAATGTGGCTGGGGATTCCCTGATACTTTATATGATTTTTACTATCAATATCAATAGGAAGGTATGGAAAAGTAGTTAAACTCTTTGTTTAGTAAAGGAACTCGCCTACTTTCTTATTTTTTTATTTAGAAAGCGCTTTCTCGTTGAAAAGTTGTATCTTCGCTAAAAAGTATCAACAGTCTTGAATGAATAATGAGGTGTGCGTTAATTAAATATTCTTTTTACGCTTAATATAATATGAAGACAAAAGCATTGTTTTTTAGAGCTCTAATCCTGCTCTCGCTTATTGTTGGTTGTATATTTTTTGTGCAACCAACCTATTCCCAGAAGTTTAAGAAAATCAAGAACAAGTATCCTAAATTTTCTTGGTGGAAAATTACTTACCCCAATGGCAACGTTGGGTTTAGTGTGAATGAAAAAAAGAACATTGTTGCAGATGGTGCACGAGGTTATACGTCGGTGGGGTATTTTGGAAATGACCTTTTCTGGGTGAAAAGAGGTGATTATAAGGGGTTGGTTGATATGTGTGGGAACGAAGTGGTTTCCCCCGATAAATATATTCACATTGATTGTGAATATAGTACCTCTTATAAGTATAATTATTTGCAAGTTGGTGTTGGTGATTCCTACTATAGACCAGAGAAAATGGGGGCTCTCAACATGAAGGGTAATGTGATATTGCCTTGTATCTATAAAGATATAGAATTGGGTGAGGAAAGTATAACTCTGAACCATACAACGAAACACCTATTTTATTTTGTTGGGACATCCAATGATAGTTGTGTCGTGTGTGATACATTAGGTGTTGTGACTTTTGCATCTTCGGAATACTCCTCCTTGAAACCCTATTTTACAGAAAACCCAACTTCATTCGACCTTGCTTCAAATATAATTGCTTATGCAGTTTGTCGTGACTCTAAATATGGAGTTTGCGATAAGGATGGTAATCTATTGTTACCTACTATATATCCATATCTTTGGGATATAAGCGATGAACATGGGCGTTTGTTGGTTCAATTCAAGGAAAATGACAAAATGAAAGTAATAGACGTTTTGGGTAATGACGTTGTCCCGCCTATGTATGATTATGTTTATTTGCAACAAACAAAAGATTTTAATTATTTCAAAGTTAAACTGAATAATAAAGTCGGTGTTTGTGACGAAAATGGTCTTGAAATAATTCCGCCAATCTATGATGGTATAACTTACTTTGATGGTAATTTTCGCAATTTTGTGAATGGGCAATTTGCTGAAGTCATAGATGTAGATCGATATGCCAATCCAGAAGAAAAAATTACTCTTGAAAATGGGAAATTGGTGTTAAGTTATAAAGGTAAAGTGTTTAGTTGGCATCCCTATGATGAACTTGTGTGGGTCGTAGAGAAAAATAGGTATTATGGTTCTCTATATGGTTACTCAACATATATTGATCTTACAGGTAAAGAAGAAAACTCTATAGCAAAATGTGTTTTTGAAGAGGCTTATGAGGTGCCTATTGATAATTTTGAGGATAAACTCATGCTCTACAACAAGGTTATTGAACTTGATTCTAATAATCGTGAGGGGTTTAAGGCTATGGCTCTCAATAATATCGGAGTTATGTATGAGGGTTTGGGTGATGAAAATACTGCTTTGGCATATTATGATAAAGCGGCCCTATTAGGTAACAGTTATGGGATAAACAATGCTAGGAATATTAGAGAAGCGCATGCTGCAGCCCAGAGGGCAGAACGAGCGCAAAGGATCAGCAATGCGCTTACTCAAATTAGTAATTCGCTATCTGCGATTTCATCTACCTTGAATCAGAATGGAAGTAACCATACAAACCATACCCACAGCAGTGGTGGTAATAGTAGTGGAGGTAATGTTGGTCATACTAGCAATTGTACAAAATGTGGGGGAAGTGGCTCGTGTTCAAAATGTGGAGGTGACGGCCTAGTGCTTGGCAAAATATCACAAGAATTTGAACCCTGTTCTTCTTGTAATTTTAGAGGTAATTCGCCTAAAAGCAAGATTGGCAAGTGTACCTATTGTGGGGGTACAGGAAAAAAATAAAAACCTATTGGGAGGGTGTGTCAAAACTGACACACCCTCTTGATGCAAGTGTAACGAAAAAAATGTGATATCCAAATCCTCAGAGTTGAATTTTCTTTGGAATGTTTTTTACATGCAACAACACGGGGCTCACCAGTAACTGCTACGTTATGGATGAATGAAACATTTCAATATAATGTGGTAATTACATTTCCTATTATTGTACAACACGTCAAAGAGCATTTTATGCCCCACGGGTTGAGGCTGGTGGGGCATTGGGATGCAAAGATACGCATTGGGGGAGGGGCGCTTCACCGTTTTGTACGATTTCACAAATGAGAAAATTGCGAGGAGTCCCGTAAATAAAGGGGAGTCTTGGGTTTTATTTTTTTGTAACAGCTGTAGCGATACAACTTATAGTTATGACTGATTAAGGGGGAGGAGACGCAAATACAAAAGCGAACCGTTGGGGACATGCCTGCAACGGTTCGCTTTTGTATAGGTATCTGTGTATGCCTTGAACGTATCTATCAGCCACTCACTTTACAGCATCTGCTGGGGATAGATAAGCATAAGGCTGCGCATAGAGAAGTAGCGCTCGATTTGGTCTTCAAGGTGGTCCATGTAGTTGTGGCGCAGGAGTGTGCCCTTACGACCTACGACGAAGATGACCATATCGTCAGCTCCGGTATTGTTAGCCACAGTGAGGAAGTCGTGCCACTCGCGGTATTCGTGGTGCTTTGTGGGCATTTTGTACTTACCGGCGTCCCACACCTCTTGGAGTTTTGCCAATGTTCCCTTACCGCCGTATGTCTCAATACGACAGGAAATTTGCGTAGCGAGTTGTGCCACACGTTCAGCCCAAAGTTTGAAACTGGGTTCGAACTCCGCCTTTCGAGGCACGATGAGTTGGATGCCGTTGACGGTGTTGATGGGTATGTTGGCACGGTAAATCATCACCTGCTTGTGGATGGAGTAAAGCAGGTCGCTGGTCATCTTACCGAGGTAATTTTCGGTGAGGCGCGTCTTCTCGTGAAGACCGATAAGCAGGTCGGTACACTCATTCTCCATCATGGTGTAGTAAATACCCGTAACGATATTCACCGACCAGCGCGAGCGCGTTTGGAGTTTTACGTGCGCAGCTGCGGCAATGCGAGCGGCAAAATCAAGATGTTTAAGACCTTCCTGACGCTTTTGTTCATCGTCGTCAAGCACGATGTGAAGCGCCGCGAGGGGCGTTTGCGTACGCGTAAGGCGCAGCATGAGTGCGGCATTAACGAGAGGCGCAACGGTATCGGGATTGGAGACGGCAATAAGAATTTTGTCGCGCTCGGGTTCGGTAGTCTCCGCCGCTTCCTTACCCGAAAGCAACAAACCTCGGCAGGTGCGGTCGGTGACAACAGAAGAAACTACGCAGGTCACTACGATAAGAATCATGGCACCATTGAGCACATTCTCATCCAGCAGGCGCGAACCGTCGGGCAGGATAATGCCGTAACCTACAAGCACGATGGCGAGGGTGGCAGCTGCGCGAGAGTTGGTCAAACCATAGATAATTTTGCGGTCGCCACTTCTCATGCCGAAAATCTTCTGTGTGGCATAAGCTGCAAGCCACTTTGTGCTCAGTGCACAGGCAACCATGACGGCGGCAATCTTAACTGTATCAAGGCGCGTGAGAGATTCGAGATTGATAAGCATACCTACGCCGATGAGGAAGTAGGGGATGAAGATGGCATTGCCTACAAACTCGATGTGCGACATCAGCGGTGAGGCGGGAGGGATTTGGCGGTTGAGCACAATCCCTACGAGGAACGCCCCAAGTATACCTTCGATGCCCACAATCTCCATGAGTCCGGCGCCGAGGAACACGAGGGCCAACACAAATACGTATTGCACCACGCTTTCGTCGTAACGGCGGAAGAACCACTTACAGATTTTCGGGAAGGTGTAAATCATGACCAATCCGATGACGATGACTTCCAACACCAGGCGTACCCAAAACCATCCCGTGGCTTCCTCTTTAAACATCCCTCCAACTACTGCCAACACCAAGAGCGTCAGCACGTCAGCAACGATTGTTCCGCCCACGGCAATCCCTACGCCGTTGTGGCGCGAGAGACCGTAGCGCATCACAATGGGGTAGGTTATCAACGTATGGGAAGCATACATCGCCCCCATAAGGATGCAGGCGGGAATGGTGAAATGCAGCAGGGAATAGTTGGCAGCAAAACCCAACGTAATGGGAAATACGAAACTCAAAATGCCCAGCGTGATGGCTTTGGCCTTGGACTTTTGCACATCTTGGAGATTCATCTCCAACGAAGCCAGAAACATGATGTAGTACATCCCCACCTTTCCAAACAACTCAAAGCTGCTGTCGCGGTCGAGCACATGAAATCCGTAAGGACCTATCAAGATGCCGGCCATAATCATTCCTACGATGGAGGGCACACGTAACTTTTCAAGCACCATCGGGGCAATGAGGATGATGCTCAACACTACGAAGAAAATCCATGTAGGGTCGGTTATGGGAAGACTGTGAGGCATAAGCGGATTATAGAGTACAGCGTACAATTGTCTGTGGGGTATAAAAAATAGAAGCCTGGGCTTATTAAATAGAGGCGTAGCAACCACATTTAATAAGTCCATGTGTAAATTCTGCAAAGCAGACATAGCGCCTTGTCGCAGATTTTATCTGCAAAGAAACAAAAACTTTACTATTTATGTCTTCTATCTATCAGAAAATTATAATTTTGCGAGCATATTTTATACAAAATTAGTGATTGGGCAGGTGCAACAGCGCAAATCCGCCCTTACTTGAAATAGCAATGAAAGTAGCAATCGTAGGTGCCAGTGGCGCCGTTGGTCAAGAATTTCTTCGCGTATTGACCGAACGCGAATTTCCCATTGATGAGCTCGTACTCTTTGGTTCTGCTCGTTCAGCAGGTACAAAATACACGTTCCGTGGCAAGGAATATGAAGTGCAACTCCTTAAGCACGGCGACGACTTCAAGGATGTAGACATCGCCTTCACATCTGCCGGCGCAGGTGTTTCAAAGGAGTATGCTGAAGACATTACTCGCTATGGCGCAGTGATGATTGACAACTCTTCAGCCTTCCGTATGGATGAAGATGTGCCCCTCGTAGTGCCCGAATGCAACGCTGCCGATGCCCTCAACCGCCCCCGCGGCATTATCGCCAACCCCAACTGCACCACCATCATGATGGTCGTTGCGCTCCAGGCGTTTGAGAACATCAGCCACATCAAGCGCGTACACGTATCCAGCTATCAGGCAGCTTCAGGCGCTGGTCAGGCTGCGATGGACGAACTCCACGAGCAGTACCGCCAGGTGTTGGCTGGCGAACCCGTGAAGGTGGAAAAGTTTGCTTACCAGTTGGCTTACAACGTGATTCCCCAGATTGACGTCTTCACCGACAACGGTTATACGAAGGAGGAAATGAAGATGTACAACGAGACGAAGAAGATCATGCACTCTGACATCGAAGTGTCAGCGATGTGCGTGCGTGTTCCTGCCCTCCGTGCGCACTCTGAAAGCATTTGGATTGAAACCGAACAGCCCATCTCTGTAGAGCAGGCGCGTAAGGCTATCGAAGAAGGCGAAGGTCTTGTGCTCATGGACAATCCTGCAAACAAGGAATACCCCATGCCCCTCTTCCTCGCAGGCAAGGAACCCGTTTACGTGGGTCGTATCCGTAAGGACCTTGCGAACCCCAACGGTCTTACTTTCTGGCTCGTGAGCGACCAGATTAAGAAGGGTGCAGCCCTCAACGCAGTGCAGATTGCAGAGTGGTTGATTAAGAACAATGGTTTGAAGAAGTAAACTAAAACTCACATCATAATAGTAAAAGAATCCGCAGCGCCAAAATAATCAGGTGCTGCGGATTCTTTTTTTGTCATAACATGTAGTTATGTTCTTATGTCTAAACATTCAAGGCAAACAAGGGGGGGGTAGACCGCTGTTGTAAAAAAGTCACCCCCATTTTTGAAATTTGCTTCAAATGTTTCTATATTATAGCTGTTACTAAAAACGAACAACTATGATAGACTTTACATTTGCTGTCCGTTTCACACTACAATTTACAAACTAAAACTACAATATTATGTTACACATTAAAAAGGAGTGGCGCCCTGTTTACGCATTGACGGATATGTTGGAAGAAGAATATCCTGAACTATTAAAGCGTGCAGAATCTTATTTTAACTCCTTCATGCAGTTACAAGAAAAATTGCTTGTGACATTACCCGTCTGTAAGGAGCAGTTGAACAATGATTTTATGCAACTATCCAGCAGTCAAAATCAAGTCAACATCCAGAAATTCATTACTCAATACGCGCTGTTTACCTTTGCCATGCGTGCATGTGATGAACTTCAAAGACTATGCACAAAGTTGGCAGAGGCTATCAACAAGAATGAGCGCAACCAACAAACTCCCATCTAAGTTTGCAGAGTGAAATTCGTGAGATTCGTGTTCTCTAAGAAAACAGAACATAAACATTTGTGGACAACACCTATATTATTGCCTTTATTTTTATACCAAGAGTGGGTGTGCATCAAGGCGCACTCGCTCTTATTTTGCTCTGAAAATAGTGCTCCGAAAAATTATTACGGACGGTTTTATTACGAATTTGTTTGCAAAGAATCATGTTGATTGAGTACCTTTGCATCATGCAAGTGAATATTGAATCATCTTGGGCTACTCGCCTGAACGACGAGTTTTCTGCCCCCTACTTCTCCAACCTTGTGGCATTCGTACGCTCGGAATACGCTTCCGGCACGTGTTATCCTCCCGGCAAGAGCATCTTTAAAGCCTTCGACTTGTGCCCATTCGACAAGGTGAAGGTGGTTATTATTGGGCAGGATCCGTATCACGAACCCGGACAAGCGGAGGGACTTTGCTTCTCTGTGGCAGAGGGTGTGCCGCATCCGCCATCACTGCGCAATATCTTTCAGGAAGTGAAGGCTGACATAGGCACTCCCGTTCCAGAATCGGGGAGTCTCGTGCGCTGGGCAGAGCAAGGCGTGTTGTTGCTCAACGCCACCCTTACCGTGCGCGCTCATCAGGCGGGATCACACCAAGGACGGGGATGGGAGCAATTTACCGACACCGTCATCCGCAAGTTAGCGGAAGAAAAGGAGCACCTTGTGTTTATCCTTTGGGGAAGTTTCGCACAGAAAAAAGGCGCATTCATCGACCGTTCTCGACATCTCGTTCTGCAATCCGCACACCCCTCGCCCCTCTCTGCCTATCGCGGATTTTTCGGCAACCACCACTTTACGCTCACCAATGATTATTTACGCAAGTGGGGGAAGGGTGAAATCGTTTTTTAACATCGCTTATCGTTTTGATTATGAGAAGAATAATTTTTCTTATCCTCCTGTGTTTCGCAGTTTCAAGTCATGCACAACACCTGCAACTTAAAGTGGGAGGCGGTTTGTCAAAGTTAGATTGTAGTTCAAGTGCTGTTTCCGCATGGCGCTTGGGAGCAGGTTATGAATTAGAGTTTGACCAGCATTGGACCTTCTCGCCCGCTGTGATTTTTGCCATAAAAGGATGGGGAAACCCCGATGAAATCGTGTATAAAAAGGATGATAATGGCAATGTTCTTGTGGATGCAAGCACGAACGAACCTCAGATGGGCGTGAAGAATACTTCTACACTTACCTACCATATTGAAGTGCCCCTCATGCTGAATTATTATTTGCGCACTAAGGAACGCCAATATGTGGTTTTCTCTGCTGGTCCCTACGTGGCGTTTGGCGTAGCAGGAAAAACGAAGGTTAAGGGCGACACTGACCGCTTTGGAGCAGAGCGTTACTACTATGATTTCAACCCCTTTAACGATGGCGATTGTAAGCGATTTGAGGCTGGAGTGCAAGTAGGGGCAGGGTATCAGTTTAGCAACGGAATAACTGCCGGATTGGACTTTAATTATGCCTTTACAAAGGTTGCAGGTGAAGGAAGAATGGTTTCTGCGCTGTTAAGTTTCAGTTATTTGTTTAGAAAATAGTATCTTTGCAGTTCGTAATGTCAGCGCATAGATGAAGGACAAGATACATATCTATGGCGCGCGGGTACACAACCTGAAAAATGTGGATGTGGAAATCCCGCGCAACAGTCTTACCGTTATCACAGGTTTGAGTGGTAGCGGCAAGAGTTCGTTGGCATTCGACACCCTCTATGCTGAGGGCCAGCGTCGCTATATTGAGACCTTCTCTGCCTATGCGCGCAACTTCTTGGACAACCTTGAGCGACCCGATGTGGATAAGATTACGGGGTTGAGTCCTGTGATTAGCATCGAGCAGAAGACTACGAACAAGAATCCCCGTTCTACCGTCGGCACGGTTACTGAGATTTACGACTTTCTCCGTTTGCTCTATGCTCGTGCGGGAGAAGCGTATTCTTACCTGACGGGTGAGCGCATGGTGAAGTACACCGAGGAGCGCATTCTCCGACTCATCCTTGACGAATACGCAGAGCGCAAAATTTACCTCTTGGCGCCGCTCGTGCGCAACCGAAAGGGGCATTACAAGGAACTCTTTGAGAGCATCCGCAAGAAGGGTTTCCTTCATGTTCGCGTAGATGGTGAACTCTGCGAGGTAGTGCAGGGCATGAAGGTGGACCGCTATAAAAATCACGATATTGAAGTGGTGGTCGATCGCTTACTTGTTCGTGAGAAAGACGAAGAGCGCTTGAAGAAAAGCGTGCATCACACCCTTGAACAGGGAGATGGACTGATGATGGTGCTTGATATGAGCGATGAAACGGGAAAGGCGCGCTATTTAAGCAAGCAGCTGATGTGCCCCACCACTGGTTTGGCGTATCGTGAGCCTGCTCCACACAACTTCTCGTTCAACTCTACGAGCGGTGCTTGTCATAAGTGTAACGGCTTGGGATATGTTAATGTCATTGACTTTGAAAAAGTCTGTCCTAACCCTTCTCAATCCATCCGTGAAGGCGCCCTTTTGCCCTTAGGTAAATACCGCAACGCCCTTATCTTCTGGGAAGTTGAGGCTGTCTTGATTAAACACGGCGCCACCCTAACAACGCCCGTCGAAGACTTACCCGAGGAGGCGATTGACGAAATCTTGAACGGCTCTCCCGACCGTTTGCGCATCCCTGCGGCGATTGCGAAGACGAGCGACGATTATTATGTAGAGTTTAACGGACTTGTCAAGTACATCCAGCAGATGGCGGATAGCGAAATGACGGCTGCGGCACAGAAGTGGGCAGACCAATTCTCGACTACGGCAGAGTGTCCGCAATGTCACGGCGCACGCCTCAACGCTGAAGCACTTTCCTACCGCTTTGCGGGAAAGAATATCTACGAACTCTCATCAATGGACATCCAGGAACTCTATGAATTTTTGGATGGTGTGGAAGAGCAACTCGACGCAAAGAGCAAGGCGATTGCCACTGAGATCTTGAAGGAATTGCGTACGCGATTGAAATTCCTACTTGATGTAGGTTTGAATTATCTTTCCCTTTCGCGTTCCACAATGACCTTGTCGGGTGGCGAAAGTCAGCGCATCCGACTCGCCACTCAGATTGGTTCGCAACTTGTAAATGTGCTTTACATTCTTGATGAACCTTCTATCGGTTTGCATCAGCGCGACAATGTGCGCCTGATTACTTCGCTGAAAAGTTTAAGGGATACGGGCAACACCGTAGTAGTCGTAGAACACGATGAAGACATGATGCGCGCATCGGATTACGTCATCGACATGGGTCCGAGAGCAGGACGCTTGGGCGGAGAAGTTGTTTTTCAAGGTACGCCCGACGAAATGCTGCGCACAAGCACTTTAACGGCCGGTTACTTAAACGGAGAACTGGCGATTCCCGTTCCACAAGTGCGTCGCCCAGGAAACGGAAAATTCTTGCGCCTTAAAGGGTGCCGAGGAAACAACCTAAAGGGCGTTGATGTCGACTTCCCATTGGGTACATTACTTTGCGTGACGGGTGTTTCGGGTTCTGGAAAATCTACACTCATTAACGATACGCTTCAACCCATACTTTCGCAACACTTCTACCGCTCCCTGCGCGAACCTTTGGCGTATGACAGCATCGAGGGCTTAGAATTGATTGACAAAGTGGTTGCTGTGGACCAAAGTCCTATTGGTCGCACACCGCGTTCCAATCCTGCAACTTACACAGGCGTATTTGCCGACATCCGCACCCTATTTGTGGAACTCCCCGAGGCAAAAATGCGCGCTTATAAGCCCGGTCGTTTCTCCTTTAACGTAAAGGGTGGGCGCTGTGAAACGTGTAAGGGCAACGGTTTCAAGACGATTGAAATGAACTTCTTGCCCGACGTTTATGTTCCCTGTGAGGAGTGTCACGGCAAGCGTTACAATCGCGAAACACTCGAGGTGCGCTTCAAGGGCAAGAGCATTAGCGACGTCTTGGATATGACCATTAACCAAGCGGTTGAGTTCTTCGAAAATGTGCCCCACATTCTGCACAAAATAAAGACCTTGCAGGACGTCGGACTTGGGTATATCAAACTCGGACAAGCCTCAACGACGCTCTCGGGTGGGGAAAGTCAGCGCGTGAAACTCGCTACGGAACTCTCCAAGCGCGATACGGGACAAACGATATACATTCTCGACGAACCTACTACGGGTCTCCACTTCGAAGATATCAGAGTTTTGCTCGGCGTACTCAATCGTTTAGTAGAGAAAGGCAATACCGTGATTGTCATTGAGCATAACCTCGACGTAATTCGCTCTGCCGACTACATCATAGACATGGGTCCCGAAGGAGGTCGCGGAGGTGGACAACTCATTGCCTCGGGCACTCCCGAAGAAGTCGTAAAGAAGGGCGTAGGTTACACTGCGCAGTTCTTAAAAGAGGCTTTGGAGCGCGCTCGACAGAATGAAAAGAAGAAATAATCACTTAATTAATAACCATTTAACACTTAAAATTTTATGTTTGAAGGACAACCTAAGGGCCTTTTCGCCCTTGCCCTTGCCAACACCGGTGAGCGTTTCGGTTACTACACGATGTTGGCAGCCTTCGTACTCTTCATGCAGGACAACTTCGGCATGACGGGTTCAGAAGCAGGAACTTACTATTCAAGTTTCTTGATGTTCGTTTATTTCTTGCCCCTCGTAGGTGGTATCCTCGCTGACAAGTTGGGTTATGGCAAGATGGTAACCATCGGTATCACTATCATGTTCCTCGGTTACTTGTTGCTTTCAGTGCCCTTCGGCGCAGGCAACACCGCACTCTGGGCTGTTGTAGGTGCGCTCGGACTTATCTCTTTGGGTACAGGTCTCTTTAAGGGTAACCTCCAGGTAATGGTGGGTAACCTCTACGACGATCCCAAGTATGCAAACAAGCGCGACGCAGCATTCTCACTCTTCTACATGGCCATCAACATTGGTGCGCTCTTTGCGCCTACTGCTGCCATCAAGATTATGGACTACGGTATGAACGACCTCGGTTGGTCAAAGGCAGACTCTTACCACCTCGCGTTCGGCGTAGCTTGTGTGTCGCTCATCATTTCAATGGCCATCTACTTCGCCTTCCGCTCTACATTCAAGCATGTTGAAGGCAACACTCCTAAGAAGGCTGACAACAATTCTGCTGCTGCGCCCGTAGAAGAACTCACTCCCGCTGAAACAAAGGCACGCGTCATTGCACTCTGCCTCGTATTCGCAGTGGTAATCTTCTTCTGGATGGCATTCCACCAGAACGGTTTGACACTTACTTACTTTGCAAACGAATTTACTGAAAAGACTACAACTGGTTTCTTGGGCACACTCTTTAATGTGTGGAACCTCGTAGCTGTTATCGTAGCAGTGTACGCAGGCTTCTCACTCTTCCAGAGCAAGACTGCTAAGGCTAAGGCAATCTCAGGCGCTATCGTTGCTGCAGTATTGGTTTACCTCGGTTGGCAGTATATGGAAACTTCTTCTGAAATTATTGCTGTTGACGCGAAGTACTTCCAAACATTCAACCCCTTCTATGTTGTAGCACTTACTCCTGTGAGCATGGCAGTATTCTCTTACTTGGCATCAAAGGGTAAGGAACCTTCTGCTCCCCGCAAGATTGCTTACGGTATGCTCATTGCTGCTGTTGGTTTCATCGTAATGGTTGTAGGTTCTATGGGTCTTCTTTCTCCCAACGAACAGAAGGTTGCAGGTGAAGCAACAACATTTGTTTCTCCCAGCCTCCTCATCAACACTTACCTCGTACTCACATTTGCCGAACTCTTCCTTTCACCCATGGGTATCTCATTCGTGTCAAAGGTTGCGCCTCCCAAACTCAAGGGTATGATGATGGGTGGTTGGTTCGTAGCAACTGCACTTGGTAACATGCTTACTGTTGTAGGTTCAATGTTCTGGGGCGACCTCTCATTGGTAACAGTTTGGGGCATCTTCGTGGTGCTCTGCCTCATCTCAGCCCTCTTCATGTTTGTTATGATGAAGCGCCTCGAAAAGGTTGCTTAACCCTAACGAATAACAGAAATAAAACAGGGTGTGCCAAACTAGTTTGGCACACCCTGTTTTGTTGTATTGCAACTTATTGCGCCTCTGTGAGAGGCAAGGTATCATTTGTCATGTAGAAAAACTAAAACCTCCATCGCGCACCGAACCCGAGTGATAGGATGTCGCGAAGGTGTACACAGTCGTTGGGGACGGCGGAGATAATGCCTAACTCGTTTGCCGAGAAGTCATAAAACACTTCTACACCTTCACCCAAGCGTTTCCACTGCTCGGGAAACTCATAAATCAAGCGTTGACCGAGCGAGAAGGAGAAGCGCACACGCGTTGAAAAGCGGTAATAATCGCCACCGTAGTTTGACTTGGGTTCCTGCGTCCAGAAGTCGCCATCAAAAAGCACGATATTCACAAACAATCCTGCCGTGATGGGACATACCTTCACCGTACCCAGTTTCGGTTTAATAAAAGGTAGCGCAATGCCCCAGGGGCTGTAATATTGGCGCAGGGTGAAGGTATTCAAACTTTTGGTATGGAAGTGACGGGGCACATAACCTATGAGCGCTTCCGTAAGCCACTTATCCTTGCCATACTCCCACCCTACACCTGCAGACACTTTACCAATATTACCAGCATACTGCACAGTGGCAACGTTAGGCGTAAGGCGCTTCCATATAGATTTCTGCTCGCCTCGCACGGGCAGCACTGCGAGCGACATCACCAATAATGGCAACCACAGCAGTGCGTTAGAGCTTGACTTCTTTGTAATCATAGGTGCCATCTGATTTGAGGTGAAACAATAGGTAAGAGCGCTCCTTTGCGCAGGCCGCTTGATAATAAGAAACATGGTTGGGGAACGGATTATGTACATCCGTTTTATGTTCGTGTCCACACACACCAAATTGTAAATTCGGATACATCGAAATGACTGCTAAGTAATCATCCGATTTATCAAGCGTAAACTGGTCACTACCAGGGGGTACGTGCATAACAACAATTGTTCGCTCTGCTTCATTAGGTAATTGACGAAGATTATCACGCAAAAATCCTACACCATAAAAGTTATTATTTTCAGGGAATTCCATTCCGTTAGTGTTGATTACCACAAAATGGGTATTACCAGCAGTAAAACTATATTCATACACCCCATACATCTCGCGAAACACATTTTTTCCCGTTCCTAAGCAGTCGTGATTGCCCAATGCTGCAACATAAGGCAAACGTAGGTGACTCAATTCATCGCGCATCCACACGAACTCATCTGTCAACCCGAAGTCGGTCAAATCGCCACAATGAACCACAAAATCTACGCCCTCCATGGCATTGATGTGGTTGACAATGGCTTGCGTATCGTCATACCAGCGTTGCGTGTCACTGATAACGGCAAAACACAAATCCTTACGCCCCTTTGTGGCGCGCTCAATGCGCTCAATATTTGTAGCATTGATGCGTCGCTCGCCTTCAAAGCGCGTGTCGTAAGGGTGATAGTCCAGCATGTCACACCCGACACAAAAAAAACACACCACAAGGGTGAGTAACAAGTATTGGATTTTCATTATTTAAGTCCAAATTATGTCTCGCAACTAATGTATTGAGGAGTACTTCAAGATTTATTTTTTGCAAAATTACAAAATTCTAATCCCTCAAATCTGCCCATAATTGGGAAAATATTCCGACCTTTGCGGAAGGGATAAGTGTTTCCGAAGAAACAACCATTGCAAACAACATTTTGACCGTTCCCTGGAATACTTTACTTTAACACCAACCAACAGTTTTAACTTATGGAACTTCAAATCACCTCAATCGAAGATATCAATAATGTAGCGGCAGAGTTTGTGCGCCTTGCCATGCAGGAAGACACCGTATTTGCCTTTAACGGACAAATGGGTGCCGGCAAAACCACGTTTATTAAAGCGCTTTGCGAAGCACTTGGTGTGACCGAAACGGTGACATCACCCACATTTAGCATTGTGAACGAATACCGCTCCGATGAAACGGGAGAACTCATCTACCACTTCGACTTCTACCGAATCAAGAAAATCGAAGAGGCGTACGACATGGGCTGCGAAGATTATTTTTACTCCGGCGCAGTGTGCCTTATTGAGTGGCCCGAATTAGTAGAAGACCTCCTCCCTGGAAATACCGTGTGGGTGGACATTCGTGTGAACGACGACGAGTCGCGCACCATCGTTTGGAATCAACAGTAAAAGGCAGTAGCGAAAAATGCAGAAAAACGCAAAACAAATACCGTGTTAACAAGTGTTAACACATTTGTATTTCGCTCCGAAATTTTGTATCTTTGTACTACGGAAGTGGAGATAGCCCTAAACATCAGGGTTATCTCCACTTTTTTCGTTCACAAGGTTACTTATTGGGCGCAAAAAATAAGTATTATCGTTTTTACAAGGTAACTTATCGGCGCCACAAGGTAACTTATCGTTTTTCCGAAGATAGATATTGGTACGATTTTAAGTAACGCGAATGTTAATATGTGTTAAAGTTTTGTGTAAAAAATGCGGAAAAATGAACATCAGAACTTCCAAACAAACCACAGGTTTCTCTAAATTTTCCACACCCCCTTATCGGCACACGGTCTTTTCCTCCACCACAAAGACTTCTTCCTCGTAATCATTTGCGGGATCAATAGTGTCGCCAAGTTGTCCGCTCAGGAAAAGGTACGCAACAACCATGATGATGTTGCACAACACCGATGCGGGAACAATACCCACAATGCAGCACAATACGCCAATCAAGGAAATAATAATGGCAGTGACACCCAACACTAGCAGGGGGACTACGTTTCCTCGTGTAGCTTTCCAACTGCGTTCAATAGCTTCACCCACACTCATATTGGGATTGTCAATCACATAAAGGGGCGCAATGATGAGGCGCGGTGCAATGAAGAACACGGGAATAATACAGCAGAGCAGAGAGGCATAGGTAGCGATGCCTACAATGATACTCACGGCAACGTAACGGAGCACTACGCTGGCATTCAAGATGGGTTCTTTATCCTTGATGCGCAGGAGCACTTCCTTATAAAACCATGCCATAAGCGCCACCTGTACCCCAGATGCCAACATGACAAAACCGTAATATGCCACACCGTTGTCTACATACCAATTTATAAGTGCATCACCCGTAAGTCCCGTCGGAACTTGGTAGGGATTAAGATATGCAACACCTGATGACACGACCATCACCAAGAGAAGGATGCCCGTAAGTCCCACCCAATGCGCTTTAAATACGCTCCAAGAATGCTCGATAACGAAAGACGCTTCTAAACTTCTATTCATAATCATTGTATTTTTAGAATGTTTCTTTGCGACAAAATTAGCATTTAAATTGGGAACACATTGTGCTATGGGTAAAAAATAGATGTAATAATAGAACACATACTGCTGTTGAGTTGAGAATATCATGAATAACATTGCTCTCACCCTCGCTCGGAATGTCACCGTAGGAGGGCATTACGGATAAATTAACTACGAATATGATGCAATTACATTACTTTGATCAATAACAATGTCATTACCCACACCACAAAAAAATAAGGATCTGCCACCAAAGAAGCAGATCCTTTTATTGTATTCTCAAATCTATGTGTTTACCAGCATATCACGCTCACACATTGCGCGCCACGCCCCACATGCATAGCAGTAGGAGCACTGCAAATACCACGCGCAAAGAGGTGCACCAAGCGTAAACTTTCGTGCGCGCAACCCTTTCGGAGTAACTGCCCAGCAACCATACGCCCACATAAGGCAACAAAAACCACAGCGCAGGGTTGTAGCACCACGCAGCAAGGAAGTTGCCATGAAGAAAGGCGTGCACCGCTCGTTGTAATCCGCACAAGGGACATTTCCACCCCGTAAGTTGAAACAGCGGACACTTTAACCACCAGGTTTCATCGCCGGGCGCGCCAAAATAGAGCAGCGCCAAAATTACCAGCAGCACACCAAAGGATAATAGTTTATAAATCCACTGCTTGCTCATTACTCAAAAAATTGGCGCCAATCGTCTTTCTTGCCCTTCTTCTTGGGGTGCTCAAAGACGGGAGCGTCATTGCGCTTCTTACCCTTCTTCTGCTTCTTCTCGAAATTATTGACCTGCGGTTCAGGTCTACCTTCGCGACGCGCAGCTCTCGCTTCGCGGATAATTTCACGGCGGTTGGGGCGCGCGGGTTCATCGGTGCGACGACTGGCCTTATCACGCTTCACCTCATCGGGCGTACGCTCAGCACTATCTACCACTACGGGGCGATCACCCACCTTGGCGTTGCGCATCTTCTTGAGAACGATATCACCAAAGCGCTCGGGCACTTCAAAGAAGGAGCAACTCGCCGTCAAATCTATACGACCAATTTCCACACCCTTGACATAGCGGCTCACGAGATTGATAATTTCGCGCGCATAGAAGTTGTCGCGCTTCCCGAAGTTGAGGAAGAGGCGCACATAGCCGTCCTCCGCCTTGCGAGGTCCCTTTTCGCGTGAACGCGCAGGGCGTTCCTTCGCCGGAGCAGCACCCTTTTTCTCCGCCTTTTCCGAAGGCTGTTCAATCACGGGGGCATCCTTGTAATACTCCAAGAAATGGCCGAACGACTGACTGACAAGGCGCTTGATAACATCCTCTTTTGAGAGCCAATCTAACTTGCGGAACACCTCGGGAAGGAAGGGCGCAATCTGATTTTCATCTACCTCAACATGCTCTAACTGATCGATGACGCGGTAGAGCTGTTTCGTGCAAATCTCTTGAGGATCGGGCAGAACGCCACGCTCAAATTTCTTCTGAATCACGTCTTCGATGATGCGCACTTTATGACGCTCGCGAAGGTGAATAATGGCGATACTCGTACCGCGCTTTCCCGCGCGACCCGTACGGCCTGAGCGGTGCGTATAGTTCTCAACATCGTCGGGCAATCCGTAGTTGATGACATGCGTCAACTCTTCTACATCAAGACCTCGGGCAGCGACGTCCGTAGCTACGAGCAACTGCGTGCGGCGTTGGCGGAACTTCTGCATCGTAAGGTCGCGCTGCGCCTGAGATAGTTCGCCGTGGAGCGCCTCTGCGTTATAACCGTCGCGAATCAACCAATCGGCCACCTCCTGCGTCTCCATGCGCGTACGGCAAAAGACGATGCCGTAAATCTTGGGGTAATAATCCACCACGCGCTTGAGGGCGGGATACTTATCCTTGGCATGCACGAGGTAATAAATGTGATTCACATGCTCTGCTCCCTCGTTGCGACTGCCCACTACGATTTCCTTGTGATCGTGCAAGTAATTGCGGGCAATGCGCTCGATTTCCTTACCCATAGTTGCCGAGAAAAGCAGCGTGTTACGCTCTTTCGGAACTCCGGCAAGGATGGCGTCGATACTTTCTGTAAATCCCATGTTCAGCATCTCGTCTGCCTCGTCAAGAACTACGTTTTCCACGCGATCTAATTTAGCCACGCCACGCTCCATAAGGTCAATCAAGCGACCAGGGGTAGCAACAATTACTTGCGCACCTTTCTTGAGCGCGCGAATCTGGCTTTCAATACTGCTGCCTCCATAGACGGCTTGCACGTGAAGCCCATCGATGTAGCGCGAATAGTCCTTGAGGTCGTCGGCAATCTGAAGGCAGAGTTCGCGGGTGGGACTCAAAATCACCGCCTGCGTAGCCTTGCTCGCCGTATCTACTTTTTGCAGGATGGGAAGTCCGAATGCTGCGGTCTTACCCGTACCTGTTTGCGCAAGAGCAATAACATCGTTGCCCACACCGAGGAGGTAAGGGATGACTTCCTCCTGTACGGGCATAGGATGCTCATATCCCAATTCACTAATGGCGCGGCGAATTTCCTCGCATACGCCCAATTCTTCAAATGTCTTCATAATATAATTTTCACAAAGGTACGATAAAACCTTGATACATTGGTAAAATAAAAAAAATATCCTACCTTTGTAGGATTAACTTTTATGGATTATGGAACTATTGTTGCACTTCACTTGGCAACAACGCTTGTTGCCGCTCGGTCCGCTTACAACGACAGACGGACGCCCTGTGGAAGTCATTGATCCGGGATTGCACAACACGAATGCCGGACCCGACTTCTTCAATGCCAAAGTGCGCATCGACGATACGCTTTGGGTGGGCAACGTGGAGATACATGAGCGCAGTTCGGATTGGTACAAGCACCACCACGAGGCAGACGGTGCCAACTACGGCAATGTGATTCTTCACGTCGTGGGCGAGGCGGATTGTGCCGTGAGCATTGCGGGCGAGGAGGTGCCACAAGTGGTGCTCCCCGTACCGCAAACGATTGCCGACAACTACGAAAGGCTGATGCGCGAGGAGCATTTTCCGCCCTGTCATCGGGTAATCTCCCAAATTTCCTCCATTGATAAAAGCGGGTGGCTCACGGCGCTCACCGTAGAACGCTTGCAAGAGAAAACGGAACGCATAGAGGGCTACCTACGGGAGAGTTGCAACAACTGGGAACAGGCGTTCTTCATCGCCCTGGCGCGCAATTTCGGTTTCGGAGTGAATGCCGATGCCTTTGAACTTTGGGCGAAAAGTCTGCCCCTGCAGGTCGTGGGAAAGCACCGCGACGATGCCTTCCAGGTTGAGGCTTTGTTTTACGGACAAGCGGGTTTGCTTGACGAAAACCTGGTGAAGGAAGACCGCCGCGACGCGCACTTTGAGCGCCTGCGCAAGGAGTATGCCTTCTTGCGCCACAAGTTCGGTCTTACCCCCATCGACGGCAGTCTGTGGAAGTTACTCCGCATGCGCCCACAGAACTTCCCACACATTCGTCTTGCACAATTGCTCCACCTCTACCAAGCGAAGCGCATCGGCTTCTCGCAACTCCTGGCGGCACAGAGCAAGGACGAAATCATGACGCTTCTCGAGGCGCACACCGAGGGGTATTGGCAAACGCATTACACCTTTGGCGCCGCGCATGAGTCGCCCTCGGAAAAGCACTTGCAGCGCAGTTCGCTCTGCCTTTTGCTCATCAACACGGTGGCGCCCGTGCTCTTCTGCTACGGGAAATACCACAACGAAGAAACCCTTTGCGAACGCGCCATTGACCTGCTTGACAAACTGCGTGCTGAGAGCAACTTCATCACCCGAGCATGGGGAGAAATTGGGCTCAAAGCCCAAAGCGCAGCCCAAAGTCAGGCGCTCATTCAGCTCAAGCGCAACTACTGTGAACGCAAAGATTGCCTGCGCTGCCGGTTTGGAAGATTCTATCTGAAATCAAGCAGACAAGATTAGTTCTTTCCTGTAAATAAGTGGAGGCGAAAACCTCTTTCAACCTCCCCCATTCACCATTAACCCTTCACCGTTAACCTTTCACCGTTAACCTTTCACCATTCCATATGCCTTACTCTATCACGCTAAAGGTGCGCGATTACGAATGCGACCTTCAGGGCATTGTCAATAATGCCAATTACCAACACTATTTGGAACATGCACGCCACGAGTTCTTACGCTCTTACAATGTATCGTTTGCCGACCTCCACAATCGCGGCATTGATGCCGTCGTAGCGCGCATCACGATGGCGTTTAAGACACCCCTGACCTCGGGCGACTCTTTCCGCTGCACCGTGGAGGTGAAGAAGGAGGGCATCAAGTATGTCTTTACGCAAAATATCTATCGTGAAGGCGACGACAAGTTGGTGCTGAAGGCATCGGTGGAGACCGTTTGCCTCATCAACGGTAGGTTGAAGGAATGTGAGGAACTCGACGAACTCTTCTTCGGTCCTTACTCCAAGTACAACGCTTCTGAAAACTAATCCTCCCTTATGGAAGAACACCTTTACTGCATCGCGCTCACACGCGTTCGTGGACTTTCTCAACCTATGGCGCTGACCCTCTACAAGGAGCTGGGCAGCGCAAAGGCTGTGTTTGACTTGCTCAAGCAACAGGAATGTCTGCCGTCGTACATGTCGCCCAAAATCATGGGCGTGTTGAGAGATGGCGAAGCTGATGCACTAAAGCGTGCCAAGGAGGAGGTGGATTTTTGCGAAAAGGGGAAAATCCAAATTCTTGCCCTTAACGACGAGAACTACCCCGCACGACTTAAAGAGATTCCCGACCCTCCACTCGTGCTTTTCTACCTCGGAAATGCCAATCTGAATGCGCCACGCATCATTTCCGTAGTTGGAACGCGAAAAATTACTGAATATGGCAAGTCTATCTGTCACAGTTTTTCATCCGAGCTAAAGCACTTAACCCCTGATACTCTTGTAGTTAGCGGGCTTGCTTATGGCGTAGACATTCACGCACACCGCGCTTGTTTGGAAGCAAACCTACCGACGGTCGGAATTTTGGCACACGGATTGGACTTGATTTATCCCTCACAGCACCGAAATACGGCAAAGCAGATGCTGGAGCATGGTGGGCTTCTCACAGAATATCTTTCGGGCACAAAGATTGATAAGGGTAACTTCGTGCGTCGCAATCGTATCGTGGCGGGTATTTCTGAAGCTACCGTTGTCGTGGAAAGCGCCGACCGAGGTGGGGCACTCATCACAGCAAATCTTGCGCGCGACTATGATCGCGATGTATTTGCCTTCCCAGGTCGCCTTAACGACCAATACTCTGCAGGCTGCAACAAACTTATTGCGCAACAAAAGGCGGCACTCATCACTTCTGCCAAAGACATGACCACAGCGCTCAACTGGCCTGAAACTGCAAAGCTACAAGAACCGCGCGAACTTTCCCTTTTCCCAGAATTCACCGATGAGGAGGCACGCGTGTGTCTCGCACTGAAAGGAAAAACGGAGGGAGTGCATATCAATATTTTGGTGGTCGAACTCAACATTCCCGTAGGACAACTTACAGCTATACTCTTTGAGTTGGAAATGAAGGGCGTGGTAAAAGCACTTGTCGGCGGACGCTACAAACTCCTGGACTTTTAAGATTCCACCTTTGCGACGCTGAATATTAAAGGAAGATTTTTTCAATTAAACATTCCTTACTAATTTTGCTACCGCTTAAGAAAAGGTTAACTATTACAGCCATAGAAACACTATAAACTATGACCGAATTTCATTACGATGTACTCGTTGTTGGCGCAGGCCATGCCGGTTGCGAAGCTGCCCATGCCGCGGCACGCATGGGGGCAAAGACGTGTCTCATCACTATGGACATGAACAAGATTGCCCAGATGAGTTGCAACCCAGCCATTGGCGGGATTGCGAAGGGGCAGATTGTGCGCGAAATTGACGCCCTCGGTGGAAAAACTGGCGAAGTCACCGACGCTGCGGCAATCCAATTTCGCATTCTCAACCGCTCAAAAGGTCCTGCAATGTGGAGTCCGCGTGCGCAGTGCGACCGCCAACGCTTTATTTTAGAGTGGCGCAAAATTCTCGAGAACACCGATAACCTTCACATCTGGCAAGACGAAGCTGCCGAACTCATCGTTGAAAACGGCAAACTTTGCGGTCTTGAAACTATCTGGGGGGCGCGCTTCTATGCGCCGACGGTGGTGATTACTGCGGGAACGTTCCTCAACGGTCTTATGCACATCGGTCGCAAACAGGTAGAAGGGGGGCGCTGTTCCGAACCTGCAGCAAAACTTTTGACCGATTCCATCGTGAAATTGGGCATAGAAGTAGACCGCATGAAGACTGGCACGCCCGTACGTATTGATAAGCGCTCCGTACATATCGAAGAGATGGAAGAGCAACCAGGAGAAAACGATTACCACCGCTTCAGTTATATTTCTCCCTTGCGAAAATTACCACAACTTCCCTGCTGGACATGCGAAACTAACGCTGAAGTACACGAAATTCTACGTTCAGGACTCGAAGATTCGCCCCTTTACAACGGACAAATCCAGAGTATCGGACCGCGTTACTGTCCCTCGGTAGAAACAAAGATTGTTACCTTCCCCGACCGCGAAAAGCACCCGCTGTTCCTTGAACCCGAAGGTTTAGATACCAACGAACTTTACCTGAATGGGTTCTCCTCAAGTCTTCCTATGGATGTGCAGATTGAAGCTCTGAGAAAAATGCCCTGCTTCCGCGACGCCGTAGTTTACCGTCCGGGTTACGCAATTGAATACGATTTCTTCCAGCCCACACAACTGAAACACTCGTTGGAATCGAAGAAAATGGAAGGACTTTTCTTCGCAGGACAGGTAAATGGTACGACTGGTTACGAAGAAGCTGCCGCACAAGGTATCGTTGCCGGCATCAATGCGGCACTAAAAGTAAAGGGCGAAGAACCCTTTGTACTCCACCGTGACGAAGCCTATATTGGCGTACTCATCGATGATTTGGTGACAAAAGGAGTAGACGAACCCTACCGTATGTTTACCTCACGCGCAGAATACCGTATATTATTGCGCCAAGATAATGCCGATATTCGCCTCACACCTTACGCACAAAAGTACGGACTTTGCAGTGAAGAACGCCACCGTCGCTTTGAATATAAAAAGAAAAAAATTGCCGAAATCATCGATTACTCCAAGAATTTTTCAATCAAGGCAGACCGCATAAATCCCTATTTGGAATCATTAGGCACAGCACCTTTGCGTGGCGGATGTAAGTTGTTCGACCTCTTGAATCGTCCACAAATCACCCTACTTGAGTTGGCGAAAGAAGTTAAAGCCTTTGGTGAATTCCTCGAACGCATCGAAGAAATTGACCGCGACGAAATCATAGAAGCAGCCGAAATAGAAATCAAATACCACGGTTATATTTCTCGCGAACGCGCTTTGGCCGACAAGATGCAACGCTTGGAAAACATCAAAATTCGCGGTCGTTTCGTATATAATGAGATTACGCAACTCACTATTGAGGCGCGACAGAAACTTACAGCCATAGATCCCGAAACACTTGCCCAAGCAGGACGCATACCCGGCGTTTCGCCCAACGATATTTCCGTGTTGCTCGTGTTACTCGGCAGATAATAATTCACATAATAGAAACAATGTTCCACGTGGAACAATTTAAAACAAAACATTCCGTTTTCAACTTGTTATGAATACTCAACTTTTACTTGACAACCTCCGCAATGTCCCCGACTTCCCCATTCCTGGAATACAGTTTAAGGATGTATCTACTTTATTTAAGAACCCCGCCTGCATCAATGAGATGTTGGAAGAAATGGTACGCCTTTATAAAGACAAAGGTATTACAAAAGTTGTCGGCATTGAGTCGCGCGGTTTTGTAATGGGCGCTATCCTTGCAGCACGCTTGGGTTGCGGATTTGTAATGTGCCGCAAACCTGGCAAACTTCCTGCTGATACCATTAAAGAAACTTACGGAAAAGAATATGGTACAGACACCATAGAAATTCATACCGACGCTATCGAACCAGGCGACGTTGTGCTCATCCACGACGACCTCTTGGCTACTGGCGGAAGTATGTTGGCTGCATATAACCTTGTAAGCAAATTTTCGCCAAAAGACATATATATAAATTGCCTTATCGAACTCAAGATTGAAGGACTTGAAGGCAGAAAATTCTTGGGCGAAGATAAAAAAGTAGATACCCTCCTCGTTATCGAAGACTAATGAACGACTACCTTGAAGGAATCATTCGCAACTTGCCCGACTCGCCGGGGTGCTACCAGTACCTCGACGAGTCGGGCACGGTGATTTATGTTGGTAAGGCCAAGAACTTGAAGCGACGCGTGAGTTCGTATTTCAACCGCGAGCACGACTCGAAGAAAACGCAGATGCTTGTGCGCAAGATTCACGACATTCGTTACATCGTAGTAAAGACAAATGAGGAGTCGCTCTTGCTTGAAAACAACCTTATCAAGAAGTATAAACCGCGCTACAATGTGCTGTTGAAAGATGATAAAACTTATCCTTCTATAGCTGTGACGAAGGAGGATTTTCCGAGAATCTTTTCGACGCGCAACAGGAATTTGCCCCATTGCATGTACTTTGGTCCCTACTCTCATGTACCTACGATGCACGCCCTGCTTGACCTGTGCCGCCAACTCTATCGTCCGCGCTCGTGCCGCCAACCTATCACGCAGGAGGGTATAGATAGTGGTAAATATAAGGTGTGCTTGGAATACCACATCAAGCGCTGTGCGGGTTGTTGCATCGGTAAGGAAACGCGTGAGGAATATCGCGCAAATATTGACGCGTGTAAGGAGATTTTGAAGGGAAACACGGCGGAATTGCAACGACAATTGCGCGCGCAGATGATTTCCCTTTCCGAAGAACTCCGCTTTGAGGAAGCGCAAGCCATTAAGGAGCGCTACGACCTCATTGACGGCTACCGCGCCAAGAGCGAAGTGGTGAGCAACACGCTACATAATATAGATGTCTTCGCCATTGAGTCGGACGAGAAGGAGGCTTACATCAATTACCTCCATGTGGTAAACGGCGCCATCACGCAGGCATTTACATTTGAATACGCGAAGCGCTTGGACGAGTCGGATGAAGAACTCCTTGCCCTGGGCATTGTAGAAATGCGCACCAAGTATGAGAGCCGTTCCCGAGAAATAATCGTACCCTTCACCGTAGATTTGCCCGAGGATTACGCCACGCAAACCATTCCCCAGAAGGGTGATAAGAAGAAACTCCTTGACCTCTCACGCCTCAACGTGAAGCAGTATAAATTCGACCGCTTGAAGCAGGCGGAGAAGCTCAACCCCGAGCAGAAACAGGTGCGCCTGATGAAAGAAATACAGGAGCAATTAGGACTTCCCAAACTGCCCATGCGCATTGAACTTTTCGACAATTCTAATCTCCAGGGGTCGGACGCCGTTGCCGCCTGCGTAGTGTTTGAGAAGTTAAAACCCGCCAAGAAAGACTACCGCCGCTACATTATTAAGACTGTTGTCGGCCCCGACGACTATGCGTCGATGAAAGAAGTCGTGCGCCGCCGCTACAGCCGCCTGAAGGAAGAAGGCGCTCCCCTACCCGACCTCATTATTGCCGACGGCGGTGTCGGACAGATGGAAGTCATTCGCCAAGTGGTGGAAGAAGAACTCGCCCTGTCCATCCCCATCGCCGGACTTGCCAAGAACGAGCGCCACAGAACGCGTGAACTGCTCTACGGATTTCCTCCCGCGCATATTGGATTGGACCCCACGTCGCAACTCTTCCGCACGCTCTCGGCGATGCAAGAAGAAGTGCACCGCTTCGCCATCACCTTCCACCGCGAGAAGCGCTCGAAGCGACAAGTGGCTTCAGCGCTCGACAGCATCCCAGGCATCGGACCCAAGACGAAGCAGACGCTGCTCAAGGAGTTTGGTTCGGTCAAACGCATCAAGGAAGCCACACAAGAACAAGTGCAAGCACTGCTCGGCGAAAAGAACGGTATGAAAATCTTCAAGGCGCTCCATGAGGAAGCACCCATTGCTGACACAACAGTATAAATTGCACATTAAGTATTATGTTGTGCAATAAAAATCTAAATCACACAAGTGAAAATGTAACTATTTTTCGCAATAAAATTCACACATCTTACTCATTATGAGAATACTAATACAGCGCGTAAGCGAAGCTTCAGTCACTATAGATTCCGCTGTAAAGAGCAAGATTGGGAACGGTCTGCTCATTTTGCTTGGAATAGAACCCACCGACACACGCGAAGACGCCGACTGGCTCTGCAAGAAAGTTGCCGCCCTGCGCATCTTTGATGACGAAGCCGGAGTGATGAACAAGAGCATTGTGGATATCAACGGCGAAGCCCTCGTCGTAAGTCAGTTCACCCTCATGGCAAGTACGAAGAAGGGCAACCGTCCGAGTTACATCCGCGCCGCCCGTCCCGACATCGCCATTCCGCTTTACGAATATTTCTGCACCACCCTTTCATCACTCATCGGCAAGGAAGTAGGCACAGGAGAATTTGGAGCAGATATGAAAGTGGCACTCATCAATGACGGACCAGTTACGATTTGGATGGACACGAACAACAAGGAGTAACAAATCCTAAAAACAACACCCCATGTCATTTTTACAAATACTCACACAAATGGCCATTATCTTCGGAGTGGTCATCGTAGGCTACGTTGCCACACGCCTCGGAGTGTGGAAAACGGAGATGAACCGCAATATGTCGGTCTTCGTGCTCAACGTCACCTGCCCCATGCTCATCATCGGGTCCGTCATGGGCGAAGGGTTGCAATTTAGCGACGAAGAAATTTATCAGCTCGTCATCGTTTCGCTCATCAACTATGCCGTACTCATCGCAGGTGCCTTTGCCATTGCCAAGATATGGCGTGTGCGCCCTGAGCGTCAAGGATTGCAGAAATTCATGGTCACTTTCGGGAATGTCACCTTCATAGGTTTTCCCGCCTGTGCCGCTATTTTTGGCGACCGTGCCGTGTTCTACGCCTCCGTGCTCGACATCCCCTTCAACCTGCTTATCTTTACCGTAGGACTATCCTTCGTTACAGAGCAACCCATACGCTCGATATTTCGTCCCAGAGTGCTTTTCTCACCTTGTGTGGTAGCAAGCGCCATCGCCGTAGTGTTAGCGCTTCTGAAGGTAGAAACACCGCCTACAATAGGCAAATTCTTCCACCTCGTAGGGGATATGACCATACCCTGTGCCCTACTCCTTATTGGAGCAACACTTGCAACTATCCCAGTGCGCGACATGATAGGCAACAAGTTCGTCTATACCATCGCGTCACTCAAACTCTTCGTCATGCCTCTTGCGGTGTGGGGAGTATTCCAACTCTTCAGTTTTGACCCCTTCGTGACGAATGTCGCCGTAGTACTCACAGGTATGCCCGTAGCAGCTAACGGCATCATGTTTTGTTTGAAGTATGGCAAGGACGAGCACCTCATGACGCAAGCTATCTTCCTTACCACCCTACTCTCCCTCTTCACCCTCCCATTATTGGCCTTTTTGCTCAATGAATGGAGTGCTTTGTAAGCACCGTGAATGGAGGATTTGTGGAGAGTATGAAAGAAGCATAACCGTCAACCCGAAAGATCCTCTTTTAAATCAACACTCCCAACTACTAACTACTCACTACTAACTACTCACTCCCATGATCACTTTTACCATCGCACTCGTAGTGCTCATACTTGGCTATTGGATTTATGGTTCTTACGTGAACCGCGTCTTTGGTCCTGACAACCGCCAGACGCCTGCCATCACTATGGCAGACGGGGTAGATTTTGTGCCCCTACCGAATTGGAAAATCTTTATGATTCAGTTCTTGAACATAGCGGGTCTCGGTCCTATCTTTGGGGCTATTATGGGTGCGCAGTTTGGCACAGCATCTTATCTCTGGATTGTGTTCGGCACCATCTTTGCAGGTGCGGTGCACGACTTCTTCTCGGGCGCCTTGTCAATTAGAAACGGCGGAGAGAGTCTGCCCGAAATTGTGGGGCGCTATTTGGGGCTTCGCACCAAGAAGGTAATGACGGTCTTCACGATGATATTGATGATACTCGTGGGCGCTGTGTTCGTAAGCGGTCCTGCAGAGTTGATTGCGGGTATGACGCCCGACTGGATGGATGCCTATTTCTGGATTATCGTCATTTTCCTGTATTACGTGCTCGCCACGATGATGCCCGTGGATAAGATTATCGGCAAGATCTATCCCCTCTTTGCCTTCGCCTTGTTGTTTATGGCGGTGGGCGTGTTGGTGATGCTTTATGTGAAGAATCCTGACCTGCCTGAAATGTGGAACGGATTCGGCACGAAGTACGAGGCGAGTCCAATTTTCCCCATGATGTTTATCTCTATTGCTTGTGGCGCCATCAGCGGTTTTCACGCTACGCAATCGCCCCTTATGGCGCGCTGCATGAAGTCGGAAAAGCATTGTCGCCCCATTTTTTACGGTGCAATGGTAGCCGAAGGTGCGGTGGCGCTGATTTGGGCGGCTGCGGCCACTTACTTCTTCCATGAAAACGGAGTGATAGACGCTGAGACGGGCAAGGCATTCTCGGGAGCGGCTGTGGCAACGCGCATTTCGAATGAGTGGCTCGGCACGTTGGGAGGCATCTTAGCGATTCTCGGCATTGTTGCTGCGCCCATCACGAGTGGGGATACCGCCCTGCGCTCTGCGAGATTGATTGCCGCAGACTTCCTGCACATCGACCAAACGCCCATTCGCAAGCGCTTGCTGATATGCATCCCGTTGTTCCTACTCACCATCGGTGTGCTCGTTTACAGCCTCAGCGACGCGGAAGGCTTTAAGGTTATCTGGCGTTACTTTGCATGGAGCAACCAAACACTCTCCGTCTTCACCCTTTGGGCAATCACCGTCTATTTGGTGCGCCACGGGAAAAACTTCTACATCGCTCTGCTCCCCGCCCTTCTCATGACCTTGGTCTGCTCCACCTATATCTGTATCGCCCCTGAGGGTCTCTCCCTCCCCCAACCCATCGCCTACGCCATCGGTGGCACCTGCGCCATCATCGCCCTCGTTTGGTTTATAGGGTGGTACAGGAAAGAGGGGAAAATTGTGGGGTAAGATTCTAAGGATTCGTTCACAGAAAAGAAAGTACCTATATAGATGATATAGACTTATGAAAGCAAGAGATTTTTTCATGAAGAGTAGTTATAGATTCGTAATGCTCTTTGCTATTTGTAACTATTACTTCTATATAACAAATTCCTCTGCAAGAATGTTACGGCACAGTATCGTTTGTTTTTAGGCAACGTAGAAAATCTTGTAAATCACTTTCGTAATGCCCCCGTAGGAGGGCACACTTGCCTAACCGCTGGTGAACGCAGTGAACCTGCGGATTAGGGATAACAGTTGAGTTTCTCTATCGGTCCCCGTAGGAGGACCCACAACGACCGGATAAGTTAAAACAATTTGTAGCATATCCAGGTGCTGTGGGTCCTCCTACGGGGACCGATAGATTTATTCGTTCGTAGAGTACCACCGCAGGTTCGCCCTGCTCACCCGCGGTTATGCAAGTGTGCCCTCCTACGGTGGCATTTCGGATGGTTAAATCCTCTGACGTAAGTTTTTTAAAACTATATTTGGGTCAACTGCTATATTATTGCCAAAATAATAGTCGTTTCGGATGCGGATAATGTGAAAAATAAATACGATTCTCTTTATTATCAATTTAATATCTATACACTATATCTGTAATGGCAATAATATAACTTCTACAATAGTTCTAACGTCATTTTATATTGCTATATTTTGTAAAAAACACCTACGTCTATCTCTGTGAAATACAGGGAAAGACGCAGGTGTTGCTTTTTCAAAAAAGACAAAAAGGTGAAGTGCCCCTCTTTGCGGTTGTATCTTTGCCCCGCAATGAGATACTTCTCATGCTACGCTCTTTGACATGTTGTACAAAATGAATAACGCTTTAATTTTCAAAAAATCTATAGTTCGTAGCGTCTGTATACAATTCTTTTCCTTACCTTTGCAGTAACTCAGTCAGTCTAAGGGCTTTCGGGGTGAGTCACAAATAGTGGCGAAAGGACGTTACGAAACGTTATCTTTGGGTCTTCAAACTTCGCAAACTTGATTTCTCCCATAAAGATTTCGGCAACTCGGAACGTCCACGTTGGGTGTATTGTATCCCTTTGTTGGCACGATTTTATCGTGTCAGCATTAGTGCGTATATAATATATCATGGCGTGGGCTGGCTGCGTTGCTTATTCTTGGGAGAAGGGCAATGCGAAGGCCTGAAGACTGGGATAAGCGGTAAGTACAGATTCCCACGTCTTTTTTGTATCTATACTAATCAACTGAATTTGGGGAGTCTATAGGTCTAATTTTCTATATCTATGAAAAAGATTCTTTTTACATTGTTTGCATTTATGACCTCATTTTCTCTAATGGCGGAAGATAGCGTTATAGAACGTGACGAAGTCGGTAGTGATGGTTATCGCGTTATTAGTTGTAATCTAATTAACACACGTTGTAGCTTTACAGATAAAGTAATTTTTAATGTAGGACTCTTTGCCATTGAGAAAGAAGGTACAGTATCTAAATCATTAAAAATTCAAGTATACGATAACGCCCCCCTACGAGATAAAGGGAAATATGGAACTACTTATAAAAAACAAGAATGAAGAGGTTATCAAGTTAAAAACTCAGCAGGGCGGAGACGCATCTGTTAGAGACCTGGTAAAAATTGGCAACACTATTTTGCATCATTACCAAACAATCTGTTTCTACAATATAACAGATGAGGAACTTGAAAAACTAAAAGTTGGTATAACCAAAATTCGCCAAGAAAAGGTTTTGGGTTGTTTTGAAAAGGAATATAAAAAAGAAAAACATATTGCAAAAATTACACAGGTAATTATAGAACAAGATAAACTCATTAACGATGCCCTTCAAAATAAAAAAACTTTTGATTCAGATTTTTAATAAGTGATTAACAATACTACAAACATTAATATTAGACGTTGACATATGAAACAATTTATATCAATTTTTACTTTTCTGATTAGCGTATCAGTATCTAGTGCACAAGAAGTTGTAGGTTCTTATAAGAATGCTTATTTTGGAAAGAACTATAACATTGAAGCTAGTTTAGATGATAATAGGTTAGACCGTGTTTATATAGAGATTGCAACTAAAAGTTCCAAAAGTGGATACATCTCAATTAAAGCTAATGACCTTTTCTCCTTTAATGCCTCCCTACAAGTCTTGCGTGATAAATTTCTTGAATGGAAAAAAATAGCTACGGATAACAATGTAACAGATATGACTAAGGATTTTGATATTACGTTTCCTAGAGTTACAGTTGCGTGGTATACATCTAAATGGTGGTTTTCTTTCAATCAAAAAATTACAATGAAATTTACCATTTTAGATAGTGGTGAAATGCTTGCTCTTTGGACTCCTGAAGTTACTGCTAGTTCTAATGAATATATAGATGAAAGAGTCTATTTTACTTTTAGTTGTGAAGAAGATTTTAATAACTTATTAAATGAATTAGATGAACAGAAAATCTGTGATAAGTTGTTAAAAACAAAAAAAGCAGAAGACTTATTTAAATAATACAACAATCCGCCCTACAAGTTATAGACACTTGCAGGGCGGAGTAATATTTAAACAGTAAAAAAACGTGAGATTTGAAACTAAACGTTACTTAACGCCTTGCATAATTAACCATTCAGTAGCGGCAATCGCTTTGATAGTGTAACCTTCCACTTCTATGGTTTCATTGGTTTCAAAAGTGACGAGGGTAAGGTTCTTGCATTTAAGTTTCTTCGCTGCATTCACCAAACCGCGTACTTCTCTTGTTCGAGTCTTTTCGTTAGATACATCGTACGATACTTGTATCAACTCTTGCACATTACCATCCTTTGCAACAAGGAAATCCACTTGGAAAATATCCTCCTTATAGTAGAAGACATCACAGAATTGGGGCTTGTAGCGACGAAGAAGTTCTATACATACAATGTTCTCTAATCGCCAACCTATGTTCTCTAAAGAAAAATTATCTTCTCGGTCTGTAACAAAGGAGGTGTCTATGACATACACTTTTTCGTTTCTCACACGCTCCTTGCTCTTGAAGGAAAAACGGTTAATTCCTACCAGTAGAAACGCTTCTTTGAGGTAAGAGTAATAATTTTCTGCTGTATGGTTTGAGACTCCAAACAATTCACCAACGGTCTTAGCGACAAACTCCTGGCAATAATTATCGGCAAGGTATGCAGCAATTCTTCTGAGCGCCTCGATATTACGCACTTTAAAGCGGTGAGCAATATCATTTTTAATAATCGCGTCAATCAATCCGTTGACATACCCCCTACGATTTGTTTCATTCAGCAGTTCTGGAAATCCACCTTGTTGTAGATATTCCTGAAGTGCTACCTTACGAAGCGCCTTTGACTTTGTAGAAACCGACGTCTTCTCTACGTTCTTAATCGTGCAAAATTCAGAGAACGAAAATGGATAAAGTTCCACTTTATTGTTCCTCCCAGTTAAGTGGGTGCTCAACTCATTACTAAGCAGTTTAGAATTTGACCCCGTTATAAACAGGTGAATCTTTTGTCGCAACAATCTGTTGACAAATAAGGGCCAACCTGCAACGTTCTGAATTTCGTCAAAGAATAGATATTTAAAATCTCCGTAAGTCATGTATAAGGCTTCAAGAAGATTGTCTAAATCATCTGTTTGAAGGCCTTCCAAACGCTCATCGTCAAAATTTACATACGCAAAATTGATAGACTTTCGCCTGAGGAACATTTCACACAACGTAGATTTACCACTTCGTCGAACCCCAATCACTACTTGTGCACGATTGCTATTCAGATCCAACTGCGATTCTTCTGGACGTGAACAATACTCGGAATAATCATTCGCAAGCATTTCCTCACGCTGATCTGCTACTATAGATTGTAACTTTTGTATATCCATAATCCCATATTTTACCCTACAAAGATACGTCTATTTCCATAAAACGGCAATTTTTAGCAATTCTATTTCCATAAAACGGGCATTTTTCGCGTTTCTACTTCCATAAAACTGTTAAAATTCCAAATTCTATTTCCATATCTCGGAAGTATTAGAGGTTCTAACGCTATAGTTAGAAGTACAAAAGTTGAGTATAGAACATAGAAAACTCCGCCCTGCAAGTGCTGATTGCTTGCAGGGCGGAGTATTTATTTCTGCTCTAATTAAAGATTAGAGGTTGGGGTTGATAGAACTCCATTCAGAGATTGCGGGAACGATGCCGAGCGTTACGAGTTCGTCACGCATCTTGCAGAGGTGTTCGTAAGAAGCATCGAGCTTAGCGATTTCGTCAGCAGTACCAACGGGCATCTTGTATGAGCAACCGTTCTTGTCGAGAACTGTGTCCATAGCCATCATGATGTGGTTGTACTTTTCGTTGCTTACATAAGTACCAGCGGGGAAACGGAAAGGTTCGCCACCCATTACTGAACGAATCATTTCTACAGAGAGGTAAGAGGGGCTCTGGAATGAAGAACGACCGCGGAGCTTGATGATAGCAGCACCACCCTGAGTTACGTCCTTCTTCATCTGTTCCCATTCTTCAGCGGGGAATTCAGCTGTACCGATGAGGTCGTTGAGGGGCTTGCCAGCAACCTTAACTGCGCTGCCGAATACTGCCATCTGTTCGCCGTGACCGCCGTAAGTAGCGCAACCAGTGATTTCGCTCTGCATTACGCCGAACTTCTTAGCGAGAGCGCTCTGAAGGCGAGTTGTGTCGAGACCAGCGAGAGTTGTAACCTGACCGGGCTTCAAACCTGAGTAGAGAAGTGTTACGAGACCAGTGAGGTCAGCGGGGTTGAAGATGATAACAACGTGCTTTACATCGGGGCAGTAAGCCTTAATGTTCTTACCGAGTTCTTCAGCAATCTTGCAGTTACCAGCGAGAAGGTCTTCGCGAGTCATACCTTCCTTACGGGGAGCACCACCTGAAGAGATGATGTACTTAGCACCTGTGAATGCTTCCTTTACATCAGTTGTAGCAGTGATGTTTACATTGTCAAAACCGCTCTGACGCATTTCTTCAGCTACGCCTTCGGGTGAGAATACGTCGAAGAGGCAGATGTTAGAAGTGAGGCCCATCATGAGGGCTGACTGAACCATGTTGGAGCCGATCATACCAGCTGCACCAACGATTACGAGCTTTTCGTCTGTTAAGAATGCCATGTTTTTATAAATAAATTGGGTAATATTGTTTACTATTTTGAGGATTGCCAAAGGGCGAGACTCCTCCTCGGTACAAAGTTACGCTTTTTCTGCAGATTAAGAGGAGAGATTTTGCAAAAAAGATATGGAAACTTTTGAGGGGGAGATTGTGGAGGAAAATTATTCGGCACTTCGTTAAAAATGTAAGTATTACATTTCAAATTATAAGTTACTTAATTTTTCGTAAGTCTCAAATAGTTTTTCTGCCTCCAAAAGCCTTATGCCTACGAAGCAACTCTGTCACTATCAATCAACTGCAAAAGTTTTTCTACCGCTTCTTCCGAGGGAATATTCTTCTCTACGCACTGCTTACCACGGTAAAGGCTGACCTTACCTCGGGCTGCGCCCACATAACCATAGTCGGCGTCGGCCATTTCTCCAGGACCGTTTACGATGCATCCCATGATGGCGATTTTGAGTCCCTTGAGGTGGGCGGTAGCTGCCTTGATGCGGGCAATGGTTGCCTGAAGGTCGTAAAGCGTACGGCCACAACCGGGACAGGAAATATATTCCGTCTTCGTAGTGCGCTGACGCGTCGCCTGAAGTATGCCAAAGGCGGTGTCATCTTGGCGCTGGAGCGGAATATTTGGGCGTCCCTGTGGAGGATTATTGAAGAGGCAGATGCCGTCAATAAGATTGTCGAAAAGGAGTGCACCACAATCGGCCGCCGCACGGATTTGGAAGTCCTCCATTTGAGGTGCCGTAAGGGCATAGTGTTGGAAGGCAATAACGGGATGGTTAAGTCCCTCGCTCCAGAGTTCGTGAATGAGCGCACGCTGTTCGCCAAGGCGGTTGGCATGGTTACTTTGTGCCACGATGACTACTTCGGGGTGCTGGCGCAGGAAGGCTTTCACCTCGGCGTTACATCCTGTGTAGGTCAAGAACAGGAACTTCAAGTCAGCACGGCATCCGCCCACGAAGGGAAGTGATGTAGGCGTGAATGCAGGATACGTACCCTCTTCGCCCTTCCATGCAGGGAGGTCAAGGATGTACCCTACTCCATCCATGCGCTTCTTGGGAAGTTTAGAACCGCAATATACATAGTCGGGAATGACGGTTCCGAAGTCTTCTTCGCCACCCAAGCGGCAAGAAATTACTACGGGGAGGTTCGTACCACCGATATTTTTAACGGGCATCGTTGCGCGTCGCTCGGGATGGAGCCAATCGAAGGCGCCACAGGCACGTGCCGTGATGGGTTGGTGATTGTTGCGCTGCTCAATGACATAGGATGCCAACTTGTAGGCAACGGGAATTTCACATTCGGGAGCCTCGCTCAACGATACGCGGAGTGTGTCACCAATACCGTCAGCAAGGAGGGCACCGATGCCTGCTGCACTCTTGATTCTGCCGTCTTCGCCTTCGCCTGCCTCAGTCACACCGAGGTGAAGGGGGAAGGTCATCTTCTCCTTGCTCATTACGGCGCAAAGTAGGCGCATGCTGCGCACCATGACTACCGTATTGCTGGCTTTGATAGAGATAACGACGTCCTTGAAATTCTGCTTCACGCAAATGCGCAAGAATTCCATGCAACTCTCTACGATACCCTCGGGTGTATCGCCGTAACGACACATAATACGGTCGGAAAGCGACCCATGGTTTACGCCTATGCGAAGCGCAGTTCCGTGTTCGCGACAAATATCAAGCAAACGCGTGAAGCGCTCTTCAAGGCGCTGGAGTTCGGCAGCATATTCCTCGTCCGTATATTCCAAAGACTTGAACGTACGAGCGGGATCTACGTAATTACCAGGGTTGATGCGCACCTTCTCTACCACCGTTGCGGCAACGTCTGCCACATTGGGGTTGAAGTGTACGTCTGCCACGAGCGGATTTGTGAGTCCCGCCTCGTTGAGTGCCTTGCGGATGGGTTCGAGTGCGCGTGCCTCAATCGTACCTTGAGTAGTGAGACGCACATAGTCGCCTCCCGCCTCAATGATTGCGCGACACTGCGCAATACTGCCCTCCGTGTCGGTCGTGGCAGTGGTGGTCATACTCTGAATACGGATGGGGTGGCCACCGCCAAGGGGACGGTTGCCAATCATTACTTCATGAGATTTGCGCGGTGTATAGTTGAAGAGTTCAGAACCGCAATGGAAGTAGCGCATAGTGAGTAAGAATAAACAATATAGCGTTGAAGCACACGGTCATTGCCTGTGCTTCAACGCTATATTTGTGTAAAAACTAATTTGTCTTGAAAGCGTATTTCACCTCGGAGAGTTCCTCGTTTGCCTTTACGATTTTAGACTTGAGACCTTCCTTATACGCCGCGAGCTTTTCAGCAAGAACAGCGTCGGAGAGTGAAATCATTTGGGCAGCAAGAATACCTGCGTTGAGCGCACCGTTTACGCCCACCGTTGCAACGGGAATTCCGGGAGGCATCTGCACGATAGAGAGCAACGCATCTAATCCGTCGAGCATGCCCTTAATAGGCACACCAATTACGGGTACGTTAGTGCTTGCTGCAACGACACCAGGAAGCGCCGCTGCCATTCCAGCACCAGCAATGATTACCTTAATACCACGCGCCTGTGCAGACTTTGCAAAGTCTTCCACTTCCTGGGGAGTGCGGTGTGCAGAAAGGGCGTTCATTTCAAAGGGAATTTCCATGTCGTTGAGGAACTTCGCTGCTTTTTCCATAACGGGCAGGTCGCTTGTGCTGCCCATGATAATGCTTACGAGAGGAGTCATAGGGAGAGGTTTTGAGGTTATAAGGGGTTAGGTTTTGAGGTTGAAAGGGCAGGGGGAAAGAGGTCTTTAAGGTCATTAGGGTTTTAAGTCTGCATAGCCCTTAAAACCTAACAGCGGAGCGACCTCATAACCTTACAACCTTAGACTTAGCATAATAAGATGCTCAACGCACCGCAGACAACGCCGATGAGTACGCCCCACCCTATGCCGGGAAGGGAATGTACGCGGAGCAGGTAGCGGGCTGTGCAAACGATGCCTGTATAGAGAATAGCAATGCTAATCCAAAAGAGGGGATTGAAATTGAAGTAAGGCCCTAAAATCATTAAGGCCCCAATAGCACTTCCTGCACTGGCGGCGTGAGTACTAACTTTCAATAGCGGGTTCAGCAAAAAGCAAATCAACTGAATGGCAAGGGCGCCTACGATGAGTCCCATGGTGAAGCGCGGCATGTAAAGCAGCGTCATAATGTGAAGCAGCGCGGCATAGGAGAGAATCGAAAGGACGTAGGGCACGTAGCGATTCTCGCGCTGTCCCAAATGACGATGTCCCCAACCGTTTATCTTGACGTAAAGGAAGATGAGCGTGCGGGGCAACAGTGCCGTAAAGAAATACACCAGCGCTATCACAATCCCCTTGTATTGCCAAGGCAAAAGGCGCAGGTAACTGAACGTGAAGATCAGCAAGAACGCCAATATGGGAAGGTAGAAGGGGGAGGTGATTTGCGATATAACCTTTGCTGTGGTGAGTAAGAATCTGTTGTTCACAGCGTGTTGTGTTAGAAATTTTGTAGTTGCGATGACCGCAACGAAGATAACGAGAAGGTAGCGGTAACTTACCCTTGCTTTCTCAACCGCTTCTCGGGAATACCAAGTATCTCGCGGTATTTGGTCACTGTGCGCCGCGCAATGGGAAAACCAAGTTCAGTCATAGCATCAGCAATCTGTTCGTCAGAAAGCGGTTTGCGCTTGTCTTCCGCAGCCACCACTTCTTCAAGTTTTAGGCGCGTAAGGTGGGCCGACTGCTCCTCACCCTTTTGAGAGATAAAGGAAGAGGAGAAAAAGTCCTTCAGCGAATAAGTGCCATAGGCCGTTTGCAAATATTTGCTGCGCACGACGCGAGAGACTGTAGATACATGTATATCCAACGCCTCTGCAACATCATTGAGCTTCATCGGAACAAGCAGGGATTCATCATCATCGTTGAGAAAGAAGTCTCGCTGTTTCTGCACGATAAACTTTCCTACGCTACGCAAGGCCAAAGCGCGCATCTTCATCGTGTTAATGAAGTTGCCTGCAGCTGTAATCTTGTCCTGCACAAGGATGAGTTCGTCCATTTGCGATTTGGAAAGTTGCTCCTTCTTGGGTGCAAGTTGGCGCACCATTTCAAGGTAGGAGGGACTCACGCAAAGTTCAGGGATGTTTCCGTTATTGAGTTCCAACACCACTTCACCTTCGTTCGTCACCCGAACAAAGAAGTCGGGAATAATGGTTGGGGCGGCACCTGAAATCGTTTCGTTGAAATCTGTTCCTGGTTTGAGATTAAGACGCGTCAATACGTGAAGTACCTCTGCAAAAGCCTCATCGTCCAGATGCAGACGGCGCTGTAACACGTCCCACTTTTTGTGAATGAAAAGGTCAAAAAACTTTTCTACCACCTTCAAGGCATTCGCCTTTAACTCTGGGGCGATTGACTTACCACGAAGTTGCAACAACAAACATTCCTGTTCGTTGCGCGCACCGACACCGTAAGGTTCCAGCGATTGCAGTATCTCCAAAAGGCGCTCAAGCGTCGCTACGCTCACATCTTTCTGAGCGTAAACATAGAGTTCGTCAGAAATGGTTTGGAGTTCCTTGAGCAAATAACCATTATTGTCGAGCGACCCAATAAGGTAGCGCATAACTTCATGCTCTTCCTCTGTAAGGTCGAAAGTAATAAGTTGGTCCTCCAACGAATCGTAGAAGGTGGGCGCCCCAGCAATTTGCATTTCGCGTTCTGCGCCTTCAAAATAGTAGGATTCGGCGATGCGATTGTCGGAAATATCAAGTCCGTCGTCATCACTTGGCACATCCATACGCCCCTCGTCATAGTCAGCATCACGCCCAATCTCTTCGCTCTCCGTGCGGTTTGTGTCCTCTTCCGTATCCTCAGGGGTGGGGTAGGAGTCATCTTCCCAATCTTGCTGTTCTTCGAGGGCAGGATTTTCATCCAGTTCCTTGCGCACCTGCTCTTCCAAATCCACCAAACTCTTCTCGGCAAGCAGCGCCATGGCCACTTGCAACTTGTGCTCAAGCTTTTGCACCTGCTCCTGGCGGTGCGTTGAGATTTGCTTGGTCTTTTGTTTTTGGGTAATGGGCATGAAGGAAAGGAGAAATCAAAAAAGGGTGGGAGAGAGGATGTTAAACAATCCTGCTCTCCTCCAAATCTTTTACACTACGGGGCAACCGTTCTTCGTTTCGCGGTCAAGCGTGATAACGCCGAGCGAACCGTCGAAGTTTTCAGCAGAAAGAATCATGCCTTGGCTTTCGATACCGCGAATCTTTCGGGGTGGGAAGTTTGCGATGAAGCAAATCTGCTTGCCTACAAGGTCTTCGGGCGCATAATGCTGGGCAATACCTGAAAGGATAGTGCGGTTTTCAAGGCCGTCGGCAATAAGGAATTTAAGCAACTTGTCTGCCTTGGGAACGCGCTCGCACTCAAGCACTGTTCCTACGCGGATGTCGAGCTTTTCCCAGTCCTCAAAACTAACATTGGGCTTGATGGGTTGTGCCTTAAAGTTCTTCGCTTCTTCGAGCTGCTTGAGGCGCTCATTTTCTTCCTTAATCTTTTCGAGGCGAAGCATTTGCGCATCAATAGCATCGTCTTCAATTTTCTCAAAGAGCAATGCAGGCTCGTCCAACTGGTGACCTGCTACAAGGAGGTCCGTATTACCGAGGCGGCTCCAGTCCGCATTTTCCATCTTGAGCATACCGCGGAGTTTAGCAGAACTGAAGGGGAGGAAAGGTTCGAAGGCAATTGCGAGGTTCGCTACAAGTTGGAGCGACAAGTGCATGATGGTCTTCACGCGCTCAGGGTCCGTCTTCACCACCTTCCAAGGTTCGCTATCTGCAAGGTACTTGTTACCGATGCGTGCCAAGTTCATGGCTTCCTTCTGCGCATCGCGGAAGCGGAATGTGTCGAGAAGGCGCTCTACTTCGGCTTTCACATTGGTGAATTCCTCAATCGTAGCCTTGTCGGTCTCTGTGAATTCGCCACAAGCGGGAACTACGCCATCGTAATACTTCTTTGTGAGCTGGAGGGCGCGGTTTACGAAGTTGCCATAAACGGCTACGAGCTCGTTGTTATTGCGTGCTTGGAAGTCCTTCCAAGTAAAGTTGTTGTCCTTGGTTTCAGGAGCGTTTGCCGTCAAGACATAGCGAAGCACATCCTGCTTTCCGGGGAAATCCACCAAGTATTCGTGGAGCCATACTGCCCAGTTGCGCGACGTAGAAATCTTATCGTCCTCGAGGTTCAAGAATTCGTTAGAAGGCACATTCTCGGGGAGGATGTAAGAACCTTCAGCCTTGAGCATCGTGGGGAATACGATGCAGTGGAACACGATATTGTCCTTACCGATAAAGTGAAGGAGGCGCGTATCTTCCTGCTTCCACCACTTTTCCCAATCGTTGGGGAGCAACTCCTTGGTGTTAGAGATGTAACCAATGGGGGCGTCAAACCACACATAGAGCACCTTGCCCTCTGCGCCCTCAACGGGAACAGGGATACCCCAATTCAAGTCGCGCGTTACGGCACGGGGGCGAAGGCCCAAGTCTAACCAACTCTTACACTGGCCATACACATTGGGGCGCCACTCTTTGTGATCTTCAAGAATCCACTTTTCGAGCCATTCCTGGTAATCGTTGAGCGGGAGGTACCAGTGGCTCGTGGGGCGCTTCACAAGGGGATTACCCGTAGCGGCATTGTAGGGATTGATGAGTTCTTCGGGAGAAAGCGTAGAGCCACACTTTTCACACTGGTCGCCATAAGCGTCGGCAGCATGGCAACGGGGACATTCGCCCTTGATGTTGCGGTCGGTCAAGAACTCCTTCGCTTCTTCATCATAGAACTGCTCTGATTCAAGTTCCACAAACTTACCCGTGTCATAGAGCTTGCGGAAGAAGTCAGAAGCATGTTTCTTATGCGTGTCCGAAGTGGTGCGCGAATACACATCAAAGGAGATACCGAAGTCGGCAAACGAATCCTTAATCAAGTTGTGGTAGCGGTCAACGACTTCCTGCACAGTAATACCCTCCTTCTTCGCACGAATAGTTACGGGTACACCGTGCTCGTCAGAGCCACCGATGAAAAGCACTTCCTCGCCCTTCAAACGAAGGTAGCGCACGTAGATGTCGGCAGGGACATACACACCAGCGAGGTGGCCAATATGAATACCCCCGTTGGCATAAGGCAAAGCAGAGGTAACAAGCGTTCTCTTAAATTCTTTCATATCGCGATATTTTATATTTACATTTCCCTGCAAAGTTACATCTTTCGTGCCAATCATAGATTGCCAAGGCGGAAATTCTTTGTTTTTAAGGGGGTAAAGGGGAGAAAATGACAATAATATAGGAGCTATCTTATGTTAGATGTCGCTTCTTTTTAATGACGCTGAAGGCGTCACCGCTCGATAACCGGGGCGTTTGAGCGAAGCGAATACCCCTGGTAGTGAGTGTGTAATGGAATGCACCCTGGAGGGGTGCCCCAACGATTAGGAGTTCGTGTTGGGGCACCCCTTCAGGGTGCATCATGTTACAGTTTATTCCGGGGGTGCGCTTTCAGCGTACCACCCGGTTACCGAGCGGAGACGCCTTCAGCGTCTGAGACTCTTGAATAATTCTCTATCTTCCCCCAAAAACTAAGTGCCGACCTTTTTGATTTAAGTGCCGAGGAATTTCATTTAACTGCCGAATATTTTTCGGAATGTCCCACCCTCGTAAAAGTTCAACTCTTCGCGCGCATATTTTTACACCGTTAATGTTTGCCTCCTCCTTAAATTTTCCTACTTTTGCAACGTAAAATCTTAAAAAGTGTTATACAATGACTCAGAGAAAAGTACGCGTGCGCTTCGCACCCTCACCTACAGGCCCTCTTCATATCGGTGGTGTGCGCACAGCGCTCTATAATTACCTCTTTGCGAAGCAGCACGGAGGCGAATTCGTGTTCCGTATCGAGGATACCGACTCTAACCGCTTCGTTCCCGGGGCGGAAGAATATATTATCGAAGCCTTTGAATGGCTCGGTCTTAAGTTTGACGAAGGCGTAAGCTATGGTGGTAACTACGGCCCCTACCGTCAGTCAGAACGCCGTGACATCTACAAGAAGTATGTGGATGAACTCTTGGCAAACGGCAAGGCATACATCGCTTTTGATACTCCCGAAGAACTCAATGCGAAGCGCGAGGAAGTAGAAAACTTCCAGTACGACGCTAAAACCCGCCTTAGCATGCGCAACTCCCTCTCACTTTCGGCAGAAGAAGTAGAAGCACTCATTGCAGCAGGTGAGCAGTATGTTGTGCGCTTCAAAATCGAACCCGGAGAGGATGTTGTGGTAAACGACTTGATTCGCGGTCGCGTTGTCATCAACTCTTCTATCCTTGACGATAAGGTGCTTTACAAGAGTGCCGACCAGCTCCCCACTTACCACCTTGCAAACATCGTTGACGACCACTTGATGCTCATTTCTCATGTCATCCGTGGCGAAGAATGGCTCCCCTCGGCGCCCCTCCATGTGTTGCTCTACAAGGCTTTTGGTTGGGAAGATACAATGCCCGAGTTTGCGCACCTTCCTTTGCTCCTTAAACCGGATGGCAAAGGAAAGCTTTCGAAGCGCGACGGCGACCGCCTCGGCTTCCCCGTATTCCCCTTGGAATGGCATGCTGCAACGGGCGAAGTAAGTTCGGGTTATCGTGAAAGCGGTTACTTGCCCGAAGCCGTAATCAACTTCCTCGCCCTCCTCGGTTGGAATCCCGGTGACGACCAAGAGATTCTTTCGCTCGACGATATGGTGCGCCTCTTCGACCTCGCCAAGTGCTCAAAGAGCGGTGCGAAGTTCGACTATGTGAAAGGCCAATGGTTCAACCGTGAATACATGCAGAAGACCGACGACCTCACACTTGCGCCCACACTCGACGCTATTCTCCGCGAGAACGGCATTGAGCAACCCATCGAACGTGTTGCGCAGGTAGTAGGTATGATGAAGATGAAGAAGATTAACTTCATTAAGGAACTCTGGCCCCTCTGCGACTTCTTCTTTATCGCTCCCACAAAGTTTGACCTCGAAGACAAGTTTGTACGCAAGAACTGGAAGGAAGGTGCAAAGGCAGAAATGCAACAGCTTCGCGAAATCCTTGCCGGACTTGAGGATTTCACCATCGAACCTATGCGTCAGGCGGTAGATAAGTGGGTTGAAGCATCAGGCGCAAAGCCCTGGAACGCATGGCGCGTTGTTCTCGTGGGTGAAGGTAAGGGTCCCGACATGCACGAACTCTCTGAATTCCTCGGCAAGGAAGAAACGCTCCGCCGCTTTGACTTTGCGTTGGAACAATTGCCCTAATCTTTTAGGTTATAAGGTTATGAGGTCGCTTCGCTTAGAGGTTTTAAGCGCTATGCAGACCGAATGGAAACCTCAAAACCTTAAGACCTTAAAACCTCAAAACCTGTACTTGTAATAATGTACACGCTTATAATCTTCTTCTACTCGCTTGGAGCCCACATTGCGGCGCTCTTTAGCAAGAAGGTGCGCCTTATGATTAAGGGGCAGCATGAGACATTTGACAAACTGCGTAGTGAGATTGACCCCAAGCAACAATATGTGTGGGTTCACGCAGCTTCGCTCGGCGAATTTGAACAAGGGCGCCCCCTTATCGAACGTATCCGCGCGTCACACCCTCACCTCAAGATTTTGCTCACATTCTTCTCGCCCTCGGGGTATGAAGTGCGTAAGAATTACGAAGGTGCCGACGTGATTTGCTACCTTCCTTTTGACACCCCCTTGAATGCGCGCCGCTTCGTGCGCCTGGCGAATGTCAAGATGGCGTTCTTCGTGAAGTATGAGTTCTGGCCCAATTACATTGGTGCACTCTACCGCAACGACATCCCCGTTTACAGTGTGTCAAGCATCTTCCGTCCCGACCAAATCTTCTTCCGTTGGTACGGCAAGAGTTACGCAAAGTGCTTGCACAAGATCACGCACTTCTTTGTGCAAAACGATGCCTCCATTGACTTGCTCAAGCAGCTCGGCATCACTGCCGTAACAAAGACAGGCGATACGCGTTTCGACCGCGTCTTGGATATTATGAACCAAGCCAAGGAATTGCCCATCGTTGAGGCGTTTGCCAAGGGCAAGAAGGTGCTTATTGCGGGTTCTTCCTGGGCGCCTGATGAAGACCTCTTCATCCCTTACTTCAACAAGCGTAAGGACCTCAAATTGGTCATTGCGCCTCACGTTGTCAACGAAGGTCATCTCTCTGAAATCGAGCGCAAATTGCAGCGCCCCGCCTTGCGTTACTCAAAGGCTACACCCGAGGAGGCGGCAAAGGCAGATTGCCTCATCATCGACTGCTACGGACTGCTCTCAAGCATTTACCGTTACGCTACGGTGGCTTATGTGGGCGGCGGTTTCGGCGTGGGCATCCACAATGTGCCCGAGGCGGCAGTTTATGGCTGTCCCGTGTTGTTCGGTCCCAACAATAAGAAATTTAAGGAGGCGCAAGACCTCATCGCCTGCCAAGGTTCTTACGAAATTCACAACGAGGCAGACTTCACCGAGGTGCTCACCAAACTCTTGACCTACGACGAACTCCTCCGCAGTTCAGGAAATGCTGCATCACACTACATCCGCACCAACGCCGGTGCACGCGATGCCATCTACAAAGAGGTGTGCAACTTACTCAAGTAACAACTTTGATTGTAAGACTACTTACGCAACCTTTGTAGCAATAAAAACGAGTATAAAAAGACCACGAATCTCTCAGTTAGGTTCGTGGTCTTTTTCATTTCAGTTTTATTGGTCCAATAATTTTCAGTTCGTGTTCATTTGTACAATTACATAGGCGAAAAATCGTGACAGTTCAGCGCTTCATTTTTCGTCATTTTTTGCCGAAAACTTTAACAAACATTAACATTCAACCTACACCCCCTCGCGACAATATCTATTTGCGGTGCAAGAATAAGTAACATAGAAAACCGGTTGTTTAACCTTGAAAAAACTAGGTAACTTATTTTTTGACCCCAAAAATGGGTTTTTCAGGACAAAAAAAGTGGAGATACCCCCGATTCCAAGGGGCATCTCCACTTCCGTAACACAAAGATACAAAATTTCAAAGCGAAATGCAAATTCGTTAACACTTGTTAACACGATATGTATTTCTCATTTTTCGTCATTTTTTACGTTCAAAAACGCACGCAAATTTCAGGTACGTGAGTGGACATGCACAACCTTCTTTCTGCGGTATAGTTTAGGCTTTAGGAAGTAGCGCAAGCGCTTTGTTTTCCTCCGCCTCCATAATCTCGCGCTCTCCGGGACCCTTGTCGTTAATGCCGCAGAGGTGGAGAATGCCGTGGATGATGACGCGGTGGAGCTCCTCTTCGTAGGTGGCACCTACGTCTTCGGCATTCGTGCGCACCGTGTCGAGGGAGATGAAGAGGTCGCCGCTGATTTTATTGCCCTCCGTATAGTCGAAGGTTATGATGTCGGTGTAATAATCGTGCTGGAGGAACTCGCGGTTGACCTCCAAGATTTTCTCATCGTCCACAAAGATATAGGCAATGGCGCCACAGCGCTTGCCGTGCGCCTTTGCCACGGCGTTTACCCAAGCCGTCGTTGCAGCCTGGTCGATATCGGGAAGGGGGAGGTTGATGCTGTCGTAGGTAATCATTGAGGGGACTTAAAAAGTGAGGAGTTAGTAGGTAGTAGTGAGGAGTTATGCCATGCGGAGTATTTTTTGCACCCCCTCACCACTAAAGCGGTCCCCTCCCCCTATAAACAGGGGGAGAGCGCCGTCCGGAGTGGAGTGCATACAGGTTCTATTCTTCCTCTTCACGGCGCTGCTTTTTCTTCTTCTCCTTCACCGTCTCTGCGCCCTCTACTACGAGGACAAACTCGCCACGAGGTTCGGTTTCTTCAAAGTGGGCGAGGACTTCGGCAATGGTTCCGCGCACGCTCTGCTCGTACATCTTTGAGATTTCGCGACAGGCAGACATGCGGCGTTCGGCACCGAAGACTTCGGCAAACTGCTGAAGGGTTTTTACCACGCGGTAAGGCGATTCGTAGAATATCATCGTGCGCTCTTCCGCGGCGAGTGCTTGCAGGCGTGTCTGACGCCCTTTCTTCTGTGGGAGGAATCCTTCAAAAGTAAAGCGTTCGCAGGGCAACCCGCTGGACACGAGGGCGGGCACAAAGGCCGTTGCACCGGGCAAACACTGCACCTCTACGCCGCGTTCCACACAAGCGCGCACCAACATGAAGCCGGGGTCGGAAATGGCGGGAGTTCCGGCGTCGGAAATGAGAGCTATATTTTCGCCGGAGGCAATGCGTGCTGCAAAGGCGTTGGCCGTTTGGTGCTCGTTGAACTTATGGTGTGAGCAAAGCTGATTCTTAATATCAAAGTGCTTGAGCAGCAGGCCCGAAGTGCGGGTGTCTTCCGCCAGAATGAGGTCTGCTTCCTTCAAGATGCGGATGGCGCGCATCGTCATGTCTTCCAAATTACCCACCGGGGTAGGTACTAAATAAAGAGTTCCCATACTGCAAAGTTATTTGATTTGCGGATAAGTACATAAGGTTTGGGGGATTTTTCTTAAATTTGCCACTGAATATTTACCGCACTGCCTGAAAATGGCAGTCTGATTTCCTCGAAACTATGTTTCAACAAGAAATAAACTTCGACCGCTTCGTGCGCGGAGCCATGCTTGCAGGCGCCATTATCCTCTTTGGATATGCCGTTCACGCACTGAGTAGCGTGCTGCTCCCCTTTGTGCTGGCGTGGGTGTTGGCATATATGCTCAACCCCGTAGTCACATTTCTGCAAGTGCGTTGCAAAGTGCACTTCCGCTGGCTCAGCGTCACCCTCACATTAGTCCTCCTTGCCGCCATCTGCGCCGGAGCATTTATGCTAATAGTTCCGCCATCGATAGAGGAGTTTTCGCAACTCAAAAGGTTGATTGTTGAGTACCTCCGGAACGGTTCAGGCAACGAAAGCATACCCGCAATTGTCAGCGACTTTGTCCGCGAAAACATGCAGCACGAAGAAGTTCGCAGTTTCCTCCAAACCGATGATGTTCAAGCCTTTCTGCGCCACAGCATTGAGCGCATGGGCAACTTTCTGTGGGCTACTGCCAACGCCGTGTGGAGCCTTTTTTCATGGTGTATTACTCTGCTCTACCTGTTCTTCCTACTCATGGATTTTGAGAAGGCTTCAAAGGCATGGATTAACTATGTGCCCAAGCGCTTCCGAGGACTTGTAGAAACGCTGGCGGTAGATGTACAGACGGGAATGAGTGCTTACTTCCGCGGGCAAGCGTTGGTGGCGCTCTGCGTGGGCATTTTGTTTGCTACGGGCTTCTTTATCATCGACCTTCCCCTTGCAATCGGTTTCGGACTCTTTGTAGGTGCGCTCAACTTCGTGCCTTACCTGCAAATGGTGTCTATTCCGCTCGCAGTGCTACTTGCACTGCTGAAAGCAGCCGAGACGGGTGAAAACTTTTGGGGCATCCTCTTGCTCGTAGGGCTTGTATATGTCATTGTGCAACTGATTCAAGACCTTATCATTGTGCCAAAAATCATGGGGCACATTATGGGAATTTCGCCCGCTATCATATTGCTGTCGCTCTCCGTTTGGGGTTACATTTTGGGCTTCCTCGGCCTCATCATTGCCCTACCCTTGACGACGCTCATCCTCTCTTATTACAAACGCTATATCATAAAAGACTGACACTCCCACACTATGGAAGATACCTTTGACATACGCGCCGAACAGCGCTGCGTGAGCAGTTCTGAAAAGGAATTTGAGAAGGCGCTACGCCCCCTAAATTTCGACGACTTTACGGGACAGCAGCAAGTGGTAGACAACCTGCGCATCTTCGTAGAGGCGGCAAAGTTTAGAGGCGAACCGCTGGACCACACCCTGCTCCACGGACCTCCGGGGTTGGGTAAAACAACGCTTTCAAACATCATCGCCAACGAACTTGGCGTAGGATTCAAAATTACCTCGGGTCCCGTGCTCGATAAACCCGGCGACCTCGCTGGTTTGTTGACTTCGCTGGAGCCCAACGATGTCCTTTTCATCGATGAAATCCACCGCCTGTCGCCCGTCGTGGAAGAATATTTGTATTCCGCCATGGAAGACTACCGCATCGACATCATGATTGACCGCGGACCTGCCGCGCGCTCCATTCAGATAGACCTCAATCCCTTTACCCTTGTGGGCGCCACAACGCGAAGCGGCTTGCTCACCGCTCCCCTCCGTGCGCGCTTCGGCATCAACCTCCACCTGGAATATTACGATGCTGCAACGCTACAGAAGATTGTGACGCGCTCGGCAAACCTACTGGGCGTGAAGATTGACGGGCGTGCGGCTGCAGAAATTGCTGGGAGAAGCCGTGGCACACCCCGTATTGCCAACTCGCTCTTGCGCCGCGTGCGCGACTTCGCACAGGTAAAGGGCAACGGGAATATCGAACTCGACATTGCGCGCTATGCCCTTGAGGCACTGAATATTGACAAGTACGGCCTCGACCAGATTGACAACAAGATTCTCACCACAATCATCGACAAGTTTAAGGGCGGTCCCGTAGGTATCACGACAATAGCAACAGCAGTGGGCGAAGATGCGGGCACGGTGGAAGAAGTGTACGAACCCTTCCTTATCAAAGAGGGTTTCATCCGCCGCACACCCCGCGGACGCGAGGTTACAGAATTGGCATACCGCCACCTGGGGCGCACACCTCAAGCTGGTTCGCCCATCATGCCCTCGCTCTTTGATTTCACCGATGAGGGATAAAAATCAAGGGATAAAGCATGAAAAACCTGCTCAGTAGCACGGAATTAGAAAAATAATCCGTACTTTTGTGCCTAATATGCGTGAAAACGCTTTCTGCACTGAACAATCCAGTAGATAAATATATAATTTTAAACACACAATCAGATGAATGTGATTACAAAGACTGTTACCCTTGCTGACGGACGCACTATCAGCATTGAAACAGGAAAACTCGCAAAGCAAGCTGACGGTAGCGTAATGCTCCGTATGAACAACACGATGTTGCTTGCTACCGTTTGTGGTGCCAAAGACGCTAACCCCGGCACCGATTTTATGCCGCTCCAATGCGACTATAAGGAAAAATACTCTGCAGCCGGTCGTTTCCCCGGTGGTTTCACAAAGCGTGAAGGTCGTGCTTCTGACTACGAAATCTTGACCAGTCGCCTCGTTGACCGTGCGCTCCGCCCCCTCTTCCCTGGCGACTACCACGCAGAAGTATATGTAAATATCATCCTCTTCTCTGCCGATGGCGTAGATCAGCCCGATGCACTCGCAGGTTTTGCTGCTTCTGCCGCACTTGCTTGTACGGACATCCCCTTCGAAGGTCCCATCTCTGAAGTTCGCGTAGCTCGCATCAACGGTGAGTACGTGATCAACCCCACTTTCGAACAAATGAAGGAGGCGGATATGGACCTCATGGTGGCTGCTACGATGGACAACATCATGATGGTGGAAGGTGAAATGGACGAAGTGCCCGAATCTGCCCTTCTCGAAGCCCTCAAGGCCGCTCACGAAGCGATCAAGCCCATGTGCCAACTCCAGATTGACCTCATGAAGGAACTCGGTACTGACGTGAAGCGCGAATACTGCCACGAAGTGAACGACGAAGACCTCCGCAAGTTGTGTCACGAACAGTGCTACCAGAAGTGTTACGACATCACAAAGAGCGCTCTCGAAAAGCACGCACGCCTCGAAGCATTTGAAGCAGTGCGTGAAGCATTCAAGGAAGAATATGCTGCAGCTCACGCAGAACTTTCAGCAGAAGAACTCGAAGAAAAGAACGACCTTATCAACCGCTACTACCACGATGTAGAAAAGGACGCTATGCGCCGTTGCATTCTCGATGAAGGTATCCGCCTCGACGGTCGTAAGACTACGGACATCCGCCCCATCTGGTGCGAAGTAGATCCCCTTCCCATGCCTCACGGATCTTCTATCTTCACACGTGGTGAAACACAGTCGCTTTCTACTTGTACGCTCGGCACAAAGCTCGACGAAAAGATGGTAGATGACGTTCTCGACAAGAGTTATCAGCGTTTCCTTCTCCACTATAACTTCCCCCCCTTCTCTACAGGTGAAGCAAAGGCACAGCGTGGCGTAGGCCGTCGCGAAATTGGTCACGGTCACCTCGCATGGCGCGGTTTGAAGGGACAGATTCCCGCAGAATTCCCCTACACAGTACGCGTAGTGAGCGACATTCTCGAATCTAACGGTTCTTCTTCTATGGCTACAGTGTGTGCAGGTACTCTCGCACTCATGGATGCCGGTGTTCCCATGAAGGCTCCCGTAAGTGGTATCGCAATGGGTCTTATCAAGAACCCCGGAGAAGACAAGTACGCAGTGCTCTCTGACATCCTCGGTGATGAAGACCACCTCGGTGACATGGACTTCAAGACAACAGGTACGCTTAAGGGTCTTACTGCTACGCAGATGGACATCAAGTGTGACGGCTTGTCTTACGAAATTCTTGAAAAGGCACTCGCACAGGCAAAGGCTGGTCGCGAACACATCCTCTCTTGCATGATGGAAACAATGAGCGAACCCCGTGCTGAACTCAAGCCCCACGTTCCCCGCATCGAAGCATTCGATATTCCTAAGGAATTCATCGGCGCTGTTATCGGCCCTGGCGGTAAGATTATTCAGGGCATGCAGGAAGAAACTGGTGCTACAATCACTATCGAAGAAGCTGACGGCGTAGGTAAGATTCAGGTTAGCGGTCCTAACAAGGAAAGCATCGAAGCGGCTATCGCTAAGATTAAGGCTATCGTGGCAATTCCCGAAGTTGGTGAAGTTTACAATGCAAAGGTAGTGAGCATCATGCCCTACGGTTGCTTCGTAGAATTCATGGCTGGCAAGGAAGGTTTGCTCCACATCTCTGAAATCTCTTGGAAGCGCCTTGAAAGTGTTGAGGAAGCCGGACTTAAGGAAGGCGACTACATCACTGTGAAGCTCCTCGAAATCGACCAGAAGACAGGCAAGTTCCGTCTCTCACACCGCGTGCTCGAAGAAAAGCCCGAAGGTTGGGAAGAACGCCCCCGTCGTCCCCGTCGCGAAGCGGCAGATGGCGAACGCCGTCCCCGTCGTGAAAAGAGCGAATAATCGTTATTCGACACCATAAAAAAAGAGTTCCACCGACATTTAAGTCATGGTGGAACTCTTTTTTGTGCTATATGTAATGCGTCGAAAATCAGACTGCAAAAGGAACGATACCTTAATCAAAAACCTTGAAGGTGTACCCTTGTGAAAGCAACCATTCAATAGCGCGGGGTAGGGCATAGAGAATCTTGTCGTGACTCTTCAAGGAGTCGTGGAAAGTAATAATAGACCCTGGTCGGGCATAGCGACGCACGTTGAGGAGCACATCACGCCCGTTGAGATGCGTGGAATAATCACGCGTCACCAAGTCCCACATCACCACGCGATAACCGCGACGCTTCACGAGCATGTAATGGTTATGAAGCATCCACCCGTGAGGAGGGCGGAAGAGGTCGGTCTGGAGTATCAAGTTGGCCTTATCCACATTGGCAATGAAGCGCTCCGCACTGTGGCGCACGCCTCCCCAATGGTTGTACGTGTGGTTGCCAATACGATGCCCACGCGCTTTCACCATTTCAAAAATATCGGGATACTTACGTGCATTCTCGCCCACCATAAAGAAGGTGGCTTTCACACCGTACTGATCGAGAACGTCAAGAACCCAAGGTGTAACCTCGGGAATCGGACCGTCATCAAAGGTGAGATAAACGGCCTTTTCGTTTTTATCCATACGCCAAAGGGCACGTGGATAGAGCCAGCGCATAAAGCGGGCAGGTTGTTCGATAAACACAGTTGGGTAGGGGCGAAAGGATGTGAGGATTGATAGGAGATAGAGGGCATAGTAGAACCCTCTATCTCTATTTTTCGTTTATTCCTGATTCAAGTAGTAATAACCAATATTGAATGCTTCAAATTCACCAGCATGCTCCATAAACGCTACTTCCTCGGGGGTCAGCGCATTGTTGGCATGTAGCAAGGTGAAGGTCATCAAACAAGCGTTAGCAGCCTTAAAACATGCTGAATGGAAGGTTTCAAGGCGTTCGGCACCCAGCGATGACAGCCAGCGCAGATTGCTCATGGCTATTGCTGCCACTTCATGCGCCATAGCGTTTGCTTCTTCCTCATTGCCCACCTTCATCCAAATGCCAGGTACGTCGTAGTCATCCTGTTCATAAGGCACGGTAGAAGAGGGGAACTTCTCCTTGGCGAGTTCGAGCACTGTTTTCGCCTTATCCACCTTGCCCTCACGAAGCAACTGATCGGCAAGCATGATAAGCATACGGCGGTGGGTGTAACACATGCGCATCACGGTTTCATCAAGGTAAATGCCTTCCTTGTTCACGTTACCGTAGGCAAAGCGATTCACCATATTGTCGTACATCACATCGCTATCAACAGTGCCCATTCTGCCAAAGTTAAAGGGTGTAAGGCGGTAAGCAAGACCTTCAAGGATGCAGAAGTTTTCAAGGCGTGCATAGTTGCTCTGACCCAACGTTACAGACATGTAGATGGGGCGCTTCCAGTCGTTGCGCGCCAACATTTCATAGACCATCATTTCGCTCTTTGTAAGCGATGTTTTGCCCTTAATGCTCACCTGCATGTATTCGGGGAAGTCCTCGTAACCTGCAGGCACCTTCATGCCTTGAGCAATACAGTTTTCCTTGTTCACCTTTACGACAAACGAGTCGGTGGGCAATTCGCCCTGCTTGCGCACATAGTTGTCGATGAGGAAACTCAATTCATAGGGATTCACGTCGGGACGCAACTGCTTTAGGTTGTCAAGTTCGGCCTTGCGCGCAGGGTTCACCTTAAACCAATCGTGACCCATATTGTCGACATACTCATAGCGGTTCCAAGTGATGGGGAGTCCAGGAGAATCCCACGCCTGACGGCGCATCTGGTCGGTATACCAGTCCGTTTGCAAGTACGAAAGGTTGCACACACGAGCATCTGTACGAAGGCCTTCCGTATCCTGTGCATACCAAAGGGGGAAGGTGTCGTTATCACCATTGGTATAGATGATAGGATATCCCTTTTCGGGCAGGGTGTTGAGGTAGTTCATACCAAAGTCACGACAAGCGTAACGATCCGAACGGTCGTGATCGTCCCACGTTTGACTCACCATCTGAAGAGGTACCAACACCCCTACAAGGCAGGCCAAACCTGTGGCTACCTTCGGTGAAATATAGCGGCGAAGCATGTCGGCAATGGCGGCAACACCAAGACCGATCCACATGGCAAAGGCGTAGAACGAACCTGCATACGCATAGTCGCGCTCACGGGGCTGTCCGGGCGTTTGGTTCAAGTAGAGCACAATGGCAAGTCCCGTCATGAAGAACAGGAAGAACACTACCCAGAACTGGCGCACACCTTGCTCATTCTTCATCGCTTGCCAGAACATACCCAGCAATCCGAGCAACAGGGGCAAGCAGAAGAACACGTTTCTTCCCTTATTGTTCTTCAGATAGTCGGGCAACAAACTCTGGTCGCCATACATGGCATTGTCGATAAAGGGAATACCCGTAATCCAGTTGCCCTTATCAAGATCGCCATGACTCTGAATATCATTCTGTCGACCCGCAAAGTTCCACATGAAGTAGCGCCAATACATGAAGCGCATCTGGTAGTTCAAGAAGAATCTGATGTTATCTGCCTGCGAGGGCATTTCATAGGGGAATGAATATCCCTCGTAAGTGGCTGTCTTATAATTCTTGGTCACACCTCCACACCAACTTTCGTAACTCTCTGCATGCGCTGGCGAGTGCATACGGGGGAAGAACATCTTCGTTTTGGGAGCATAGATGTAGGAATCCGTCACCTCGATTTCGTCGTAGCGATCGGGTTCGTTGGCATCCATCTTTTCATGGCGCTGGATGTGATTCTTCTTCGAAATATCTACGGGGTTCACCGTGTAGGGAGCGCCAAAGAAGAGGGGGTGCGAACCATATTGTTCACGGTTCAGGTAACTGCCAAGCGTGAAGATGTCCTCGGGTGATGATTGGTCCATGGGCGTGTTCTGAGTAGAGCGAATCACGATTACGGCATACGATGAGTAACCAACCATCATCATCAACATACAGAGCAACGATGTGTTGAGCAGGCGCTTACGCATCAAGTAATTGCCATCCGCCGTCTTCCAGCGCAGCAGGAAGAAGAGCGCAACAAGCAACACGATGCCCAACACGATGGCCATGCCGCCGTTGCCAATAAAGGGAATACCCAACAGCGCAACTGCCGTAAGGTACAATCCATTCATAAGCGAACGGTTGCTGCGAGTGGTGCTCCAGATGGCCGCTAATACCACACTTATCAGCACGAGGATGTAGATGACAAGACCACTGTTGAAACCCATGCCTACTGTATTGACGAAGAAGAGTTCAAACCATCCGCCTACCTTTACGATACCCGGCACGAGTCCGTAGAGCACAAGCGCTACGAGTACAAAACTGATGGCCAGTGCCACAAGTGATTGCTTGGCGTTTGCCATGGGCTTCTTCTTGTAGAAGTAAACGAGCACAATGGCAGGCAAGCACAAGAGGTTCAGCAAGTGCACACCAATAGAAAGTCCCGTGAGGTAGAAAATAAGCACCAACCAGCGGTCACTACCGGGTTCGTCAGCATGGTCTTCCCACTTGAGAATCAACCAGAACACGATGGCTGTCAAGAACGAAGAATAAGCATATACTTCACCCTCAACCGCTGAAAACCAGAAGGTATCGCTCCACGTATAGGCCAAAGCGCCACACACACCCGCCCCCATAATCGTAGCGAGTTGCGTGCCTGTTTCGACAATGCCGTCCTTACAAATCAGTTTGCGCGTAAGGTGCGTAATGCTCCAAAAGAGGAACAGAATACAAAACGCCGACAACACCGCCGACATGATGTTTACGCAGAGAGCGGCCTGTGAAGGGTCGCTTGCAAACTGCGTGAAGAAGTTGCCCGTAAGCATAAAGAAGGGCGCACCAGGGGGGTGACCCACTTCCATCTTGTAAGCAGTGGTGATAAACTCTGGGCAATCCCAGAAACTGGCAGTGGGTTCTACCGTCATGCAGTAGGTAAATGCTGCAACGGCAAAAACCAACCACCCCATCAGATTGTTAATGCGAGTGTAGTGCTTCATATCTTAATTCGATTTTTCTGTTCACTGTTAGAATCACATATCAACTTGCAAAGGTAAGCATTTTGTCTGTGGTGGAGCGAGGATTTTGGGATTTATTGAGGTTGCCATTTATAATTAGTGGGGGGGAGGGGAGGTTTTTAGGAGAGAGGAGTGAGGAGAGAGGAGTGAGGAGTCCATGCGGAATAATAGTCCGGACGGCGCTCTCCCCCTGTTCATAGGGGGAGGGGACCACGAAGTGGTGAGGGGGTGCGAAAACAGTGAGCAGTTAGTAGTGAGTAGTGAGTAGTTGCCATGCGGGACTATTTTCCGCACCCCCTCACCGCCAAGGCGGTCCCCTCCCCCTATAAACAGGGGGAGAGCGCCGTCCGGAGCAAAACTCCGCATGGGTTACTCACTACTCTCTCCTCACTACTAACTACTTACCATGGCAAACCAATCTATTTTTGTAACACTGTTAGGCAGCGTAATGCGAAAAATTGTGACACTTCCAACCTTCATTTTTCGTCATTTTTCGCCGAAAACTTTAACAAACATTAACACTCTACCTACTCACCCTCGCAACAATATCTATTTGCGGTGTAAGAATAAGTAACATTAAAAACCGGTTGTTTAACCTTGAAAAAACGAGGTAACTTATTTTTTACCCCCTAAAAATGGTTTTTTGGGGATAAAAAAGTGGAGATAACCCCGATTCATAGGGCTATCTCCATTTCCGTAACACAAAGATACAAAATTTCCGAGCGAAATGCAAATCCGTTAACACTTGTTAACACCAATATTATTTCTCATTTTTCGTCATTTTTCAAGTACAAAATCGGGGGAGGGAATCGGGCTATTTTTCAGCCGCACACGCAGAAAAGGGTAGGGTAGGGGTGAAGAATTGTGGTTTTATGGGTTTTCAAAACAAAAAGGGGGTACTTATTTACAATAAAATTGTAACTTTGCATGTTGACTAAACTTTACCAACTGAACTCCCTTTATGTATCTCACACTTACCGCTGAAAACATTGTGTTGCTGGGGTCGATTCTCATTTTTGTGAGCATCCTATTCAGCAAGACCAGTTACCGCTTCGGAGTGCCCACCCTCTTGCTGTTTCTCATCGTGGGGATGCTCTTCGGAAGCGACGGCCTTGGCCTGCAATTCCACAACGCCTCAACGGCGCAGTTTATCGGGATGCTTGCCTTGAGTGTCATCCTCTTTACGGGGGGTATGGACACGAAGATTTCGGACATCCGCCCGATTATGCGCGAGGGGTTGATACTTTCCACCGTGGGCGTGTTGCTTACCACACTCTTTACGGGCGTCTTTGCTTGGGCACTGACTACGTTCACGCCGATGGGCATCGAACTGTCCTTCCTGACCGCCCTGCTCTTGGCTGCTACGATGTCGTCTACAGACTCTGCCTCGGTGTTTAACCTGCTACGCTCCCAGCAGATGCAGTTGAAGCACAATCTGAAACCCATGCTCGAACTTGAAAGTGGTTCGAACGACCCCATGGCATACTTGCTGGTGATTGTGTTAATTCAAGTGATTGGTGCTCCTGAAAGTTGGAGCCTCGGAACCATCATCCGCGACCTTGTCGTGCAGTTTGCTGCGGGGATCTTCGTGGGTTATGCCGTAGGTAAGGGCAGTGCGTGGCTCATCAACCGCATCAACTTGAGCACACAGTCGATGTACTCCGTGTTGTTGCTCTCGCTCGTGTTTATCTCGTTTACGCTCACAGAACTGCTTCATGGTAACAGTTATTTGGCAGTATATATCTCCGGTCTTGTGCTGGGAAATGAGAAACTGACCAACCGCAAGGAGATGAATACCTTTATGGACGGGTTGACGTGGTTGGCGCAAATCGTGATGTTCCTCTCGCTCGGACTTTTGGTCAACCCCTTGGAGATTCTTGACGTGGTGCTTGTGGCGCTCTGCATCGGTCTGTTCATGATGTTCGTTGCGCGCCCGCTCACCGTGTTCCTATGCTTGGCGCCCTTCCGCGAATTGCCCACAAAGGCACGCCTGTTTGTGTCGTGGGTAGGTCTGCGCGGTGCCGTGCCCATCATCTTCGCCACTTACCCCATCCTGGCAGATGTTCCTGGGGCACAGACGCTGTTCAACATCGTCTTCTTCATCACGCTCCTCTCCCTAATCTTGCAAGGCATGAGCATTTCATGGGTGGCAAAGAAGTTTGACCTCGACCTGCCCATTGAAAAAGAGGGCAACGAGTTTGGTGTTGAACTTCCGGAAGAACTTGATGCGCAGTTGGCCGACTATGTGGTCACAGAGTCTATGCTCAAAAACGGCAACCGCCTCATGGATATGCACCTCCCTGTTTCTACCCTCGTCATCATGGTGAAACGCGGCGAAGAGTACATTGTACCCAACGGACAATTGGAACTTATGGTGGGCGACGTCCTCCTGTTTGTTTCGAAGGAAGAGTTGGCGTTTTAAACTTAGGTTATAAGGTCGCTGCGCTTAAAGGTTTTGAGGTTTTAAGAACTATGCAGCGCCCACGACCCTAAAGACCTTTCCCCTCATAACCTCAAAGCGAAGCGACCTCATAACCTCAAACCACATAACCTTTCCCACTAATGATAATCTGGAACCCTTCTGAAATAGCACTCGAATTAGGTCCCATCGCCCTGCGTTGGTACTCCCTTTTTTGGGCCATAGGTTTGGCGTTGGCATACTTTGTGGTCTACAAACTTTACCGTCATCAGAAGTTGACGCAAGAGCAGTTTGACCCGCTCTTTCTCTACTGCTTCTTCGGCATCTTGATTGGGGCGCGCTTGGGCCACTGCTTGCTTTACGAACCTGGGTATTACCTTTCGCACATCGCGGAAATGGTGTTGCCCTTCCGCACGATGCCCGACGGTAGCACAAAGTTCATTGGTTACGCCGGACTTGCCTCTCACGGGGGAACGGTTGGCGTTATCGTGGCGCTCATGCTCTATGCCCGCAAGACGAAGGTAAAGTTCCTCCATGCTCTTGACAATATTTCGATTGCCACGCCCCTCACGGCGGGATGCATCCGCCTCGGAAACTTAATGAACTCCGAGATTGTGGGCAAGGCTACAGGCAGCGACTGGGGTTTTGTCTTTGCGCGTAATGGCGAAGACTTTGCGCGCCATCCTGGACAACTCTACGAGGCGATTGCTTACTTCCTCCTGTTCCCCCTCCTGCTCTGGTTCTACAAGAAGGCGCCTCAACGCATCGGTTCGGGTTACTTCTTTGGCACCGCCATCCTTTGCATCTTCACCTGCCGCTTCTTTATCGAACTCTGCAAGGAAGTGCAGGAACCTTGGGAACTCCAAATGCAGGACATGATAGGCATCAACCAGGGACAGTTGCTCAGCATCCCCTTCATCCTGCTGGGCGCTTACCTCGTATGGCGCGCTGTAAAGCAAAAGCAATAGGCATCACCTCATTTTACCCCACCTCACACACATGAAGATTCTTCTTGTCAATACTTCTTCCGCAACGGGTGGCGCTGCTGTTGCTGCCCGCCGCTTGATGAATGCGCTTGAAAAAAATGGCGCAGCGGTCAAGATGCTCGTGCGCGATAAGGATGATGAAGGGGATGACAAAGTGGTGGCACTTCCGCCCTCTTGGCGATTGAAATGGAACTTCGTTTGGGAGCGGTTCGTGATTTGGGTACACAACAAGTTGAGTCGGAAAAACCTCTTTGCTGTTGACATTGCGAATACGGGCACGGACATCACTACACTTCCTGAATTTCAACAGGCCGACATCATTCACTTGCATTGGGTCAACCAAGGTTTGTTGTCGTTGAAAAATATCCGCAAGATTCTCACCTCTGGAAAACCCGTAGTGTGGACACTACACGATATGTGGCCCTGTACTGCCGTCTGTCACCACGCAGAGCAGTGCAACGGTTTTACAGAAGACTGCTCGCAGTGCGAACACCTGACGTTTCCGAAGTGCGAAAACTTGCCCCACAAGGTGTTTCTGCAGAAAAAACAAATCTATGGCGCGGGCAACTTACACTTGGTATCGGTGAGCAACTGGTTGCACCAACAGGTGAAAAAGAGCGCATTAACACGCGAGTTGCCTTCGAGCGTGATTCCCAATACGTTGTCTTTACAGCAATTCCAAGTGTGGAACAAGGAGGAGGCACGTCGGCAATTACACCTGCCCACCGATAAGCATATCATCATCTTTGGCGCAGCGCGCATCGACGATCCTTTTAAGGGGTTCCACTTATTGCTTCAAGCCATTGACTTGCTTATCAGCAATGGTCGCTACAGCAAAGATGACCTTCACTTGATTATTTTCGGAAATATAAAATACCCCTCACAACTTCTGCCCCATATTCACGTGGATTACACCGATTTGGGATGGGTCAGCAATGCCGAAAGACTTTCTGTGGCTTATTCCGCAGCAGATGCCGTGGTGTGTGCCTCACGTTACGAAACGTTTGGGCAAACACTTATCGAAGCGCAAGCATGTGGGTGTCTGCCCGTGTCATTCGGCAATAGCGGACAAACGGATATCATAACCCACCTCAAGAATGGTTATTTGGCGGAGGCATATTCCGTAGACGACCTTGCAAAGGGGATTCACTGGGCACTCACTGAGGGTAAATCTCAGGTTTCCCAACAGGACATGCGCGATGAAGTGGTGCACAGATATTCCAGCGACGTGGTTGCACAACAATACCTCACACTGTACAAAACAATTTTAAATAAGGGATAGACATAAGGGGCTGAATAACTTTTTTATTACCACAAACAAATGAACACAGACATCCCTCCGTCGAGCACGACGGAACCGCTTAAATTTACCATTGCTACGGTAACATTTAACGCTACAACACTTATTGAAAGAACTATTAAAAGTGTGGAAGAGCAGGACTACCCACATGTGGAGCACCTCATTGTGGACGGCAATTCCCGCGACAACACACTGGAGCATATCCACCATTATCAGGAGCGTAACAGTATCGCTGCCGTGCCCCACGAAATCACGTGCATCTCTGAACCCGACCACGGACTTTATGATGCCATGAACAAGGCGCTGAAGATGGCTACGGGCGACTATATCCTGTTTCTCAATGCGGGCGACAAACTGCATACGCCAACACTACTGTCCGACCTTGCATCGCAGATTGGCGATAAGCGCCCTGCCGTAATCTTTGGACATACGGACTTGGTGGATGCGGATGAGAAGTATATCGGTCCGCGCCGCCTTTCTCCGCCCGAAAGGCTTACTTGGGAATCGTTCAAGCACGGCATGCTGGTGTGTCATCAAGCGTTTTTTGCGCACAAGAGTCTCTTCCGCACCATCGGTTATGACATGCAGTACCGCTTCTCTGCCGACTTCGATTGGTGCATTCGCATCTTGAAGAAGGCTGAACTGTTGAAGCAGTCCACACATCATGCGCACTGCATCGTGAGTGACTACCTCAACGAAGGCATGACCACAAAGAATCATAAAAAATCGCTCCTCGAGCGCTTCCAAATCATGTGGAAGCATTACGGAGCACTGTCCACCATCGGACATCACTTGTGGTTCTTCGTTCGCAAACCTTAACGACATGGAAGCGCTTTATCAATCCATGACTGCGCTCTGTGCGCGCCGCGAATACTGCTGTGCGGACATTGCCGAGAAATTGCGCAAGAAGGGCGCCTCATCCGAAGATGCCGAAGTGCTGATTGACCGCCTCATTGAGGAAGGTTATATCAACGAGGGCAGATATGCCCGCGCCTTTGTGCACGACAAGACCCTCTACAACGGTTGGGGGCGCGTCAAGACGGCACAGCAGCTCCGCGCCAAGGGTATCTGCCCCGCTTACATCAACGAGGCGATGACCTGCATTACGGAGGAGCAGTATGCCGAGGTGTTCCAAAAAGTATTGCAAGCAAAAAGACGCAGCATCAAGGGAGATACTGATTACGAGGTGCGCCAGAAATTGGCACGAAGCCTCATCGCCCGCGGATTTGAACCCTCCTACGTGTTCAACCATCTTGATTTAGAAAACTTTGAAGAGTAGGAACTTCGCTTCCTTCTTCTCAACTATAAACCCTAACACTTATAACAACTATGTTGACTATTTACAATACCCTTACTCGTAAGAAAGAAGAATTTAAGCCTATCAACCCCGGACATGTAGGTATGTATGTTTGCGGACCTACGGTATATGGCGATGCACACCTCGGACATGCGCGCCCCGCAATTACTTTCGACCTCCTTTTCCGCTATCTTAAGCATCAAGGATATAAAGTGCGTTACGTGCGTAATATTACTGACGTGGGCCACCTCGAACATGATGCCGACGAGGGCGAAGATAAGATTGCTAAGAAGGCACGCCTTGAGCAGTTGGAGCCAATGGAAGTGGCGCAACACTATACGAACCGCTTCAATGAGGCAATGGCAAAACTCGGAGTGCTTCGTCCCAGCATCGAACCCCATGCTACGGGCCACATTATCGAACAGGAGCAACTCGTGCAGCAAATCTTGGACAACGGCTTTGCTTACGAGAGCAACGGTTCGGTGTATTTCGATGTGGTAAAGTATAATGAAAAGCACGGCTACGGCATTCTTTCTGGTCGTAACTTGGATGACGTGAAGGATGCTTCTCGCGAACTCGACGGTGTGGGAGAAAAGCGCAACCAAGTGGACTTCGCACTTTGGAAGAAGGCACAACCCGAGCACATCATGCGCTGGCCCTCTCCCTGGGGTGATGGTTTCCCCGGCTGGCACTGCGAATGTACGGCAATGGGTCGCAAATACCTCGGCGAACAATTCGATATTCACGGTGGAGGTATGGACCTCGTGTTCCCTCACCACGAATGTGAAATCGCACAGGCGGTTGCGTCGCAAGGAAAGCCCATGGTGAACTACTGGATGCACAACAATATGATTACCATTGCGGGTAAGAAGATGGGAAAATCCTACAACAACTTTATCACTCTCGATGAGTTCTTCACAGGTAACCACCCCCTTCTTGAGCAAGCCTACACACCGATGACGATTCGCTTCTTCATCCTTCAGGCACACTACAGATCTACGGTAGACTTCTCTAACGAAGCACTCCAAGCCGCTAAGAAGGGTCTTGACCGCCTACTTCAAGCGATTAAGGAACTCGACCGCATTGAAGCAAGTAAGGACGGTGCCGTGAAGATGGACTTCGTAGAAGAACTCAAGCAGAAGTGCTACGATGCGCTTAACGACGACCTCAATTCTCCCATTCTTATCAGCCACCTCTTTGATGCGTGCCGCGTTATCAATCAGATTGTGGACAAGAAGCAGACGATTGCTGCCGACGCCTTGGAAGCACTCCGCACGCTCTTCCACACCTTTGCCTTCGATATCCTCGGTCTCACCTCTGAAGCCGACGGAAATGCTGAACGCGAAGCAGCATTCGGTAAGGCTATCGACTTGCTTCTCGACATTCGCGCTACTGCAAAGGCTAATAAGGATTGGGCAACTTCCGACAAGGTGCGCAACGAACTCGCTGCCCTCGGTTTTGAAGTCAAGGACACAAAGGACGGTGCAACTTGGAGATTGAATAAATAGCAATTTTAGTTGACAAGTTAATAGGTACGAGTAGACAAGAAAGTTTGCGAGATAAACGTGTGGAAATTCCTTATAATGACTTAACTCCTACACCTATTCTTAAAGGACTTTTTTGTTGACGAGTTAATAGGGCCGATTGACAAGTTTTTGATGCAGCATGTCTCACAAACCTTCTCGTTTACTCGTCTACTTGTTTACTCGTCTACTCAAAAAATCACTTTATGAACTCCATCCCCGTAGTAACCAAATACCTCCTGCTTACGAACGTCGTAGTATTCCTGTTACAAGAGGTGGCAAAAGGTGCTGGCATTGATTTAGTAGCAACATTAGGATTGCACTTCTTCCTTGCCGACAATTTCCAGCTCCACCAATTGTTTACCTACATGTTCCTCCACGCAAACTTGTCGCACATCTTCTTCAACATGTTTGCGCTGTGGATGTTTGGCAGAACCATAGAACACACGCTGGGTGCGCGCCACTTTTTAATCTACTATCTGGTTTGCGGTGTGGGCGCAGGATTGTGTCAGGAACTCTTCCAGTATGGCGAATACTGGATGGAGGGACTTGCCGATTACGAACGCGTGCGCACTCCCGACGGTATTTATCCCATGGGCGAATTTCTGAATTATTGGCGCACGATAGGTGCATCTGGTGCCGTCTACGGTATCCTTTTAGCCTTTGGTTACATCTACCCCAACCACCGCATCATGCTGCTCTTCCCGCCCATCCCGATGAAGGCGAAATATTTTGTCATTGGTTACGCAGCCTTGGAACTCTTCTCTTCATTCTCTGCGAACGACAACGTGGCACATTTTGCCCACCTCGGCGGTATGCTCTTCGGTTTCCTCCTGCTCCTGCGTTGGACGCGAAGAAGCAACCCTAATTCGTGGTGGCAACGCCTGAAGAAGCACTTTGGAACTTCTTCTAAGTCGCCGTATAATAAGAATCCTAAAATGACGGTGAACCCTGGTGGCGCCTACAATAAGGAAGAACATTCAACAACAACACCAATGCCTGATACGAACTTGGAAGAGAAGCGCCAACGCATTGATGAACTGCTCGACAAAATCAAGAAGTCGGGTTACGAAAGTCTTACCACGGAAGAGAAAAACTTCCTCTTCGACGCCTCAACGCGAAAGTAATTTTTAGCAAACGAGTTGACTGGTACGAGTAGACGAGATGATTGGAGAGAAAAACAATGTGTGCCGCGCATAAATCCTCCCCTTTCACCCTTTACAGTTAACCTTTCACCGTTCCCCATTTACATGGCAAAATCACCCAATCCCACTAAGGGAAAGAAAAATAAGTCTTCGCGCCTCTACACCATCGTTGCCAACATCATTACGGGTGTTTCATTAGCAACGGTGTTGTTGCTGTGCCTTTCGGTGGCGAGCACTTACATCTCGCCTGAGAAGGTGCGCCTCCTCTCGCTTGTGGGCTTGGCCTTCCCCTTCTTCCTGGGTGGCACGGTGTTCATGTTCTTCATCAGCCTGCTCTTCGCGTGGCGTCGCTCATGGATTCCCTTCGTCGGACTACTCTTGTGTAGCAACACCATTTACCATTACTTTCCCATCAACTTTCCCTCCCCCGCGCCCAAGCAGAGTTTGAAAGTAATGACCTATAACACAGCAGGTTTTGGACTGTGGACGGGTAGCAATAAGAACAAAAATGATGACCACGGAGAGAATCGCTTGGTGCGCGACATCCTCCGCGAATCGCCCGACATCGTGGGTTTCCAGGAAGGACTGGGGGAGAAGGAAGTCAACAAGCACATTCGCCCCATGCTGAAAAGAAACGGGTATCACTATGCGTCAGTAGAGAAAAACAGTAACCACATCGGGTGCTTCTCGCGCTATCCGATCTTGGAGAAAGAAATAGTCTGCGCTACAGAGCGCAACGAAGCTGTATTGTTTAAAATAAAACTCTCGAATGCCGACACCCTCTACTTTGTAGTCGTTCACCTGAAATCGATGAACTTATCAACCGAGGAGCGCGAAACGTTTAAGGAAAATGTAAACCAACTGCGCGATGACGACGACAATGACACACTGAACTACGAGGGACTCTTCCACCTTGCCCGTAAGATTGCTCGTGCTTCACAACCGCGTGCTGTTCAGGCCGACACTGTGGCCAAATTTATTGAGGATAACAAACACCGCAACCTCATCGTCTGTGGCGACTTCAACGATACTCCCGTGTCGTACACCTATAACACGATTGCCTCGGCAGGAAACCTTGACGATGCCTTTGTTGAGGCAGGCAACGGACTCGGCCGTACGTTTAACCGCTATTCTATGGTCGTGCGCATCGACCATATCCTTTACGGTAAGGACTTTTGGGAACCCCATGCCGCACGCATCTTAAACCGACCCGACCGTTCCGACCACAATGCCGTAGTGGTACATCTAAAACGTAAGTAAAGCACACAAATTTATGCCACACATACTTTATATACTGTTTATCACACTGAGTAGCATGCTCTTTATTGCTTGTGGTGAAAATGATGATATATTAGAAGGCACTATCACACCACCTTTTGGAGGCAATTCGCAACCTTCTTTTGGAAATGTATCCAATCATCCCTACACACGAAGGATTGAAGTACCACAACTCAAGGAGGGTAATACCTTTGTTTACCATGCCGTAAAGATAGGAAGTGACTCCATCATGAACTTTTGCTTAGAGTACGACTACGGCAAATACCACTCCCGCTGGGTAGCCTTCCGTTTTGATGCCAATACACGCGCTAAATCCGTGGCGCGTAAGGATTATGACATCTCGCCACAATATCCTCGCGACCCCAAACTCAATCCTTATTACGCCTTAGAGGATGATGCCCTGTACGGTTCGGGGTATAACCACGGTCACCTCGTAGCCTCTGCCGACCGACTATACAGTCGTGAAGCCAACGACCAAACGTTTTATATGACAAATATGTCGCCACAGAAAGGTGATTTTAACGGAGGCCTTTGGGTTAAATTTGAGGGACAAATGCAAACACGTGGCCGCGATCGAAATTTCAGTGACACACTTTACATCTGTAAGGGCGGAACGATTGACCATAAAGACAATATTATAAAGTATGTAGCAGACGGTCGCATGGCAGTACCTAAATACTACTTCATGGCAGCAGTAGCAGTGAAAAACGGTGCCTACAAAGGCATTGCCTTCTGGATGGAACACAAGAACTACCCCTCATCAGCCTATACAACTTCAGAAATGCGCAAATACGCCATCAGTATAGACGCCCTTGAAGAGAAAACGGGCATTAACTTCTTCCACAACCTCCCCGACAGAGCTGAAAATGCAGTTGAGGCGAATTATAACGTAAATGAGTGGATAAAGTAGAGGTGAAAAATGCAGAAAAATGCAAAAGAATTACCATGTTAACAAGTGTTAACCGATTTGCATTTTGCGCTGAATTTTTGTATCTTTGTACTACGGAAGTGGAGATAGCCCTAAACATCAGGGTTATCTCCACTTTTTTCGTTCACAAGGTTACTTATTGGGCGCGAAAAATAAGTATTATCGTTTTTACAATGTAACTTATCGGTGCCACAATGTAACTTATTGTGTTTCCGATAATAGATATTGTTGTGATTGTGAGTAGTACGAATGTTAATATGTGTTAAAGTTTTGAGTGAAAAATGCAGAAAAATGAAGGTAGTTTTAACCTCCGGTAGGGACGCAAAATTTTGCGTCCGCAGTCCGTATGGTTCATGACCAAAACATTACATAAGAACATTTTTCCTTCCGTTATAACAACCGTAAAGCCCCCGTAGGAGGGCACACTTGCATAACCGCTGGTGAGTAAAACGAACCTGCGGTAGTTGGAGTGTTCGTCTGCACTCCTAAACGGTCCCCGTAGGAGGACCCACAGCATCCGAGTTTTCGTTTTATTTAATGCTATCCTGTTGCTTTCCCCTCACCCGTCTGTTCGGACAATGACCGTTAGTTGTTGTGTGCCCACATACGGGGCAGTGCCTAACCTATATATTATAGATGTGCCAAAAAATAGCAGAATAACCCGCAAGGTAACTACTATCTTCTGTTTACTACCTACTATTTTCTAATCCACCCTATTATTCTCCCCCTATATAAATATAAATCCTTATCTTTGCCCTATATATGTCGCTATCGCATTAGCGACTGATGATGACGCATTTAAAACTTCACTAATCTATACCTTATTATGACTAAAAAACTTCTTACGCTCCTCTTGGCAGTAGGTTTATGCACTGCTGCTCAACAAGCGCAAGCAAGCGTTGCTTCCGTTTCTACCGTTTCAGGTAAGGTGGAAAGTAAAGCGGTTCTTCCCTTTGCCACCACCACCATTGTGAATGGTGAATTTGCACCCACCACTACGTGGTATGCTATTCGTATGACTAGTTCCGGATTTGTGTTGACACACAACGGGGCAGCCGACTGCATCGAACTCGCTACGGTTACTACGAAGTACGACGACGCTGATTTGTGGTGCTTCGTGGGCGATGCTACAAGCGGTTTCTCAATCTATAATAAGTCTGTGGGTGCCAGTAAGCGCCTTGCATCGCCCAAGTCGATGACGGGTGATAGTGGCGGTACGGCGTATCCCGTGATGAAGGCGGATGGTGATGCAAACTATGTATATCTTTGGAACCAAACTGCTGCCGGAAACAATGCTTACTACTTCAATCAACAGGGTAATGAAACCTATATTCTGAACAATCGTGGAGGTAAGTTGGCATTCTGGACAACAGGTAAGGATGCCGGTTCTACAATCCGTTGCGAGGTGGGAACAGCACAAATCAACGTATGTGCCGCACCTGCTGAAATTGCGAAGGGCGAACTCAACTTGCAACTCGCTTTAAGCGGTAAGTGTGCTTGCGCATGCAGTGCTGATAAAGGAATTTCACTTCCCGGTGCTGATAAAGGAAAAAATTATACGCTTACAGCGCCCGAAAATTACGTAATTACAGGATATAGTTTTGACTTTATCAGCAGTGAGAAGAAGAAATCTGTGGTGATAAATGCTACGGGCAAAGCGGTGAAGGCAAAGTACAATAAGGCAAAGCACATTGCGGTCAGTGGTCTTGATACCGCTGTGGTAACATTGAACGTAAAGGGTGAGTGTGCAGCGAATATTAAGAACTTTGTAGTTCACGTGAAACACGATTACATCGAACCCGAACCCCAGCAAAACCTTTACATCACGAATGCTCAGTCGGCACGACCCTATCGCATTCCTGCTATTGCTGCTGCGCCCAATGGCGATGTGTTTGCCATTTCCGACTACCGCCCTTGTGGTAACGACATAGGTTATGGTGAAGTAGACATCAAGTGTCGTATTTCAAAGGATAATGGTAAGACATGGGGCGAAGAGTTTTACGTGGCAGACGGTAAGGGTGGTGATGCAAACCACATGACTACGGGTTATGGTGATGCAGCTATCGTGGCCGACCGTGAGCAAAATAAATTGCTCGTAATGATGGTGTGCGGTCGCACCGTGTGCTGGCACGGACGTTGGCGCCCCTCAAAGATTGGGGATGCTTATGCCGATTCCGTTAATCGTGTAGCAAACATTTACCTGACTTATAATGAAGCAACGGGTGAATGGGAAAAGAGTGAAATTAAGGAACTTACGGACCATATTTATTCCCTTTTCTTAGATGGTGAAACACCTACGGTGTCGTCAATGTTTATCGGTTCGGGTAAGATTTGTCAGAGCCGCCGCATCAAGGTGGGCGATTATTACCGCCTGTATTGCTCTATGTGGACTCGCGATGGTGGCAACCGTGTCATCTATTCCGACGACTTTGGTGCTTCATGGAAGGTGCTCGGTACTATAAAGGACCGTCCCGCTCCTGGTGGTGACGAACCTAAGGTGGAAGAACTTCCTGATGGCAGCGTGTTACTTTCCAGCCGTTGCACAGGTCGCTACTTCAATATTTACACTTACAGCAACGCTGCAACAGGCGAAGGTGAATGGGCAACAGTAGCCCTTTCTAATGCTGATAATAATGGTGTGGCTGCCGTAAGCAACTCTACGAATGGCGAAATTCTCATTGTTCCCGTAGTGCGCAAGGCTGACGGTGTAAAGACGCATCTTGCCTTGCAGTCGGTTCCCTTCGGTCCGGGACGTGCAAATGTTGGTATCTTCTACAAAGAACTCACTTCTCGTGCTACGGATTATGCTACTCCGACACTCTTTGCTGCCGATTGGGATGGTTCACACCAGTCCAGCACTATGGGTTCGGCTTACACAACAATGACGCTCCAAAAGGATAATTCAATAGGTTTCCTTTACGAAGAATCCACATTCGGTCGTGATTACACCATTGTATATAAGAACTACACTATTGACTACATCACCGACGGACAATACGAATATTGCGAATAAAAAATAATTATGAGGGTGTGTCGAAATGTAAAACTTCGGCACACCCTCTTTAGCTAGGTAAGAATGTGTAAAATGCAAGGCGCTGAAATTAAGGATGAAGGGAGTGTACTGAAGTACATGACCAAATCCGAAATTGATGAGCAACGTAGCAGTTTGCACATTATGACACAGCGTC
>JBGVGJ010000071.1:0-47157 GCA_045121635.1 Alloprevotella sp. | reverse complement strand
CCGACCAATCAAGCAAACTCCAAGCGTTGCCGATACCGGGAGCAGAAGTCCATTCATCACCAGCGCCATAGACATATACGACTGCGTTTGTAATATTGATTGTTCCGCAGGTGCCTTCGCCTGCTGCACCAATGGCTGAAGCGTAAAAGTTGTTCGTATACGCATATACTGTGACGTTTGAAATGTTAATGCTACCGGCATTATAACTTTCGTTGTTGTCGTAGTCGTACTTTCCGCCAATGGCTGCGGCAAGAGTACCGTGAGCACGAAGAATATTATCCGTCCCGTTTGAGGTAATATTAACTGTTCCGCCCTCTGCTACAAAAATACCACCACATGGTACATCTGAATATTCTGTTTTTGTAGTGCCTATCGTATTGTCACCCAGCACAAATATGGTTGCGTTGCTGCCGGATGCGACATCAATAGCACTGCCCTCACCAACAGTAATGCTTGTATTATTCAGAACAATCCTCGGATTTCCGCTTTCGACCTTGATTCCGTAGCTGCCGGAGCCTTCGAAGGTATATTCACCGCTGTCGCTGATGAGATAGGTTTCCGTCAGCGTTGACAGGTCTATTTGCGCCCACGCTCCTATTGGCATCATAATTGCCATTAAAGCAAATAATAAAGTTTGTAAAATTCTTTTCATAGTGTATAGTTTATTTGATTATTAAATTTCGTAAAACGCAAAAGCCCCGCCGACGGAGATGCATCTCCACCAGCGAGGCCTTCATTATATTATAGTATATAGTGTACTACTTGCTTGCTTGCTTGCTTGCTTGCTTGCTTGCTTGCTTGCTAACATTTTATTCGACATGGGCAAATATTCCTTACTTATTCTGTATGCTGTTTTTACTTTTTTCAGTAACAAAGTTAACATTTAGATTGGTAACTCCAAGTTTCATTTAGTTAAGAATATTTAAAAGGTGAAAAATAAGGAGAATTATATAGTAGTTGCCCCATATTGGGGGAATATGACGCTGATGGCATCTAAAATTCGTTTGGGTTAACTACAATGCAGCTATTGTCCTTAGCATCTCAGATATAGTTTTGACAAGGTCAGTTTTCAAAACTCCCCACTATACATCTTTTTCGCAAAATTCTACAAAAATAAGGCGAGTAACCCTTTGCTAATTCAGAAATAGTTCATACCTTTGCATCGCTTTCGGAAAGAAAGACACTAACTATGGTGCCCGTAGTTCAGTTGGTTAGAGCGTCAGATTGTGGTTCTGAATGTCGTGGGTTCGAGTCCCATCGGGCACCCAAAGAAAGGCAACTGCTTCACACGAAGCGGTTGTTTTTTTGTTATTACTCCCCTATCAAAGTGGGGAAATCCGAGATTAAGTTGTAAATTTGCAGAATGGAGGCGCGACCTTCCAATTAAGGTTTTACAAGTTCCCCTACTCTATTTTTTTTACTATGCGCATCAAAACATTCTTCTCAAAAATAGGCACATGGATTTGGCGGTACAAATATATTTGGACCTTCTTGCTGTTTGCCCTTATTATCGGCGTGCTTGACACCAATAGTTTGCTTCGTCGCTACAATATCAGACAGGAGAATGAAGCCCTGCGCGCAGAAATTCAGGCGTATAAAGACCAGTTTGAAGCCGACAAGCGCGAACTTCGTGCCCTTCAAAACGACCCAGAGGTGGTAGAGGAAGTGGCGAGAATGCGTCTGTTTATGAAGACTCCCGATGAAGATGTTTACATCATTGAATAAAAAATCCCTATGAAAGAACTCACAAAATTTCAAGCAATCCTTTACAACCTCGGTGGCGTACTGATGCTCATTGGTGCAATTATGCCGATGGAACCTTCGCTTACTACTTACGCAGCATACATTTATACTTGTGGAGCCGTGGCTTTTGGTTGCATGCAACTCCTACAGCGCTACGAAGGCAGAAACCCTGCGCTCATCCGCTTGCGTCGCCAGCAAATCATTGCTTCTTTCTTGCTCATCGCAGCGGGCATTATGTTTATCATGAAGGTGAATTACATCGCCCCCTTCCGTGGTGACGAATGGCAAGTGGCACTCTGCATCGCAGCATTCATCGAACTCTACACCGCATTCCGTATTCCTGCAGAAATCAAGAAGGAGAACGAGAGCGGAGAACTTGATTAGTCTATCGAGAATTTCATAAACGCACAACGGCTGAAGTCCTAATTAGGATTTCAGCCGTTGCTCGTTTTGATAGGATGCAGAAATTTACATCACACCTGCTGCTTACACTTTCTATAAAGTTGCCAAGAATTATAAAGGTTATGCCACACGCTGTAGAAACCGCCGGCGATAGAACTTACGGGGGTTAAGAAAGTATAGCCCAACCAAATGGCAAAGATGGTGTTCTTCTGCCCCATGCCTTGTCCGCAACAAATTTCGTCGTTGAAGCGGCGCCCCATCATTCTGCCTATTGTAAATTGGAGCACACAGCAGAAGAGTGAGACGGTAGCAATAGCTATTTGGAAGAACAGGGGGACGGTGCTGTTTACAAGACTTCGCGTAGAAATTCCAATAGCGAGTGCCAAGGCAACTGCCCAAAGGTAGAAGGAAAGATCCTTTTGCGCATTCATTCGCTCCACCCATTTTCTAAGGAACTTACGCACAATGACCGCACAGATAAAGGGACAGAGTAGCAAGGGGAACACTCGGCTCATGATGAGCAGGAAGGAACTGAAGAAAGTGCCTCCATGTTCGGGGTAAATTAGAGGTACTGCTGCTGGCACAAGAATTGCCGTGAGCAAGTTGGCAAGCACAATGTATGCCGCAAGACTTTCGGGGCGCGCACCGAGTTTTGAAGTTACCACCACCGCAGCAATTGCCGTCGGAGCAATAAAGCAGAGCATCGCACCCTCAACCACTACCCTCCACAACGATTCTGGGAACAAGGCACAGAACCCTACGCACGCCAGGAAGAGACTTGCTTGAATCAGCAACGCCCACAAGTGCCATTTGCAGAAGCGCATTTGACGCGGATCGATTTTGCAGAACGACACGAAGAGCAGGGTGAAAATCAAAATGGGTTGTAGTTCCTCCACCAACACTAAAATGTAAGGTTTGATGGGGGTAAAAAGCGGCACATTCGCCAATATGAAATAGGTCAAAGCACCGACGACCATCGCCACGGGCAGTGTCCAGTTTTTTAAGAATTGTAGCATTACGCTTTAGGGATTATTTATTCATTCTCAAGCATTAAGAGTTCGTCACGCAACTGCGCCGCAAGGATAAAGTCGAACTTCGCCGCGGCATCCTTCATCTGCTTGCGCAGGCGTTCGATGCGTTGCTCGCGGGGTTCCTCCTTCTGTTTTCCATACACCTCTGCCGTTTCTGCAACCTGCACTACGGGAGTCGGATTCAAGTACCCCATGCGCTCTACCCTACGCTCGGCAGCATTCTTATTAAGCGCTGAAAGTTCGGTAGTATTAAAGTCCTTCACAATAGGTTTCGGCGTAATACCATGCTCCGTGTTGTAACGAATCTGCTTCATACGGCGGCGCTCCGTCTCGTCAATCGTTTGCTGCATTGACTTTGTAATCTTATCGGCATACATAATGACGCGCCCATTTACGTTACGCGCCGCACGCCCTGCCGTTTGCGTCAAACTGCGAGTATCACGCAAGAAACCTTCCTTGTCAGCGTCAAGAATCGCAACGAGTGCCACTTCCGGAAGGTCCAATCCCTCGCGAAGAAGATTGACTCCCACCAACACATGATAGATACCGCGACGCAAATCTTCCATAATCTGCACACGCTCAAGCGTTTCCACATCGCTATGAATGTACGCCGTACTCACGCCATGGTCAAGAAGATATTCCGAAAGTTCTTCCGCCATTTTTTTCATAAGGGTAGTGACCAACACACGCTCACCGCGCTCAATGCACACCTGAATTTCCTCCATCAGATTGTCAACGGGGCAATCGTTGGGGCGAATTTCAATCGGCGGGTCAAGAAGTCCTGTCGGGCGAATTACTTGGTCGACCACGATACCCTGACTCTGTTCCAATTCATACTTGGCGGGCGTAGCGCTGATGTAAATCACTTGCTTTGCCAACTCTTGAAATTCATCGAAACGCAAGGGGCGGTTGTCCAAAGCCGCAGGGAGGCGGAAACCATACTCTACAAGCGCCGTCTTTCGCGAACGGTCGCCGCCATACATCGCAGAAATTTGCGGCACACTCACATGACTTTCGTCGATGACGATTAAGAAATCCTCGGGGAAGAAGTCGAGTAAACAATACGGGCGTGTCCCTGGTTCGCGACCGTCAAAATAGCGCGAATAGTTCTCAATCCCAGAGCAGTGTCCCAGTTCGCGAATCATCTCAATGTCATACGTCACGCGCTCCTCCAATCGCTTTGCTTCCAGTTCCTTACCCACTTCACGGAGTTCATCAAGTCGCACGAGCAAGTCGTCTTGGATTTTGCGAATAGCCAGTTCCTGCGTTTCCTTTGAGGTGAGAAAGAGGTTTGCTGGGTAAATTTTATACTCGTTAAACACCGCCATGCGCGTGCCCGAAGTAGTACAAATTTGCTCAATGCTGTCAATCTCGTTATCCCAAAAGCTGACGCGAATCATCTCGTCGGCATACGCCAAATAGATGTCCACCGTGTCGCCCTTCACACGGAAATTTCCCGCCTGTGGCGCCACATCGTTGCGCGTATAAAGGGCATCAATCAAGCGACGGAGCAATACCTCGGGCGCAAGCACCTTGCCCACCTGCAACTCAATGACATTCTCGTAAAAAGCAGCAGGGTTGCCCATACCGTAAATACAAGAAACGGACGACACTACGACTACATCGTTACGCCCTGAGAGCAAGGCGGAAGTAGCTGCCAGGCGGAGTTTGTCAATGTCCTCATTGATGGCCAAATCCTTCTCAATATACGTGTCCGTCGCCGCAATATACGCCTCGGGTTGGTAGTAATCGTAGTAACTTACGTAATACTCCACCGCATTATTGGGGAAGAAGCCCTTAAACTCCGAATAGAGCTGCGCTGCCAGCGTCTTGTTATGACTCAACACCAACACGGGCTTATTCATCTGCGCAATGACATTGGCAATCGTAAAAGTCTTGCCCGAACCCGTCACACCGAGCAGTGTCTGTGCCCCAACACCGTTGCGCAACCCCTCAGTGAGCTGACGGATTGCTTCGGGCTGGTCGCCCATAGGTTGATATTTAGAATGGAGTTGGAAATTTGCCACGATTGTGCTGAGAAATTTTGGAGTGTGATAAACCTTGCAAATTTAACACTTTCTAACAGTTTAACCATTAGTAATAATAAAAAAAGCGGAGATTTCCGACTGTTAGGGAATCTCCGCTTTTCTTTGTATAACGTTCAAACTACTATTTTACCAAAATCTTGTTACCATCCTTCACGTAAATCGTACCCTTCTGAGTAGGACCGTGCAACTTGCGTCCGCTAAGGTCGTAAATAGATTGATTAGTCAAACTATTGATCACAGGTGAAGAAATTGCCGTTGTTTCTTTATCCTGAAGGTAATAGAATGTCACGATACCATCTGTTTCGGAAATATCATAGATAGGTTTTTCCAACATACCTCCCACATTGAGCGTCATAGCAGGAATTGAGGATGACGTCAAGTTAAAGTTCTGACTAATACCGGGATAAAGGTCGCCTTTATAGTCGTTCCATCCGACCATAGTAGAAGCATCCTGTTTGAGATTATCAGCAGGCACATAACTCATACGCTGTCGATTCTCCTCGTTGTTAGGTCTATTATAATACCATGCATTAGCATCATAATCAACGTGAAGCACAAGCATTCCACTACCCAAGAAAGTCGGGTGCCAAGTTGAGGGCTGGCGATTTTCAAGAATGTAGTACTCCTTTGAATTGTTGGGATTGCGCACGAGGTAGGCCTTCGGAGTTTCCGAATCTGTATCGATACCAGGAAGTTCTACAAGTCCACGATGTTCCTCTGTGAGTTCTGTAATTTTCAACCACCCCAAGAAACTGCGTTCATAAGCCGTATAAGGAACTGGAGCATAACCATCATAAGCATACTGACCGTAGTCCATAACCGACCAATAACTCATTGTAAGAAGGCGTTCTGCAATAGTCTCATTATTACCTGTGTAATAGAAGTCAGGAAGACCGAGGGCGTGACTGAACTCATGGCAGAAGATACCGATACCATCGATTTCAGCGCTTGTCACTACCAAATCGCCATATTCATCATAAGCATAATATTGGAAAATTTCATTACCCACGAAGTAAGAGTTAAACTTCACCCCTCCGAGTGTCATGTTACTCATTTCAGAATAGTGCGCCCAAAGATAGTTTTCACATCCATCTTCAAAGGATGAATGTTCACCAGGACCTGCATAATAAAGACTTACGAGGGGCACTGCACCGTTAGTGGCATACTTGCTAAAATCAACACCTGCGTTAATCGCTTTCTGAATTGCTTCTTTCACAAAAGTGCGACTGTTTGTATCGATACTGCCACCCGAACCATTTTTGCCATAATACGCATACCCCTGATCAAGGGTTACCATTCCAACAACATCGAACGAGGGGACAAAAAGTCCTTCTGATTGTGATTCGTAATAGTCCTTCACGCTACCAACAGCGTTCCTCTCATCAGCATATCCCTTCTCGTTAAAGAGGCGCGTAAGTTTTTCCTTCGTAGTATTCTCGTCAAATTTCTTGTCCTTAAACTGCACCATCACAACAGGAATTGTGGGCGTGCCAACCGACTTCACACTACCACTCGCAGAAACTCCGTATGAACCAAAACCATTTGAGCTTGTAGTTCTTGATGTACGCGTCATGGGCGCTGTAACAACAGGAGTATATGCCGTATGGAGTAAATTTGCAACTTCTACCGATGAAGTTAAAAACTCAGACTTCACACGAAGACCCTTTGTTGAAGCAAGCGTAGTCGATGCTACGGCACGACCATCCTGTGCAACAACATAGCAGAGGTCGCCCTTATCGTTTGCCAACAAGGGGGTGCCATCTTCAAGCGTATACATCACAAAGTGACCATTACCATGCTTCTGTACTTTAAGCACTTCACCATTACTTTGCTTATGCGTATAGGTGCGACGAATGGGAGGCGTAGCAATTGCCAACTGCGCTACGAGAAGCGCTACGAGAAGTGAAAGCGAAAATTTCTTCATATTCAAATAATTATATTCTGTGCAAAGTTACAAAATCCTTTTTTACTACAAGCGTCATTGCGTGAATTTATGGTGACAACCACTCGGGAAGACTGGAATCAACGACAACAAGAGGAAAAATCAGCACTCCGAAACACTATGAAAAATGCAGAAGAATGCAGAATAATTGTGGTGTTAACAAGTGTTAACGGATTTGCATTTTGCTTGGATATTTCGTATATTTGCACTACGGAAGTGGAGATAGCCCTAAACATCGGGGTTATCTTCACTTTTTTCGTTCACAAGGTTACTTATTAAGGGCAAAAAATAAGTATTATCGTTTTTACAAGGTAACTTATCGGCGCCACAATGTAACTTATCGTTTTTCCGAAAATAGATATTGGTGCGATTTTGAGTAGTGCGAATGTTAATATGTGTTAAAGTTTTGAGTGAAAAATGAGGAAAAATGAAATGAGGAGATGGTTAAGAAGTTTAGAAATTCTGAGTTTCGAAGTCCGTACAATTATGTGGTTCTGGGAGGGACACGATAGTTACAACTCCAACATCCACCACCGCTCAACCTATCCTCACAGGTTCATTTTGTTAAAAAATATTTACCCAATTCAGAATTTCCACTTATCTTTGCAGAGAATGAACTTTTAATTCTTAATCTCCATACTTATGGACCAATTTTTTTATTTTGGAATCCTTGCATTCCTCTTTATGTTGGCAACATTTGATTTGTCAATCGGTGTAGCTAACGATGCCGTAAACTTTATGAGTCCCGCAGTAGGGGCACGCGTGGCAAAGTTTAAGACCGCGTTACTCGTTGCAGCAGTGGGTATCTTTGTGGGTGCCACCACTTCAAGCGGCATGATGGACATTGCACGACACGGGATTATGCAACCGCAACATTACTACTTGGCAGACGTGATGTGCGTATTCCTTGCAGTTTCGGCAACTGATGTCATACTCATGGACATTTTCAACACGCTCGGACTTCCCACCTCTACCACCGTTTCCATGGTATTCGGACTTTTTGGTGCGACTACGGCATTGGCATTGACAAAAATCATTGGCGACGGCATGTCGTACGGAGACCTTATCAATACCGACAAGGCCTTGACGGTGATTATCAGCATCTTCCTCAGCGTAGCCATTGCCTTTGTTATCGGTTTGATTGTGATGTGGATCTCCCGCGTGGTCTTCACCTTCAATTATAAAAAGAATTTGAAGTGGGGCATTGCTGTATTCGGCGGTGTAAGTATCACTTCTATTTTCTACTTCCTCCTTGTGAGTGGATTGAAGAACTCAAAACTTCTCATCTCTATCAATCCCGAATGGACACCTGCCTACATGGACGAGCACAAACTCGTAATCCTTGGTGTGTGCTTCGTGGTATTTACCGTATTGGTTGAAATTCTCCACCTCTGCAAGGTGAATATCTTCAAGCTCATTGTACTCTTCGGTACATTTGCCCTTGCCATGGCGTTTGCAGGTAATGACTTGGTGAACTTTATTGGGGTACCTCTCGCAGGTCTTGAATCGGTGTTGATGTGGGCTGACGCAGGTTATCCCGACCCCACAACCTTTGAAATGGATGCCCTTGCGGGTCCCTCTACGCAACCTTTCTTTGTAGGCGCTAAACCTTGGTTCTTGGTGGCGGCTGGTGTTATTATGACCATCGCGATTATGACCTCAAAGAAGGCGCGCAAAGTGATTGAGAATACCAACAACTTGAGTCGCCAGGACGATGGCGAAGAGGTGTTCTCAAGTTCAAAACTCGCTCGTAAGACGGTGCGTAGCGTCCTTACTTCTACGGCATTTATTAGTCATTATGTGCCCAAGAAGGTTACCGATTGGATCAATAGTCGTTTCAATACTGAAGAAGCAATTCTTGACGAAGGCATGGCGTTTGACCTTGTACGCGCTTCTGTAAACCTCGTATTGGCTGGTCTCTTGATTGTAATTGGTACGAGTCTTCAGTTGCCCCTCTCTACAACCTATGTAGCCTTCATGGTAGCAATGGGTACAAGCCTTGCCGACCGTGCTTGGGGCCGTGAAACAGCAGTTTATCGCATCACGGGCGTAATTACCGTAGTCGGTGGTTGGTTTATCACAGCTGGTGCCGCATTTATTCTCAGCATGACGATTGCTAGTTTGAACTACTTCGGTGGCATCATCGCTATGGTGTGCGTCGTGGGTGTGATTGCCTTTGTGCTCATCAACAACAACCGCAAGTTCAAGCAGAAGCAGCAAGAAAGCGAGAATGTGGATACCCTCTTCCGCCAACTCGTGCGTTGTACGGACAAGCAGCAGTGTTGGGGCATGCTCCGTCAGCATGTTACAAACACGCACAACGAAATTATCACCTCCATACTCGGCATTTACTCACAGGTCATCTCTGGTTTGGTAAATGAAGATGTACGTCGCTTGCGCGAAGCCCAGACACGCCTTGAAGAAACGCGTTCCCTTTGGAAGCGCTACAAGCGTAAGGAGATTTTGGGTATGCGTAAGATTAGTCAACTCCAGGCGGTTGAAAAGAACACTTGGTTCCACCTCAGTTGCAACAACGTTTCGCAGATGCTCTACGGTTTGAAGCGTATGGCAGAACCCATCGTAGAACATGTGGACAACAACTTCAACCCGCTTGAAGAAGCATACGTAAAACAACTTCTACCACTCAGCGAAGATGTTGAGAACTACATCCGTCGCGTACAAGGTATGATTGTTTCTGGCGACTTCACTCGTTTTGATGAAGGTATCGTAGAAGGTAATGCACTTAAATCGCGTATCTCGGACATGCGCCACAAGTTGCAGCATGAGATTCAGCATCAGGATGCTAACATCCGCGTGGCATTGCTCTACCTCAACACGCTTCAAGAAGTGCAAGAATTGACCTCAACACTTCGCCATCTCCTCCGCTCATCTAAGCGCTTCCAAGAATAATTTAGAGCTATTTATATATTAAAAGCACCTTGACTCTCGCGAGTCAAGGTGCTTTTTTACAATCGTTTACATCGGTACTCTAAACGCACCAGTTTCGGATACATCATAGAGGGTTATAGCAGCTTTCCGCGCTGCATCTGAGTACTCACACCTACGCTGATGATTCAAAGAAGCATCCAACACAAGAACTGACGGTGAATAGTAGCGCAATAATTGAGGAAGGGGAGTTGTGCATCCGCGTTGCAGCAAAAGCGCACCTACGATGAGTGGCTTCGGGGGGATAGTAGAGGGCAATGGAGCATCTTTATAATACCCTACTCTTGCGATTCTGTAATCCCCTACTTGTAATACCTCGTCCTTTATTTTTAGTGCAGATAACAGGGTGTCCGTCACGAGGTACTGAACCTTCTGTAATTTCCGATCTGCCCAATAAGAGGTTGATATATAGTTCAATGCCTGCGCTGTACGAGCACTGTCGGTAGTCCACAAATAATGCTCTTCCGGAGAAAGCACCACATGCACTGCATGGGCATTGCGCGTGTTGTAGACAATGAGTTCAGAAGCTTTTTCTTCCATCCTTCGCTCGTGAAGCGCCCAAATTTCTATAAAGCCACAAACTAAGACGATGCAACCACCACCCAATAGCAACCATTGACGCCGACGGAAGTGGGAGACACCCCAAAGCATGAAGGGCACCAAACAGTAAAGTAGCACTACGGCAGGGAGCGTTACGGGAAGGTGGAAGGACGCAAAAGGCAAGCGAGAGGCTCCATCTAATCCCACATGCATCAACGACAAGGCGCCACCTAATAAAGTGCCCAAGAATACTGATGCACAAGGAATTAAGAAAAACAACAATGCCAATATCAGCACCACCCCGGCAAGAGGAATGACCCAAAGCGAAAGGGGAAGGGCGTAGGTAGGGAAGGTGTGGAAGTAGTATAACACAAGCGGGAGCGTGCCTATTTGCGCCGCAATACTGACGCGAAGCAGATCCTGCACGGCATTTATCATCCACCATTTGATGTGCCACAAAAGGGAGGCACTTTCTACAACGGGTGTCAAACGCGGAAGGCGAGGCGTTATAACAAGGATAGACAACACCGCCATAAACGAAAGTTGGAAACCTACGTCAAAAAGGGATTGTGGCGACCACAGCAGGAGGAGCAAGGCTGCGAGGGAGAGGTTGTGCAGAGAGATGCGGTCGCGCTGTAGTAACACGCTGAATTGCACCAGTGTGAGCATCACCGCGGCACGCACCAAAGAGAGGGGCGCACCGACCATTACAACGAATCCCCAAAGGACCGAGAGGAACACGAGTTGTACGACGGTTCCTACCCAACGAATGGAGCGTAGCGGGCGCAACAGGAGGAGGTTGAAAAGGGCGAAGAGTATGCTCAAGTGTACCCCCGAAAGGGCAAGAATATGACTCGCCCCCGTTTCCGAATAAAGCAATCGCGTCTCCTTGGTTATCAACTGCTTATCTCCCAATGTCATGGCGGCGGCAACTTCTAAAGATTGCCCATCAAGGTGTGTGCGCAAGCGTTGGAGTAAGTGCGTGCGGAGCGCTGTAAGGTGATGCGCAAGCGTTTGGCGTTCTGCAGGTTTAAGTCTGCGCCAAGCACCTGTATCACAAAAGGCTGTGCCTGAAACTCCCTGGCGGTGTAGGTAGTTGGCGTAATCAAATTCACCCGGATTCCCTGCATTTTTAGGCGCCTTAAACTGTGAGGAAAGCAATAATCTATCTGACGGCGTGGGGATCACAGTTGTGCTATCCTTCATGAGCGTCAACCGCACACGATGCCCTTCTACCTCCGCAAACAACAGATAACTTTTAGGTTTCTCCTTAATATCGGAAAGCTGCGTCGCCACACACACCTCCTTCTCATTACTCCACGACACACGAAGAGCGTCGCGCTCATTCACAAGTAGCGCAGCGCCTATAAACATAAATGCCGTAGTCAGTGAGACACAAAATGTGCGCCTTCCTCGCCATGTAAAAAGGGACACGAGAAAGGCGCACAGTGCACCAATAAACAGGGGGAGTTCATACCCTGAAAGCCACTCATAGCACGAGTCGGCAAGGAAGATGCCGACGATAAAACAAACTATGAGGCGGGGCAGGAGCATGGTATTTTTATAGAGTTTGAGTTATTCAAACACAAAGTAGGGAGTTAGGCGCTCAAAGTCTTGGGGCGTAAATTCAGGATAGAGTTGCAGGTCTTTCCACGAACGAAGGGGACCATATTTACGAATGTGCGTGGTAATAACCTTTACTTGTTCGTAACTCAAATAGGGGTGTCGCACAAGGGTTTTGAAGTCGCTTTTGTTAATAGGAATGGTACGTATAGCGATATGTTCTTTTACAGTAAACCACTCCTCTATTCGTTCAGGAAGTCCCTCAATCTCTCTTAGTTGCGCGACACTCACAAATCCGCCAAGGCGCTCGCGATAACTCACAATAGAACGAGAGTACCCCACCCCTATGCCAGGAATTTTACGCAAAGTAAGCGTGTCTACGGTGTTTAAATCAAGCACGGTGAGTTGGGTAAACTTTTCCTGTCGCAGATGACGAAGCGAATCTTGTCGCGCACGATCATGCTCTGTAAAATAGACTTCCTTAACCGCTTGTGGGATTTTAATATAAGGACGCAAACGCTGAAATTCTTCCTCCGAAAGTCCGTAAAGGCGCTTGAAGTCATCAGCATCCTTCCAACGCCCTCCAGCACGGCGGTATGCCATAAGATTTTTCACTTGCCATGGTTTTAACCCCACTCGCAAAAGTGTCATACTGTCCGCAGTATTGGGGTTGAAAGGGAAAGCTTGCACAGGCGCTGTACGAACCTCCTCTTGTAGCATTTTCCGCTCCTTTGTCGCCGCCGCAAATGCCTCTAACTCTGCAATATCTTCGGGAGATAATTGCACCGAAGTCCCTACCCTTTCACTCGTTCCCACATAGATCATTCCGCCACACACACAGAGTAGCAGAAAAAGGAGAAGCAGAAGTCCTCGCTTCTCTGAACGGGAAAGGAATAGACGAGACATTGAGACGCAATTACAAGTTAATCTTACACCATCACTTGGTTTGCGTATAACCTTCCTTACGCAACAATTCTACAAGCGATTGGCGCACATCACCCTGGATAACAATTTCACCATCCTTAGCAGTGCCACCTGTTGACAACTTGGTTTTCAGGAGTTTACCTAACTGTTTCAAGTCATCTTCTGTTCCGACAAACCCAGTCACCAAAGTAACTGTTTTGCCCTTTCTTCCGGCGCGCTCCATTCGAACGCGCAATTTTTGTTGTGCAGCAGGAAGCGTTTCTTGCTCCTCTACACAATCTTCTTCTGTAGTAAATTGATAGTCGGGATTCGTGGAATAAACCACTCCCAAACGAGATTTCCAATCTGACATAGGTGGGTAGGGAGATTATATATGAGAGTATTAACAGAGTATCATGCACTCTGTTAGTTGAACTTTATTTGAAATTCTATTTTTTATTTTTTTCATAAAAAAACGCTACACACTCCTGATAAACAACGGGGTTGAGTATATGCATCCACACCCAATAATGTGCGGCGGCAATGATTATTTTAACCACCAGTCGAAGGAGCATATCAGGTATTAGGTTGCCTATATAATTAGCGGAAAGTGTTGTGAGCAGTGCCAAGCAGAAGAAGGGGAAAACATCTTGTAACACCTTTGTGAGCGGAAAGCGAATCAATCCTCTAACCCCACTCCACCATACAAACAACCATGCCATATTGAGGATTGCTACGGCATAAAGCATACGGTCAACACCATAGGGATGAAGCACGATAACTGCACTTAATTGCAAGAGCAGGAAAGTGCTTGTAATCAGCATATAACGCGTAGATTTTCCCTTGCTAATAAGCATTTGCACAAAGAGTTGTCCCAGAGGAAGGAAGGGCGCGGCAAAACAAATGATTTGAAGCAGAGGCACACAAGGATTCCACTTATCACCAATGGTTAGGGGGATAAATTCAGGAGCAATCATTCCCAATCCCCACAGCGCAGGGAAAGCGAGGAAGGAGGTGAAGCGGAGCATCTTTCGAAAAACGCGCACTTGGCGATCAGCATCATCTGTGACGGTCACCAAAACGGGTTGTACCACGTTAGTAATCATCCCTGAAAGCATGTTCGTCCCCATCAGCGACCACTTATTGGCTTGAGAATAGTGTCCCACCACATCTTTGCGGGGGAAGAAGTGCCCCATAAGCGCCTGCAAGACTTGACCGTTGAGCGTGGTAAGCAAATTGGTTATCAATATCTTACTGCTAAATCGGAATAACGCAAAGGCAGGGCGCAGATTAAACTCAAAGGTGGGTCGCCAGGGTGAAAAATGCCAATAGAATATGGAGATACTTATTTTGTACCCCAAATCCATTGCCACAAGACTCCAATATCCTGCACCAGCATAGGCTGCGATAAGACCTATTGCAGAAGAAATCAGCGACGAAGATACTTGAGAAATAGTACGTTCACGCACCATCAAGTGCTTGTACAGATAAGCCCAATGCGCTGTATTCAAACTCGTTACCACAAAACCTAAGAAGATGATTCTCGCAACCAAGACCAGTTCTGGAGTGTGGTTAAAGGAGGCTATAAGGGGAGCGCATGAGAAAAGGGTGGTATAAACTACTACACTAATACAAATACTCAACCAAAACACGGCGTTAAAGTCGCGGTGTTCAGCGTCGCGCTTATTACACAAAGCTGTTGCAAAACCACTATCTTGTAGGTTCTGCGCTAACGCCGAAAACACGGTAAGCATTGCCACCATGGCATAGTCAGAAACTTCAAGACGACGCGCCAATAATATACCTACAAGCAGCATCACCACTTGCTGAGTACCATTGCTTAAAGCCGCCCAAAAGAAGTTTTTAGCAGTGCTCTCTTTTAAATTTTCAGACATTCTAAAAATACACTTATTATATATATATATTGTGTAGGATACAAAGGTAGTGCTTTATCATGATTAGGGGAAGAGGAACACCATATTTTTATAAAAAGCATGAGTTTATACCTTATAAACGTCCTCCAACCAAGAATACCAAGGGTTTCTCCCCCATAAAATTCATCTAACTACACTAAAAAAAGAGGCTCCAAGCAAGTAAATCTGCTTGGAGTCTCTCATTTATTTCATTGCTGGAATAAAAATTTCATAGGTTCCGTCGTCATAAAACACACGAATTTCCTTAACCTTGCGCTCAGGTTTGTCACAATTTTTCGCATTTTGAAGGTCATTATAAGTCGGGAAACGATTTTGTGAAGCATAATCTGGAACTTCTACGGGTTGTACAGGTCGAGATACAGAAGTTGTGCTTGAAGTTCCAGAACTCGGCGCACGAAATCCTGTTTGCGTTTCAGCAGAAGAAGTTTCAGGATGTGAATTTTGCCCCCCTTTTGTCTCAGGAGTTAACGAAAGATCACCCCCAAGTTCAATAGCGCCATTCAAAAATTCATCTTCTGTTGGTGAGAAAGCATCCAAATTTTCTCCTTCTGTCATCACTCCTTCACCAAAAAGAAGCCACTCCATTCTGACTTCGGGGAACGCTTTATGAACTGCTGACGCATGCGTAATGGTTGGGTTTGTTCTTCCAATAAAAATGCTCGAAATTGAAGCGGGCGACACCCCTAATTTTGCAGCAAAATCTTGTTGCGAAAGATTCGCTTTTAGCATCACTTCTTTAATTCTGTTCTTCATAAAATTCTAACTTACTAAAAAAACTCTAACCTGAAACTCGAAAACTCAGCGTCTAATTTTAGCACTTAAATTTGTCTCATTTTTTTGCACATCACTGACACTGTAAATTTCGGTATTCAGCACCTCGCACATACGAGGGAGGCAAAAAAGGGCAAAATTCCCATTTTTCTATGCGTTTACAAAGTTAAACCTTTTTACTGACACAACCAACATTTGTAAAGATTAATTTCAAAACTAACATTTCACATTTTACAACACTAACTTATTTCGTAAATCCTCACCACCAATCCACAAACGCAAATCCTTTGATTTTGTAAATAAACACAGGTATTATTATCCTATATTTAAATTAAACAAATCACTTTATTTAACTGATTATATTACACTTAAAAACTCACATTTGAATACTTTTCAAAATAAGCGCTACTGATTTTTGTATATTTACACCACTTTACACTTTCTACGCTTGCGGAAATATTATTAAATCACTGGTTTTCTTCATGTTAAAACGAGTAAATAGTATTGCATATTTATAGATTCATTTATTCATCCTTTTGATTTATAAATTACAAATCTAATATTTTATATTGTAAATCACTTGTAAAACCCTATTCTATGTCTGCGATTGTTGATTTTATTTGTAAATATCTGCATGTATTAAATTTGATATTTCTAAATTAAAATGTTAAAATTCTTAAAATGCGTGTTTTACCCCCTATTTTACCTCAAAATAAAGCCTGCTTACGCTATTTCCGTGCAACTGGCGAGATAAAAACATCCACAAAAGTCTCACGAAGCCAAAATTTGCATAAAGCACTGATTTACAAAAGATAAATCCATTTTTAGGCGTTTTCCAAAAATCTCCAGAAAAATTAGAAATTTTGGCGTTTTTAAGGGTTACAAATAGAAAACTCGAATAAACAGAGGGGAATCTTAGAGTTATTCCCCACCCTAATATTTAGTAAATCCACCGATTTACATTTTTACACTTGTATCAACAAAAACATAAAAAATCAGACTTGAAAATTTACGCCTTAAAGCCTCCTTTTCGGGTGTATTTTCAAGTCTGATTTTAGTATCTAAAATTGAAATTTTAATACTCTAAAAACCTCATCATTGAGGTCAGCATTTTCAAATTTTAGTGAAGGATGAAATAGATGAGTTCGGAGAAAAGTTCTGCGTTGGTCACTCCCCCATTTCCGATTCCCTTGCATCGCGCATCCGTTTCTCGGATCTTTGAAATGATGTGCATCACCTTCACACCGGAATACGACTTCATGGCGGGTATCACATTTTTGGTTGCTTGCCATTCTCGAATCCCCAACCAGTTTGCAATCCCCGTCGGTGACTTTTCAGGGGCATAATACGCCAACATGAGTTGCGAGAAAAAGCGGAAGAGCATTGTGAGGGTGGCGGGAAGGTAAAAATCGCGTTCGTCCTTTGCCATAATGCGCGCAATTTTCGTTGCCTGAGAAACGTCTTTTTTCGCCAACGTGTCCTGTAGTTCGAAAATATTAAAATCTCGGCTAACACCAACAGTAGCTAAAATTTGCGCTTTCGTCACCATTGTTTGCCCCTCAGGTAGTCCCACACACAGTTTTTCAAGTTCATTTACCACCTTCGTAAGCTTTGTACCCACCAAGTCTGCCACCATAGCAGCCGCCTCTTGCTCAATAACAAGCCCTTTACGCTTAAGGTAGGTTGCCACAAAACCAGGGATGCGCTCCTCACGCAAAGGTTTTGACTCAAAGAGCACGCCGTACTTTTCAATCAATGCTGGGAGTTTCTTGCGACGATCTAAATTGCCATTCTTATGACAGATGATAAGCACCGTCGTAGGTTGCATCTGCGCAAAATAAAGTTCCAACTTCTCCAGTTGCTTCATATTCTGCGCCTCCTTTACGCACACCACCAGGCGCTCTGCCCCCATCGGGAACCCTCGCGCCGCGCTCACCACAGCATCCACCGTGGCTTCAGTGCCATAGAAGGTGAAAAGGTTGAACGCTTGCTCGTCGGGAGTAAGCAATTTCTCCACAAGCAAGTCTGAAATCTTGTCTATGTAATAATCCTCCTCGCCCATCAAGCAATAAACGGGGTGAAATTTCCCGCTCATAATCTCGCGAACAACATCTTCGTAGCCAGGAGTCGTTTGTTTTGCTATTGCCATATTATATATAATGTGTAGGCAGAAACTTTAGTTCGCCTACCAATCGTATTTCAAGTGCCTTACCGTCTTGCGCTCGCCCATAATCAGGCGCATCGCTTCAATCCCTACGCGCACGTGGGCTGCCGCAAAGTTCTGCGTCACATGATTGTCACTCTCCTCCGTCTTCACCCCTTCGGGTTCCATGGGATTATCGCTCACAAGGAGCAACGCCCCCGTAGGAATATGATTGTAGAAACCACAGGAGAAAAGCGTAGCCGTCTCCATATCCACCGCCATTGCTCGTGTGTCGCGCAAGTATTGCTTGAAGCGCTCGTCATGCTCCCACACGCGGCGGTTGGTGGTATACACCGTACCCGTCCAATAATCATACTGATTATCGCGCAACGCTGTTGACACTGCACGCTGCAACATAAATGCCGGAAGCGCAGGAACCTCGGGAGGGAAGTAGTCGTTAGAAGTACCTTCGCCACGAATACCCGCCAGCGGAAGGATGTAATCCCCCAAAGCCGTCTTTCCCGAAATACCACCACACTTGCCCAAGAACAAGCACGCCTTGGGCTTCACCGAAGCCAACAGATCCATAATCAACGCCGCATTCGGACTCCCGATGCCGAAGTTAATCATCGTAATACCATTGGCAGTAACCGCACGCATATTGGCGCCGAAGCCCACGGGTTCTACGCCACACTGCTCACAAAACATATCCACATAATTGTTGAAGTTTGTCAGCAATATGTATTCTCCAAAAGCCTCAAGCGGCATCTTTGTGTAGCGTTGCAACCAGTTGCCTACAATTTCACCTTTTGTTTTCATAGATTTTTGTAACTTTGAGGCGTTATGCCATACTACCTTGCAAAAATACACAAATGATTCCATTAAACCTGCCCCCCTTTGACATAAAATTAAAGAAGGATGCCGAGGGTGAGATTCTCGTCTACGACTTTCTGCGCCGCAAATGGTTCAAACTGACTCCCGAGGAATGGGTGCGCCAACACTTCACCCACTATCTTGTGGAGCAAAAGCACTACCCCGCAGGGTTATTGGCCAACGAAGTAGGCATAAACATCAACGGTAATGTGCGCCGCTGCGACACGGTGCTCTACGACCGAGAAGGCATGCGTCCACGAGTCATCGTAGAATACAAAGCACCACATGTAAACATCACGCAGGAGGTGTTTCATCAAATCTCCTCTTACAACAGCGTGCTCCGCGCCGACTACCTCATTGTCTCCAACGGCCTACGCCACTACTGCTGCAAATTGGATTACGAGAACAACTCCATGAGTTACCTAAAGGAGGTGCCGGATTTTAAAGAATTATAAAAAGAGTCGACATAATATTCTACTTCACTCTGCAGAGTACATACAGCTCCGAGTTCAGAAAAATTATTCGGCACTTATTTTTAATTATCTGGGACTTATTTCAAATTATCTGGGACTTATTTTTCACGACAACAAGGAGTATTCTATCATTCCCGCAAAAAGCGCATACTAAAATTAGGCATAATATAAGGAGGTTATACCGCGATGGGTATAACCTCCTTTTCAGCACTGCCATGTTCGTACATTTTTCAAGCGAATACGAATCGGGATTTAAGAAGGAAAGGATGCAAAAAAACAGGAGCCACTTTCCTCAAGCGACTCCTGCGATATATAGTCAAAATCTACTATTCCTTTTCTTTAAAAATTAAGGTGAAGAACACCAATACGACGAGGGCGTAGGCTGCAAAGATGAACCATGAAGTGCGCCAGCCATCAATCATAGAGAGACCCGCAACTGCATCGTTGTACACATAGTGGTTGACCACTTCTTGCGCCGCAAGTGTGCCGAGCGTTGCCCCGAGTCCGTTGGTCATAATCATAAACAATCCTTGTGCTGAACTGCGGATGTCGGTCGTCGTGTTTTGATCCACATAAAGGGCGCCCGAGATGTTGAAGAAGTCAAACGCTACACCGTAAACTATCATGCTGAGGACGAACATCCACACACCTGCGCCGGGGTCGCCAAGTCCGAACAATCCGAAGCGCAACACCCACCCCAACATGGCGATCATCATCACGCGCTTGATACCGAAACGCTTGAGGGCGAAGGGGATTAAGAGGATGCAGAGCGTCTCGCTCACTTGTGAAAGACTGATTAGTGCGTTTGCATTCTGTGCGCCAAAGGTATAGGCAAATTCAGGGATGTCCTTGAAAGAGGTGATGAAGGGATTGGCATAACCGTTCGTGATTTGCAGACTCACCCCGAGCAACATGGAAAAGATAAAGAACACTGCCATCTTGCGTTGCTTGAACAAGCGGAAGGCATCAAGCCCAAGCGCTTCGACGACGCTGCGCTTCTCGCCCGACTTTGCACCAACGGGACACGCGGGGAGCGTTTGCGAATAGAGTCCTAAAAGCAACCCTAATCCGCCCGAGAGTAAGAACTGTTGGGGCGTTTGTTGGAAACCCAAGAAGTTCACGGCAAGCATCGTGCAAATAAAACCTATGGTGCCGAATACGCGGATGGGCGGAAAGGCTTTTACCGTATCCAATCCGTTGCTCGTCAGTGCGTTAAACGCCACAGAGTTACTCAAAGCAAGCGTGGGCATGTAGAACGCCACACTGATAGCGTAGAGCGTAAATAATTGTCCAAGTTCTACATTTGCGCCAGCCGTCATCGCATAAGAACCAGCCGCCAACATAAATCCGCCTGCCACCAAGTGACACAAGCCTAACAGGCGTTGCGCGGGAATCCAGCGGTCTGCCACAATGCCCATAAGTCCCGGCATAAATATTGACACGATTCCCTGCACGGCATAAAACCATCCGATGTTTGGCCCCATACCATTTGTGGCAAGATAAGCGCCCATTGAGGTGAGGTAAGCCCCCCAAACGGCAAATTCAAGGAAGTTCATCGCCACGAGGCGCGACTTCAAACCTAAGTTATTCATAGTTTGTTTTGTAAAAATTCCTAACCGCAAAAGTACAAAGAGAAATTTGAATGACCGAAAGAGAGGGGATGTTTTTTAACTACACAATATTTATATATAAGTCCTCACACATAGATATAATTTTGTAACTTTGTGGGAATTTTGCAACAAACAAGATTTGTTGCGCTGCTCACCATGATGAATATAGAAAAGAAACTTGCATTTGACGATGTCCGAACGCTGCTCAAAGGGCGTTGTATCTCCTCACTCGGTACCGAGTGGGTGGATAAGTTCGTGACCTTTTCAAGCGACTATAATAAAGTTACGCACAACCTGAACATCGCTTCTGAATTTCAGCGTTTTGTGGAAACAGAGGACGACATTTACGAAGAAAACTTCTTTGATGTCCGCCAAGCGCTGTTACGCATGCGCCCCGAACGCACCCATTTGGAGGAGGTAGATTTGTTTGACTTAAAGCGCTCACTCATCACCGTGCATGCCTTGGTAGAATTTTTCACCAAGGGGAATGACGATGCCAAGGAGGGCGAAGAAGTTGAGCATACCTATCCCACCCTTGCCGCTTTGGCAAGCGATGTACAGACCTTCCCCAACATTATTTTGCGCATTGATAATGTGCTGAATAAATACGGAAAGGTGAAGGATACCGCCTCTAAGGAATTGCTGATGATTCGCCACTCGATTGAGGTAAACACCCGCACTTTGAGTCACTCCTTGCGTGGCATCATTCAGCAGGCACAACAAGAGGGTTATATTGAACGCGATGTGTCGCCCACACTCCGCGACGGTCGCTTGGTAATCCCTGTTTCGCCCAGCGTAAAGCGCAAGATTCGCGGTATTGTTCATGACGAATCGGCTACGGGTAAGACGGTGTTTATCGAACCCGCAACCGTTGTTGAGGCGAACAATAAGATTCGCGAACTCAAGGCACAGGAGCGCCGCGAGATTATTCGCATTTTGCAAGAACTCTCGGCAGAAATTCGCCCGCACATCAATGCTATTTTGCATTCCCAACACTTCCTCGCACAGATTGATTACCTGCGCGCGGTGGTGAGTTTTGCGGAATCCTTTGGTTGTATCGTGCCCCGCATTCAGGAAGAACCAACGATTGACTTGAGTCAGGCGTATCACCCTCTCCTTCAGCAGTCGTTGCAGCGCCATGGCAAGAAGATGCAACCCCTTGACATCACATTGCGCAACGGTCGCATTTTGCTCATCTCCGGACCTAATGCCGGCGGTAAGTCGGTATGTTTGAAGACGGTGGGACTCTTGCAATACATGGTGCAGTGCGGGCTTCCCATTCCCGTGAGAGAGAACTCCATACTCGGCATTTTCTCAGGAATATTTATCGACATCGGCGACGAGCAAAGCATTGAAAATGACTTAAGTACCTACTCTTCTCACCTACTCAACATGAAGTTGATGATGAAGGGGGCAAGCAATAAAAGTCTGTTGCTTATCGACGAATTTGGGGGCGGTACAGAACCACAAATCGGCGGTGCTTTAGCAGAAGGAATCCTTCACCGCTTCGTGAAGACGGGCACTTGGGGAATTATTACCACCCACTACCAAAACTTGAAGCACTATGCCGAGCAGGAACCTGCCGTAATCAACGGTGCCATGCTTTACGACCGCGCACAGATGCAGCCGCTCTTCATTCTTCAAGTTGGAAATCCCGGTAGTTCTTTTGCCGTAGAAATTGCCCGTAAGATTGGTATTCCCGAAGATGTAATTGCCTATGCGTCAGAACTTGTAGGTAAGGATTACATCATGAGCGACAAATATTTGCAGGACATTGTGCGCGACAAGATGTATTGGGAGAAGAAGCGTCAGACGATTCGTTCACGCGAAAAGCAGTTGGAGGAAACCGTTGCCCGCTACGAAGAGGAAATGCAGCAGTTCCAGCAGCAGCGCAAGTCGGTAATGGCGCAAGCAAAGGAGGAGGCGCAGCAACTCTTGAAGGATACGAACGCCAAGATTGAGAATACGATTCGTGAAATCCGTGAGACGCAAGCCGAGAAGGAGCGCACACGAGAAATTCGCCAGGAACTTTCGGATTTCCGTGAGGCATTAGCGCAAACATCTGACGAAGAGAGCATTATCGCTCGCAAGATTGAAAAAATCAAGCGTCGTCAGAAGCGTAAGCAAGCCAAGCAGGAGCAAGCAAAAGTAGGAAATGCTGACGCTATGACCCCCTCGTCAATTGCGACTGAGGCACAGAATGTCTCCACTGAGACTTCCATACGCCTCCACCTTGAAGCAGGTCAATATGTGCGTATCAAGGGACAAACTGCTGTGGGCAAAGTGGAAAGTGTGCAGGGTAAAAATGCAAAGATTCTGTTTGGAAGCATGTACACCTCACTGCCTATCAATCGTTTAGAACTTGCTGACAAACCGAAGGAGGACAACGCTATGAAGGCAGCCACCTTTGTGAGCAAGGAGACACGCGATGCGATGCAGGAAAAGCAACTTAATTTCAAGCAAGACATTGACTTGCGCGGCATGCGCGTAGATGAGGCGCTGACTGCAGTTGCTTATTTCATCGACGACGCAATTCAGGTAGGACAAGCCCGCGTACGCATTCTCCACGGTACAGGTACGGGAGCGCTTCGCCAAGTGGTGCGCCAATACCTCAGCACGGCGACAGGCGTCATGCGTTATCACGACGAGCATGTCCAATTTGGTGGCGCTGGCATTACGGTTGTAGAACTCATTTAAGCACTTCATAGCATACCTCTCCCACTTCCTAAAAACCAATTGGGAGAGGGTGTAAACTAACTGGGAGATAAAATAAAATATCTGGGAGGTAAATCTAATTATCTCCCAGATATTTTTTATTAAGTCGGTTGTGCTGCAACGCAACAAACTTTTGTATGTAATGAAGTCTTGAAGTTACACTTCTTCTTCCAACTCTGTGCTGAAAATCATGGTTGTAGCACCGATTGTAATAATGTCTCCCGACTCCAGGCGCACTTGTTCTTTAAGTCCAACGAGCGTATTGTGAACGAAAGTCCCTGTATTTGAGGGCGCATCACGCACTGTGAAAACCAATTCGCCATCTTTCTTCTCGCGCACATTCACTACGCAGTGCGTTGTGTCTACGCTGGGATCCACAGTCTTGATGGGGGTGTTTGCCTTCGTACCTTTTACCTGTCTGCCCACTACATTATCGCCCAAGTAGAGGGGGAGCACCTGCTTGAAATGGAAGGCATTTTCAATTACGGTGAGCCATCCTAATACGGGCGCTTCTTCCTCCACCTCTTCCTCAACGGGTTTCGGCATAGGGATGCGCAATTTGAACTGCTTGTGACACTCGGGGCACTCAAACACTAAGCTGCGCCCGGGTTCGTATTGCGTTTCATCAAAAAGGATCGCCTCATCACACTTTGGGCAACGTATTCTTTTCATATTCAATCAATTTATAATGAAAAAGCTGCGTCAAATCAGCATTTTGACGCAGCCTAACTTTTAACCTATTTTCTTAACACCCACGCTTCTTCAAAACCGCTACGCTCCCTGCGATACTCTCGCAACGCATCAGTAGCGGCATCTGCTGTGGGGTAACCACCGACTATCACACGCAGGATATCACCTTTTACATAAATACTTACATTATCAAGTCCTGAGGTTTGAAGTTCAGCAACCAATGCCTCAGCATTCTTTTGAGGAACGCAACTGCACACAACCAATGTGTAATCTGTTGCTTCTTCTACAACAGGAGTTTCTATCACCTCGGGTTCGGCAACAGATGCGCTCTCCTCCACTTCGTCCGCAAATGTTGTTGCAGGTACGAGCAGGGGGTGGGGTGTTTCTTCTGCTGAGGCGAAGAGTTGCGCGCTAAAAATCGCCGCCTGCTTCACACCCGCATCCGAAGAATTACTTACGGGCACTGACCACGCAAAGAAGCATACAATCATTACCACCGCAGCTGCCACATAATTGACCACTTCGCGATTCAAGCGAATCACATAGTGCGTAGCCGAACACTCAATGAATTTCTCTGCGCATGAAGGTTCAACGTGAGTTTCCTTAACTTCACGTACTACATCGGTGTTCACTTCATTCTTATGAAGCATGAAAGCGTCCAAACCATACAATTCGGGCGATACCACACCTGCCTCGCAGGGTTGAAAATCATAAGAACCACTCAACGCAAGTTTGAACACACCAATACCACCCAATTCGTACGAACCAGTAGCATGGAGTTCCGACTTAATTTCTGACACCGCAGTTTCAATCTGCTGCAAAGCCTCTACATAACTGATACCATAAGTATTCATGTACGACTGAACCAACAGTCCGTCATTCAACTTCAGATACCCATTAAAACCCACACTGCGGTAGGGAGGCAAGAACAATCCTTCGTCCTCAACATAGCGCGCAGAAACCTGCTGCGTAACAAATCCGCCAAAACTGGGGACGATTACGCAGTCGTGCTTCAATAGCAAACTTTCAATATGTCGAGCTAATGCAATCACACTAATTTTGTTAAAAGGATTGATTATCAACGGATAGAGTCAAACTCAAAAATTTGAGGGGGATTCTTGTTGCAAAAGTAGTAAATTTTGTTTAATCCGACAACCTGTTTTACCCTCTTTTTCTTTACAAAATTTCACATAAAATCATAACTATACAGACAGTCAGCACTTTACATTTTTGGCATAAAAATTGAAGGAATCAACGGGTTAAAATTATTATTGAAGCGTTAAAATTCCGCTGAATATTATTATCTCGTAAAAATCAATTCTCCCACAACGATTTACCTTGCGAACCCTTCGCCATCCGCCTTTTTTTTGATAAGTTTGCAGGTGAATCATCAACCCCATTCTATCTATGTCCACACACTATGACTTGATTACCATCGTTGGTCCCACGGCATCGGGCAAGACGAAATTTGCAACTGCCTTGGCACAACTTATTGACGCTGAAATCATCAGCGCCGACTCGCGACAGGTATATCGCCGTATGGACTTGGGAACAGGTAAGGATTTGGCGGATTATACAGCTTCCGACGGCACACCGATTCCCTACCACTTGATAGACATTGCCGAGCCCGGTACAAAGTATAATGTCTTTGAATTTCAGCGCGATTTTCTGGCGGCATACGAGGACATTCGCCGCCGTGGGAAGCGCGTCATTGTCTGTGGTGGCACCGGACTTTATGTAGAAAGCATTCTGCGCGCCTATCGTTTGAGCCCCGTGCCACAGAATGATGCACTCCGAAAGCAGTTGGAGGGAAAAACGCTTGAGGAACTCACCGCCATTCTCAAGACGTATAAGGCACAACTCCACAACACCACTGATGTAGATACCGCCCAACGCGCCATCCGCGCCATTGAGATTGAGGAGTATTATAAAAACGAGCCCAAGGAAGAGCGCCCCTTCCCCACACTGAGCAGTCTCACGCTGGGCATAGACGTAGTCCGCGAAGTGCGTCGCGAGCGCATCAGCAACCGCCTGCGCCAACGCCTTGAAGAGGGCATGCTCGACGAAATTCGCGCCTTGCTTAAGGAAGGCATTTCGGCAGAAGACCTTATTTATTATGGTCTTGAATACAAGTTTCTGACGCAACACATTATTGGCGAACTCTCATTCGAAGAAATGTACCGCCAACTTGAAATTGCCATCCACCAATTTGCCAAGCGCCAAATGACGTGGTTCAGAGGTATGGAGAAGCGCGGTATACCCATACGCTGGGTGAGCAACACGCCTGAAACGATTGAAAATATTGCACGCGAGGTGGTGAACGATGAACGATTAACGGTGAACGGTGAACGATGAATGATTAACGGTGAATGATTAACGGTGAACACCACCGCCAACCTTCCACCTTATCCCTTCAACATACCCCCTCGCCCTTTTCATTTTCCCCTTTAACCCTTTCCCCTTTAACCCTTTCACCATTAACCTTAAACCATTAACCATAAACCTTTCCCCTTTAACCTTTCCCAATGCTCAAACAGTTGCTACATGTCATCGTCGCCCTCTCGTTAATCTCGTGGGGGACATCGGCATGCTCTAAATTAGAAGAGGAAGAGGTTGTAGATACGTCTGAAAACACGGGCAACAATCAAGGTGGCACGAACAATAACAACGATGACGCTCAGGGGGATTTTGATACGGGCGACACGCTCACCGTTACGCAAGCATTGCGCGAAAGTGTTGAGCGCCAGGTTATCGTAAAAGGTTACATCGTGGGGTACGTTAACGGAACGACCATGAGTAAAGCAGTATTTGGCACACCCCAGGAAACTGAAAACACCAACATTATTATTGCCAACTCACCAAGTGTGACCGACCACACCCTGTGTATGCCCATACAATTAGCAAAGGGCTCAGACGAACGCGAGACCTATAACCTGCTCTACTACCCCAACCTAATCGGCACCCCCATCATTGTGCAGGGCATACTCACCACCTACTTCAAGGTCAACGGATTTAAGTATCCCGATTTCTGGATTGAAGAAATCACCGATGAAGAAGGCGTAGTACCCGAAGAACCAGAACTGGGACCAGAACCCGAACCTAATCCCGAACCCGAACCGCTACCTCAGAGCGAAACACCCACACTTGATCACACCCCACAAACCAATATCTATGGTCGATAATCCCTCAGGCAATAACTCTAAATGGGGCATTATTTATTGTCCCAAGTCCTCCGCACGCAACAAGCGCCGCTGGAAGAAGATTCTCCACGCCCTACACGCTACGGGGCAGCCCTTCGACTTCGTACAGAGCGAGGGCGAGGGTTCTGCCCAACGCCTTGCGGCAATGATGACCGAGAATGGATATGCCACCATCATTGTTGTTGGAGGGGATGCTGCGCTGTGCGAAGCCATCAATGGCATTCTTCACGCGGAATCGCCCCATGGCACGCGCCCAACCCTCGGCATCATACCCAATGGTTATGCCAACGACTTTGCACATTATTGGAACTATGCGACCGACGATGTTGAAGGCACGCTATCCCGCCTACTTCGTGGCACAAAGCGCCGCATCGATGTAGGCGTGGTGACCGAGGGTGACGCCCCCAACAACCATCATTACTTTCTGAACTGCCTCAACATAGGTGTGGTGGCCAACATCATTCACCTCAAACGCGCCACGCGCAACTTTTGGATGTCGCGCATGCTCTCCAACATCTTTTCAGCATTGCAACTCATCATCAAGCGCCAGCAGTTCCGCGTAGCATTTCAAGTCAACTTTGAAGTGCACGAGCGCAACATCACCAACCTTTGCATAGGTTCAGCACACGGATACGGACAAACGCCGAGTGCTGTGCCCTACAACGGCATGCTTGACGTCACCACCATTATGCAGGCCCCTCTCACCAAAACCATCAACGGCCTGTGGTTGCTCTTTATGGGGCGCTTCTTGTCGTACAACAACGTAAAATTTTGGCGCAGTCAGCGCGTAGAGATTCACAACACGCACCATGCACCCCTCAGTTTGGACGGACGCACACTTCACACGCAAAGCACGCGCCTCAGCGTAAGCATCCTGCATGAGGAAATAGAATTTTTAGTGTAAAGCATGCCCTATAGTTGACAAGTCCGTAAGTTCATTTTTCCTCATTTTTCGCAGAAAACTTTAACACACATTAACATTCACACTACTCAAAATCGCACCAATATCTATCTTCGGAAAAACGATAAGTTACATTGTGGCGCCGATAAGTTACCTTGTAAAAACGCTAATACTTATTTTTCGGGCAAAATAAGTAACCTTGTGAACGAAAAAAGCGGAGATATCCCCGACTCCTGGGGGTATCTCCACTTTGGTAGTACAAAGATACAACTTTTCAGCGCAAAATGCAAATCGGTTAACACTTGTTAACACCACAATTATTTTGCATTTTTCATCATTTTTTCGGGGGGGAGGGGGAGTGCCGTTTTTTCACCCGTTTTAGGTTTCCTCTTCCAACACGTATTCGCGGATGAGCGAGAGGAGGGGGGCACCATAGCGTTCGAGCAGCGCCCTCCCGATGCCGGGGAGTTTCTTTAATTCGGCCTCGGACTGGGGTTGTGCGTTGGTCATAGAAATTAGTGCTCGTTGCGAGAACACGACATAGGCGGGGACTGATAATTCGCGCGCCTTTGCCGCACGCCACTCTCGTAGGATGTTGAAGAGGCGGGGGTGAAGGATGTCCTGTGGGGCATCAACTGCGGCGACTTCTGTCGCTTCAGTCTTCGTGCGCTTCGTGCGCGGTTTGCTTGGAGCGGGTTCTTCGACGGGTGCGGCATCGAGCATAACGTCTGCCTTTTGTTTGAGATACTTGCCCAACTCGAAACCATTGCTTTGTACATAGCGCAGCAATTGCACCTTTATGCGGAGGGCTTCGGTAAGCGTTTCGATGGCGTTCTCAGCACGCTCCTTTACGCGCTTGCTGTCGGTGGGTAGCGAGAGGGTGCTGGTTTGCGCTATCAGCGGTGCCAACTTGTCCAAGAAATAGGATGTTGCAGCGGCAATACGCTCCTGCAAGGTGGTTGAGGATGCGGGATTTTCGGCCGTGCGCACCAGATAAGTTAACTGCGTGGCAAACTTTTTTGCTACGGCGTCAATGGCGTCTTTCACGTCGGGTTCGAGTTCCTTAAAGCGCGCGATGCGCTCGGGATAGAGTTTTGCAAAAAACTCATCCATTACCCTAACGACATCGGCATAGGCATAGTCAACGGGCGTAAAGTTGTAGAGTTCTTCAAGCGTAGCGAGGAGGTAGTTGCGCTGCTCTTCAAGGATTTGCCCATCTGAGGGTTCTCGCGCGGCCATCTGCTGGGTGTAATTGCGCACATCGTAGTCGGTAATGATGGCGTGGGCAGGGATGGGGTCGCTAAGGACGAGACCTTCAAACGTCTTACAACGGCTTAGCGCCACATACGTTTGCCCCGCCGCAAAGGCTTGCTTAGCATTGATGATGGCACGCTCGAAGGTTAGTCCCTGACTTTTGTGTATGGTTATTGCCCAAGCGAGGCGCAGGGGAACTTGCGAGAAGGTTCCGATGACTTGTTCAGTAATCTCCTTGGTTTCCTCATCAAGTACGTACTTACAGTTTTGCCACACTTCGGAGGTTACCTTAATTTCCTCACCTGAGTGCGTAGGGCACACGGTTATGGCATCGCTGTCAATGCCCGTAATAGTGCCTATCATGCCGTTGTAGAAGCGTCGGTCGCGGTCGTTCTTTACAAACATCACCAGTGCTCCCCTTTTGAGCACCAGCACCTTGTCGGTAGGGAATGACATTTCGGGGAACTCGCCCTCCACCTTGGCCTCAAACACATGCCCCTTTGCTGAAATGGCATCAAGTTCGCTCTGATTGATAGTGTCGGCCTGACGGTTGTGGGAGGTAAGGCGGATGTATCCGTCCTCCTTCTGTGGGCAGAAATTCGGGATGTAACGCGTGTTGAGGTGGGCAAGGGTTGCTGAATCGATGTTATTTTCACGCACCTTGTTGAGCAGACTCAAAAACTCGGGATCGCTCTGGCGGTACACCTTTTTAAGTTCTATCGTATAGTAGTCTAACTGTTGAAGCGCTTTACTGCTGAAAAAATAGGGTGTGTCGTAATGCTTGCGAAGCAGTTCCCAATCCTCGGGTTTAACGACAGGAGCCAACTGTTGAAGGTCGCCAATTAAAAGGAGTTGCACACCGCCAAAGGGCTTGTAGCGATGACGGTAACGGCGCAAAACACTATCGACGGCATCAAGCACATCAGCGCGCACCATACTCACCTCGTCAATCACCAACACGTCAATGCTGCGCAAGAGGCGCACCTTATGCTTTGGAAAGGAGAAACGACGCTGATTGTTGTTAAAGGTCGTTTCGGGAATATAAGGCGCAAAGGGAAGTTGGAACATGGAATGGAGCGTAACGCCCTGCGCATTGATTGCGGCAATGCCCGTAGAGGCACAAACCACCACACGCTTGGGCAACTGCTCACGCAAACGATGCAGGAACGTGGTCTTACCCGTCCCTGCACGCCCTGTGAGATACAAACTCACATTCGTGTTAGCAATAGCTTGCCAAGCCTTATTTAGTTCGTTATTTTGCACGATATTTCTACTTGAACCTGTTGACTCGTTTGCTAAATTCTCCTCACTCTTATTGAAGTTGTGACTTTACTGCCGCCAAAGCCTTTTGCCAATCGGTGTCAAGCGAGAAGGGGGTGAGTTCGGTGCCTTCCTTAATGTAAGCATAAATGGTTTCCTCATCAGTATCGCCAAACAAGGGGTTGGACACCGTGGCGTCAAGGAAGATCATTGCCAATTTGGAACGTTCTTCAGCACTCTTCGTAGCACTCTTCACTAACTCTGCCTGGTAAAGCGTCATGAACTCCGTGAGGTAATAAGCTTGTACATCAAGGAAGCGGTCGGTAACCTCAGGCATCGTCTCAAAAGCCTTTTGACGCAAATAAGTGAGTTGACTCAACTTAAATTGCGCTATTTTTGCTTTTGTAATACTGCTGGTGGGGTCGTTGATGACTTGCTCAGCACTCTGATACACAATCTTATAAATTTCCTGAGCACTTGCGCCCATTGTAAACACTGCAAGAAGCAACGTTGTTAAAATTGTTTTCATAGAAAAAGTTTTTTTAAACTTTATCCCACTTGGGAGGTATTTTCGGGGGGTAGGGGGATGTACATTTTTTATTTTCGCACTCTATCCGTATGCTGCTTCACATAATCTGCCCACGAACGGGATGTACCCGTAGTCGCCTGTGGGCGCAGACTTTGCAGGTGATGACAATAGGCAACAGCGAGGGCGTCTGTGGCATCAAGGAATCCCACGGGGTCCTCCTTAATATTCAGCATGCGCTTTATCATCGCTGCCACCTGCTCCTTGCTTGCCTGCCCGTTACCTGTGATGGACATCTTGATTTTCATCGGGGCATACTCCTGAATGGGAATCTGTCTACTTATCGCAGCAGCAATGGCAACACCTTGTGCGCGCCCCAGTTTGAGCATACTCTGCACGTTCTTGCCAAAGAAGGGCGCCTCAATCGCCAACTCATCGGGGTGAAAAGCATCAATGATGCCCATAACGCGCTCGTAAATTCTGCCAAGTTTCAAGTAACCATCGGCACATTTGCGCATGTCAATAACGCCCATCGCCATCATCTCCACCTTTTTCCCGCTGACGCGCACCAAACCGTACCCCAGCAAATTCGTACCAGGGTCAATACCTAAAATAATTTTTTCATTAGGTGCAGAAACGGAATGTGGAAGTGAAGTTTTCATACTTAGTTACCGCAAAATTACAAAAAGAATAGGCACGTCAATCCCTCACGAGAGAATATTTTTCGTATCCATAGCGCTTATTCTGAGATTTAATCTTACATTTGCAAGCAAGTACACAAATCAAATACATTTGCAATGAAAAGATTTTTTACAACACTCATAGTTATGCTCTCCCTGGGATGTATCAGTGCTTTGGCACAGGCAGACATTAAGTTTGAAAAGGCATCTCACAATTTTGGAACATTTAAGGAGGGCGAAATTCAGAAAACGGTGTTCAAGTTCACCAATACAGGCACAGAGCCCCTCGTCATTCACCAAGCCATCACCTCGTGCGGTTGCACTGTTGCGAAATACACCATGTCGCCCATCGAACCCGGTAAATCAGGTGAGGTGGAAATCATTTACGACGGCAAGGGCAAACTCTTCGGTCATTTCCGCAAGGCTATAACAATACGTTCAAATGCCAAGACGCCCATCACACGTATTTCTATTGAAGGCACAATGACCGAAGGAAATGAGTAAAAGACCTTGCAGGGCAAGAATCGTATCATGCGCCAGCAAGACTCATTGACAAAAACCTGTCCACTTAAAAAAGTACACACATTATGATGAAACATAACCACCTCGTAATTATGGCAGGCGGCATTGGGAGTCGCTTTTGGCCGATGAGTAGTCCTGAAAAACCGAAGCAATTTCTTGACGTATTAGGTTGTGGCAAAACGCTATTACAACTCACCGTAGAGCGCTTTGACGGCATTATCCCTGCCGAAAATATTTGGGTGGTAACATCGGCAGATTACGAGACACTTGTGAAAGAACAATTGCCTCAGATTCCTGCGGGAAACATCTTGCTCGAACCTTGTCGTCGCAACACTGCCCCTTGCATCTGCTACGCAAGTTGGCGCATCAAGAAGCGTGACCCACGTGCTAACGTCGTTGTGGCGCCTTCTGACCACACCATTGCGGATGTCCCCACCTTCCGACAAGCAATCAACGACTGCTTAGAGTTTGCCGCTGAAACGGATGCTATCATTACACTCGGCATCAAGCCTACGCGCCCCGAAACGGGATATGGTTACATCAAGGGCGACCTTAGTTACGCCTCCTCACGCCGTAAGAACATCTACCGCGTAGATGGATTTAAGGAAAAACCCACACTTGAAGTGGCACAGGAATACATCAAGCAAAGTGGTTACCTCTGGAATGCAGGAATCTTCATATGGAGCGTCAGCACCATCGTAAATGCCTTCCGCGTATATCACCCCGAAATCTCGCGCACTTTTGAGAAACTCCTCCCCATTTACGACACGCCCGAAGAGCAGGAACGCATCAACGAACTTTTCCCCACGTGCGAAAACATCTCTGTCGACTATGCCATCATGGAGCGTGCGGAAGAAATCTTCGTATATCCTGGCGACTTCGGCTGGAGCGACCTCGGTTCTTGGGGTTCGTTGCGCGAACAAGTACCGCAGGATAAATACGGCAACGCTTGCATCGGTGACAACATCGACACCTACGAAACGCACAACTGTATCATCCACACCACAGGTGAAAAGAAGGTTGTCGTGCAAGGGCTTGACGGTTACATCGTAGTAGAAAAAGAGGGTACACTCATGATTTGCAAACTCTCAGAAGAGCAACGCATTAAACTGTTCCACTAATTTTTAAAGGAGAAAGCAGAAATGAGAAAGGAGAAAATGCTGGCGCATGAAGTCCCGCATGGCAATTTCTCCTTTCTCATTTCTCCTTTCTCATTTCCCCTTATGTTCTCCCCCCTCCTAACCTGGTATCAGCAAAATGGGCGCGACCTTCCCTGGCGCCGCACTAAGGATCCCTATAAGATTTGGCTTTCTGAAATCATCCTACAGCAAACCCGCGTAGAGCAAGGGATGGATTATTACTTGCGCTTCACCGAGACTTACCCCAAGGTGGAGTTATTGGCGAGTGCCGATGAAGATGAAGTAATGCGCCTATGGCAGGGTTTGGGGTATTACAGTCGTGCGCGCAACCTGCATGAAGCGGCACGCCAAGTGGTGAGCATGGGCGGATTCCCCACCTCGTATGCAGAAATTCGCACACTCAAAGGTGTGGGTGACTATACCGCAGCCGCCATTGCCTCCTTTGCCTACGGACTGCCACATGCTGTGGTTGATGGAAACGTGTACCGCGTGCTCTCCCGCTTCTTTGGCATCGCAACTCCCATTGACACTACGGCGGGGAAGCGTCAATTCGCTACGCTTGCGCAAGAAGTTTTACCACCCAAGCACGCAGCGCTGCACAATCAAGCAATTATGGACCTCGGCGCACTCGTCTGCACACCGCGCGCACCGCAATGTGCTGCATGCCCACTTGCAGATGCCTGCATTGCCCACGCTGAACACCATCCCGAGGACTTCCCCGTAAAAGCAAAGCGCACGCAGGTGCGCACCCGCTTCTTAAATTATATTTTCATTACCGATGGGGGAAACATCTTACTGCGTCGTCGCGCAAAGGGAGATATTTGGCAAGGACTGTACGAACCGGTATTGATAGAAACTGACTCCGAATGCCAGTTCCCCGACCTCGTGGTGCATACCTCACTTTCTCCTGTTCTTACCTATGGCGCAACACTCACGCCCCTTGTTACTGACATGACGCACAAACTGAGTCATCAGCACCTTCGTACTTGGGCATACCTACTCCATACCTCTTGCCCACTTACGTCAGTCCTGCTCCCCGCTACATCCGATGCCACTGCTCCCTACACCGTCATTCCCCTCAGCAGACTAAACGATTATGCCCTACCCCGCCTTATCACCCGAATTTTGGAACGCTCCGAAATTCTTTGCCGGGCATAAGTCACTGATCACGTACATATACAATAAAGGCGCACCAACTTGTAGCGGTGCGCCTTTATTATTTTTTCAATTGCATTAATTCTGTGCTTCTGTTGCAGGTGCTGCGGGAGTTTCTGCATTGATATCAAGTGCAGGAGCAGCAGCGGGTACAGAGGGAAGAGCAACCTTCATTTCTGTAACGATAGTGTCAGTGTTCTTTTCTTCGGGAGTACAGAAGTGTGAAGCAATGCTCAACACAACAAGTGCGATAGCAAGTGCCCAAGTAGCATTTTCTACAAAGTTTGTAGTCTTGTGTACACCCATGATGGAGTTACCACCTGCCATATTTGAAGTAAGACCACCGCCCTTTGACTCCTGAACGAGTACAATGAGAATGAGCAAAATAGCTGCCACAACAGCCAAAATTACGAGTACTGAATACATTGTTTTAGTTATTTAGTTTTATTATTTATTAACTGTAATTTGCGCAAGAAACGCAATTGGTCTGCAAAGTAACTACTTTTTTTCGGATAATTCAAATTTAAGCGGGTAATAATTTCAATTGCCTTGTCATAATTACCCTGTTTGATATAAATTTTTGCCAAAGTTTCGGTAAAATACTCTTCATCACCACCCGCAGCAGCGTTGTCGGTAAGATCGGGGATAAACTCTGGTTCTTCCTGCAACACAATGCGCTCGGAAACCTGACTGAGGTAGGAATCGATGCGCTCATCCGTATGCGCTTCAACCGGTGCAATATCATCCATAGCAAGGAGGAAGGCGGCATAATCCGTTGTTGCGTCAGCGGCGGTAAGTTTGCGACTATTACGCTCAATACCTGCATCCACCGTGGTAGATAAGAAGGTTTCAATAAGACTTTGTGTGCGGTCGGTGGCATCCGTCTCAGCGGGAACCTCTTGTGGTGCCTTAACTGCGTGCGGATGAACCTCATAATTATTCCCCTCCACCATGTCAAAGAGCACCTTACGATTGGGGATAAAGAGGGCGGCACGGCGCAATTCGTCTCCGAATGATGCGTCGTGAAGCAAAAAGAGGTTTTGCAAAAAGAGCAAGCGTGCCACTTGATGATAGGGCGACACCGCTACATACTCTCTCAACTTGTGCAAAGTCTCTTTGTTGAGTTGCTCGGGGTGCTCTATAAGATTTTTGAGGTCCACAGTTGGGAAGGTCTAAAGTTATGAGGTTAAGAAGGTTATGAGGTTAAGAGGTCTTTATAACCTGTCACCCTAGAGGTGAAATACTTTACCAATCGGCTACCGTAGCATTAAATATTTGGTCGGTGATGTCTCTGACCATTTCCGTAACGAGTTCTTCTTGAACTGCTGCCAACTGCTGGTTGGCGTCGTACTGAGTGGTGGCGGAGAATTGCTTTTCCCACGCTACATTGGCCTTCTTATTTTCAAAGCGAATGTTGACTGTCATCTTCAACTGCACTTGTGAAGAATAACCGTCGGCAGAAACTGCTTTATTATACTGGTCGTACCCAGTAATCTCGCCCGAGATATGGAGGTCGCCATTACGCTTTACAAATTCGAGTCGCGTTTGGTTGGCATAGAGGTCCTGCAACTTGTTGTTGAAGATGGCCTCCATTGGCGCCCAACCGTAAGGTGCACGGTTGGCGATATTATCAATCTGAATGGTTTTGATAACATTATAATCGATTGAAGTTCCTGTAAACTTGTAACTCACCTTACAAGCAGTGAAGAGCAACAAAACGATGGTGCATACCGCCATGCAGATGCCGTATTTATTCCATGCCATATTCTTTAATTTTTCGATAAAGTGTACGCTCCGAGATGTTCAACTGCTCGGCAGCCTTTTTACGATGATGGTGACAATCTTCAAGTGTCTTTCGAATCAACTCGCGCTCCATCTCATCAATCGTGGTGGAAGTTGTTGTCAATCTTTCGTTAGTGTCCTCTGCCCACTCCTCTGCATCACAAAGTTCTACTCCATCGGCATCAATAATCTCTCCTTTAAGACTCAGTGCTGTTGAAGATGAACGTGCATCGGATTTGTTGGACAAGAGTGCAGGAGGCAACACCTTTGTGTTCAACGAACGTTTGAGTTCGTCAACCTCACTTCTTAATTGCAACAACATGTTCAGGATAAACGCACGATCCTTTTCATACTGACTGCCCGAAGCGGGTTCTTCGTGCTTCACCACTTCAAGTTCGCCACGATGCATTTCCTTGCGCAAGTAACGTGAAAGGATTTCGGGCGTAATGGTGCGCTCCTCTGCCGTAATGCTCATGTTGGTGACAATATTACGCAATTCGCGCACATTCCCTGGCCATGAATAGGCAAGAAGGAGTTGCTCGCTTTCGGGCGTAAGGCGCACGGCAGGTATCTTATGCGTTTCAAACATGTTAAGTGCAAACATGCGGAAGAGCATAAGTATGTCCTCACCACGATGGCGCAACGGTGGCACATCGATGGTGACACAGTTTAAGCGGTAATAGAGGTCCTGGCGGAACTTCCCGTCAGCTATTGCCTTTTCCAAGTTGACATTCGTTGCTGCCACGATGCGCACATTCGTCTTACGCGGTTGACTTGCTCCAACAGGGATATACTCTCCCGTTTCGAGCACGCGAAGCAATCTTGCCTGTGTAGCAGCAGGCAGTTCGCCCACCTCATCCATAAAGAGGGTACCGCCGTCAGCCGTTTCAAAGTATCCCTTACGTTCACCCACGGCTCCCGTATATGCACCTTCAACGTGACCAAACAACTCTGAGTCAATCGTGCCTTCGGGAATAGCGCCGCAGTTGATGGCAATGTAATTTTTCTTCTTTCGCGCACTGTGGTCATGAATGATGCGCGGAAAGATTTCTTTCCCCACCCCATTCTCACCGATAATGAGCACCGAAAGGTCAACAGGGGCAATTTTCAGCGCTGTATCAAGGGCACGATTGAGCGCATCGCAGTTACCCACGATGTTGTACCTTTGCTTTATGTCTTGCACTGAGTTATTTGCCATAGTCATATATTGCGCACTATTGGAACTGCAAAGGTACGCAAAATCGCCGACATAGTGACTTGTAGCATTCTAAAAAAATATTAACTGTTCAAGTCTTCGACTGCCTCCCCACTCTTTCTTGATAAAAAATGCACCACTCAACAGGAAAAATCCCTTGTATGAGGCGTGTGTTCAAAAAAATAAGTGTAAATTTGCACCGCATTTTTGCACAACATAATTGGTTTTCCCTTATGAAGATAAAGGAAGTAGCAGAAGCCCTTGAACGGTTTGCACCTCTGCCCCTACAAGAAAGCTACGATAATGCTGGCTTGCAGATTGGATTAACAGACGCAGACGCATCAGGGGTATTATTGTGTCTTGACGTGACGGAAGAAATCATCGAAGAGGCTGAGCGTGAGGGATGTAACCTCATCATCGCCCACCATCCGTTACTCTTTCGCGGTCTGAAATGCATTGCCGACCGCAACCTTGTGGAGCGCTGCGTGCGTCGCGCTATCTTAGCAGGCATCACTATTTACGCGGCTCACACAAACTTAGATAATGCCGTGGGAGGCGTAAACTTTGCCATAGCCGAGCGACTCGGACTTCAAAACGTGCGTATCCTGCAACCACTCCCCAGCGGAGAGGGCGGGAGTGGCATTATCGGCGAACTCCCCGACGCTACCAACCCGCTTACATTCCTCGGACAGGTCAAGCACGAGTTTCACGTAGCATCGCTCCAACACAACCTCTTGCCTACTCGTCCCATCCACCGTGTAGCGCTTTGTGGCGGTTCGGGCGACTTCTTACTCAGTCAAGCAATCAAGTGTGGTGCCGACGCCTTTCTGACGGGCGAAATGGGTTATCACCAATTCTTTGGCTACGACAATCAAATTCTCATCGCCGCCCTCGGGCATTACCAGAGCGAGCAGTTCACCGTGCAACTCATGGCGCGCATCCTGCGTGAAGCACACCCCAACCTTCGCGTTGTTGAAACGAAGGTCAATACCAACCCGATACACTATTTATAAGTAGACGGTAAGATTTTAGGTCGCTTCGCTTTTAGGTTTTAAGGACTATGCAGTCCAAACGTAAACCTAAAAACCTCATAACCTAAAAACCTCATAACCTAAAAACCTCATAACCTAAATAAATATGGCAGCAAAGAAAGACATTACGGAAATGTCCGTAGAGCAGAAGCTCAAAAATCTTTATCAGTTGCAGTCGCTCCTTTCTGAAAGCGACAAGTTGAAAGCTCTTCGTGGCGAACTTCCCCTTGAAGTGGAAGACCTTGATGCAGAAATCGAAGGTCTCACACACCGCCTCGAAAAGTACAACACTGAAATTGAGCGTCACAAGACTGAAATCAGCGCGATGAACGAGCAAATCTGCGAAGCGCAGGAAGCGATGAAGCGCTACGAACAGCAACAGGAGAACGTAAGCAACAACCGCGAATACGACATCCTCACAAAGGAAATCGAATTCCAGGGACTTGAAATCATGCTTCTTGAAAAGAAAATCAACGAAGCACAGCGTCAAATCGACACGAAGCAGCGCGACATGAATCAGTGTGCTGACACGCTCCGCAGTCGTCGTGACGACCTTGATGTAAAGAAGTCAGAACTCGACGAAATCATCTCTGAGACAAAGGCAGAAGAAGAAAAGATTCGCGAAAAGGCTAAGAACCTCGAACTCTGCATCGAACCCCGCCTCCTCACTTCATTCAAGCGCATTCGTAAGAACAGCCGCAACGGTCTTGGCATCGTATACGTACAGCGTGATGCCTGTGGTGGTTGCTTCAACAAGATTCCCCCTCAGCGCCAGCTCGACATCCGTATGCGTAAGAAGATTATCGTTTGCGAATACTGCGGACGCATCATGATTGACCCCGAACTTGCAGGCGTGAAACTCGATCACCCCACAACCGACGAAAAGCCCAAGCGTCGCACACGCAAAAGAAAGGAAGAGGCATAATCCCTCCGCTCCATTCTGTTGCTTATAGCATAACAAAGAGAGAAGAAGGAAGAGAAGCTCCACGCATCGGTCGCTTCTCTTCCTTCTTCTCTCTTTGTTATGACATTCACCTGTAATATCAGCTGCAAGCAATCTCTTCCGGATGGTTTATTCGTGTGATGCGCCACTGATTAAGATGTAACAATCCGTATGGTGATTTTTGAGATTCGTGTTCTTAAAAATCATTTATGACAACTCCCTATATTACTTACTTGTAATAGTAGTTCACCGAAGCAACAGTAGCACCGTCCTTACTATTAAAGGTACAGAGAGTCGTGTTATTCCCTGCAAACGAATACCCATACTCAATGGTGTAGTCGTCGTCATCCAAACCGTCAATCGCAACCTTTCCTACAAGATGCGCCGTTGGTCTGCCCAACATACCGGCATAATAAAGGTGCTCAAAACCAAAGCAACCCAAGTAGCGAGAAAGCGCAGCAGGGAGCAATCCGTTTTCGTTCACATAATTCGACGGAGTAAACGTCAACACTATGGGGTCATTATTGTTCCACACATACTCAATGCGCGCCAAGTTACCCGCCTCGTATGTCAACGTAGCCCAGGCCTTTGACGCCTCGTCGGCAAAGTTAGCATCGTGCGTCGTTTTGCTCCACTCCGTTAAATAACCGTTAACATTGTACTCAAAGTTGTACACATCCTTATTCACCGTCAGTTCTACGATGTTGCCATCATTGTTCAGCGTCACCGCCATATTCATGTTATTCGAATTGGCAATATTCACCCCCTTACTCGTATAGCTGAGTGTACTGCTGTATGCATTATCCTCACCCGCCACGAGGTTCCCCTTTGCAGAAGTCAGGTGCGTAGCGTTATATGTCAAATCCCAGTCGTACGACGCCGGAACCGAACCACTGTGCTTGATGCTCGTCACGCGACTCTCACCCTCAGCCGGAAGGTCCAACTTAATTGGCGGTTCATAATAACCACCACCATCGTCATCACTGCTCGAACATGAATAGAGCGCCACACCGAGCGCCATCAGCGTATAATAAAATTTCATAGTGCTGTTATGTTATTAGTTTGTTAAAGAATTATCATCGTGCCACAAAAGTACGCTTAAATTCTAACACCTCAAAGCGCGAAGCCAATAATTTATGGAGGCGAACGGCGCATTTGCGCTCTGCATAGCATTAAAAAGAACGTTTGGCGCAGCGTCTACCGACAACAAAAAAACGAACCAGAACGATATTTATGAGGATGATGTGTGTACACAGTTATTTTTGAGCATAGAAGTACACTATTTATTTTAGAAAATTCCGTAAATTTGCGTTCAAAACACTTTTCTCCTTATGGAAAACTATATTGTCTCAGCACGTAAATACCGCCCTACGGCATTTGGAACGGTTGTTGGTCAGCAGGCTTTGACCACAACATTAAGGAATGCGATTACGACGGGAAAGTTGGCGCATGCCTACCTATTCTGCGGTCCCCGAGGGGTGGGCAAGACGACGTGCGCGCGCATTTTTGCAAAGACCATCAACTGCCTCTCACCCAATGGCGAAATGGAGGCGTGTGGCATGTGTGAAAGTTGTAAGGCCTTTGACGAAGGTCGCTCGTACAACATTCATGAACTGGACGCAGCGTCAAACAATGGCGTAAATGAAATTCGCGACTTGATTGACCAAGTGCTCGTACCTCCCCAGATTGGTAAGTACAAGGTGTTTATCATTGACGAGGTGCACATGCTTACGACCGCAGCCTTCAATGCGTTTCTGAAAACCCTTGAAGAACCTCCGGCACATGCCATCTTTATCCTTGCCACTACGGAGAAGCACAAGATTCTACCCACAATCATCAGCCGCTGTCAGGTGTATGACTTCAACCGCATGGAGGTGGGCGACATCATCAACCACTTGAAGAGTGTGGCGGCAAGCGAAGGTATTGCGTATGAAGAGGAAGCACTGGGCATCATCGCACAAAAGGCGGATGGAGGCATGCGCGACGCACTATCTATCTTTGACCAGATTGTGAGTTTCACCGAGGGGAACATTACTTACGACCAAGTAATCAAGAGTCTCAACGTACTTGACTTTGAGAGTTTCTACAAGGTGGTTGACCTCATCATCGACAAGAAGATTCCCGAACTGATGCTTGCGCTCAACGACATCCTTCAAAAGGGATTCAGTGCACAACACTTTATGGGTGGACTTGCCTCACACTTCCGCGAACTGCTTGTTGCGGGAGATGAACGCACACTTGCGCTCATTGAGGCGTCGGACAATGTGCGCCAACGCTATGGCGAGCAGGCAAAGCGCTGCAAACCGACATTCCTTTACAGAGCACTGAAAATATGTAACGACTGCGACATGAATTACCGCACAAGTCGTAACAAGCGCTTGCTCGTAGAGATTGCACTGATTGAATTGGCACAGGCTACGGAGGAAGGTTCTGGGGTTCGCCCCAAGACTGCTCTACGACCCATATTCAAGGCGACAAGTGTTAAAGTCGCCTCGGCGCAACAACAAGCGCCACAAGTGCCTCAGCAACAAATTCAAGCAACAACAGTTGTTATGCCACCAAAGGCGGTAAGCACAGCAACGACTTCCTACACGTCTCCCATTGGAAAGGGCAAACCTCAGACGTTCTCACTGCGAGGCGGACTGACTCCCATAGCAAACGTGAAGCAGGAGAACACCATTGTTGAACTTCCGCAAGCGCAGGTCACCACGGAGGTGCGCCCATTCAGCAACCACGACTTGTGTCATGAATGGCGCTACTTCTTGAACCGCCTGCCTCGGGAATATGCCTCAACAGCAGGGCGCTTGAAAAACATTGAGCCCAAGTTGGTAAAGGAATGGACGGGGCATATCGTTTTTGAAAGTCAACCCGTGGCCGATTGCTTCCTGGAAATCAAGAATCAAATGTTGCAATTCATGCGCTCCCGTCTGCGCAATGCACAAGTAGAACTTACTTACGAGGTGGAAGCATTGTCAGCACCGACAAGGATAAAGACACCACGCGAACATTGGAGCGAATTGTTGCAGAAAAACCGCCTTATTCAGAAACTGCAAAAGGAGCTTGGATTGGAGTATTATTAACAAGAAATTTTGCACCTTTTAGTAGACTAAATTTACAATACAAATATCTTAACAACTATGCACAAATACATTACTGTGGCGTATAGCCTCTATACCGACAATTCAGAAGGCGTTCACGAGCTCGTAGAACAGGCTCCCGTAGAGCACCCCTTCCAGTTTATCACCGAACTCGGCGTAGCGCTCGAAGCGTTTGAAGCTAAACTCAAAGACCTCAACGAAGGCGATGAGTTTGACTTCACACTCAGCGTTGACGAAGCGTATGGTCCCTACGAACAGGAGCATGTCATTGAACTTCCCAAGTCAACATTCATGCTCAATGGTCGTTTCCAGAACGATGTCATCTTTGAAGGCGCCGTTATCCCCCTCGTTAATGCCGACGGCAACCGCTTCCAGGGTCTTGTTTTGGAAGTTAAGGATGATGTTGTTATCATCGACCTCAATCACCCCCTCGCAGGTAAGGAACTACACTTCAAGGGCAGCGTAGTTACCTCTCGCGAAGCTACGGATGCAGAAGTTACAGCGCTCATCAAGATGATGTCGGGCGAAGGCGGTTGCGGCTGTGGTTGTGGTTGCGACGGCGGTTGCGATGGTGGTTGCGACAGCGAAGGCTGCGGTTGTGGCGACCACGACCATGGTTGCGGTTGTAAGCACTAAGAAAAGAGGCGTGAGGGTTAAGGTCGCTTAGCTTTTAAGTTTTAGGATCATGCAGACCACATACCCCCTCAAAACCTCACACCCCCACACCTAATAACCTTGTAACCTCATCCCTAATCTATGAACACTTTTGGAACGCGCTTTCGCCTCACCACTTTTGGCGAAAGTCATGGTGCTGCCATTGGAGGGGTAATTGATGGTTTCCCCTCGGGCATTGCGGTAGACCTCGACTTTATTCAAGCCGAGTTGGACCGTCGTCGCCCAGGGCAAAGCACACTAACTACGGCGCGTAAGGAAGGTGATAAAGTCGAAATCCTTTCGGGTGTCTTTGAGGGACGCACTACGGGATGCCCCATCGGGTTTATTGTGCGCAATGAGAATCAGCACTCTTCTGATTACGACAACTTGCGCAACGTGTTCCGACCCTCTCACGCCGACTTCACCTACCAGCAGAAATACGGTCTGCGCGACCACCGTGGAGGCGGACGCTCGTCAGCACGCGAAACGATTTCGCGCGTTGTAGGTGGCGCATTCGCAAAACTTGCCCTCAAACAGATGGGCATACAGGTAACGGCTTATACCTCACAAGTGGGTGCGATTGCCTTAGAACAACCTTATACCGCTTACGACTTCTCCGAAATTGAAAAGAATCCCGTACATTGCCCCGACCCTCAGAAGGCCGAAGAAATGGCGGCGCTCATCAAGGAAGTGAAAGGCGATGGCGACACCATCGGTGGCATTATTACGGGCGTCATTCAGGGTTGTCCTGTAGGACTTGGCGAACCTGCCTTTGGCAAACTCCATGCCGAACTTGGCGCAGCAATGTTGTCAATAAATGCCGTTAAGGGTTTTGAGTACGGAGCAGGTTTCGCTGGCGTTACTCAGCGCGGTAGTGAGCAGAACGATATCTTCGTTCCAGCGCCAAATGGGGGCATCACCACAACAACAAATTTCAGCGGAGGCATTCAAGGAGGTATTTCCAACGGACAGGACATTTACTTCCGTGTAGCCTTCAAACCCGTAGCTACATTACTACGCGAACAAGCAACGGTTGACCTTGACGGGAACCCCACCCTTGTAACCGCACGAGGTCGTCACGACGCATGCGTCCTGCCCCGTGCCGTTCCAGTAGTCGAAGCAATGGCAGCGATGGTGATTCTGGACCATATTATGTTAAATAACATAGCCAAATGTTAAAAGTTTAATAAAAAACTAAATTAACTGGGTAGAAAGTTTGCTAATAACTTTTTGCCCTTTATTTTTGTTGTGTTGTCGAGAGATAACGCCCACTATTTTTTACAAAATAGTTTAGTTAAGTCTAGTTTAGTTTTTGTGTTGGTTAACGGCAGCAACAATTGTTGGCTGCCGTTAATTTGCATTTTAGGGACTTCAAAACATGTAAATATTCACATGTTATTCCTTCTGGGCATACAGCGCATCGACTCTTACAACCCCTCAATTCCTCCTCTAAAACCTTCACAACAATGAAATCCTGGTTCCATAAACTCGCATGCACTTTCCTCGTTGCAACAGCAGCATTTACTTCTACTTTTGCCCAACAAGCGAATTACCATCCCACGCCCGAAAACATTCAGGCGCGTAAGGAATTTGCCGAAAACCGCTTTGGCATCTTCCTCCACTGGGGAATTTACAGTATGTTCGCACAGGGTGAATGGTACATGCATAACGCCAACATCCACCACGAAGAGTATGCCAAGGCTGCCTCAGCCTTTCACCCAGCCAACTTTGATGCCAAGGCATGGGTAACTGCCATTAAGGATGCGGGTGCAAAGTATATTTGCTTCACCTCTCGCCACCACGACAGTTTCTCCATGTGGGACACCAACGAGAGTACCTACAACATCGTCGATGCAACTCCCTTCAAGCGTGATGTACTGAAGGAACTTGCAGAAGAATGTCATGCGCAAGGGATTAAACTCCACCTTTACTACTCTCACCTCGACTGGACGCGCGATGACTATCCTATTGGACGCACGGGTAAAGGCACAGGACGTGACCCCAAGAAGTCGGATTGGAATAGGTACTATAAATTTATGAACAACCAACTCACCGAACTCCTTACAAAATACGGTGAAATTGGTGCCATCTGGTTTGACGGCGTTTGGGATCACGAGGGAGATTCTATCCCATTCAACTGGGAACTTGAAGAACAATACGCCCTCATCCACAGATTGCAACCCGCATGCCTCGTGGGCAACAACCACCACTCCACTCCCATACCTGGCGAAGACATTCAGATTTTTGAACGTGACCTGCCTGGAGAAAACAAAGCAGGACTTTCTGGTCAAGAAGTAAGTCGCCTTCCCCTTGAAACCTGTGAAACGATGAATGGTATGTGGGGGTACAAAATTATTGACCAGAATTATAAGAATCTTGACACCCTCATTCAATACCTTGTAGGCGCTGCAGGAAAAGGCGCTAATTTGTTGATGAATATCGGTCCTCAACCCAACGGCGAACTCCCCGCTGTTGCATTAGAGCGCCTCAAGGGAATTGGCGAATGGCTTCGTGCAAATGGCGAAACTGTTTATGGCACCACAGCTGGTGACATCCCTACACAAGAATGGGGTGTAACGACTCGCAAGGGGCACCGTCTCTTCATCCACATCTTTAACCTCAAGGAAAAACAACTCACCCTGCCCCTTACTTGCAAGGTGAAGAAAGCATACACCTTTGAAGGTAAAACACCCGTTAAATTTAAGCATGACAAACAAGGTAAGATGACACTTACCTTTGAAGAAGTACCAACAGGCGTAGATTTTATTGTAGAACTTACTACGAAATAGTTTCTTGTATTGTGAGAAATGCCTGTTGTAAGGACTATCTCTGTAAGAGAATTAGAAAACAATGTGGGTGTGTCAAAACAGGCACACCCACTTTTTATATCACAAAGTCCCGACTTTCACAAGTCAGGACTTTGCTATTACCTAATATTACTGTCCGCTAAACATAACAATGCTCTCCCAACTATCTCAAAAAGAGTAGTTGGGAGTCTTTTTATCTTGGACAAGCCCCCTCTATTAGTTTGAACCCTCCTTTGGCGGTGATTCTGCAGCCTCGATGAGCATTTGTCTGAGGTCTTCTTCAGGTTTGTTGAAGAATGTATAAATGTTTAGGTAATACATTAGGGATATCCTAACCATTGTGGCGAGACCAGAGAAACTCCAGCTCCGCTCAAGGCTACTTTGAAGCAATGAGAGGAGCAGATTCGCTATTAAAGTCACCCATATTTGAATCTTGATGGCGTTTGAACTTTCTCCATAGAAGTATCTCAGTGGGAAATTCTGCTTTATCTGCTTGAAAAGCGATTCTATTTGCCAACGACGACGATAAATCTCCACAATTGTCTCCGGACGCATATCAAAGTCATTGGTAAGTAACGATACTAGTTTGGGTTGCTTCCCTTTTTTGATGTCCACATAGGTTACGATTCTTGCGATATGCCTGGTTTCTCCCTTGCTGAATACAACAACCTGTTCTCGATATT
>JBGVGJ010000070.1:0-31740 GCA_045121635.1 Alloprevotella sp. | reverse complement strand
GTATTATACACGCAAGGAATTGTGTGAGATGTTGCATGTGACGAATCCTACGGTCATAGAAATGGTGAAGCGTGGAGAAATCCGCGAAAAGAAAATCGGTGGTCGAATACTTTATGATGCTGCCGAGATTGACGAGGCAGTGAAAGAGAAGACTGTTTTCCGCTACAAAAGGAGAAAGCATGATAGATTCTAATGTTTTTCTATTCAAATTCTGTTAATGCCTGTTTGCCATCCGCATCGGTAGATGGGCATTTTCTTTTCCCTTATTTTGAAAATTGTGTGGTGACAACTTTATTTCGCGTGGTGACAAGAAAACAAATGTGGTGACAATGTGGTGACATTTCGTTCGAAAGAATAAAAAGAAAAATCGCTAACAGCTTGATTGTCTAGCTATTAGCGATTTTCTTGGTGGTGCCACCAGGAATCGAACCGGGGACACAAGGATTTTCAGTCCTTTGCTCTACCAACTGAGCTATGGCACCTTTCTGAATTGCGAGTGCAAAGGTAGTGACTTTTTCTGAAACGGCAAAGGGAATTTTGGAAAAGTTTTTGTTTTAGGGGCGAATTTAGGGGAGTGATTAACGATTAACGGTTAACGATTAACGATTAAAGGGGGCGGTAATTGTTATCTTGCAAACTGTCTTGTTCGCTTGTACCTATAAACTTGTCAACTTTTCTATAAAGAACTCTTTGTCTACTCGTTACCGCCACAACCTATTCGCAAAAGATTTTGGACCCGATGCGGACAAGGGTGCTGCCCTCGGCAATGGCGATGGGGTAATCGTCGGACATGCCCCAGGAGCATTGGTTGAAGTGGGGCGCGGAGGCGAAGAAGGCGGACTTGGCGCGGAGGAAAAACTCGTGGGCGGTGTGGAAGTCGGCACGGATGCGGACTTCATCGTCCGTATTCGTTGCCATGCACATCACACCTGAGATTTGCGCGTTGGGAGATTTGCGCCATTCGCCCGACTCCAGGAATTGCCATGCCTCGTCGGGAGTAAAGCCGTATTTTGTTTCCTCTGCCGCCACATGAAGTTGGAGCAAGCAGGGGATAACTCTGCCGTGTTTCTCCGCCTGTCGGTTGATTTCGGCAAGGAGTTTGGGAGTGTCTACAGCATGAATGAGGCTGATGAACGGAGCAATGTATTTGACCTTGTTGGGTTGGAGGTGGCCGATGAAATGCCACTCAATGTCCTTCGGCAGTGCCTCTGCCTTCTCGCGAATTTCCTGTGCGCGACTCTCGCCAAAGATGCGCTGCCCAGCGGCATAGGCTTCTGCCACCGCCTCAATGGGATGGTATTTCGACACCGCCACCAAGGCTGTGCTGGGTGGGAGTGTCGCGCGTATTTCTGTGAGATTTTTGGCTATGTGTCCCATGAGGGTTACGGCCTTTGAGGGGTGAACTATTCTGCGGCAGGCTTGTAGCGGAAGATGTCCATGATGGGCGTTTCCTGCATTGCTGCAATGGTGTAATCTCCCATGTAACTTTCCATTCCCTTAACGAGGCGGTTGAGGGCATCCTGGAAGTCAGACGCTTGCACGAGCACATTTTGCGTAGTCTTCTTTTCTACGCCCTTCGATTCGTCGATGATGAGGTAGATGAGCTTTGCCTTAAACCACTTGTCGGCACTTTCTTCTGCCGCTTCAAAGAGTTCGCCAAAGCGGGCGCGCTTGATGTCAGAAACTTGGAATTCGCCGGTCATGAAGGGGGCAATCTCTTCGATGATGCGGCGCTCTGCTTCTGTGAAATTGAGGGCGTCGACGAGGTATGGTTCAACAACTTTCTTGAGAGCACCGTTTTCCTGTTGCTTCTCGTATTTGATTTTACATTCAAACCATTCGTGTGTCATAGGGTAGGGAGGGGATTTTATTAGATGGTGAAAAAGATTGTTTGCACCCCCTCACCGCATTGCGGTTCCTTCCCCCTATGAACAGGGGAAGAGCGCCTTGCGGAGTGAAGTGCGCGATGAAATTTAAAGGGTGTAATCTACGCAACTGCGACCGCAGATGTTTGGGCGCAATTCGGCACCCACGGCCTTGTGGGCGGGATGTTGTGCGTAAATGTCGAGGGCTTCGAGCGAGGCGAAGGTGCTTTCAAGGCAAATGTCCCACTGCTCGGCGGGATTGCAGTTGAAGTTTACGGCAATAGACTGGATTTCGGGGATGATGGCGGGGAGTGCCATAATGCCTTTCTTGAAATTATCCATCACGGCTTGGCGCTGCTCTTCCGTGAGTTCGGGTTTGAGTTGAAAGAGTACAATATGTTTCAGCATAATATTCTTAAAATTTTGTAACTTCGCACAAAGGTAAAAATTTTCCTGGATTTCGGACACATGAACATAGGAACAAAATGGCGCGAGTCTTGTTCTTTTGCATTTCGGTTAGAAAATACAGGCACTCATCCCCTAATTTTTCAGTGATGAAGTACGATGAAGAACTTGTCGCGGCATGCAGTGAGCAATTAAAGATTCGTGTGCGCTACACGATGCTTTACTCCCTGCTGAAGCGCGTTTGTATAGAAAAAACGAAGGACTTTACGACGGATTATTCCGGACTTTTTGCACGCCTCTACGCGGTGTGTAAACACTACGATTTGCCCCATGCCGCCGCCGACCGTTTCCGTCGCAATGCCCTCCAGACTTTGCGTGGACAAAGGGAGGCGACGGAGGAGTTACTTGCTACAGATGTGGCGGATTTGAGAAGTTTTCTCACCGCCCTCGAAGCCAGTGAGAACGCTCCCAAGAAGGCGGAGACGCAACTCACTGCTACACCCGTAGAACAGTTACGTGTGGCGCGCGGATTGGTGAAAGAAATCGGTGATACGACTTTCACACTCCTGCTTCTAGACGATGCGGGCGAGACGGTCGTACCTACGGATGCCGACACCCTGGAATTGTTGGAGGAAGGCTTGCGCGTAAATGTTGTGAACGGAGGGGAACTTGTCATCTTGGAACCTGATTACCTCATTGACGTAAGTGCGCTCACGGCTTGCGTAAAGCCTTACGGCACTTCGCCGCTGAATTACCTTTTGGCGCAACTTCAGCCGCGCCAATCTACGCGTCCGATTCTTCTTGGTAATGCTGCCAACCAGTTTATGGACGACTGCACGCACTCTGCCACAATTGATTTTGCCGAAAGTATGCAGGCGCACTTCCGTCAGTCACTTTTGGACTACGCCTGCCACCCTGCGCCCGAGGAAATCAATGTCAGTTATTTCAAGGAGGCGCGTCAGCATTTTGATAATATTCGCCAAATTGTGCAGCAGGCATACGCTTCGCCCGAGGTGGGCATTGCGCTCGACCAGGTGTTGCTCGAACCCGCCTTTATCTGTGCCACGCTCGGTTTGAGGGGACGCTTGGATGTCATGACGGCAGATCATCGTCGCATTGTGGAATTAAAGAGTGGCAAGGCCGAGGATTTTCGCCCGCCAGTGCGCCCCAAGGAAGAACACGTCCTGCAGATGGCGCTCTACAAGGAGATGTTGCACTTCAACTTCTCACTTCCGCGCGACGCCATCTCTTCGTTTTTGCTCTACTCCCGTTATCCCATGCTGCTTGATGAACGCATTCCGCGCAGCAAGATTAAGGAGGTGATGCACCTGCGCAACGAGATTGTGCGGATGGAAATGCGCATGCGCAATGGGGAGGTTGCGGAAGTTTTGTCGGAACTCACCTATAATAATATTATACAGAAGCAGGGACTTCACCCGAACTTTTTGAAGGCCATCCTGCCCCCGATTCAGGCGATCGTAGAACCCTTGGAGAATGCCTCACCCTTGGAGCGCAGTTACTTCAACCACTTCATGACCTTCCTGTCGCGTGAGCAGTTCCTCTCAAAGATGGGCGAACCGCGCCCCGACTCGACGCGCGGATTTGCTCGTGTGTGGAATGCCGACTATACCTCAAAACTCCTGTCGGGAGAAATTCTCATCAACCTCCGCATCCGCGAACTCCTGGGCGAGGGTGGGGTGGAAGAAATCATTTTCGACGTGCCCGACTACGGCGAGAAGTTCGTTGCCGACTTTTACGAGGGTGCCATGGTGCAACTCTACGAACGCCGTTCGGCGGCCGACACCGTGTGCAACCGACAATTAGTGCGTGGCTACATTGTGCGCCTCACCGATACCGAACTTCACCTCCACCTTTCCTATAAGCAGCGCAACCGCGACTTCTTCTCGCTCGACACCACCTATGCCATTGAGAAGGACAGCACCGACAGCAGTTCCCAATCCGCCCGTCGCGGACTTTTCGCCCTGCTCACGGCGCCACAGGAGCGTCGCGAACTTTTGCTCTGCCAGCGTGCGCCGCGCTTCGATACGAGCGTGAAACTTTGTGGCGACTATGGCGCACGCACCAACGCCATTGTGCTTCCCGCCATGCAGGCACAGGATTATTACCTCCTAGTGGGACCTCCCGGAACGGGAAAAACCAACGTCGCTCTGCGTGCTATGGTGCAAGAATTTCTCACCTCGGCATGCTTGAAAGGCAAGTGCCCGAACCTCTTGCTGGCGGCTTACACCAACCGTGCCGTGGATGAAATTTGCCAAATGCTTCAAGGGGCAGAAATAGACTTCTTGCGCCTCGGCATTGAGCAAACGTGCACCGAGGAAGTGCGCCCGAATCTTTTTGTCAACCGTGCCGAGGGAATGAAAAACCGTGCCGAGGTTTCGCAGTTACTGAAAGACCAACAAGTCATCGTTGGAACGGTAGCGACGCTTACTTCTCACACCGAACTCTTTAACCTCAAACAGTTTGACCTTGCCATTCTCGACGAGGCGTCACAGGTGCTCGAACCGCAAATTATGGCGCTCCTTGCGCACCCCACCGCCGTGCGCCGCTTCATCATGATTGGCGACCACAAGCAACTCCCCGCCGTGGTGATGCAACGTGCGGAGCAAACAGTGGTGCACGATGAAGCGCTCCGCGGTATTGGTTTGACCGACCTGCGCAACTCCCTCTTCGAGCGCCTACACGGATTTGTGATGCGTACACCCGAAGTGGCAACTATCGCCGCAGGATTGCTCGACCATCAGGGGAGAATGCACCGTGAGATTGCCGCCTTTGTCAACGAGCGTTTCTACGAAGGGCGCCTCTCCGTTGTGCCCCTCGATCACCAAGAAGGAGCACTCAATTACGTCGTTCCCGAAACGCCGATGGAACAGTTCGTGGCGGCAACTCGCATGGGATTTGTGCATGTTCCTGCTCCCGAACTTTCCGACAATGTGAAAGCCAATAAAATGGAGGCAGAAGCCGTGGCAGACATAGTGGAAGCGCTCATTAACCTAAACTTGCGTGGTGAGACGCCCCTCAATCTGCCCAAGCAGTTGGGCATCATCGTGCCCTTCCGCAACCAAATCAGTATGGTGCGTGCAAGTCTGCGCTCGAGAGGTGTAGCAGATGTCGACGCCATTACCATCGACACCGTAGAGTGCTACCAAGGTTCGCAACGCGACTACATTGTCTTCACCACCACCATTTCGCGCCCCTATCAGTTGGACATCCTCTCCGTGTGTCAGCAGGTGGGCACTACCGAGGTCGATAGAAAACTCAATGTCGCCATCACCCGCGCCCGCAAGCAATTCTTCCTCGTAGGCAATCGCGACTTGCTCTCTCGCAATGCGCTTTATGCAGATTTGATGGGGAGGTGTAGGGAGAAATAAGGGATGAATTTCGCAGAACAGCAAATCATTTAGGACGCACGGCGCGTGCGTCCTAAATACATACGAATGTCAATCTTGGCAGTGCAGAGACTATGTAAGAATTTAATCCCCAAAAATTGGAGTGGAAGTGTGGTCGGGAAATCTTGTGGTGGGTGAAGAATAAAAAAAGAAGTTCCGGGCACGGTGGGGCGCTCTGGAACTTCTTTTTGTGTATCTGTGTGCCGCTGGGGCGGGGAGTTTAAAACAGACTGATCAACCAACTGCCGAGGTCACTTATCCACATACCGATAATGATGATGAGGTGGATGAGTAGGTTAATAAGCAGAATGAACAGGAGGATGAAGATGGCAAAGTATATGGCTTTGCGGTTGACTTCGCGAATGATGGTGCGGTCGCCCTCTACGAAACCATTGAGGATGCGTGAGTTCTTGGTGTATGACTTGTTGAAGATATCAAACAGGTCGCCAAGCAAGGGAATGATACCGATATACACATCCACCAAGGTGTTATAAATAATGGCGAGTGTGAGGGGGATGCTACGCACCTTGAATGTGCTGAGGTAGAGGTAGGGGAGGTTGAGCAAGGCGGTTACTGTGTCGCCGTAACCAGGGAGGAACAGGCCGACGATGGGGTCAATATAATAACGGTCCATCCATTTGGCAATACGCTTGGTGAGGCGGTATGTGCGTGAGGATGCTACGCGTGGGGAAATGTCCGTATGGCGTTCTTCGGAAGTGTGTGACATGGTGTAGAAAGGTTGCTCAGTAGTGATTGTACATAGGGAATTAAACCAATCAGACCCCCTCTCTGCGTAATGAGGGAGGAGGTCCGAAGGTATTTAGAGGTTGTCAAGTGACTCTGAAAAAAGTTCAGCAGTTACTTATATTATAATGTGACAGGGTTAATCACTGAGTCGCTGTTTCTTTGAGCGGTCCTTAGAGATTAACACAGGGCGCTTTGTCGTATTCAACAGCGGTTTGTTCTTGTTAATGGGAATTGCCTTGTTGACAGGCACAGGGCTTGTCGTAGAGATTGGTTTTGCTCGCTCGTCGAGTAGGGGTTTCTCTGTGGGAGTCTCCTGCTGGGGTTGTGCCGTGTCGGTTGAGTCAACCTTTGCCTTTGAGGTTTTCATCGGCATGTAACCACTGGTCGTTCCCACCTTGTAGGTCTTCATCTGCTCATCGCTCTCAAACCAATTACCGCGAATGAGGCGGTCGGGTTCTTGAAGTGACATGGGAACGTGAGAGTAGAAGATATGTTTGCGCATGTCCCAATAGAGTTCTTCCGAGGTATATGTTACCTGCTTCTCGCGGTCGTTCATCACTACACGCCCGCGGAGTTTCCAGAGGTACTGGTCGAAGCAGAAGGCCGTATCGGCAGAGATGTGGAGGTTGACACTCGCATTGTTGTCGTAGCGCTCTAAGTATACCCCCTTCGGAAAGTATTGGCGCTGCGGGAACGTTTTGTCGTACACCTGCCACTCCTCAGCAATAATCTTGTAGCGCACAATGCCCGAGTCGGAGATGAGTTTGGACACGCCTCTGGTAGTCATGACGGGCAAAGAGTCACGACAGTCTACCTGTGGTCCCAAGGGGGGAGCATCAGAGGTGCATGCCAAGGGCAGTATGAGAAGGAGGAGAAAGAGGAAACGCATTAATGAGGAAAGTTAGTAGTTAGTAGATAGTAGTGAGGAGTGCTGTGCAGGACGTATTATCAACGTAGAGACGTCATATTATGGGCGTCTTGGTAGCGGGTGAGACACGATTGGTATATCGCTTTGCTGGTACGGACGCACGAACCGTGCGTCCGTACCAGTCAAGTGAATATCCCGCATGGCATTACTCACTCCTCACTTCTCGCTGAATTTTATCTCACCTTCCACTTGCTGAACCACATTTCATTGAACGTGATGCCGAGACAGATGCGGAAGTAGTTTTCGGTAATCATGCCACTGAACTTCGGTTCTACGCGTTCATACTGTGCAGCAATGTTGACCATACTGCGGTTGCTCCAACCGGTGCGGATGGGAATCCCAAAACCGATGGCAGCACTGTAACGACGAGGACCGTCTGCACCATTCACCTTTGTGTAAGGTGTTGACATCGAAAGTCCGAGGCGATAGCGGATTTGCTTGTACCAATACGCACTATTGGGTCTAGCGACATATTCACCACCGAGCGTGAAGGTGTGACTGTTCAAGAAACTGTTGGTGCTCACCTGATACTTGTTGTTGATCAGTTCGGGTGTGCGACAACCGTCCCACAGTTGAAGCGTGTAGTCAAAACCTACGCGCAACTTATTGTGGTGATTCCAAGTCGCTCCGACACCAAATGTGTGGGGTAGTTCAAAGGCATTGTTAATGCGTGTTGTGTCGCCCGTTGTGCCTTGTGAGGACGAGATGAGTTGGCGGATGAATGTGGCAGGGCGATTCACGTTATGCCCCAATCCGTAAGTGGCACCTAAGACAAGCGTGTTTTTGCTGTTCACTCGTTGTTCGTACTGCACCCCGAGGTCCACCTTAAAGGTGCGGATGTCGGCCGTGTAGTAATGGCGGTTGTAACTGGTGTTGTCGTTGTAAGGTGCGTAGAAGATGTTCTCCATAGAGCCCCACAAATATCCCACATTAACACCTACCGACAAGTTGGGGATGGGGCGGTAACCCAATCCGATGAACGCTTCGTGCAAACCGCCTTCACCCTTATACACATCAGTCTGTGTGAGTTCTGCGCCATTCGTAACTACCTGCTTGGGGGGGGTGCTCATGTTATACCCAATTGTGGTGTAGGGCATCATCCCGAGGGTCATCCCCAAATTGGGCGCCAGGCGGAACCCCGCCATCACGTAGTCAATGGATGAGTTGTTGGCATTCTTCTTCACGCCCCCTTGTTCGAGGTTCGCCTTTTGCAAAGAGAAACCAACATCGAAAATCATCGTGAGCGAGTCAATAGAGGCGTACGATGCGGGGTTCTTAAAGTTCAATTGCTTCGCATCGTTCATACCATATGCAAGTCCTGCCATCCCTTTGTTGAAACCCTGCGCCTGATCGTTTTGAAGTCCGTAACCATAGCGTGAGTAGGGAGAGTTAGAACCATTCGATTGTGCCGTAGCACAGAGGGTTCCGAGTAGGAGAGCAGCGGAGAAAAGTATTTTTTTGTACATCGATAGATGAGGTTGATAGTTGAGATATAAGCAACTTATGGTTTTACACACCACTTACTAATTCGTTGAGTCCGCGGAGTACGAGGTGTGGGTCATGCGTGATGCAGGGGGCTACATCGGGTGAAAATTCAAATTGGTTGCCTCCTGTGTAGAACACATGGAGGTTGGGGAAGCGCTTGCGGCACATACGGATGTAACCTTCTATTTCAAATTTCACTCCGTTAATCGCACCGCCTCGAATGGCGGTCGCTGTGTCGTAACCCAGGTCGGGCAGTTCGCCCTCAACGGGAATCAGTGGCAGCGCCGCCGTGTGTTCGTGCATCGCTTTAAGGCGAAGTTCTACGCCTGGGGAAATGTTACCGCCGGCAAAACTATGTGCCTCGTCAATCACATCAAACGTGAGGCATGTGCCTGCATCAATGACGAGTAGGGGAGCGTTGGGCACCTGCGTCACGGCAGCAATGTCGGCAGCAAGGCGGTCGGCGCCGAGTCCCTGGGGAATCTGCGTAAAGTAGGGTTGTGCGCAGGGCGATGTGTAGGTCAGTAGCAATGCGGGGCAGGGGAGCAACTTCAATGCTCGTTCAAGAGCCTCGTTAGGACCTGCCACGTTTGACACGGCACAAGCACGGATGTCGTAGGTCGCACAAAGTTTCCCTATCTCTGTGTGCCAATCCGTTGCTACACGCTCGCTAAAAATTATTTCATCTTCTTGGAACACCGCCACCTTCGCAGAGGTGTTGCCAATGTCTATAGTCAGAACCATAAATAGAGTACAACTAACAGAGTACAGAGTACAACTAACAGGGTACAACTAACAGAGTACAGGGTACAACTGACCAGTAAAGTGAATACTCAAGAGTAAAAGTCCGGATGGAAGTTGTACTCTGTTATCTGTACTCTGTACTCTACGTTATTATTCTTCCTTCCACCCCTGCGCCTTAATCAGGAACTCTTGACCATCGCGAGTAATGAGCGCTGCGCCGAGGTCGGGGCGAGTGATGTGACCGATGATTTTTACGTCCTCGAGTTGTGCCACGCGGTCGTGCTCAGTAAGGGGCACGGTGAAGAGCAGTTCGTAATCCTCTCCGCCATTGAGGGCGCAGGTGGTGAGGTTCATGTTAAACTCCTCGGCAGTCACTGCGGTGAGGTAGTCAATGGGGATGCGCTCTTCGTATACGCGGCAACCCACATTGCCCTGCTTGCAGAGGTGTTTGAGTTCTGATGCGAGGCCGTCGCTTACGTCCATCATCGCCGTTGGAGTGATGCCCGCCTCGGCAAGGCGTTCCACAATATCCTTGCGCGCTTCGGGTTTGAGATAGCGTTCCAGGAGGTATTCGCGCCCACTGAAATCGGGTTGCGCCGCTTCGGCAGTTCCGTGTTGCTGACTTTCAAAAATCGCCTTCTCGCGTTCCATGAGTTGCATGCCCATATAGGCAGCGCCGAGGTTGCCACTGACGCAAATCAGGTCGGTGTCCTTCGCACCGCTACGGAGTGTCAACTTTTCGGGTGCGACTTCGCCCACGCAGGTCAAGGACAGAGCAAGTCCCGTCTTTGAACTCGTCGTGTCGCCTCCCACGAGGTCCACCCCATGTCGCTCACACGCCAGGCGGAGTCCAGCATAGAGATCTTCAAGGTGCTCCACCTCAATGCGGCGCCCTACGGCAACATTCACGAGCAACTGTGTGGGGCGTCCGTTCATGGCGTAGATGTCCGAGAAGTTCACCATCGCCGCCTTATATCCCAAGTGTTTGAGGGGAGTATAAACGAGGTCGAAATGGATGCCCTCCATGAGCATGTCGGAAGTAACGAGCATGCGCTTCTCTGCCGACGGCGCAAGCACGGCAGCATCATCGCCCACACCCTTTAAGGTAGAGGCTTGCGTAAGAGGTATGTCTTTTGTAAGGCGTTCGATAAGGGCGAATTCGCCAAGTTCTGAAAGTTGCATAGGTTATTAGTGTTTTAGTAAACAAGTGAACGAGGTACGAGTAAACGAGAAGGTTAGAAAAGGCAGAACAAAAATCCGTGCGCTCGTCGTTTATCTCGCAAACTATCTTGTTTACTTGTCTACTTGCTAACTCGTTTACTGTTAAAAGTACACCCCAAATCCGATCTTGAATCCAAACTCGCAGTGATCCTTAAATTCGTTGTAGCAGAGTTTGTAGTACAAAGAGGGTTCTACTGTAACGTGGCGGTTGATGAAGAATGCGTAACCTACTTCCACGGGAGTGTAGAACAGGAATTTGTCGTGATAACTTGAAAGTTCATTCCACTTTACTTCACCACCAGCACCCACAAAGATACCATTGTTCTCAAAATAGTAGCGAGCGCCAGCGCCAAGGTTAAATGAACTTGCTTCACCCTGATAACCATAGCCTAATTCACCTTTGATCAATACTTCATTGTCGATGAAGTAACCGCCGTTGAGGTTCAAACCAAAGTTGAAGTCCTTAAACTTGCTGTAATTCAGTTCGATATTTGAGAGCGACGCTCCGATATACTTTTTGCCTTGTTCAAATTGAGCGTTTGCACAGAGGGCGCTTGTGAGCAAAAGTGCAAGTGAAAGAAGTGCTTTTTTCATAGTTCGTAGTGTTGTAAGGAATTAAACGTTTTGATGAGGTGCGCGCCCCGTCGCGTGTCGTGCGTGCGCGCATTTTATGTTTATATCCGACAAAGATACAATAAAGAAATGAAACGCGGTTTGCTGGAAAACAAAAATCACCCTTGCCAAGTGTTATTTAACTTCTGTTAAGGCAACTTTCCCGCAAAAAGGACGATGTGCGCTCCCCTCAGCACCATTGAAAAGCATTTTGTAATCCCTGAAAAATGCCGAAAAATGCAAAATAAAAACCATGTTAACAAGTGTTAATCGATTTGCATTTCGCACTGAAATTTTGTATCTTTGTACTACGGAAGTGGAGATAGCCCCTGAAATCGGGGCTATCTCCGCTTTTTCGTTTCAAAAAAAAACTTGTTTTGGGGTAAAAAATAAGTATTATCGTTTTTACAAGGTAACTTATTGTCGTCACAATGTAACTTATCGTTTTACGGAGAATAGATATTGTGCCGATTTTAATTGCGCAGAATGTTAAAGTGTGTTAAAGTTTTGACGAAAAAATGCGGAAAAATGAGGAGGTGATTTTGCCTTTGGTAAGGGTGCGAACTTTTGCGTTTGTAGTCAATCTATTTCAACAGCCCCCTCCCCGCATTTGCGGTACACCTCCTTCGATTTTCCCGTTATCGAGGGAAAGAAATCCCTAACTTCGGGGGAGAAATTCAAAATGTTCTATTTGTCATATTTCCCAGCGATGATTCCAAACGAATTTCAGCAACTCAAATGTTCGTTATAACTCACACCCACCACTGATACATCACATAGAAAATCTTTACAAGTCTTTACGATGGTGTTTCCTGTTTTTTTTGTAGATTTGCAGAAGCGCGTGTGCGCTTTTGTTTAACATCTTACAATCTTCTATGGGATCCCTTCTTGTCTACAAAGCCTCTGCGGGTAGTGGTAAGACCTTTACGCTTGCTGTGGAGTATATAAAACTGCTGATAACCAACCCCTATGCTTATCGCAATATTCTCGCCGTGACCTTTACGAATAAGGCTACGGCGGAAATGAAGGTGCGTATTATCGGTCAACTCAACGGTATTGCCAAGCGTCTTCAACAGTCTGAACGTTATTTTGAAAAGGTCAAGAATGCGCCCGAAATTAAGAAGCTTAATTTTTCGGACGAAGAAATTCGCCGCCGTGCCCAAATGGCGCTCTCGGCAATGCTTCACGACTACAGCCGCTTCCGCATCACCACGATCGACTCCTTCTTCCAAAGCATCGTGCGTGAGTTGGCTTACGAACTCGACCTTACGGCCAACCTGCGCGTAGACATCAACTCAAAAGAGGCGCTTGCTGAGGCGGTGAAGAGTATTGTAGAAGACATCAACTACTACACCAACGACGCCGACATGCAAGAGAATCTGAAGTTGAAGGGCATCCTCCGCGACTTTATCTTTGAGCGCATTGATGCAGACAAGGCTTGGAATATTTTGGGTGAGATTCAGGCGTTCTCCGACAATATTTTCAAGGAAGAATACCTCAAGCAGCAGGCCGACGTGCGCGACAATATTGGCGACCCCAAGGTGTTGGCGCAAGTGAAGGCGAGATTGAGAAAAGTGCCCGAAGCGGGGGTGGAAAAGGTCAAGCAACTGGGCGACGCGCTTTACACAGACATGCTGCCCTTACAGGACGACTTGGTGAAGAAAAGCACCGGGGCAATAGCGGCAGTAAGAAAGGCGGCGCAGATGGATGCACCCAGGGATTTCAAGACCACTAAGGACGCGCTGAAGAAGATGCTGACTGATGCGGCGCTGGGGTATGCCGACGGACTTGAAGGTTGGGCAAAAACGGATGCCACTACGGCGAAACTCGAGGAACTTGACGCGCTCCGCAGATACCGAGAACTGCTCTCCGAAATAGGCCTGCAGATGCGTAAGATTACTACTGCGCAGATGATGTTACTCCACATCAATGAGATGATGCTTTTGAACGCCGTCAACACTGTGTTGCGCGAAAAAAATAGGGAGAACAACCGCTTCATCTTGGCAGACACCGCCCACTTCTTGAAAGAAATGATTGACGAATTTGACGTCCCCTTCATCTATGAGCGAACAGGGACGCGCTATGAGCATATCATGATCGACGAGTTCCAAGATACGAGCGAATTGCAGTGGGAAAATTTCAAGCCCCTCTTGGCAAACAGTTTGGATAACAACAGTAGTTGCCTGATTGTGGGAGACGTGAAGCAGAGTATCTATCGCTGGCGTAATAGTGACTGGCGCACGCTCAACGATATGGAGTATGGCGTCTTTAAAGATAAAATTTCGCTTCCCCCTCTCGATACAAATTACCGCAGTTCGGAAGAGGTGGTGACGTTTAACAATAACTTTTTCAAAAAGGCAGCGCGTTACGTCAGCAAGAAGTATAACGAGGACACGACTTTTAAGGATAAGAGTAACGCCAACGAAGACCGTGCGCAGGCCATTACTACGGCTTACAAGGAAGTGGTGCAACAGGTGCCCGAAGACCATCGTGGTTACGGCTATGTAAAGGTTGAACATTTGGCGTACCCTGCTCCGAGCGGACAGAAGAAGGATGAGGCGGCGGATGCTACACCCGAGGTCGCGGAAGCGGAAGTGGTGAAGACGCCCAAGGAACTCATGCTTGAGAGTTTCGGGGCAAACTTGCGCGAACTCTTAGATAAGGGTGTCAAGCCCAAAGATATTGCCGTCTTGGTGCGTAAAAACGATCACGGGGTGCTGATTGCCGACTATTTGAAGCAAGAATTTCCCGACCTCAAGGTGGTGAGTAACGAGGCCTTCTTGCTTGATTCTTCGCTGGCGGTGAATATGTTGATTTTGGCGTTACGCACACTTGCCAATCCGCAAGATGATGTGTCGCGTTACGCTCTTGCGGCGCTCTATCACAGAGAAGTGGTGTGTCGCGGCTTAGAAGGTGCTGACGAAAACAGCATTTTCTCTATGAGTAAGTCATGCGTTGACTCCTTATTGCCTCTGGGCGATGAGGAGGCAAGACGTGCGCTCATCGAGGTGCCGCTCTACGAACTCTGTGAGCAACTCTACAACACCTTAAATTTACAGGTGATTCCCGGTCAGGATGCTTATCTTTATTGCTTCTACGACCAGCTGCTCAGTTTCTTGCAAGACAACCGCAGCACGCTCGGTGCGTTCTTGGAACACTGGGATGAGAAGATGCACGAAACGTCTGTGCCGATGGGTTCGGCAGAGGGGTTGCAGATTCTTACGGTTCACAAGTCGAAGGGCTTAGAGTTTCACACGGTCATCGTACCCTTCTGCGAATGGAACGCAACGGGTGTGCGCAACAGCGGAGGTTCGCTCCTGTGGTGCGCACCTAAAGACGCGCCTTTCAATGATTTGAAACTCGCTCCCCTTGAGTATGTCACGGGCATGAAAGATTCGCTTTTCGATAAGGAATTTAACGAAGAATTGTTGAAGCAGTTGGTAGACAATCTCAACATTCTTTACGTGGCATTCACACGTGCGGAAAACAATCTCATTGTACTGACCGGCAAGAAGGAAGGTAAATCGGTGGGTGAGGAGATTGCGACCGTTTCTGATATTATCAACATGGCGCTGGTCGGAGAAGAGAAGGACGGCAAGTGGAAATGGCCCGCCTTCCCGAGCGAAGCGAAGATTTATGAGTTTGGAGAACTCGTGCCTTCCAAGGAAAAAACGAAGACCAAAAAGGTTCAAGAGGTGAACTACTTGGAACCGAAGTTTAAGAAGTGTATACAGACCTTCCAATCCCTTCCTGCGAAGGTGGATTTCAGACAGTCAAACGACTCTGCCCGCTTCCTTCGAGGCGAAGTCGAAGAGGTTGTTGATGATAAGGAACAGTATATTGAGTTGGGTAAATTCTATCACAATTTGCTCGAGCACATTCAGACTTTAGACGACCTTCCGAATGCCATAGCCGAATTTGAGCGAGAGGGACTTATTGCTGGTGCCGACCACAAGAGAGAAGTGGAAGAATATATGTCTCGCATTTTTGAGAATGAGCAAACGCGTGAGTGGTTCTCGCCGAAGTGGCGTGTGCTGAACGAACAGAATATCCTCTTCCCCTTAAATGCAGAAAAAGGAAAGCGATTTGAACGCCCCGACCGCGTTATTTGCGACGGCGAAACAACTATCGTAATTGACTATAAGACGGGGGGCATGAAGACTCTGGACCATTTGACGCAGGTTCAGGATTATGTCAAACTCCTTCAGAGTATGGGGTATCCCAACCCCAAGGGTTACGTATGGTACCTCAAATTTAATGAGGTCATTCCCGTAAGTTTGTAAGTCCAAGTCTGATGTTGTGGCGTCGGTATTACGAACTCTCGCCACGACTTCCTCAACCTTATCTCATAACTCCCATCTCCTCGAAAATAACTATGACTCCATTTCTCCAGATAGTAGCCCGCCATCTTTACGCTGAGATAAAGAATAACTCCGAAGGGCTTACCATCATTTTCCCCAACAAGCGTGCGGGACTTTTCTTCAATAAATACTTGCGCCAAGAGTTAGACAACTATGTTTGGGCGCCTAAGTATGTGACGATTGACGAAGTGTTTCGCAGTCTGAGCACAAAGCAGGTGGCAGACCCCATAGAATTGGTGTGCCGCCTCTATCGCGTGTACCTCAAACAGACGGGGCGCGGGGAAAGTCTTGACCATTTTTACTCGTGGGGTGAAACAATGTGTCGCGACTTTGATGATATTGACAACAGCATGGCACATGCGGGAAAACTTCTTGGAAATGTTCAGGAATTAGAGAATCTAAAGGACTTTGATTTCCTTTCTGAGAACCAGCGCCAGGCGCTGAAGACGTATTTTGCCAATTACATGGTGAAGAGCAATACGGAACTCAAGCAGAAATTCTCAGCAATTTGGCAACACCTCTATCCCATTTACAAGCAATTCCGCGAGGCGCTCGCCGAGGAGGGACTTGCCTACATGGGAATGCTGAAGCGCGAGGTGGTTGATACGCTTGAGGCGTGCCGTGCGGAAGAAATTCCCGCGTACTTCCAAGGTCGCCGCTTCGTAGTGGTAGGTTTTAACGTGTTAAGCCCAACGGAGCAACGCCTGTTCTTAGCCATGAAGCGCATGGCACCGACCAGTTTTTATTGGGACTACGACCGTGGTTACACCAACCTTGGTGCGGGCAACGACAACCATAGTGTTTACGAGGCTGGGCAATTTATTAAAGAAAACATCCGACTCTTTGGCAACGCCCTTGACAATCTGAGCGACGAGGAACTTGCTGAGGCGTACGACAACTTCTCAAAACCCAAGCAGATTACTTACGTTTCCACCGCCACGGAAACGCAGCAGACGCGTTACGTAGATGGGTGGCTGGGTAAGGTGGTGAAGGGGAAGGACGACTTGATAAAGACTGCCGTAGTCCTTTGCAACGAGCGCAACCTACAACCCCTGCTTCACGGCATCCCTGCCACTTATGCGGGCAAGGAGCAGATGTTGCTCAACATCACTATGGGTTATCCCTTGGGCGAAACTCCGATGGTGAGTTTCTTGCTTGCGCTTGCCGAACTCCAACTCTTTGGACGCTCGGGCGGTAAATGGCGCTACCAATATGTGTTGAATGTCTTAAATCATCCCTATGCCCAGCGCCTACATCCCGCTGAGGCGGTGCGCTTGCACAAGAAAATTTCTGCCAACAAGTTACTCTTCCCCACAGATGCTGACCTGACGTGCGAAGCCCCCTTGCAAGTGCTTTTTGAAGCGACAGAGGGAAATGCCGCACTCTTAAAATACCTCGTAGAAGTAACCAAGGCGATCGGCACTACCTTTAAGCAGACGGCACATCCCGATGCGCTCGAACAACTTTATTGCGAATCGGTATTCTCTGCCTACACCCTGCTCAACCGCCTGATTTCGTTGAGCGAAACTCAGGTGTCGGGCGAAGCAACAGCCTTGTTTGACGTGCAGGGTGCGACGCTCTTGCGCCTCCTCCGCAGCTTGTTGCAACAGAAGTCCATCCCCTTCCACGGCGAACCCGCCGAGGGTATGCAGATACTCGGATTGCTCGAAACGCGCTGCTTGGATTTTGAAAACGTAGTGTTGCTCTCAGCCAACGAAGACTTCCTTCCGGGCACAGCCCACAGAGCGTCGTTCATCCCCTACAATTTGCGCGAAGCACATGGGATGACCACGCTTGAAAGACAGGTGGCGCTCTCGGCATATTACTTCTACCGCCTCTTGAGTCGCGCCTCAAACATCTCATTGCTCTACAACGTGTCGACCGACGGCATGCAGTCGGGCGAAATGTCGCGCTTCCTCTCACAATTACTTGCCGAAGTGGGCGTACCTGCGGGAAAGCAGCGCGCCCTGCTCTCGCCCCAAACGAAACCAACCTTCTACACGCTCACCACTAAGAGCGAGTCGAGCGAAACTCCCGCAATCACGGTTGCGAAAACCGACGACGTGCTCCAACGCCTCTGCGACCGCTTCGACGCTACCGACAAAGAAGAACCACGCTACCTCTCGCCCTCGGCTATCAACACATATTTGAATTGCCCCCTGCAATTCTACTTCCGCTACGTCGTAGGACTCTCTGAGAAAGACGAACTCACGGAGGATGTTGACTACCGCCAATTCGGAACCATCTTCCACGAGTGTATGGAGCGCCTTTACAAACCCTACAAAGGCAAAGAACTCTCCGCTACTACCCTTAAGCAGATGGCGGAAGACGATAAGAAGATTAAGCGTGCCGTGGCGTACGCCTTTGCCAAGGTGTTTTTCAACATCAAGGATGAGGCGCAGCGCGAGAATTTTGAATTGCGCCTGCAGGGTGAGCCGGAAATCAACCGCATGGTGATTGAGAAGTACGTGCAAAACCAGTTGTACTTCGACGCTGCCCTCGCGCCCATCAAAATCTTAGGGTTGGAGGAAACCGTAACCCACGTTGAGAAGGTTGCTTCGGGCAACCGCACCGTGGCGATACACCTCGGGGGAATTATCGACCGCCGCGATGAAATCATCTTGGACGGAGTGCCCGTGCAGCGTATCTTGGACTACAAGACGTCGCAATCAAAACCCACCGGTACGCCTACCGTGAGCGACTTGTTTGACAAGTCGCAAGAGGAGATGTACAAGTATGTCTTCCAAACCTTTTACTACAGTTTTGTGGTGGGACAAGTGTTGTTGCGCAACAAGGAAAAACTCATGCCCTCGTTGATGTACATCAAAAAGGCCTCTGCCATTAAGGGCAAAGTCAAGGGCGTGGAAGACCCCAATAAGGTGCGCCAACTTTATGCCCAAGACATGAGTGTCTCGGTCAAGAGTTGCGTGGGGGGCGACTCGTTTGTGGTGAAAGACTACTTTAACGAGTGTGCCGACGACTTTGAAACCAACCTCCGCAACTTGCTCCAGGAAATCTTCTCGCCCGAAGTGCCCTTCGAGCAGACTCCCTGTAAAAAACATTGCGGCTATTGCGAATTTTTACAGATTTGCGGGCGCAAAAAGGATAAAGATTAGGACCTCGGATTAGGACTTTTTTCTTGCCCAACCTACGTGCGAGAAAAACTAAACCTATTCTCGTAAAAATTATTAGTAACCTAAGAAAAATTATTAGTCTAATAATTTTGAGGGGTTAAGGACGTGGTTTATGCACCTGATAATAAGTGCGTTGTGAAAACGGTGTTTTTATGGCAAAATTTCGCCTTCTCACCGCCCAAAATCACCCCCGATTCACGATACAAGAAACGAAAATGAAAACAGCAATTATAATTGGCGCAACTTCAGGCATTGGCATGGAAGTGGCTAAGATTCTCCTCGCCGAAGGGTGGACGCTCGGACTTGCGGGGCGCCGCGTGGAACTTCTCGAACCCCTCCGCGCACAATACCCCGACCGCGTGGTGACGGAAAGCATTGACGTGATGCTTCCCGAGGCTGCTGAGAAGTGGCTTTCACTTGCCGAGCGCCTGGGGGGAGTAGACCTTTACCTGCACAGTAGTGGGGTGGGGTGGTATAATCCCGAACTGGATCCGGAAAAGGAAATCCGCACGGCGCAAACCAATGGCGAGGGCTTTGTGCGTATGATGACTACGGCGTACAATTACTTTAAAACTTCGAAGCGCTCGGGTCACATCGCCGCCATCAGTAGCATTGCTGGCACAAAGGGAATTGGTCCTGCCGCTGCCTATTCGGCTACGAAGAAGATGCAACATGCTTACCTGCAAGCCTTGGTGCAAAATGCGCGTGCCGACAAGATGCGCCTCGCCGTGACGGACATTCGCCCCGGCTTCGTAAGTACGGCATTCATTGCGGGAGCAAAATTCCCCATGCAGATGCAGGCGACCGATGTAGCGAGAGACATTGTGCGCGCCATCAAGCAGCGCAAGCGCATTGTGACGATTGACTGGCGCTACCGCTTGCTTGTGGCCGTTTGGAAGTTAATTCCGCGCTGCATTTGGGAGCGCATTACGCTGAGTGTAGAGAAGAATTGACTGTCTTTAGTAGACGAGTAGACAAGGTACGAGTAGACGAGAAAGTCAGCGAGATAAACGAGTAATATTCCGCATTGTATTACTCACTCCTCACTACTACTTACTACCTCCTCACTAAAAAAGTTCCGCATGACTTTCTTCTTTGGCTTTTGCGCCGACCTGCGGTTCTCCTTTAATCCCGCTTTGCGGTCTTTTCCTCCTTATTCGCTGACGCTCATCAAGCTTCGCAAGTCGCACCTCGGCAATTCAAGCAAGCTTGATTGCACTCGGTTTGGCGTCGGTTCTCCTTTCTCATTTCCCAAAGATGCACACTTATTCTCCCCACCTCACCCGCTTTAAATTATGGTCGCCCGTAGCGATCTCCGTAGAACTGCGCCTTTATGCTGAGGGCGTGGGCGGAGTCGCTGTAGCGCGTTACAATCTGGAAGTGGCGGGCGACGGTTGGTGGCGCTTGAATGTGTATAAAGACTTGAAGGGATGCTTCTACGCCTACCGTGTGCAGAGGCCAGAGGGATGGTTAGACGAGACGCCGGGAGTCTTTGCTACGGCGGTGGGGGTGAACGGTATGCGTGCGGCGGTTGTTGACCTCGATGCAACGAATCCCGACGGTTGGGAGGCAGATAAGCGCCCGCCCGTCTGTTCGCCCGTCATCTATGAGTTACACCACCGCGACTTCTCCATTTCTCATTCCTCGGGAGTGGCGCACAAGGGGCGCTTCCTGGCACTCACGGAGCGCGGAACGCATTCTCCGGAAGGGTTACCCACAGGTATTGACCACTTGGTGGAACTTGGGGTGACGCACGTCCAACTCTTGCCCTCCTTTGACTTCTCCTCTATCGACGAAACCCAAAAGAATGTGCCCCATTATAATTGGGGGTATGACCCGCAGAATTATAATGTGCCCGAGGGTTCTTATGCCACCGACGCCACCACTCCCGAGGTGCGCATCAAGGAGTTTAAGCAAATGGTTAAGGCGCTTCACGATGCGGGGTTGAGGGTGATTCTCGACGTGGTGTATAACCATGTGGCGAATGTGGCAAATAGTGCTTTCGAGCGTACAGTTCCGGGTTACTTCTTCCGACATCGCGCCGACGGTTCCTTAGCAAATGGTTCGGGTTGCGGCAATGAAACCGCCAGTGAGCAACCTATGATGCGCCATTTCATTGTGGAGAGCGTGGCCTTCTGGGCTAAGGAATATCACATCGACGGTTTTCGCTTCGACCTTATGGCGCTACACGACCGCCAGACCATGCAGGCGGTGGTAAACCGCTTGCACGAAATTGACTCCAGCATCTGCGTGTATGGAGAAGGGTGGGCGGCAGAAACGCCCCTGCTTCCGGCGACGCAATGTATGGCGAAGAAAAATATTCATAAGGTGAAGGGACTCGCTGCCTTTGGCGACGAACTGCGCGATGCCCTTCGCGGACCTTTTTATGACGATACCAAGGGCGGTTTTCTCTTTGGCAACCGCGCTACATTACCGTTGTTAAAATTAGGACTTGCGGGGATGATAAATTATCCGGGACTGGAAGGTTCAAGTCTATCGTCGTGGGCAAAAAGTCCCTTGCAAGTCCTTTCTTACGTAAGTTGCCACGACGACCTCTGCCTCTGCGACCGCCTCCGTTCCGTAGTCCCCGAACTTACGGACGAAACCGTTGCGCGCCTCTCACTCCTGGCGCATACCGCCATACTCACGGCTCAGGGCACGCCCTTCCTTTTTGCGGGCGAAGAACTCCTGCGTCAAAAGCGAGGCGTGCGTAACAGTTACAGGAGTGCCGACACCGTAAATGCCATAGACTGGCGTGGCAAGGCGCGCCACTTTGACGTCTTTACCTACCTGCGCCGACTGATTGAAATGCGAAAGGCACACCCTGCCTTCCGACTTACCACTGCCGCACAGGTAACGAAGCACCTGCAATTCTTAGACGCGGGCGATGCCTGTACTGTGGCATTCATGCTCAACGGCAAGGCTGTGGGCGATGTCTGGGCGCGCATTGTTGTCATCCTTAATGCAGAGCCCAAGGCGGTGGAAGTTCGTGTGCCCGAGGGAGATTACACCGTCGTTTGCCGAGACGGACGTATGCATTTGGGTAATCGTGAACATGCCCCCTGTAATGCCTTCTCCGTACCCCCACAGTCGGCACTTATTGCCTGGTGCTCAACTTAATGATTTGTGGGAAATAACCTCGTTTTATTGTTTGTATGTCGCTGAAAAGGTGTGATTTTGGCACGCATAGCATACGTTTCTCCTATAAATAAAATAATTTTAGGGGATTCTATCTGTAAAATTTGTTTTATGCAAATTAAATTTCGTAATTTTGCACCTCATTTTGACCCAGACCTATGCGACAACTAAAAATTAATAAGAGTATTACGAACCGCTCAAGTGCGGCATTGGACAAGTATCTCGTTGAGATTGGACGTGAAGAATTGATTTCTACCGACGAAGAGGTAGAACTCGCTCAGCGCATCCATAAGGGTGACCAGGAAGCGCTTGACCGCTTGACGCGTGCGAATCTTCGTTTCGTGGTTTCGGTAGCAAAGCAGTATCAGAACCAAGGTCTTGCCCTCAATGACTTGATTGACGAAGGCAATTTGGGTTTGATTAAGGCAGCACAGAAGTTCGACGAAACGCGCGGTTTTAAGTTTATCTCGTATGCCGTATGGTGGATTCGCCAAAGCATTCTTCAGGCAATTTCTGAGCAGAGTCGTATCGTGCGCATGCCCTTGAATCAGGTAGGTTTCCAGAGCAAACTTTCAAAGGCTATTGTTAGTTTCGAACAGGAATTTGAGCGTCGCCCCTCAGCGCAGGAATTGGCAGATATTCTCGACACTGACCTCGTAAAGGTTCAGGATGCACTCGGCACAAATGGTAAGAAGGTCAGCGTAGACGCCCCCTTTCAGGATGACGATTCTAACTGCTTGATCGATGTGATGCAGGATGAGTCAGCGCCCGGTACTGACAACTCTATGGAGCGCGAGTCACTCTCGTCAGACCTTGAAGCAGCACTTGCAGTGCTCAACGAGCGCGAACGCACCGTGTTGAAGATGCTTTTCGGTATTGGTCGCAACGAAATGACTGCCGAAGAAGTGGCAAACAACATGAGCCTTACGCGCGAACGTGTACGTCAGATTAAGGAGCGCGCCCTCCGTCGCCTCCGCGAAGCCGACAACATCAATATTTTGATTAAGTACCTCGGATAAACTAAACGCAAAAATAAAAGGGTAAAGATGACATCATCTTTACCCTTTTATTTTTTTAACCCTTTTTTTTAGTTTCTACCGTATCTGTCGCGATACGCGCCGGGAGTCATCCCATTCTTCTTGACGAACGCACGTCGGAAAGTGCAGATGGAATTAAAACCTGACTTTGCGGCGATCTCGCTAAAATTCTCAGTAGTTTCACACACCATCTTTTCTGCAACCCCCAGGCGGAACTCATTCACGAAATCGAAGAAGGATTTGCCCAATACTTCGTTGAGATAAACAGAAACATACGTGCGATTCGTACCCAACATGTTCGTCAAATCAATAATCGAAAATTTCGGATTGAGGTACGGTTTACGTTCCTCCATGAGGGCGTGAAGGCGTTCTAACATACTCAGATTTTTTATGTCAAACTTGCGATTCACTGACTCCTTCATAATTCGAAATATTTTTGTACACTGCAAATATATTCTTTCAATTCTAAAAGTAAGGAGCACAAAATAAAAATATTACATTTGATAGGAAAAATTTCTTTTTGTTAAGAAACAGCCTTCAAACGTATAAATGGCGCGAGAGAATCAATGGATAAAAAACTAAGAATCAACGGGTAAAAAACGAAACGCCTGAGTACACCTGTCGATAGTGATGTTCGGTGCTGCGACGGGGCGCAGTACCTGGAACGAAAATAGTTCGTAACCGCACGTGTTTCGTGCTGCCTTTGAATCGTGTTCCTTGTTTCGCTTCACCTCATATATTCTGTGGTTCATTTTTTCGCATTTTTTACTTAAAACTTTAACATATATTAACACACTGCGCAATTAAAATCGGCACAATATCTATTCTCCGTAAAACGATAAGTTACATTGTCGCGCCAATAAGTAACCTTGTAAAAACGATAATACTCATTTTTGAGGCACAATAAGTAACTTTGTGAACGAAAAAAGTGAAGATAACCCCGATGTTTAGGGTTATCTCCACTTCCATAGTACAAAGATACAAAATTTCAGCGCGAAATGCAAATCGGTTAACACTTGTTAACACCACAATTATTTTGCATTTTTCGTCATTTTTTTTGCGCTCGCAGGGGTGGGGGAACTCCTCTTTTGGTGCTTAAAAATGCGCTTCCACCACAGGTAGTAACCCGTTAAGGGGAGGGAGGCACCAATCAATGTGACCAACAACCACAACCACCGCCCCCATGCGCCGGCAAAGGTTCCTGTATGGAGGGTGAAGATCCATCCACTGAGTTTGCGGTCGATAGTGGCGTCGGAGTAGGGTGTTACTTGGGTGATGGCACCTGTCGCGTCTAACGTGTACTGATCGGAAGCGCGTGAATTTCCCCCCCCCTCTCTTTTCACCGATGCGCTGTGAGGCTTGATTGTAATCTGTTGGAAGGTGGTGGCATCCTGTTTAACCTTGTCTAAAGCCTGTTGCCAAGCGAAGTTTTTCTCTTTCTTCTGTTTGCCCTTTGCTCCCTTTTCTGGTACTGTTTTGGCAGGAGTCGGCGTCGTGGCAACCGTTGCCCCGAAAAGGGTGTAAAATCCCTCCTTATACCATTTGAACGACCACGTCAACCCTGTTGTCGCCATGAGAAGTAGCAGGGCGAACGCTAGTGCCCCACCCGAGAGGTGCAACCCATGGAGGAAGGGACGGAGGCCGCGACTTACGGGAATCTTAAGACTGGCACGGAGGGCGCGGGTGGACTTTGGCCACCAAATGATGAGGCCTGTGAGGAGGATAAACACAAATAGGAGCGTGCTGGTGCCGACAAGAAGTTTGCCCCAACCGATGCTGCCGTCGGCTGCCCGAGCGGGCCCGAGCAACCAGCGGTGCAGTTTGAACATGGTGGCGAAGAAGGGCGCGCGCTGCGGACTGCCCAACACTTCGCCCGTATAGGGATTCACATACATGCTTGCCTTATGGGGCTTTGAGAGGGAGAATTTGTAGGAGCGCAGGGAGTCGGCAAAGACGGTGGCGCCTGTGATTTTGACATCCTCGGGCAGTGTGGCTTGCGTCTGTTTTAGTAATTGGTCAAGCGGAAGGCGTGCTTCGGAAGTCGGCGCTACGTAGAGCAGGTGGCGTTGCGCGCTTGGCGCAACGTCTTTCTCCAACGCCAACATCGCACCGCTGAAGCAGATGAGCGTAATCACGATGCCGAAGGGCAGGGAGAGGTAGAGGTGTACCTGCTTAAAAAGTTTTTTTATCTGATTTTTGGAAGGCATAATCGGAGGTTGTTTTTGTGGTTTAGAATAGCGTCGGTGGCGCGTCGGATGTTCTTGAAATCTCCAGGCGACCTACGCCGTCAATTTGGGTGGCTTCGACATCCACACCCTTTGTGGCCACCGCGGTGTTACTATCAATCGCATATACCGCAGGGTAACCCGTTGCGGTGGTAATGGTGATGTAAATTTTGTCGTTTTCAAGGTAAGTTGTCGTGCCGAAACTGGTAATTTCTTCGGGCGCAGGTAGTCCGGTTACATACGTAAGTGTTTGGGCGTCGGCATTAAAAATCGCCATTTGGTTTGCCGTGAAACCCGTTTCGCTAAACGGGCGGTTGTACATCAACAAGAGGAAATTATTTCCCCCTGCGTACCAACTGTTCATGAAAGATTTTCCGCCCGAAAGCGCTTCAAGATTGACATAATAGTTAGGGTCGAACTCCTCCGTGCCGTTCTTGATGCGGATAACTCCTGCGGGGAGCGAGGTGCGCTGACGCACGTCGGCCATAGTCTTGGCGTAGGAGGGCGAGAATACATAAATATTACCGTTCTCGGCACGCCAAATCATTTGATAGTAACGCGATTTGTTGCGTCCGCAGGCGTAGCTGATGCGCGCGTCTTTGAGTAGTTTTTTGGTCAGCAATCGTTCGTCGTCAAAGATAGCTACCCAACATTCATCGGGGTATTGTGTCCACTGCAACTCATCTTTTTTGTACGCACTCGAATTGGTGCCGCCCGCCTCGGTCTTCACGAGGTCGGGATACTTTACAAATTTTCCACCATCGCGCTTTGTGCCATACTGGCTAAGCCCCATGGGCACTGCAGCGGTGAATAATTTGCCGTCGCGCGCTTCTATTCCAGCTAAAGTGACATATTCGCCATTGCCCAAGAAGTTTTCGGAAATATAGGCGGTATTCTTGGTGTCGTTAGTGGTGTAAGTCTCGCGCTCGGTGTCGAGATACGTCACCAAGAACGCCTTGGGCGTGTACCCATTCTCGTCGTTCATCGCCGTAGGTCCGTCGCCCGTAGCAAACGCCATGACGTAGCGCCCAAAGGTGCCGTGAGTGGTGTAACGACGGGTGGAATATTCCGCCGGGCGTGCCTCAATTTGTCCCCAATCGTTGAGGATGTACGAACGGGTCGTGGCATTGTTGCCCTGGTTGTAGTTCAGGGCGTAAAGATAGCGGTTGGAGTGGAAAATCCATTGCGAAGCGCCGTCGTTTACAAGTCCGTTGCCGAGGGCAGAAACGCGCCCTTCGTCAAGCGATTGAGCGGTGAGCAACACGGGCACCGAACCGTTAGAGCCTGTTACCGTTGCAGCAATGACATAGGCGCTTTGAGGCGCATTGGGGTTGGAATCGGGGAACGGAGGTTGAGGGATGGGGGGAGTATCGTCGGTGCAAGAAAAAGTTATGAGTGCCACGGTCGTGAGTGCGGCAAGAAACGGATTTTTCATAGGTCAAGTTGTTGTCTTAGTGAGGTTGGTTTTTTGTATTGTTCAGGAAGATGCGCAGTTTTGCATAGACCGCGCGCCCGGGTTTCTGCAGACTAAAATTGTCGTAAAGGCATGCATCGGTGAGGTTGCGGCACTCCACTGCCAGGTTGTAGCGCCCATCGCGGAGCGCAAGGGAGAGCGTGGCGTGGTGCGCCCATTGTGTCGGCACGATGTAGGCATAATTGTTGGCGCCAATGCGAGAGGCGTAATAACTAAAGGCGTGTGTGTATTGCGCTTCGTAGGTCAGCGACAACTTATTGCCTTTGCCGCAGAAGTTCGGCCAATGCACAGTCGCGTCGAAGTCTGCAAATTGGTAGGGCAAGTTGGGGATGCGGTCCTTATAAAGTAAGTTTGCCGCCGAAGTGCCCATCATGGTGCGCATATTGTCGCGTGCGTCCATCTGTGTGAAGTGTCCGCCCACGTTGAAGAGGTTGGCATACTGGTAGCGCAGAGAGAGGTTCATCCCCTTGGTCATGACTTTCCCATAATTGACATACGAAGCGGCTTGCTTCCCTCCCGAGAGCGAAATAATGTTGCGCTGGATGTAGTCGCGCGTATCGCGGACGATGAACCCCAGTTCGGCAAACAAATCGTGGCGCTTCTGTCGCATATTATATATAAATGAGAGGTTGGCATTATGACTCAATTCTGGGCGAATCTCAATGGCGCCCTGCTCCAAGTCTTCGTCGCCAAAAAGTTCCTCAGTCGTGGGCAAGCGCAACGCTTTTTCGTAGGAGGCTTTCACGCTTAATCCTTTCAAGGGAAGATTGTATGCCGCCGCTGTACCGTAACCCCAATGCTGATGTCGGCGCTCGGCTTTTGTGAAACTCGTGGCGTTGACATCTACTGCGACAGGGCCCTGCACGCGTACGGAATAGAACTTCCCGAACCCCGAAAGCGTCAACTTCTGTGAGGGAGTCCACACATAGGAAAGGCCTGAAATTTGTTTGGTAGTGCGCTTCTTAATCGCGTCCTTCTGCTCCACCTTTGCAAGCAACGAAGTGTTGGAGCGCTCAAAGGCATTGAGGGTGTGGCTTAGGGTGAAGGTGTGCGCGCGTCGGATGGTGTAATCCACCTTTGCCGTGCCGCTTAAATTATGATTGTCAGCGCGCGAATGGAGTAGGGATTGCTCGCCGGGAGCGTTGAGCGGTTTTGTTTCGCCTCGCCAGTTGTACTTCACCTGTGCCGTGTCGACATTCGTGCGCTCGTTCTTGTTGTAATTCAGTGTGAGCGAGGCATCAAGATGGTCCAGAAAAAGGTTGCGCTTCCGCCATTGCAACGAAGGCATAAGGGAATGCCCGTGGCGGTGTTTCTCGCCGTAAACCGTTTCTTGGCGCACGCCCGTCTGAATCTCCTTATACTCCTGCGCATAACTCAAACCGAGCATCAAGCGGTCCGCCCAGGGGCGACCAACCCACCCTATTTTTGTGGCTACTGCCTCATTGTGGTAGGTGTCGTTGAAGCGCTTCATGCGCTGCAGGTTGGTGCGGTCAATGCGTCCCGTTTCAAAATCTTCAACAGGCACATCCACCTTATAATCGTTGTCGGAATAATTCTGATATGCCGTAAGTTCATAGGTAAATCCGTTGCCGAGCGAATGAGAAAAGGCGGCGTGCGTGCGGTGTGTGTTAAACGAACCGTAGGAATACGAGGCGTCGAGTTGCCATCCCCTTGGGCGCTTTCCGGTAACGATATTTACCACTCCGCCGAGGGCATCCGTGCCAAATCCTACGGGGACGACGCCTCGAAACACCTCGATGCGCTCGGCGAATCCTGCGGGAATGTTGCCGATGGCAAACGAACTTCCCACGCCATCTTGGGGAACGCCGTCGACAAATATTTTAACATGTTTGCTCCCAAATCCGTCAATCATTAACTGTAAGTCGGAACCCATGCCTCCCCCTTCACGCAACTTTACGCCCGGGGCTTTTGTGAGAGCATCGGCAATGGATTTTGTCGTACCCTTCAAGGGGCGAAGGTCGAGGGAAACGGCGTTGAGTGCCACTTGGGCTGGGGCTTTTATACCCGTGCCCACAACCACCGCTTCGCTCAAACGGGTGTCGTCGTGAAGTAGTGTGTCGGAAAGAAGGGTTTCGATGGTGAGCGCCTCCTCTTCGTGCGGAGCGGCATGAAGCATGGGGAAACTCGTGAGTAATAAAAATAGGAGGGAGTGTGTGCGCGTGTAAGTCATAGTTCTTGCATTTGAAAATCGAATGCAAAATTACGCGCAACTTTGAGGGATAACAATCGCCAAAAATGGGTATTTGCAAATGCCTATGGTGCGTTATGACTCACTAAAGTTTGTGATAATTGGAAAAATCGGACACAAAAAAAGAACCTCGGAATGGTTCTATACGATGCTTTAGAAATACAAGTGTAGTTGCTGTGGGGAATCCTTAATTTGGAGTGCCTAGAAAAGTAACACAACAAAAAAACACCCACACAAAAGTGCAGGTGTTCGTTTGGTAGCGAGAGTGGGGCATGATCCCACGACCTCCGGATTATGAATCCGACGCTCTAACCAACTGAGCTATCTCGCCATTCCGCATTCAAGTGTTGTTCCTTGTTTGCGAGTGCAAAATTAGAAATATATTTTGACCCGGCAAAGGTTTTGGTGGAATTTTTGTAAAAATATTACACTTGTGGGTTACTTTCCGAAGCAACGCTGGTATTCGCTTTCGAAATTGGGAGTGAAGAATCCCGTGCCAATGCGCTTCTTGATTTCTTCGGCAGAGAAAAAGGCCCCACCGGCAAGTTCGGCAGAGGGCGTGGGCGTTTGGTCGGTCGTTGTCTTAAACACATAGACGAGTTCGCGGTCACGCGCACTTTCAAATACATAGGTGCAGATGTGTTCGGGTTCAAAATCTGTGAGTCCGATTTCCTCGCGCACCTCACGGCGGAGTGCGTCGCCCACACATTCACCTAAATCGATGTGTCCGCCCACGGCGGTGTCCCACTTATCGGGTTGGATGTCCTTCCACTCGGGGCGGTGCTGCAAGTAGAGTTCTCCCTTCGTGTTAAACACATGCAGGTGCACTACGGGGTGGAGTTTGTGGCTGCCGTCGTGACATTCGCGGCGCGTAGCGCTACCTATGATATTTCCTTCCTCATCTACGAGGGGGAGGAGTTCGTTTTGATTGTCGGTCATGTGAAAAAAGAGAGTAGTGAGTAGTGAGTAGAGAGTAGTGAGTAGACCATCCGGCGTTAAAATCCGGCGTTAATTCTTACCTTGTAAGGTCTTCGTGGATGCCACGATTAGGCGCATTAGTTCTTGGCAATCTTTGTAGATGCTATCAAATTCTGGCTGATTGATGTAATGGCTTTCATAAAGAAGTTCAAGCCAATACTCTGTTTCGGCGCATTCTTTTTTGAGCTACAAAAAGTCGAGCGCATAAATCTGCTTTGGATTGCCCATAAGCTCCTTCCTTGGCGTTGGCGCCAATGCTTGTGCCGCTACGTAGGAGTTGCTTAGATAATACAAACTCCTTTTTCTCTTCAGTTAAATATTTGTATAACTTAATGATTCTAAGCGCAAAAGATTTGCTTTTCTTCAGGATGATACTTTCTGCCATGGGATGGGGATTTTTTTCTTGATGGGTAAAAATGTCCGAACGGACTCCTCACTCCTCACTCCTCTCTCCTCACTAATTCCTCATGGAATTAATAGCGAACTGTCTCCGTAGCTGAGGAAGCGGAAGTCGTGCTGAAGGGCGTAGTCGTAAACGCGTTTCCAGTCATCGCCAATGAGAGCCGAGACGAGCAGCAACAGAGTGCTTTGCGGCTGATGGAAATTTGTGACGATGGCACGCACAATATTATAGTTGTAACCTGGAGCGATGATGATTTGTGTGGCGGTGTGGAGCACCTGCATGCCACCTCTGTCCATGTAATCGAGAATGGCTTGAAGCGATTCGGCAGCAGTGAGTTTTTCAACCGCTTCTGCGGCATATTCATAGGGCATCCATTGTGGCACATGGAGGTCTTCGAGTGCGACATTGGGATTCTTGTGAATCATCACGCCAATGTAGTAAAGGCTTTCGAGAGTGCGCACGGAAGTAGTGCCAACGGCGATGCACGAAGCGCCGTGTGCGAGCAAGCGTTCAAGAGTGCGTCGCTCCACAGCAATCCATTCGGCGTGCATGGTGTGACCTTCGATGTGCTCGCTCTTTACAGGTTTGAAAGTTCCCGCACCTACATGCAGCGTAACCTCATTGCGCTCAATGCCACGGGCATCTAATTCTGAGAGAACGGCAGGTGTGAAGTGGAGACCGGCAGTTGGTGCCGCCACCGACCCTTTAATTTTAGAATACACCGTTTGGTAGGTCTTGAGGTCGCTTTCTTCTGTCGCGCGATTGAGGTATGGGGGGATGGGAAGTTCGCCTATGGCGTCGAGCACCTCAGCAAAAGTAATGCGGTCGTTGTTCCAGTCAAAAGCAATCTCAAATCCCGTTCCGCTTTCGCCGATGCGCTCGGCAGTAAGAGTGATGTCGGTTTCACCCACTCGGATAAGGCGCTCCAAGCGTCCCTCCTTCCACTTCTTCAGATTACCCACGAGGCACGTCCAAGTGACATGGCGCGTTTGTGCAAACGATTGCTGGTAATCAAGTGGGGTGTGGGGTTCAAGACAAAAGATTTCGATGTTCGCCCCCGTAGATTTATGGAAATGGAGACGCGCCTGGATGACCTTTGTATTATTAAAAACCATCAGCGCTCCCTCGGGCAACTGCTCGGGAAGCGACTTGAAGGAAGTTTCAGAGATATCGCCCCCACGATATACCAAAAGTTTTGACGCATCGCGCTCCGTCTTGGGATACTTTGCAATGCGCTCGTCGGGGAGATTGTAGTTGTAATCCTTGATTTGGATTTGTTTTGTAGTAATCATGCTGTAAAGGTTTGCACGAAGGGAAAGAAAAAAGGTGCAAACTTTAACCGTTTGCACCTTTTGCGGAGAGAGAGG
>JBGVGJ010000069.1:0-4546 GCA_045121635.1 Alloprevotella sp. | reverse complement strand
CACAGGAAATTCCTAAAATGTTAGAGTAAAACCTTAGTACGAAGATGGTATTCGGGAGAGGCTTCGGACATAGAAGCCTTGGAAGCCCAAAGAATTGATTTTCCCACGAAGATAAAATTTTGATTTCATTATGAGCAATATCCAACGGGTGAAGCTACCACCCACCAAACCTGACTGCTGCGCCAAGTGTCCATTGTTGGGCTTGGTGCCGAAGTCGGCTGACAAACCGCGCTACTCGAAGAAGAGCCATCTGTGCATCGGGCTTCAGAAGGCGATGACCGAGGACAAGGCGAACAAGCGCGAGAGTGAATGCACCGACCCGAAGCACCCGCTACAGCGTCCGTGCGATTTGCACTGGGACCGATGGATGACCTACCCGCATCAGATTATCAAGGTGAACAAGGCTCTCTACCGCGACAGCCGCGACCCTTATCTGGAAACCCGACAATACACTATTGATTTTGATGATTAACACAAGGAACTATGAAAGGAATTATTCATGTAGTAGGCCAAGGCTATCGAGAATTTTGGATAGACGGCAAAGATGTAACGAGAATGGAAAAGAGTTGGTTCGACCCCCGTAAGAACGGGCAGACGTTGACCATCTTCTATGAGAACGGCGACACAAGGGAAATCGACGGTGCTATTACTGTCGAAATCATCGAGGCAACGGCAAAGGATGTCGAAATCATGCCAAGCGGAGAGATGATACCATCGCCACAAGATGAACTACTCAATCGCAGCCTTTGCGACTTCTCGCTGAAGGTTCGCACGCTGAACATGTTGCATGAGGGCAAAATCGAAACGGTGCGCGACCTCGTAAGACTCCACAAGACCGACGTGCTCAGACTCCGCAATTCTGGACGTAAGACGCTCGGCGAGTTGGATGACTTCATCGAAGACCATAATTTAAATTGGGGAATGGATGTATGACACAACAAGACTTTCAAGTAAAGGCGAAGGCCGCTGCCAAGGAGTTTGCCAACAAAAAGAAGGTGGCTTCACAGCCGGAGACGCAGTTTGTGAAGGGTGCGATGTGGGCGTGGGAGTTGCTGATGACGGGGCGCACGGTTGCGGAGTATGAGCAGCAGCTCAGGCAGGACGTGTGCGCCCGCTTCAACATCGAGGAGCCGGAGAGGTGGCAGGAGTTGCTCATCAGCGAGACCGCCACGATGATGGCCGACCGCGACGGGATGCAACAGGACATCCTGACCGAGGGCCGACTGCTGGAGAAGTGGGACAAGAACATGAACCCCTACAAGGAGAGCAACCCGCTGTATGTGCACCTGAAGGAGTTGCAACGCTCCATCGGTATGCAGCGCGAGCACCTGGGACTGACGAACAAGTCGAGCAAGAAGATGGAGAGCCCCAAGACGCACGACGTGAAGGATGATCCACTGGGAGAGTATTTTGAGGGGATAAGATAAATTGAACGAATTGAACGAATTTCACGAGAGCGGCAGACCACTGACGGCCTGACGCTCTCATAGTATTAACCCAATTAATAAACAAAAGGAACTATGACAAGAAGTGAGTTTGACTACCAAGTCAGAGAGTTAAAGAACAAGAAGGGCACAGCCATCCGACAGGTTGCTGCCCTTCAGTCAGAAATCAAGGAAGAGATTGCCAGCAAGCATCGTCAGATTGATGAGATACGCAAGGACATCTCTAAACTGAATCAATCGTTGCAAGGCTACCATCAGCGGCGCATCGCTCTGGAGAATGAGTGGAACGCTAAGGTGAGTGCCTTCATCAAGGAGAACGAGCCAAGCACCACAAGCAACCTGGCAGAAGCCAACACGCTCAACATCGTGTATGAGTTGCGCAGACGTGGTTTCAGTGGCATCGTTCAGAATGACGAAATCGGAGAACTCTACGACCTCGACAAACACGATTGGAACAACGACGAGGATGAATAGCATCTACGACACTCCCGAATACAAAGAGCGATGGGCGATGTATCAGTCAGCACTTGACTTGGGGCTGCCCATCGTCTCGACTGAGACGTGCGCCATCATCTGCGCCATGCTCTTAGTGTGGGGTAATACGGCAGAGTTCACGCACAACCATCGGCTGGTGTGCGAATTGTAATACGCTCAGAAGCGGTTCGGCATCGAGGGCGGCAGCGTACCGAACGACCGTAATTTTCTTACGGCACTGAATTACTACACCGACCTGCTGACGCTCAATCAGCAGCGAGAGGACAGAGTGCCCGACCACATCGACCAGATGTTTCAAGAAAGATACGGCTATCATTTTAATAGAGATTAATTATGGCAAAGAACAACAAAGAACAACTGCCCGACATCCCGGAGACGATGGAGGACTACATGCTCAGGCAACTGAAGAAGACTGTGATACTGAACTGACGGAGCAGCGAGAGCAGAGCCAAACCACGTTTGAGCTATGCCGAGTCGCGACGGAAGTGGGCGAAAGCCAAAGACGGCAACACGCTGAAAGACCCGCACGACGGACACGAGATGACCGCCGAGGTTTGAGCGTTCCCGTTAATCGGGAAGCGGCGTAAGCCTAAGGGCAAAACGACCACGAATTTCACTAATTTACACGAATTATGGCAAAAGAAACGGAACAACAGACAATGGAGGAGTATCTGCTGAGTCAGCTGGATACGCCGGTGGTGCTGAAGGACGGCACGATGATGACAAAGCCGGACGGCTCGCCGATGACCAAGCAGGAGGCGATAGCCACGAACATCCTGAACCTGGCGATGAAGGGCGACGTGAAAGCGGCGCAATACATCCAGAACATTCAGATGCGGGCGAAGATCATGAAAAAGAAATAAACCCCGAAAATAGTATGGAAGCAGAAAACAAAGTGAACATCGAGGTGGTCAACATCGACGACCTCATTCAAGACGACCACCGCTCGGCATCCCGATAGGGTGACGCTTGCTACCAACGGGACGCAAGAATTTCAACTATTTTGGAACAAAATTCTTAAATAACCCTAATATTTTGCCCGATTGTTTGGAACATTAAAAGAATTTTTCTTATCTTTGCACCGTTCAAATATGTGTGCGGCAGAAGATGTCGCTTAACCAAGCGGCAATTTTTTTGCCCCATAGGTAAGGAAATACTGGCAGTAACCGCGTGGCGTAGTGGAAACACCGCCAAGGCTTCGCACACATAGAGCCTGAACAGCGCGTAGTGCTGCCATTTTAATTTTAATGTTCAAACAATTATGTGTAATGATTCAACAATGAAGAAGATTAAGGAGCGCAACGCCGCCCATCTTCTGCTGACCAAGTTCGTGGAACGCGAGGCCGACGACATCGCAAGTGCATTGGAGCCGATTATCCCCATGTACTTCGACATCACCTACGACGGATTGGAGAAAAGCATGAGTGTGGTCAATCAAACATTCGCAAGCGTAGCCTTGCAACTCATCAGCCACAACAGCTGCCTTGACCCCGAAGACCCCGACAACATGACGCTACCAGTAGGTGCCAAGGAAATGCAAGAGACGCTTTGCGAACTCTCAAAGTTCATCCATGCCATGCGCACCCTGCTGTTTATGCTTTACGACAAGCACCGCGACGACCCAGCCGTGAAGCTGGCAGACGAGACTTTCTCAAAGTACGACGCTCAAATGTAAGACTATGGAAGAGATTTGGAAAGACATCGAAGGCTACGAAGGCATCTACCAAGTGAGCAACCTCGGAAGGGTGCGCTCACTTGACCGCATCGTTCCGGCACTATGCCACAAGACGGGCACCATCGTTGACTACCACCGCAAAGGGTGTATCATCAGGCAGAGACCACTTAACAACGGCAGCGGCTACCTTATCGTAACGCTTAATGACAACGAGCGAAAAGCGCACACCCACCTTGTGCATCGCCTCGTAGCCCGTGCCTTCGTGCCAGGCTATCGTGAAGGCTTAGACGTGAACCACAAGGACGAGGACAAGACCAACAACCGAGCCGACAACTTGGAATGGTGCGACCGTCAGTACAACATCAACTACGGCACGGGCAAATGGCGACGCAAGAAGTACAACGCCCGACCCGTGGAGCAGCTGACCACCGACGGCAAAGTCATTGCAAGATACGACAACGCATCACAAGCGGCAAGGGCTGTGGGCTGCGACCCCTCGACCATCAACGCAGTATGTCGGGGCAAGAATAAATGTATCACCGCCAAGGGTTACCGATGGCGATACGCAGAAGACTAAGCAACAAACGGAGAGACATTCCACGACGGGATGCCTCTCTTTTTATATTCACCCATTAAACAGATTAGCATGAAACAAGAAGAAATCAAAGTAGATGTTATCGACGTTGACGAACTGATACCCGATAACGCAAATTTTAATAAAGGAAACGAGCGGGGTGCGCAACTCATAGAGCGGTCGTTCAAGGAGTTTGGAGCCGGTAGGAGCGTATTCATTGACAAGGACAACCGGCTGGTGGGCGGCAACAAGGCGCAGAAGGGCTTCAAGGCTGCGGGCAAGAAGAAGGTGATCATCGTGGATTCGGATGCCGACACGCTGGTGGCGGTACGACGCAAGGACGTTAGTCTCGACTCT
>JBGVGJ010000068.1:0-16146 GCA_045121635.1 Alloprevotella sp. | reverse complement strand
CGAAGACACCACGGAGTTTGTTGGCGATCATCGCGCTGCCATAGCCCACGCCATCCACAAAGATGCCGCGCTCGCACTCACCCTTGGACACGGCCAGTGCCGCCGGGTACACGAAGTCGGAAAGGTCGCACCCTTCCTCGTCGTACGTGCCGAAGTCCACGACCTCGTGGCCCTGCGCCTCCAGCCATTCCTTGATCTGATTCTTCAACGCCGTTCCGGCATGGTCGTTTGCCATTGCAATCTTCATGATGCAACCCTCCTTTTCTACCACCATTGTACCGTGTTGGCGATGTGCGGTGCAATAGGTAAAAACGCTTTTTCTACTGGAGCCATGATTCATAGCCCTCTAACTCTTCATCCATGCCAATACTCTCAATCAGTGTTTCGGAAAAATCTTTCAAAAAATACAAATGACCTTCTAATCTATTTTTGCTCTCGAATACATATCGCCAGTCAATAAAGTTGTCCTTTGCTTCATGTAAAAGCTCATCAAACTGTTTGTCTCTACCCTGAAGTTTCTCGGACATTGATAAATAGAGGTTGATTCTCTCTCCCACAGGAAGCATCCGATATATCTTCTCTAAATCATGGGTTGTCGGAGATTTGGGCAAGTATGCCTTAAGAGCTATTTCGCAAGAAAAGGCCATATTAGTTATTGCAGCACAAAACTGAGCAGCAGAAAGCTCTTCTTTATTAGCAGATAAAGTTTCGCCAATTTCGCCATGCGCTTTCACTGCCAGATTGTGGTATACAATAGCATGATTAATTAATGCCCGGGACCTAGGTGTGTTTGATATAGGCATACTTCCCTCGTTTGCACATAATAATGCCACCCAATTAGCGCCCTTTTTCTCCTCAGTAAAATGATAATATTGAAAACACTTCAATTCGCTTTTTTGAGAAATCAAAGAAACATAGGATTTTCGTTTCTCCGCTAATGGCTTATCTAGGATAAATGTTAGGCAGAGAATTCCATGTTCTTTCAAATAGTTATCAGCTGCCATGGTAAAGTCCTGAATATCCGTTTCCGTTAGTGAAGCATTCTTGATCAACCAAATGGCGTCATACCTATCTGCACTTTTTAAGTCCTTTATAGACGGCTTGTAGTTAGGTTTATAATTCTCTCTACCCCAACTGTTGTTCGTGAAATTCTGCCTGCCACCCACGCATAGAATAGTGGCATCAAAACCTATGAGATTGAGAAACTGTTTAGCCCATGTTTCTTCCGCAGAAAAGTTCATCTTATTCTCCTTCACCCGCAGCAACTCTTCTTGACTTTTAGCAGAGGTCCTAATTATTATTTACCTTATCTTTTATAATAGTGCCTATGCTATCTTTTGAGCAAGAAGAAGGTATAGCCACTATCAAAGAACAAAAGCCATAATCATTTGGCACCAAAAGTATAGCACTATATCGCAGTTATGTTGGCATGGATAAAAGCTTAATAGAATTAAGAGCCCTTTAGTCACGGCTGCTTTTTCTGTAAAACAACTTCATAACCTGAGCCGGGCAAGGACCACATTGGGATAGTAATGGTTCCCTGATTAATAGGAATCTGAGGTTCATAATTAGGATACGTATGGACATTGAAAGAGGAAAAAGGTTGAGCTACGAGCCTATATTCTTTGTTGTAGTCATTTTCTAAAACCACATCACACCGAAACGTACGGCAAGGGAAAATGAGCATGTATGTTTGGATGAATCTGTCAATGGGCACTATATGCCGTGTTTCATGGCGCAGCACTACTCTGCTTTCATTGTATTTCAGAGGATAAGTATTTTGAACCTTATAGGGAAATGAGTTTTCAATGTCCGGGCTGCACACTTTTGATTTGACACTCTCCGTTAAATCCTCTTGATTAATGGAAAAGAGTACGGTTTTATAACTTACCGCTTCTTCTTTTGTTTCAAAGCGAGGGCTGGAAGAGTAATACTCAATCCCTTTTTTGACATTTAAAAAGTCAATTCTTGTTACCACATTGACTTCCATGTTCTTTTGGTCAAGAAGGTTGAGTTTTACTACTCTTTGAAACATATCTATGTATGTCTGCTTTTTCATCCAGTGGTACATACGATTGTCAAAGGATGCATAGTACTCTTGGGCAAGGTTTATATCTCCTTCATATGAAAGTAGTTGTTCGTTGATGCGTTTTCTCAGATCAAGTAGTTCAAATGAAGTCATCCCGTCGATATTCAGCAGGGCTCCTGTCCTTGTCCATCCAGGCCGGGGACTATCATTTATGAGGCCACTTAACGATAATGCAACTTCTGTTGCTAGCTCATCTTTGTTGCGCCATGTAGCGCAATGCCTGTGATCCAAGTTTTTCACTTCATTAATGAATTCTTCTAAAGCATTTTTCTCCTGTTTTGATTGGCTTTTATATAGTATGTGTGTAAGCCGTTCTTCATCAGACAGAATGAAAGTGGCGCGGGGCAGCGCTAAAGACTTTGCATAGTAGAACTCTTTCTGAGTATAGCTTAAACCACTGCTTTTTTCGGAACTTCCAAAACGAGGTCCTATGATAAGAAGGTAATAGTCAGCCTCATCGATTGTACGTTTAATCAGTTCCCACTCTTCAAGATTTCCCGCGTTAAACATCTCCATACCAATAGGAATAAGCCCTACACGAAGGATTTGTTTGAACACTTTTTCACGTTCTTCTTTCAAGTCTTCATAGGTTGAACTTACAAACACTGTATATTTCTTCTTCATCTTCGAATCCTCTCACATAGCTAAATAGAAATCTCCCACACCTTTGACTATGTACTTTTGCCTATCAAGTAGTGTGGGAGATTCGGTTTATATTCGGTTGCTCTTCACCCCGAGCCGGGGCACAAGATTTCAGTTCGCTCGCTTGGGCGATTTACCAGTTCAGCTTCATATACTGCACTAGTTCCTTTACCCGCTCAAATAAACTTGCAGCGCTGTAGTTGACACAACCCCCGAAGCAAAGGCCAACGGTAATCTATTATTTACCAAACGGTCTTTTAAAGTGACTGATCACAGCATTTTATTGATTATTTCAGATGCCAAATTTGCACCACCGCGATGATCGCTACCTGTTTTAGACATCGTGGCAAAATAGCGGGAGTCATTAAAATAAATCAGCTTATAGTGTTTACTGTCGTCTTTGATTGTAAAACCAAAATCCTGCAAATCTCGACGAATGTTGGGTGTCATTCGTTTATACCCATCAAGTATTGCTTTGATATGATTTTTTCGATTTTCCTGCTGTTGATCGTATCCGTTATTTTCCAGAATATCATCAATAATGTCATTTCTTCTCGTGTGTCTGTTATTGTTTGCTTTGGCCAACACATCTAATACAACATCACGAATCTCTCCGTTATATAGTTCTTTCTCTTCTCCAGTATAGAGTAATGGCATAGAGTCCTGCCGATTCAGCTTGTTCCTGAGACCATATAATTCCAGTTCTAAAGCAGCAATTTTATTTGCCTGACTGTCCAGCTGTTCCTCATACTCTGCAAGCTGGTTGTTCTGATCGTCAAACAGTTCTTCAATTTCTTTATTCTCAAGAAGTGTTTTTTGTTCTCTTGCCTTAAGAGCAGATAAACGAGAATACAGTTCTGCTTGCTTGAGTTTGTTCTTTTCGTTTTGTATTCCTTCCCAGGTTTGGAGGGGTAATCTCCGCTGCTGATTGAGATATTCAACTACTTCATCCCTTATCCTATATTCGATAGATTCCTCATGTATATACTTGGGAATGAACCGATAGTCTCTGCGAAGAGAGCCGGGATAGTAAATGCCTATTCCACCAGAGTATGCATTCTTTCCGTCACAACAGCTCTGTAAATGTGGTGTGACATGTGCATCTGCTTCCACCAAAACATGTGCAATGCCTTGCAATTTCCTTGCCAGGCGAAAAGGATCCGCAAGGTAAAGGCCGTTCTTTGTTTTTGAGAGATATACGACAGGAAGTTTGTTGCTAGAGTTTTTTCTTAAAACAGATTCAAAATCAGAACAGTTCTGAAGGGTAACCTCGATATATTCATCTGTAATGGGGAGATGTCCATCTTTGCGTAAAACATCATTTTGAACCAGCATTTTAATAAAGTAGGGTGTTTTATAATGCTTGGAAAACACGACGACATTTTCCCCTGCTTCCCGGTTCATCCAAACAGAAATAATATGTTGAGCCTGATTGAAAACAATATCTGTAATCCAGACAAGATTGTTATCGTCAGTGGAAGCCAAGCGCGCTGCCGTAACACACTCTTTCTCTAAGTCGGATATAGAAAAAGTGACATTTTTCGTTTCAGATTTATATGTTTTGTTGTAACCATCTTGAGGTTTCCACGAGACCTCTTTTAAACCATAATGAGGACTTCCCGCGATCCACTGATGAAGGCAATCCATATACCTGTCCTTTGAAAATGTTTCCTTTACAGGAAGAACCGTATGAAATATCTGCATGTTAAACCCCTTTATTTTTTATGACCGAAATAAAGATAAATCGTTTCATTTCTAACCATTTGATTCAAAATACTCTTCTCAGAGTCCCTAATCCGTTACGTATGCACACCGCATGAAGCCGTAGCCAAAGAAAACCTCAGGTCCCGGATGACTTCAACGAAGCAAGTTCTACACAAATTTTATCGGCAATAGCATTCCCTAGCTTTTGACTGAATTTCTCACTCATACTTCTTGTACTGCTATTATTTTCTAATACCTTGCTGTCCCGATACACATACAGGAAGAAATAAGGACAACTGTTCTTTTCAAGGGTAAGTATTCTCTCAATATTACTGACATTGTGCAATTCGGAAATATCAATTCCATCAATACTCTTTGCATTAACTGCAACAGAAGAATCCGGAGCAGCTGTGCTATCGGAACCTTGTTCTTCCGCAACATTGTCAGTGTTTTGTCGCTCTTCCGGTTGCGTTCCGGCTACATTTTTTGTAAAAAAGTAAACGGGGCTATCTATGCCGGTTTTTGTGTTGTTGAAACTAACAAAAAACTCATACTCAACGTCTTTATCATCATCAGTATCAAGTTCTTTCTTAAATAAACCACGCACTGCGTCCAAAATGGTTTCTCTGAGTTTTTCGCGAACAGGGTGCAATTCCTTCTTTAATTCATCATTCGGATCAGCTACGCCATAGTAATCAGGCCATAGCTTTCCAAATAGAGGTTCAAGGAAAGCCAGATAGAAACCACGATCATCCTTCGGAGCCTGTTCCTTAAGGGCTTTCAGTGTCTCGGAAATATTGGGGTATTCTGTTTCACTTATTTGAGAAATCTTGCCGTTCACACGTTCTCTGACTATATTATCTACCTTAATAAAGTCACCGCTTCGTTTGATTAGAGAAGTATATTTCCGCTCGTGGAAGATAAGTTCATCCAAATAGCGCAACAATACCTTTTGATCACCAGATAAATCCGGTTTAGTGGGATCCTGACTTTGAGGAAGCAGAACGCGATAGTAGTGCTGTTTCAGGCATGTCATAAGCCAGGAGTCATTCCATTGGGAGAGCGCATCCTCTTTTTCGTCTGGTGTGATGTTTTTTCCTAGTGGAAACCAAAGGCCACTAATGTCTGAAGCAATATATTGGTTGATTCCATTTAAATCACCATTGTGCTCCTTTAAATAACCTTTTATCATCAGGACTACTGCGCCTTCTAACAATGCGTCAGTCTTGACTACATGGTGATGCAAAATGATATTTTTGTACAAATCAAATCGACGAGAAAGAAAGTCTTCGATGGAATGCATAGATTTCATCGGATTACAAAACTTAATGTAATCTGGGACGTTGGGACTGCCTTTACCTTCTTCTTTCGCCTCTTCTTTTATCTCCTCATACGTTTTACCGAAATAAAAGGGAGCCTTTTCCCATTGCGCTTTCTTTTCGTCCGTTATCAACATATTATCCTGTAGTTCATCCATGGGGGAATTCTGTGCAGATTCGTTCTTAATATTTCCACCTACATCTGTTCTCCCCATTTCGGGAGGAACTACATGGGCTACAAATTCGTTTGAACCACCAAGGCTTTCGTCAGCATCAACATTTGTTATATCCAAGTAGATAACCATATTTGAAAAGATTCGACTGTAATCAATGCTTCCCACATGCAAACCCGATGCCAAAGGATCTCTGGTAACATAATCCAACCGGTCTGCATCTAATGTTCCTTCAACGATATCATGCAAAAACGTAAATGGATATCTTTTTTCATACATGCAGGTGACACATTCTCGAACAATAAATCTAAATATTTTCTCGTCCGGGTTGATGGTATTCTGGCTTTTACCGGGAATAACATCTAACAGAATACTTCTGGAGATTTCTAAACCCATCTGTTCATGCAACTGAGCTTTATCGGAAAAATAAGGATCCAGCCGTTTCTTATACTGTTGCAAATAAGCGTCAGCGTTTTCCATTTTGGCTTGGTTATAAACTTCCCGCATTGCCGATTCAACGATATGGCTGTACGGTGGGTGTCCAACATCGTGTAAAAGGGCCGCAACGCGGACAGATTCCAGTAAAACCAGAAAACAATCATGATATTTAGGATCCACATTGGCCGGGATGAGTAAATGAAGAGGTACATCAAAATCAACCTTAGGAATTCCCCTTATAGACTGTGTCCCCCGTGGTAGTTTTTCTCCGCGAATAATGGCTTGTTCTTCCTCTAATTGAGCGATGCAAACATCTTCGATCGCTTGTTTGAAAATCCGGAGTATATCTGTGACAATGGCATCATCCGTATTTTTTATGGAATTCAAAAACATGTCTGATGCCAGCTTCATAGTTCCGATGGAATGCTCAAACCGTTTTGTCCGATTGGTCGGAAATGTTAAATAAACGGTGGAATTCTGGTATACATCATGGAGGCGATTAAAACCAGCAGTTCCCAGAATATGCTTTTCATACTTGGTAAGTTCAATCAGCCCGTGCACGGTATCATTAATATGATTAAATTTGGCCACATTTTCACTCCCTCTTTTTCTCAATGAAAGCCTCTTGTCGAATCTTAAGACTCAACAAGAGGCTTACTCTTTACGCATTAAGGCTTTTGCGATTCGCGTTTGGTTTATATTCTTACTCGCTCTTCACCCCGAGCCGGGACATCAGATTATAGCTTGCCCGCTTGGGCGATTTACCGCTCCGTAGTCAGACGTTTCCTGCGGTACACATAAGCTGCTCCCGCTCCAGCGGAAAGTATAGCAATACCGGCGAGGACATAAATCACCCAATTGTGTTGTGAGTCATCAAATATACCTGTGACAGCAATGTCTCCTATTCTGTTGACCACAAGAATGTCCATGTCGGTTTTGTCAACAGTGACTTGAACAGGTGGGTCATATGCGAGCTGCTTGATGGTGGCAACATACGCTATGTCGGCGTCCGAAGTCTCCGTGTCGAACGTGAACGTTGTTCCCGCAATGTCAAGAACCGCTTCAGACATATCATCGTTTACAACACTTGCTCTCTGGTAAAGCCCCAGGTCGATTTCAGCAGACGGATTTGTCACAACCCCATCGACAAATGTAAGTGTCAAATCAGATCCATCTGTACCGTCCACCGGCCTCAGTGTAAAGGTGTGCGTGCCTTCCATCAAAGAGCCGGTCGTGGTCTTCAAGCGGATGTATGAGGGCGATATATTGTCTTGACCGTAGTAGTAAAACAGATCGTGGTCGAACGAGTCGTCTTCCTGAACTTTGACCGTATTGCCGGACGGGACATTGGTAAGAGTCATCACATCACCATGTTTCATCGGAAGCTTTCCATCTGTAATCGTTTTGGAATACGCGTTATTACCTTTGACGCTGTCAATGCGAATCAATTTTGTGGTAATTGTTCCATCGTTTTGCGTTACATTCCCGAACACAGCTGTATAGCTGTCCGCGTTTTTCGGAAGATCATCGTCAAAGCTGCTGTAGTCATCATTGAACGTGCAGTTGAAAGAAAACTCCTCTTTATTTGTCGTTTCGCTGATGACGGGCATGTCCATCGTGATGATCTCATCGAAAACTCTCGTTAAATCGCCATATGAACCGGTTGTCTCTTCGCGAATGGTAACAGCTTTGCTGCCACGCGTAGAAATGATATGGATCGTGGAGTCTTTATAAGCGAAGGGATGTGGCTGTGCCTCTCCTATGCTGACTGCGTTGGTCGGTGCCTCACTGTCATAGTAAATCTTATAGTTATATGCATCGTCTGTCGCTGTCACTTCGGTCTGCACCTGATAGGTGTCAGGCAGGTTCTCAAAGTAGAAGCTTTCACCGTTCTTCATCGACAAGAAGGTTTGCCCACCGACTTCGCTATACTTTGCACGGGTACCGTCTGGATAGACAAGCATGACATCTTCCAGCATATCCGCATCCTTGGCAACAACCTCTTTGTTGGAATCCAGAACTTTCACAGCTACATCGAACGTCGCGGTGGTGTTGACTTCGCCCACGTCCAGCGTATACCGGTGTCTGGTGATAGCCGGCGTCGGGAATTCGGTATTATTGACCTTATTCGTGTTGTTCACATACATCGCCGATGCGACATCGTTGGAATAGACCAATGGAGCAGCGTCTGTGGACACAACACCCGCTTTGGGTTCAATGTTGGTGATCGTGAGCACCAGCTTTTTGCCGTTGTTTTGGGGGATATAGCTCGCTCCGGTGCCGGTCCCATAGTTGATATAGTTTTCAAGGTAGTCAAAACCGGTAACATCGACTGTCGTTTTGCCGTTTACTGTTCCGATTGTGGCCGGCAGGTTGATGCTGGTTCGGGTGCTCTCATCAAAGTTGACGATCCCGTTTTTGTCCATGGAACCGTTGACAGTATATGTTTTGGCCATCGTGTCGGTACTGGTTTTGAAGTTGGTATCGTCAAAAATGTCTCGCATGACGGACGAAGAATCGAGCCGCTGGTTATACGAGATAGTCTGATTGGTCATGGTGACAGCCTGCTCGAATGCTCCCACCAGAGTGTCCTGGTTGGATGCCATTCGATAATACCGGTTGGAGCCGATGGAGTCACCACGAACGCCGCCGACCATACCAAGATAATTGGCATACCCGGTCGTATCCGCTTCACCGTCGTCCTTGCTTTTGACGTTCATGAACTTTGTTGCACTTGGGTAGTTGGACGAAACTACAGACATGTAGTCATAGATGGTATCGTTCGGCGTCGTGCCGTAATTTTCCTCATCGATCGGCAGCCAATTTCGATTCAGGTACTGGTAACGGTAACCTCCCGTTGCGCTATTGGAATAATTATTTGCATCGAACGTTTCCATCCAGCCCGGTTCATATTCGTAAGTTGTCTTCAAAGAGTTTTCCTTGTGCGCAGCATAGGTGAGCGGGTTTCCATCCGATTCACCAAATACGCCGATTGAGAACAGACTTGGAATAATGACTCTGTCTGCAGCGACATTACTATCTCCGACCCGATAATCTTTGATCAACTTTGCCTTTTCCACTACATCGTTGGCTTCCGTATACATGTTGCTGAATGGGTAATCCCCTGGCTGGCCATCGGTAAAGAAAATGACAAAAACGTTCCGATCGATCGTCTCATGCTCAGCGCTGCTTTGTACAGTGTATGTCTTTTGACTTCGGTTCGTCAGAATTTTATACGCCATGTCAAGCCCGTCTTCCGGCTGGGTGCCGCCGCTCGCAGTCAGAGCGTTGATGGCTTCTGTGATCTTCGGGTTCACCGAACCTGTGGTACCGCTCGTTGCATTGACGAGCGCGGTGCCATAATGTGCACTAACATTGGCATCCGCTGTTGTCTTCTGCGTTCCGTTAGTGCCATTGATGCTTAGGTTTTCGCCGGTCAGGAGTTCTGTGTTGTTAAATCCATCGCTCGAGAATCCGACAATGGCAATGCGGTTTCCTACCGGTTTGTTGACATCATCCTCTTCATTTGCAACCGCCGTAACAAAATTCGTCAACGCATTTTTCAAAGCCTCCAGTCGGGTGATCTTACTACTTGCCTGGTAAAGACCAGAGTACGTTGGACGCGTAGAACCGGAAGCTGTCGTCAAAGCCTGCTTCGAACTGTTGCAGTACTCCCAGGTCGTCGATCCGTTCTTGGCGGAAACAGTATGTTCGACGCCGTTGACGTCCCGGTACCGCAACTCGGTATATCCGACACGGCGTTTATACATGGGGTAGTTGATGTACATGCCGGTTGTAATACCTAGGAATTCGGAGTATGTATAAGCTTCCGGGTCGCTGTAAGCTCCTGTAACAGCAGCGTTGATGGCACGGTACCCGAGGTCGCCATACTGGTATTTTCCGCTTCCGAACACATTTTTATAGACCGGGTAGGTCGGCCGGACAAAATAAACGGTGTCTCCGTTTGCATCGGTATAATGTAACTTGACATAGTAGGTGCCAACTTTACCCTTTGCGCTGACCCCCACAGGGCGATAAACACCATCTGATAATTTATAATAGTATTGGTTTGCTACGGAGTAAGATGCATCTTCTGTGCCCTGGAACCAGGACAGGTCCATTCCGCCTTCTTCAATAACGTCCTGTGCCCATTTGGTGTTCGCTGCATAATATTGGTATAAATAGCCTTTGACCGGATACACCCGATAATAGTTCCCCGTGTCGCTGTCATAGTAATAATAACCGTTGCTGCTGGTCGCAATCGTTTCCAGGTAGGCATCCGACGCACTGGTATATGCCGTTGCCATGTCTTTCTCTGACATTGAACCGGACTGATCCGCCACAACAATGAAATCGGTTGGCACCTTTTCCTTTACTTCGGTGCTGGTTTTTGTGGTATAGGTCTCCACTGTCAGATCGTACTTGCCGTTTTCTTTCGCTGTCAGGTATTTGTTGACGACAATACCGCTGGTCGCGTCGATTTTGCCGCTGCTACCTGCCGGCACCATCATCGAGGTGTCGTCAATGAAGGGCCTCGGGAACGCTGCATATAAAGTTTCTTCCTCGCCGGTCTTATAAATGCCGGATGCCGATGTATTGGAGTAGAGCCGCCGGTCTCCTTCGGATTTGACTTTGTCGCTGAGTGTCAGCCCGGAAATGGTTACAATTATCTTTTTGCCGCTATGTCCTTCGGCTACGTAATTACTGTTGTAATCAAACCCTGTGACGGAGATCGTTTTGCTCGAGGAATCCCAGCTGGGTGTCAGCGTTGCATCGTTGTCTGCCGGATCCCAGTTGATTGCACCGTCACTATAAGTTCCGGGTGCCGTCTGAGCAGTGATCGTCGGATTCGGAGGAACATTGAAGTTCTCCGTGATGATGTCCTTTAAAGTGGCGTTGGTATGGTCCAGCAGGACTGTGGTGTAAGGCGATTGGATTTCTTCTGCAATCGTCCCAAAGGCATCATTTAACCCTTCTGCATCGCCGGCTTTGAAATAGTACGTGCCGGTTTCCTTGGCATCGGCATCCTGTAACTCCATGAACTGATAATGGTCGGAAGCGGAGTCGGTGGCGGATGTCATTGGCTCAACGATGTATCCATTGGAATTAAACCAGACATATTTATAAATAACTTTCGTTCGGTTGTTGCGCGTTCCTATATAGTAAGTGTTTCCAACAACCAGACGATTGGCTGCCGTCGCCGTGTTGGTACTATTTGAAGAATAGAACGTGTATCCGTCTGCCGGATAATAGGAAACATAATTGTCGGTCCATCCTGCGAGCGAGGGCCTAAGAATACCGGTCTGGTCCTCCTCTTCCGCAGTGACTGCCATAGTCTCTCCGGACGAAGTCTGATATAGATAGGCTTTGGACGGGTCAAGGTCATATACATTCTTGGTGGAAGAATAGTATTCGGAAGACATCTGGTGCATAAAGGTTTCTACCTGTGTTCCCGGATCGTCTTCAAACAGACCAATTGTATAGACAGATGCGCCATACTCATTTTTTGATCTCGTCGCTTCGTAAAGCGCTTCTTCCGCAACTGCATTTTCAAATCCGTTTGCGCCACTGCCAGGCTGACCGTCCGTAAATACGACTACGATGCGCTTACGTCCATCAGCAGAGTTGTTTTTAAAGATGTTGTTGGCCATGGTCATGCCATAGGAGATGGAGGTGCCACCATAGCCATCCACTTTGTCTAATGCAGTATCGATATCATCGTTGACCCCGTTGCCGGAGGCATCACTTTCGCGAACGGATTCCAGAGCATTTTTGTAGTCCGTTACTGTAAGAGAGTCGTAAATAGAATGGAATGTATTGCTGTCTGTGCTCTGGGAGCCGTAATAATGTCCGTATTCACAGTAATAGTCCGTGTTGTTGACTGTAAAATACCAACGCCCGTTGCTTGCATACAGAGTGTACCAACCCATGGTCTTGCCATCCGAGCTGACATAGAGTGCATAGGGAATGTACTGATCATAGCTACTATCATAAAACAGCCGAATCGGTACAAAATCGCCGTTTTGGTAGTAGATATCACTTCCGGAGGTATAGCTGCCGCTACCGGTAGTAAACTTGACATAGTAATTCTCATTCACATAAAGCTTTGTATAATCGCCACCCAGGTCAGCACTGGCCAAAGCTGTTTCATTCAATGTCTGATAATTCTTGAAGTCACCGTTTACAAACAGACCGGTATTAGTGTAGTTGAACCGGTTGGTATCTACTCCGTTGTTTTCGATAATGTGGTTGAAGTCAGACGAATATCCGCTGATTTGGTTGCCTGCAAAGCCAACCACTGCTACACGGTGGTCTACTCCGGCAGCTTCGGCCTGTTCACTGACCGACTTCACGAACGCATTCGCCGCATTTTTCAAAGTTTCCAGCCGGGTCTGATAAGTGTATTCACAAGAATAGAGTTTTCCGGTATATGCGGTCTGCCCGGAGATAATTGCATCATCGCCCAGATAGGTTTTGGTTCCATCTTTTGTGTAATAAAGATGGGTTTTGCTTTTGCTGGAAGACTGCTTATACACGGTGGCATTCAAACGGGTACTGTTTGAATTCATGGAACCTGTGCCGATTCCACCTCTGCTGTACGTTGCGCTAGTCGTACCGTTGGAGAATTCCAGATACTTAGTTGTGCCATTGTCGTCATAGAAGAATTGAGCTTCGAAACCACCTAGGTATCCCCTTGTCCGCACGTAGAGGGGTACCATTCCATCGTTACTATCTTGGACATGATAAGGGGTTTGCCAGCTGTTCCATGAGGTATGCAAACTTTCACCTGTAACACCCATCAACGAATCCGAAAGATAAGGATTCGTATAGGGAGTGTAGGTATAGTTCTCATCCGCAGAGAGTTTATAACAGCCATCTCCATCGTCGTAATAATAGCCGGCAGCTTCTTCGGCGGTCCAGGCTTTGTCACCTGCTTCGATATAGTCGCTTCCCGTTATGCTATCGTTTTCCAGCATGGACCCGGACTGGTCCAGTACCATGACAATATCCAACGGAACATTGGTGTCAAGCACCTGTGTTGCGGTGGATCCGGTCGCATACGCTTCCATCCGCAAATCATACGTCCCATCGCCGTTGTCCTTCAGGCCCTTGCGCATAACAAGGCCGTTGTCGTCGGAGGACTCGAGCATATTGAACCCGTCTGCCATTTCCGCTTTCGTCGCAAAGTTCACGCCAACTACCAGGCAGGAAATCGCAAACACCAGTGCCAGAAACGCAGCGACAAATCGCCGGTTGAAGTCAGCGGTTTTGGCCATAACGAGGACAGTGCCGCCTTCAGCGCCATAGCGGGCAACATTCTGTTCTTTCTTGACGTTTCGCTTCTCGAAAGCGAGGCGTCTTTTTTCTTCTTTTGTTTTGCCAGAAATCATATGTTTCTTCTGTTTGTTGTTCTTCATTTAAGACGCCTCCTTTCAATAGTTTTCTTCATCGTCGTCTTCGCGTCTCTTGCGAAGCAGGATCACTACGAGGAGTCCTGCAACTGCGACACCTAAGACAGCGACCCATAAGAATAGCTGGCTTTCATCGCCAGTGTTGACATAACGGCCACGGGTTGTAGTGCCCGTTGTACCGTTACGGTACGTTGTATATGTGCGGGTCGTCTGACCCTTCTTGGTTGTGGTAGTGGTTGTAGTCGTGGATGTTGTAGTGGTCTTACCCTTAATGCTGTTGGTCATCGTCAGCTTCATGGGGTAACCGTCTGCATCGTAGTCAGAAAGTTTGGAGTCGCCACCAACACAGACTTCTGGGAATGCCACAAGCTTGCCGGTTTTTTCGTCCGTTGTGACGCGGAACCCGAACTTCCACTTCTCCAACGTGAACGTATCACCAGCAGGGGTTCCCGGAGTCTTTTCCAGGTAGTAGACATAAGTGCCGGGCTCGGACTTTTCGATCTCGAATGTCATGGTCAGCTCGGTCTTATCCGTACTGTCACCGGTAATAGTACCAACTTCGTACTGGCCTTTAGAGTTCGCCGTCTTGCCTGCCAGCTCTTTCGGCAGCGGATAAGCTTCATTCTCAGGAGTCAGCAAATACGTGTAGCTGGTCTGAGAAGGCACTGTGCCCTTTTCGATCTTCTGCTGGACGACCACCGTCTCTGTGGCAGTATCGACCGCGGAGGCGAACATGCTGACGCACATCGCCACGGTCATTGCCAGTGACAACAGAACGGTCAGAAGACCTTTAAGGGTTCTCTTCGTGTTGGTCATAAGCGTTCTCCCCATTCTCTCTGTCGAGTTTTTTCTTGTACAGGTAGTTGCTAAGAATATAAAGCGCCAATACAAGAAGAATTAGTAGAATAAGAATCAATATCCAAGTCTGCACGCTGTATTTTCCGATGCGTGCAGTAATTTTTGCTGTGTCAATGCCCTGACGCACCGTGTGTGGTGTCGTGTCGGGGTAGGGGTTTTCGACCGGGTGGTCGAGGATCTTGGCGACCAGGATGAACCTTCCGTTCGTGATGTCTGCGGAGCACGTGCTGAGCAGTACAATGTGATCATCCGGTGTCACGGGCGATGTACGCCCCTTATAAAACACGCTGTCTTCCGCGTTCGTATCCGTAACACCCGCTTCTTTCAGTGCCTTCTTACGAGCGGCTTCCTGTTTCTGCATGTCACGAAGGCGGTCTGTATCAACACCTCGCACATACTTTGCGGTCTCATAGATTCGATTGATGTACTTTACTCGCTGTTCTTCACCGTTCACCGCGGGGTGGTAGATGAAGAAGTCGTAAGCGTCACACTGTAACATAGCAACGAACTGAAGACCGTGGTTCTGGGCATCATAGATGAGGTTCCCGTACTCGTGCTTGTTCCAGAAATCTTCTTCTAAGAAGAGATCCAGGTCTCCGAACATCTCGTGGTGGGCCATATGATGGCCAAAGATGATTGTGTTAAAGTCCGTGAAGTTCCGGCTGTTCCGGTAGTCCAGGAACAGCGAGCCGGAGCCGGTGGTCTCAAGTTTCGGGTTGAGGTTCAGGTACCGTTCGTTGTCCTCGCCGATGACTAGCGGATAGTCGATGTTCGTGTCGTAGATGGTGAGCCAGCCGAGGACGTCCGGGTTGAGTTCCTGGAGTTCTTCGAAGTTCATCATCTCAGGTGGCGAGGGTTTGTACTGGATGAACTGGATGGGGTCCGCCTGCGTGTACACCTGCTGGCTGTCCCACCGGGCATAGCCTGCGAACAGAAGCAGGAAGAGCATCAGGGCGATGAACAGAATATCGTAAACATTGTTCACGACCCCGAAGGTGACGCGCCGGAAGAGACTTTTCTCACGTTTCTCTTCCATAGGTCAGGTCCCCTTTGTCTGTGCTGGTGTTTATGCCGTCTACCGGGTCAGTCATTCCCGGCGTTTTTATTTGTCTTTCTGAGTGTCTTGTGATTCGAGTTTCGCCTGCTCGGCTTTCTGCGCTTCTTCCTCTTCTAACTTCTTCAGCTTTCTGATCTTCTTCCTTCTGAGCCGTTCGCGTTCCGCGAAGTACAGCAGTCCCAGCAGGAGGATCAGCAGGATCAGGATGATGATCCACTGCCACAGAGGCAGCTTCAGCATGGTGTCGAGCACCTTGCCGACGTCGATACCGAGGATCCTCTGTTCCTTCTCTTCCTCGGGGAAGGGGTTCGGGACTTCGTTGTCGAGGATCTTTCCACAGAGGACGAATCTGCCGTTCGTAATGTCCGCAGAGCAGGTACTCATGAGAACAATATGGTCGTTCTCGTTGACCCCAAAGAATGATGGGTCAACTGAACCGGTCTTGGTGGGTGCA
>JBGVGJ010000067.1:0-292486 GCA_045121635.1 Alloprevotella sp. | reverse complement strand
TTTCTACGACCACCCTGAAACAGGTCTACCTAACACAAACAATGGCATCGAAGGCTTGTTCTCGGATTTAAAGGGTAAATTAAGAGTTCATCGGGGAATAAGTAAGGATAATCGAAAAAAGTTGTTAGACGAGTACATTCTGAGACATTATTAAACGACAAATCCCTTGACTGAGCCGGCTCAGTCAAGGGATTCTATCCTACTTTTTGTCCAATAAGAGTTTTTTAGAGTAAAACCATCCTACTTTTTGTCCACCCTGCCGTTTTTATAAAAAAAATATTCCGTCTACTCCCCCTGTATTTACTATGGATATGGCGATTTTCTTCAAACCGAAAAATGAGAAATAATTGAAGCCACGTTTTGCGGCATCGTAACTTTGCATTGTCAAACGACGGAAGTAAGGACTTCAAGGAGCTTCGGATGCTCCACACTGCGCAGTTGAGGTTCATGCAGAGGTTGGTGACACATCTATATATCTTTATTATTTACTCATTTAATACCATTAAAACTATGTTGAAGTACAATTTGATTTCTCGTAAGAACCCCATCACTAAGGAATATGCTTTTCATGCATCGTTGACACCTGTCGTACCCATCACTTTGAAGGAACTCGCTCAGGAGGTAAGTGACACCTGTACACTCACCGTGCATGATGTGAAGGCTGTAATCTCAGCACTTGAAGAGCGTATCTACAAGGCACTTCGCAACGGTCAGAGTGTGCGTTTGGGTGATTTGGGTTCGTTCCGTCCCACGGTACAATCCGCCAGCGCAGCGACAGAAGAAGACTTTACGATGGAGAACATTCGTGGTGTAAAGGTGCGCTTCGTGCCCTCGTCAAAGTTGCGCTATGAAATGTCATTGAACAATCCTAACGTAACGCTTGTGCGCAATGCGTAATTATAAATGACTTGTTGATTCTTAAAAATTTCAAAACGCGAACACCTATGTTAGAAGAAACATCATCTGTACCCACCAAGAATATCTGGGGAGTAATCATCCGCGCCATCATTACCGTGCTTTCTGCTATCTCAGGTGCTTTTTTCGGAGCATCGATAGGATAATCTGAGTCAGAAAAGGGTGCGAGCAGGGGAAACACCATCTCCCTGTTCGCACCTTTATTATTTAGCCTCTCAAGTCTCCCAAAAACAAGGTATTTGCTTGCCTAATTGGGGCCATTTGTTTAATTTTGTTGCATTTTGCAAATCTTTTATAAAATCAGGCAATAAATAGGCAACCGTATGCGTTACATAATCAGATAAGTCTGTCCCCATAGGGTTGGCTTCTGCCTAAGATATAGTTATGAAGGTAAGTATCATTACAGCAACATATAATAGCGCCAAAACGCTTAAAGACACTGTGGAGAGTGTGCTCCACCAGCGTTACGATGATATAGAATACATTATCGTGGATGGGGCGTCAACTGACGGTACGCTTGACATCATTAAGAGTTATGAACCGAAGTTTGGTGGTCGCCTGAAATACGTGTCAGAACCAGACAAGGGACTTTACGATGCAATGAATAAGGGCATCTTAATGGCTACAGGCGACGTTATCGGCATTCTCAACTCCGACGATTTCTTAAATGACGCTGGAATCGTAAGTATGGTGGTAGATCAATTGCAGGATCCAGATATCGATGCTATCTACGGGGATGTGCACTATGTGAATGATGATAATTTAGCAAAGTGCGTACGCTACTATTCTTCAAAGATTTTTACTCCCGCCTTGATGCGCTTCGGTTTTATGCCAGCTCATCCCTCTTTTTATTGCAGAACAAAGGTTTTTCGCGAGAAAGGTGTGTTTGATTTAACTTATAAGCAGGCCTCTGATTTTGAATTGCTCTTGCGTTTGCTCTATTGTGAGCGCATAAAGACGAAGTATATCCCCTATGACTTTGTGACGATGCGCACTGGGGGGCTTTCTACTTCAGGTGTAAAGAGTCATAAGGCAATCATGAAGGATCATTGTCGTGCTTTAAGGCAGTATAAGATAAAATCCAATGTCCTTCTTCTGAGTTTGCGCTATGTCTACAAGGTTCTAGAACTTGTTGCTTCAAAATTTATAAAAACAGCCCCTATGCCTGACTATGTTGGTAAATAAACAAGGGCGTTAATAGTCACGAATATCCTTTAACACAAGAGCAGAGGATTGCAATCGCAACCTCTGCTCTTGTGTTGTCATGTTAACTATTTCTGATGAAGAACACAAAATCCATGTTTAATTCTTCTTTATTCTTTGGTTCAAATAGAAGTGAAGTCCACAAAATGCCAGCACATCGAATGCAACGATGATTGTAGACGAAACGCCCAACTTGTACATCACAGAGTTTGCGATGCAAAACCCAATCTGGGCGCCTAAAATTAAAAACAAAGTGGCGCGCATTGAAAATCCGACAGCCATAAACTTATGGTGGATGTGCGTTTTGTCGGCATGGAATATAGAAACACCATTTTTAAGACGCGCGAGTGCCACACGAATGAGGTCGAATGTGGGTACAATCAAGATGGTATAAGCCAACAACAGTGCATCAGCGCGGTAAGGCAACACATGGGGATTGTACATGGCATACTTAAAAGATAAGAAGGCTAAGGCATATCCCAAAATCAGACTTCCGGTGTCGCCCATAAAAGTTTTGCGATTGCGCGTTACACTACCAAACAGGTTGAAGTACATGAAGACAAGAACGGTGCCAATCAATGCTGCTGAAAATATGGTATAGATAGTGATGTGCAATTGGTAGAAGGCGATAGAAAGGACCCCTAACGCAATAATTCCCAATCCCGATGCCAACCCGTCAATACCATCAATCAGGTTGATGGAGTTGACAACAAGTAGCGAGATAAAGACACTCAAGGGGTAACTTGCCCAAATAGGAATTTCGTGAATGCCCATGAATCCGTAGAGGTTGTTGAGGTACAAACCGCACAAAGGCATAAACAGCGCCGCAATAAATTGCACCAAAAACTTGAATCGCGCATTCAGTCCCAATACATCGTCCAATACACCGATACAATAGATAAGGAACATTCCCGAAAGAATGGCTAATGTCGACATCTTGAATGTGGGCATTTCCTTTGTTCCTATTAATGCCATTACCCCTAATGTAATGCAAATACCAATCAACATTGCAGGCGCAAACACCACTCCCCCTAAACGAGGAATTTTGTTGGCATGAACCTTGCGCTCATTAGGCATGTCGTACAATCCTCTTTTCTTGCAGATGTCTAGTAGGAATGGCATAGCGATATAAGTAGCCAAGAGACTGCTTACAAATGCACATAAGGGATATAGAAGTTCTAAATTCATAAAATCAATAATCTACAACTAAGGAGGGCGTAACAATTGCTATGAAAGTTAAGAAACTACGATGCTCGCTTTATAGACAACGGTATACACACCATTTTATTGCAAAAATAGTGAAAGAATAGCACTCTTGCAAGCAAAAAAAGACTGTTTCCTGAAATGTTGCTCCTTTAAAACATTTTCTACTCTTGGATAAAGCACATTTGTGGGTGATTCACATGATCTTTGGTATCAGTATTTCTATCTCCTTGTTTTTTTATTCTTCGATACATATAATAGATACTCTCAATTTCTTTAGTGTTCCTTGTTTTAACTTTTACACTTTAAAAGCAAGGATTTTGCTTGCCTAATTGCTTTCAATTGTTTAAATTTGCTAACCTTTAAACAATAAACAGGCGCCTGCGTGCGTTATAACGAATGGGGAAGTGTGCCTTTATGAAGGCAGTTATTTAACCTTTACCAATCAATGATGATGAAAACAAAGTTGCCCCTCCTTTTCGCCCTGTTGCTTTTCGCCCTTTCGGTGAAAGCCGGTGGTGGTATCTATAACGACTCTTTGAGTTACAATGTAGAGGTTTCAGTTACAGCAGCTACAAAGGGTGACGCTCCCTTGTGGTTGGTGAGCAACAAGTACGGACTCTCCTCATTGCAGGACGTTTCGGGGTATGTGCGCTTGGGTATCTCGCAACCCTCTTTCGCATTCAGCGCTTCAGAAGATTGGAAGTTGGGCTATGGTATAGACCTTGTCGTTCCCGTAAACCACGCCACAGAAAATGTGGTAACGGGGAAGCAGCGCACAAACTTTATTGTGCAACAATGTTATGCTGATTTGGACTTTAAATGGTTGCGCCTCTCCGTCGGAGCCAAGGAGCGTCCTATGGAGTTAAAGCATCAGCGTTTGAGCAGCGGTAGTCAGACTTTTGGCATTAACGCGCGCCCCGTTCCTGGTGTGCGCTTGGAAATCCCCGAATATGTAAGTTTGACCGGAAAGGAAAATCCGTGGCTCGCTATCAAGGGACATTTCAGTTATGGAATGATGACCGACGGCGCTTGGCAACATGAGTATGTACCATCAAATGGACGTAGGTCAGACAAGACATTGTTACACACCAAAGCTGGATATTTGCGCCTCGGAAATCCCGAGCGTTTCCCCTTGGTTTTTGAGGGTGGTTTGGAAATGGCAACGCAGTTTGGCGGTGTGATCTACAACCCTCAGGGCAGAGAAGGGCGCTTTGGTGAAAAGTTGGAAATGGGACAAGGACCTAAAGATTTTGTGGATGCTATCTTCGGACTCGGTAGCGATGCAACAGACGGCGCCTTTCAGAACGTTGCGGGAAACACGCTTGGCAGTTGGTTGTTCTCCTTGACCTATCAAGGAAAAGACTGGAGCGTGCGTGCTTATTACGACCACTTCTTTGAAGATCACTCCATGATGTTCTTCCAATACGGATGGTTGGATGGTTTGGTGGGCGTGGAGTGTAAACTTCCCAAGAATAAGTTTGTTAGCACCCTGGTTTATGAATATGTGAAGACCGATTATCAGGCGGGTGCTGTATATCATGACCATACGCCACAAATCCCTGATCAGATAAGTGGGCGTGATAATTACTACAACCACAACCTGTTTGTCGGGTGGCAACATTGGGGACAAGCAATGGGTAATCCCCTTTTCACCTCTCCGCTTTATGCAAAGACGGGCGATTTGACCTTTTTGAGCAATCGCTTTGTGGCGCACCACGTAGGTATTGAGGGCACTCCAGTTGAGGGACTGAATTACCGCTTGCTGCTGAGTTATGCTACACATCTTGGCACGTACACCGAACCCTATTTGAAGCGAAAGTATATGACGAGTGGACTTGCGGAAGTGGGTTATGATTTTAATCATTTCAAAAAATTAAAGCATAAGGGTTGGCAGGCAACTGCTGCCGTAGCTTTTGACCGTGGTGAACAACTCGGGAATAACTTTGGAGTGACTTTCTCCATTAAGAAAACCGGATTGTTGCTGAAATAATACGTATGGAATTGTTATGAAACAAATTATAGGTCTTTTCGTGCTTCTCACGGTAGGAGTGTTCTCTTGCGACAAACTACCTAAAAACGATGAGTTGGACGGTATGTGGCACTTGCAGCAGATGACAACCTTTACTGCTGCACAGGAGGTGGAAGAAGATGTGACGGAAAAAGGAATCTATTGGAATGTAAACTTAGACCTGTTACAGATTTATTCCAAGAATCAAGTGATGTATCACGATGACAAGTCGGGCAAAGATGTCTATCACGCCTATTGTCGCTTTGAGCGTACAGGTACAACGCTTAATGTTAACAAAGTGTATCTGAGTTTTGATGTTAAGGACAGTTTGCTTACAGACCCTGCGACCACCATTATGGAACCTTACGGGATTATGGGATGTGCAGATGAATTTAATATCGAACAGTTAGGAAGTAAGCGCATGATACTCGTGTCGGACGACAAGCGCTTGGTGTTCCGCAAATTTTAACCGCAGTTTAGAATACAACTTTTACAGCACTCAAACTCTATTGCAACTATGAAATACAGAATCATACTTTTTACAGCTTTTCTCTTCTCCTGTATCTTTGCCGGGGCGCAGTCGGCCATGACCGACGACCAAGTGCTGAAATACGTGGTGGCAGAAACACAGAAGGGTACTTCTCAGCAGCAGATGGCTGCGGAGCTGATAAAGAAGGGTGTGACCACCAGTCAGTTACAGCGTGTTCGCCGGAAGGCAGAGAAACTCCGCCAGGAAGCAGAAAGCGGTTCTAAGCAGAAATCGAAGAAAAGTAGTGCTACAAGTGAAAGCGACCTTTTAGTCGAAGCTGCGCAATCGCGTGCTGAGGAATTGGGTTTAAACCAAGATGAAGCAGAGGTTGATGGTGGTAGTCAGGATTTTTTAGGACTAACTGAAAAAGAGCAACGTCAAGTCTTTGGTCGCAACATCTTTAGTTCAAAGAAATTAACTTTCCAGGCCCCTGCTAATCTCACAACGCCTGCCAACTATGTGTTGGGTGCAGGTGATCAGGTGATGGTAAATGTGTGGGGAACGAGTCAGCAGACGATAGAAGCATCCATTACCTCCGACGGGTATGTTGTAGTGGACGGAATCGGTCCTATTAAGTTGGCTGGCCTTACGGTAGAGCGTGCCAAGCAAGTGTTAAAGAGTAAATTGAGTGCTTATTACAGTGGATGTAGTGTGGACCTTTCACTAATGGAAGCACGTAATGTGCAGGTACAGGTGATGGGTGAAGTAGAAGTGCCCGGTTCATACACCTTGAGTGCTCTTTCCAGTGCCTTCAATGCCTTGTACATGGCTGGCGGTATCAGTAAGATTGGTTCGTTGCGTGACATCCAGATTTTTCGTGGAGGAAAATTGTCCAGCACATTAGACGTATATGATTACATCCTCAATGGTAATGGAGTTGAAAATATAGGGCTTCAAGATAACGACATTATTATCGTTGGGGCTTACAATAATCTTGTGCAGATTAAGGGAAGCGTGAAGCGCCCGATGTGGTATGAGATGAAAAAGGATGAAACGGTGGCAGACTTGTTGCGTTATGCTGGAAACTTCTCTGGTAATGCGTTTACCAAGAGTGTACGCATTACGCGCAAAGCAGGGAGTGAATACAGTGTACACACCGTTACCGAAGAGCGCATGCCAATCTTCCAGTTGACTGACGAAGACCAAGTGCAGGTTGACAGCATTCGTGCACGCTTTATGAATCGTGTGGAAGTGCGTGGGGCGGTGAAGTATCCAGGTCAGTTTGAGTTGGGTGAAGATATCAAGACCGTGCGTCAGTTGCTTCTTGCTGCTGAAGGTTTCAGTGAAGACGCCTATGAGGGAGTGGCAATTATGCACCGCGAGAACAAGGACTTGACCATTCGTATGATGAATGTAGACGTACACGGCATACTCAATGGAACAAGTGCTGATGTAGAATTAAAGAATAACGATGTGTTGTTCGTACCCAGTAAGTCAGAGATGATCGGTGAGCGTGTCATCGATGTGAAGGGTGAAGTGGTTTACCCAGGTACGTATCCATTTGCTGACAATACAACTATTCAGGACATTATCTTGCAGACAGGTGGTATCACTGAGGCAGGTTCTTTGGCACGTGTAGATGTATTCCGTCGCATACGTGATCACGAATCAGAGCAATGCGGAGAATCGCGCTCGGAAAGTTTTACGTTCTCATTGGATGAGCGTTATGCTGTTCGTCAAGATACAACATTCTACCTTCAACCTCATGATATTGTAGTGGTACGTAAGAGTCCTGCATACGAAGAGCAACGTAGTGTGTTCGTGCAGGGAGAAGTGAACTTTGGCGGACAATATACGATAACAAGTAAGAACTACCGTTTGTCGGATTTGATTAAGGACTGTGGTGGATTTACAAAACTTGCTTATGTCAACGGAGCGCGTTTGACGCGTATCATGACAAAGGAAGAGATGGAACAACGTGATCAAGCCAATCTCAAGGCTCAAATTCAACTCTATGAAGACGGATTGAAGGAAGGTAAGGATTTGAATATGCAAATTGCCGACTCTTTGCTCTCTTTGAAGATGAAGACATCGAACACCTTCCCTGTGGCGATCAACCTACAACGTGCGCTGGAAGAACCCGGTTCGAGTCACGACCTTCTCCTTCGTGAGGGTGACATTTTGGAAGTGCCTGAATGCAGTAACATCATTAAGGTGAGTGGCGAAGTAATGTATCCTGTAAGTATGAGTTATGAAGAGGGCAAGAGTCTCAGTTATTACATCAAGCATGCAGGTGGATACAGCGGAAATGCTGCGAAGAAGCGCGTTTATGGAATTCAGGCAAATGGAAGTGTTGTGAAACTTAAGGGCAGTTCAAAGAAGGATATCCAACCCGGCATAGAAATCGTTGTTCCCTCAAAGCAGACACGTCGTAAGATGTCAACAACTGAAATGATTGGTATTGGTTCGGGTGTTGCCGCTTTAGCGGGTGTGATCGTTTCACTCTTGAATGCTACTAAGTAATATTTTTGAACGATTAACGTTTAGGGTTTAACGATTAACGAACAGTCTTGAGTCGTTGTTAAACTTTAAACGTTCAACGTTCCCCCTTTCATAGTCATGGAAAATAAACAACATAATATCAATTTGGCGCGCTGTTGGGAAATTCTCATGCAGCATAAAAAGGTGTATGTCATAACGCTTCCTATCGTGTTTGTACTCTCGTGCATCTGGATTTTTCCTCAACCGAGATACTATCGAAGTAGTGTGGCTCTTGCTCCAGAATATGCAAGTGAATCAGCAGGAGGACTTTCCAGTATCGCTTCTTCTTTTGGATTTAATATAGGTGCTATGGGCGGTGGGTCGGACGCGATTTATCCGACTCTTTATCCCGAGTTGTTTCAATCGCCCGAATTTATCGTTAGTCTGTATGACATTCAGGTAAAGACGGAGGACGGAGCGATAGACACCGACTATTATACTTACATGAAGAAGCATCAACTATCAAATCCGCTTACTGCACCATTTCGTGCTGCGAAGAGATGGGTGGTGTCACTTTTCAAGGATGATAATAAAAAGAGTGCAGGGTCGGCTGCGGGGGTAGATCCCTTTCGAATGTCGGAGAAGGATTTTATCCTGATGGAAATTGTGCAGCAGAAAATTCTCTGTACGGTGGATAAAAAGACGGAAGTCATTACGATTACTGTGACCGACCAAGATCCTCTTGTTGCTGCAACTTTGACGGATTCCGTTTGTGCGCGTTTGCAAGATTTCATTGTGATGTATCGCACTAGCAAGGCACGTATGGATGCACAATACTATCAGACTCTGGTGGATTCGGCGCTCAATGAATACAATAAGGCAACCTTGGATTACAGTCAGTTTTGTGACAGTCACAATAATGTAATCCGCCAGTCGGCGATTTCAAAGCGTGAGAGTCTTGAAACAGAGCGTGCGTTGAAACTCAATGCTTATACTGCGCTTTCTACACAGTTAGAGACGATGAAGGCAAAGATTCAGGAAAATACTCCTGCCTTTACTGTGCTTAAGAGTGCAACGGTTGCGCCCAAACCTGCAGGTCCCAAGCGTATGCTTTTCGTTATAGGTATGTGCATATTAGCAGGTATTTGTGTAACACTTTGGTTGGTAAGAAAAGAAATATTGGGATACGGAAAGTAATTTCCCATGGTTGTTTATTTTGAAAGTAAGAAGCATCAGCAATGATAATCAGACTTAAAGAACAACGGGTGATACCAGCGCTCATGGCGCTGGTTTTTGCCTTGTATAATTCTTTGTCGTTTACGGCTTTGGAAATGCAGATGGCTTCTTACCTTATGTTGGCAATCATGTTGCTCACTACTTGCGCAACAGCACTTCTGGTTGCTCACAACCGAGGAGTTTCAAGGTTTACGATTTTCTCCCTGTTCTTCCTGTTTTGGATAACAGCAGTAACGATGATATATGGGAATGACTTGAAGAATTGGGTGTATGGTAGCGCTAGTATTGCAGCATTACTGTTCTTGTTTGATTACTATCGTGACGATATTCGTCCGCTTGTTATAGGAGCGCTTATAGGTTTTTCTATCGCCATTTATGCGGGCATGTGGCAACTGATCACCAATCCCCATTTATGGATACAGATAAGTGAAGATGAGAATGTCGTTTCTGGTTTCTTGTTGGGAGGTAATTACAATCAGATGGGACCACGTCTGCTGTGTGGTATGATCGCAAACATTGTTTGTTTGAAGTTCAGTAGGTGGTTTTGGGTTACGCTCATTCCTTTGACTATTACTTGTATTGCACTCTTGGTGATGGTGCAGTCCATGACTTCTTTAGTGAGTCTGTTACTTCTCATTATCTTCTGTTGTTTGCCAGGTATAAAGTTTCCAAGATTTTGTGTTACAGGGTTGTTATGCGTCATTGTTCTGTTCCAAGTGTTGGTGTGTTTCAACGGAAAGGGCATTGAAAACAATGAGACAGCAACGTGGTTTATTGTAGATGTTCTCGGTAAAGACATTACTTTTACCTACCGAACGGATATGTGGGATGCTGCGATGCGCTTGTTTGCATCATCTCCATTGACGGGTTTCGGATTCCCTTCTGCTGATTGGTATGCTTCAAATCTGTCTTCTTTTGCAATAGGTCCGCATAACCTTATTTTAGGGCTTATGATTTACGGAGGTATTCCTGGGATAACAATCTTTGTTGCGGTATTACTTTATACTCTTTTCCAAATTCAAAAGATCAAAGATAGATCGGCTACGGCGCTTTATGCAGCGACTGTTGTGTTGTTGCTGATGTCACTTATGGAGATTTATTCCATACCGATAGTCTTCTTTATTATCGTTATAACTTATTATTACGGACAAAGTTCCAGTTCTTCCTTAAATTCGGATGAACCCCAAAACGAGACTCATAGTTAACACCCTTACACAGAACATACGTAGTATCGTAAATATCGTTCTGTCACTTTACTCCACGCGTATAGTTATGGACGCGTTGGGGCAGTCGGACTATGGTGTTTATATGTTGGTAGCAGGTGTTGTTTCGTTTCTGAACTTCTTTACCAATAGTTTGACGCTTACTACGCAGCGTCATATATCCTATTGTCATGGAGCGGGACGTAAGGAAGAGGCAAAATCCTACTTTTCCAATAGTTATCTGCTTTTGCTTGTCATTGGTTTTGCGCTTGCAGGAATACTGGCATCACTTACGGCTTATATCTTTGATAGTGGTTTCCTAAAAGTGGATGCGAGTCGGTTGGCAGAGGCAAAGGTGGTGTATATCCTCGTTATTGGTTCCGTACTGATGACGTTGATGACGTCTCCCTTTCGTGCACTACTTATTTCGTACGAGAACATCGTTTATATCTCCATCATTGAAGTGCTTGATGGCGTGTTGAAACTCTCTGCTGTATTTATCCTTTATTACATTAGCGATTATCGCCTTACTACCTATGCGGTGATTATCATGCTGGTGATGCTGTTCAACTTCCTTGCCTTTATGATATATTGCCAACGGAACTATCCCGAGAGTTGCATCCTGCCTTCTCCAAAGCAATGGAATACTGAGGTGCAAAAGAAGATTGCTGGGTTTGCTACATGGAGTCTTTACAGTATGGGATGTATTCTTGTGCGCACTCAGGGTGTGGCGGTGCTTCTCAATCATTTGATTAAGGGAACGTTGCTCAACTCCTCTTATGGTATTGCTACGCAAGTTCAAGGTTCTGTAAATTTCTTTTCTTCGGCAATCCACAACTCCATTAAACCTCAAATCATCAAAGCAGAAGGAGCTGGCGACCACCAACGCGCCATACGTTTATCGGAAACGGCCTGTAAGTTTGGATTCCTCATACTTATGTTGGTGGTAACTCCCATTGTGGCAGAACTCCCTGCGATATTGGGCGTATGGTTAAAGCAAGTGCCTCCCTTATGTATAGCCTTCTGTGCCGTAATCCTGATATCCGCACTCACCGACCAGTTGGCGGTTGGGTTGACACTCATCGTGTCGGCATCGGGAAGGATTCGCAACTTCACATTATTGAGTTTTACGGTCAAGACACTTACCCTGCCTGCCATGTATTTCGGTGTAGAGGCGGGATTAAGCATTGCAGAGGCTTTTGTATTCTATTGGGTATTTGAATTCCTGAGTGCAGTAACCTCTATTGTTTATATATGCTATAACACAGGTGAAACGCTCGGTTCTTACTTGCGAAACGTGGTATTTAAGATAATACCGCCCCTTCTTTTTGTGGGTGGTGTGGCTTACGCTTCCACGTTGGTGTTTGAAGCAAGTATTTGGCGCATTATCCTGACGGGGATGGTGACTACCATTGTGGGCATTGCAACTATCTGGATGTTTGCTTTAAATGTTCAAGAACGTGGTTATTTACTCTCAACAGTAACTTCCAAATTTAAGAAAACAAACGAATGATTCTCAGACGTATTATACATACCCTTGCGGAGTGGGGAAGGGAACTTCAAGAGCGTAAGTTCCGTTCCTTCCATAAGCGCATACAGCACCGCGTGATTTTCGATCCCAAAAGAATCGAGAGCATCAAGGATTTTCATCTGACACAGGAGCAGGAAAAGGCAATTGATGAATTCTATCTCAGCAACTATGGGCGTAAGGTTGATTATACTTGCCACCGCACGTATGCCGCTTATTCTGATTCGTTTTCGCCTGCCTTTATGACCGAAGATATTTACATCCCTGAGTTGGATCACTTCATGAATATCTTTGATGCTTACAACTCAGTGTTTGAAGATAAAAACGTGATGCCCCACATAGCCAAGTCAGTTGGAGTAAAGACACCACAGGTTATTTGTTCGTGCATAAAAGGCTTTTATTTGGACGCGGATAACTGCCCTACAACGCTTGATAAGATTCTTGAAACATTGCACAATCGTAGCCGTATGTTCATCAAACCATCTGTTGGTTCGATGGGGGGGCGTAGTTGTTGCTTAGTGGAGGTGAAGGAAGGCATAGACCTTAAAAGTCAGCAACCGATAAAAGACATTCTAGCGCAAATGGGGAATGATTTCGTCGTTCAGGAATGCTTGGTGTGTCATGAGTCATTGCAAAAAATTTATCCCCGTAGTGTGAACACCTTCCGTGTGTTCACTTATCGTTGGAAGGATCAGATTCACGTTGCACCCACTGTCTTGCGTATAGGAAAGGGGGATATGGATGTGGATAATGCATCTCAGGGAGGGCTATTCATAGGTATAAATGATAAGGGGCAACTTTATGACTACGCTAGCACGAAGTATGGCGAAAGATTCTATGAGCATCCAGATACTTCGCTTCGTTTCTCAGGTTATACAATACCTCTGTTTCCGAAGATTATAGAGACAGCTTTGCGCCTCCATTATGCAATGCCACAGGTCGGTTTTAGTAATTGGGATTTAACGATTGATGAAAAGGGGGATGTCGTTTTAATAGAAGGAAATCTTCAATTTGGAGGTGTGTGGATTTTTCAAATGGCATGCGGCGTACCTGTCTTCGGCGAGCATACGGCAGAAATGTTGCAATGGGTGCAAAAGATGAAGAAGATGCAACCTTCAGAGCGCCTCAAGCATGCTTTTGGGTTTTGATAATCTGAACCGCAAAAGGTGAAAATACACATCTTGCCATCCCAACCTTTTTGAGCTGAAACAAGGGCTTAAACAAGAAAAACAAAATTACGCTTTGTGCGCCTTAAGTCGCGCCTAAGGGAGCGCATATTTCATATTGTTTTCACCCTGAAAAACACGTTGTAAAAAAATGAAAGAACTCATTTGGAAAATCATATTTTTCATCCTTGGCTACGTCTCTCCCAAGACACTTGCAGCTGTTCATTTCCGCCACTCATTCGGGCGTTGGATGGATTGGAATAATCCAAAGGATATTAACGAAAAAATTCAGTGGCTGAAGTTCCATTCGGACACCACTCGTTGGACTTCTTTGGCCGATAAATATCGTGTGCGAGAATACATCAAAGAGTGCGGACTGGAAGATATGCTCGTGCGCCTCTACGGAAAGTGGGACCGCGCTGAAGATATTGATTGGGACAGTCTCCCCAATCAGTTTGTGATGAAAACAAACCATGGAAGTGGTGATGCACTTATTTGTCGCGACAAGGAAACGCTGGACAAGACTTATTGGACGACTTATTTCGGAAAACTCCTGACGAAACAGTTTGGACGCATTATGGGGGAACCTCATTACAATAAGATTAAACCCTGCATTATTGCCGAAGAACTTTTGGACAATACAAAGCAGCAAGTTGCTTCTACCTCACTCGTTGATTACAAAATATGGGCGTTTCGTGGCACTCCCGCCTACATCTGGGCATGTCACAATCGCACGAAAGAGGCCTGTGAAGTAGGCGTATATGATTTAGACTGGGTGATGCTTCCCAAGTATTCCAATTCTACGTCACACTATGTTTTGTCGTCCAAACCGATACCTCGTCCGAAGTCCCTGGAACGCATGTTGCAGGCGGCAAGTATCCTTTCAAAGGATTTCCCCGAACTGCGCGTTGACTTCTACGAAGTGGACGGAAAACCTTACTTTGGCGAAATGACATTTACCTCAGCTGCCGGTTTAAACTCCTTCTACACTCAAGAATTTCTCAACATCCTCGGTGACTTATGCCACATAAAGTAACGCTCTCCATAGTTATGCCCGTTTACAACCATGCTGATTACGTGGTTGAGATGCTTCGGAGCATTCAAGCGAGTACCTTTCAGGATTGGGAGGTGATTGCCGTTGACGACGGCTCTGATGCGGAGCATTATGAGCGAGTGGCTGAGTTCGCAAAGCAGGATGCGCGCATTCATTACTTGAAGCGTGAGCAGCAACCCAAGGGTGCGCAGACGTGTCGCAATGAAGGACTCGCAAGAGCGAAGGGTGAGTTTATCTGTTTCTTTGATTCTGACGACTATATCGCACCTTATGGGTTAGAACAGCGAGTAAAGGCGCTGCAAGAGAGACCGGATTTGGACTTCATGGTGTTCCGTTCCGCCTCTTACCGAGATGGAGTGTTTAATGCGACACCTTCGTTTAATATCTATGGATATCCCATCTTCCAAGACGATGTTGCTGCATTTTGTGCCCGCCGACTTCCCTTTGTCGTTTGGAATAACATTTATCGTCGTTCCTCTCTGTTGAAGAAAGGCGTGACATGGGACTTGAAGTTACGCTCTTTGCAGGACGCACAATTCAATCTGCAGTGCATTCTTGCGGGAATGAAGTATGAATACGCTGCTTGTCCTCCTGACTATGCCTACCGTCATGGCGTAACGGGGTCTATATCTAAGAAAATCAATTCTCCGGAGCACTTAGAAAGCAATCTTTATGCTGTCAGTTTCTTTTACGAGGCGGTGCAAGGTAAGTTTGGACACCGATATGACCGCCAGTTGTATCAAGGTGCGATACACATCTACATCACCGTATTGCGCAATGAAGCACCCCAGTGGTTTGCAAAACGTTTGGCGACAACGGTGAAGCAGCATTCCACAGGGTGGGGGATATTGTTCACACTGCAAGTTGTTTTAACGACATGGTTACTTTGTATATTCCCAGCAAAGTTAGCTCGCATGTTTCCGTTGTTCTTCAACCTTTATGCCGCTCGCCGTTATGAGCAGGTGTGGAAACCCGCAGCCATTGGCAAATTCCTCGTGCTCTTTTGCAGTTTTCTCCCCCTTATCAGCAGTTGCGCGCAGAAGACTTCCGTACGTGACAAGCTCTATGAATTGGTATGGAGTGATGAATTTGATGGCAAGGCACTCGACACGTTGCTATGGAGCAAGATGAAGCGCGTAAATGGTGTGCGTAGTTTTATGCACTTTACCCCTGATGAGCGTTTCTATGAGTTTAAGCACGGTCGCTTGCGCCTTTATGCCCGACATAATGCCGATTACATCCCTACGGATACGGCGGAGTATCTCACGGGCGGCATTACATCGGAAGGGAAAGCCCCTATTCGCTACGGAAAAGTTGAAGTACGCGCACGAATTAAGGGTGCACAGGGCACCTGGCCAGCTATTTGGACATTGCCAGAGGAAAAGGCCTATCGCACCACCAAAAGCCCTTACTATACAGAGTTGGACATTATGGAGTATGTGGATAAAAACACATTTGCCTACCAAACGGCACACAATGCCTATACCCTTCGAGACCGTAAGAATTGGTATCGCCCCAATCATCAGCACAAATCGGATGTTAAGTTTGAGAAATATAACACGTATAGTGTAGAAATTCTTCCCGAAGAAATCATCTTTGCTGTCAACGGTTGTGAAACGTTGCGCTACCCTCGCTTACCTGAGGAAGAGCACCAATTTCACTACGGCATAACATCCTTCCTCATGCTTCATATGCAGGTGTATCCTCCAAAATCTTGGTCGGAAGGCACCGATTCCACCACCTTCCCTGCTTATATGGACATAGATTGGGTGAAGGTGTATCATTTAAAGCAAGACGAGGATTCGTCCTTGAGCATATAAATAAGAAATACATGAAGAGCGTTTCTATAATCATTGTTACATACAACTCCGAAAAGGATATATTTGACTGCGTCCGCAGTATTCAAGATTATGCAGATATCCCTTTGTCGCAGATCGAGCTTATCGTTGTTGACAACAACAGTCGTGAGTCCGATAAGATGTTTATGGAATTACGCAATGTGTGGGGGGAAGACATCGTGTTGATTAAGAACTCCAAGAATGGAGGGTATGGTCAGGGCAATAATGTGGGTATCCGCCAAGCCTCAGCCCCTGTCATTTTGATTATGAATCCCGATGTGCGTTTGGCATCCCCCTTCTTCGCAAAGCCTCTTGAGGCCTTCGCGAAGGACAAACAGCTCATCATGTATGGCATGAAGCAGTGGTATACACCTACGATGCCGAGCAAAAGTTCCTTCTGCTGCACACAAATGCTTAATGGATATTTGCGCAGTTGTATAGAGGCGCTTTCCAATAGGGCGGAATGGTATATACCCTCCCTAATGTATTTCTCGGGTTCCTGCTTCTATGTGCGTAAGGATAAGTTTGAGGAGATTGGTTTGTTTGATGAAGAGTTTTTCATGTATGGAGAGGAGAACGACATTCATTACAAATTTAAGCGGCTGTTTGGAGCGCATTTTCGTTACGATAAATCATTGAGGTATTTGCACCTCACTTCTGAGCGTCCCCCAAGTGTAGCTTATGAACTCAAACTTGTAGACGTTGCTATACGCCGAAATGTCAAGCGTGGTATCGCTACTCATGTGACAATCCAGCGCTCCATTCAATGGTATCGTATGCGGTACTGGCGTGAATGCCTTAAAAAAATGTTGGGGAAACCACATCCGCATTATGCCATGCTTAAAGAATTGCTGGACAAACTTAACACCATGAAGAAGGAGGGGGTATGAAACTTTGCATAGTATATAACTTTGCTCAAAAGTACCGAGAAGGGATTTATAGACTTTTTGAGCAAGAATATGACAGCCATTGGGTCTTCGGCAACAATGCTTCTGATATCAAAGGGTTGGATTTATCCTTACTCAAAAGCGTTAAGACCATAAAAAATAGAAAGTTGGTGGGTCCCCTTTATTACCAGGAAGGTGTCCCCTCACTCTTGAAGATGCATGATACGCTCCTCCTATTGGGTGAACTTTATTGTGTTTCAACTTGGATTCTCTTGTTCTTGCGTCGCTTTATTTTGCGTCGTAAGCGTGTGTACTTATGGAGTCACGGATGGTATGGTAAGGAGGGCTGCGTAAAGAAATTACTGAAAAGGTGGTTCTTCTCCATGAGCGATGCAACTTTCCTTTACGGGGATTACGCAAAGGAGGTTGCCCGAAAGCAAGGTTATCAGAAGGACAACCTTTATGTCGTGCACAATTCGCTTTACCACCAAAATCAAGTAGCGCTTCGCGAGAAGCAAGTAGTTTCTGAGGTCTATAAAGAGCATTTTGGCAACGACAAACCAACACTAATTTTCATTGGTCGCTTGACAAGGATTAAGCGTTTGGAACTGCTGCTCCAAGCACTGAAAAAAAGTGAGGGCAACTACAATCTTGTGTTAGTGGGCGACGGAGAGAGTCGAGCGGATTTGGAACAAATGGTAGCGCAACTCGGCATCAGTTCTAACGTATGGTTTTATGGTGCGTGCTATGATGAGGAAGATAATGCAAAACTTCTTTTTAACGCCGACCTCTGTGTATCCCCAGGAAATGTAGGTCTTACTGCTGTTCATGCAATGACCTATGGCACACCCGTAATTACGAACAATAATTTTGCATGGCAGATGCCCGAGTTTGAAGCCATCCAGCAGGGAGTTACAGGAGACTTTTTTGAGCATGACAATGCAGATTCATTGACTTCGTGTATCCAACAATGGTTTGCGTGCCATAAAGATGCTCGCGAAGCAGTGCGCCAGGCTTGTTATAATGAAATCGATAATTATTGGACGCCCTATTATCAAATGTCAATATTCAAATCTGTTATCGGATGAATTTAAAATTTTTATATGCCAAATTGATGAAGAAACTTCGTGGAACTTGTGTTCGCGATAGTCAAGTTGATAAAACGGCTACTATATACTCAGGCACAGATTTAGTAAAATGTACCGTTGGCAAGTACACCTACGTAGGATACGATTGTCACTTTGATTGCACGGATATCGGTGCTTTTTGTAGTTTGTCTGATCATATCTTTATTGGTGGTGCAGAACATCCTATGGAATGGGCTTCAACATCGCCAATGTTTATTGATGTAGCAGGAAGTGGGGTCTCAAAGCGCTTTGCGAAGCACCCCTATGAAATGTATAAACGGACTCGTATTGGCAATGATGTGTGGATTGGGCACGGAGTCGTTATCAAGTCAGGTGTGTCAATAGGTGATGGTGTGGTTATTGGTGCGAGCGCGGTCGTTACAAAGGATGTGCCTCCTTATAGCATAGTCGTTGGAGTTCCTGCAAAGGTTATTGGTTATAGGTTTGATAAAGAAACCATCAACCTACTTTTACAATCTAAATGGTGGAACTTGTCTGATGCACAACTTACTTCATTGGCTCCAATAGTTAAAGAGCCTAAGGAATTTGCCAAGCAGGCGATAACATTTCAGGGATAGGTACTTTTACCATGCTGAGGCTTTGATAAATTCAAATATTGAAACGCAAAACAAACAAGTCAGGTGTATCGCTCATTGAGCAATACACCTGACTTGTTCTTTGTGGACCAGGAGGGGATTGAACCCTCGTCCAAACGGGGATACCAAAAGCTTTCTACATGCTTATCTCTGCCTAAGTTTTCGTGTTATAGCAAGACCAGAGCCACCAACTATAACCTTATCCTCTAAGAATTTCATCTTTGGCGCGAGGCCACCGCAGACTATTCCTGATATTACTGCACCTCCAGTTCTGAACGCCTCAGGAAATGGGCAACAGGGAGATGTCTCGTTTCAACACCTGGTGTCGAAATAAAGCTAATCTACTATACTTCGATTAAGCAGCGAGAGCGTAGTTGTTTTCGCCAATTAAATTTTCGAGAGCCGAGATTATAGTGCCCGCCCACACCCGCACTGCATGCTTACTCTTACCATCTACCCGCTGTCAAATCCAGTCTGGCCCGTGATGGGAGTTATGCAAACTTCGTACCTGTAATCCTATTTTAGGAATGAGGATTCCTCTTGCGGATGCAAATTTACGCAAAAAATATTATCAGTGAGGTCGTTGGAGTAAAAAAATGATAGGTACGTATTTTATCCCTATCCCTCACGGGGTTCTTAATTTTCGTACCTAACTTTTTAATACCTTTGCAATAAAATTGTACTACTTGCGTTATTAACATACTGAGGTGTAGGTATTCTTTACACTTTCCAGTTGTTCAATAGTATCTAACACACTTTATGATTTCCACTACACACAATCGCAGAAACGACAGCACCTTTATCCCCGTGCGTATGGCTTCATGGCAACTTGCTGTGAAGCGAGTTTTTGATGTTGTGTGGGCTGTTGTGGGTCTTGTGGTGTTAAGTCCGCTGTTTTTAGTGATTTATCTTGTCCTGAAAGTGCAACGCGAAGGGAGTCCCATCTTCTCCCAAGAGCGTATTGGGATGGCGGGCAGACCTTTCCTTATTTATAAGTTTCGTTCGATGCGTCAAGATGCAGAAAACGGCACTCCTATGTTGACGCAGAAGCAAGATGAGCGACACACTTCGATAGGAAGATTCCTTTGCAAACACCACCTTGACGAACTCCCGCAGTTGTGGAACGTTTTGAAGGGCGACATGTCTTTCGTAGGGTATCGCCCCGAGCGAAAGTTTTTCATCGACCAAATTATGCAGCACGACGTGCGCTACGAATTTCTCTATCAAATGCGTCCGGGTATTACTTCCGACGCTACGATTTACAACGGTTATACCGACACGATGGAGAAGATGTTGGAGCGCTTATCAATGGACCTCCGCTATCTTGAAACGGCTTCCCTCAAAGGGGATGTAATCATAATTCTCAAAACATTGGGTATTGTTGCAAAAGGGGATTGATTCCATAAGTGCGGAGGCAATCCTGTAAATAAAAAAGTGCGAAAAACGAACGTCGTTTTTCGCACTTTTTCTGTGTTATAAACAGGTGAAATGTCCTGCACCGAATTATACTTCTGCCGGTGCTGCTGTCGCATCACCACCATCCGTTGCCTGTTGGCGACGGCGCTTGCGACTATTTCCGCGTTGGTGTTTTTTACGTGCCGCAGGTTTTGCAGTAGTTTCTTCCTGTTGCTGTTCAGTTTCAGTAGTTTCAGCAGTCACCTCTGGTGTTTCCGTTGTAGCAATTTTCTCTTGCTGTGCGCGTTCAGCAGCACGCTTACGGCGTAAGCGACGCTTTGCAGAGTTCGAGAGGTGCTCGCCCGCAGGTTGCTGTGGCGCTTCGGGCGCTTGTTGTTCAGTGCTGTCCAATGATTCTTCCGCCAGAATGTCGTTTGTTGCTACCTCTTCAAGGGGTTGTGTGAGGGTTTCCAAACTCTTTTTCGCACGGTCGGATTCACGGTTGATGCGCTTGTTACGACGCTTCTCCTCGCGTTGTTCAACGATGCGTTGGCGTTCCGCTTCCACCTCCTCTTCAGATTTCACTTCCGTTTGGGTAAACTCGGCAATGCGCGAAACTTTGTGGCGCTTGCGTTTTTCCTTTTTGGGAGTTTCTGTCTCGGAAGTTTCGACTGGTACATTACTTGTACTTGTTACAGCAGGTGCTTGTTCCTGTTCTTTGGTTAGAACCGCCTGTTTCTTATCTTCCACCACCACGACTTCACGTTTACGGGGAGGTTCGGTAGTGACAACTGCTGTGGTGTGCTTTTCCTTTGCTACCACCGCTGTTGAATGAGGTTGTATTGCCACTACGGCAGTAGCGTGTTCCTCTACAACAGTGGGGAAGTGTCGTGTGTCGGTCTCAGCCTCTGCGATGGCCGCTTCTGCAATAGCAGCAAGGTTCAAGTGTGAAAGTTTACCCTCCTTCTTTGTCTTTTGAGGTGCCTCAGGAGCTGATGGTTTCGTATCTTTCGCTTCTTTAACCTCAGGAGTGGGTTGCTTCTCCTTCTTGCTTTCCCTGGGTGCTTCTTCCTGGATGGCAGGTTCTTTCTTCACGTTGGTAGCCTTCTTCTGCTCCGTTGCGACTGCTGGTTGCTGCTGTTTCTTAGCTGCAGTCTGTTGTTTTTCCGTAGTTGGTTGTGGCTTCACTTCACGCTTGGGCTGCTGCTGTTCACGAAGAAGGTCGTTCTCAATCTCATCGATCTTTGGGAGAACAGCCATTTCGTTGGCCTCCATAGCGGTGCGCTTCTCCTTAGAACGGAATACGCTGTCTACCACATTCTCATCGCGTCGCAACATTGTGAGCGTTTCTCGTGCAGCCTGCTGTTGCGCTTCCTTCTTTGAGAATCCTTTGCCATAACCAAACTCGATGGATTCGATGACTACGGTGCAGTAGAAAAGGGGTTCCTTTTGCTTGTCACTATCGTCGAGGCGCATGACAAAGTCCTGCTTCAACTTGTTCTTCTGACACCATTCCAGGAGTTTGCTCTTGAAGTTTACTTCCTTGTTTGCCACCCCGTCAAGGTCCATCAAGCGCCCTAAAATTTGCTTCTGTACAAATTTCTGGCAGGTCTTGTAACCCTTGTCTAAGTAGATGGCGCCCATGAGTGCTTCAAAGGCATTGCCACCAAGGTGAGAGTGGGCATTATGATTGCGCGTGGAAGTTTGAATGAGTTTGTCAATCCCCATTTCCTTTGCCAAGCGGTTGAGCGATTCGCGTTGTACGATTTTGGAGCGCGTAGCTGTAAGGAATCCCTCATGGCGCTTCTCAAAATGGTGGAAGAGAATGTCGCTCACCACCGATTCAAGCACAGCATCTCCCAAGAATTCCAAACGCTCGTTGTTGAGCGGTTTGCCATTCTTATCGCGAAGCGCTTGTGATTTGTGGGCAAAGGCAATTTTATAGTATTCAATATGTTGAGGGTAGAATCCGAGGATGCGGAAGAGCGCTGAGCGCAGTTCGCGATCCTTGCGGAAGGGGAGTCTCAACCTATCTATCAATCTGCGTAACATTTTGTTTTTCGTTACAAATTATAGGAGTAGAGGAGTTAGGACAAGTTGTGCGGTTACAAACTTCTCCTAACCCCTCCCTCAAAGTGTATAAATGTTTTGTAAGGTTTATGAGGTTGTAAGGTTGGGCGGTTGAGAAGGTTGCCATTCTGTCTGAATAGTCCTTTTCGCCTTCACCCTTTTACCTTTCACCTTAATTTATCCTTTATACTTCTTCATGATGCAGCAAGCGTTGTGACCTCCGAAACCGAAAGTATTGCTGAGCGCTGCATTCACGGTGCGTTCTTGCGCCTTATTGAAGGTGAAGTTAAGGTTGTAGTCAATGTTTTCATCGTTGTCACCCTCTTCGTGGTTGATTGTGGGAGGAACGATGTCATGCTTTACAGCAAGGCAGCTTGCCATTGCTTCCAAAGCACCAGCTGCACCGAGAAGGTGACCTGTCATTGACTTTGTAGAGCTGATGTTGAGCTTGTAAGCATGTTCACCGAAGAGTTTGAGAATCGCCTTAACCTCAGAGATGTCACCTACGGGAGTAGATGTGCCGTGTACATTGATGTAGTCGATGTCTTCGGGCTTCATTTCAGCATCTTCAAGTGCGTTCTGCATTACGAGGCATGCACCGAGACCTTCGGGGTGAGAAGCTGTGATGTGGTGAGCATCTGCCGACATACCACAACCTGCTAATTCGCAATAGATCTTAGCACCACGAGCCTTAGCGTGTTCCAATTCTTCGAGAATAAGGATCGCAGCACCTTCACCCATAACGAAACCGTCGCGAGAAGCCGAGAAGGGACGGCTCGCTGTTTCAGGACTTTCGTTGCGTGTAGAAAGTGCGTGCATTGCATTGAAACCACCTACGCCCAAGGGGTAGATAGCGCCTTCAGCACCACCAGTCACCATTACATTAGCCTTTCCGAGGCGGATGAGGTTAAAAGCGTCAGCAATAGCATTAGTAGAAGATGCACAAGCTGAGGTTGTAGTGTAGTTAGGACCGTGAAGACCGTACATGATAGAAATCTGACCAGAAGCGATGTCGGCAATCATCTTGGGGATGAGGAAGGGACTGAATTTGGGACCCATTTCCTTGCCGTTCACTGCATAGTTAGAACATTCTTCTTCAAATGTGTGCATACCGCCGATACCTACGCCGAGCACCACACCTGCCTTTGTGCGGTCAAGTGTTTCCATGTCGAAGTTAGCGTCCTTCATGGCTTCCATGGCAGCAACTACAGCGTACTGTTCATAGATGTCCATCTTGCGTGCTTCCTTACGGTCGATATAGTCAGCAGCATTGAAGTTCTTCACTTCACACGCAAACTGAGTCTTAAACTGTGATGCGTCGAAGTGTGTGATAGGACCAGCGCCACTCTTACCGCTCTTGAGAGCTTCCCAAGTTTCTTCTACTGTGTGACCAAGGGGAGTGAGGGCACCAAGACCTGTTACTACAACTCTTTTTAATTCCATAATTTGTTCCTGTCTTAATGTGTAGGTACTACGCACAATAACAGGCCTAATAAGAATCGATCTTATTAGGCTTGCCTGCCATGCGACTTGCGCTTAGGCTGCACTGACCTATAAATGAGTAAATGAGGAATAATGATTCAGTGGAAAGTGTCCGCGTGACTCTTTCTTCTCAGACGGAATGTTTTAAGAAAGAAAAAGGTTTAACGTGTAACGTTGATATATAGTTGCAACGTGACGCTGCACTACTCAAACGCTATACGTTAAACCTTGTCAGCGGTCAACTATAAAAGATGATCGTTGTGAGACGAAGAATTAAGCTACGTGTTCTTCGATGTATGCAATAGCATCACCTACAGTAGAAATCTTTTCTGCGTCAGAATCAGGAATTGTAACCTTGAATTCCTTTTCGAGTTCCATGATGAGTTCTACAGTGTCGAGTGAATCTGCACCGAGGTCACCTGCGAAGCTTGCTTCGTTCTTTACATCTGCTTCGTCAACGCTGAGCTTTTCAACGATGATTGCCTTTACCTTTTCTGAAATTTCAGACATAGTCGTTAGTTGTTATTAAGTTAATAATGTTTAAACTATCTGTTTTCGATATGCAAAAGTAACCCTATTTCTTTAATTGGCAAAAGATTTTCGGGAAAATAACACACCGCACTGCACAGAAATGGTACTTTTGTGCAGAAATGAGGTGTTTTTCTTTCAAAAAGGAGTCACATTGCTTATTCAGCACCTTTATTTCTTACCCCTTCGCCTGCATCGCCAGGGCGTACATCTTAATTTGCTTGATCATAGCAAGTAATCCGTTGGAGCGGGTGGGGGAGAGGTGTTCTGTCAGGCCTATTTCGCGGATGAAATAGAGGTCGGCGTCGAGAATTTCCTGTGCCGTATGGTCGTTTACGACGCGTAGCAACAGGCTTACAATGCCCTTTACGATGAGCGCATCACTCTCGGCTGAGAAATGGAGTACGCCATTTTGCGCTTCGCATACGAGCCACACGCGACTCTGGCATCCGTCAATCAGGTTGTCTGTGGTCTTATGTTCTTCGGGCAATGCCTCTTGGTCTTCGCCTAAGTCGATGAGCAGCTGGTAGCGGTCCATCCAGTCTTCCAGTTCTGCAAATTCTTCAATTACTTCGTCCTGAAGTTCGTTGATACTCATAATATATATAGTGTGTAGTTTAGTTATGCGGCAGTCATTAGGGTTTCACGTCGGCAAGCACCTCTACCATGGTTTGTCCCACGGCCTTGAGCGCATCTCGGGAGATGTTTTCAGGCGTGTCGTTTACGGTGTGCCAAGTAGCGCCGAAGTTGCTGTTGTTATTATCCACGTAGGGAATAATGTCGATACAGGGAATGGCGCGCAGTTCGTTGACGGGCACATGGTCGTCGGTCGCCCAACTACCATCCTGCTGCGCAAAATAATGCTTATATCCCAAGCGCGCCGCAGTGCTCCATATGCGGGCAACAATGCTGCGGGCATAGCGCAAAGAGTAGCCTTCATAACAGAACTTGGCATCCTTGCCTCCCACCATATCGAGAAGCACCCCAAATTCCGCCTTGTAATCTGCCACATGGGGATGTTGCGCCCAGTAGCGCGAGCCGAGACACCAGTCAGAACCGTCGTGCGGCGCGCGTTGCTGTTCCCAATAGGGCACGCCGTAGTCCTCCATATCAAAACAGATGAAGTCGATGCCGATTGAGGGATTGATGGCGCTACATTGGCGGGCGAGTTCCAACATCACCGCCACGCCGCTCGCACCGTCGTTGGCGCCCATCACGGGAGTGCGGTGGTTGCTTTTATCTGGGTCGTTGTCCGCCCAGGGTCGGCAGTCCCAGTGCGCGCATACCAAGACGCGCTTCGCCGCCTCGGGGTTGTGACTGGCTATAATATTGCGCGCCTTAAGTATGGTGCCGTCCCACGCAGTAAGGTCGGCTTTTTGTTCCGTTACCTGTAAGCCATAATCAGCAAATTTCTTTACAAGATAGTCGCCACAAGCCTTATGAGCCGCAGAATTGGGTGTACGCGCACCAAAGTCGCACTGATCTACGACAAACTGGTAGGCAGAGTCGGCAGAGAAGTCTACCGTAAACGTCTGCTCTACCTTCGTTTCCGCAGGGGCTGGAGTTGTATTTTTTGTTGCTCCTCCACACGCACAGAGTAGGGGAATGAGCAGAAGGGGAAGGTATTTCATTTTGACTCAATTAGAATAGTTACTTGCAGGGAAAGAGTACGCGCAAGAAGTTCGCTCCCCACAATTTGCGGAGGTCGTCATCCGTGAGACCTTCTGCCTGAAGGCGACGCGTGAGGTGCACCATGTCGGCAGCAGAAGCAAGTCCGGGGACACCACCGTCGCCATCGAAGTCGCTACCTAAGCCTACGTGGTCAATACCTGCAACGTTAATCATGTGAAGTATATGGCGCACGGCATCATCTACCGTTGCCCCTTCATCTTCACGGAGGAAACCGGCATAGAAAGTAGCTTGCGCCACACCACCCTGCTGGGCGAGGGCACGGAGTTGGTCGTCGGTAAGGTTGCGCGGGTGATTGCAAAGGGTGCGTGCCGAAGAATGCGTGCAAGCAACGGGGCGCGCACTGCGCTCTAAGACTTCGTAAAAGGTGGATTCGGCAGCGTGACTCAAGTCTATGAGCATGCCCGTGCGGTTTAACTCCTCAACGGCAGCGCGTCCGAAATCGCTGAGTCCGCCGTGCTCTTGCGTGCTCTTACGTGCCGAGTCGCAGAGGTCGTTGTCGCCATTGTGACACAAGGTTAAGTAGCGCACGCCCATGTCCCAGAACTTGCGGATGTTCGTCAGGTCTTTGCCCAAGGCATAACCGTTTTCAATGCCCAACACCACCGACTTCTTGCCCTCAAATTTGTTTTGCAACAGGTCTTCTCGGGTCAAGGCGATACGGAAACCCTCGGTGGCGCCCACCATTGCCTTGAGGCGGTTGATAATGTCGACCGCCTTGTCGGTAGCCGCCTGAAGTTCGCTTTCACTTCTGCCTTGCTGCTCCAAATATGCCACCATGCACGCCGCATCAAGCATTCCCTCGCTCATCTTATGGGCGTCGACAAGCAAATTCGGGTCGCGGCGCTGAAAGTCTACGCCTTTGTCAAACTGCATTGCTGTGTCGCAGTGCGAATCAACCGTCAGGATGCGCTGGTGTAGTGACTTCGCCTTGCGGAAACTATTTGCCTCGCCTACGAAGTGACGGAAGAGGGGCAGCATGCGAGTGTCGTTATTGAGAATAAAGCATTCGGGGTGCCATTGCACGCCCATAACGCTCTTGAAGTCCGTACTTTCTACGGCTTCAATTACCCCGTCGGGAGCAGTTGCTGTTATGCGAAGTAGCGGCCCAGTCATAGCCACCGCTTGGTGGTGGAAAGAATTTACGGCAAAGGTTGTGCCGAGCGTTTTGCCTACGATGCTGTCGGCAACGGCACTCACCGTGTGCGACGCCACAAACCTGGGCATCTGTTGTGAATGCTTTAGGATATTTGCATCGGGCAGACACGTCTTAATGTCTTGATGAAGCGTGCCACCAAGTGCTGCCACCAACACTTGAATACCTCGGCAAATGCCCAGCATAGGGATGCCGCGGTCGTAAGCTAATTTAGCAAGTAGCAACTCATGACTATCGCGCACGGGGTTTACCCTACCCAACTGCGGAAGGGGCTCTTCATTCAGCAAAAGCGGGTTGATGTCGCCACCCCCTGAGAGCAAAATACCGTCCACACTTTCTAATTGCCCCAGGATTTGCTCCGCATCTTCTATCGGTGGGAGCGCCACAGCAATACCGCCCGCAGCAATGATACTGCGGTAGTAACCTTCGGCAAGTTCTAATCCGTTGTCGCCAAAGTTTCCCGAAATGCCAATCACGGGGCGTGCCGTGTGGTTGGGGTAGTGGGAAGTGAGGTGTTGATAGGAGGAAAGCATGAGAAGATATTAGTTTAGGTACGGTAGATAGGAGAGAGTTGCACCCCCTCACCGCTTACGCGGTCCCCTCCCCCTATAAACAGGGGGAGAGCGCCTTGCGGGAAGAAGCGTTCGCTCTTATCTCATTTCTTATTAGGATTTCGGGGAAACCACCCCTTGCGTACGCGCTCCTTCTGCTCAAAGAGTTCTTTGATACTCCACAGTGAGGAGAATCCGAATACACCTACGAGGCTGCTCACCAGTACGTTTTCTATAAACAAGGCACCTACGGCGCAACCGATGCCGACGAGGAGGAAAATCCACCAAGGGCGGGTGCCGAAGTAGTATTCCGTTTTAATCACAATGGGGTGGAACAAACCGATGCAGAGGAATGCGGCGATTCCAATGAGGAGACCTTCGTAATACATGAGTCTTGGTTTTAAATTTTAGACATAAGAACAAAAGTACATCAGTTTAAAATATGTTCTTCTGTTCTTTTGTCAAAAAAAGAGTCCAGGTATTAGCGTGCAGAAGCCACTACGCAGAGCATATTGGCAATGCCGTCAGCGCCCTGTTGGAGGTATTTGCCCACCATTTGCTTGATGAAGAAATTGAGTTCGGCGCCGAGCGTCACCTTCAACTTACATTCGTAATCAGCTACGGGGAGCAACTGAATCCAAAGGTTCATGGCGATGGGCGAACCGACACCTTCAAACTTAATCAACTTGGGGGCGTCGCGCTCTACCACCTGGAGGGTGATTTGTCCCATCTGTGTGCCAAATGAAATGGTGTCTTCGGTAAAGGTAATGTCCTTAATCTGTTCTTGTACCTTGTCCAACTTGTCGGCATCCTTACCAGCAGCTTCTTTAATCTTTTCGCGCACCATAGGATTCTCCATTGCGAGCTTAATGGCCTCAAAATTGCGGAGGTCAGAGAAGCGTTCGTAAACGATATTGATGTTGTTGGGGATGGTGCGGATTTCGCTTTCGTATTTAGTCATGAGGGAGGTTTTTGAGGTTATGAGGTTTTGAGGTAAGTAGTAAGTAGTAGGTAGTAAGTAGTAGTCCATGCGGGGTGTCGTGCGAACGTAGAGACGTCATATTATGGCGTCTCCGAAGCAGGTTTGGTATTTCGCCTGGCAGGTACGGACGCACGATCCGTGCGTCCTCATCAAAGGGAATTTTTCGCAAGCATCCCCTCGTGACCTCGTATGTATTTAGGACGCACGGTCGTGCGTCCGTACCGGTCAAGTGGAAGTTCACTTGTTTACCTCGGTGCCCGCTCGTCTACTCGTACCTTATCTACTCGTCAACTAACACCCACTTTTCAAACTTGAAGAAGCCTCCGTGTGGAGGCTTCTCGTTATTTTACTTCTTCCATTCGCTGGGGTTAGCGCGCCACTCTGCGAGCATGGGCACGTGTTCCGCCTTGATGTAGCCAGTTTCCTTTGCTACTTCTACTACTGCTTCGTAGTTGGTGAGCGTTACGAGGCGCACATTAGCGTCTGCGAATGCCTTTTCAGCAACGGGGAAACCATAAGTGTAACTTGCTACCATACCGATTACGTTGTAGCCTGCTGCACGGAGCGCTTCTACAGCCTTAAGTGAGCTGCCGCCCGTAGAGATGAGGTCTTCGATAACGATAACCTTAGAACCTGCGGGGAGTTCGCCTTCGATAAGGTTGCCCATGCCGTGGTCCTTTGCCTTTGCACGAACGTAGCAGAAGGGGAGTGCGAGTTCTTCAGCAACAAGCGCACCCTGAGCGATAGCACCTGTAGCAACGCCAGCAACTGCGTCTGCTTCGGGGAATTCTTCAGCGATGATGCGTGCGAGTTCAATCTTTACGAAGTTGCGCAATGCGGGGAATGACAACGTCTTGCGGTTGTCGCAATAGAAAGGTGAAAGCCAACCGCTTGCCCAAGTGAAGGGCTGTTCGGGTTGCAACTTAATAGCCTTAACATTGAGGAGCTTTTCAGCAAAGATTTTTTCGAGTTGACTCATAATATAGAGAATGTTAATTGTGAATTATCTATTTTATGCAAAGGTAGCAAAGCGCGGGGAGTCGGCAAAGGGAAAAGGGGAATATTTTGAAATATTGCTGTCCGCGGACAGCAATAATCAACTATGAAAAGTTCGAGGAACTTACGGTACGCTTATGGAGGTTGCAGAATCACCCCCAAATGAAGAACTAAATTTATAGAGGAGGGCTTGTCATAGATAAAAAAACTCCCAACTACTCTTTTTTAGAGGGTTGGGAGAGAATTGTTGTGTTTAGCGGACAGTAATAATTGTTAGTTTACATTCTTCGGTTTACTAATCAATCAGATTTTTTTTAACTCTTATTTATTTTGTTAAGTGAGAAATTATTCACATATTTGCATTAACAATATTGTTAGACATATTTGTTAAAATTAAAATGTATGGATAATCAAGAGAAACAAAGCAAAGAGCAACAGATACTTGCGGTGGCGGAGCAGGAGTTCTTGACCAGGGGTTATGATGGTGCCCGTACCACCTCGATAGCGCAGGCGGCGGGCGTAACGCACGCGATGTTACACTACTATTTCCGCACCAAGGAGCAACTTTTCAAGCGCATCGTGGATGAGAAGTTCGAAACTATGTCACACTCAATGTTTGCCATAATGGGCGACCCATCGTTGCCGATTGTTGAGCGCATCAAGGGTGGCATTGAGGCGCACTTTGACTTTGTTGCACAGAACCCGCTATTGCCACGATTCGTCATCAACGAGATTATCTCACGCCCCGAGCGTTACGATGTATTAAACAAACGCGTAGGTGCTATTATTAATAATGTATATCCCGGTCTGCAGTCGGAAATTAACCGCTCGGCAGAGCGTGGCGAAATCGAAAGAGTTGATATCAAGATGCTGTTTATCAGTATTATGTCGCTCAATATCTTCACTTTTCTTGCCTATCCATTTATGGAGCCGCTAATGGGAGAGTTGATGGTCAACCGCGAGCGATTCCTCGCAGAGCGCAAGGCCGAGAACATCGAAACGATTTTACGAAGATTCAAAAAGCAGTAAGATATGAAACAGTTTTTTCTAACACTATTTGCCGTGGTTTGTGCCGTTGCTTCGAGTGGACAGTCTCTAGAGGAGTGTCGCCGTCTGGCTCGGGAAAACTATCCCGAAATCAGGCAGTACGACCTAATTGCGCAGACCGAGCTGTACAATCTCTCCAATGCAGCTCGCGCGTGGATCCCGCAGGTTTCGCTGTCGGGGCAGGTTACATATCAGTCGACTACACCCACTTATCCCGAAGCCTTTAATACGATTTTGCGGGCCAACGGCATTGAGAAGGCGGGCATCAACCGAGACCAATATAAGATTGCTATTGATGTGTCGCAACACATTTGGGATGGCGGAAAATCTAAGGCTGACAAAGACATTGCCAAGGCGGAGGCCGAGGAGCAGCGCAATCGTGTTGATGTGTCGCTCTACAACTTGCAGTCGAGGGTGGATAACTTATATTTTGGAATATTGTTGCTCGATGAGCGTAAGGCGCAGACTGAGGCTCTGATTGAGGTGCTTGCGAGCAATCTCGCCCGTTTACAAACATATTATAAAAATGGTGTTGCTATGCAGGCTGATGTCGATGCGGTGGAGGCGGAGCTGCTCTCTGCTCGACAGACGCTCGGTCAGGTGGAGTCGTCGCGTACGAGCTATCGTCGTATGTTAGAGGTGTTTATCGGGCAACCGCTCACTTCTGAACATTTGGAGCGCCCAGCAATGGTTGAGCTAAAATCACGCATCTCGGCACGCCCCGAATTAGCACTTTTCGAGGCACAAGAAAATAAGTTGGCGGCTCAGCGCAAGGCGATAAATACCTCGTTGATGCCCAGATTCTCGGCATTTGCACAGGGCTACTACGGATACCCTGGAATGGATATGTTCAAGAATATGGTTTCGTCGGATTGGTCGCTCAATGCCATTGTCGGCGTGCGTATGTCGTGGAATATCGGCGCATTCTACACCAAACGCAACAATCTCGAAAAACTAAATGCAGCCCAAAAGCAGATTGCCGTACAACGTGATGTATTCCTCTTCAATACCCAAATGCAGACTACGCAAGACGATGGCGAGATAGCGCGACTTCGCAAAGCTATCGAGGATGATAACCGCATTGTTGAACTGCGTCGCAGGGTGCGTATGGCAGCAGAATCGCAACTGGAAAACGGAGTGATTGACGCGACCGATTTGCTACGTAAAATCACCGACGAAACCTCTGCAACGCTCGCTCGCAGCACTCACGAAATAGAACTTTTGCAAGCAATTTACAGACTTAAAACAACACTAAATCAATAAGATATGAAACGAATTGTATATATTGCCGCAGTGGTGCTCGCCGCATCGTGTGGCACCGAGACTGAGTTTGATGCACAGGGCACGTTTGAGGCTACTGAGGTTGTTATATCGTCGGAGGCTACAGGTCGAATTCTCAATTTTGAGGTTGAGGAGGGTATGGTTGTCGAGGCCAACCAGATGGTTGGTGCGATTGACAGCGTGCAGCTGCACCTGCAGCACAAACAACTTGTGGCGCAACAGTCGGCGTTACTCACCTCTCGTCCCGATGTGAAGAAGCAGGTGGCCTCGTTGCGTGAGCAGATCGTAAAGCAGAAGAATGAACTGCGTCGCGTGGAAAATATGCTCAGTGATGGCGCCGCGACACAGAAGCAGAAAGACGACATTGAAGCGCAAATAAAAATTTTGGAGAACCAACTCGATGCAACGCTCTCAACACTCGACAAGAACACCTCAACCATTAACAACAACTCGGCCGCTTTGGAGGCGCAGATTGCCGCCCTTGACGACCGCATCTCAAAGTGCCGCATTATCTCGTCCATCGGTGGTACCGTGTTGGTTAAGTATGCCGAGGCGGGCGAGTTTGCATCTGTAGGCAAGCCTCTGATGAAGATTGCCGACTTGGACAATATCTATCTGCGCGCCTACTTCACCTCTGACCAGCTCGCAAAGGTTAATTTGGGCGATGAGGTGAAGGTTGTTGCCGACTTTGGCGGTGAGGAGCGATATGACTACACGGGACGCGTTGCGTGGATCTCGTCCGAGAGCGAATTTACGCCAAAGACCATTCAGACAAAGGATTCGCGTGCCAACCTGGTCTATGCCGTAAAGATTGCTGTTGAAAATGATGGTCGATTGAAGATAGGCTTGGCGGGCGAAGTTGTTTTGTAGTATGGGTGCTATTGATGTACATAACCTCTCCAAGAGTTACGGCAAGGTGCGGGCACTCGATGGTGTGTCGTTCTCGGTTGAGCGGGGCGAATTGTTCGGACTTATCGGTCCTGACGGGGCAGGTAAGACCACGCTTCTTAGACTACTCACCACGCTCATCAATCCCGATGAGGGCAGTGCTACGGTCGATGGATGCGATATAAAGAAAGATTACCTTGCCATCCGAAAGCGTGTAGGTTATATGCCCGGCCGTTTCTCGCTCTATCCCGATTTGTCGGTTGAGGAGAATCTACAATTCTTTGCTGCTCTGTTTGGCGTTACTGTCGAAGAGTCGTATGACCTTATTGCGCCTATCTATAAGCAGATAGAGTCATTCCGCACACGCCGTGCAGGCAAACTCTCGGGAGGTATGAAGCAGAAACTTGCCCTCTCGTGTGCCTTGATTCATCGTCCAAGCGTATTGTTCCTCGACGAGCCGACAACGGGTGTTGATGCTGTGTCGCGTAGCGAGTTTTGGGATATGCTTGCCGATTTGAAGGAGCGTGGAATAACCATACTCGTATCTACACCATATATGGACGAGGCGAGCCGTTGCGACCGCGTAGCCCTCTGCAATGAGGGGCGTATTTTAGGTATCGACACGCCGACAGGCATTGTGCAGGGTTTTGATAAACCTCTCTACGGCATTAGCGCCAAGAATATGTTTGCCCTGCTGGAAAGGGCACGCCGCGAAGAGGGCGTGGAGGATTGTTATCCCTTTGGCGAAAAGCACCATCTGGTTGCCACAGAAGGCTTTGACAAGGAGAGATTTAAGGCGGCACTTGCCGATGTAGAGGGAGTGGAGATTGTGAGTGCAGAGCCGACAATCGAGGATATGTTTATAAAACTGATGAGAAGATGAACGACATAGTAATTTCTGTACGCGAGCTGACCAAGCGATTTGGCGACTTTACTGCCGTTGACCGCATCTCGTTTGATGTGCGCCGAGGCGAGATTTTCGGCTTCCTCGGAGCAAACGGAGCGGGCAAGACAACCGCTATGCGTATGCTCTGCGGCTTGAGCTTTCCCACATCGGGCAGTGGCACCGTTGCGGGCTACGATGTGATGCGCGAGGGTGAGCAGATTAAGCAACATATCGGCTATATGAGTCAGCGATTTTCGCTCTACAACGACCTTACGGTGTGGGAGAATATGCGTCTGTTTGCGGGTATATACGGCTTATCCAAAACCCGAACCGAGGAGCGTGCCGCGGAGTTGCTTGAGCGTCTGAATTTCTCGTCGGAGCGCAACACTTTGGTTGGCTCTCTGCCACTCGGCTGGAAGCAGAAACTATCGTTTGCCATTGCCACGATTCACCGCCCCGAGGTGGTCTTTTTGGACGAGCCGACGGGTGGCGTTGACCCCGTGACACGCCGTCAGTTTTGGGAGATGATATATGAGGCTGCCGAGGGTGGTACGACCATCTTCGTCACCACACACTATATGGACGAGGCGGAGTACTGCTCGCGCGTTTCGATTATGGTCGATGGCGAGGTGCGGGCACTCGATACCCCAGCCCGTCTGAAACAACAATTTGCCGCAGAGTCGATGGACGAGGTGTTCCGCACGTTGGCTCGTGGCGCACAGAGAGGAGAGTAAGCAATGAAACAGAACTTTGGCTCATTCGTAAAAAAGGAGTCGTTGCATATACTCCGCGATAAGCGTACGATGTTGGTCGTGATGCTTATCCCCGTTATGCTGATGACCTTGTTCGGCTTTGCCATCTCCACCGAGGTCAATAATATTAATGTGGCGGTTGTTGCCTCGGAGCGCACCGATGGAGTGCGTGATGCCGTTGAGCGACTCTCGCAGAACGAATACTTTACCTTTAAGGGTTATATCTCGCAAGATGATATAGGCCCCTATCTGCGCTCGGGCAAGGCGGGTGCTGTGGTGGTTTTTGCGTCGGACTATGACCGCCGTGCGGCTCAGGCGGCTGCGGGCGTAGCAACAAAGCCTATCGTCCAACTCATTGTCGATGCCTCGAATGTCAATACCGCAGGTTCGGCAACGGCATATCTGCAAAATATCCTGCTCGGCTCGGCCTCACAGCAGGCGATGTTTGAGACGCGAATGTTATTCAACCCGCAGATGCGCTCGTCCTACAACTTTGTACCAGGCATTATGGGACTGATTTTTATTCTTGTCTGCGCGATGATGACCTCGGTGTCGATTGTGCGCGAGAAGGAGGTTGGTACGATGGAGGTGCTACTTGTCTCGCCCGTGCGCCCCGTGAAGATTATCTTTGCCAAGATGATTCCCTACTTCGCCATCTCTTGTGTGGTACTCATCGCTATCCTGCTCCTTGCACGCTATCTGCTTGAGATACCGATGACGGGAGGTGTCGGGGGAATATTTGCTACATCGACACTATATCTAGTGTTGTCGCTATCGCTCGGACTTTTGGTCTCGACCATCGCCACCACACAGATGGCGGCACTGCTAATCTCGGCTATGGTAATGATGATGCCTATTCTGATGCTGTCGGGTATGCTGTTCCCGATTGAGAATCTGCCCAAATTCTTCCAGGTAGTATCGAATATCGTCCCTGCAAGGTGGTATATCGACGCTGTGCGAAAGATGATGATTCAGGGCCTGCCGCTGGTGGCTGTATGGAAGAATTGCGTGATTCTGCTCGGTATGACGGTAGCTATTCTCGGCGTATCACTCAAAAAGTTTAACGATAAATTGGAGTAACTATGAGAGTATTTATCGTACTTGTTCAGAAGGAATTTTTGCAGATACGTCGCAACTCGTTTCTGTCGCGACTAATCATCGCCTTCCCGATACTTGTGATGTTGCTTATGCCGCTCATTATGACTATGGATGTGCGTCAGGTAAATGTGGCCGTCGTTGACCTCGACCGCTCAACCACATCGCGCCGCATAGCCTCGCATATCAACGCTTCGGAGTATCTCACACTCGCCCAGACTCCGGCCGATTACTCACTTGCTATGGAGGTTTTGGAGCAGGGTGCGGTGGATGTTATTGTGCAGATACCCGACAACTTTGAGCGCGATATGACTGTTGCCACACCCGAGCGCATCAGCATAACCGCCAATGCAGTAAATGCTACAAAGGGAGGTATGGGAATGCAGTATGTCGTGCAGACCATAGTCCGCACCTTGGCCGAGCTGCGTGGCGAGAAGAGCTCTGCGAAGTTGTCGGAGTTGGTAACTATTGAGAATCGCTATAACCCCACGCTCAACTACCGCTACTATATGATTCCCGCGCTGATGATTATTCTCTTTATCTTGATTTGCGGTTTCCTGCCAGCGTTGAGTATCGTGGGCGAGAAGGAGAGCGGTACTATTGAGCAGATAAATGTAACGCCTATCTCACGTTTTATGTTTATCCTCTCGAAACTTGTGCCGTATTGGATTATAGGATTGTTTGTCGTGACGGTGGCAATGCTTGTGGCTCGATTGGTCTATGGCCTTGCACCCGTAGGCTCTATCGGAGCAATATATTTCGGAGCGTTGCTCTTTATCCTTACGATTTCGGGCTTCAGCCTGACCATCGCCAATTTCTCGGAGACGATGCAACAGACAATGTTTGTTATGTTCTTCTTTATTATGACCTTTATGTTGATGAGTGGACTGCTTACGCCTATTGATTCAATGCCAGTGTGGGCGCAACGCTTCACGCTCATATTGCCGCCACGATACTATGTAGAGATTCTGCGCTCGGTATATTTGAAGGGAACCACCATTGCCGAGCTGTGGACAAACTACGCAGCCCTCGGCATCTTCGCCATCATCTTCAACACCCTCGCCGCCCTCACCTACAAGAAACAGGCGTAATGAACAACGGCAACTACTCTTAAAATGAATAGTTGCTGTTACTTTTTTATATTGCTTCTATATAACAAACGCAGAGTGAGAAAATAAAAAGGGGGCTTGTACACTTGAAATGACTTCATAGTTTGAGAGTTAGAAGCATTACCGGACAGCAAAAAAAATAGTGAGGAGAGAGGAGAGAGGAGTCCATGCGGAATAATAGTCCGGACGGCGCTCTCCCCCTGTTTATAGGGGGAGGGGACCGCCTTGGCGGTGAGGGGGTGCAAGATTTGCACCGCACGGCATGCTACTAACTACTCACTTCTAACTACTCACTGTTTCTGCACCCCCTCACCACTTTGTGGTCCCCTCCCCCTATAAACAGGGGGAGAGCGCCGTCCGGACCATCAGCCCGCAAGGACTCCTCTCTCCTCACTACTAACTACTAACTAAATTCACCTCCGCATGGGTTACCTACTACTTACTACCTACTACTTCCCCCATCAATCAATTTTGGCGAAAATTTGTGACACTTTCCCCCTTCATTTTTCCTCATTTTTTGCCGAAAACTTTAACAAACATTAACATTCAACCTACACACCCTCGCAACAATATCTATTTGCGGCGTCAGAATAAGTAACATTAAAAACCGGTTGTTTAACCTTGAAAAAACAAGGTAACTTATTTTTTACCCCCAAAAATGGGTTTTTCGGGACAAAAAAAAGTGGAGATAACCCTGATTTCAAGGGCTATCTCCACTTCCGTAACACAAAGATACAAAATTTCAAAGCGAAATGCAAATTCGTTAACACTTGTTAACACCAATATTATTCTTCATTTTTCGTCATTTTTCGGGTAAGAATTGGTGCCCCGTTTACGGGGATTTTCGACAGTAGAACATTACGCTTCGCCCCCTTTGCGCCCTTGCTTGAGACAACACACCAAGTGAAATAGAGGAGGGCAAGACCATGAAGCGGAACAAAAAGAGAAAGGAGAAACCAGGCGGGACAAATTGGTGCGCGAGCTCCTTTGTCCGTTCTGATTTCTCCTTTCTCATTTTATCCCACGTCGTGGGTGAGGGTTATCTAACGATCTTCTTGCCGTTCATGATGTAAACACCCTTAGCAGGATTCTTCACGCGACGACCACTGAGATCATAGATATTATTTGTGGTTGTGCCAGTGATGATACCGTTAATATCAGTGTCTAATCCGATGTCGGTAAGGATGAGGTTGTAACCGCTGAGGTCTTCACCGAAGTAGTAAGCACGGTTAGCAAGCAACGTTGAAGACATGTAGGGGAAGAACCCTACCTTATTGTTCTTTTCGTTGATGCTGAAGCATGCGTCTTCTCCATCGTGAACTTCATCGGTAAGCGTGCCATAGAGGAGGTTGCCTTCGCAGAGGTCTGTAGCGTCAGTTTCAGTTTTGCGGAAGATGATGGACTTACTTGCCGATTCGGGGCTGTAGATAACTGCACCCACTTCTGCGGGAAGTACTCCGCCCTCAACACGTGAGAGGTGGAGGCGCTGTGCGTCGTTGTCCACCTTTGTAGCAATGTAAGCAGCTACACCTTCAGGAATTTCTACCGCTTCGGGCAAGCAGAGTGTTGAGAAGCCATTGGGCGAGATGTTCAATGTGTAAGAGTAGGGTGCTTCTTCATAACTTGCCTGTGTATAATGCAATTCAAAGGCAGCGATAGTCAAACACTTTTCTCCGCTCATGTTCACCAACAAACCGAGGCTCACTTCTGTTTCTTCCTTCAGGATGAAACTTACTTCGTTGTACAACACAAAGTCTTTCGATCTCATTGCCTTTGAAGCAATAGCCTTGTCTAAGTCTTCTGTATCGGGGAATTCGCCCGCCTTGGCAACTACGATGTAACAGTCATCACATTGGTCTTCGTAAGCGCCATACTTTGTGCGGAAGCGGTAATAACCAGCGGGAAGTTTTACGGTTTGGTACACCTTATGGTTGGTAAGTGTTGAAGCAAAGAGGTCCCATCCCGTAGTGATGGTCATTGCCCCTGCCTTTTGGGCATCCACATGCGCACCTGTTACAATTTTACCATAGTCAGTAGTTGTAACTGTGTTTTCAAGTGTCCAATCGGTAATTTCGTAGAAGCGTGTTCTGTTGACGGGGTTAACTGTATTGTATGTGTTGCCCGCAAATGCTTGGACGTAGTTTTTCAAGTAAGTAGCAGTCACATCACTTCCTGTGTTGAGTTGCTGACCTACAGAAAGACTCCATACGCCCTCTGAAGCACCCCAAGCGTCACCGTCAGGACCGAAACCTTCACGCACACCTGAATTGCCATTGCCAGAGTGGTCGGTGATGTAAGTACCTGTTCCTTGGTCGAAGGTGTAGTATACGAGCAAGTCCATATCTTCTACTTCCGCCAAAGCTTCCTTATTGGCAATACTGCGGTTGCATACGCTTTGCAACTGTTCCTCGCTGAGGCATGTACCCCAAATGCGGAATTCATCGATGCTACCGTTCCAAGGATAATCGTAACGTGAGATTGCAAATTTAGTGAGGTTGTACTCCGAAGGAGCTTCGTTAGCAACTTCCTTCATCTTCACACCATCGCGGTAGAAGGTTACAGTTGTTCCGTCAAACGTAATACCATAATGGTGCCATTCTTGTGCAATAACAAGGTTGTCGTTTGAAAGGTGTGTTACATTCGCGATGTCAAGTGAAATAGCGCCCTTATCAGTTACATAACCACCGAGTGTGCCACCATAATGACCAAATCCGTTGCAACCTGCTACATCCAAACTTGAGGGTGACATCCACCATTCAAGAGTGAAATTACCCTTTGTGAAGGGAACCTTGCTGGTTGTGACAGTAGCATCACCCGTGTTGAAGTTAAGGCCACTCTTTGAGTCACCATTGCATACGATGATTGCATTGTTGACAACTGTCGTGTGACTGCCCAATTGATTGGCAGCGATCAAACTTACGTTATATTTACCAGGACGTGTGAAGGTGTGTTGAGGATTACGTCCTTCGATAAATACGTTATAGTAGTCATTGCTGATACCCCATGTCCACGCCGTAGGTGCTGAGGATGACTTGTCGTAGAAGTCTACGGTTTCACCAACAAGAATTGTATGATCTGAAAGTTCAAATGCAGCAACGGGAGCAACGTTCTTTACCTCGATATACTTTGTATCAGAAGCCAATACTTGACCATTAAACTTCACGTTGAGTGTTACGCTAAACACCCCTGCTTGGTTGAATGTAGCAGCGCCTACCATAGAGTTCGAAGTCTGTGTTTCGTAGTCTGATACGTCACAGATCCATTCGTACTGGTAACCGAAAATGGGTGAAGTGGGAATAAACGTTACGGTTTCACCCACAGCACAAGTAGCTGTTGAAAGGTTAAACGTAGCACTTACTTCAGGGCGTGTAACAGTCACCTCAATAGAGTCCGTATCTATTCTACCTGCCTTATTCTTTACTGTAGCCACCACCTTGTGCGTACCCTCTGTCTGGAAGTATACAGTAGGCGCATTGATTGCAGCATTGTGGATGTTTGCTCCAGGAATGTCCCATACAAGACTCATGGCAGAAAGACTGGGCGTTGCCGTAAAGGTCACAGGTTGACCCAACAAGATTTCGCCCTGAGGTTTGTCGATCTTAACCTTAATAGTCTTCGTCGATGTTCTTACGGTAGAGTTGCTTAATGTAGTCTGTTCAATTACCGAATTTTCAAGACCACAACTTGCAATAGGAGCATGATTGCCTCCTGCACAATCGCGCAAGTAGGGAGCACCATCTATTTCGATAATGTCACCGTGATAGTATGCCAAAAGGTCCTTAGTGATACATGCGTCAGAAAGGATGGACTTGTAGTAGTCCTTTACCTCTGTTGATGTGAACGCACGCTTCCAGATGCGGAACTCAGCAATGTCAGCGTCAAAGTAACTGTTGCCACTGCCAGCGTTGAACGTCAAGTCGCCAAATCCACCCAAACCAGAGTAACTAGACGAAGATGCATATACAGGATAAGCACCATTAGTGTACACGGTTAAATCCTTTCCTTCGACAACAATGCAGATATGCTTCCAGGTGTTCAAAGCCAAGGCACCTGATGCCGTTTCTGCACGATTTTGTGTATCCCAACCTACGGTGAATGCACCGTTTGAGTTTGCGTGCATCATCCATGTGCCCCAGTTACCAGCAGTCTGGTTCCAGTTTAGCAATGAGTGTGGACGAATCCAGAATTCAATCGTCGCATTTTCGTAGTTTGCACCAAACACGTTGGGGATCGTGAAACCACCCTTTGAAATATTAGCGGCAGGTTTAGCACTTGCATTCTTACCTACGTAGTACACCTTGTTAGATGCTGAAGATTCAGCCTCGCTGTATACCGCTGTTACGTGGTATTCACCAGGTTCACTCACTTCGAACACACGTGTGTCTTTATTGGTTTCACCTACCTTGTTGCCGTGGTTGTAAACGTTGTAGTTCTTCACCTCCATTCCTGAATTTACAGGAGCTTGCCATGAAAGAATGCTATCTGTCAAAGTAAGGTTTTCAGGCGCATAATAAGATGATGAGCCATAAACTATTGTAGAGTAAACGATACGGTCACCCTTCGTCTCATCTATCGTCCAATTCGCTTCGCTCAATGAGAAGGGTGTTTCAATACCTTCCAGATTGTTTTCGTAGTCAATAACTGAAAGGTTGTGCAAGCGACCTGTACCCAACTTAGAATTGCGCTTACGTTCAACGATGAAGAAGTACTTCAAGGGACGTGTGCGGTCAAAACTTGCTGAAAGGTCGGTAATATCGTAACCAAACTCCATGGGTTCGTGGTGCACACCATCAGTCCATCTACCGAGCATGGGCACTTCAGGAGCAGGATTTGCAGCACCGTTCTGTCCGTCGCCAGCATAGATGAAGTGGTGCATGGGCACCGCCTTTTCGGGTTCTGAAGCATTCAGGTCAGCTGCCACACCTGCGTAGAAGCACAATTCTGAGCGACGAGAGTATTCTACTTCCACCTTCATGGTGCGCAAGGGGCGATAATCCTTACGAATGCGGTACACTTCAGGAGTCCACCATCCATCGTTGGGTCGATATTCTCCATTTGCGCCCTTCACCGCTGCAGGCACGCTCCATGCATAAGGGCAGTAAATGAAACCCTTGTTTGACCACCAGGGACCCCATGAATTTACCACAATCCATGCGCCCTTTTCAAGCATCTGTCCGTTTGAAGGCCAGGGATCGTCAGTGTCAATATCGCCTTCACCGAAAATGCCGTCGTAATCCAAGTCAAACTCTACGCGGTCATCATAACCTACGATGGTGAGGGCGTGGTCAACACTTTCCCCCCAATGCGTAAGGTAGAGCATACCTACAAGTCCTGCGGCACGGTTGGCGTCAGTGTTTTCAATGTGGTTATCCCCATTTGCCGAAGCCACACCAATACCTACGATACCCGGACGTCCCTTAAAGTCGGGGTCGCCGTGGTGGTCATACAACCAGCTCTTCAAGATCTTACGACCTTCACCGTATTTCAAACTCACGGGAATATGTGAGGGCTTGTGTGCACGGTTAAACATAGCTTCATACCACTTTTCATAACCGTTCATCCAACCGATATCGGGGTCGTCCCAGTTGTACGAACCATAAATGGCAGAATTCGTGCGACCGCCATAGGTCTTTGCCGAGGGCACACCGATATACTGGATAAACTCATCCTTGCCCGAGTTACCATACGTGAGGTTATACACGAAGTGTGAGGGCAACTGGTTTTCCAACACATTACCAGGGAGGTCACGGTAAGCATTGAGTTCGTGCGTCAACATATAGCAAATACGTGATGCCGAACCACACGAACCATTCACCTGACTGAATACAGGGGGGAAGAACTTTGTCTGCGAAGCATCAATATGATCGGGCAAGTCCGTACGGTCCTTCACTTGCTGAGTAGTCATCTCACCCGACTTCTTTGTGCGCTTAAGGGACGTAGGCATCGCCTCATCGCCCAACCATTCGGTCAACGACCAATCGGGGTTGAAGTTGTCTTCATAATCCACCCATTTGGTTCTGTCAACCTCCATTACCTGTGCTGTAGCCATTAAAGGGGTGGCTAATGCACACAGAAGTAGTTTTTTTAGTCTCATAATTAAGATTAAGTATTTAGATAAATAGATTCTATGTTGAATAGGTTTATTGAATCATCACCTTTTTGCCGTTGATAATATACACACCCTTTGTCAGTCCCGTCTTAATCCATGCGGGAGAAACCTTACGAGCTACTAATTTCCCGCTGAGTGTGTAAACGTCTATTCTCGTTTCGGTAGTGTGGAGTGCGGAAAGTGCTGTAAGTGTTGTTGTGCCAGTAACTATAACATCATGAGCAGGCATAACTTCCGGAAGATTGCTCCATCCACTGAACGTGAACGTTTCATCCTCCTCAATCTGAACGGGGGTGATTACTGCGCCGTAGGCTACACTATCTTCTGCGTAAACCTCACCGTCAAGGATGTAAGTAATTTTATACGTATTTACGGTATAAGTTGCCGTAACCTCCACATCCGTAGCAGGCATGGTTTCGGGATAGGCGGACCATCCAGAGAAAGTATATCCTTCCTTATCTTCTACCTCAGGTGCCGTAATCGCCGTGCCGTATGCCACAGACTCTTGCTTCACTACAACTCCGTCTACGATGAAGGTGAGTAAGTAACTATTTACGGTATAAGTTGCCGTAACCTCTACGTCCGTTGCAGGCATAGTTTCGGGATAAGCGGACCATCCTGAGAAAGTGTATCCTTCCTTATCCTCTGCCTCAGGTGCAGTGATTGCCGTGCCGTATGCTACGGACTCTTGCTTTACTACCGCTCCGTCTACGATAAATGTAAGTAGGTAACTGTTGACGGTATAAGTTGCCGTAACCTCTACGTCTGTTGCTGGCATGGTTTCGGGATAAGCGGACCATCCAAAGAAAGTGTATCCTTCCTTATCCTCCGCCTTAGGTGCCGTAATCGCCGTGCCGTATGCTACGGACTCTTGCTTCACTACCGCTCCGTCTACGATGAAGGTGAGTAAGTAACTATTTACGGTATAAGTTGCCGTAACCTCCAAGTCCGTTGCAGGCATGGTTTCTGGATAGGCGGACCATCCTGAGAAAGTATATCCTTCCTTATCTTCTACCTCAGGCGCCGTAATCGCCGTGCCGTATGTTACGGACTCTTGCTTCACTACCGCTCCGTCTACGATGAAGGTGAGTACGTAACTATTTACGGTATAAGTTGCCGTAACCTCTACGTCCGTTGCAGGCATAGTTTCTGGATAAGCGGACCATCCAGAGAAAGTGTATCCTTCCTTATCCTCCGCCTTAGGTGCCGTAATCGCCGTGCCGTATGCTACGGACTCTTGCTTAACTACCGCTCCGTCTACGATAAATGTAAGCACGTAACTGTTGACGGTGAAAAGGGCTTCAACGTTGATGTTTTCGCCAGGCATACTTTCGGGAAGATCTTTCCAACCCACAAAAGTGTGTCCCACTTTCTCAGGCGTGTCTGATAGGGATATAGATGCGCCTTCTTGGTAGTTTTGTGTGGCAAAGACTTCTCCGTCTACCCAATATGTGATGGTGTAGGAGGAAGAAATCTTCTCATAAGTCCAACTGAAGGAGTAGTCGTTAAAATCCACTTCTTCGCCCGCACGGGTCGAAACGATGATATTGTTTAACGAAGCGTAATAAGCACCCTCTTCTGCTGACTCATGAGCACGGAGGGTCATGCTTGCGATACATCCCGAGTTACCCACGATTGCTGTGTTCGTTAACGAATATGCTGCAACCCTGTAGGTATTACCCGTTGTATTGCTTACCACCAGCGAATGATCGGGCAAGCGTGTACTTGTTGTTGCCGTATTGTCCGCAATGGAGAATCCTACGGGGAGGTTGATGTCAAGTTGGAGCGCTGTGTATCTACTTTCATTGGGATTCTCAAGGTTGAGTTCCAAGGTCCACTCTCCATTGACTTGCGTGGGAAGTAACGTTGCCGTTATTCTATCCTGAGCAATGGCGGGAGTGCTAAACAGTAGGACTAATGCACACCATATAAAGGAAAGGCCTTTGCTTTTCATATGCCTATTGAAAACTTATTTGCAAATCATTATTTTCGTATTATTCACCACATAAACCCCGTTGGGCAAAGCTATGGTGTTCTTACCCGCCTGAATGTTGACGGTCTTGATGCAACGTCCGTCAACGGAATAGATGGGCAACGTCTGCGCTGTTACCGATTCAACGTAGAGCATATCCCCTCCACGTATCACTGTTGTATTGTCAATGTTGTGAATGCCTGTAGGAGTAACGTCAAACTGTGCAGAGTGCGCCGCCAAGCGATTATCTTCGCCCACCTTGTTGGTCAGTAATGCTGCAGATGTGCTAACGATTCGCTTGGTTTCGGGCAGTGCCTGTGATGCTTGAAGCGCCAAGTGCAACTCGTGAGTTCCTGCAGGTAGCACCTTACCGTTGTCCGAATAAACAACAATGCGGTACTTGCCCTCTGCCATTTGTTGGTATACTACCTTATGACCGTTAAAGTTTTCGCTTAAGTCAATATCTTGAAGCGTCACTTGTTCGGGAAGTTGGAGGTCAAACTGTAAGGCTACGTAATCCTCCGTATCTACTTGCAGCGCAAGCGGACAATACGTTTGTTCGCCCAATCCCATTTGGCATTGTTGCATCTTCAGCGTAGCAGCAGCCTTGGGAAGTGCCATCGCCGAACTACTCCATTCGGGTTGGTTCATCACAAGGGCAATCGCATGAACGGCATCATTGATGCTGATCGCACCGTTGAGGTCCAAGTCTGCTTGATCGAAGTCAAATGTTTCGTTGTCTTGTCCGAAGAGGTTATTGATGATGCACACCACGTCGGCCACGGTGATGTATCCATCAAGGTTGACGTCGCCCACACTATGATCCATGGGTGAAGAAACATCGTAAGCATCCAAGTTATCGTAGATGTGCTTTGCACGCTGTTTCAACCAATTGATGGTGTTGTTCTTTACCACCATGTAATTCCTACCGTCGCTCCATTTTGAAGCATTGTTGACAAACGATGGTTGTGCATATTGGTAGTAAGTCTCTACATAATCCAGCAACTCTTCATAGTGATTCTCCATGAAGTCGGTCCACACCTTGTAGTACGCACGTGCTACTGCCTCGCTGTTGTAGCGCAAGTCGTTGAAGAAGGTCTTACCTTTGCCACTCACCATTACTGAGAAGAAATCAGCGGTGGGAGTGTATGTGCAATAGTTGCCATTTTTCTCGTATCCAAAGGCCCAGTCGAAGTCCCATACCGGACCAAACACGTAGCGACTGTGGAGCGCCTTGAGGCCTTCTTTGTAAAGGAAGGTGCTCTTGGGGTGACCCAGTTCGCAGTTCATCACCAGTTCGTTCACCATGAGGAAGCGTGCCAACATTTCTACGTCGATGTAGTTAGCATATTCGTCGGTGCCTCGACTCAAGATGTTTTCAAAGTTATTGAAGTCGTTTTCGATAAGGCTGAACTGTGCATCGGGATCCGCATAATCTTCTGCCAAATCGGGATCCTTAATATTTGCGGGAAGGTTGTAGTAAGGTGTCTTAAACTTATAATCCTCGTCGTAGTAAGAGTCCAGTTCCAGCAACACGGCATTGCTTTCATCATCAAGGTCAATGCTGTTATTGCTGAGGCCCACATGTTGCGTGAAGTTATAACTACCGCGATATTCATCGTTGATGTAAAGTTCAACGGGGATAATGCGGTTGGCTCCCGCGGTTTCCACCATCGAAGCAATCTTCATCGCTACAGCATTTGAGAGCATAGACCCCGTCTGTCGGTTGGCCAGAAGCACCCAACTCTTACCCTTCGTGAGACCGAAGGGTTTCTTTGAAGAATCAAACTTCAAACGATACGGACTCTTGCCATACTGTCCCGCCCAACTCGTATTGCCACGTCCGCGAATCTTTACGCGATCCTCGAAGTCGGGGAATACCCCAGCGCCATCAATACGAATGGTGGCGTCAAGGTAGTTTTCCTTGTCAGGAGGCAGTATGCCTTCATCGGTAGTGATATATACGGCAGGGACAGCTGCTGTGTCGGTCACCCAATCAATACTTACACGCACCTTTCGGCCAAAGGGCTGAGTCGTGAAGGCATACTCTGCCGGACTGATCAGTGTGGGTTCTTCATAGGTCCCTTCGCTCACTACTTTCTTCAACCAAAATTCAGACAGACACAAGTAGTTTTTGTAGTTGGTTTGCGTCATCGTCAGTCGAATGTACTTGTAACTTGCGTCCAGTCTTATAGCGGGCGATTCGTACGTCTGCCCAATACCGCCTTGAGGCACACCTTCATCTGCTCCGTAGTCCGCTACGTTCGTCCAGTTCGTGCCATCATGACTCACCTTCAGGTTGAAGGCTTGAGGGAATCGATTCTCTACGTCAAAGCGTGTAGAGTAGCCAAAGACGAAGGCATTAACCGCCTCTTCCAGTTCGATGTCAATATAAGGGAACTGATCAAGTGGCAACTTCTCGTAAGTACCATTATCGCCCCATGTAGAATGGAAGAAGGTCTCTGTGTTATTATCGAGCATCATGGCTAACCCCTCTGAACTTTCACGATTTGAGGGCGCATTCGTAGAGAGTTGATCAACCGATAGGGGAATAGCTTCGCAAATGGGTTCGCCTGTAGAACCCTCGCTCCACACTTCGTCCTTAATCTTTTGGTAAGCATACAGTTTCCAGTTGTCATAGCCTACGGTATAAACCACATCGCCATCAAAGTTCACACGTCCCTGCTTACTCTTTTGCTCCACGCCCTTGACCCATGCCTTCGCACGCTCATCACTGAGTTGGAACGAGGGCGTCAACCATTTACCGATGGCGCCAATGGTGGCGTAGATTGAATCTGTAGTAACGGTGGCTTCAACGTCGGTAAATACTTGGTCGTTGTATTTGTTGTTAAACTTCAGCGAGGTGAAATAGGGCATCTCTTGCGGAGCACACTTGCTCACAGAGTCAACATCCGCCTGCGAATAGGTCTTTACGGTGTTGTCCATCAGCACAATGTTTACCGCAGTGCCGTCCAGTTCTACCGTCTGTACGATTTCTACGGGGTAAGCTTCTACAGCACCGCCTTTTAGGTGTACAAATAACTTTTCAGTGTCGACCTCTTCTTCTGGCACCTCAGGGGTCTCGGGAGTCTCAGGTTCTTCGGGGTCTACTGATTCCTCAAAGTCAATGTCTTCTACGGGTATGAATGCCCAATAGTTTCCCGAGTCGTTGCGATCTCTCCAGTTTCCCACGGGGTATCCGAACATATCAGCATATCCAGCATAGATGTTCCACGCACAACTTTCCGAACCATTGCTGTATGTGGTATAGATGTAAACCAATCCTTCAAAACTATTCTCTCCGTAGTACAACTGGAATGTTTGGGGTTCTGTGCCCATCATGAAGGGGTAATTGGTGGTAAACTGCACATAGTTTGAGGTTGCCAAGTTTTGGAACGTTACCCCCTCAGCGGTGCCCGTTACCTTCCACACAAACGGTTTTGTATCTTTGTTAACGGTTACTTCACCCGCTTCATTCTGTGGTAACTCGTACATCGTTTGGGTGTAAAGATAAGATTCAACCTCGTAGGCATAGGCCGAATACACCTCTTTGCTTGACTTGATGTAGTAGTGCCCATTCGTGACGCCATTGCGTTCGAGTTGTGCGTAAGCGGTCTTTAAATTTTCGAGAAGGACTACCGCTTCCGTATCGTCAAAACTGTTAAAGTACCACACCTCGTATGCCTCAAACGCCTCAACAAGTGCATGTGTTGAGGCTTCCTTGTAAGTACCCAAGGTTGTGCCCACCCTGCTGGTGATGCCTTCAATTCCATAGGGCAACGTTTCTTCCACCCAACGAATAAGAATGGTGGCTGCATCTATTTCGTTAGCTTCGCAAAGGAACCAAGAGTTGTTCCCCCATTTCGCAAAAAGGGTGTAGTCACCTTGCGTCTCAAGGTACACGGGACCTATTGTTCCATAATCTACCAGTTGCGGATTGGGTGAAGACAACTTGTCACGCATGATGACGAACGCATTAGGGTAGGGGACATACTGATTGTATTCCCATATTCCCCCTCCCGTCCAGGTGCGCCAATTCCAAAGGTAGCCATCATCCCCCACATTTGCCATTTGGAGCGTTTCGGCGGGAAGCACCGTCCATTTTGCTGCCAACGTTCTGCTGTTTGTGGTTGACATATAAGGAGCTGGTTCCCATTCATCCATCCAATCCTGCTTCATGTCCCAAGAGTCGTAATCATTCCACATCTCTTGGTCGGCAATATAGTCTCCCGACTCAAACTGGATGTAATACAGCGCTACGCCCTCATCCGTAGTTTCGTTGGCGGGCACGAATTTCACAACCGCATGCTCATCAAGCGGGTTGGTATAAGTGTGCTCAGTAAGGTATGTGGTGCCGTTGTCGGTGAGGAACTTCGTCAATCCGTAATTGCTTGATAGCAAGTAAGGAGTGTTGGCGCGAAACTCACTACTATTGATTTGAAAGTCCACTTCATAATACTTCTGAGCAGATGCTATGACCGTTGTAAATACGGCAAGAAGGCCGAAAAGGTATTTTTTAAAACTCATATTGTGAAATGCTATTCGTTACGAAACGATGTATCTATCTCTGCAAAAGTACGATAACTTTACTGCATGCACAACTTTTAATATATTTATTTTAAAATTAGGGATGAGATAGGGTAGTCGTGCCCCTATATTCAGCTGTATTTTTATCCGCGAAAAATTACGAAAAATGAGGAATAATGTTGGTGTTAACAAGTGTTAACGGATTTGCATTTCGCTTTGAAATTTTGTATCTTTGTGTTACGGAAGTGGAGATAGCCCTTGAAATCAGGGTTGTCTCCACTTTTTTTGTCCCGAAAAACCCATTTTTTGGGTCAAAAAATAAGTTACCTAGTTTTTTCAAGGTTAAACAACCGGTTTTTAATGTTACTTATTCTTGCACCGCAAATAGATATTGTAGTGAGGATGTGTAGGTTGAATGTTAATGTTTGTTAAAGTTTTCGGCGAAAAATGAGGAAAAATGAAGGCTGGAACTGTCACAATTTTTCGCCAAAAATGATTGATGGAAGTTATGCGTGCATTGCCCCCGTAGGAGGGCACACTTGCATAACCGCGGGTGAACGCAGTGAACCTGCGGCGGTTGACTACAAGCGAATAAATGTATCGGTCCCCGTAGGAGGACCCACAACAACCAATGGTTGCTGTCCGGATTGACTAATAAGTGGAATGCAACATGATAAGTTATAACTTATAGTATATCCAAGTGCTGTGGGTCCTCCTACGGGGACCGATAGAACTACACAGTTGTTATCCCTAATCCGCAGGTTCGCCTTGCTCACCAGCGGTTAGGCATGTGTGCCCTCCTACGGGGGCATTACGAAAGTGATTTACAAGATTTTCTACGTTGCCTAAATACAAACTATGCTGTGCCCCACATGGGGTAAAAGCTATATTATCGAAATTTGATGATATAAAATAAATATCGTATCTTTGCCAAACTAAGTGTCTTAAAATAGATTCACTAAACTCTCTAATAAATCTTTACTTATGAAGAAAATCTTTACATTCATTGCGGCAATGCTTTGTGCGGTGACACAAACATTTGCAGACAAGATTGTAGCATCGACGGTGCTCCCTACGGAGGGGAAACCTGAGCATGTCTACACTATGAAGAATGCGAACGGATTGAGTTCCAATGCGTTGACTGCGCCTACGCAGACGGCTGAGAATTACGGTCTTTTCGCGTTCTATGCCGTAGATGGTAAGGCTAATGCTTACTACATTTACAGCACAAAGGCTGAGAAGTGGTTGACCTACGAATTGGCAGCAAGTTACGACAACGGCATTAACTTCGTGAAATTGTCTGCCACAAAGGGTGCAGACGACTGCTTCTTGGTGAACAACTATTCGGGCGATTTTTATGAAATCAGTCCCTATAAGTCAAACGGCGAAACAGATAAGTATGTAAACTGGTTTGGCGGTAAGGACTATAATCCCCTTGATGGTTCTACAACTCTTGGTCTTTGGCAGACAAACGGCGCTGGCGATGCCGGTAGCCGTTGGAGCTTTGAAGAAGTAGTGGTTGTTGAGCGCAACTACACTATGGTTCTTCCCGAAGGCACTACAATTAAGATTGGCGAAGAGACTTTCAGCAATGGTGACACATACACTATTGAAGGCAGTGTCAAGAAGAGCGACATCACAGTTGTTGCTCCCACAGGTCAGTTTGCTGCTGTTGCTGTGAACGACATGACAGAGACAATCTCTGTATTCTTCGCTCCCATCCCCGAACAACCTGCAACTGTAGCATACACAAATGCTGTGGTCTATCCCTCTCAGCAAGAAGCTGTTGGCGTAGCGCAACTTACAGCGGTTGACGGCGTTTACACATTGAGCAACAATGTGCTTGCTGCAAGTTTTGTGAAGTTGGGTGATGCACTTTATTTCGGTGGTTCAAAGGCTATGGACCTCGTGGCAGGTTCAGAAATCTTCACTGTTGCATTTGGTAATGGCGATAATGTGCCTGCTTCTGGTATGACCTTGAAGAGTGTAGAGGTAGAGGACCTTGCTGCTAATGCTGCTGCTATTGGTGGTGCTGCTCACTATAATGGCAAGCAACTTGTGGCAAACTACACATATACATATAAGGAAAAGACCTTAGACATCGTTTGGCGCGCTGTGCTCCGTGATGGTTCTCACTACCTCCGCACAGAAATGGAACTCAAGGGTGTTGACGATGTGGATATGTACAACATCATCCCCTTGACATACAATGTTGACACAAAGGCAGCAGGTTCAGCTCCCGCAAAGGTGGGTAACACACGCGGTGCGGTGTTGATGAGCAACAAGATCTTTGCTGGTCTCGAAACTCCTACTGCATACAACACGGTAAGCGGTGCTGCTGATGACGATGCTTGGGAACTCAAAGAAACTCCCGTAAACAAGGCCGTTGCTACTGACGCTTGGACACAACAGGCTCTTGCTGACGTGCCCATGCGTGTGCAGGAAGTGGGTGGTTCGGACAAGACATATTGCACTTACACAGAAAGTGTGAGTCTTAAGGCAAACCAAAAGGTGGTTGTAACACTTACTTATAAGAGCGGTAATCACCGTTACAACATTGACGGTGTAGACCTCTTGGACGGTAGTAACTCTGTTGTTGCCAGCGACTACCATTTCGGTTATTGCGGTAGTGCAAAGGAAAATAACACCTTTACATTTAAGGCTCCTAATGATGGAGATTTCAGCGTACGCGTATTCATTGACAAGCGCGAAGCAACAATTCCTGGCGGTGAAGTAAAGATTGAAATTTATGAAGCAAAAGCTGGTGTTGTGGTTAACACTGATATCATCAACATCCAGGGTCTTTGGAGTCGTAACACGACACTCGCAGCTGGTGAAACATGGAAGGTTGCAGGTGTGGTAGGTCTCATCGCACAGGATGGTACTCAGGCAAGTGAAGATATTCATGCTACTCAGAAGCGTCGTTCGTTCCTCGCTTATTCTGAACGCGAGCGTGCAGTGCCCTGGCGTGCATTCCCCTGCTACATTAGCTGGTATGAATTGAATATCAATCGTAACAACGCTGCTCCTGGTCAGGAACACACCAACATGCAGATTGGTCCTGTGATGGAAATCCTTGAACAGTGGAAGACGCAGATGTACGACCGTTACGGTGCTGGTCCCGCAAGCTTCATTATTGACGACGGTTGGGATAACTACGGTACTTGGACATTCCACTCTGCGTTCCCCAACGAAATGAAGGATATGGCGGCTTACGCAGCAGATTTGGGCGCTGGCGTAGGTGCTTGGCTCGGTCCTGTTGGTGGTTACGGTCAGAGCGGTAATTATCGTCGCAACTACTGGAGTGATAAGGGCGGTATGCAACTTTCTAACCCCGCTTACTATGAAACATTCTTGACTGCTGCAGAAAATTTGGTGAAGAACCAGCATGTTGATGGTAAGGGTACTTATAACTTCTTCAAGTTTGACGGTATCTCTGCACAGTTCTCAGCCGTAGGTCCAGACGACGGTGATACGGGTAATGAAAATGCTGAAGGTATCATCCGCCTCGAACAATATGTTCGTGAAAACCTTAAGGAAGATATCTTCTTCAACACTACTGTAGGTACTTGGGCTTCTCCCTTCTGGTACCAGATCTCAGATGCTACTTGGCGTCAGGAAAACGACCACGGTCATGTTGGTGACAATGCTAAGAATCGCGAAAAGTGGATTACTTATCGCGACAACCTTGTGCACCAGAACTATGTAACTGCTTCGCCCATCTGTCCCATCAACACATTGATGACGCACGGATTTATGTTGACGAAGTTCGGTCCTCCCGCAGGTGACGAACGTGATTATGAAACAGTACGTCGTGAGTTGCGCTGTGCCTTCCTTTGCGGTTCAGGTATGGTTGAACTCTACAACGACTACGACTTGATGAACAGCATTAACGGTGGTGCACTTTGGGCAGACCTCGCAGAATGTATTGCTTGGCAGAAGCGCAATGCAGATGTGCTTCCCGATGCTCACTGGGTAGGTGGTGATCCCTGGACAGGTTCTCAGTCACAGGTTTATGGTTGGGCATCTTGGAACGGTAAGAAGTCAACACTCGCACTCCGCAACGGTGCTAACAATGCTCAGACTTACACCTTCACATTGCGTAAGGCGCTCAACATTCCTGCGAATGTAAATGGTAGCATTATCTTGCGTAAGTCATTCGGTGTACAAGATGCGCTCGAAGGTCTCACCGAAGGTACTGCTATCAACATTGACGATAATCTCACAGTGAAACTCCCCGCTAACAGCGTATATGCATTTGATGGTTTGAACGCTGCTGAGGCGGTTGTTGCAGTGCAGAGTATTGCACTTCAGAGTGAAACAGGCGAAGCAACTGTAACTGTTGAACAAACGCTTGTTGTGAAGGCAACGTTGAATCCTGCAACTGCTACATTCCCTGCACTTGTATGGGAAAGTAGTGATGAACAAGTTGCAACAGTGTCAAACGGTTTGGTAAAGGCTATTGCGACAGGTGAGGTTACCATTACGGCAAAGGCGACAGACGGTTCTAACGTAACCGCACAGATTACGCTTACTGTAACTCCTAAGCCCCGCGACCCCGCTGATGCAGTTCCTTTCAAGGTGACAACAATAGTGGATGGCGAATTTGCTACTGGCACGCACTGGTATACGATGCAGTTGGGAGAAGGCAAGAGTGTGCTTTCCGACAATGGTACAGCAGACTTCATTGCTATTTCGGGCAGCACAACTTCTCTTGAAGCACAAGACCTTTGGTGCTTCGTAGGTAACGATGATGAAGGCTACCGCATCTACAACAAGCAGGCGGGTGCTGCAAAGGTATTGGCATCTTCTACAACCATGGGTACGGTGTCAGGTTATGGTGGCACAGGTGGTTCTACCTATCCTGTAATGAAGGATGCAACTGCTGTCCCCGAAGGATGGTCGGATCGTTGGGATTTCAGTGCGTCGGACAAAATTGCTGACGTCAACGGCTTCTTTATCAAGATTCACGGCACTGACTACGCTGTAAATAATTTTGGAGGAATTGGCAAACTCGCCTTCTGGGCTGAAGGTCAAGATAAGAATTCTACCCTCGTTATCGAATTTGCTGAAACTACTATTGAAGTGAAGGAGGGCAACGGCACATGGACCGCAAGTAATGGCACCAAGACTTGGCACGCTCAATGGTCAAGCAGTGTACTTGACGGTTTCACCTTCTCGGCAAATGCCAACAATATGCAGTATTCAAATGGCTATGTTGCAGGTTATTCTGGGCAGTCAGGCACATGTTCTTACCAACTCACTGCTCCCGAAGGGTGTATAATTGCAGGATACTCTTTTGACTTTGCAAATACAACAGGCGACGATAGTTATCAGTTAAACCTTGCGGTAAATGGTACTACCTTAAAGTCAACAGGTGCTAAGCAGCATGTTGAAGTTAGCGGCCTTGAAGAACGCACTGCTGGTTTCTCACAATCAGGTGCTAATAAGGGTATTACATTCTCTGATTTCACGGTAACCATTCGCCGTTCTTTGATCAAGCCCGAACCCTTCTTCGTAGTGTTTGAAACCCCCAACACGGGCGCTATTCCCTACCGTATTCCCGCCATTGCTACGGCTCAGAACGGTAATATCATCGCCGTGGCCGACTACCGTCACAGCCGTGCCGACATCGGTATGGCTAAAAACGGACGCATTGACCTCCGTGCGCGTATCTCCAAGGACAATGGTAAGACTTGGGGCGACATCTTCGACATCGTTTGCGGTCAGGGCGCCAATTCTCCCGACTTCATGAATGTAGGATTTGGCGACCCCTGTATCGTTGCCGACCGTGAAAGCGGTAAGGTGCTCGTATTGAGTTGTGCGGGTAACGTTTCTTTCCCCAGCGGCACACGTGACAATCACCAGAATATCGCACGCTTCTACAGTGAAGACAATGGCGAAACATGGAGTGCTCCCGTAGACATCGCTGAAAGCATCTACAGTCAATTCGATGTTAGAGAAGATGGTCCCGTACGCGCCATGTTTATCGGTTCGGGTAAGATTATCCAGAGTGAAACGGTGAAGGTGAACGACTATTACCGTCTTTACTGCGCAGCGTTGGTAAAGATTAACGATGGTACCAACACCAACTTTGTGTTCTATTCTGATGACTTCGGAGGCACATGGAAGGTGCTCGGTGGTGTACACGTCTCTCCCGTTCCTGGTAGCGCCGACGAACCCAAGGTGGAAGAACTTCCCGATGGATCTATCCTTATCAGTTCTCGCGTAACGGGCGGTCGCTGGTTTAACATCTACAACTTCACGAACAGCGAAACAGCTGAAGGTTACTGGAACACCGTGAAGCAATCGAATAGTGGCAACAATGGTGTTGTAGCAGTGTCTAACTCTACAAACGGCGAGTTGCTCGTAGTGCCTGTAATGCGCAAGGCGGACAACAAGCCCATGTACTTGCTTCTCCAGTCTGTGCCCTTTGGTTCTGGTCGTGCAAACGTAGGTATCTACTATAAGGAACTTGCTTCGCTCAACGACTTTGCGACAACTGACAGCATCGCTGCAAACTGGGACGGCCGTCATCAGTCAAGTTATCTCTATTCTGCTTACTCAACAATGTGCTTGCAGGCCGACAATACGATTGGCTTCCTTTATGAAGAAGAAACTTATTGCGGCACAGGCGGTGGTGGTTACTCTATCATCTACAAGAACTATAGCATCGACTACATCACCGACTCGCTCTATACGTACCATGCTGATGTTGACCGCAACGCTATCGTGGCTTCCAACATTGATCACAAGACTACAGCAATTCTTGAAAACGTTGGTCCTTATGTCGGAAACTATATGGAAAATGCGGGTGATGCAGTTGCCGAAGCCCTCAATGCTTATAAGGCTACTCCTTCAAAGCAGGCGTATGAAGCCCTCAATGCTGCTATCGCCAATGCGCCCCGCATTGAGGTTGAAGCAGGCAAGTGGTACACGCTCCGCAACTACGGTCGCTCAAACGGCACGCTCTACATGACTCCCGAAGACACACGCTTCACCGTTGCTACGGGCGATGCTTCAGATGCCGACCAGTTGTTTAGTTTCACCGCTACGGATACCGAAGGGGTGTACAACCTCTATAACGGTAACTACGGTTTGTACTTCGGAAAACTTGGTGAGAACGAAACACAACCTGCCGTACACGTAACTCCCGAAGAAGCAGGTCGCTATACCGTCATCACGAGTGCCTCAGGTATGTCAGGTATTGCGTGTCAGAACAAGACGGGTGGTCATGCAGGTATTCACCTTGCGGGCGACTGCAAGCGCCTCGTGCCTTGGACAACCAATGCCGAAGCTTCTCTCTGGTACATCCAACCCGTTGAGGCGTTCAACGTAACGATGCCTGAAGCAGGTTATGCCACAATGTGCTTGCCCTTTGGTGTAACGCTCCCCGAAGGTGTCACAGCGTATGTAGCAACTGGAAACGTAACGGTTGACGGAGTAGAAGGTCTCAGCATTCAGGAAGTTGAAAGCAACATTCCCGCGGCGATGCCCGTAATTCTCAGTGCTACGGCAGGGGAATACACACTCGTTATTGCTGATAATGATGCTCCTGTTGCTGACAATCAGCTTCAGGGTGTGCTCAAAGCAACGACTGCAAGTAATGCGGATCAGAATGTCTACACGCTCAACGCAGACAAGTTTGTTAAGGCATCTGCTTCAAGTGTAGCATTGACAGCTAACTCTGCTTATTTGACAGCAGAAAGCGAAGCTGCATCACTTCCCCTTGTTGTTGATACTACAACAGGTATTGAGGGTGTGACTGCAAACGACGACGCTGCTGATGCACTTTACGACCTCAACGGTAAGCGAGTGAAGAATCCTGCATCAGGTATCTATGTGACAGGTAAGGGTAAGAAGGTGTTTATCACACGTTAACCCCCCGTGCTCAGTATAAACAACAATCAGCGAACTACACCCTGCGGAGTGTGGTTCGCTGATTATTTTGTGAGACCAGACCTCTTAACCTCATAACTTTTTAGAAAACAAGTTAACGAGGTACGAGTAGACAAGATAGTTTCCGAGATAAACGATTTATAGTTGAAGAGTAAACAAGGTACAAGTAGACAAGATAGTTTGCGAGATAAACGAGTGGCGTCCCGCATGGTCTTTCTCCTTTCTCCTTTCTCCTTTCTCCTCATACCCTTCCCCCCCCCTGTTTTTTTACCTAATGCTCTAACAAAGTACTGTTCCCCTTTAATTTTGCAATCTCGATATGAAATTTCCAGCACTAACACTTGTCTATTATAATAAAAGTGGTATTTTTGCGCCCACGAAATCAAAGTAATAAATCATTAAATAATAAACACTATGTACTGGACACTTGAACTCGCATCTAAGCTTGAAGATGCACCATGGCCTGCTTCAAAGGATGAGTTGATAGACTTCGCTATGCGCTCAGGAGCCCCCATGGAGGTGGTAGAAAACTTGCAGGAACTCGAAGACGAAGGTGAAGTCTACGAGACTATCGAAGACGTATGGCCCGACTATCCTGATAAGGAAGACTTCCTCTTTAACGAAGACGAGTATTAAATCTGGGATCCTGATAATTTTATACGTGATTCCTCAACAGAAGAGGGTGTTTCGATTATTTCGAAACACCCTCTTCTGTTATACTATGTCGTAGTCGTATGGGTCTCAGTATGCTGTCCTGTGTCTCTGCGGTCGAGTTCTTTGTAATCTGCCCAATCGTGGTAGTTTTCTTCGCCACAGATGTTACACTTGTGCCAATGTCGCTCTTCGGTGATGAGGTAGAGAATTTCGTAATCGTCATACAATGTTGTCGTGGTGGTGTCAACATGTGTCTGATAATTATGATTACTGACTTCCTTATGCCCATCGCTATAAATACGCGTTGTTGTGGTCCAACTCTGCCATCTGTTTTTCGACTCGCTCAACACCTGGCGCTTCTTGGCATAGGGGAGCCACTGCTTGTACTGTTTGAGGATGTCCTTGCGTAGGTAGTCCATGGTTTCCAAACCTCCACACACATAGCAGCGGTAACTGAATATCTTGAACACCATAAGGAATGTTTTGACCACTACATACAAAATGGCGAGTCCCACGAAGTCAAACATGCCCCAAGCATACATGATTCCCAACCATAAGTATAAGGAAGCAAGGGTGACGACAAACAGGAGGAGTACCATGTTCCTGTTGCCAATGCCCTTAAATACTTGGCGCTTGTGGAGAAGGACGCCAATCAGCACTGTTGGAATAAGTGGGGGCAAGAAGAACCACAACAAACAGGGTATCAATATCAGTATTACCAATGCTATAATAAGTACGGTTTCCCCAATGCTGGTGTCGTCTTCGACCTCATCTACTTGCATCCAGAAGAAGTCGTTGTACATAGGACTATTGATGATTCTGCCCACGATAGGAATGTCCACGATATAGCGCAAACCTGGATAATTCTTGGTAATCCATTGCGTGTTTGAATTTTCATGGGCCCATTCGTATGATACTGCCTTGCCTGTGATGTCGTAAGTCACAACGGGTCTGTGGCGAAGTCCTGTCTTTGTATCGATTACGGTAATGGGATAGGTCGCGCGGAGGTTCCCCTGGCTTATTGCTGTGTGAAGGGCGGGGCGGAACTTCTCGTCATTTTCGGCATAAGTGCTGCCGATATACGCGCTTTCAAACTTTTGGAGCGACATGTATACATTGCTATTGTTGGCATACACTTTCCGTGTCAACGAGTCGGGCAACAGCGGGCGGATTTTTTGTAAACGGATTTTCGCTTCCTTGCCGTCGGGAAATGTACAGATGTATTTGTCATAGACTTCCGTACCGTCAAAGCCCGTCACCTTTATGGTGTCGAGCGTTTCTGTCGTTTCGTTCCACGCCACCACTGGGAAATCAGTGTCTACTACATGAAGAAATCCGCGTACTCCATTTGCCGTTTGTACCCAGAGCGAGGCGTGCATGTGACTTTCACTTGCGGGTCTGTAAGCATAAACCGTGAGTACTTCGCCCTTCTTGACGCGCGTAACAACCGTATCGCTACCTAAATCAGAATGAATTTTCAACGCCTTTGTAGCGGTGTACGTCGCGGGATTGCTGGGCAAAGCATTGTCCATATAGAACATTGGCGGCAGCAACACCAACAGCGCAAGAACTAATAAGATACTGCACTTACACAAATGTGCCTTGACCTCACCCATTTTGGAAAATAACTTTTTCGTGAGTTTCATGATAGATTTTGTTTAGAGTTACACCCTACAAATGTAAATGAAAAATCCGAGTTGAACAAAATTTGCATTGCTCAACTCGGATTGTGTATCAATATGACTAACATCCCTTTCCGTCCAAACTACATGCTGCTCCTGTGGGAACATCATCGGTTGTGGCATCAAGCACGGGCGGATTTTTCAAACGGTTTAAAGAGAATACAATGTCACCATCCTCCTGCACAAAGCAGGGAATGCCGATGGTGCCGCGCTCCTTCACGCGAAGGAAGGCGGGGTGCGTGTCGCGAAGGCGCAAAAATTCCTTGAGGTTGCGCGGACTTTCGCCGATGTCTATGAGCGTGAAGCGCGCATCGGTCTTCGCGAGTTCTTTTACTTGGGTGCAGTCGGGACAACCCGACATCACATATACTATCATTGTGTCAAGGTTATGAGGTTATGAGGTTATGAGGTCGCTTCGCTTAAAGGTTATAAGCCCTACGACTTCTTATTTCCTCCGCTTCTTGTTATTCTTCTTGCCCTTAGGCGCGAAAATGTTGGGCGCTGGGGTTGAGAAAATATCAACATCCTCGCCGACCAAAACGAAGTCGAGGAGTTTGCGCTCAAGATTAGCGCGCTCTACGCGGATGCGCACCTTGTCGCCAAGCGCATAGATACGGCGGGTGCGGCGTCCGACCAGGCAGTAATTGCGTTCGTCAAATTCGTAGTAGTCGCCCGTCAAATCGCGCAAAGCCACCATGCCCTCGCAATTATTTTCATCCAATTCAACATAGATACCGAACTCCGTCACGCCCGAAATCTTGCCGTCAAACTCCTGTCCGAGGCGGGCGCTCATGAATTCCACTTGCTTGTACTTAATAGAGGAACGTTCGGCAGCAGCAGCCAGTTGTTCCATTTGCGAGCAGTGTTCGCAAAGGTTTTCATACTTCGTTTGGCTCACGCTTCTACCTCCCTCTTCATAGCGTGTGAGGAGGCGGTGAACAAGTGTGTCGGGGTAGCGACGAATGGGCGAAGTGAAGTGCGTGTAATGCTGGAACATGAGACCGTAATGGCCAATGTTGTGCGTAGAATACTTTGCCTTCATCATTGCTCGGAGTGCCACGAGTTCTACTACGCCTTCCTCCTTCTTACCCTTCACATCGTCGAGCAACTTATTGATGCTCATCGACACATCCTTCTTGGAGCCCTCCGTACGTAAGCGGTAACCGAATTTTGCAATGAAACTCTGGAGCTTTTCTAACTTTTCGGGGTCAGGAACGTCGTGAATGCGGTAGGGGAGCACCTTGGGCGTCTTGCCCTTCGGCACAAGGGCGATGCTTTCAGCCACCGAGCGGTTGGCAAGGAGCATAAATTCCTCCACAAGTTTGTTAGCGTCCTTCGCCACCTTGACATACGTGCTAACGGGAGTGCCCTTCTCGTCAATCTCAAAGCGCACTTCGGGACGGTCAAAGCCTATCGCACCATTCTTAAAGCGCTTGGCGCGCAGTTGCTTAGCAAGGCGGTTGAGGACTAAGAGTTCGCGGGCATATTCCCCCACAGGATTTTCAAACGAACCCGTAATTTCGGGGTGTTCACCCGGAAGGTTGTAATCTTGCTCGGAGGCTTCGCCGTTTTGCTCAAAGATGTGTTGCACTTCCTCGTAGGCAAAGCGTCGGTCGGAACAAATCACGGCGTGCACAAGGCGCCAATTCAGCACTTCGCCCTTTTCATTCATGCGGAAGATAGCAGAATAGGTGAGCTTGTCTTCGTTAGGGCGGAGCGAGCAGATGAAATTGCAAAGTCTTTCAGGCAGCATCGGAATTGTGCGGTCAACAAGGTACACACTTGTGGCGCGCTTTTCCGCTTCTCGGTCAATAATATCGCCCTCCTTCACATAGTGTGACACATCGGCGATATGTACGCCCACTTCCCACTGACCTTCGCCGAGCGAACGGATAGATATTGCGTCGTCAAAGTCCTTTGCATCCTTCGGGTCGATAGTTACGGTAAGGACATCGCGCAAGTCTTCGCGGCGGGCGATTTCTTCGGGCGTGATTCCTGGATCTATTTTCTCGGCAGCGCGTTCTACGTTGGCGGGATACTTGTAGGGCAACCCGTATTCGGCAAGAATGGCGTGCATCTCGGCATTGTTTTCGCCCTGCTTGCCGAGAATGTCAATCACTTTCCCCACAGGACTCTTTGAATCCTCGGGCCATTCTACAATCTGCACCAATGCTTTGTCGCCGGTCTTACCTCCTTTGAGGGCAGTCTTGGGAATAAAAATATCGGTCGCCAACGAGCGACTTTCGGTAATGAGAAAGGCGTAATTCTTTTCCACCTGGAGCTGACCGACAAAGGTGTCTTTTACGCGCTCAACAATCTCCGTCACTTGCGCCTCACGAGTATGTCCATGACGGCGGGCAAGCATCGTAACTCTTACGCGGTCGCCATCAAGGGCGTGCATTGCGTTGCGCTCACAAACGAGAATATCCTTTCCGCCATCGTCGGGCACGAAAATATTATGCCCATTGCGCTTACGGCGGAAGGTACCTACCATATCGTTACTGCGGTGCACGCGGCGGTAAACCCCTTCTGCGGCACGCGCAAGGTAATCGTCTAACACGAGGTCGTCAATCACGTCCATCACCAGCATTTTCGCGCCATGCGTCTTGGCTTGCAAGTGGCGGAAGATGTGCTTTATGTCTAAATCCTTGGCAGGATTCATTTCGAAAAGCGTCAGCAATCCTTCATGAATCTCACGCTTTGACAGGCGCGGAGCCTTCTCTTTATTCTTATTCTTTGCCATGGTAAGTGAGGTTTTTAGTAAACGAGTGGATGAGGTACAAGTAAACGAGGTACGAGTGGACGAGAAAGTTACCGAGATCAACGATTATAAATTCCGCACGGTAGTTGTACTCTGTACTCTGTACTCTATCAGTTGTACTCTGTACTCTCAAACGGTTTATATAAGCAAAAGTAAAGATATTTTTCCCAAGTGGGGGAGGGTTTACGTATTTTATGACTAAAAAAACCACATTTTCTTCCTAAATTTGCGGTCTATGAGGAGTATGAAGTACATAATCGTTGTCATTCTATTGTGTTGTGGTGTTGTTCATGCCACAGCGCAAGTGGCAGTGCGCGTAGACTCTGTGGAGTATAACGGCGATACGATACCTCACATCACCTTCCCAACACTTCATAAGTATCCGCCCCGAAAGTTTAAGACCACAAAGGCACAGCAACAGCACGACCGTCTTGTGCGCAATGTGAAGCGTGTTTACCCCTTGGCAAAGCTGGTGCGCCAAACCATTTTGGAGACGTATGAAGTCCTGCAACTCCTTCCCGAGAGTGAGCGTGAGGCACACTTAAAGCGTGTGGAGAAGGGGCTTATCGAACAATATGGTAAGCAATTCAAGAAATTGAGTCGCACACAGGGACGTCTGCTCGTAAAACTCGTGGATCGCGAATGCAACAATACGGGTTACACCATCACCAAGGCTTTTTTGGGAGCAGTACGTGCGAATATTTATCAAGGCATCGCCCTCCTATTCGGCAACAGTTTGAACAAGCACTACGACCCCGAAGGCGAGGACAAGGAAGTGGAACGCATCGTGCTGCTTATCGAAAGTGGGCAAATCTAAACCTCAGCGGTGCGGATGGGTGAGTTAAAACGGACTTTTTCACCACCCATTTTTACTCCGAAAATAGGTCTTGAAAATCAAGTGGTTATAATAGCCCAAATTATAAGTAACCTTGTAAAGATTATAAGTAACATTGTTAAAATTATGTTACTTATTGTTTTTACGAAAATAGGTATTGTAAAAACGATCTCCCATATACTCCCTAAAAAATGCCCCAAACGCTCATCCAAACCTTAACCCCGATGCACGGAGCACAAGAGGCGCGTGCCATTGTTTATGCCCTGCTCGAAGATGTCTTCGGGTTGCGCAAGACGGACGTGCTTTTGGGCAGATTTGAGGCACTTTCGGAGGCGGAAAAGTTGCACTTTGTGGAATGTGCAAGGCGTCTTTCGACGGGCGAACCGCTTCAGTACGTCGTAGGCACAGCGCCTTTTGGCGACCTCCGCTTTGAGGTGACGCCCGCCACACTCATCCCGCGCCCCGAGACGCTTGAACTCGTGGAGTGGTTAGCGACGGATGAACAGGTCCGACCCGCGCTCCGCTTGCTCGACATTGGTACGGGCTCGGGCTGTATTGCCATTTCGCTTGCCAAACTTCTCCCTCAGGCGGAGGTAACGGCGTGGGACATTTCGGCAGAAGCCCTCGCCGTAGCCCGTCGTAATGCCGAGTGCAACGGGGTGACGGTAGACTTCAAGCAGGTGGATGTGCTCAACATTACTGAGGCAGAAACCTACGACTGCATCGTGAGTAACCCGCCCTATATCTGCGAGGAGGAAAAGGCAGAGATGACCGATTCCGTCCTGCTTCACGAACCCCACACGGCACTCTTCGTGCCCAACACCGACCCCCTGCGCTTCTATCGCGCTATTGCTGAACTCGGAATGCGTTGTCTTTCGCCCGGCGGAACACTTTATTTTGAAATCAACCGTGCCTACGGCGCCGAGACCTGCAATTTGCTCCGCAACTTGGGATTCTGCGATGTGGAACTCCGCAAGGATTTCTACGGTAACGACCGAATGGTCAAGGGAGTGAAACCTCATATTTCGTAAAATAAATTACTATGCAAAAATACATGCTTCGCTGCATCCAACTTGCCCGTCAAGGCGAACAGACTGCCCCTCCAAATCCGATGGTGGGGGCTGTAATTGTGCACAACGACCGCATTATTGGTGAAGGGTATCACGTGCGTTGCGGAGAAGCCCATGCCGAGGTAAATGCCGTGCGCTCCGTGCGCCCCGAGGACCGTCCGCTACTCAAAGAAAGCACGATATACGTCAGTCTTGAACCCTGCGCGCATTATGGGAAAACCCCTCCCTGCGCAGAGTTGATTATCCGCGAGGGCATCCCCCGTGTTGTAGTGGGGTGTGTAGACCCTTTTGCAAAAGTGAAAGGCAAAGGCATTCAGATGCTTCGCGACGCGGGTTGTGAAGTCATTGTAAGCGTGTGCGAGGCGGAATGTCAAGCGCTCAACAGCCACTTCTTTACGTTTCATACTCACAAGCGCCCCTACATTACCCTGAAATGGGCGCGCACGGCAGATGGATTTATCGATGCTTGCCGAGCAGATGCTACGCAAAAGCCCCTGCTGATTTCAACCCCCGAAACGCAACTTCGCAGCCACCGCTTGCGCACTACGCATCAAGCCATTCTTGTGGGGCATCGCACCCTGTTGCTCGACAAGCCCTCGCTCACGCCCCGCGCTTGGGACGGTCCTGCGCCGCTGCGCTGTGTGCTCGGCAACATTCCCGCCGCAGAACTCCCCGAAGGTTTTGAAGCCTTCACTGATATTGACACCCTGCTCACCGAACTTCACCACCGCAACATTCAAGCACTGCTCGTTGAGGGCGGTAGGCAGGTACTTCAAAGTTTCATCGACCGCGGATTGTGGGATGAAGCGTGGGAAGAAATTGGAACTGAACCGCTAAACGCACTAGGCATCGCGGCGCCCACAATCAGTGACGCTGTGACTGATATTAAAGACTTTGGCGGGCACAGATTTATACATTATACCAAGAAGTAAGGGTTTGAACTCCCCGCAAGGCGCTCTCCCCCTGTTTATAGGGGGAGGGGACCGCATAAGCGGTGAGGGGGTGCCTCCCTGTTAGACTTTGCCATCCATTAACTACTTCCCCTGTGAAACACCTCTTTCGCCCCTTCCGCTGGCTCCGCCGCATTCGCAAGCGCTGTGGATATAATATTCACTCGCCCTTTGCTTTCAACTTCGTAACCGGTGTGATTTACGAAGCGGGGACGTTTTATGCCTACGCTCCCTTGGAAAGTCGGGGGGTAAACATACCCCAAAGGGCGCGCGTGAAGGATGATCGCCTTGTGTTCCGGGTTGTGAACTTTGCTGAACCGCGTAGCATTGCCGCCTTCGGACCTGACACCGCCGCCTTCCGACATACTTGCGACTACATCCGCGCGGCGCGCAACTGCCCCTTATATATATATAGCGAGGGGGGAAATGGCAGGGGAGAAGTGCCCGATTTTCTCTACGCCGATTGTGATGATTGGCAACACCATGTAGAAAAACTCTTGCCTCATACACACGACGGCACCGCCCTCCTCATCAAGGGCATCTACCGCTCTAAGGAGTCGCGCGAGGCCTGGAAGCAACTCATCGCTCGCTCTGAGGTGCGCGTGAGTTTCGACCTTTACGACTTCGGCATCTGCTTCTTTGAGCAGCGCCTCAATAAGGAGAATTTCACCATCAATTACTATTAGCAGCCAGTGAAACCTATATTTTTATACGTGCTTTTACTCTTAGGCATGTCTCTATTTTCCGCTTGTACGGATGATACAAATTTGGAGTACGCACAGGAACCAGCTTTCTTGCGTGTGCAACCCGTAAGTACGGTGCAACCTTTGAATGCGGCACTGAACAGTCCAGGAGTATTTTGCAAGGTAACGTTCTCCACCAACTTTTACCACTTTGAGAACAACCATGGGCAGTCGGCGCAAATAAATCGCACCGCACTTGATGCTTACGGCAAACCCAAGTGTTTGAACGGTTTTGTCATCGGTACACCTAACGTGCCCGACCTCTCCGGAGTAACGGCACCCGTAGCATTTGACCTCGCTTGCCCCACATGTTATGCGGAAGCACTTATCCAACGGTCGCTTGAAATGAACGAACAGGGTGAAGCACACTGCTCGCGCTGCGAAACAACTTACGACCTCAACAATCTGGGATTCCCAAAAGACGGACCGGGCACGAATGTCATGCTGCGCTACCACGTGCGTTACGGCAACGATGCTTTGATTGTCTCCAATTAACTTTCCTCTCTTGAATTTACACCACATCTCCATAGGTTATCCCCACAAAGTAATTGCGCAAAATATTTCAGCGCAATTATCGCAAGCATCGCTCACTGCGCTCGTCGGAGTGAACGGTGCGGGAAAAAGTACCCTCTTGCGAACGCTCACAGGTGTACAACGAGCGCTCGGAGGTGAGGTGTTGTTGAACGGAAAACCGATTGAAAATTACTCCCGAGGCGAACGCGCTCGACTCATTTCCGTTGTGCTGACACAGAAAGTAGAGGCCAGTCAAATGTATGCCGAAGAGGTGGTTGAACTCGGCAGATTGCCTTACACAGGACTGACCGGAAGCCTCAGCACAGCCGACCGCGAGCAAGTCAATCAGGCAATCGCCCTTGCAGGTGTTGAGCATTTCCGCCACAGACGGATAAACTCCCTGTCTGATGGCGAACGCCAACGCGTCATGCTCGCCAAGGCGCTTGCACAAGAGACACCCTTCATCCTCATGGACGAACCCACGGCCTTTCTTGACTACCCCTCGCGCACAGAGACTTTCATGCTCCTGCGCAAGTTGGCACACGAGGAGCGGAAGTCTATTCTGCTCTCCACGCACGACCTTGACCTGGCGCTAAAGTGTTGCGACCAAATTTGGTTGTTAGACAAGGGCACACTTACCATAGGTGCTCCTCAAGATTTTTCTCAAAACAAGGCGCTCGACCGTGCCTTTTCCACCCCTAATTTTCAATTTGACACCACTAAATTCCTTACGCTATGACCGTTTGTATTGCAGAAAAACCCTCTGTGGCGAAAGACATCGCCCGCATTCTCGGTGCGACCGCACAGCGTGACGGTTACTACGAAGGGAATGGCTATCAAGTGACCTGGACTTTCGGTCACCTTTGCGAACTTAAGAATCCAGAGGACTATACTCCCATGTGGAAAAATTGGACTCTCGGAGCGCTCCCCATGGTTCCCGAACGCTTCGGCATACGTCTCAAAAACGATAAAGGGATTGAGCGCCAGTTTGCCACAATTGCCAACCTCTTCTCACAAGCTGACTGTATCATCAACTGCGGTGACGCCGGGCAAGAAGGGGAACTCATTCAGCGCTGGGTGATGCAGAAAGCCAGCGTGAAATGTCCCGTCAAGCGCCTCTGGATTTCCTCAATGACCGACGAAGCTATCAAAGAAGGTTTTGCGAATCTCAAAGCGGCGGAGGAATATAAGTCGCTCTACGAAGCAGGTCTCTGTCGCGCCATCGGCGATTGGCTTTTGGGGATGAATGCTACTCGTTTATACACGATGAAGTACCTTTCCAATCGTGCGAAAGGGCAACCTGTGCTTTCCATTGGGCGTGTGCAAACGCCCACTTTGGCACTCATCGTGAAGCGTCAGGAAGAGATTGAGAACTTTAAGCCCGAACCTTACTGGGTACTCACTACAAATTACCGCGATACAACGTTTACCGCCGTGCTTCAGACGGAAGAGGAAGAGGCTGCGGAAGCGGCGAAGCAGGGAAACTCTAATAGTAACGCCCCAGTCCGTCGTGGTTTCACTTCTGAGCAGGAAGGGCGCGAGGCATTGGAGAAAATTCGCGACGCCGAGTTTTTCGTGACCTCCGTCACCAAGAAGAGCGGCACAGAAGCCCCTCCCCACCTTTACGACCTTACTTCCTTGCAGGTGGATTGTAATAAGAAGTTTGGTTATTCCTCAGACCTCACCCTGCAACTCATTCAGAGCCTTTACGAAAAGAAACTCACGACGTATCCTCGCGTAGATACGCGCTTCCTTCCGGAAGATGTGTATCCGAAATGCGGACAGATTATGAACGGTATCTATGCTTATTACAAGGAACAGATAGATCCGCTTCGTGGTGCGTCACTCCGTAAGTCGAAAAAGGTGTTTGACAACAGCAAAATCACAGACCACCACGCCATTATCCCTACGGGCGAAGTGCCACGCACAATAACGGACACCGAACGCAATGTTTATAATCTCATAGCCTTACGTTTCATCAGCGCTTTCCATCCTGATTGCAAATTTCAAACAACTACCGTGCTCGGTGAGGCGGCTGAAGTGCCCTTTAAGGTAACGGGTAAGGTGATTGTGGAACCTGGTTGGCGCACGGTCTATACTGCGGACAAGGATAAGGAAACCGAGAAGGCGCAAGAGGAAAATGCGGATGAAGAACGCACACTCCCCGTCTTCACCAAGGGAGAACACGGTCCGCACATCCCTGACTTGGCGCAGAAACAAACGCAACCGCCCAAACCTTATACAGAAGCCACCCTTTTGCGTGCTATGGAAACGGCGGGTAAGTTAGTGGATGACGTCGAACTCCGTGAGGCGATGAAGGAAAACGGCATTGGTCGCCCCTCTACCCGAGCGGCGATTATCAAAACCTTATTCTCGCGCGAATATATCCGCCTTCAGCGCAAGTCAATCTTTGCCACAGAGCGCGGTGTGCAACTCATCGGACTCATTAAGGAAGAACTCCTCAAGAGTGCCGAACTCACGGGCCGCTGGGAGAAGAAGTTGCGCGAAATTGAGCGTCAGGAGTACGACGCCAAGCAGTTTATTGACGAACTCAAGGCGATGGTGACCGACATTGTCCGTCAGGTGCTCTCCGACAATACCAACCGCCTCACCGCAATGGTCACCCCTGCACCTGATTCCTTAGCGCATCTCAAGGCAAAGGCAGACAAGAAGGAGCAGAAGGAACGTGCTGCCCAGCAACCCACGGAGAAGAAGCGCAAGATTATTCGCGAAGGTTCCACTTGCCCCGTTTGTGGCGAGGGCAAGGTGATTAAGGGCAAAACAGCCTATGGTTGTTCCCGCTGGAAGGAAGGTTGCGACTTCCGAAAACCGTTTAAATAAGTGAGGAGTGAGGAGTTAGTAGTGAGGAGTGATACTACCCCGCACTTTAATTCCTAACTTCTCACTCCTCACTACTCTCTCCTCACTCCTCACCACTAACTCCAACTTCAAATGCTCACAGCAATCATCGGCGGAGGCGCAGCAGGATTCTTCTCCGCCATTGCCTTAAAAGAAAAATGCCCATCGGCGCGCGTCATTATCTTTGAGCGCGCCAAGAAATGCCTTGCTAAAGTAGAGATTAGTGGAGGAGGGCGTTGTAACTGTACGAACTCGTTTGCGGAGGTGGGAGACTTGAAAAGCGTTTACCCACGTGGGCACAAGTTAATGAAGCGCTTGTTCAACGTGTTCAATCACGAGGATGCCTATGCCTGGTTTGAGCACCACGGGGTGGCACTTACCACGCAGGAGGACCAATGTGTGTTCCCCGTTTCCCAAGATAGTCACAGCATCACCTTATGCTTGCAGAACGAAGCCAAAAGGTTGGGTGTGGAAGTGAGAACCCTTCACGAACTGACGGCACTCACGCCTCCCTCTGAGGGCAATCCGCGCTACACATTGGCGTTTCGCGACCGCCCCACAGAGACTGCCGACTGCGTTATCCTCACTGCGGGCGGACAACCTCGGGCAGACGGACTCTTGAGTCAACTTCAACGCCTCGGCATTGCCATTCAGCCGCCTCACCCTTCCTTATTCACGTTCACCATTGCCCACAAACCGCTCACGGAACTCATGGGCGTCGTCGTAGAAGGGGCTTCGGTAGCACTAGCAGGCACAAAATTCCGCGCACAAGGGCCTCTGCTCATCACGCATTGGGGATTGAGCGGACCTGCTGTATTAAAACTCTCCTCACATGCCGCCCTGCACCTCGCAGAAACCGATTACCGTAGCGACATCCTTATCAACTGGACGGGCGACGGCACTCCCGACACCGTGCTTGCCGAACTGCTCACCCTTGCAGGCACTTATCCGCAACGCCAAGTGACCAGCGTGCGCCTCCCAGGCTTACAGAGTCGCCTGTGGGACTACCTCGTGGAGCGCAGTGGCATTGCCCCTGAACGCCGTTGGGCAGAGGTAGGAAAGAAAGGGTTGAACAAACTCGTAAATACCCTTACCGCCGACGTCTATCCCATTGCGGGGCGCTATCCTCACCGAGAGGAATTCGTAACCGCCGGAGGCGTGGCCCTCAGTGCCGTTCATCCCAATACGCTGGAATGCAAAACCCTTCCTGGACTTTTCTTTGCTGGTGAACTGCTCGACATCGACGCGGTAACTGGCGGATTCAACCTACAGGCAGCATGGACCACGGGATATGTAGTGGGGCAAAGTGTTGCCGATAAGTTCGCCAATTCATAATAATAAATCAAAGACGCTGTGTCATAATGTGCAAACTGCTACGTTGCTCATCAATTTCGGATTTGGTCATGTACTTCAGTACACTCCCTTCATCCTTAATTTCAGCGCCTTGCATTTTACACATTCTAACCCAGCTAAAGAGGGTGTGCCGAAGTTTTGCATTTCGACACACCCTCTTTGATGGTATAGGATGTAAAAAGGATTTACTTTATTGCTTGACGTTAGGTTTATCCGATGTATACTTTTTTACCATTCAAGATATAATATGTGGGGTATATAACGCTTTTCAGAATTGTGCAAACCTTACTCAAATAGAGTTGCAACCGAGGGACGGGCAAAAAATGCTATATCATTACCATAAAAAATTATGGAGAAATTCTCATTCGAGAACATCTCCATAATTTCAAAAGGTTATTTTTACTTTACAGCAATTACCTGTACTTTGAACACGAGGGTAGAGTAGGGAGGAATGTTGCGGTTACCGCGTTCGCCGTAAGCAAGGTTGTAGGGGATGTAAAGTTCCCATGTAGAACCTACGGGCATCATCTGGAGCGCTTCGGTCCATCCCTTGATGACCTGTGTGGGTTTGAAGGAAGCAGTTTGACCGCGCTTGTAACTGCTGTCAAATACAGTGCCGTCAAGGAGTTTACCTTCGTAGTGCACTTCAACCATTTGATCTTCGGTAGCCTTTTCGCCTTCACCCTGCACTAATACCTTGTATTGGAGTCCACTTGCTGTAGTCACCACGCTGTCCTTCTGTGCGTTTTCGTCCAACCACTTTTCGCCCTGCAAGCGCAAACCTTCAGCCACGTGCTTTTCCTGGCGTTCCATGAGTGCCAAAGCCTGGTCAGCGTTAAGCATACCTGCCTTACCTGTACCCGCATTTGTGAGTGCTTGGTTCATAAGGTTCAGGTCGACATAAGTAGTGTCAGCCTTACCGGTGAGTTGGCGGTTGAGGTCGGCCTTCATCGCTTCGTTCATCTTTGCAATTTTAAGTCCGGCAGCGAAGGCAATAATACGGTCTACCTGTTCCGCTGTAAGGTTTGCTGAAAGCGCTGAAAGGGCTTCTCCCACATAGGCAGAGTCTACACCTTCGCGCTGTTGGAGGTACTGAATGAGCGAAGGAGCTTGAAGCACGCCCATTGCATAACTGGCGCTGTCGGCAGGAACGGGTGTTACGGTGTTGATGTATGTCTTTGCCTTCTTGGGCTTGTTCTTCTTCTTTGTCTTTTGAGCATCCACACCCATGCAGAGGCAGAGGGCGAGGAGTAAGAATAATGTCTTTTTCATACGAACCGAAAGAGTGTTTTGAAAATGCAGACAAGCAGATAAGCGGAGGCAATGCTACCTGCTTATCTGCTTGCCGTTAGTGATTTTTTTCTGTGTACTACTTCTTAGTCGCAGGAGCAACTACGTTGAAGAGTTCTACTTCGAACACAAGCGCAGAGAAAGGCTTGATTGCGGGCATCGAACCGCGTTCGCCATAAGCGAGGTTCTGGGGAATGTAGATTTCCCACTTGCTGCCTTCTGTCATTTCGGGGATAGCGATCTTCCAACCTTCAATCATGCTTGCGAGGGGGAATTCAATGCCTTCGTTGCTGTCAAATTCTTCGCCGTCGATAGTCATACCCTTGTAAGCAACCTTAATCTTGTCAGTGAGCGTGGGCTTCTTGCCGTTCTTCTTACCTTCCTTGATAACCTTGTAGAGCACACCGTCCTTCAATGCAACAACGCCTTCTTCCTTAGCCTTAGCAGCGAGGAATTCTTCACCAGCTTGGAGGTTGGGAGCGTATTCAACGCGTGCACGTTCGTTCACCTTGTCCTGTACGCGACGTTGGAGTTCCATCTGTGCCATCTGCTGTGTGATTTCAACAGAGTCAACGAAGAGCTTTGTTTCGCCATTGATAACATCCATGAAACCAGCGAGGAAGAGGTCGATGTCAAGCGTCTCTTCAGAACCTTCACCGAAGATCTGTGCAGAAACGTTAGCGATCATCTGTTCCTTTGTCTGCATACCGTGCTGCTTACCCAATTCGTAAGCCTTGTCCTTCGCGCTGTTTTCCTTTTTAAGACCTTCTACAAAGCCTTTGAGGTACTGGTCAACCGAAGCAGAGTCGCAACCCATGCGCACGAGGTAGTTAGAGAGCATATCAGCAGGAGAAGCTGCCATACCGAGTTCGTAAGCAATAGTGTCAACATCAGTCTTGATAGTCACATTGCCAGTCTTGTCGCACGCTGTGAAGAGCGCACTTGCTGCAACGGCAGCCATAAGGAGAATCTTTTTCATATCTGTTGAGGTTATGAGGTTTTGAGGTTTGAGGTTGTAAGGTTTTGAGGTTTAGAGGTTATAAGTTTTTAAGTTTTTAAGGGGACCGCTTATCCGCAAGGTTCTTATAACCTAAAAGCGAAGCGCCCTCATAACCTTAAAACCTCAAACCCTTATAACCTTATCAATTAAAGTACTTCAATCAATTCTACATCAAAGATGAGTGCTGCGTAGGGAGGAATGCTCTGACCCGCACCGCGTTCGCCATAAGCGAGGTGGTAGGGGATGAAGAAGCGGAACTTTGCGCCTTCGCCCATGAGTTGTACGCCTTCTGTCCAACCAGCGATTACACCGTTGAGGGGGAACACAGCGGGTTCGCCACGACGGTAACTGCTATCAAATACTTCGCCAGAGATGAGGCGACCTTCGTAGTGACACTTCACCTGGTCTGTAGCTGAAGGCTTCTTGCCGTTGCCCTCAGTAAGCACGGTGTACTGCAAACCACTGGGGAGCACTACTACATCGTCCTTCTTTGCATTTTCAGCCAAGAACGCTTCGCCTTCAGCACGCGCAGCCTTGCTTGCTTCAGCTTCCTTTTCCTGCATGTACTTCTGCACGAGGGTTTGTGCCTCGATGTCGGTGAGTGTAGTCTTTTCGCCTGCAAGTACAGCAGCTACACCTGCAGAAAATTCCTGTGTGTTAAGTCCTTCAATGTTCATTCCCTTGAGGTTATGACCGATAATCATACCCAAGGCATAGCTTAATTTTTCCATTTGTGTTATATATATTATTATATGTGTTCTATTAAGTCGGGGGCAAAAGTACAACTTTATTTTGATGTAGGCGCTATTTTAAGATTTTTTACCACAATCACATGTGATTATTAGGGAAATGCGTAAATTTGTAAGTACAGAGTACAACTGACAGAGTACAGAGTACAACAGCCATGCGGATCGACTTTAGAGACCATAGAATCCTTATAACCTCAAACCTTATAACCTCAAACCTCAGAACCTCAAACCTCAGAACCTCTTAACCTCTTAACCTCAGAACCTTATAACCTCCCAACCTTAAAACCTCACTCATCTTATGTCTACACAAATTAGAATCATCACTACCGAGGGCACCATTACTGTGCGCCTTTACGACGAAACACCCCTCCACCGCGATAACTTCATTAAATTGGTTAAGGAAGGCACGCTCAACGGCACGCTCTTCCACCGCGTTATTAAGGACTTTATGATTCAGGGTGGCGACCCCGACAGCATTGGTGCGCCCGCCGGAAAGATGCTCGGCACGGGTGGTCCTGGGTATACCCTCCCCGCAGAGATTCAGTTTCCCAAACTCTTCCACAAACGCGGCGCTTTGAGCGCTGCGCGCCTTGGCGACGACATGAATCCCGAGCGCGAAAGCAGCGGCAGTCAGTTCTACATCGTGTGGGGCAAAGTGTATAAAGAGCAGGAATTGAAGCAACTCGAAAAGCAGATGGCGATGCAGCAACAACAGGCAGTGTTTAACGCCATTACCGCAGAACATCGCGACGCCATCATGACCCTCCGCCGCAATCGCGACCGCGACGGACTCCTCGCCCTGCAGGAAGAACTCATTGCGTTGAGCAAGCAGCGTTGCAAGGAACAGGGAGAACCCAAATTTACGCCCCAACAATGTGAGGCTTACACCACGCTCGGCGGCACACCCTTCCTTGATGGGCAGTACACCGTGTTTGGAGAGGTGACCGAAGGACTCGATGTCGTAGAGCGCATCCAGGCGTGTGAAACGCTCCGTGGTGACCGACCCAAACAGGATGTCAGCATGGCATTTGAATTGGTTGAGGCGTAAAGTCGGTGTTGAGGCTGTCCTCCGCACCATGCTATCGCACCCCTAAAAAATGCAGAAAAATGCAAAATAAATACAGTGTTAACAAGTGTTAACCGATTTGCATTTCGCTCCGAAATTTTGTATCTTTGTATTACGGAAGTGGAGATAGTCCTAAACATCAGGGTTATCTCCACTTTTTTCGTTCACAAGGTTACTTATTAGGGTCGAAAAATAAGTATTATCGTTTTTTCAAGGTTACTTATCGGCGTCACAATGTAACTTATCGTGCTTACGAGAATAGATTTTGTTGCGATTGTGAGTAGTGTGAATGTTAATGTATGTTAAAATTTTGAGTGAAAAATGCGGAAAAATGAAGGGCAAAAGTGTCACAATTTTTCGTTTTTTATGGCGACAAAGGGGAAGAACTATTGGCAGGTACGGACGCACGGTGCGTGCAGAGGTATTATTGAGTGTGTGCGCTCTGCGTAATTCCATCCATATTTATCTTGAGACCGTATGGTCTCTGCGCTCTCTGCGTGAAAAAAATAAGGGGATAATATAGCAGTTACTTGCGTGACCTTTGGTTGACCCATATAGAATTTATGCATGCATTGCCCCCGTAGGAGGGCACATTTGCCTAACCGCGGGTGAACGCAGTGAACCTGCGGTGGTTAACTACACGTTAAAAATGTATCGGTCCCCGTAGGAGGACCCACAACAACCAATGGAAGCTGTTTGAACAGAGAAGTGAGGGGGAAATTGTGGTCCTTCTAAGTGGAGCAATAGAGAAACTTCGTCATCACCCTTAATCCGCATTCTATAAAGATTCCACGTGGAAACTTTAACGAAGAACTATGGTCGTGCCTCGTTACATTATTCCTTCTCGGTTGCTATCCCGAACGAATACTGCTTTATATAATGAATGACAATGTATTAAGTTGTCCTATGTTTTTTTGAATGACCTATTCTGATTGTTCGGAGGGGTATACTCGCCCTCCCTTTTCGTTTTAAGAAAATAAGGGTTTGTTTTTGTAGTTGGTAAATTCTTATTACATTTGCAATACTTGAATAATTTGCTAAAACATCTAAGCGTTTCTGTATGAAATCAAATTCTGCAATCGATTGGTTACATAAAATCTTCAATATTCAAACGATATCTACTTTAGCAGGGATTATAGCAGCGTGCATCGCTATCCTTGAATATGTTGAAGATAATGAGGGTTCTATTATAGCTTTGGTAAACAATAAAGAGAGTTACACACCTATCGAAAGAAATGTTTTGGTCTATCTTGACCAAGAAACAATGGATTTAAAACAACTTAACCTGTTACCACAAATACTAAATCCCTCAAAATATGCGGTTAAGGATATCTATGTAAAATATGCTATAAAAAGTCATAATGCAAACATTGATTATACAGATTATTATTCCATTCATCGCGTAGCCGACAAGACAGAACTGGATATAAAGGAAAAAACCTTATACCCTCAAACTGAACTACCCGAAGCATTCAATACCATTACCCTTAAAAACAATAGTTCTATAGAAATTAATCTTCGCACGACCTATCAAGGTGCAGAACAACCCTATGAGTACGACGCGCGCATTGCCGCAAAAAGAATTTGGAACAAAAACGATGATCAACGCAAGAAACTCATTCTTGCCGATGCTTACCAATATGCAAGCACCAAGGCGCTAAAGTCTGTGGATATTTACATCATGAAAGGAGAGTTTGCCAACATTATGACAAATGTCTCCCTCGATCAACTGCAAGACTTAAACACTGCAACAAACCAATTAACAAACCCACAAATTCAAACATCTACATCAATTGAAACACAAGCCAAAAGTGTTTCAACAATTTGTAAGGAAAGTAAGGACACCATCCAAACCATTAAAGACAATACCTCCACACCTTGGTACGTGTGGGTGATTGGAGTAGTTTTGTTTCTCTTAATGTCTGTAGCATTTCTAGGGTTAGCGTTCGGAATAGTTACAGTTTTATCTGAAGACGAAACCTTAAAAGGTAGATATCAAGCATTATTAGGTGCGATCATATCATTGATTATTGTATATATATGCTGGTACTTTTTTATGATGTGTATCAATAATGCTGAACCTGTCAAATTCATAGCAGGTTTTGTGTGTTATTTGATGATCATAGTTACTGTGGGATTTCACTTCTATCTCATGCAGAAAATTGCGAATAAATTTCGTCTCAAAGAGGATTCTTTTGTGAAAGACATGACAGCCGTAGCACTATTTGTATTTTTGTGTTCTGTGCTTGTAGTACTTATGTGTTACCTCTACAATTTAATACCAATTTAGTCCTTTAACTTATTAAAAGCATGGGTAGAAGAGGGGCAAGCAGGTATAATGTGTGTCAGCAGGACGCTGAGTCTTTTTACATAAGAACTAGTTGACTCATGCAAAACTGCAAGTAATATGACCGAAATTTTGCATTTCGACACACTCTTGAGGGGAGTGCCAGATATGCACCGCATGGATTCCTCACTCCTCACTACAACCTCCTCCTTCCCTCAAAACACCTCACTAAGTATATTTAGCGATTTCAGTTCGGGCATACCATCCAGGTGGAGGCGGTAGTAAGTGTTGATGTAGCGCAGGAGGCGAGTGCGCTCTTCGCCGTTGAAGTGGAAGATGTGCATCGTTTCGTAACGCATGCGTAGGAGCATGGGGATGAATTGCGCCTCGGGGTCGGTAATAAAGTCGAGGTGGGTGGGGCGTTCCGTCACAAAGCAACCTGCGCGCAGGTCGAAGAATTTGTATCGCTCGGGGGTGTCGACATTCGGCGAAATGCCCAGGAAGTACATCAGGCGCATGAGGAACACGAGGTGGAAGTTGGAAAACTTCGCGGTGCACGTGTCTAACCAATTTATCGACTGCTCTATATAATTATATAAATGTGTTGAGGCTGGTTCGGAGCGTAGGGCATGATGTAAAAACTCTGCGATGAAGAGTGCCATGGCCGACTTGTAGGGATCGTAGGGTAGCGAGGAGAAGGGTAGGGCAGAGCGTGCCGCCTTCGGACGCGCGAGTCCGCCACCCTGGCGGTGCTCCCAGGTGAGTTCGAGTACGGCAAGCGGTTGAAACAGCGTGTGGCGCACTGCTGCACGGGCGGAACGTGTGATTTTGACCATAAAACCCACACGTCCCTGCTCCTCGGTGTAGGAGTCAACAATCAGCGTATCGTCGGAGTAACGAACGATAGAAAGGATGATGGCGCGTGAAGTGATGAGCATACGAAAAATGGGTTTATTGCAGCAGTGTTGTAAATTAAGCCTTGCAAAAATACCACTTATTGCCGGTATTTGCCGTGTGGGAACATATTTTCTCAAAAAAAAAGTAGGTTTTATTTGGTGGGAATAAAAAAATCCGTACCTTTGCACTCGCAATCAAACCCCAACGGGATTTTGATTAAGGTTTGGCCCATTCGTCTATCGGTTAGGACGCAAGATTTTCATTCTTGAAAGAGGAGTTCGATTCTCCTATGGGCTACAAAGAAAAAGTGAAACTAATATTGGCAGAAAGTAGATAAATAGCGTTAAGGGTTTAAAGTGATTCATACTATCTACTATGCTGACCATTAGGTTAGCTTTTTTTTATGCAGAAAACGGTGAGTGCCGAAAGGACTACACTCGCTGAAACCCAGGTAAGGCCCATTCGTCTATCGGTTAGGACGCAAGATTTTCATTCTTGAAAGAGGAGTTCGATTCTCCTATGGGCTACTCATTTAATAAACAAGATTAACAAAATGGCAAACCACAAATCATCTGTAAAAAGAATTCGTCAGACGGCGACTCGCAGATTGCACAACCGCTATTACGCAAAGACTATGCGTAATGCAGTTCGTAAGCTCCGCGCTACAACTGACAAAGCAGCTGCAGTAGAACTTCTGCCGAAGGTTCAGAAGATGCTTGACAAGCTTGCTAAGACTAACATCATTCACAAGAACAAGGCTTCTAACATCAAGTCTTCTCTTATGATTCATGTAAACGCACTCGCGTAAGACTGACGTTAGCACAAAAGAAATAGAGCGGTACTATCCTCAAGATGGTATCGCTTTCTTTGTCTTTCCTGCACAACTATGGAACAGCAACAAAATACACCGGGTTTCCGCAATCGTTATGCCGAGATGAACTTCAACATCGAGCGTTACAAGGTGATTATGCACAATGATGACGTGACGACGATGGACTTTGTGGTGATGGTCTTGACTGACGTGTTCTACAAAACAGAAGAAGAGGCTGAGCGCTTAATGATGGAAATTCACAACAACGGGCAAGCAGTCGTAGGGCGTTACACCTGGGATATTGCCTGTACAAAGCAGCAACGCGTGCAAACACTTGCCGCACAGGAGGAATTTCCGCTCAGAGTGACCATCGAACAAGAATAAAGCGGTTGCAAATACGATTTTCGGCATATTATTTGTAACTTTGTTAGGTATAACCGTTCTTCCCCTAAAGAAAAGTGCCCCAGAACGGTGCTTCCTTCTCCCATGAAGAAGCAGGGGCAACTCCTATAACATGCCTTTAGAATTTACAGAATCAGCAAATAACGCCTTTGGCGAAGCCCTCGGATTGGCAAACTCGTTGCGCCACGAATGTGTGACGCCCGAGCACTTCCTTGCAGCTTTCTTGAAGCAAAAACCCTTTGTGGAGGCTTTGGAACGTTGTAACCTCAATGCCGATGCGCTTAAAGAAATCGTGGGACGCTACCTCTCCTGCGATGCGATGGAGTGTGTGCCCAAGGATGTGGAGTATAATGTCGGACTCTCTGTCTTGCTTCAAGAAATGATTACGCGCGCTTGTATGGCGATGAAGTCAAACAACCGCAAGGTGCTGGATATGCCCCACCTCGTACAGTCGTTCTTGAAACTCCGCAAGTCTATTGCTGCCGACATGTTGCGCGACTTGCTCGGTAAGCAGCAGGAAGCTTTTCTTGCTGCACTCAATGAGGTATATGCAAACGACAAATCTACACGCGTAGTCGGACAGGCACATGTAAGTGTAGACACTATTGATATGGGCGGTCAACCCTTCCCCCCGCAGGGAATGGAAAATCCCTCTTGGCAGCGCTTTGCCAGTGAGTTTGAACCCAATCTTTCTACGCCCATCGTGGGAAGAAAGAAGGAACTCGAGCGCATGGCAAACGTGTTGAGCCGACAGAATAAGAACTGCGCTATGCTCGTGGGTGAACCCGGTGTGGGTAAGACGGCAATGCTCTCGGCACTCCAGCAGTATTCAAAGACTGCGGAGGCTCCTTCACGCATCAAGAAGTGCCCCATGTATCAGTTGGATGTTACGGCACTCTACGCCAATGCACAGTTCCGTGGTGAAATGGAAAAGTGCATGAAGGCAGTGCTTGAGGGTATTAAGGACCTTGCTGTTGAAGCTACTGATGAGCGCACAGGTCGCAAGGTGATCGTTACGCCTATTATCGTGATTGATGACATTCACCACTTGGTGGGTTCGAGTCGCGGACAAGACGGTTCGATGGACGTTTCTCACCTCCTCAAACCCTATATTGACGGCGGTACGCTCCGCTTTATCGGTACTACGACGCACGAAGATTACACCCGCTATGTAGCGAAGAACAAGAGTTTGACGCGTCGTTTCCAGCAGATTGATATTAAGGAACCTTCGGTAGAAGAAACCGTAGAGATTCTCGGCAATCACCGCAAGCAAATCGAGCGTTTCCACCATGTGAGCATTACGGAACCCGTAATCCGTCACGCCATCGAACTTTCGGCGAAATATATTTCTGATCGTTTCCTTCCTGAAAAGGCTATCGAACTTCTCGACGAAGCAGCAACGCTTACCGAACTCCGTGCGCCGAAGGATAGTGCTTCAAAGTTGCGCATCAAGGTGGCTACGGTAGACGAAGCGCTTGCAAATGTGGCGAAGATTGATGCTATGGCGATTAAGGGCGACGATCTTGAATCACTCGCAACGCTTGAAGACCGCATCAAGGCGCAAATTTACGGTCAGGACGAGGCAATTCAGAAACTTGTAGAGTCTGTGCAGATGTCGAAGTCGGGACTTACTGACGACGGCAAACCTGTGGCAAGCATGCTCTTTGTTGGTCCTACGGGTGTGGGAAAAACGGAAGTTGCGAAAGTTTTGGCAAAGGAACTCGGCGTAGAACTCATTCGCTTCGACATGAGTGAATATACCGAAAAGCACACGGTTGCAAAACTCATTGGTTCTCCCGCTGGTTACATCGGTTATGACGATGGCGGTTTGCTCACTGATGCGATTCGCAAAACGCCTTACTGCGTGCTTCTTCTCGACGAAATTGAAAAGGCACACAGCGATATTTACAACATCCTCCTTCAGGTAATGGACTATGCCCAACTTACCGACAACAAGGGTAATAAGGCAGACTTCAAGAACGTGATTCTGCTCATGACTTCGAATGCGGGTGCACAGCATGCCCGTAAGGCGAACATCGGCTTCGGAAGTGGTGTAAGCACAGGCGAAGCAATGATGAAGCAGGTGAAGCAGACGTTCAAACCTGAGTTCATCAACCGCCTCTCGGCTACGGTGGTGTTCCACGATATGGACAAACAGATGGCACGCCTTATCTTGGACAAGAAACTTCGTGGTTTCCGCGAAAAACTTGAAGCCAAGAAGGTAACGCTCAACCTCTCCGACGAAGCATACGAATGGTTGCTCGAAAAGGGATTCACCCCCGAATACGGAGCGCGTGAGATGGACCGCGTAGTAGCGCAGTACCTCAAGCCCCTCCTCATGCGCAGCATACTCTTCGGTAAGATGAAGAAGGGCGGCGAAGCAGTAGTCAGCGTAAAGGATGGTGAGCTTTGGATGAAGTAAGAAGTGAGGGCGCTTCACTTTAAGGTTGTAAGGTCGCTTCGCTTTGAGGTCTTTAGAACCTGCGGACTGGATAGTCCTCAAAACCTTATAACCTCAAACCTTATAACCTCAAAACCTTAAGACCTTAAAACCTCTCTAAATGGTTTTTCAACTTACCGACGAAATTGGTTTTCCCGACCCACGCTTGGGCGAGGAAAGCGGCATATTTGCAATAGGAGGCGATCTTTCCACAGAGCGCCTCCTTTTAGCATATCAGTACGGCATCTTCCCCTGGTTTGACTTCCGCGTGGGAATCCCACAATGGTGGTGCCCGATGCAACGCTTCGTAATTTTCCCCGAGGAAGTGCACGTGTCACACTCCCTACGTTCCCTCATCAACAAACAGCGCTACACCTTTTCGCTCAACCGCAATTTTGAGAAAGTCATCAGCGAATGTGGCAGATTGCGTGAGCACGAAGAAGGTGCCTGGCTCGGCGAAGACATCAAGAAGGCGTACACGAAACTCCACGAACTCGGTTTCTGCGCCAGCGTTGAGGTGTGGGACGGCGAAGAACTCGTGGGCGGACTTTACGGAGTAGTAATGACCACCAACGATGCCGGAACGCAGTGGGCATTTATCGGAGAAAGTATGTTCTCGTTAGTGCCCAGCGCGTCAAAGTTAGCACTCGTGTTCCTCTCGCGTTACATGCAGCGCCACGGAGGTGTATTTATAGATTGTCAAATAGAAACAGCGCACCTTAAAAGTATGGGTGGTCGTTACATCTCGTACGACGATTACTTACACCTATTGGGAAAGGACGGATTGTCGTAATCTTATTTTAATTTCATAACATATTACGATTGTGTAAAATTGCGATTGCAAGTAACTTTGCAGTCGCAATTTTTATTTGCCCATTATCAAAGTACACACTTAAAGCACTTATGCGTAATATAAGTATTCTTTTCGCTTTTCTCTTCGGAACAATCGGAGCAACCGCTACTGTAAATCCCACAGTGTCCGACTCTTCACGCGTTACCAACCTTGAAGAAGCAATTGTTGTTGCTACTCCGAAGCAGACAACGCAACTTCGCAAGCAACCCCTTTCTGCCAATCTTTACAGCGGTAAGGAACTCGATCAGTTGCAGATTACCAGTCTTAAAGGACTTTCTGCCCTTGCGCCCAATTTCTTTATGCCCGACTACGGCAGTCGTTATACTTCAGCCGTTTACATTCGTGGTATCGGTAGTCGTATGAACACGCCTGCCGTGGGACTCTATGTAGACAACATTGCCTATGTAGACAAGAGCGCCTACGACTTTTCGTTCACCGACATTGAGCGTGTAGATGTGCTTCGCGGACCTCAAGCTACCCTTTACGGACGCAACACGATGGGCGGCGTAGTCCGTATTTACACTTCTGACCCTTTGAAGAATTATGGCACACAGCTGAACTTCGGTGTTTTCTCACGCAAAGGCGTAAGTTCCAATTTGTCGTTTACGACCTTCCTTCACCCCGCCGATAATTTCGGTATCTCGCTGTCGGGCTACTACAACGGGGATGAAGGACGCTTTACAAACGCTACCACACGCCGTGACGCTGATTTCGGCAACGCCGGAGGCGGCAAACTAAAAATGAGTTACCGCCCCTCAAGTCGCCTTCGCTTTGACTTCACCGCCTCTTACGAGCAGAGCTATGAGGGTGCCTGCCCCTATTATTACGAAGGCGCCGCAGCGGGTGAAGAACTGTATGCCGACTACCTCGGAACGCTCTCGCAAAATCGCCCTTCTACGTACCGACGCAGTGTGTTAAACACAGGACTTAGCGTAGCTTGGCGCGCCGAACACTTCACGCTCAACAGCGTTACGGCATACCAGCGCGTGGCTGACCGACTCTTTATCGACCAAGACTTTATCGAGGCAGACATCTTCTCGCTCGATCAGCGCCAGAAGCTGAACACCATCAGTCAGGAGTTCTCCCTTAAGAGCAAGGGCGGAAAGCCTTGGCAGTGGACTACGGGCGTTTACGGTATGTACCAACATGCGAAGACCACTTGCCCCGTGGATTTCTATCAGGACGGAGTGGACTACCTCAATAATATATTTAAGAATGTGCTTCCCGCAGGGATGCTCATGTCGCTCGGATTTACGGGCAGTGAACTCCCCTTCCGTGCGAGCTTGAAAACACCTGCTGCCAACGCAGCGCTTTTCCACCAGTCGTCTTACAAGTTTGGCAACGGCCTCACGCTTTCTGCGGGCTTGCGCCTCGATTATGACTACCAGCGCCTCGACCTTCGTTCGGGCGTAGCTACTCCTATCGCCTTCCAATTCGCTATGATGGGTCGCCCAGTGCCTTTCCAGAGCAATCCTGTGTTGAACGATAAGTTGAATAACGACACTTGGCAACTCCTTCCCAAACTTGCCCTGCAGTATGACTTTAAGCAAAACCTCGGCAACGTATATGCCTCTGTTTCTAAGGGCTACCGTTCGGGCGGTTACAATATTCAGGCCTACTCCGACCTTTCGCAGAGCATGCTTCAGGGCGACATGATGCAGCAGGTCTATGACTACAGTTACAACATGATGACCGGCATGGGTATGCCTGGAGTTGTGGTGGAAAAGAACTTGAGCAGTTTGAAGGAAAACATTCCTGCGCCTGCTGATGCCGCAAGTCTTTACTACAAACCCGAGCAGACATGGAGTTATGAGGTGGGCGGTCACTTCAACTTCTGCGAAGGCGCCTTCCAGCTCGACGCTACAGCGTTCCTTATGGACACTCGCGACCAACAGGTGGCAAACTTTGCCGAAAGTGGTATGGGTCGCAATGTGAAAAACGCAGGTAAGAGCCGTTCTTACGGCGCAGAACTCTCGGCACGCACACGCTGGATGGACAACCGCTTGACCGTGAACACCAACTACGGTTTTACGCACGCCACCTTCCGCGGCACGGACAACTATGTGCCTTACGTGCCCAAGCACACCTTGAGCGCTACGGCAGACTTCCGCCAACCCCTCAACAACGACGTGCTCCGCGCCGTAACCGTGGGCGCTAACGTCTTTGCAGCAGGCGACATCCAGTGGGACGAAGCCAATACGCACCACCAGGACTTCTACGCAACTCTCGGTGCGCACCTCTCCTTCGAGTTTGCCCGCGACATCCAATTCACCCTTTGGGGCAAGAACCTCACCGACACCGACTACGACACCTTCCGCTTTGACAGCATGAACCGACGCTATGCTCAGCGCGGCATCCCCTGTCATGTAGGAGCGGATTTGAAGGTAAAGTTTTAAGTGACGTTTCTCCTTTGTCCGATACGTTTATAGTAGACCTATGATATAGTATGAAAAGCGATAATTCCCTGTCGAATTGTCGCTTTTCTTATTTCTGCCACCCATTGTGTGACCTTTTCTGTATCTCAACTCCGTCTACCCCAAAAAAAAGTAGTAATTTTGCACGGATAAAGGTGTATCTAAAAAATAGAATACTTAAATATGAAGAAATTTCTTTCACTTGCTGTGCTCTTCCTTGCTACGACGGTGGCGATGGTGGCACAGATTGATTTTAAGGTGAGTTACAACCGCGTGTCGCCCACAGAGTTGGACGTTGTCTTCACGGGTACGGCAGAAGCAGGTTGGCACATCTATTCTACAAACATCCCCGAGGATGGTCCCAACCCCGCCACTTTTGGTCTTGATAAGATTGAGGGCGCGGAATTGGTGGGCGCGTTGAAGCCCGGTGCGGGTGCAAAGACGGAATACGATGCCATGTTTGAAATGGACATCACCTTCTTTGAAAACAACTGCACATTCACTCAGCGCGTAAAGCTCTTGGCGGAGAATTATGCTGTGAAGGGCTACCTCAATTACTCGGCTTGTAACGACCAAAACTGCTTGCCCCCCACGAATGTGGAGTTTGACTTGAAGGGCACGGACGGTCCGAAGGCAGCAGCGCCTGCTCAGGAAAAGAAAGAGGCGAAGGCCGCTGTCGTAGCACCCGAGAAGAAACCTGAAGTTAAGGCGGAGGCGCCCGCAGAAGTGCCTATGGCAGAACTCACTCCTGCACAGCCCGTTGAGAAAGCAGTTAGCGACTGGTGGACTCCCGTTATCGACCAACTCCAAGTGCTTGACGGCGGACAGACTGATGTGGCGTCACAAAGCCTTCTCGCTATCTTCTTCCTCGGTCTCGTGGGCGGTTTCATCGCTCTCGTTACGCCCTGCGTATGGCCCATTATTCCAATGACCGTAAGCTTCTTCTTGAAGCGCTCAGGCGACCGCAAGAAAGCAATTCGCGATGCGGTGACTTACGGAGTATCTATCATCGTAATTTACCTCTCTCTCGGCCTCATTATCACCGGTTTGTTTGGCGCAAGTGCCTTAAACGACCTCTCGACAAACGCGCTGTTCAACATCTTCTTCTTCCTGATGTTGGTAGTCTTCGCCGCAAGTTTCTTCGGTGGCTTTGAAATCACGCTTCCCTCGTCTTGGGGCGCAGCAGTTGACGGTAAGGCAGAAAAGACTACGGGTGTGCTCTCCATCTTCCTCATGGCGTTCACATTGTCGCTCGTGAGCTTCTCTTGCACAGGTCCTATTATCGGTTTCCTCCTCGTAGAAGTCAGCACAAGCGGCGGTTCGGTGCTCGCACCCGCCATTGGTATGTTCGGCTTTGCTCTTGCCCTCGCCCTTCCCTTTACCCTCTTCGCCCTCTTCCCCACCATGTTGAAGAAGGCTCCCAAGAGCGGTGGCTGGATGAACAAGGTGAAGGTAACGCTCGGCTTCTTGGAATTGGCATTCGCCTTGAAGTTCCTCTCTGTTGCCGACTTGGCTTACGGTTGGGGTATTCTCGACCGCGAAACTTTCCTCGCCCTCTGGATTTGCATCTTTGCGCTCCTCGGAGTTTACCTCCTCGGTGGCATTAAGTTCCCCCACGATGATGAAGACGAGAAGCAGACGAGCGTTCCCGCGTTCTTCTTGGCACTCTGCTCGCTTGCCTTTGCCGTGTATATGGTTCCCGGTCTTTGGGGTGCACCTTTGAAGGCGGTGAGTGCGTTCTCTCCTCCCGTTTCTACACAGGACTTCAACCTCCACGAGGTACATGTAGAAGCTGAATTTAAGGATTACGAAGCCGGCATGGAATATGCGAAGCGCACGGGTAAGCCTGTGTTCGTAGACTTCACGGGTCATGGTTGCGTAAACTGCCGTAAGATGGAACTTGCCGTTTGGCACGACCAGAAGGTGCGCGACTTGCTCAAGAACGACTATGTTTTGATTTCTCTCTATGTGGACGAAAAGACGCCCCTTCCCGAAAACATGGAAGTAGAAGAGAACGGCAAGACCACAACCCTCCGCACCATCGGCGATAAGTGGAGCTACCTCCAGCGCTCTAAGTTTGGTGCAAACGCACAGCCCTTCTATGTCCTCCTCGACAACGAAGGCAATCCCCTCTCTCACTCTTACTCTTACGATGAAGACATCGACCGCTTCGTAGACTACTTGCAGGGCGGTTTGAAGAATTATAAGAAGTAAGTAAATTAGTGATACTTAACGAGCACCCTAACCCGGACGGCGCTCTCCCCCTGTTTATAGGGGGAGGGGACCGCTTTGCGGTGAGGGGGTGCCGAAGTAGTAATGCTAATCCTTTTGAAATGAATTTTGGTGGTGGTGTTTTGCACCCCCTCACCAGCAAAGCTGGTCCCCTCCCCCTATAAACAGGGGGAGAGCGCCATCCGGCATACATCTCACTTTAGATTTCCTCTCCCGTGCTTGACCTCATCCGCAAACCCATACAAGAAGAGTTGGCTAACTACAAGCAACTTTTCGACGAAACCCTGACGCATAAAGATCCCTTTATGTCTCAGGCGCTTTCCTATATCAAGGGGCGAAGCGGAAAGATGATGCGCCCCATTCTCACCCTCCTGATGGCAAAAGAGATGGGCGGCGTGACGGCGGCATCACTCCATGCGGCAATTTCCTTGGAGTTGCTCCACACGGCAAGTCTTGTGCACGACGACGTGGTAGACGAAGCGGGAGAACGCCGCGGACAAGCGTCGGTAAACAGTAAGTACGACAACAAGGTTGCCGTTTTACTCGGCGATTACCTGCTCTCACTCAGCCTTTCACAAGCCGCACAAACTGCGACATTGGAAGCCGTTGAAATCATTGCCCGCTTGGGCGGAACACTCTCTGAAGGCGAGATTTTCCAGTTGGAGAACATCAGTCGCGAAGAACTCACCGAGACGGCTTACTTCCACATTGTGGAGCGCAAGACGGCAGCACTCTTCTCAGCATGCGCACAACTTGGCGCGATTTCGGCAGGTGCCACAGCGCAACAGGTGGAAAAGGCGCGCCGTGTGGGAGAAATCATTGGCGTGTGCTTCCAAATTCGCGACGACATCTTTGATTATTTCAAGGCAGACATTGGCAAACCCACGGGCAACGACCTTCGTGAAGGCAAGTTCACCCTTCCCGCCATTTATGCCATTACAAATAACCCCTCGCCCCGCATTGCTGACCTCGTGAAGCGCGTGAAGCAGCAACAGGCTACTGCCGAGGAGATTGAGGAGATTATTGAATTTACCAAGCAGCACGGCGGTATTGAATATGCCGAACAGAAGATGATGGAACTCTGCCATGAGGCGCTCCAACTGCTTTCGGATTTCAGCCATGCCGAAGTGCAAGAGGCCCTGAAGCAGTATATTGCTTTTGTGGTGGACAGAAAGTTATAGCAGGAAGTTCCTGCACCCTCCCCTCCGCCTTGCGGAACGTATTTATGTAATACCTGATCAAACTATGACAAACAACTGGAAAGAAATGGGTTGCATCGACACTCCCCTCCCTGCCGGAATTGACGTGAAGGCAGAGATACGCCGCCTGTGCAGCGAGAAAAACGCTGTCATCATGGCGCATTATTATACAGAAGCCGACATTCAGGAGATTGCCGACTTCGTGGGTGACAGCCTTGCCCTTGCACAGAAGGCGGCAACCACGGATGCTGATGTCATCGTGATGTGTGGCGTGCACTTCATGGGCGAAACGGCGAAGATTCTTTGCCCCGGTAAGACGGTAATCGTACCTGACCTCAACGCCACCTGTTCACTCGCAGAAAGTTGTCCTGCGGATAAGTTCGCAGACTTTGTAAAGGCGCACCCCGACCATAAGGTGATTTCGTATGTCAACACTACGGCTGCTACAAAGGCAGTGACCGATGTGGTGGTGACTTCGAGCAATGCCAAGCAGATTGTGGAAAGTTTCCCCAAGGGACAGAAACTCATCTTTGGTCCTGACCGCAATCTCGGAGCCTATCTGAATAGCATCACAGGCAGAGAAATGTTGCTATGGGACGGTGCTTGCCACGTACACGAGCGCTTCTCTGTGGAAAAACTCATTGACTTGAAGCAGCAACACCCCGAAGCAAAGGTTTTGGTGCATCCCGAGTGTAAGGGCGCTGTGGTAAAACTTGCCGACGAGGTGGGTTCTACCGCTGCCCTGCTCAACTATTCTGCGCAGAGCGACGCTACGGAATTCATTGTCGTAACGGAGAGCGGCATTCTCTACGAAATGCAGAAGCGCAGTCCGCAGAAGAAGTTTATTCCCCTTCCTCCCGAAGAAGGCACCTCACCTTGCAACGAATGTCAGTACATGCGTATGATTACCCTCCGCAAAGTGTATAACTCGCTCCAACACTTGGCACCCACCATCGAAGTGCCTGCCGATGTTGCCGCAGCTGCTGTAAAGTCTATTGACTGTATGCTCGACATCTCGGCGAAGTTGGGATTGTAAATGGGGATTCAGAAATATCGTATATCAAAAAGGTGCGTCCAAATGCAAGTTTGGACGCACCTTTTTTGATGGCACAAAATTATTGGTGTCTGGTAAATATTTCTCAGAGTACGCAAAGTTCGCAAAGTCTATGCGGAATAATAGTCCGGACGGCGCTCTCCCCCTGTTTATAGGGGGAGGGGACCACAAAGTGGTGAGGGGGTGCAGAAACAGTGAGTAGTTAGAAGTGAGTAGTTAGTAGTTAGTAGCATGCCGTGCGGTGTAAATCTTGCACCCCCTCACCGCAAAGCGGTCCCCTCCCCCTATAAACAGGGGGAGAGCGCCGTCCGGATGGTCATCCGGATGGTTAGTTGTACTCTGTACTCTGTTCTCTATTCTCTATTCTCCCCCCTTATACCTCTACGCGCACAAAACTTTCGCCACCGATTGCCTTCTTTATGACATTGATGCGTGGCGATATTTGTGTGCGGATGGCTTCGGTGTGACTGATGATGCCCACCTTGCGCCCCTGCTTGCTTTGCAGGTTGGCGAGCGCTTGCATTACGAGGTTGAGGGAGTCTTGGTCAAGATTGCCGAATCCTTCGTCGATAAACAGGCTGCCGATGGTAAGTCCCTCAGATGAGAGGTTTGCCAAACTGAGTGCGAGGGCAAGACTCACCACAAAGGTTTCGCCGCCAGAGAGCGAACTCACGTAGCGCTGCTGGTCAAACATCTCGCAGTCAATGATTTGCAGCGCAAGCGTACCCTCTACGGTGCGCAGGCGGTAGCGTGGTGATAGTTGGCGCAGTTGCTCATTTGCTTGTGCTACGAGGTACTCAAAGGTGTAGCTCTGTGCGATTTCGCGGAACTTCTTGCCGTCGGCACTACCGAAGAGTGTGTTCAGGCGCATCCACCATTTGAGGTTGTCCTCTGCCTCTACAAATCGCTTATTCATCAGTTCGGCGTCGTGTAGTGCCTTCTGGTGCAACATGAGTTTCTCGGCGTAACGTGCGTAGCGCTCGGTGGTCTCCTTAATGTGCTGTTCGGTAGTCGCAAGCAGTTCGGTGAGGGTATCGCGCGTTTCTCCCTGACTGCTGTCGGGGCGCATGGTGTCTTGACGCACGGCGTTAAGGTGTTGCTCTGCCAGGTCGCGCGTGTTTTGCGTTACGGTGAGCTGTTCTTTACAGTCGGCAATTTGTCGGCGCAGTGCGTTCCAGTCGCGCTTATCGGTAAAGAGGCGTTCCAGCTCCGCAAAGCGCAGGGGCGAATGGTCGCGGTTGTAGTTGTGCATCCAGAAGTCGAGTTGCGACGACTGCTGCGTGTACTGCTGTGTGAAGTGTAAGAAGTCCTCCTCCAACTTGCGCTTAGAACCCGTAATCTCGGCGAGTTCGGTTTGCGCATTGTCGTAGTGCACCTTTGCTTCAAGTTGCTTTTCCGTCACCTCGGCGATAATGTCGCGCAAGTCCTTGTCCACCTGCTCGGGTGTGCGTGTGCCAAAGAGGGTGGTCAGTTCGTCCTGCTTGATGCGCATGAGTTCACGCGTTTCGTCACGACGTTCGCGCGTGGCGTTGATGTTATGTTGCGCTACTTGCAGTTCCTTATCCTGCTGGTTTACAAAGTTGTCGATCAGTTCGCGCTTCTGCTGTGCCTCGTCAAGTTTCTTTGTAGTGTCGATCCATTCTTGGTAGAGGTTGGAAAGGTGCGTAGCATACTGTTCGGGATTGTTGCGCCATTTCGCCATCCATCCCGAGTCGGTAATCATGAGGTCGAGGTCGGAGTAAATCTCTTTAAGGCGGCGGTCGGAGATGTTGATGCGCTGCTTGTAGTCTGTTTGCTTCGAGCGTACGATTTTGAGTTGCGCGTCAAGTTGTGCCATCTGTGCCGTCTCTTCTGCCACGCGTTCCGACAGGTTACGGATGATGAGGTTGAGTGCATTTATGTTTTCCTGGTTCTTGGCATACACCGCCTGCTCCTCGTGTTGGCGTGCAAGTGCACTTTCAGTGTTGTCCAACAGCTGTTCGAGCGTAATCATGCGCGCTTGGCGGTTGACCGATGCCGAACATTCTTTGAAGGTAGAGTCGAGCGTGGCATACTCCTGCCACTCTGCTTGTCCGCTTTGTAAGGCGGCAACGAGTCGGTCGTAATTGCGCTGCTCTACTTCATATTTACCCTGCTTGTTGGCGAGTGTAGCACGCAGGTTACGCGCCTTGTTTTTGAGTTCCTCCAAGTGTTCTCCCGTCTCCTTGTAGCGCTGCTCGATGGTTTCGAATATCTTACCAATCTCACGCGCATTCTCCGTGTGATAGGGGTGATGCGTACCGCCACAAACGGGGCATGGTGCACCTTCTTTAAGGTTGCGACGCATGGCCTCGATGCTCTGACTGCTGTGGAAGGTGAAGTTCTCCTGTGCCGACTTGAAGTTTTGGTTGGCAACATCAATTTCTTGATCCAAGCGCACCAAGTCTTTTGAATATTGGTCAATGGCGATGCGCGAAGCATTTGCTTGAATCTGCGCCTCTTCCACCTCGTCGTAGGTTTGCATCAATCGTGTCCACAGATTCTTTGCCGCGCGCAATGAAGCGATGCGCAGGGTGTTGTCGGCAATGTTCTGTTGCAGTTGGGCGCTATTTACGGCACGATTCTGTTGTTCGTACACCGCCACTTCGGCCTTACGGGTGCTGAGCAGGTCGTTGGACTTCTGTACCTCACGGTTGCTCTTCTCCAATAGTTGGTTCAGGCGCTGTTGCGCCACTGCAAGTTCCTGCATTTCGCGGTGGAGCGTAGCATTCGTTAGACTTTCCTTTTCAAGGTCCGTGATTTTGCTCTTAACGGTGTCAAACTTCTCAAACATGGTGCGGTAAATCGACAGACTTTGTAGCGAATATTGCAGTGTGTTGATGTGCTTACCCAGTTCGGAAAGTTCTTGCTTCTTCAGTTCAAGTTCGCTTTTGCGTTGCTCAAAATCCGCCTGTGCCTTTTTCATCTCGGCGTCGCGTGTGTCGAGCAGTGCCATCTTCTCCTTAATCTCGCCCTGAATGGTCAGACCGCGCTGAATGTCAGGACGGCGCAGTTCCATTTGTTTCGTGGCTTCGGCAAGGCGTGAGGTCGCGAGGTCGTGAGCCGTGCGCATATCCTGCACCTTATTGTTTGCCTCTTTCAGTTGCGCCTCTACCATACTGCGCTCTTGCTTGCACTTCTCGATGTTTGTGCGGTGGTTTACAATCTCATTAAAGAGCGACTGCTGGCAGAGCACATCGTCGTAGCGCTCCAACAGGTTGCGGTCGTTTGTCAGTGCCAAGTATGCCTTATAGGCTTCGGAATAAGCCGCTTCGCAACGCGAAACTTCGGCAGTAGCCTTGTCGTAATCGTCCAACCACTTCAATTGTTGCTGCGTAATCTTGCATTGGTTTTCAAGGTCTTTACGCGTTGTTTCGAGCAGTGACTTTTGACGCTCGTAGTCGCGAATTTCGTCTTCATCCAAGTGGTCGCGCATGACGGTCTCCTTCTCTACTTGGAGTTCTTTAAGTGCCTGTTCCGCCTTTGACTTTTCCTCAAAAATGCGCATAGAGATGGCACCATACACTTCTGTACCGGTGAGTTTTTCGAGTAGGGCAGACTTCTCCTCAATACGCGCATTCAGGAAGTTGGCAAAGCTGTTTTGCGCCAACATTACCGTGCGCGAGAACTGCGCATAGTCCAACCCCACGGCTTGGACGATGCGCTCCTTTACCTCACTCTTGTCGTAGACGCACTTGTTGGGCGAGAGTTGTTCGAGCGTGTGCACCACGCTGTCGTAATTGCCCGTGCGTTTCAGGCGTAAGAACCAAGTGGCGCGATAGCGGGCGCCTGTCGTTGCTGTAAACTCCACAATGGCAGCGCCTTCCTTTTCGCCTCGGCGTAAGTAGTTGCGTACGTCGGAGGTGTTGATTTCGTTTTTTTCTACATCCTCATTTTTAAGGCGTTGCACGTTCTCAAATCGTGGTGCCTTATTGTAAAGTGCCAAGCAAATGGCATCGAGAATCGTAGACTTCCCCGCACCCGTATCCCCCGTAATGGCAAAAAGTCCTGCCGAGCGCAAGGGTTCCTGCGTGAAGTCTATGACATGCTCGCCCGAGAGCGAGGTGAGGTTGCGTATGATGATTTTGGTGATAATCATAGGTTGAAAAAGTAGTGGTAGTGTGTGAAGGTGTTTAGAAGTAGACGGATGGGCGGGGATGAGTGTTTCTACAACCCGCTTGTTTACGTGTCAGCGTAGAATGTGTCAACTCCTGTCTTATTCACATACTTTCATAAATCGATCCAGCATCTCCTGTGGCATTTCTTCAGGGAAACGCTGCTTGTAGAAACGCAGTGCCATCTCCGTAGGAGTGATGTGTAGCGCAGCATTGCTTACGACAATCTCCTGTTCTTCATAACTGCGAACAGGCATTTCACGCACAATGCGGCAGAAGTGTACCGCCTTTCCGCGTAATGCTTCTGTCACTTCGGAGAGGAACGTAGGTTCGGGATGCTGCTCACGAACGCGAATTTCCAGGTAGTCCCAGGCATCGCTGTTGGGATGTTCATCTGCAGTGGGGAGTTGTTCCAGCGCCTCCATTACTTCGGCGGTCGTTGCTGCTCCCTTTGCGGGAATGGAGCGCAATTTTCGCAGGGGCGTATACTGTAAATGGTCAACCGTGCACTTACCGTCGTCAAAAAGGCGCACGCAGTTGATGCCGTGTGTATAATGCTTCTCGCTAAACGACAAGGGGAGCACACTTCCTGCGTACCACATTTGGCGGTCGTAATCCACACACTGACGGCGGTGGATGTGTCCGAGGGCGGTGTAACTCACTGCCTTATCCATATTTCGCGTCAACACAGCATCCTGTCCGCCCACCACGAGTCGTTCACTATGTTCCTCCGAAATCTCTGCTCCTGCGGCGTAGAAGTGTGCCGCAGCAATGAGGGGCAGTTTCTTAAAATCCGTGCGGTGAAGTGCCTTGAGCATTCCATCCACGTAATACTTGATGCCCTCACCCACGGAGAGTCCGGAAGGATAGTCCGAACTGCGCAAGAAGGGCAATGCCAGGCACACCATCTGTGCTTCGCTACTTCTTCGGCTACTTAAGGGCAACAGCAGGTCGTCAAAGTCGGGAGTGCCCGCCTCTGTGCGTTTCACATTGCCACGCACATAGATGTTGTTGGCTTTCAAGAAGGGCGAAGGCGCCTCCAGGCGGTGGGCAGAATCGTGATTGCCCGCAATGATTACAATTTGCAGTCCCTCTACAGCCTGCACCGCCTCTTTCAATACTTCGTAAAAGAGAGTCTCTGCTGCCGCCGAGGGGTTGGCGTTGTCAAACACGTCGCCCGAAATAATCATAACATCAGGCTGCTGCTCACGAAGTTGAGCGATGAGCCAACTAAAGAAATGACGATGCTCCGCCATGCGGTCGTGGCGGTGAAATATGTTTCCAAGGTGCCAATCGGCGGTGTGAAAGATAAGCATGGGGGAAAGGAGAAATGAGAAAGCAGATTCAAGACCGCAAAGCGGGATTAAAGGAGAAATAACCGGACGGCGCTCAAGCGCCATGCGGATGTTAATACAACCCTACCACTTCCGCTGCCAACGCTTTTAAGCGCTCACGCAAGGCGGAGGGTGAGATGACTTTGAGGGCGGGACCAAACGAAAGCAGGGCAGAGACGAAGTCCTTGGTAAGTGCTACGTTGAGGGTAAAGTGTCCTGGTGCCGACTCCCTTTGTGAAGGGTGTAAGGGGCGTTGGCGCAGGTAGGAGGTGAACCATTCGTTACAACGAATTTCAATGACTTCGGGCGCAATGTCGTTACCGCCAAAGGCGCCGTAGCTGTGTTGAAAATAAATGGCGGCATTAAAGTCTGCAGGTCGCATGAAGCGTTGCGGCAGTTGCTGCACGTAGCGAATGCGATCGAGTGCGAAGGTGCGCACCTGACTGTGATGCGAAGAGAATCCCACAACGTAAGCATTACCTTGCGTGAAGCGCAGACAGTAGGGCGAGAGCGTGCACTCATACGGTTCCTTGTTCAGCGACTGATACTTCATCTTGACCACCCGTCGGCGCTCAATGGCTTCATGTAATTCGGGCAAGAAGATGCTTCCCGCCACCGTGAAATCCTCATTGTGCTCCAAGAGGAAGTTGAAGAAATCCCCCTCGCTCGAGTCGGTGTGCTGCAACTTATAAACACCATTCTGCAGCACAGCCTTCACACCATAAATCCGCATCATCTCATTACACTGGTCGTGAAAGGTAGACGGAGGCATCGGTTTGCCACGGTCGTCCTCATCCGCCCAAGCGTTTAAGATTTCCTGCCGCGAAAGTCCCTGCGGATGCTGATGCAGCAGGCGAATAATCCAAAGTTTTTTATTGACAGCCATGAGGAAAATGGTGAAAAGGGGGGATTCGTGAAAAGGAATACGTGATTAAGGGGCACTACGCTCATCATGCGGAGGGGATTCTAAGAAACACCCACCCTGTCAGCACACTCCCGAAATCGGAACTCTGAGCGCGTGAAAATTATAAGGGACATACGCAAAATTATAAGGGACATGTGTAAAATTATTTCCCGAATAATTTTCAGGACAAGGGATGCAGTTTCCACGATTGTAGAAATGCGCCTCCTCAGCAGTAAGTGCCGCTCCGCAGAGACAAAATTACAAACTTTTTTCTAAATTTTCTCCGAAAAATTTTTGAGGTATAGAAAAAAGAAATACTTTTGCAGTGTCATATTTAACTATTACACCCAAACACAACAACGATTATGATAGAAGTAAAAGACATTTCGTTTGGTTACGGAGGCAAGTTAAACGCTGTGTTTAAGGACTTTTCGCTCTCCGTTGAGCCCGGCATAATCTACGGACTCTTAGGAAAAAACGGCACGGGGAAGTCTACTCTGCTTTACCTCATTGCCGGACTCCTGCGCCCCGTAAAGGGGTTGGTTACGGTAGATGGTGTGGAACCACAACGCCGATTGCCCGAGACTTTGCAAGACATATTCATCGTGCCCGAGGAGTTTGAACTCCCCAAGATGACCTTAGAAAATTACGTGCGTATCAACGCCCCCTTCTATCCCCGTTTCAGTTGGAACGACTTGGAACGAAACCTGCGCGACTTCGAATTGCCTACGACGCTCAACCTTGGAGCGCTCTCTATGGGGCAGAAGAAGAAGGTGTATATGAGCTTTGCGCTCGCCACCAACACGAAGTTGCTCCTCATGGACGAACCTACCAACGGGCTTGACATACCTGCGAAGGGGCAATTCCGAAAGGTGATTTCTTCAAGCATGAACGATGAGCGCACCATCCTAATTTCTACCCACCAGGTGGGTGACGTAAACGTGCTACTCGATCATGTGATGATTGTAGAGCGCAGCCGTTTGCTTGCCGACTGTTCTACAGCTGAACTCTCCGAACTCCTTTGCTTTGAGCAGCGACCTATGGGAGCGCCTACGGAGGATACCCTCTTTGCTTACCCCTATATTGGTGGCCACCTCGTAGTGCGTGCCAACACCGAGGGACAGGAAACTCCGCTCAACCTTGAACTGCTCTTCAATGCCGTACATGCCGTGCCAAACCTCCTTGAGACGGCGCGCCAGGCGAAGAAAAATGCTGCGTATTACCCTCATTAACCTTCCGCTATGACTCACTTTTCATACTCTCGCTTTTGCAGTGTGCTCCGTCGCGACCTTGTGGAGCACCGCCGCACATACGTGGCATTTTTTGCCGTACTCTTTATCGCCAACACGCTGACTCATTTCCTCGGCAACGCTATTGAGGAACTGCCCATCCGCTTTTTTGTGCAATTATTCTGTGTGGCTTCTATACAAGTCATAGGTTCATGCTACGCCCTGAGCCTTGTTTACGCCGACCTCGACACCAAGGAGCGCCGCATCGCAAACTTTATGCTCCCCGCCTCAAATTTGGAGAAGGCTGCCGTACGCCATCTGCTCGCCATCTTTGGTTTTCAACTCGTGTTCCTAATGAGTTACCTCTGCTCCGAACTTATCAACGCCCTTTACACGTTGGTTGCCCACGGAGCGGGAGTTGTGGTGCAGAATAGCTTGATGTTGCAACTAAGTGAGGTTTGTAATCTCTTCACCTTCTACGCTGAACTCAAAGAAAAGCTTCCCGCTGCTCCCTTCCTCTTATTTGCGTGCCACCTGCTTGCCTGCAGTTTGTACATCCTGGGCAGTGCGTTTTTCCGGAAAAAGGCATTCGTGAAAGTAACCGCCATTATGCTCTTCGTAAACCCTGGTGTCATGCTGCGTATCATGGACTTCTTCATCGACGACCTCTTGTCGCACTCCTCAATCCTCGTGCCCTACAGCCTCTTTATCCTTGCGCTCGCCGCAGGAGTGACTTACCTTGCCTACCATCGCTATTGCCGCATCCAGGCGCTCTAATATTCACCCCTCTATCCGACAACCATGAATTTTATAGACGGACAACCCATATTTATTCAGATTGCCGAGCGACTGAGTGATGAAATCCTGGCGGGCATCTACCTTGCAGATAGCCGTGTGCCTGGAGTGCGCGATTATTCTGTGCTCTTGGAGGTAAATGTGAATACTACCGTGAAGGCGTATGACTTGCTTGCGCAGCGCGGAGTGCTGTATAGCAAGCGCGGTTTGGGATATTTCGTTGCCCCCGAGGCGCAACAGATTATCCTTGACAACCGCCGCCGCCATTTCTTTGAGACAGAAGTGCCCCGCATTGCTCAGCAGCTGCAACAACTCGGCATCTCGCTATCAGACGTTACCGAACTGCTCGGTAAAGAATTACACAAATAGTATAGAACATCTAACTTTTTAATAATTAAGACTATGAAGAAAATAATTCTCGCACTCATGTGCATGGTTGCACCCAGTGTATTTGCTCAAAACTCAGTTGAAAAAACTCCGGCGAAGAAGGAGAGTCCCTTCGTTGTGGACTTTTCTTTGAATGCAAGCACGGAAAATAGCGGTAAGCAAGTTTACAACTCCGAACTTCGCCTTTCTTACACTCCCGCATGGCGCTTGGGCGTTGTAGGTGAAGTTGGTAGTAGTCTGATGTTATTTAAGCAAGATGGCATAAAGACTTGGGATGAAGGTTTGACACTTGGCGGTGGTCTTACCTTCCGTTTGGGCGACCTTGAGATTGATGAAGATACGCATCAAGCGCTTCGCTTTACGCTTACTGCGACTATGGGTAGTACTGTAGATGCTGAAGATTGGAATTACACCTACTACGACGCAGGTTTGACCATTATGCCTACTGCTGAATACGACTGGGTGGGGATCAATCTCGGTTTCCGCCATTGCAATTCCCACAACAATGCCATCAAGAATTTCAATGGTGTCTATGTGGGTTTGAACTTTAAGTTTTAAGACTGTCTAACAATTACTTACCCCTCAATTACGCATCATGTTATTGCTAACCACAACCCCAACAATAGAAGGACGCCCCGTGCAACAGTACTTGGGCATCGTTACAGCCGAAACCATCTTTGGAACCAACGTATTTCGCGACATCTTTGCTACAGTTCGCGACTTTATTGGTGGACGCTCGCGTTCGTATGAAGAAGTATTGCTCCGTGCAAAGGAAGAAGCGCTTCGTGAACTCTCAGAGCGCGCTGCGGCAAAGGGTGCAAATGCCGTGGTGGGCGTAGACTTTAGTTACGAAACTGTAGGTCAGAGCGGGTCCATGCTGATGGTGGTATGCACGGGCACAGCGGTGAAAATCTAATTGGCGACGCGTGTCGCAACGAACGGGACGCTGGACTCATATTTTGGCGAAAACAATTGGGAGCACATGGTAGTGGTGAAGGGATGCAAAACTCCCCAATCCTTACTACTGTGTGCTCCCAATTGATTTTGCTATGTTTATCCTTCCCCGTTACTTTACGCGCTTGATCAGTGTGAGACCGTCGCGCAGGGGGAAGATGAACGTTTCCACTCGTGGGTCGTGCGCCACAAGGTCGTTAAAGCGCTTTATGCCGATAGTTTGGGGATCGTTGTCGTATTCCGCTTCTACGACATGACCGTCCCAAAGTGTATTGTCTGCCAAAATATATCCTCCCACTCGCAAGTAGCGCATGATAAGTTCGTAATACTCTGCATACGTGCGCTTGTTGGCATCAATAAAGGCAAGGTCGATGGTGAGGTTCATCTCGGGCAGGAGTTTGAAAATATCACCTATCACCATGTCAATCTTCGGTGGAAAGGGTGAATTTTCAAACCACGGACGCGTAAAATCCTCCTGTTCATCGTTGATTTCAAAGGTCACGATGCGCGAACCGGGGCGCATGCCTCGCGCCATGCTCAAAGCAGAATATCCCGAATACGTACCAATCTCTACCACCGTCTGCGGATTGATGAGTTCGGTAAGCATTTTCAGCAACTGTCCCTGCAAGTGTCCCGATGCCATACGCGGACGAATCAGTTGCGTATTCGTGGCGCGATAGAGTTTGAACAAGTAGGGATGCTCAGGTGTTATGTGGGAGAGGATGTAATCGTTGAGCATGGGTGGAGGAGTGTTTTTGTTTTGTTGCTACAAAGGTAGCGAAAATTATGGAGATTCAGTCGATGCGGGGCTTTGTATCTTATTTTGCAGACTCTTCTAAAAAAAGAGAGGGTGTGTCGAAATGCAAATTTCGGCACACCCTCTTAAGTTGTGTAAGAGTGAGTAAAATGCAAGACGTTGAAATTGAGGATGAAGGGAGTGTACTGAAGTACATGACCAAATCCGAAATTGAGGAACAACACAGCAGTTTGCTCATTATGACACAACGCCGTCAGTATGTTTTAGTTTGCGAGTTTACCGTAGTAGCGGCGTGATGCTTCCTTCTGGCGGTCGAGCGAGAAGTTGCTTACGCGTTTGAGGTAACCGATGATGCGTGTGAGGTAGTCCACATTCTTTGAACCGCAGTGGGGACATTCTTTAAGGTAGCGCTTGTCAATCTTTCCGCAGTCCTTACAGAGCGTGTTGGGGATGTTGAATGTAAAGTAGTTACATCCTTCCTTTGACGCAATGCGGAGGAGCTGGCGGTATTGCGCTTCGCTGAGGTGCTCTTCGAGGTTGAGGTGAAGTGCTGAACCACCCGTGAGGTGCTCAATGTACTTGCGGCCGTGGAGGCGGAACTTCTCGATAACATCGGTGTTGGTATCTTCCACCACATAGAAGTATGAGTTGTAACATTCACGGGGTACGAAGTAACCATCTTCGCGGTCCCAACGCGCATGCTTCACACCCACATTTTCAGCAGGAATCATTTCGCAGTTGAAGAGCACATCCTTTGAGCGATACTGCTTGTTGTACTTTTCGATAAGCGAAAGGATGTTTTCAACGAATGTAGCGTATTCATCGTTATCAGAGATGGTAAGACCAAGACTTTCTGCTGCTTCCACCATACCGTTCACACCGATAGTGAGGTACTGACGCTTGATGTTGATATAACCAGCATCGAAGAGGGGGAGCATGCCCTTGTTGAGGAGGTGTTTGAGGTTTTCGTTGTACGCCATCTGCACCTTATGCACGAGGTCTACCACTTCGTTGAGGAAGTCTACATAGGGGCGACCTTCGCGAGTTGCCTGCTGCACACAGCGGTTGAGGTTGATGGTAAGTACAGACTTAGAACCCGTGCTCACACCGCCCGCACCGAGGGTGTAAGAGAAACCGTTGTCCTGAATTTCGTTGCGCAAGCGGCAGCAAGAAGCGAGTGAGTCGGCGTTGTCGCTCATATAAGTAAAGAACGAGTGCCCCTTGGCATACATGCGTGCTGTGATTTCAGCATATTCTGTGTCCTTCACATCACCATTTTCTGTGAGGAGCGCCATAGTTTCAACGGGGAAGGTGAGCACCGTCTTCGTGCGTTCCTGGTTGAACCATTCCATAAAGCGCTGCTGCAACCAACTTACACCTTCCCAATTGGGCTGTGAACCATCGGGGAAGTAGAAGTTGCCGAAGATGCTTTCGAAGTAGTACTTGTCGTAGTAAGAGATGTTCCAGAAGACGCTCTGGAAGTTGCGCGCACCTGTGGGCTGGTTGATTGAGTAAACAATCTGTTCGAAGCAGTCGGTAATCACCTTATCAATAGTGCGCTGGCGCAACGACTTGTCGGCCTGATCCTGCGCGCGGAGGTAGTAATCCTCACCATATTCCTTTTCAAGGAAGTAGTTCATATACATGATGAACTCAGGCGTAGCGCAAGCCCCAGAGAGCATACTTGACACGATGAACACCATGTTTACGAAACCACCACAGAAACTCTTAAGGTTTGAGGGCGCCGTAGAGTTACCACCCACAGTCTTTGTGCCGTTGAGCAACCAGGGATACATCGTGATGGATGCGCAGTAGTTGGCGAGACTTGTTTCGTCGTTCTTGTAAATGTAGTGGTTCTTCAAAAGGTAGATGTAGCGGTCAGCCACTTCCTTACCATACATTTCCTTGATGCGGTCGCAAAGCAAACGGCGGTTGAGGCGGATGAAGCCCTGCTTGGGGAGTTCGCTGATGAGTGTAGCGATATTCTTGTTTTCTACGTTTGCATTGGCATCGTACTTCGAACCCGTTGCAGCATTTGCCGAGTCGCAGTAGTCCATAAGGAAGCGGAGTTTGTCCGCCGTTTCGCGGTCCTCCATGTGGCGCTGGCGGTAGAGCATGAATGCCTTTGCTGCCTTAAAGTGGCGTTCAGCCATGAGGGCTACTTCCACCTGGTTCTGAATGTCTTCAACGCTCATGCCGTTGCAGAACATGAGGTGGTCAACAATCTTACTGAGTTGTTCCGCAGAAATGTGTTCGCTCACATTTGAGAACGCCTTGAGGATAGCGCTCTTAATCTTTTCGAGCGAGAACGATTCCTTCGAACCGTCGCGCTTCGTGATGATAAAGTTTTCCGTAGACATGTGTTTAGGAAGAATTAAGGAAGTAGAATGTTGCACTTTTGGAAAACAATGCTCCAAACGTAGTATGCAAAAAACTACTTTTTGAGTTATGATTATATGATTATTAGTATCTGAATGAGAACCACTTCTGCATCACCCGATCTTTCAGCTGCAAGCAAGCTGCAACGGCTTGCGCAAGTCGGTCTGTCTGCCGAAAGAGGTAGTTAAGAGATGTGTGGTGTGAGCGAGTTAACAACGTGATTTACAATTGATTTAATAAATAGTGTAAATCTATATGCCGTAGAGCATCCTCTTTGCTGTTGGTCGTTAACGGATGCAAAAGTACAGGAATGTTTTAGAACAAAAAAAGATTTTCGGAACAATATTTGAGCGAAAAATAACATTTTAAATTACCAAATTTTTCTACAAGAATTTTTTCACTTTTGGAAAAGATTTTACAGAATGATTCTCTATTGTTTTCCAAAATAGGAAATAACATTTGGGTGCGACAAACACTAAATTACAGGAAACGAAGGCGCATAAGTTATGAGACAGAAGTATATAAGAACCTATTTTTATACAGAAAAATTCTCATGCAAAGGAGTCATGTATTCTTATGTTATGTACCTGCTCCCTCCATTTTTCTGCATTTTTCACTCAAAACTTTAACACACATTAACATTCACACTACTCACAATCGCAACAATATCTATTATCGGAAATACGATAAGTTACATTTTGACGCCGATAAGTAACCTTGTAAAAACGATAATACTTATTTTTTGCCCCTAATAAGCAACCTTGTGAACGAAAAAAGTGGAGATAACCCTGATGTTTAGGGCTATCTCCACTTCCGTAGTACAAAGATACGAAATATCCGAGCGAAAAGCAAATCGGTTAACACTTGTTAACACGGTGTTTATTTTGCATTTTTCAGCATTTTTCGGGGGTAGGGTTATGCCTGTTCTTCCAAGAACTTCTTGGCTTCGATGGCTGCCTTACATCCACTTGCCGCTGCTGTAATGGCCTGACGGTAGTGGGGGTCAGCAACGTCGCCGGCAGCAAATACGCCGGGTACGCACGTCTTAGGCGTTGCGCCTTCGGTGATGATATATCCAACTTCGTCGGTTGCCACCCAGGGCTTGAAGATGTCGCTGTTGGGCTTGTGACCGATAGCGAGGAAGAAGCCGTCGATAGCGATGTCGTGAATCTTCTCCTCAGGCGTACCCTTCTTGTAAACGAGCTTCGCACCTTCCACTCCGTTTTCGCCAAAGAGACCTACGGTGTTGGTGTTGAAGAGCACTTCAATCTTGGGATTGTTGAACACGCGGTCCTGCATGGCCTGTGAAGCGCGGAGGTAGTCCTTACGCACGATGAGGTACACCTTCTGCGCAAGACCAGCAAGGTAAGTTGCTTCTTCACATGCTGTGTCGCCACCACCTACTACTGCCACCGTCTTTTTGCGGTAGAAGAAACCGTCACACGTAGCACAGGCGCTCACGCCCTGACCGCGATACTTCTCTTCGTCTGCAAGGCCGAGGTACTTTGCCGAAGCGCCTGTGGCGATAATCAAGGTTTCGCACTGCACCTGTGAGTCATCGTCAAACGTGATGGTGAAGGGGCGCTTGCTGAGGTCGGTCTTCACGGCAATGGCAGAACGGATTTCTGTGCCGAAGCGTTCGCACTGCTGACGGATTTCGTCCATCATTTGATTGCCGTCAACACCCTCGGGGTAACCGGGGAAGTTTTCAATTTCCGTTGTTGTGGTGAGCTGACCACCGGGCTGAATGCCTTCGTAAAGCACGGGCGAGAGTCCGGCACGACCGGCATAAATGCCCGCAGTGTAACCTGCGGGACCTGATCCGAGAATCAGGCAGTTAATAAGTTCCATAGTCTTTATTGTTGTATTTGTGATTAACGAGGAGGTTATCTAAGGTCGATAAGGTCGTAACTTGGGAAGAGACCTTGGTCGAAGCGGAAGAAAGAGTCGTCGAGGTTGAGGTTAAGTTCGCATTCGGAGATGCGGATGCGGAACCAGTCGTTACCCTTCTTCATGCGAATGGAGAGGGGGAGTTTTGTGGCTTGGCTGACAATCACGCTCATCTCGGCAATAGCATTTGCGGCATCTGTGGCGCGCATCTTGACGATATAGGCAGGAGTGCCGTTGTAATCCATCTTGTCACAAGTGAGGTTGAATCCCTGCTTGTAGAGGTTGATGAAGTAGAGGGGGTTGATGGTTTGCAGTTCCTCCTCAGTGGGTTCGCTCATGTTGATTTCCTCGCTTCCGGTGAGGATGGTCCATAATGTTTTTCCGTCAAACCATGCACGAATCATGTCGGAGTCAAGGTTGTACTTGTCGCCCTTTAACACGATGGTGCCACTGAAACTGCCCGTTTCCTGAGTGCCACTGAAATTTGTGCCTGTAAACACTACGCGCGTTGCAGTGCTCTTAGTCAGCAACTGTGCAGTAGCGTCGAGCACCTCCTTGCCCGATTGGGCAAAGGTCGTGATGCTGCTGATCAGGAGGGAGAGGGTTATAAATAGATGCTTATACATAGGTTTTAGGTTATGAGGGGGTGAGGTTTTAAGGTTATGAGGAAGACTTTCGCCCCGCAAGGTTCTTACGACCTTAGAGCGAAGCACCCTTAAACCTATTAACCTGCTCGTTAGAGCGAATTCAACTTCAATTCCAATTCCGCCAAGTCGGCGCAATACACCTCGCGGGGCTTTGCTCCTCGGGTGGGACCGACAATACCTGCCTTTTCCATCTGGTCCATTAAGCGACCCGCGCGGTTGTAACCGATGGAGAAGCGGCGCTGAATGAGTGAGGTAGAACCCTGTTGGTTGATGACAATTTCGCGAGCAGCATCGGCAAACATGGGGTCCATATTCGCAGCATCGAAACCTTCGGACGAACCACCCTCGCCGCCTTCAACGGCAGGTTCTGGCAATTCAAACGGACCGAGGTAACTTTGCTGCACGGCGATGTGCTGACAAATCTGTTCGACCTCAGGAGTGTCCACAAATGCACACTGCACACGGACGGGTGTGTTCCCCGCAAGGAAGAGCATGTCGCCCTTACCCACGAGTTGGTCGGCACCCTTAGCGTCAAGAATCGTGCGCGAGTCGATTTGCGACATTACCTTAAACGCCATACGAGCCGGGAAGTTGGCCTTAATCGTACCCGTAATGATGTTCGTAGTGGGGCGCTGTGTGGCGATAATCATGTGCATACCTACGGCACGTGCCAACTGCGCAATACGGGCAATGGGGAGTTCGACTTCCTTACCTGCGGTCATGATGAGGTCACCAAATTCGTCGATTACCACTACGATGTAGGGCATATAGTTGTGTCCGTGCTCGGGATTGAGTTGGCGGGCAATAAACTTGGCGTTATACTCCTTAATATTACGCACACGCGCCTTTTTAAGCAAGTCGTAGCGCGTATCCATCTCTTGACAAAGGCTTGTCAGGGTTTGAATAACCTTGGTGACATCGGTGATGATGGAGTCTCCGTCGCCAGGAACCTTTGCGAGGAAGTGATTTTCAATCGGTGCGTAGATAGAGAATTCCACCTTCTTGGGGTCTACCATCACGATTTTGAGTTCAGCAGGGTGCTTCTTGTAAAGCAGTGAAGTGATGATGGCATTCAGACCAACAGACTTACCTTGTCCTGTCGCACCAGCTACAAGGAGGTGAGGCATCTTTGCCAGGTCTACCATATAGACCTCATTCGTAATTGTCTTTCCCAAGGCTATGGGAAGGTCGAAGGTCGATTCCTGGAACTTCTTAGAATTCAGGATGCTCTCCATCGACACGATGAGGGGTTTCTGATTGGGCACTTCAATACCAATAGTACCCTTGCCGGGAATGGGAGCAATGATACGCACACCGATGGCTGAAAGGTTGAGCGCAATGTCATCTTCGAGGTTGCGAATCTTAGCAATCTTCACGCCGGGGGCAGGGGTAATTTCGTAAAGCGTAATCGTGGGGCCTACGGTGGCCTTGATGCTTGAAATCTCTACTCCAAAGTTGCGCAACACCTCGATGATGCGGTCCTTATTGGCATTCAGTTCTTCGCTATTGAGTTGCAAGTCGCCGCCCTCATACTTCTTCAATAAGTCAAGGGTGGGGTAGCGGTAGTTTTCAAGGTCCTTCTTGGGGTCGTAAGGTCCTTGCAATTTGAGTTCTTCAAGGGTGTCGCCCGATGCTTCTTCCTCATGAGTCACCTCTTCAATGGTGAATTCGTCATTTGCAGCATCGGCGGGAGTTACCTCTGTGTCAAGTTCTACGGCAGTAGTATCCTCGGCGTGTTCGTCTGTTTCGGGCTGATCCAAATCTACTACGATGCCTTCCTCATCGTGTGCTGTAACTTCGGCAACTTCATGCTCGGGCGCGTCGGTGCTTAACACCTCGCCTGTGGTAAGGTCAACGGTCAGCGTGCCCTGTTCGGTAGGTATTTCTTCTACTTGTGCGGGAACTTCTTCGGCAGGAGTTGTTGTTACGTCCTCTTCTGCTTCGGGACTGCGCTTCGGCAGTTTGCTCTTGATGTAGTCCGTGGGGTTCAGCAGTGTACGGATAAATACGACAGCCTTGCTGCTGAAATAAATGATGTAACACACCGCAAGCACGCTCAGTACGGCAATAGTGCCGGGCACACCGATTTGAAGATCTAAGAACTTGCGCACTTCATCGCCGTGCTCACCTCCGAGGGGGAAGGTTAAACGCAGTTCGGTGAAGTCGGCAAGGTTTGCACCCACCACACTAAATGCTACGGAACCCCACACTAACCACAGTACGCACTGGATAAAGCATTTGCGCAACACTACCTTCATGGCGCCAATGCATTTGAGGCCGAGGCAGAATGTAAATACAGGAATACAGAAGGCGCAGAATCCAAAGCACTTGGCCATGAAGTAGTCCGACACGATTGCACCCAAACGACCGAAACAGTTTTGTGCTGCTCCGGGCATACCTTCTTCCAGGTTCGCCTGGTCAGCATATCCCACGAAGATGTTGCTCACAAAGGACGCTGCGAGCAACACCGAGAGGGTGCAAATGATTACGCCCACGCTCACCCAGAGTTTCTGGCTGCGGAATGTGCTGTAAAAATTACCCAAGAAGATTTGCATGAAAGAAGGTTCGTCGGCCTTCGCCTTCTCCACCTTCTTCGTAGTCTTAGGTCTTGTTTTATTAGGGGTTGGTTTGGTTGCCATATTATAATGTGTGATAGAACTGCAAAAGTAATCCATTTTTTTGATATAGGGTGCGTTTCAATTCTACAAAATCAGAGGAGCGAAGCGCGAAATATGGGTTAAGGGCACTTTTTCACTAAATAATTTTGCCCACCCAAAATTAAGGTGTACTTTTGCCTTTGAAATTCAGATACTGACGAAAGGATTCCGGTGTGCAACCGGGATTCTTTCCGTTTTTATAATTTCCAGGTTAACACAATACAAACAGGAGGTAACATCCTCCAAAAATATTATTTCGAGTAATGGCTTATATGTCACAAGAAGGCTACGACAAACTCGTAGCACAACTCCACGAGTGGGAAACAGTAGACCGTCCTGCCGCATCGGCAGCTATCGCCGAAGCACGCGATAAGGGCGACCTTTCTGAAAATGCAGAATACGACGCTGCTAAGGAAGCACAGGCAAACCTTGAAGCTAAGATCGCGCAGTTGAAGGTTACTATTGCAGAAGCAAAGATTATCGACGCTTCACGCATCCGTACCGACATTGTGCAGATTCTCTCTACCGTAAAGATGAAGAACGTAGCTAACGGCATGGTGATGAAGTACACAATCGTTAGCGAAAGTGAAGCAGACCTCCGCGCAGGTAAGATCTCGTCTACAACTCCTATCGCACAATCACTTCTCGGTAAGAAGGTGGGCGACGTAGCAGAAGCGAAGATCCCCAGCGGTATGATTAAGTTGGAGATTCTTGAAATTACAGCGTAAAAAACATTCTTGAGGTTCTGAAGTTCAGAAGTTCAGAGGTTTTGAAGTGGTTATACAGTCCGAACGGTACCTCAGAACCTCAAGACCTCAAGACCTCAGAACCTCAAGACCTCAGAACCTTAAACCTTACCCCCCCCTATGTCAATCTTCTCAAAAATTGCCGCGGGCGAAATTCCCTCATACAAGTGTGCAGAAAGTGAAGACTTTTATGCTTTTCTTGATATCAACCCCGTTGGTCGTGCGCACACACTCGTGATTCCTCGTAAGGAAACAGACTATATTTTCGACATTGATGACGAACAGTATGCTGCGCTCATGCTCTTTGCAAAGCGCGTAGCAAAAGCCATTAAGAAAGCGTTCCCCTGTAAAAAGGTAGGGATGGCAGTACTCGGACTTGAAGTAGCACATGCTCACGTTCACCTCATTCCCCTCCACTCGGAAGGTGATATGGATTTCCGCCGTGAAAAGCTTCAACTTTCACCAGAGGAGATGCAGGAAATCGCTGCTAAGATTCTTGCAGCATTTGAATAATTGCATAGCTATCCATTCTATACATTAAGGAGGTCACACCATTACGGCGTGACCTCCTTAATTATTTGTATATGAAGGGTGTGTAGGAAAACGACTTACAGCAAGGCCTCAACGGCAAGGCGGTAAGAGTTCATGCCAAATCCTGCTATTACCCCCTTACACACGGCAGAGATCATAGAGCGATGGCGAAACTCCTCGCGAGCATGCACATTCGAGAGGTGCACCTCGATTACAGGCACACTGAGTGACTTGATACAATCGCGCAGGGCGATAGAAGTATGAGTATATGCGCCGGCATTGAGAATAATACCGTCACAATGAGCATCATCAGCCGCCTGAAGGGCATCGATAAGAAAACCTTCAACATTACTTTGGTAGTACTCAAACTCCACCTCCTTGCCATAACGCTGGCGCAAGTCGTCAAGGCATTGCTCCATCGTGTTGCAACCATAAATTGAAGGTTCGCGAGTGCCCAAACGGTTGAGGTTAGGACCATTGATAATGTGTATCTTCATACGTGAATGTCGTTACAAATAATGGTTATAGTACGGCAAAAGTACAACAAGAAGTTGGATTACGCCCTTCTCAACTACAAAAAGTGTCTACTTTTCCTTTCCAAACCATCATTGTGAGGGGATAAATCCGTAACTTTGCATCACTACAAGATACTTAGTTAACTAAAAATACTACTATACATTTATGGAAACTACCCGTCAACAGAAGATATCTCGCCTCATACAAAAGGAACTTTGTGACATCTTCTTACTCCAAACAAAGTCTATGCCCGGAGTGCTGGTGTCGGTAAGCGCTGTGCGTATCTCTCCCGACATGAGCGTATGCCGTGTATACCTCAGCGTGTTCCCCTCAGAACGCAGTGCTGAAATTGTTGCCAACATCAACAACAATATGAAGCAGGTGCGCCTTGAATTGGGTAACCGCGTGCGCCACCAGTTGCGCATCATCCCCGAATTGAAGTTCTTCGTAGACGACTCGCTCGACTATATCGAACACATCGACGAACTCTTGAAAAAGTAACGTGGAGGTTGAGGTTTAAGGTTATGAGGTTATAAGGTCTTTAGAGTCTTTAAGGTCTAGGTTTCACTCCGCATGGTCTTTCTCCTTTAATCCCGCGTTGCGGTCTTGAATCTGCTTACGCTCGGCAACGCTCAAGTAAACTTGGCGCTGCTCTCGCTTACTCGTAGATTTCTCCTTTCTCCTTTCTCCTTTCCCCTTTAATCCCGCTTTGCGGTCTTTTCCTCCTTCGCACCTCGGCAATTCAAGCAAGCTTGATTGCACTCGGTTTGGCGTCGGTTCTCCTTTCCCCATGTCCCTCCCTTTTCGCCTCGCCTTTCGTTACCTCTTCTCAAAGAAGAGTCACAATGCGATAAACGTTATCTCTGCCATTTCGGTGGGGGGTATTGCGTTGGCTACCCTGGCGATGGTGTGTATCATGAGCGTATTCAACGGCTTTCATGAGATTGTAGAAGGACTCTATACCACGTTTGACCCTGAGATTAAGATTGTCCCGAAGAAGGGAAAGATGGTGGCGGAAAACGACAGTACCCTCTGCGCACTACGCACCCACAAGAATGTAGCAGCAGCAACAAATGTGTTGGAGGATCACGCCCTTATCCTTTTCAGTGGTCACCCGCTGTTGGTGGAAATCAAGGGGGTGGACGACAACTTCACCAAGACAAGTGACATTGAGAAAATCCTGCGTGGCAAGTCCGACTTTGTGCTCCATCAAGACGGCATAGAGTACGGTATTCCCGGCGTTGCGCTATCCTTTAAGATTTGTGGTTCCTACAATTACGGCGCGCTGCAAATTTGTGCTCCTAAGAAGGGCGAGCGCATCAATATGGTCAACCCTTCCGAGAGTTTTAATACAGGGATTTTGACCTCACCAGCGCAGGTGTTTGTAGTCAATCAACCCGTTTATGACGAGAATTACTTCCTGACGTCCTTAGGTTTCTCTCAGCGTCTGTTTGATCAACCCGGGATGGTGACTTCTGTAGAAATGCGCCTCAAAAAGGGTTCCAACCTCTACCTCACCAAACGCGAATTACGCAAGATTGCAGGCGACCGCTTTGATGTACTTGACCAGTTAGAGCAGCAGGCGGATGTCTACAACATCATGAACATTGAGAAACTCGTAGCCTTCTCCTTCCTGACATTCATCCTGTTTATCGCAATGTTCAACATTGTGGCAAGTCTGTCCATGCTCATTATCGAGAAGCGCGAGGATATGCTCACTCTCTATGCTTTGGGCGCATCACCCGCCTTGCTGCGCAAAATCTTCTTCATCGAGGCGCGCCTTATCGCACTGTTGGGCGGACTTGTGGGCATCGTACTCGGAGTGTTGCTGTGCCTGGGACAACAAACTTTCGAATGGATCACGTTGGGCAATGGCGACGGCAGTTTCCTAATAGATGCCTACCCCGTGAGCATTGAGGTTGTTGACCTGATTATCATCCTTGTCACAGTGTTTGTCGTGTCGGTTATCAGCACGTGGATTCCTGTGTATTACCTCACCCACCGCCTGCTTTGGGAAGAGCATAAAGCGAATCTGAGTGGCGAGGAAGCGTAAGTCACGCCATAAAATCCAGTTAATATAGAAAATCTAAACGGTCTCTATACCTTTATTTACAAAAAAATCCGTTCCTTTGCAGTATCCAACGGTATTCACATTTTCAAAACCTAATTATAACTAACAGCACTATGTACGGAAATTTCCAAGAATTTCTCCAGAATGAGCTTGAAGCCATTAAGGAGGCTGGTCTTTACAAGAACGAACGCTTGATCGAAGGTCCTCAGCAGGCAGCGATTCAGGTAAACAACAAGGAAGTGTTGAACTTCTGTGCTAACAACTACCTTGGTCTTTCTAATCATCCTCGCCTTGTGAAGGCTGCGAAGGACATCATGGACCAGCGCGGTTACGGTATGTCTTCTGTACGCTTCATCTGCGGTACTCAGGACTCACACAAGACTCTTGAAGCTGCTATTTCTAAGTTCTTCAAGACTGAAGATACTATCCTCTACGCAGCATGTTTCGATGCTAACGGCGGTGTGTTTGAACCCCTCTTCACTGCTGAAGACGCTATCATCTCTGACGCACTCAACCACGCTTCTATCATTGACGGTGTGCGCCTCTGTAAGGCAAAGCGCTACCGCTATGCTAATGCAGACATGGCAGACCTCGAACGTTGCCTCCAGGAAGCACAGGAACAGCGCTTCCGCATTATCGTAACTGACGGTGTGTTCTCAATGGACGGTAACGTGGCTCCTATGGACAAGATTTGTGACCTCGCTGAAAAGTATAACGCACTTGTGATGGTTGACGAAAGCCACTCAGCAGGTGTTGTAGGTGCTACAGGTCGCGGTGTGAGCGAATTCTTCAACACTTACGGTCGTGTGGACATTTACACAGGTACGCTTGGTAAGGCATTCGGTGGTGCAATGGGCGGTTTCACAACTGGTCGCAAGGAAATCATTGATATGCTCCGCCAGCGCTCACGCCCCTACCTCTTCTCTAACTCACTCGCTCCCTCAATCGTAGGTGCTTCTATCGAAATGTTCAAGATTCTCGAAGAGTCTAACGAACTTCACGACCGCCTCGCTGAAAACGTTGAGTACTTCCGCTCAAAGATGATCGAAGCTGGTTTCGACATCAAGCCCACTCAGAGTGCTATCTGCGCAGTAATGCTTTACGACGCAAAGCTCTCACAGGTGTATGCAGCGAAGCTTCAGGAAGAAGGTATCTACGTTACAGGATTCTACTACCCCGTTGTTCCCAAGGATCAGGCACGCATCCGCGTACAGCTCTCTGCGGGTCACAACCGCGAACAGCTTGACAAGTGTATCGCAGCCTTCATCAAGGTAGGTAAGGAACTCGGTGTGTTGAAGTAATCATCACTCATTATTATATAATTGAGGGTGTGTCGAAATGCAAAACTTCGGCACACCCTCTTTAGCTGGGTAAGAATGTGTAAAATGCAAGGCGCTGAAATTAAGGATGAAGGGAGTGTACTGAAGTACATGACCAAATCCGAAATTGATGAGCAACGTAGCCGTTTGCACATTATGACACAGCGTCTATAGCACGCTTGGGTCAACTCCTATATCATTGCCTAAAATTTTCAAGGCGTGAAAATAATTTTATCTACCTTGAAAAAAATTCTTCCCCTTGAAAAAATTACTGTCAGGCCCTATAAGGAGGAAGCGAAGGAGTTTCAGAACCTACCAACGCAAAGGCGCGCCCCATTCGGAGCGCGCCTTTGCTATCATGAGACCTGCGTAAACGCAGTCATTTTATTCTTCAACCTGGTTCCAGTTGTCAGAGTTCCATGTGCCACCAATGGGCTGGCGCTTGTTGGTCAAAGGATTTGTTTCTTCACCTTCTCCAGAACCAATACCAGGAGAAGTTGAAACCATCACATTTTCTACTTCAAATTCAATAATCTCTAATGTGGGAGCCAAATATACTTTCTTCATAATTATCTAATTTGTATAAGTTACTTAATAAAAACCTTCTTGCCATTAACGATATATACGCCGCCCTTAGTCACTTCGTTCACACGGCGACCGCTGAGATCATAAATAGTATCCTCAGGGAGAATTACTGTGGGAACGTTATCTACGTCGGTGGTTGTACCGCCAAAGCGCAACACAAGTTTCTGTGTAGCAGCAGCCGCATCAAGGCGAATGAAGGCCTTACCTTTCCCAATTGTAATTCCTTCCTTGGCCTTGTAAATACCAATACCTTGAGCACCATTCGCCAAGATAAAGTCACGGCTTCCCGCTGTTACAGGACCTGAAGCTGTATTAGAGAAAATATTCTGGCTCAAATCCTCCTGTGGTTCTTCAGCAGCTGGATAGAAGTTCACAAGAGTTTTACCTTCTTCACCAATAAGAATGACACCCTGATTAGCAGGGAGTATGTTGTTTTCTACACGAGTAAGCCAAACAATGCCTCCACTATATTCCTGCGTAGCATAGTAAGCCGTAACACTATCAGGAATCAACGTAGCATAACGCGCGCTGAAAGTACCAATGGTCTGACGACCGAGATCTATGCCAGTGAGGAGCTTGTCTCTCGTATCAGTTAAAGTGAGAGTTACCTTAAGGCCATAAGCAGCATCGAGTGCATTGTAGATTTTTTGAAGTGCTGCTGTCTTGTTATTCAAAGAATCTGCATTCCAAGTATCATCTGCAAACTGCTTCGCAACTTTATTAGCATCTTTAGCTTCAGTCAATTGGTCTTCTGTAACAGTACCAGCGAGGATTTCAATATCTTCCTCTTCTTCAACAATGTTGGTTAACTTAAAGTCTGACATAGCGAAGCAATACTCAACCTGGGGCGTTGCAGCGGATAAAGTACTCTTGTACTTATTGCTGAGCTGTTCACCGACAGATGTATCCAATTCCTTATTGTCATCAACCTTTATAGCTACCCCCGACTTCGTGATGTTGAAACGCAAGTAGCGGTAAGCTATGCCGTTGCCAATCTCTGAAGACTCCCAATTTTGGTCATCTGTTGTAGGCAAGTCTGTGAAGGTTGCAAGTTCTCTGAATTTAGAATTATCGTTGCTACCATACACCACAATCGTGTAAGGGAAGGGACTCTTGCAGGGGCGATAAGAGAATGTGAATTTCTTCAACTTATTGTTTTCACCTGCATCTACCAAAAGGTAATGTTCTACTCCAACACTATTCTTTGTCTGGAAGAATGTATTCGTGTCACCATCCACGAGGTTCCGAATCTCGCCCTCAGAGTCAGTTGCATTTGTAGAAATGTAGAAGTCTGCACTGGGAGAAGTCTGCAAGTTACAAAGAACAGGTGTAGTAACAATATTCGTCCCTGTGACATGACACTTTTCAATCAATTCCGCCAACCGTGCAATCATCGCACGAAGTTCCGCCTTGGCAGTAGATTTCTTTGCAGCATCAAGAGTGTTGTAATGATCCTGCAAAGTTTCTGTTGCAGCAATGAAATCTGCTGTAGTTTTGTCATTTGCATATACAACATCCAGTGCAGCCTCCTTTGCTTGAATACAGCTGTCCAACAAGGTCTCAGTCACATCGCCCACATACGCTAATGTCTCACCCTCACCGGTGGTACATTGACTGATAAGCTTTTCCATTTCGGCAATCAAACTGCGGAGGGTAGATTTAACCGTACCAGTTTGTGCTGTTCCCAGAATTCCGTACTGTGCTTCAATACCTTCCGTTAAAGGTGAGTAGTCAGTAAGTTCAGATGCTGTGAGCGCATTGTTTGCGTCCACCATTGCTTGGTATGCTACAAGAAGTTGAGCCTGGGTAGCGTCACCTGCAGCCTCATATAACTCAACAACCTCGCCATCTTCAATACGACCACACTTGTTAATAAGTGTTTCAAGTTCACCCACCTTGGTGCGGAGTGTTTCCTTTGTCTTACCATCCTTTGCATTTGTCAAAGCAGTGCATTGATTGTTGAGAGACTTTGTTAATTCACTGTAATTTTCAAGATTAGAAGCCGTGAGCGCATTGTTTGCGTCCACCATTGCTTGGTATGCGGTAAGGAGCATCGGCTTGCTGACGTCACCCGCTGCAGGTTCCTTCAGTGTTACCACATACTGTTCATCCACAAGTTCAACAGTACCGCATACCTTGATTAGCGAATCAAGTTCTGCAACAGCAGCACGGAGGCCAGCCTTAGTTGTCTTTAGAGTTTCTTCATAGAGCTTAGCACGCTGCCCTTCAAGAGCTGCTGTTGCTTCTTCGTACTGAATTTGAGTAGCATTACCAGCATTAAGAAGTGCTTGTGCTTCAGCAACCTTGTTATATGTTTCAAGAATCAGGGCCTTTGTAGCGTCACCTGCTGTTTCGAGCACTTCAACGACTACTCCATTTTCAACGCGACCGCAGAGAGCGATAAGCTCATTGGTTGCATTAATTTTAGCTTGAAGGTCTTGAGCATACTGATTGTTCTTAGCTTCAAGCAAAGCATCGCGTTGTGCTTGGAGTTGAGCAATAGCCTTGTCTAACTGTGCTTCTGTAGTTGCGTAGGTGCATATTGACTGCGCTTTAAGGTTTTCCTTATAAGTAGCCATAAGCAAGTTTGTAGTCACTTCGCCAGCATTTGCACCGAGTTGAACTGTAATGATTTCGGATGTAATATAGTTCAAGTCAAACTCATACATGCCGAAGAAGTACTGATTATGGTATTGTATAGTACGAGGACCGGCAGAACGAGTTACAGTAAAGCGCAAGTAGCGATAAACCTTATTCGTGTAGATGGTTGCTGAATTATAGGTAATTCCAGAGTCGTGAGCGGGCAAACCACTTGTGATGGTTGTCAATACATCGTCGAAGTTTGTGCCATCGTTGCTACCATATACCGTCATTGCCGTAGGAGCGGGTGAACCGTTACGGGGAAGGTAACTGAATGAGAAAGCAGCATATTCCAAACTTTCTCCAAGGTCTACCTGGAAATAGTGAGGTTCGTTAACAGCAGTGCCTTCCCAACGGGTATGGAAGTAGTTATTACCATCAATACTACCATCAACAAGCGCAGCGATACCACCACCGTCAGTGCGGCCTCCACCTGTATTCTGGTCGGCATTGGTAGAGACATAGAATTCCGCGGTTGGTTCTGAAGTTTGGAGTGCTGCTTCATTAGTGGTTCCAGGTTGAACGCTTACTTTTCCACAGACATCAATCAAATCTGTAGTTGCTTCAATCAACTGCTGAAGTGCATCCTTCTTCGCTTGAAGTGTCGCATTGTTGGTTGTTTCTTGTGCTTGAACCAATTTGTCATAGTGTGCATTCAACGCATTGTATGCAGTAGCATAATCCTCTGCTGTTGTGGCGCTTCTATATGCCTGCGCTGCTTCGCGGAGTGCGTCAAACACGGTCTTCATATAGTCGTCCGTGATGGTTGCTGAAGCATACTTACTGTTTGCGGTAATGTCAAACGAACCCTTTAACACGCTCAATTCAGAAACAGAGAAATAGGGATAGTTACCATATTTTGCGTTGCTCACTGTTTCTGTGACCTTAAAGCGCAAGTAACGGTAGGTCTTGCCCTGTGTGCCCAACAAATCTGATTCAAAAGAAGAACCAGTTGCAGTGGGGAGACCGTCAACGAGTGTAAAGTTAGCAATGTGCTCGTAAGTGCCATCTGCTTCGTTACAACCTTCCACAGTAATCGCTGTGGGGTTCTGACGGTTGGTGTTTGTACGGTTGGTGTAGGCAAACGCGAAGAGGTCCGTCTTATATTCGTCCCCAAGGTCCACACGAATGTAGTGGTAATCGTTGGGGTTCGTACCGCTATATGCTGTGTGTAATTGAGTGAAGGGGTCGCTATCGCAGAGCACGCTGTAACTGGTGAAGTTATCGGTGGGATACGCACCATTACGCTGAAGCGCATTACAGTAATAGTTGCTTTCGGTGAGGGGCACCACTTGAGGAATCGGAGTCACCGCCATCTGGTCGTAAAGCGCTTGTGTCTTGTCCAAAAGTTCCTTCAACTGTGCAGCATTGGTATCTATGGGGTCAGCCTCTACAGTTGTGATGTACCACCAAGAGTTGATATCGCCATCATATCCCCAACCAACAACTTTTGAACCTGCATTATTGAAAGAAAATTTGTCATTACAAACTACTGCAAATTCACCTGGAGTTCCCATAGGCATAACATCATAAGCAACAGATCCAGATGCTCCTGTTACGGTACCTGTGACATCTTTTTCCAGTGCATCAATATATTTACCAGTTGAAAGATTCTTGATGTAATACTTGCCTGAACCCGTCTTCTCAAAGACCCACTTTGCTGTATTGTCAAGATTTGCTTCGGCTGTATTGGTTAAAGCTAATTGGTCATTAGCGACACAAAGATATTTAGATAAATCACTACGACTCTTCAAAATGAAGGTACCTGCAGTCATGGGGATACTGTTGTAATCAGTAGCATTGAAGTCGTTGTATGCACTCTTCAAAGCATTAAATACAGCCAAATAATTGGCACTTTCCCCATTGTTGTATACAGTCTGCGCAGTAGCAAGGGCTTCCTTCAAAGTTACAAGGCTTGAATTCTTGTAGTAACCAACCTTCTTGCCTGTGGCATCTTCAAATGCTACGATGCCTTGAACCTGCTCAATCAATTCGCCCAACAACGACTTGTTGCGTTGTGCTTCGTCGTCGATAGAAGTGGCTGCTGTTGTTGAGGCATCACCATTCACGCTTACGAAGGTAGCTTCGCCATTAAGGATGGCTTCAACAGCATCGAGAGAGAGCTCGAACTCCTTCTTGTCAGAGAAACCAATGAGTTCGCCGTTCTTATTGAAAATAGCAAAACCTACGCCACCATTACCCGACATAGTAACGGTTGTACCTGAAATGCTGTAAGTGTAGTCTTGAGCATAATTGTCGTTAAAGTTAGCATAACTACCCAATTCACCGCATACAGAACCAAAGGGAGTAAGTGTGCCTCCCTTATGACTCTTGATTTCATCGCTTGTAGCGTCGGTAATGAAGAGCACAGCGATGTTTTCCTCATAACCCAAGTTCTTAACTTCCTTAATGGCAGCATCAATTTGTGCTTGCGTAAGGTTATAGACAGAGTTTGAGTAGTCGCCCACCAAGCGGTTGTCCATTACTTCAAAGAAACCGTGTGCACGGAAGAATTCTGTGAGGTCTTCACCCGCAGCCAAGCAACACTTCTTGTAGAAGTGCATCAAACACTTGCTACCGTCTTGTGCATATCCTGTAGACATAGGATCCTGACGGAGCATTTCGAAGAGGCGGGGGTAGAACTTGGGATTGTGGCCCAATACATGGTAGTACAAGAAGAGCTTGTAGTACATGATGGTCTGTCCCCAAATGTTGTTGCTGAAGAAGTCTGCGCCTTCGGTGTTAAACTGTGCCAACACATTGCTCAACGCACCCTCCGTGCCGTTGTAGCGTGAAGTGGTTTCACCAAAGTACCACAACACTACATTCGAGAAGAGGTTGTTGGTGACTTCCGTCAAACCATTTACCGTGAGCAACGCCTGGTGCTGGTGACCAATTTCGTGACCAGGTCCCCAGTGCGCACCTGAATTAGTAAGGATGTCTTGGATGATGCTCTCCATAGTATTGTAGTGGTAACCGCAGTGGTCACCAGAACCATACATGTAAGCACTACCACCTACACCGAAAGAGAGACCGTGAACATTATAATAGTCACCATAGCCACTTTCAAAGCCACCTTCGTCATCACCTGTATATTCAAAAACTTTCTTTTCAGAATAAGGTGATTGCTTCGCTTCGTCTTCTGTTGTTCCTTTGTCAAGAATACCCAATACGAGGCGCTCCCAAATCATCACATTGTCCCACTCGTCAATGACATCTTCTATGATATTCTTACCTGTGAGGTAATGATTAAGTCCCTTATTGCCTTCTGTATCGGCATCGTTAAGGGGGAACTGAAGCACGATGTACTCACCTAAGATTGTGACATCTGTCTGTGTAGCACGCGCAGCAATGTAATCCCAATCCGCATTTTTGTCGGGTGTATAAAGGTCGTCACCCATCTTGTTGTAATAACCATTGATGTAACCACCTTCGATGTGAATCTTGAGGTCATCGTATTCATAAAGACGGCGCTTCTTTGCCTGATTACCTCTCTTACCATCAGAGGTGTCAAAAGTTTCAACAATATAGTTGATGCAGTAGTTGCTACCATCGGCTGTACAGCTGATAATATTCAAACCGGGCTGCAACTGTTGACCATTCTTGTAATTGTCAACAAGCTTACCATGACCCGTGTATGATTCGATATAGAGGGTAGCACCTTCCTTAATAGTGCCATCCACCATCACATAAAGTTTATCCCCATTGTTGGCAAAGATACCCGTGGGGTTGTTCATGTTGGTGTGCCAGTTGATACCTAAAGCTGTAGCTGCGCTCATTTTCTCGTTGTAGGGTTCATACCACTGCACACGATACTTCTTGGCATAGTCCGAGTCCCATGCCAACTTACTGCCGTCATAGTTGTTTTCAGTCCAAGTGTTGCTGTACACCTTCTTCACCATGTTGCGCAACTCTGTGGGCAACTTCTTATAATCCGCATCCGCTTCAATAGCTGCTTCATTGGCAAACGACTTCTTCAACTGCGTACATGCAGCGTCAGAGAAGAGGTTGCTCAACGCACCAGGCACATCTGCATCGTTATAAGTGACTTTTTCGGTGATGTACCAACGAGATGCTTTTACATCTGCAGTCCAACATTGAATCTTTCCACTCCCATAGTATAAGTAATGATAGTTGTTAGTCGAGTTTGTTGCACGCATTGTATAAGTACCATCACCAACAGCGGTACATGAGAACTTACAATTATCGTCAACAGTAGCTACAGTTGTCCAGTAAGCATTATAAGAACTATTGGGGCTCTTCAAATACTTACCGTTAGAAAGATTTCTCAAAGTAAATACGCCTGTAGATACTTCGTCTGCTTCCCACAACTGCATCTCGTCTTCAAAATTTGTGGTCGCTACAATCAGATACGAATACTCTGTAATGGTCATGGACTGACCTGTGGCAGATGCATTTTTAAAGTTGTAAATGCCACCGTCTCTGAGTTGTGCCCACGCACTACCAACTCCCCATGTAGAGCACAGGAGAGAGAGGAGCATGAGGCTTCTAAGCATGAATTGTTTCATGTTTGTTTGATTAGATTTATGAATGAATTATTATTGTTTCTACACGCCAAACGCTTGCGCTTACAAGGGGTTGTAAACACAAGGCGCTACTTTTGCGACGCAAAGTTACTGATATTTCAGCAGATAGCGCTAAAGATTTGTTAACCTTTTTATCCTTTGCATTACAAAAAGTGATTTTGTTTTGTGGTTGATAGGTGAGAGTTTGCAATACTTACACTCTGCAAAACAACAAAAGCATCTGCAATGCGTGTGCACTGCGGATGCTTTCCTGTTGTCTTATTTCAATCGCCCTTCCTTCATTGTCAATTCGGCAATGTAGGTACGGAGGGTGTCTTTGATGTTTGCTTCAAGCAAAGAGAGGCGGTCGTTCTCGCGCTGATGCTTCCACTCTTCAAGGGTGTAACACTTTTCGAGAAGTGCGTCGTACATTTTAAAGAGGGGAATTTCAAATTCGGGAAACTCGGGTTGTACGGGTTTCTCTACCTGCACTACCTCTACGCGTACTACTCCGGCATGAATCATACCGAGTTGTTCGGCTGCGGCACGCGAGAGGTCGATTACGCGCCCCTCAATAAAGGGACCTCGGTCGTTCACGCGTACTACAACTTCCTGATTGTTTCTCTTGTTCGTTACTTTAAGGTAAGTGCCAAAGGGCAGTGTGCGGTGTGCACACGTCAAACTGTCTTGGCTAAAAATCTCGCCATTACTGGTGAGTCGGCCATGGAAAAAGTCGGCGTAGTAACTGGCCTTGCCTTGTACTTGATAGTTTTGCGCCAAGGTTGCCATTGCGCCAATGAGCAGGAGAGAGATTGTTATACCTGCTCGCAGGATTGTTTTCAGCATTCGATTTAGTTTATCACGGAGGTTTTAACGATTAACGATTAACGATTAACGATTAACGATTAAAGGTGAGCAACTATACGGGGAGGAATCCATGCGGACGGTAGAAATACGACGTTGCTGTCTTTTCTTCCTCCTTGCAAGGCATAATCAAAGTAAACTTTACTTCTGCTCTTGCTTCGTTCGTCAGTTGTGCTCCGTACTCTGTCATCTGTACACTTTATCCGTACACTAACAGAGTTCCTCCGTGAGGTTAACGAGTGCAAAGGTACGACTTTCAGCAAGGGGAAACAAAAAAACTGCTCAGAAACAGGCTTTTAGACAACCTCAGACGCTTTTTACATTCTTTTTTGACGGTTAGAAATAGCAAACTGAGGGGGAACTACACAATAAAAGGCAACTCCTATGTTACTACACAAAAAAAATGACGCTGTGTCATAATGTGCAAACTGCTACGTTGCTCATCAATTTCGGATTTGGTCATGTACTTCAGTACACTCCCCTCATCCTTAATTTCAGCGCCTTGCATTTTAACCTTCTTACCCAGCTAAAGAGGGTGTGCCGAAGTTTTACATTTCGACACACCCTCATTTATAATATAACAGAATTTACACTTCCTCGGGAGTTTCACCTTCCTCGGGAACAACTTCCTCTTCGGGTTCAACAGTAGTTTCAATAGCATAACCTCTGATGGCGATACCATAGTCAACTGCGCCGTAAACAGAACCGTCATAGTCTGACTGGTTTACAATGTACACATAACATTCACCCCAGAAATCTTCGGGAACAGAGAATGTCATGGGAGTGTGGATTGTAGGATCGCCTCCATCACCATTAGCGATGTAGAGCTTCTGTTCTGTACCACCATCCTTTGAAGAACCAATCTTAGTTGCCCCAGCAACTCCGTACAAGTCATTGATAGGTTCGTTAGATACATAAACATCAAAATGTCCGATAGCAGCACCACCACCCTGGAAGAACAATGAGTTGCTAAGAACGTCTACTGTTACAGCAGGGAAAAGAGCGCCTGTGAAGTCACACTTGAAACCAGATGCATTCATTACACCATAAGTTAAGAGGTTCGCTTCCATTCTTTCATAGAATGCGACAGGATCAAGAATTGCACTTACTACCACATAACCGCCCAAGCCATAATTGTGAAGGAATCCCACTGTTGTAGGACCAAGTGCTTCGGGGTCAGTAGCGTGGAGCATTACACGATAAGGCATGTATGTGTCAGCGTCTTCGGCTGTTGCGAAATCGTAAGTTTCCTTCTTAACTTCCCAAGCCTTACCTGTTTCAAATGCCAAAGTATCGCCATAAGCGACATTGTAACCATCTGAAACGAAAGAACAATAATAGTACTTTGTGTTTTCCTGAAGACCTGAAATTGCAAATGTAGCAGTAGTTTCAGTAATCTTGCCTTCGTACTTAGCACTACCAGCAAGCGTAAGATTTTCGCTCGTATTCAAAAGAAGACCCCAGTTTGTAGGATTAGCGCCTTCAACAGGTGTCATCTCACAAGTAATATTTGCAAGGACACCAAAGAGTTCCGCATCACCTGTTGTTACCTCAGGGAGGATGGTAGAGGCTTCAAGAGGAGCATCGTAGTCCGCCTTGTCGTAGTCTGTTTCACAGGCTACAAAACCCATGGTCAAGACACCCAACGCAAGCGTTTTAAAAATATTAAGTTTCATATTTTTCTTACTTATTTATGTAGGCATGTGCGCCACACGCGTGTCGCGGCGCACTGCCCAACCATTTATTCTTTACTTTTCGCTCCAGTCAGTAATCAAGTCAGCTACGGGATCCTGATTACCTTCGGGACCAACTACATTCTGAGAGTCGGGACTAAGGTCAGGATTATCCTGATATTCTTTAAGAGGCAACTGGAAACGCCATGAGTAGTGGTACCAGGGTACGAAGCCCTTTGTAAACCCTTCCTGAGCAGGCCATGCAGTACGGTTTTCGTTGCTACCTTCATAACCGCGGTCCATGTCAAACTGCCAACGACGGTGGTCGAAGTAAGAATGACCTTCACCCCAAAGTTCTACACGGCGCAAGTTCTGAACCAATTCAATTGTTGCTGTTGATTCTTCCCAAAGAATCTTACCGTCACCGTCGTGGTCGTAGAGACGATTTGTCATGTACTGAACGAGTACATTGTAGGCTTCAGTTGCGCGACCGAGGCGTACGAGTGCTTCTGCTTCAGTGAGGTACAATTCAGCAGAACGCATGTAGATGTAGTCACCCAACCAGTTTTCAGCACCTGCATACTTAAACTTCAAGTTACCGTACTCGGGAATTTCCCAACCTTCACAGGGATAAGTTGAACCGGGAGCTACGAAGAGGAGCTTGTGGATGCTATTGTCTGGAATAGTGTTGTAGAGCTTTGCGTCGATCAACTGGAATGCACCAACCTGACCACCGTAACCGTAACCCTGTGCACACATCCATGACTGGAATGAAGCGTAATTCATACTCATAGAAGTAGTGATGTCCACACCCCACATTACTTCGCTACTTGTTACATCCTGATAGTTGTAAGCATAAGCAACATTTGCATTCATCAAGGGATATTCTGCGCGTGCAGCCTGAGCCAATTCAATTGCCTTTGACCACTTGTGCATTACGAGGTATACACGTGAAAGGATACCCTGAGCAACGCTCTTGTCAATCTGTGACTTAGAAGCGCGTGTCCAACCGTCGAGGAGGTCGATAGCACGGAGCAAGTCCTTTTCCACCTGTGCATATACCTGTTCTACAGTTGCACGTGTAGTAATGCTTTGTTCGGTTGAAGAAAGACGAAGGATTACACAAGGCTTATCCTTAGAAGTTACGTATGTGTTCTGATAGAACTGTGCAAGGTTGAAGTAAGAGAACGCACGGAGCGCAAGCGCCTGACCGAGGATACCTCTACCTGCAAGGTCGCCTGTAGTACCTTCTGCCGAAGGAATAACGTCATTCGCAGCCTTAATCACAGTATAGAAGAGCGACCAGGGCCAATTTGCACGAACATACTGTTCACCATAGTATTCCAGCTGCTTGTCGAAATGCCAGGGGTCACCATCCATTGAGAGACTGATGTCGTTTGATGTGTTGTTAGAAAGCATCTGGATACCAGGAAGACCGCAACTCATGTGTGAGTTGATGTCGTCAGAACTAACCCCTGCCTTAAAGTTCAACAAAGCATAGACACCATCAAGCTGTGCGCCCAATGTCTTTTCGGGGTCTTTCTTAGCAGCTTCTTCAACCTCATCGGGCGTAATCACCGATGATTCGACGGGTTCGAGGAAGTCGTCGCCACAAGCTGACAACATACCTGCGAACAGCGCCGCACTAAGATATTTTGTAAATTTCATTGTTGTCTGGTTTTAAGTTTTAGTTGTTGCTTAGAATGCTACATTCACACCAAATGAGATTGTACGCATTGCTGAATAGATACCATTTTCAGTACCACCAGAAACTGACTGACGGGGGTCAAGACCTACGCGCTTTGAACCGAGGAAGAGGTTGTCACCCACTGCATATACGCGGAGCGATTCGATACCTACGAACTTCTTCAACCAATTCTTGGGCACTGTGTAACCGAGCTGTACGTTCTTCAATGAGATGTAGTCAGCGCTTGTGAGGAAGCGGTCGTTAGTCACACCACCAGTCATGTTCATGTTACCGTTTTCGAGACGGGGAACGTTAGTAACGTCACCGGGCTTCTGCCAACGCTTATACATATCAACGTGGTAGTTAGAACCTGCATTTGAACCCATCAATGAAGCATATGAACCGTCATAGCAGTAACCACCGAGTGAGAATGCAGTAGCAATTGAGAGGTCAAAACCAAATGCTTCGAAAGTAGTGCTGAGACCACCCTGGAGGTCGGGCAATGATGACTTACCGAGTTCGTATTCAGTTGCCTGTGATGCTACGTTAGTAGTAACTGTTTCAGTGTAGTTGTAGTACTGCTTGTTGCCGTTAGCGTCTTGTGTCACACCTGTGCGCTGTACATCCTTGTAGTACAAAGCGTCACCTGTTTCGGGGTCAACACCTGCATACTTAACCATGTACCAGTCGAAGGCACTACCACCAACCTTACGCCAGAAGTTACCATACTTGTAACCAGCAGGATCCTTACCGGGTTCAACTTCGTTGATCGTGTTCTTATAGTGTGTCAAGTTCAAAGAAGCAGTCCACTTGAAGTTCTTCTTCTGCATGAGCACACCGTTAACTGTCAATTCTACACCTTCATTCTGCATGTCCATACCGTTGTCGTACACCCAAGCAGGTGAACCCATAGAAGGCGCCAACTTGCGCTGGTAGAGCATGTCGCTTGTAGACTTGATGAAGTAGTCAAATTCAACATTCAAACGGTTGTGGAAGAGGCTTGCTTCGAAACCAACGTTGAAGTTCTTAGAACTTTCCCAAGTGATTTCGGGGTTACCACGGTAACCGAGTGTAATACCGGGCTTGCCATCGATGTTTGTTACAGTGTACAAGTCCTGGTAAAGGGGCATAGCACCACCGACACCGTCGTTACCCTGAGTACCATAACTACCCTTAATCTTGAAGTTGTTTACATAGTCGCGAAGGAATGATGACTGGAAGAATTCTTCTTCGCTCACACGCCATGCACCACCTACTGACCAGAAAGTACCCCAACGATGATCGGGGTGGAACTTTGAAGAACCGTCAAAACGGATTGAACCCGATACGCTATAACGGTTCAAGAATGTTGCTTCGGCACGACCGAAGTATGATTCGAGTGAGTAGCGTGTCTTAGATGACGCGGGGTCCTGACCTGGAACTACCGCGTTAGAGAATTCGTGGTTGTTGGGCGTAAAGAACTGTGTCATCTGAGCCTGCAAACCTTGCGCCTCTCTGCGGAGTGTTTCGTGACCAGCCATCAAACCGATGCTCCAATTCTTGAAGTCCTTGTTATAGTTCAAGCGCTGTGACAAAGTGATGTTACGTGAGCGTGAATAGCTCTTTGTAGAACGACCACCTGAAGCAAGCGCGTCACCAGCAATAGGAGTTTGGAAGTCAGTAGTGTAACCTACGATGTTGTCCATCGCACCGTCAACGTGGAATGTCAAACCTTCGATGGGAAGCTTGATTTCAGCAAAACCACGGAGGTTCAAGAATTCACCTTCTGTGTCGTGAACGTTGTAGAGCACGTCGCAGTAGGGGTTAGAGTTCAATGAGTAAGGACGGTTCTTACCGTTAGCCGAACCGTAGTCGAGCATGCGGTTGCCGTTAGCATCGTAGATGTACTTACCCTCTGCATCGCGCTGGTACACGGGGTAGATAGGTGCGATGAACTGAGAGAAAGCAAACATTGAACTGGGTGAAGAAGAACCGTTGTTCGTATCTGTCTTTGTGTTGGTGTAGTTCGCACTTGCGCCTACCTTCAACCACTTGTTCACCTGGTGTTCGATGTTCATACGACCTGAAAGACGTGAGAAGCTTGAACTCTTAACGTATGAGTTTTCGTCAAGTGAGTTGATTGATACGTAGTAACGTGTCTTTTCTGAACCACCGCTGATTGATACGTTGTATTCCTGACGCAAACCAGTGCTGAAAGGTTCGTCCAACCAGTCGTCGTGGTAAAGGAGCTGTGCGTTAGGATTGATTTTACCTGTAAGGGGGTCGATCAATTCTGCATCGGGCACATTAAATGAGTTATAGTTACCGAGAGCTTCAATCAAACCTTGTGAAGCGATGATGCCTGCATTGAAGCGTGATTCACCCTGTGAAACGTACTGGTTGCGCATTGCTTCCCAGTAGAGTTCGTAGTAGTCAGCTTCGCTGCGTACAGTCTGATAAGGCTTTACACCACGGTCAGAGAAACCCCACTTTGCGTCGAAGTTCACCTGGGTCTTACCTTCACGACCCTTCTTGGTAGTGATCATGATGATACCGTTAGCCGCACGTGCACCATAGATAGATGTTGCAGATGCGTCCTTCTGTACGCTCATGCTCTCGATGTCCGACTGAGGAATAGAGTTCAAGTTACCGTTGTAAGGCACACCGTCAAGGATGATAAGAGGAGTAGCGTTGTCAAGGTCAAGTGAACCGATACCACGAATCATGATTGTAGCACCAGAACCGGGCTGACCTGAACCGCCAACGACCTGCACACCAGCCAACTGACCTTCAAGACCCTTAGAGACGTTAGAAACCTGCATCTTCTGCAAGTCCTTCGCCTTCATCTGTGAAACTGAACCTGTGAACGAACCCTTCTTCGCTACACCATAGGCAACGACAACAGCTTCGTCCAACATTGAATCGTCATAAGCGAGCACAACTGCTACGTTGTTGCTCACCGCAACTTCTTGCGTCTGCATACCGATGTATGAAACGCTCAAAGTCTTTGCAGAAGCTGGAACGTTGGGAAGTACGAACTTACCGTTTGTGTCGGTAACAGCACCTACCTTAGTACCGGCTACCTTAATAGTAGCACCGATTACAGGCATACCTTCTGAATCGGTCACAGTACCCGTTACACGCTTCTGAGCCATCAGCGTAGCAACTCCGAAGAGTAAACCCGCCAACAAAAGCATTAACTTTTTGTTCATAACTGTGTTTTTTAATTATTAATTATTATATGAGTTATTTCGACTATAAAATGGGGATAATTGGTGTACAGACACTCCACCCCAAAATATACGAGTGGCAAAAGTAAATTATTTTTAATTTCTGACAAACTAAAATCGCGAAAAAACGCCTTTTTTGCTGTCTAAAAGTCCTTTTTAGGGCTCTTTTGGTGCGCAAGGCGTCACTTTTGTTGGTTTTATGAGTGGTAAAAAAACAAAATGATAGGTATTTTGGGCGTTGAGATTTCATTTTGATAGAGGTTGAATTAGTGAGGAGTTGAGTTTAGTGAGGAGTGAGGAGAGAGGAGTGAGTAGTCCATGCGGAGGTGAATTTAGTTCGTAGTTAGGAGAGAGTAGTGAGGAGTCTTTGCGGGCTGATGGTCCGGACGGCGCTCTCCCCCTGTTTATAGGGGGAGGGGACCGCCTTGGCGGTGAGGGGGTGCGGAAAATAGTCCCGCATGGCAACTACTCACTACTCACTACTCACTACTAACTGTTTCTGCACCCCCTCACCAGCAGAGCTGGTCCCCACCCCCTTCGGTTCCCCCGTTATCGGGGGACGGAAATCCCTATGAACAGGGGGAGAGCGCCGTCCGGATTTTCACTCCGCATGGGTTACTCACTACTCACTCCTCTCTACTCACTCCTCTCTACTCACTACTCTCTACTAACTACCTACTACTTTCCGCTTACCGCATTCGGCGAAAAATAGTGACAGTTTCGGGCTTCATTTTTCCGCATTTTTCACCAAAAACTTTAACACATATTAACGTTCGCACTACTTGAAATCGCAACAATGTCTATTATCCGAAGCACGATAAGTTACATTGTGACGCCGATAAGTAACCTTGTAAAAACGATAATACTTATTTTTTGCCCCTAATAAGTAACCTTGTGAACGAAAAAAGTGGAGATAACCCTGATGTTTAGGGCTATCTCCACTTCCGTAGTACAAATATACAAAATTTCGGAGCGAAATGCAAATCGGTTAACACTTGTTAACACGGTGTTTATTTTGCATTTTTCTGCATTTTTCACCGCCGAAGCGTCATCCGAATTGTGGGGACTTTCGGCGCGTGCATCTGCCAATTTCGGGGTTGAAATGGTTGTTATGTATTTGCGGCATCTACGATACAGTTGAGCGAACCGCTCTTGTAGATGTAGTCGCCGTCTACGCTGATGGCTTTGCTCTTAGCGCCAGTGGCAGAAATCTTGATACTTCCGCCGTCGAAGATGAAGTTGCCCTTACCCTTGATACCGCGACACTTGCTTTCGTCGGCAGTTCCTGCGGCGTAAGTAGTGCCTGTAACTTTAAGGTCAATAAGCGGATTGTTGGCAACGCCCTTGATGGTGAGGTCGCCATCTACGCTGATGCCCTTCGTGCCGTTGCCCGAAACGGTGCCTGTGATGGTACCGCCCGAGATGGTCATCTGTGCGTCAGCCTTAATACCCTTGGTGTCAGGAGTTACAACATTCAACTCGATGTTGCCTCCCTCAATAAACACTTCGCCGTTATATTCATCAGTAGCATCGTTGGTAAATGAGATGTCAAAACCATCGCCACCAATATTATTCATCTTAAAGGTTCCTCCCTGCATCAGCAAGTATTGGTCAATGTGGAAAGCATCGCCCACAGCGCTAAGCACGTTGATCGTGCCGGTGAAGGAATATTTAAATTGCGTGTACTCATCGCTCACAAAGGCATGTTTAGAGTTGCCCGTAATGTTGATGTAACCACATCCCTCAAATTCGGGGTGACCGTTAACGAAGAAAGCACCCTTGTGCGTACCGCCTGCGCAGTCAGCAAATGAGTTAGAACCGCTCACCAGAAACTTAATGCGCTTGCCGTTGAGGATGTTCATCGGGGGAAGACTCACGGTGTTTGAAGTAAGATGTAGGCCGTTAATGGCAACGGTAGCCTTATAGTCGCCCTCGAGGGTAAAAGAGCCCGAGGTTGATGTACCGCTCAACAGGTAAGTAACTTCTTCCTGCAACGAAGCATCGGCAACGATGTTGACATTTGCACCGTCTACGCTCACGGTAAGGTAAGGAGCGAGGTCGCCACTGATTTCTACCTGCGCCGTAGCACCGTTGTACACCACGCCTACGGTAGTTGCTGCTACGGGCGTGTTGTTGATGGTCATACGGTCGATAGTGCTTATGTCATACGTCTTACCGCCGAGCGTAAGGGTAGTTCCGCCTGCTGCGAAGTTGGACTCGCCAAGGGTTAAGGCGTCGAATGCTGTGGTGACACTGCCTTGCTCAATGCGCAGTGTCTGTGCCGCTGCTGTCAATGTCGTTCCAGCAAGGGCAAGGAGGAGTAAATACTGCTTCATTGTGCAAGGATTTTAAAGGTTTGTTGCTCAACACGAACGACGTAAATGCCCTTTGTAAGGGGGAGTGAATAGCGCTCGTTGCCATTCGTGCACTTTTGGAGCGTTGCTACGGTGCGACCGTCAAGGGTGTATACGCCTATCGTGCTTCCGGCTGGTGCTACAACATGGAGCGCACCGCCTGAGTAGCGCGCACTGACAGCGGGCGTTTCAACAGCGTTGATACCTGTTGGTTCGGCAGTAAAGAAAAGTGCATCAAGGTCGGCGAGTGCAAGTGCCAGACTTGGTTCGGCTGCCTGAGCAACGATGCTCGTGTTTGTAAAGGTAATCGTAGCGCCCGAAGCGATGTTCAGACTATACTCATTCCCGTTCAGCAAGCGGAAAGTGAGATAATCCAAGCGCTGTGCACTAATCGTAGTTGCCGCAAAGAGGGCAACGATGAAGGAGAGGATTCTCATGATGAAATAATATAGGATTTACGAGTTGACAAGGTACGCATAAGCAAGATGCCTCAAAGTGAGCAAACTATCTTGTTTACTCGTACCTGTAAACTTGTTTACTTCATTAGAATTTAAATTTATATCCCACGCTCACAGCGTGGATATTAGCATCATCGCTATAGTGTCCGTCGTTGAAGACGTAAGCAATCGAGAGGGTATTCTTCTTATTGAGTTTCCAGTCAGTACCTACGATGAGGCGCGTTTCTTCAGTCGCGCCACCCTTTTGAAGTTGCGTTTTGATTTCGTAAGTAGCAAAGGGCGTGAGCGGACAATTGCGGATGTCGTATTCTACACCGATGCGCGAGCGGAGCAGGTGGTTGTTCTTGTGATTCTTATGGTCGGAACCTACTTCGTTGGGGATAACCCAATTTTCCCCACCAATAGAAACTGTAGGCTCTGAGTATCCTGCAGGAGCCTTATCGCGGTAGCGCATGCGCTCAACATCCTTACCCACGGAGTGAGTGAATTGGTAACGTTCGCGGAGCGAGAAGGTAAATCTGCCTACTTTTACTTTGGTGGAAAGGTCGAATGAAAGGCGATGTTTGGTGCGGTGGAAGGCTTTGTCTGCGTTGTAACCTTCAAATTCGTAGATATACTCAGGTTCTATAAAAGGGTAGTTAGGGTCATATTTTTTATTTTTTTTCCACTCGTATTTTTCCTTTGTTTCTCCGCGACTCAAGTCGCTGATATACTGGTAGGTCGCAGCCACCTTAAGGTAGTCACAAATCTTATAGCTTCCGCTGATGAAGGCATTGGTGCGCGATACCTCGCCAAGGTTATCGTTCGCGCGCATGCCGAGACCCAGTGAAAGGTCGATGCGCTTTGTAATCTTCTTTTCGCCTTCAACTTCAAGCCAAGCACCAAATTCGTCCTTCTGCGCAAAAGTAGGTGCTGCAAGTAAGAGGGCGCAACATGCGGTAAATATTTTTTTCATAGTGGTGGATTGATGAGAGTTTAAAGATGAGAGAGTAAAAGAATAAAAATGCTCTGCGAAGAGGAAGGATCTATAGGTTATCCTAGGTTTCTCTTAGGAAATTCAAGGAACGCCCAGAATAACCTATAGTTACCTAGTAAAATCCTACGCTTCAGGTGTCTTAAATATGCGGTCCACTGACTTAATGCGCTTGTCAGGGTCTACGTAGAACACGCGGAGCATAGTCATGTCTGTCAAGAAGTCTACGGCGCCCACTTCTACGCGAGTAATCTTCACGCCAAGGCGTTCTTCAAGGTCCTTAACGAGGTCGTCGTAGCGCTCGGGTTTGATGAGGTCAATGTTGTCGTACTTGACAAATTTGCAACCCTGATTGTAAGCAGAGTGGCAGTTTTCAGCCAACCACACAATGACGATAAACACCAAGTTGATAACGATGCGCTCCACGAGATGTAGGTCGCCCGTCTTACCGTTCAACACCGAAAGGGCGATGAGGAAGAACAGGTAAGTCATTTCACGAATGGGCACACTCTCCGTGCGGTAGCGGATGATACCAAAGATGGCAAAAAGTCCGAGGGCTGCACCCACCATTCCAGCATCGGAAATTGTTCCTGCAATTTCTCGGCCCATAAACAGGTAGATGAGCATAAAGATACTCACTGAGAGCAGGATAAATGTGAAGTAGTAATCACGGCGCTGTCCCTTGGGGAAGTAGAAGAAATGAACGATGGACCAAACTGTAAAACAGTTCAAGACGAGACTTCCAAGGAGGTGGAACAACTCAACGTTAGCTTCAAATAATTCGTGCATAAGTATAGATTGGGGTTAATTGATTTATGGAGAAAGGGGGAACGATTAACGTTTAACGTTTAAGGTTTAACGTTTAAGGTGAAAGGTTAACGATTAAGGTTTAACGATTAACGACAATGCGGAATAATTCTCATTCGTTTCGCACACCGTCTCGTTTACTTGTACCTATCAACTCGTTAACTCTTCTTATTTGCAAGCGCAATCTTATCGTAGCGATGTAGGCGCTTCTTGAAACGGTTGATTTTCAATTCGCCATTCGTAATAGCCGAACCGATGCAATACTTGCTGAATCCGCTGGGCTTGATGCGCAGTTGGCGGAGTAGGGCGAGGATGGGGGAGTGTACGCGACCGTCGCGTTTGAGTTCGATGATGACAAGGTTGTCAAACGTTCCCGTTTCTCCCGTCTCATGGTTTCGGATGCTGATACCAAAATCAATGGTTAAGCGCTCCGTTTTGGCATCGTTCACGAGGGTGATGCGGTGAAAGTTGTTTTCAACGGTGGGGATAATATCCTTAAATGTGTAGCCCGTGCGCTCGGTGAGGAATTCTTCGCCGAAACCATCGTTGATAACCGTTTCGATGGAGGGAATCTCGATGCGCTTCTTGCGCGTCTTTCCGTGGTTGTCCTTCTTCTTTATTTCCAGGAAACTATGTCCCGAGTCAAGGTAAGTGCGGGCACGAACTTTGGTGCGGGGAAAGTGCTTGCAGTGGTGTTGGCGGAACATTTCGTGTGTCACGGGAGTATCCCAATACACTGTGCGATAGTCCGCAATGCACTTGCCGTTGTTGTGCTGGGCTGAATAACTCTCGTGCGTGAGTTCCAGCAACTTCATGAGCATCTCGTTATTGGTAACAAACTTCGTGTCCGTGCGCTTCATGAGGCGTACGGACTTCATCTCTTCCAGCGTGATGGGGCGCATCTGCGCTACGAGATGGTGGAGTTTGTTGTAGAGCGGCATAACGTCTTGTCTACTTAACTTCTTTCACAAAATAACTTTGCACCGGCAAGTGGTCGGAATACCCATTGAGCCATACGCCTCCGGCAGTGGTGCGCTTGGGTGAACCTTTATACTTCCCTTCGGTCTGGAAGAGGTAGTCGCGCATGAAGATTTCGCTCTTGTAGTACTTCCACGTAGAGCGGTCCTTGCCGAGCAGGTTGCCCGTGAATACAATTTGGTCGAAGAGGTTCCAGTTGCCTTGATAGAGTAGGGTGCCTTGTCCCACTTTGTAGAGGAAGTCCCACCAGGGATTGTAGAGGTCGTCAGCACCGCAATTCTCTTGCTTCTCCTTACATCCGAGACATTTGCGCATACTCTTATTCTTGGGGTCGTCGTTAAAGTCGCCCATGATGACGATATGCGAATTGGGGTCTTGCTTTAAGAGTGCATCTTTGAGTTCTTTAACTTGGTCGCCAGCGCGTTCGCGTGCCGGACTTGCTGCACCACGACTGGGCCAGTGGCACACGATGAAGTGGAACTTCTCGCCCTCCATCTGTCCGCTCATTACGAGAAATCCGCGAGTGATGTAGGTTGTGTCGCCACGCAATTCGGGAATGGCTTCCACGCGTCCGTCTTTCCATTCAAAACCAATGGTGCAGGGATCGTCCTTCTTCAAATAAATGTAAGGCACGAGCATGGAGTGCTCCATCTTAAAGAGTTTAGGGTTGTAGAAGAAGGCACAGTCCACCCCACGGCGGTCAGGACCTTCGATGAAGCATATTTCGTAACCGCGATCTTTGAGTGCGGGCTGCTTCAAGAGGTCTTCAAGCACCGTGCGGTTCTCAATTTCCGAAACGCCAATGACTGCTGCGCCTAAGGGATTCTTCATCTTGCCCACCTCTGTGCAGAGCGACGCGAGCACCTGTGACATGTTCGTCAACTTATTCGTATATTTCAGCGTGTTCCACTTATACGAACCCTGAGGCAAGAACTCATAGTCGTTCTTTCCTGCGGCGTGGATGGTGTCAAAGAGGTTTTCAAGGTTGTAAAATGCCACACCGTGCATCTTGTATGTCTTCTGCTGCGCAACAATAGGTGTTGTGCTGAAACTGCAAAGTACAACAGCGAGAAGTGTGAGTAAAATCTTTTTCATGTGTAATGATATTAGTCCTATACATCCGCAAATTTCTAAAAAAAATACTTAATAGGAGGTTTTTAAGTCTTAAAAAATAAAAAATAGTCCTGCTTTTGTCGCTGATTATTGGGAACATTGTAAATTTGCCCCGAATAATAGTAAAAACTAACCCAACCATTTATGAAAAAAGGTGCACTCCTGTTTGTGGCGTCACTGCTTGTTGCTCCTTTCGTGGCACAGGCACAGGCTCCGGCAGACAGTCTTCTGATTCCCGACGATAGTTACGACTTTTCGTTTACGGAATCTCAATTGGACGAGGATGCTGATGCGGCGCAAACCGTTTCTACCATTTCCTCGGCTTCTAACGACCCCTTCCTTTCCGAAGTGGGTTACCTTTTTAGTCCGATGCGTTATCGTGTGCGTGCTTTCGACAATACGAGCAGTCAGACGTACATCAACGGGGTCATGCTTAACGACCTCGAACGCGGACAATTCTCTTACGGTATGATTGGTGGTTTGAACGATGCTACCCGTAACCGCGAGAGTGCTTCAAGTTTTGAGTCTAACAACTTTGGTTTCCTGGGCGAAGGTGGTGGTCAGAATATCCAGACACGCGCCAGTCAGTTTGCACAGGGAAGTAAGTTGGCACTCTCTGCCTGCAACCGCAACTACGTAGCGCGTGCCATGTTCACCCACGCCACAGGCATCAGTCCTAAGGGGTGGTCGGCAGCCTTCTCTATCGGTTACCGTTGGGCAGAGAAGGGACAGATTGAAGGTACGTTCTACAACGCATTCAGTTACTTCCTTGCGCTTGAAAAGCGCCTCAATTCGCATCACAGCCTTTCGCTCGTTACTTTTGGTGCGCCCACAGAGCGCGGTCAGCAGGGTGCTTCTACGGAAGAAGCGTACTGGCTTGCTAACGACCGTTACTACAACCCTAACTGGGGTTACCAGAATGGTGGTGTGCGCAACTCACGCATCGTTAACGACTTCTCGCCCACAGCCATCCTTACTTGGGACTGGAAGATGAATCCCGAAACGAAACTCGTCACTTCGCTTGCGGGAAAGTACAGCATGTATAGTTCTACCGCCCTCGGTTGGAACGGCGAGGCTTACGACCCCCGCCCTGACTATTATAAGAACATGCCTTCGTCCATCTTCAACGTGTGGGACCCCGAGAAGAACAATGCCGAGTGGCTCGCAGCAAATCCCGAAGCGGTTGACCAGTGGAACTCATTGTACAACTACTGGACTTCCGACAAGGCAAACCGTCAGATCAACTGGGACCGCATGTACTATGTCAATCGTCAGAATGCTGCCCTCGGAGGTGAAACACTTTATTACCAGGAGCGCCGTCATAACGACCAGATGACTTTTGCCTTAAACTCTACCCTTGAAGGTCACCTTAATCGCGCCAGTAAGTATGTGCTTGGCGTAGAACTCAACCACACCGAGGGTTATCACTACAAGACGATGGCCGACCTGCTTGGTGGCGAAATTTATATTGACTACGACAAGTTCTCGGCTACCGACTACGGTCGCAACAGCCAGGAAGCGCAAAATGACCTTCGCAATCCCAACCGTCGCATTTACGTAGACGATAAGTTTGGTTACAACTACGACATCCTCGTTAACAAGGCACGTCTTTGGGGACTTTACGAAACCAAGCGTGGCATCTTCGACCTCACCCTTTCAGCTTACGGCGAAGGCACAACTATCGAACGCGATGGTAAGATGCAGAACGGTCGTGCGCCCCAGAACTCTTTCGGCAAGAGTGGTGCTGCGAAGTTCTTTGGTGGTGGTGGTAAGGCTAACTTGATTATCAACCCTGGTGCAGGTCATCGCATCAACATCGGTGCCAGTTACGAAAAGCGTGCACCCCTTGCGCGTAATGCTTTCGTAGCGCCCCGCTTGCACAACGACTTTGTTAATAACTTGAAATTGGAAGATGTCATTTCTTCCGAAATTGCTTACTCCTTCCGTTGGGGCATCCTTTCGGGTAAGGTGAATGCTTACTACACGCGCTACATGAATCAGGTAGAGCAAACGGCGTTCTACAACGACCAGGAATCGCGCTTTACCTACCTTGCCATGTCGGGTATTGATAAGGAACACTACGGTGTGGAAGCAGCCCTCTCACTTCATGTGACCAGCAATTTGAAGTTCAACTTCATCGGTTCGATCGGTGAAGCAAAGTACATCAACAATCCTTACGCGCAGGTTAACTACGAAGGTATGGATGCGAAGACTACTGCCGAACTCAACAAATGGACCATCAACCTCCCCAACGGTACGACGGTTGACAAACCCCTTCGCGTGATTGCCGACGGCTGCCGTGTGAGCGGTACACCTCTTACTGCGGCGAGTGTGGGTGTTAGTTACAACCGCAACGGATGGTTCCTTGAAGCAAATTTGAACTATTACGACCGCACCTACATTGGTTATTCGGCTTACCGTCGTTTGAGCAATGTGATTCCTAATGAAGTATTTGGTAACTCTTTCGATGTCAATGGTAATCCCGTTTGGCAGCACACGGGTGAAGAATACGACACCAACGGTGGCATCCGCCTCGATCAGAACGGTAATGTCGTAGAAGCACGCACTGCAAAGCAAGAGAAGTGTAAGGGTGGTTTCATGCTCGATGCTTCAATCGGTCGCCACATCCGCCTCAACCGTGGTCGTTCGCTTTCTATCAACCTCTCGCTCCAAAACATCCTCAACAATGATGACCTCCGCACGGGTGGTTACGAACAGAATCGTGACGACTACTATGCTACGGGCGAGCAGCGCACTTATCAGTTCTCAAAGAACGCTAAGTATTACTACGCAAACTTGTTTAATTTCTTCCTCAACGTAGGTTATAAGTTCTAACCCATTATGCAAGCAACTATGAAAACATATCTCAATATACTTCTTGCCGTTCTTGCGCTCGGACTTACCTCCTGCCTTGACGAACACGGCGAATCGCTTATCGAACCCAAAGTGTTTGCTTCATCCGTAAGTGGTGAGGAATACACCATAAAGCAGTTAAAGGACGAGTTTGGTCCGGGTTACATGAACAGTTCCAACCAGATGACGCGCATCGACCGCGACATCGTAGTGAGTGGCATTGTCGTAGCCAATGATGGTATCAACGGCAACCTCTATCAGACGGTAGTGTTGCGCCAAATCCTTCCCGACGGTAGCGACCAAAGCATCCAACTCGGTATTCGTAACACCTGTCTTTACCCTTACTTCCCCCTCGGTCAGGAAGTGCGCGTAAACCTTAACGGTCTGTGGGTGGGTAATTACAGTAAGGTGCCCAAGATAGGACAACCCTATTACACCAGTAGCGGTAACCGCCGTCTGGGTCCGTTGCTCTTCAACTTGATTGGCACGAACTTCGCGCTTGTAGGCACTCCCAATCCCGAAGCCCCCGAACTCCAACCCATTCAGGTTAACGAGGCGTGGTTGAAATCTACTGCGCAGAAATACATCAACGCTCCCGTGCTCGCAACGGTTGAAGGCTACTTCACAGCAGTGCAAGGCACCAACAAAGACCAGGCAGAGACCGGAACTGTTGAAGAATTTGCGGGTCAGAAGGAACCCCTTCCCAAAATCATTGCACCCGAAGTGCTCCGCGATGCGGGTTACGGTGTAGACCGTGAAATAAAGGTGGGCAACCAAAAACTAACCCTCCGCACCAGCACGGAAAACGACATCTCATTTACCCAAATCCCCGAAGGCAAAGTGCGCCTCACAGGTATCATGACTTATTACAGCGGTTGGCAAATTCAGCTCCGCGATATTCATGACTTTGAGATTTTGGAGTAAAAAAATAATCTAGAAATTCTAGACAATCTAGACTCTAGACTATCTATTCCATCCCCACCACAACCCTATAAACCTCTTAACCTAATGAAAAAATATTTTTCCCTCCTCGCAGCAGCAATGCTCACCTTTGGCTTTACCGCCTGTGAAGATGTTCCTGCTCCTTATATGAACCCCAACGATGCGGCACAGGGACCTTCTACTCCCGAAAATGAAGACATTATCGTTTCGGAATCGTTTGCCACTTCGCTCGGTTCGTTCCAGAACTTCACGATTAGCGGTGAAGGTGCCTGGGTAATTGATTACAGCACCGCAAAGGCAGCAGGTTATGACAATCAAACGCAAACAACCACTGCCGGAACTTACCTCCTCGTGAGTAAGCAACTTGACCTTACAGAGGTGACCGAAGCACATGTTACTTACGACTACATCCTCCGCTACAACAAGGGCAAGGACAATCAGCGCTTTGTTATTACAACCGATGTTGACAAGACTGCTGCTGAGGCTACTTGGGTAACCCTCAATAACGACCACATTGAAGGCGCAGACTGGTCTACATTCAGCAATGCCTCATTCAACATCCCCGCTGAGTATCTTGGCAAGGTGGTAAAGGTAGCCTTCTACTATAACACCAATGCTACAAGCGGTTCTACATGGGAAGTAAAGAATTTCAGCATAAAGAAGGGTAGCGTGGCAGCCGAAGAACAACCCGAAGTGGGCGAACAGAAACTCCCCTATAAGGAAGCGTTCTCTTCAAAACTCGGTACCTTTACTTCACAGACCGTAAGCGGTCAGGGTGCATGGATTATTGATTACCAAACTGCTAAGGCAACGGGTTACGATAATGCTACGCAAATCACTACTGCCGGTACTTACTACCTCGTGTCTGCCGTAATCAACCTCGAAGGTGTAACCGCTGCGCACATCGCTTACGAATACATCCTCCGCTACAATGCTGGTGATGAAAATCAGCAACTCTTCATCACTACCGATGTTGATAAGGAAGCAAAGGATGCTGCTTGGACACTCCTTAAGAAGGATCACACAGAAGGTTCTGACTGGACAACATTCGCCACTGCCGACGTTGCCGTTCCTGCCGAATTCTTGGGCAAGAAGGTGCGCGTAGCGTTCCTCTACAACGCTCCTGCCGACGACTGCTCTACTTGGGAAGTTAAAAACTTCTGCATCTCTGAGGGTGCTCCTGGTGATGCTCCCGCAGGCGATGAAACAGTGGGCGACTTGACATCGTTCAACGGCGACTTTGAAACATGGGTAAACGGACTTCCCAACAATTGGAAGACGGCTTCTACTGCCGGCAATGCTTCACTCTCACAGAGCACCGACGCTCACAGCGGTAGTTTCTCTGTATGTGTAGGTGGTACAACCGCTTCAAACAAGCGCATCGGTTACAAGGAAATGACGCTCAAAGCAGGTACTTACACCATGAAGTTCTACGCTAAGGCAGCAACAAGCACAGGTGCAAGCGTACGCCCCGGTTACACTCCTGTGGATGCTTCCAACAAGGCTGGAACATACGTGTATGCAGCAGAGTATGTGAACAACATCAGCAATACCGAGTGGACAGAAGTAACGCACGAATTTACCCTCGCTGCCGATACACGCCTCTCACTCGTCATCATGAACTCTAAGAACCCCGGTGCGGATGTCCTTATTGACGACTTCACGCTCACTACAAACGACGGTGGTATCTTGGACGGTGGCACTACTGACACTCCCGACACTCCCGAAGAACCCGAGCAGGGCGGTGACACTCCCACGCTCCCCGAAGGTAGTTCAGAAATCCTCAACGGCGATTTCGAACTTTGGGACGGTTCAACACCCCTCTACTGGAAGAGTAAGTCAACAGCCAGCAACGCCACCCTTTCACAGAGCACCGATGCGCGTGGCGGTCAGTATGCCGTATGCGTGCAGGGTAATACAGCTGCCAACAAGCGCCTCGCTTATCAGGAAATGAAACTCGCCGCAGGTACTTATACGATGAGCTTCTATGCCAAGGCAGCTACCGACGCCGTGTCAAGCGTGCGCCCCGGTTACGTACCCATGAAGGCCGACGGTTCTATCGACTCTTCTAACTACAAGTACGGTAGTTACACCAACGATATCCCCGCAGAATGGACTTTGATCACGCATGAATTCACCCTCGCAAGTGAAACTACCATCTGCTTGGTGATCATGAACCCCAAGACAACTGCGGCACACACTGCTTCCGATGTCCTCATCGACGACTTTACGTTCGTAAAGCAGTAGGGCTTATGACTTAAAAATCATCCGAATAGTAGGAACGCACGGTTCGTGTGTCCGAAGTAAAAAAGACGAAAAATGCAATTGCGTTTTTCGTCTTTTTTGTTGTAACAGATAGGAATGTATACACAATATATAATATATAGTGGTGCGATTCTCGCGAAAATTGTTCTTTCTTTTTTTGGTGTGTCCGAAAATCTCGGATGTTTGCACCGTAACTTTGCACTGTCGACAAGAAAGGATGGTCTGCCGGGAGGTAGATGCCTTTTCTCCCCGGGGTTACACTATAGTATTCACTTTATTAACCTTGATCTAAATGCATAAGAACAATGGGGGCGCTATGCTCCTTAATGAGAGAAGTATGCCGAAGGCCGGGGCCTTCTTTGAACATCGCGAACCGTCGTTAGGAATACGGAACCACAATCCACTGAACATTCGTTACCTGGAACTGAATAAGTGGTTAGGACTGTCGAAAACGACACCTAACGTAAGTGGCTTTTGCAAGTTTGATTGTATTGACTACGGACTGCGTGCTGCCATCCTCCTGCTGCTCACCTACATCCGCAAACGGGCATGCGTCACACCCCGACAAATCATTTCCCGTTGGGCACCGCCTACGGAGAATAACACCGAACTCTACATTCAATGCGTGTGTGGTAGGGCGGATGTACATCCCGACAAACCGCTCCCTACGGAAGGGTCGCCCTTCAACCGCTTTGTTGTGGCTATGGCACGACAGGAGTCGGGCATCCACCTCACGGAAGGGGATATTGAACGGGTGCGCAGGACTTTTGGAGTGTAGCGCGTAAAAGTTTCTCATCTAAAACACAAATTATAGGATGTTTGTATTTATATCTAATCACTTTATGAACCTCTCCTTTTATTCAATTACCTTAAATATTGGTAATGATATAGATGTTGTCCCAAAGAACTATAAAAAGACTTTCTCTAAACGCTGATTGAAAGTGGTTTATCGTATAACTTCTTAACAACCTTGAATAACTCCTATATTATATCCTAAATATTTTATCATGAAAAATTTGACAGAAATATACCCCCAAGGGCGTTCCAGAAAAGAGATCGCCACAATTATTTTCCCCGATTACGCCACTCCTGCTGCCGCTGTGGCGCGCCTCGGGCGTTGGATTGCTGACGACCCTGTAATGCGCAAAGAACTTTATGCAAGTGGTTACCGTAAGGGTATCCATTGGTTTACACCGAAGATTATTCGTGTGTTGGAGCGCTTCTTCTTGTAGTTTGCGGCAGAATACACTCGTAATGCTCTCCTGCGGGGGCGTTACGAGTGTTACTATTGTGCTGGGAGTTGTCCACATGATAGTGTTGCTTTAAACACTGATGATTATTTTTTTATTGCTAGCAATAACCTAAAATAAAGGCAATAATATAGGTGTTGACCCATCTAAAATGTATGAATGCATTGCCCTCCTACGGGGGCATTTCGGATGGTTAAATCCTCTGACGTAAGTTTTTTAAACTATATTTGGGTCAACCAAAGGTCACGCAAGTAACTGCTATATTATTGCCAAAATAAATTGGTGGCACACAGAACTATACTATGTATCGTGGGCAACATTTATATTATTGCCTATTTTTTGCTTCTGTGAAGTACAGATTACAAATTTTATGCTTAATTTTGCGACTCGTTACGTTTGAAAATCAATAACTCAACTTTCGCAAACTTCAGTTGAGTCAGGTTTTGAGGTGGTTAGGTCGCTACGCTTTCAGGCTTTGAGGACTATCCAGATTGTTAATGTTATGGTAAGTAAGCCGAACGGTAGACCTTATAACCTTTAACCTTAAGACCTAAGAAGTTGAGCACTTGAGAAACTTAAAATAATAAAATTCAAATACAAAAACTATGTTTAAGATTTTTAAAGGCTTTGACCTGGTAGAAGCATTACACCAGAACAAGCAGATTCGCCGTCTTGAACGATTGCCCAAGCACTTTGTTGCGTTGGCATTTACACTTGCGGTGACCTTGACTCTTTGGAACATGCCCATTGAGATGTTCGGAATTCCCGAACTTACTATCGTGCAGCAGCGCACCATCGCCCTCTTCGCATTTGCCACACTCATGTGGTTGCTCGAAGTCATCCCCTCATGGTGTACATCAGTTGCCATTATTGCAACATGTATTTTCACGATGTCAAACGATGCCTTCTTTACGTTTACAAAGGGCGTTGACCCCGAAAAGCTCGGTACACTGTTGAGTTCTAAGGAAGTAATGGCAACTTTTGCCGACCCCATCATCATCCTCTTCCTCGGTGGGTTTATGTTGGCGATTGCTGCAACAAAAACTGGTCTTGACGTAACGCTTGCGCGTATCCTTTTGAAACCCTTCGGTAAGAAGAGCACCAACGTGTTGCTCGGTTTTATCCTCATCACAGGGTTCTTCTCTATGTTCGTTAGTAACACGGCTACAGCGGCAATGATGATTGCCTTCTTGGCACCCGTGTTGAAGGCAATTCCCGACGCAAAGGGTCGCACAGCATTACTCCTTGCAATTCCTATCGGTGCGAACATTGGCGGTATGGGTACTCCCATCGGTACACCTCCCAATGCGATTGCAAACAAGATTCTTGACATTCCCTTTGGAGAATGGATGCTCTTTATGTTCCCCTTTGTGATTGTAATCCTCTTGCTCTCATGGGTGTTGCTCCGCAGTTTGTTCCCCTTCCAGCAGAAGGAAATTGAACTCAAGATTGAAGGCGAATCACAGGGTGGTTGGCACTCAACTGTGGTAAACGTAACGTTCCTCGCAACGATTGTTCTTTGGTGCTTGGGTAAGGACATTATCGGTATTGGTGCCAACGCTGTGGCAATGTTGCCCATCTGCGTATTCTGCGTAACAGGCATTATCAAGCGCCGCGACTTGGAAGAAATCAACTGGTCCGTACTTTGGATGGTTGCCGGCGGTTTTGCCCTCGGTTTGGCACTTCAAAACACAGGTCTCGCAAAGGTGTTGATCGAAAACATCCCCTTCGGCGCCCTCAACCCCATCGCGTTGCTCGTTGTGGCAGGTTTGATTTGCTGGGGCTTGTCAAATTTCATCAGCAACACGGCTACTGCAGCGCTCTTGATTCCCATCCTCGCAGTTGTAGCAGAAGGTTCGCCTGCGCTTGCTGAAATCGGAGGTTCTCGTACGCTTCTCTTGGGTGTAGCAATGGCTGCGTCATTCGCAATGTGCTTGCCCATCTCTACACCTCCCAATGCCCTTGCGCACTCTACGGGTCTTATCGAACAGAAGCACATGGTTCGCGTAGGCGTAATCGTAGGTATCGTAGGTATGGCACTTGGTTACCTCATGCTCATTGGTATCTCCATGTTGAAGTAAGATATAATGGTCGAATTTTCCTTAAATTTGGGAAATTCGACCATTTTTATTGCCTATTAACAGTTGGGGGTAAGTTTGGCACGGAAAGTGCTTCTACAAAGGTAGGGAACAGAATTTTATAAACACAAATAAATATGATGTACTTATTGATTTTTGGCGGTATCGCCTTGATGAGTTTTTTGGTGCAGCAAAATCTGCAAAGTAAATTTAAGAAATATTCTAAAGAGTACCTTTCCAACGGCATGACGGGTAGGGAAGTGGCTGAGAAGATGCTTCGCGACCACGGTATTTATGACGTGCAAGTGGTGAGCACATCCGGACAACTTACGGACCACTACAATCCCGCAACGAAGACGGTTAACCTCTCGGAAAGTGTCTATAACCAACGCAGTGTTGCAGCGGCAGCAGTGGCGGCGCATGAGTGCGGGCACGCCGTGCAGCACGCCGTACAATACGGACCACTTCAGTTGCGCTCGGCATTGGTGCCCGTGGTGAGTTTCGCCAGTTCGTGGGTGCAATGGATACTCTTGGCAGGTATTCTCTTGGTGGAAGCCATGCCTTCGCTCCTACTTATCGGCATTATCCTCTTTGCCAGCACTACGGTGTTCTCCTTCGTAACGCTCCCCGTAGAAGTTGACGCCAGTCGCAGAGCAACGGCATGGTTGCAGCGCGCAGGAATCACCACGCAGCGCGACCATAGCATGGCGGTAGACGCCCTTCACAGCGCTGCTTACACTTATGTGGCAGCAGCATTGGGTTCGCTCGCAACACTGGTATATTACGTGATGATTTTCTTGGGTAGGAGAGAATAGGATTGGGAAATAAGAACCGACGCCAAACCGAGTGCAATCAAGCTTGCTTGAATTGCCGAGGTGCGAAGGAGGTCAAGACCACGAAATGGGATTAAAGGAGAAATGAGAAAGGAGAAATTGGCTGGCGCATTGGTGTCCCGCATGGTCTTTCTCCTTTCTCCTTTCCAAGTTCTCCTTTCTCATTTCTCCTTTAATCCTGCTTCGCAGTCTTGACCTCCTCCTTGCAAGGCATAGTACAAACAAGTTTGTCCTCTGCTCTTGCTTCGCACGTCGGTTCTCCTTTTTTATTTCCCAAAATAGCAAGTCTAAGTGCTATTTATCCTCAGTTTTAAAAAAAATAGGGGGTATAGGGTGTAGTTCTTTATGTATTCTGTGTTAATGAATAATAAATTCCGTACATTTGCATATGGTATTAGGACTGAAAAACTACTAACTTTAATATTTTTAAATTATGAAATTATCTAATTGTGTAGATTCATTCGAAGGCTTCATCTGGAAGCGCGAAATCAATGTGCGTGACTTCATTCAGCACAACTATACTCCCTACGAAGGCGACGAAAGCTTCCTCGCAGGCCCCACAGAACGTACACTCAAGATTTGGGCACAGCTCAGCGAAATGTTTAAGGTGGAACGCGAAAAGGGTGTTTACGACGCAGAAACTAAGTTGCCCCAGAGTATTGACACTTACGGTGCTGGTTACATCGATAAGGAAAACGAAGTTATCGTAGGTCTCCAGACTGACGCTCCCTTGAAGCGTGGTATCTTCCCCAAGGGTGGTATTCGTATGGTAGAAAGTGCGCTTAAGGCTTACGGCTACGAACTTGATCCCGAAACAAAGCACATCTTTACACGCTACCGCAAGACACACAACGAAGGTGTGTTCTCTGCTTACACTGCTGACATCCGCGCAGCACGTCACTCTCACGTAATTACTGGTTTGCCCGACGCTTACGGTCGTGGTCGTATCATCGGTGACTACCGTCGTGTTGCACTTTACGGTACTAACAACCTCATCGAAGAAAAGAAGCGTTTCCTCGAACGTCTCGAAATTCAGGAAATGACTGAAGAGTGCATCCAGAAGCGTGAAGAAACTACTGAACAGATCAACGCGCTCAAGGCATTCGTTACTATGTGTCAGGCTTATGGCTTCGACGTAACTCGCCCCGCACAGGATGCTCGTGAAGCAGTTCAGTTTGTTTACTTTGCTTACCTCGCAGCAGTTAAGGACCAGGACGGTGCTGCTATGTCACTCGGTCGTGTGTCTACATTCCTCGATATCTTCATTGAAAAGGACCTCAAGGAAGGAAAGCTCACTGAAGAAGAAGCACAGGAACTCATCGACCAGCTCATCATCAAGCTCCGTATCGTTCGTTTCCTCCGCACACCCGAATACAACGACCTCTTCTCTGGCGACCCCGTTTGGGTTACTGAATCAATCGGTGGTATGGGTAGCGACGGTCGCACTTTGGTAACAAAGACCAGCTATCGTTTCCTCCACACACTCCAGAACCTCGGTCCTGCGCCCGAACCCAACCTCACTGTGCTTTGGGCAGAAAAGCTTCCCGCTGCTTGGAAGAAGTATTGCGCTAAGATGTCTATCCAGACAAGTGCTATCCAGTACGAAAACGACGACCTCATGCGTCCCGACTACGGTGATGACTACGGTATCGCTTGCTGCGTAAGCCCCATGAAGATTGGTAAGCAGATGCAGTTCTTCGGTGCTCGTGCAAACCTCGCTAAGTGCTTGCTCTACGCTATCAACGGTGGTCGCGACGAAGTTTCTGGTCACCAGATTTCTCCCGAATTTGCTCCCATCACTGGCGATTACCTCGAATACGAAGAAGTAATGCGCAAGTTCGAACAGATGATGCGTTGGTTGGCTAAGGTGTATGTGAATGCGCTTAAGATTATTCACTACATGCACGACAAGTACAACTACGAAGCATTTGAACTCGCTCTCCACGACGGTGACGTAGAACGCACTCGCGCTACAGGTATCGCAGGTCTCTCTATCGTAACAGACTCACTTGCTGCTATCAAGTTTGGTAAGGTGCGCATCATCCGCGACGAACGTAGTTTGGCTGTAGGTTTCGAAAACGAAGGTGAATATGTTCCTTACGGTAACAACAACGCTCAGACAGACGCTATCGCTCTCATGGTAACTGAAAAGTTCATGGAATTCATGCGTCAGCACGAAACTTACCGCAACGCGAAGCCCACTCAGTCTGTCCTCACTATCACTTCTAACGTAGTGTATGGTAAGAACACTGGTGCTACTCCCGACGGTCGTCCCGCAGGTGTTCCCTTCGCTCCCGGTGCTAACCCCATGAACGGTCGTGATACTAAGGGCGCAGTTGCAGCTCTCGCTTCAGTTGCTAAGCTTCCCTTCCAGCACTCACAGGACGGTATCTCTTATACTTTCGCAATCTCTCCCGCAACGCTCGGTAAGACTAAGGAAGTACAGGTTGAAAACCTCGTGAACCTCATGGACGGTTACTTCACTCCCGACGGTGGTCACCACCTCAACGTTAACGTATTCGACCGCGAACTCCTCGTTGACGCTATGGAACATCCCGAAAAGTATCCTCAGCTCACTATCCGTGTCAGCGGTTATGCCGTAAACTTCGTGAAGTTGACACGCGAACAGCAGCTCGACGTACTTTCACGTACAATCAACCACTCTCTCTAAATTGAGAATAGTAGACAAGTAAACGAGTAGACCAGTGAACGAGAAGTTTCAAGAGTTTACGCTTGCTTGTATGCTAAGATATGAAAAAGGCTCGCCAATCGGCGAGCCTTTTTTGGTTATGGGGAGTAGATATTCTATTATTACTGTCCGGTAAAATTTATCTGTGTGTTTTAGAGAACACGAATCTCACGAATAACACGAATCCTTGTGGGGTGTTACCTTGCTTATCGCATACGAATTGCACGAATACCATCCGGATGGTAAAATTCGTGGTATTCGCCTCTGATTAAGAAATATTCATCCCGCATGGTTTGACTAACGCGAACTTTGGTTCGTGAAATTCGTGAGATTCGTGTTCTCTTAAACATAGAAATTCTGTATTCTTTCGGTTGAATCTCTATAAGGGGTTTGTATGAGTGCAGCAATAATATTCTATACTTTCTAAACCTTCTAAACCTTCTATACTTCCTATGTTACTCCACACCTAAATACCCCTGTTCGCGGAGTTGATTAACCATTTCGGTGAGTTCGTCGTACCACGCTTCGCCGAAGCGCTTGATGAGGGGATTCTTCAAGAATTTCCAAATGGGGAGGTTGAGTTCCTGTCCTTTCTTTACAGCGTCGCGGCACACGGTCCAGCGGTTGTAGTTGAGGGCAATGGTGCCGTCGGAAAGGGTAGTCTCGCGAATAGGATAGAGGTAGCAGGAGATGGGTTTGCACCACGATGTCTTGCCCGCACGAAACGCCTTCTCACAAGCGCAGAGGCAGGTGCCATCTTCGCTGTAGCAGGTAAAGCAACAGTCGCGCCCGTCTACAATGCTCGTTACGAGGTCGCCATCACGGTCGCGGTATGCCACGCCCTGGGCTTCGAGCACCTTAAGCGCCTTGGGGTCGAGGTCGTCAACGATGTGCTCCACCACGTTTTCGAGTTCCGCAATCTCCTCAAGCGTTACGGGAGCACCCGCTTCGCCTTCTACGCAGCAGATGCCCTTGCACTTCTCAAGGTCACAGCAAAATTTCTCGGTGATAATGTCGGAGGAGAGTAGGACATCGCCTACTTGGAGGATGGGAGGGAGGGGGTATCGCATAGGGAAGTGAGGATTTAGAGTAAAGATAAAAGAGTAAAGATAAAAGAGCCGTGCGGGACGAGAGAGTAAGTAGTAGGTAGTAAGTAGTGAGTAACCCATGCGGGAAATTCACTTGATCTGTAGGGACGCACGGCTCGTGCGTCCGCGCCCAAATACATCCGTGGTTACGATTGGCTCTCGCGGAAAATCCCCATTGATGCGTGCGTCCGTACTCTTCAGGTGGGATACCGTTCGTTTACCTCGGTGCCCATCTCGTCTACTCGTACCTATAAAACTCGTCTACTAAAATACTGACTATTGCGGCGTCTCCTCTTTCAGAATTTCGAGGGCGCGATTTACAATATCGTCGCGCTCATTGATGATGCGCAAATACTCGTTGCGGCTCCAGAGGTCGTATGCCACGAGCGCCTTCAGCGTAAATGCCAACTGGTCTGCTGTCGCCTGTCGGTCGGCATCGTCCTTGGGTTTCAAATCCTTTTCGGTTGCTTTCTCGAAGATCTCTGTCAGCAACTTCTCGGGTACGCTATATGTGGCGTTAAAGGTGTTGAAGTCCGTGTATTTACTTGCCAACTTCTTGCGGTTGTTGTTGATGTACTTCGTAGAGGCGTTGACGATGAGATTGGCACGACTGATTTTGCGGTAAAGTTCGGTGTACTGCAGTGTGTCGAGCGGAACGAACACGTCGGGCATGACAGCACCGCCACCATATACAGTGCGACCCTTTACCAATGTCTTATACACCTTTGTAGAGTCAAGATGGATGCTATCGAGGCTGGTGAGTTCGCCACGCTTATAGCGTTGATCAAGATCGTCGCTATATTCTTCCTTCTTCCCCTTCTCATAGGGCTTCTGAATGCAGCGACCGGAGGGGGTGTAGTAGTGAGAAACGGTCAGGCGAATCATAGAACCATCGGGGAGGTCAATGGGGCGTTGCACGAGTCCCTTACCGAAGGTGCGGCGTCCGACAAGCGTTGCTCGGTCATGGTCCTGTAAGGCGCCACTGACTATTTCAGCAGCTGAGGCCGAGTATTCGTCCACCAAAACTACCACCTTGCCATCGAGCATCAAACCACCGCCTTGGGCTGTAAACTTTTGCTTGGGCATCACTCTGCCGTCGGTGTAAACGATGAGCGAACCCTTGGGCAAGAATTGCGAAGCCACTTCTGCTGCTGCGCCCAGATAGCCACCGCCGTTGAGTTTGAGGTCGAAAATCAAGTCCTTCATGCCCTGCGCCTGGAGTTCGGCAATTTTTTCTTTGACTTCCTTTCCCGAAGTTGCGCCGAAGCGTTCCAACATAATGTATCCCACGCCGGGAGCAATCATGTAGGCGGCATCGACGGTGTGGATGGGAATTTTGTCGCGCACGACGTCAAATGTAAGTGTGTCTGCCAGTCCCGTGCGCACCACTTTGAGACTTGCCGTAGTGCCCTTCGGACCGCGCAGTTTCTTCATAATGCTGTCCTGCGGCATCTTCACGCCCGCAATTGTTGTGCCGTTGACGCCCACAATACGGTCGCCCGCCACGATACCCGCCTTCTCGCTCGGGCCCTTAGGCATGGGGCGCGACACGACTAAGGTGTCTTCAAACATGCGAAACTCCACGCCGATTCCCTCAAAGTTGCCCTCGAGGGGTTCGTTCAGTTTCTTCGTTTCTTCAGGATTAGAATATTGTGAGTGGGGGTCCAGTTTTTCGAGCATCCCCACGATGGCATCCTCCGTGAGTTTCTTAACGTCCACAGAGTCTACATAGAGGTTGGTTATTGCTAAGTGAGCAGTTTGCAACTTGCGCAACTGCTCAATGTCTACATCCTGTGCTGCGGCGGGAAGTAGGGGCAACAGCAACAAGAGGGATAATATTTTTCTCATTTCTTTTAGGGGGAGTTGTGTCTACAGCAACGATAGACGCTGTAGTCATTAGCGTTTCTTGGGCAGGAACTCCGTAACGTCTTTGCCGAAGCGGAGGAGTTCACGCACGACGCTTGAAGAGATGCTCATGTATTGCGGTTCGGTGAAGAGCAGTACGGTTTCTACGCCCGAGAGACGCTCGTTCATGGCAGCGATGTCGCGCTCGTATTCAAAGTCCTTTACCGAACGGATACCGCGTAGGATAAAGGTTGCACCCTCGCGCTTGGCAAGGTCTACGGTAAGGTCGTCGTAAGCCACGACCTTTACGCGCGGTTCGTTGGCATAAATTTCTTGAATATTACGCACGCGCTCCTCGTTGGTATAGAGCGTGCGCTTATTGTCGTTGACCCCTACGCCAATAACGATACGGTCAAAAAGAGGTAAGCCACGCTCAACAATGCTGGCGTGGCCCACGGTAAAGGGGTCGAATGTTCCGGGAAATATTGCGGTTTTCATTTCGTATAGGGAGATTTATAGTAACTATAGTTGTAACCTATAGTTCCTATGATTCGCTATCCTCTTCCGCCAAATCCTCTTCTACAACAAGGTTGTCGATGATAAAGTTTTGGCGCTCCATGGTATTTTTACCCATGTAGTATTCAAGGAGTTCCTTCACCTTGTCACTTTTGTGGAGGGTGACGGGTTCGAGGCGCATTTCGGGACCGATGAAATGGATAAATTCGTCGGGAGAAATCTCTCCGAGCCCCTTAAATCGGGTGATTTCAGGATTGGGCGAGAGGCGCTCAATCGCCTCTAAGCGTTCCTCCTCGGTGTAGCAGTAAACGGTTTCGTAATCTGCGCGGTCGCTACTCTTCGCCTTCTTCAAAACGGCAGCACCTGCGCTTTGGTCGTTCACGCTCTTGGTCTGCTCCGCCTTTTTCTCCTTGCGCTTCTTGTTACGAACGCGGTAAAGGGGGGTCTGTAAGATATAAACGTGCCCCTTCTTAATCAAGTCGGGGAAGAACTGCAGGAAGAAGGTCATCATCAGGAGGCGGATGTGCATACCATCGACATCGGCATCGGTGGCAATGATTACCTTGTTATAGCGTAAGCCGTCGAGACCGTCTTCAATATTAAGCGCGGCCTGAAGCAGGTTAAATTCTTCATTCTCATACACCACCTTCTTCGTAAGTCCGAAGCAGTTGAGCGGCTTTCCGCGAAGCGAGAACACCGCTTGGAGGTTTACGTCACGACACTTGGTAATGCTACCGCTCGCCGAGTTCCCCTCGGTAATGAAGAGTGCACTGTCCAAACGGGGGTCGTTCACTTCTTCCTCACCCTTCTTTTGCTTGGGAGGAGCATCGTTGAGGTGAATGCGACAGTCGCGCAATTTGCGGTTGTGCAGGTTCGCTTTCTTCGCACGTTCGCGTGCCAACTTCGTAACCCCCGCAATTGCCTTACGCTCCTTCTCGCTGTCCACAATTTTCTGCTGCAAAACCTCTGCAACATCCAAATTCTTGTGCAGGTAATTATCAACGTTTTCCTTAATAAAGTCGCCCACGAATTTATTTACGCTCACGCCCGAAAGGGGGAAGGGATTGCCCTTCGTGTCTTTGTCGGGCGCCATAACGAGTGAACCGAGTTTGATTTTTGTTTGGCTTTCGAAGAGCGGTTCAATAACGCGGATGGCAATCGCAGCCACAAGTCCGTTACGCACGTCCTGTACGTCGTAACTCTTGCCGTAGTATTCCTTAATGGTACGGGCAATGTGTTCCTTAAAAGCACTTTGGTGCGTACCGCCCTGCGTGGTGTGCTGACCGTTTACGTAAGAATAATACTCCTCTCCGTATTGCGCAGTATGCGTAAAGGCAATGTCAATGCCCTCGCCCTTGATGTGCACAATGGGATAGAGTGCTGGTGCCGTAAGGTTGTCCGTCAGGAGGTCTTCAAGACCATTGCGACTCACAATGCGGCGACCGTTGTAGAAGATAGCGAGTCCTGTATTGAGGTAGGTGTAATTGCGGAGCATGAATTCCACAAATTCGCCGTGGTATCTGAAGTGCTTAAACAGCGTAGGGTCGGGAGTGAAGCAGATGTACGTACCGTTTTCCTCCTCAGTATCCGCGTAAACATCATCCACCAAATTGCCGCGCTCAAAAGTGACTTCGTGCATCTTTCCGTCTCTGACAGAGCGTGCAATGAAGCGTTCACTCAAAGCGTTTACGGCTTTCAAACCCACACCGTTCAGCCCTACGGATGCTGTAAATACAGACGTGTCGTACTTACCCCCTGTGTTCAACTGCGACACGGCAGGCACGAGACTTCCCAAGGGAATGCCACGTCCGTAGTCGCGGATGGCGCAAGTGGTGTCGTTGGTAATATCCACCTCAATGCGCTTACCGAAACCCTCGTTAAATTCGTCGATAGAATTGTCGATGGTTTCTTTCAGCAACACGTAGATACCATCATCGGCATGCGAACCATCGCCCAAGCGTCCGATATACATACCGGCGCGCAAGCGGATGTGATCCATGTCTTTGAGGTGGCGTATTTTACTTTCGTCGTAATTGACGGTGGGGGTTATGGGGGATTCCATGGGAAATGAGAAAGGAGAAATGAGAAAGGAGAAAAGCCTTGCGGAATGTGGTGTTGACTGTTATGAGTTTTTGGGAAGTAGGGAAGTCCGCAACGCGGGATGAAATGAAGTATAAGAAAGGCCGTGCGGAGCTTTATCAAGCGTTTAACGCAGCGACTTTCTTGTCTACTTGTACCTTGTCAATTCGTTTACGAACTAAACTATTGACTTCTTAAAGCAGCGGCGGCGCTTGTGGTCTTCCGTGGGGAAGTACTGCCACTGGCTGGCCACCTTTTCGTTTTCTTCCAACTGGGGGTTTGACTCTGCGTATTCAAAACCCATCTGTTGGTAAACGGGGATAAGGTCGGTGAAGAGGGGGGCATTTACACCCTTACTTTGGTAGTCGGGGCGCACGGCAACGAGAAGCAGGTCGAGTACCTTTGACTTCTTCCACGTCAACGCCTTAAGCAGGTGCCACCAACCGAAGGGGAAGAACTTACCCTTTGCCTTGCGAAGCGCCTCGGAGAGTGAGGGCATCGAAACACCTACGGCAATAACTTCGCCTTCTTCATTTTCAACAATCGTCACCATGCGCAAGTCGAGCACGGGCACATACATCTTAACATAGGTGTCAATCTGACGTTCTGAAAGTTTGGTAAACCCGAAGAGCGGTGTGTAGGCTTCGTTGATGAGGCGGAAAATCTTGTGCACCATGCCAGAGCGCATCACTTCCCACTTGCTCTTAAACTTGCGGATGCGCAAACCGTATTTCTTCAATACGATTTCAGAGATGCGCTTGTGCTTCTCGGGCACTTCCTCGGGGATGTAAATCTTGCGCTCTGTCCAGTCGGCCGCCTTCTCCATACCCCAGCGTTCTACGTGCTTGGGGTAGTAGTCGTAGTTGTAGATGGTGGCCATCGTTGAGAGTTGGTCAAACCCCTCAATCAGCATGCCTTCAGGATCGAGGTCGGTAAAACCGAGCGGACCTTCGATGTCGGTCATGCCGCGTTCAAGTCCCCATTCTTTAACGGTGTTGAGAAGGGTGCTGCTCACCTCATAGTCGTCAATAAAGTCAATCCAACCGAAGCGCACCACCTTCTGATTCCACGTTTCGTTAGCGCGGTGGTTGATGATGGCAGCAATACGACCTACGAGCACGTCATCGCGGTATGCCAAAAAGTAATCGGCATCACAGAATTCAAAGGCGGGATTCTTTGTGCGGTCGAGTGTGCACACCATGTCCATATATAATTCGGGAACATGGTAAGCACAGTCCTTATACATTTCATAGTTGAAGCGAATGAAGGTCTTTAAATCGCCCTTCGTTGCCACTTTCTTTATTTCAATAGCCATAAAGGATTTTGTTTTAAACTACAACCTACAAAGGTATAAAAAAATCTAAATATACGCCTCTCCTAAGGGGTAAAAACTATACGCATGTACAGTCCTCTCACTCGCAACACACGGTAATGTCTCCACTTTTGTTGTTTAGAATGTTACTTATTCATGGGGTAAAACTATAAGTAACATTTAGGTTACTTACTATTGCCACGAAGTTACTTATAGTCTTAACGAAATAGATATAGTTTTGAAACCGAGTTTTTATGGTGGTAAAATGTGTTCGCGTTTGAGGGAGCATGTTTTACATATTGGTATAATGTTTGTTCCAAAAAATAGTACTATCTTTATCGCCATAATGGCACCAATGACAACATATAACAGATTTATGCTTCCCAAAATCGTCTGTGTTTTGGGCGCAATGGTGTTGTTGTCTTTTATTATTGAAATTAGTTTTGGGAGTTTCCCTGTAGGCATATTTCGTTTCCCACTTAACATTTTGATGGTAGCATTGTGGATAATGCTGATAGCAATGATGTATCGGAATAGAACCACAAATGTCGGTTCTCGATTTATGCTTTCAGGCATGGGCACGTGGGTGTCTCTTGCAATGATTGTAGCAATTGGTATTGTCCTCGGACTGCAACGCGAGCCATCGACTACTGCATACCCAACGGTATTTTCACTATTGTTCGTACAGAGTCACCTGCTATTCGTCATTTTGCGTGGCTGGCGTAACAGGAAGGGCATACGTTGGCGCTTCTGTCTCACCCACATTGGTTTGCTCCTTGCTCTTGGGGCAGGATTTTGGGGTGCGCCTGACCGTGAACAGTTGCGCACAGCAGTTCATCATTATCCCTCAAACGAAGCATACACGATGGAGGGTGGGCATCGGTTCTTGCCTTATACTATTGAATTGAAGGACTTCATCATCCACCAGACCGCTAACGGTGCGCCCACGCACTACGAAGCACAGATAATTATAGATGGCAAGGTTGTGACATTGCAAGTGAATCATCCGTATGCCCGAACACTAAGCGAAAAGATATACCTTGTTAGTTTTGCAACATCACCCCACGGAGGAAGGTATGCCATCATAGAAATTGTCAACGAACCCTGGCAATGGTTGTCAGCAACTGGTATAATAATGCTCATTGCAGGTGCTGTACTTCTCTTTATTCAAGGACCAAGGGGGACTTCTAATAACGGAAAGATTTAAGGCTATGGGATGGAATGTTTTCCCCTTGTGGGCAGGTGTCGTAGTACTGATTGCGACAACATCCGCCATATGGGCAATTATACAAAAGGAGCGCAGCACCGTAGCGATAGCGACGATGTTACTTGCTATTCTCGGCATGGGCGGTTTTGTCGCCATGCTTTGGGTGACCCTTGAACGACCGCCGATGCGAACCATGGGAGAAACACGTTTGTGGTACTCCTTCTTCCTCCTTGTGGCAGGTCTGTTCACTTATTTACGATGGAAATACCGGTGGATTATGTTGTTCTCCACCATGCTTGCGGGAGTATTCATCGTTATCAACATTGTTAAACCAGATATTCACGACCAAACGCTGATGCCCGCCTTGCAGAGTGTGTGGTTTGTGCCTCATGTCTCAGTTTATATGTTTTCATATTCCCTACTTGGGTGCGCCACGCTTCTTTCCGCTGTTGCATTGGTGCGAAAATCCTGGGATATGGACTTGGCAATCGAAAAACTCCTGTATGCCGGTATGGCCTTCCTCACGGTAGGGATGCTTACTGGTGCTTTATGGGCAAAAGAGGCATGGGGAGCATATTGGAGTTGGGATGCCAAGGAATCATGGGCCGCAGTTACATGGGGAATGTACCTCATTGCCATACATTTAGCTCCCAGTGTGATGCATGCATCCCGCAGGTGGATGTTTCACATGGCAATACTGTTAGGATTCTTGGCTTTACAGATGTGTTGGTATGGCATTAACTACTTGCCTTCAGCTGAAACAAGCATACATACCTATAATCAATAACCCATATAATCAAAGTTATGAAAAAGCAAAAATGTGGTCAGTTGCTGATCGTTGCTGTATTGCTACTCGTGGTAGTTGGTTTTATCACCTATCGTGCAATGCTCACGACGCCCTCCCAGGAGATGACTCCAGAGTCACAAGTTGTAGCAATCTTGAAGGATGGCGGTTGCATAAGTTGCCATAGTGCCAACCCCGATCTTCCGTTCTATGCCAACATCCCTGTAGTAGGCGATATGGTGATGGCAGATATTAAGGACGGTTATCGTGCGTTTGACATTGAGGGCGTAATGACGAAACTTCAAGATGGCGGTGTGCTGACTCCTGTTGAAGTAGCTAAAATAGAAAAAGTAGCACTTGATAAGCGTATGCCAATGGCAAAGTATTACCTTGTACACTGGGGTAGTCAGATGACCGACGAGAAAACGGCTGTGATTGCGAAATGGGCGCTTGATTACCGTACGGCGTACTACAATGACGGACTTACTGGTGAGCGCGCTAGCGAACCCGTTCGACCCATTATTGCACGTACGGATGTAGATCAGAGAAAGGTGGCACTTGGTTACCTCCTTTATCATGATACACGCTTGTCGGTTGATAACACCGTTTCGTGTGCCACGTGCCACGGTCTTAACACGGGTGGGGTGGACAACCTCAAATATTCAAAAGGGGTAGCAAACAATATGGGTGGAGTGAATGCTCCAACTACATACAATGCTGTCTATAATTTTGCACAGTTCTGGGACGGTCGTGCAAAGACTCTTGCTGAGCAGGCTGCTGGACCTCCGTTGAATCCTGTGGAAATGGCTTCTACTTCTTTCGACGAGATTATCGCCAAACTCGAACAGGACAAGCAGTATGTTGAAGCGTTCAAAGCCCTCTATCCAGACGGTATCACCGAGGCTAATATAACGAATGCCATTGAGGAATTTGAGCGTACTCTTGTTACTCCAAATTCTGCGTTCGACAAATGGTTGTTGGGCGATAAACAGGCACTCACTGCTGAGGAAATTCGTGGTTATGAATTGTTTAAGGCAAACAACTGTGCGACATGTCATGTGGGTGCAAACTTGGGTGGTGAATCTTACGAACTCATGGGATTGCGTCAGCACTATTTCCAGGCACGTGGTACAGAACTTACCGAGGAAGACAATGGCCGCTTCAAGCAAACGCAGAATGAGCGCGACCGTCACCGTTTTAAGGTTCCTGGTCTGCGCAATCTAGAACTGACATGGCCTTACTATCACGACGGTACGCGTGCTACTATGGAAGAAGCAGTGCGCGATATGGCTTTCTACCAATATGATGTAGTACTTAATGATGTCGAGGTTGCAGCAATCGTAGCATTCTTGCGCACCCTTACTGGTGAGTATCAGGGTAAGAAACTTACCTCTGACAATAAGCAAGAGCAGTAACAGGGAGCATCGTTCTTATTTACACAATGAAAGAGAGGGTGTGTCGAAACGAATTCGGCACACCCTCTCTTTCATTGTGAGTCTGTGGAAGTTAAAATGTAACGACGAAGCGACCGCGTATGCCCCAGCGTTTGGTGTTGGGGTCGTCAAGGTAGTTGAGGCGGCGGACGTATTCGATGTTGAAGAACTTCAAGATGTTGTAAAGGCCTACATAGGCTTCAACATAAGGTCGCTTGCGGTCCATCAGGGTAGTGATGGGCGTAAAGTTTCCTGCTGCGTCAAAGGTTCCGGGGAAGTGGTAGAGGTCGGAGCGACCTGCATTCTTCTCCAAATACGGATTATTTTTCGAGGTCAAGTCTCCCCAAAGGGCACTGAATCCAAAGTATTCGCGCAGTTTGAGGTGCTTGATAAGGGGAATGCGGTTGAGAATTTTACCATTGAGCTCCCACGAGCAGAAGAGTGCTGCGTAGCGGTCGTTGAGGAACTCCATGTTGCGCATGAGGCTGAAGGTGTTGTCGTCCTTGATGTAGGAGAGATTGGCTGCTGGCACAATGAGGTAGGGGAAGGGCACCTTGTTCCACTGTGCTCCCACCTTCAACTGCGTATCAATGCGCCCCCACGAGGGAGTCCAGAAGCGCTTGTAGATGCTTGCTTCGGTGAAGTTGTAGGTATAGTCGCTGCCTAAAACACCTTTTATCCCCACAGAGTGTTGCAGGGTGAGGCGTGGCGCATCTTGGTTTGTGGCAACGCGGCGCTGTTTGGTGTTTACCCACTTCACACCGGGTTGGTAAGTGAATGAAACTGTGGCTTCCGTAGCGCGGAGGTCCTTCACATGACTTGTGGCATCTGATGTCACAGCTCCTGTCGAGAGGGGCTGATAGAAAAGGCGTGCCGTGGGACGGTCGCGTTGCACCTTTGCCGAAAGGCTGTAGGAGAACCCGTTCTCAAATTCGCGCGTATAGGCCGTGCGCCAATATTCCGTATAGAGCATGTGCTCGACGGGAGTCCATTTAAAGGAGGTGAAGACATTGTCCTTGTCCGTCGTCATAAACTTGTCGGAGGGCGAGACAACATCATTGTAGTAGCCCACAGAAATCTTGTTGTGCGGATATTCGTGGGGCATATATGCCTTGGGGATAAAGCTGTAAGTAAACTCCCCACTTCCCTTCCAGCAATGGTCGTCAATACCATAGGCGGCGTACCCCTTGAAGAAGAAGTTGGGATGGAGGTTTGCCGTTGTTTGAAACGAACCACGCAGGCGATAGCCCTCTACAAAGTTTTGCGAGAAAATCGTGTTGATAGGACCAATATCAACCTTTGACGGTTTCTTGGGGTCTGTACTTGTTTCTACAAAGTTTTCCACAAAGGCTTTGGCAATCCAAATAAAGACCTTGTAGCCACGCATCTGCTGTATTTTCTGTACGAAACTTTCCATGCCCTCTTCCGAGTCGGTGAGTTCGCCAGGACGGTGGGCTTCCCAGAATTGGGAAGACTGCACACGAGCGTTGTAATCCTCGCGCTGGTCGCCCTGGAAGTCAAATTCACGGTCGGCAATAGGTTCAAACGAAAAGGCTGAGTATTCCGTAGCACGCTTTATCTGCATGCTCTGTGTGCCGTCGATGATGCTGAGTTCCATAATCATGTTGTCGCGTGCCAGCACCTGTTCGCCCGTAGGGAGTGTTTCAAACTCCTGAACGACGCGCATGGTTTCGACAAAGTTAATGTCGGAACGCTTAGGGATGGTGATGTCGGCACGATGCACACGATAGGTAGAGTCCGCCATGATGTAAAGATGCCCTGAGAACCCAAAGTCTTGCGGGTTGTTGGGCGTAAATGTTACATCAATGCAACGGCGTCCGTCGATATTGAGCGTGTCGGTTAGGAAGTAGCGGTAGAAACCGATGGCGTAGTTTGTAGAAAGCGGACTGATGAAGGGGTATTGCAGAAGGCGCACCTTGTCGTCGTTGATGTTCACCGTGGTGAAACAGTCTTGCAACATCGTTGTGAGGATGTCGCCTGTGGCAAAGATGTCGTTGATGCCGTTAGAGCGCTGTCCGAGAACGATGCTCTTCTTGGTGTCGGTAGACTTACGGTAAATGTCGCGCACCACGCTTTCGTCCACCGAGATGGGCAGAATACGTTTGCCCGTATAGTTACAGGTTTCTACATGGTCGAGCAGAAAAGGGTGCTTTTTCGCCCACTCCCATTCGGTCATGTTGTCGGTGATGTTGTTGATGGAGAATACGAGTTTATTATACTTCTCCAAACTGTAATAGTCGTGTGCTTTGAGCGCATCAAGATTTTTACGCTCAATCACCTTTCTCATCAACTCAACAGCGGGATTGTTCTTACGACTGTACCTCTTTTTCTTCCCCACCACCGTTGCCGTGCCGAGAGTAGTTTCCAACTCGTCAAGCATTACATCAAGGGTTCGAGCACGTTTTGGGGTAAACGTTTTCGTGTTATAACCGATGAGCGAGAAGGTGAGTTCGCCTGTTTGGAAGGGAATCGAGTAGTGTCCCTTTTCATTGGTCTTCACCCCACGTTGTCCTTTGTAATATACACTTACATCAGGCATCGGTTCCCCCGTCCGCGCATCGGTGACAATGCCGGAAATCTTCTGTGCTACGACCCCAATGTGGAACAAGAGCAGCAGGAGTATGAGGGAGAGGTGACGCATTTTTGAAAGTGAGAAATGAGGCATGAGAAAGACCTTGTGGAACCGTTGCTCCAAAAGGTTCTCTGTTTAATCCAATTCTTCATCAGCCTCATATCCGCCCATCTCGCGGATAGCGTTTTTGAGGAGGATGTATTGTTGGAAAAGGTCGTGGATAGGTTCTTCCTGTTCCACATAGTTGTGCATGGGACTTTTGAGGTAGAAACTCATCCACGTCTGAATACCGCTCCAACCAGCGCGGAGGGCGAGGTCGGCACAGAGTACGAGGTCGAGCATCAAGGGAGCTGCAAGAATGCTGTCGCGGCAGAGGAAGTCCACCTTGATTTGCATGCCGTAGTCCTTGCCCATCCATCCGAAGATGTCGAGGTTGTCCCACCCTTCCTTGGCATCGCCACGAGGGGGATAGTAATTGATGCGCACCTTGTGGAAGATGTCGCCGTAAAGTTCGGGTTGCTCGTCTGCCTTAAGGATGGTGTCGATCACGCCAAGCTTAGAAACTTCCTTCGTCTTGAAGTTTTCGGGCGCGTCAAGCACTTCTCCGTCGCGGTTGCCGAGAATATTTGTTGAGAACCACCCCGAAAGACCGAGACAACGTGTGCGAAGCATGGGCGAAAGCACCGTCTTCATCAGCGTCTGTCCCGTCTTGAAGTCCTTACCTGCGATGGGCACGTTCTGCTGCTTGGCAAAGTCCCACATTGCAGGGATGTCGATGCACAAGTTAGGCGCACCCATCACGAAGGGCGCACCTTCGGCAATGGCAGCATAGGCGTAGCACATAGAGGGCGAGATGTTTTCGCAATCATTCGCCTTCATTGCCGCTTCAAGGTCGGCAAGGTTTTTATGAACTGCCTCGTTGTAGGGGATGTATTTCTCCGTAGAAGCCGCCCAAATCACTACGGCACGGTCGCACCCGCGTTCTGCCTTAAAGTTACGGATGTCGGCGCGGAGCTGTTCCACGAGTTCCCAACGCGTTCCCTGCTTGACATTATCACCCTGGAGGCGCGTTACGAAGTTCTTATCAAAAGCCGCCGTGAGTGGCTTAATCGCTTCCAACTCTTCGCGAACGGGGTCAATATCTCTCTGCTTGAGCACATCAGCATGGAGGGCCGCTTGATAAGCATCCTCTTCAAAAATATCCCACGCCGCAAACTCCAACGAGTTCATAGGAGCGACGGGCACGATGTCTTTAATCTTTTTATACTGCTTAGTTGCGCCGCTACCCACGCGAATCTTTGCCATTTCGATGACCGACCCACCAGGCACAGTAAGCCCCTTGCGGTACATCAACGTACCTGTAATAAATGTTGTTGTTACAGCGCCGAGACCTACGCTCATTACGGCGAGTTTTCCAGTAGCTTCTTTCATATTGTGATGGTATTATTCAGAGAAATTGGAGGGTTGAGAACTCCCCCTTTAAGTGCAAAATTAGAAAAACTTTAGGGAACGGATGACGTTCTACATTATTTAACGCTCATTTTCCGTAGAAGAGGACACCTGCGAGGAGCGGTTTCCCACCTTCATGAGTGCCAACCCGATGATGACGCACACGAGTTCGCGGAGTCTTATTAGAAGTCCGAGCGAAATGCCTACGCCTGCCGTAAGCATGAGTCCGCCCGCCGCCATGGCAAATCCTCCTTCGCGCGCCCCGAGTTGCATGGGCAGGAAGAAGAGGGCGTTGGCAAAGAGCGAGGTGAATCCTAAGATGAGAATGCAATCTGCAAAACTGGCAGTCACTCCGAAGAGGTGGAGGAAGATTAGAATTTCTGCGCTCGAGATAATGCGCGCACTGAGTTCGCACCCTAAGGCGAAGTAAAAGGTTGCCGGGCGTGTGGCATGCAGCGCTGCTATTTGCTGGTCAATTTCTAAGAGTGTCTGGCGCTTGTCTGCAGCAAACCGCGTTGCCCATCCCTTGATGAAAGGCACATGCGTCAGCATCTCAATGAGGCGCAGGGTGAACCCCTTCTTGTAGCCCCGCATGAAAACGTAAATTGCCAGTGAGCAAAACGCTGCAGTCAGCGCGAGTAACACGCCCATGGCGAGGTTGAGTTGTTGCGGATAGCAGACAAGGTAGAGCACGACGGAGAGCATCCAAAACCAGAAGTGTGAGAAGATGTGCATCATCACATAGAGCAGGGTGCTCGACGTGGCACGCTCTACGCCTACGTAAGGTTTCAACTCCATGATGCGGTAGGGTTCTCCCCCCATCAGTCCTACGGGAGTGACGCAGTTGAGCGAGAATCCCGTGATGGTGAATTTCAGAATGCGCCAAAAGGGGATGCGCTCACGGTCGCTGCCGTCGTGGATGATGGCGCGCCAACCTAAGGCGTTGATGGCATACACTCCCACCCACAACAGGCACGCAAGGACAAACCAACGCCCCGCGCGCACCAAATTTTCGGTGATGGCATCAAGCGTCATGTCGAAACAGATAACCATCACCACCACACTGGCAATGCCGAGGAGGAAGAATATGTTGCGTACTTTTGCAGACATTAAGTTTGGTAGTAAGTAGTAGGTAGTAAGTAGTAGGTAGTAGTGAACCATGCGGGGTGTTCACTTGACATGTAGGGACGCACGACTCGTGCGTCCGCATCAATGAGGATTTTTCGCGAGTGCCCAATCGTAACCTCGTATGTATCAATGACGCACGAGCCGTGCGTCCCTACATGTTAAGTGAATTTCCCGCATGCTACCGAGACGCCATAATATGACGGGCTTTAGCCTAGAACAACTCACTCACACTATCCATCAACCCCAGCATAAACGCCATGACAATATAGTAGCGGATGGTTTTGCCCATTCCCATACTGAGGACTGAGTAATAAATATTGAGGCGCAAGTAACCCATGGCTACGGTAATCACACTGCCGAGGATGGGAATCCAGGAGAGCAGTCCCGCCCATACACCGTAGCGCTTCACCTGCTGAATGCCCTTGTTGAGTTTCTTAGGCGGGAGTTTCAGCAACTTGTAAATCCAGTCTTCATTCCCCATGTGGCCCACGCCGTAGTTAAACATACCTCCCAGTGTGTTGCCTATTGACGCCCAGATGAAGAGTCCCCAAGGGTCTACCCCTGCGGCAATAAGGGTTATCATTACCGCTTCAGAGGAGAAGGGTATAAAACTTCCTGCCAAGAATGCAGCGATAAACATTCCGGGCAATCCCCAGTCTACGAGAAGATTAACGATAAAATCCATGCCGTGTGGTAGTTGAAGAAGGTGAGTAGAATGAGTATGAGAAGTGACATCCAAAAGACGGTGGTACACAACCAACCGCGGGTGAGTGTCAGATAGTGGGCAATGTGAGGCGCCCCGTTGGTGATGAGTAGGAGTAACCACGTCCAGCGCTCTTCGGGGAAGAGCAGGAGCAACACCGTGAGTCCGCCCTGCACGAGCGCTATTAAGTAATAGTACATGCGCACGCGGATTTTGTCGAGATAAGAGGTGCGCACCTGATGTGTAATTGAGATAAGCGAAAGCAGCAGTGTGCCGCCGGCGCTTACGAGAAACTGCCATTCGGCAACGGGGAGCGTGGCGGGAGTTGCGGTGTAAACACTCTGCCAGTAACTACTATCGATGTGGGTAAGGGCGTGGCGGGTGCTTTCTATAAAGTGGAGAAGCAGGGAGATGTCCCACTTCACCAATGCCCAAAGGGAATAACCTACGAGGGGCAAGAGCAGTGCCATGAGGGTGGCACCGAGACTGCCAAGTGTGAGCGAGCGCAAGTGAAGGCTGCAACTGATCAAGAGTAGGGGAACCAACCACAATACTTGCGGCAACAGCAGCGAGGCGAGTGCCAACAAGAGAAAGGCGTGAAACATCTTTCCCTCCGGACGTCGCTCCTGGTATGCCGAAAAAAGGCAGACGTAACAGAGCAGTAGCGCAAGCGCAAGTAAGGAGGCGAGGCGAAACTCATGGAACAGCGGGACGGACGTGAGCGCGACGAAGACGGTAGTGCTCACCATGCGCGAGCGTTCGCGAATTAATTGTAGTCGCGCATTGGTCTCCATCCACACGTAGGTGGTTAATAGTGCCACAAACCAACCTCCCCAAAGCAGTAAGTTGCCTGCTTCGGGGAGTATCCATAACACACTTCCCACAACTAATGCTATGGGAAGGATTGTTGTGCTTGTGGTAATTGCTTTCTTCATTTTATATAGTTCCTATAGTAGCTATAGTTCCTATAAGTATATAAGTAACCTTAAAGGTCCTGACCGATGTCGCGACGGTAGTACTTGCCTGTGTACTGAATCTGCTCAGCACCCTTCATTGACTTGGCAAGTGCTTCAGCCTTGTCCTTACCGTAAGAACTTACGGCAATAACGCGACCACCAGCCGTTACGAGTTGACCGTCCTTCATGGCAGTACCTGCGTGGAAGACTACGCTGCCTTCTACATCAGCACCCGTGATGGCAAAACCCTTTTCGTAATCCTGGGGATAACCACCGCTGACGCACATCACGCAAACCGCTGCGCGTTCGTCAAACTCGATGGTCTTTTCATCAAGGTTGCCTGCTGCTACGCCTTCGAGCAAGTCTACGAGGTCACTCTTGATGCGCAACATCACACTTTCCGTTTCAGGGTCGCCCATGCGGCAGTTGTATTCAATTACCTTAGGTTGACCGTCGCAATTGATGAGGCCGAAGAAGATAAAGCCCTTGTAAACGATGTCTTCCGCAGCGAGACCTTCAACAGTGGGGCGGATGATTTGGTCGTCTACAATCTTCATCCATTCAGGAGTAGCGAAGGGCACGGGAGTTACAGAACCCATACCGCCGGTGTTCAACCCCTTGTCGCCCTCACCAATGCGCTTGTAGTCCTTGGCTTCGGGAAGAATCTTGTAGTTCTTGCCGTCGGTAAGTACGAATACCGAGCACTCGATGCCTGAAAGGAATTCTTCAATCACTACGCGAGAAGAGGCATTGCCGAACATACCGCCGAGCATGCTGCGGAGTTCCTTCTGTGCTTCTTCAAGAGTGTCGAGAATGAGTACGCCCTTACCAGCACAGAGACCGTCAGCCTTAAGCACGTAGGGTGCTTTGAGGGTTTCGAGGAACTTGCAACCTTCTTCCACCTGTGTGCCGTCAAAAGTGGCGTATGCCGCAGTGGGAATATTGTGGCGCATCATGAACGCCTTGGCAAAGTCCTTTGAACCTTCAAGTACGGCACCCGCCTTTGAGGGACCGATTACGGGGATGTGCTTTACGGCGTCGTTAGTGAGGAAGTAGTCATAAATACCCTTTACGAGGGGATCTTCAGGACCTACTACTACCATATCAATGCCTTCCTTAACGGCGAAAGCAGCGATGCCGTCAAAATCGTCTGCTTTCAATGCGGGCACATTCTCGCCTACGTTGGCAGTACCAGCATTACCGGGAGCGATAAAGAGTTTTTCAACTTTGCTGCTCTGAGCAATTTTCCAAGCAAGGGCGTGTTCGCGACCGCCACTGCCAAGTAAGAGGATTTTCATATCTTATGAGGTTATGAGTGAGGTTATGAGGTGGGAGGTTATGAGGTTGTAAGGCTGTGCAGCGTGCAGTCCGGATGGTCTTAAAACCTCAAAACCTTAAAACCTCAAAACCTTAAAAATTATATCTTTTCCAACGCCTGTTCGATATCCGCAATAATGTCTTCAGCATCTTCGATACCTACAGAGAGGCGGATAAGGTCGGGCGCAATGCCTGCTTCCTTGAGTTGTTCTTCAGAAAGTTGGCGGTGCGTGTGACTTGCGGGGTGGAGCACGCAACTCTTGGCGTCTGCCACGTGAGTCACGATGCTGATGAGGCGGAGGTTGTCCATAAACTTAATGGCATCTTCACGCGTTCCCTTCAAACCTAATGCCATTACGCCACAAATACCGTTGGGAAGGTACTTCTGTGCAAGGGCATAGTAGGGATTGTCTTCAAGACCTGCGAAGTTTACCCATGCTACCTTGGGGTGCGCCTTGAGATATTCTGCCACGCGCTGTGCATTTGTGCAGTGCTGCTTCATACGGAGGTGGAGCGTTTCAAGACCGAGGTTGAGCAAGAAGGCATTTTCGGGCGACTGAATCGAACCGAGGTCGCGCATCAACTGCGCTGTGGCCTTCACGATGAAGGCATTCTTGCCAAACGCCTTGCTGTAGGTAAGACCGTGGTAACTTTCGTCGGGCGTGCAAAGTCCGGGGAACTTTTCGACTGAGGCTTCCCAGTCGAAATTACCGCTGTCGATAATCGCACCGCCCACGGCTGCTGCGTGACCGTCCATATATTTTGTTGTAGAATGCGTCACGATGTCGGCACCCCACTCAAAGGGGCGGCAGTTGATGGGTGTTGCAAACGTGTTGTCCACAACGAGGGGCACACCGTTCTTATGTGCCAACTTGGCAAAGCGTTCGATGTCCAAGATGGTACAACCGGGGTTAGAGATGGTTTCACCAAAGAAGCACTTTGTATTGGGACGCACGTACTTCTGGATTTCTTCGTCACTCCATTCCTGATCCACAAATGTACATTCGATGCCCAACTTCTTGAGCGTAACGCCGAAGAGGTTGTAAGTACCGCCGTAGATGTTGTTCGTAGAAATGAAGTGGTCGCCCGCTTCACAGAGGTTGAAGATCGTATAGAAACTTGCCGCCTGACCCGACGAAGTGAGCATAGCTGCCACACCGCCCTCAAGTGCTGCAATCTTTGCTGCTACAGCGTCGTTGGTGGGGTTCTGAAGGCGGGTGTAGAAGTAACCAGAGTCTTCAAGATCGAAGAGGCGTGCCATCTGCTCGCTCGTGTCGTACTTAAAGGTGGTACTCTGATAAATAGGGAGTTGACGGGGTTCGCCCTTCTTGGGCGTATAGCCTGAGTGCAGGCAGAGTGTGCCTAAGTTTAGTTTCTTTTCCATAGTGTTGGTATGGTGTAAATGGATTTAGCAGGCCCCATAAGACCTGCTAAATCTGTCTGTTTTCTATTAGAAATAGTATGTAGCGTTAATCTGGAACATGTTGCGCTTGATGTCTGCAGCACCAATGGGAATATTACCTTGTTCTGCGATAGCCTTACCAATGGCACCAAGAGCAAATGTGTAACCAGCAGTGAGTTCCAACTTACCGAGCACCTTCGCACCTGCGCTGATGTTCCAAGAAGTAGACATGTTCTTGTTGTCAAATGTGCTTGCACCGTTCATCAAAGCATCGCTCCACTTGTTGCTACCCAATGCAAAGTCAAACTGAGGACCTGTACCGATGAACACACCAGTCTGGCCGATACCGAAGTTATAGCGGAGGTTCAAGGGAATTGAGAATGAGCGTTCTGTTTCTGTTTCCTTGATTGCATCATTTTCAAGCACCAACTTATTTTGGTTGTAAAGCAAAGCACCGTTTACAGAGAAACCTGCGATGAGACCTACATTTGCGCGCACACCAATGTTCCAACCTGCCTGGCTGTCACCGCTTTTAAGATTTGAGATTGAAGAGTTTGAAACCTTAACCTTTGTATAGTTCAAACCGCCTGTGATACCCCAGTTAAAACTGAATGCTGAAGCAGATGTTACTACGAGTGCTGCTACGAGTGTGAGAATGATTTTTTTCATAGTGAATTGGTTTTAAGTTTTGAGGCGTATCCTATCACGCTCACCACGAATTCCCTGTGGAGATGGATAGTGTCCACCTTAAGTGTTAACATTTAAGTAGTGGTGCAGTGTACAGAAAAACTCCTCTTTGGAAACTCCGTCCCGCAAGGCAGTTGTACTCTGTACTCTGTCAGTTGTACTCTATACTAAATGATTCCAAGACTCTGGAAGATGGGGTGCTGAATAGCATACACCGCGATACCTGCGAGGTAACCTGCGAGGGCGAGCCAAGAGATGTTCTTCAAGTACCAACCGAATGAGATGTTTTCAAGACCCATTACGACTACACCTGCAGCAGAACCGATAATGAGCATTGAACCTCCGACACCGGCACAGTAAGCCAAGAGCTGCCAGAAGATACCGTCCTGTGCGAGTGCACCAGCAGCTTCAATGGGATACATACCCATACAACCTGCTACGAGGGGCACGTTATCAACGATTGCAGAAGCAGCACCGATAACGCCTGTAATAGCATAGTGATTAGCGCCTGTTGCTTCGTTCAACCACTGACCGAATGCTGTGAGTACGCCAGTGTCCTGAAGTGTTGCAACGGTCATCAAGATACCGAGGAAGAAGAGGATAGTTGTCATGTCAATCTTCTGCAACATGTTGGTCACACGGTGCGTAGACATGAGGTGGTGGTTCTTCTTACGCGCCAAGAATACTTCTACAGCTGTCCAAAGCACACCAAGCACGAGGAGGATACCAACGTAAGGAGCGAGGTGAGTCAAAGACTTAAATACAGGCACGAAGAGCAAACCGCCCACACCGAGGCAGAACACGATGTTGCGTTCCTTCTTTGAGAACTCCTGGTTCGCTTCTACATACTCTTCCATCTTCACACCTTCAATATTACCCTTCATGCGGAAGTGCATGATAATACAGGGGATAAGCAAGCTGGCAACAGAGGGGAGGAATACTTCAGTGATTACACCCGTAGTTGAGAGCATTCCGCGTACCCAAAGCATGATTGTTGTTACGTCACCGATGGGAGAGAAAGCACCGCCGGCGTTTGCAGCCAAGATGATGAGACCTGCAAAGAGGAAACGGTCTTCCTTGTTTGCCACGAGCTTGCGGAGCACCATGATCATCACGATAGAAGTAGTGAGGTTGTCGAGTACAGCCGAGAGGATGAAGGTCAACCAAGCCATGCGCCACATCAACTTACGCTTGCTTGCAGTCTGAAGGCGGTAGCGCACGAAGTTAAAACCACCGTTAGCGTCTACGATTTCTACAATCGTCATCGCACCCATAAGGAATACGATAATTTCGCAAGTTTCAGAGAGGTGGTGGAGCATACGTTCCGTGATTCCTTCTCCGTGAGGAAGAAGGATACTTCCGCTGTTCACACCTACAGTAACGAGCGTCCAACAGATGGCGCACATCAAGAGCGCCACGGGCGCCTTGTTAATCTTAGTGCCGTGTTCGAGAGCGATACAAGCATAACCGAATACGAACACCGCAATGATAATTGAGGTAATCATTAGAATAACTATTTATTAAATTTATATATATGTTTCAACTTGCAAAGGAATTATTTTTTCTTGACTTGTCAAAGAAAAAAAAGGGGTTTTCACCCCCTCACCCCTTATTCTGCCCCTGTTTCAGGGAAATATCCTTAAAAATCACTTTCGTGTGGGAAGATTTTGTTAATTTTGCCCGCAGAATGCGCGTAGTATTTTGTGCAGGTTCGCCCTCATAGTTCAACGGATAGAATAGAGGTTTCCTAAACCTTAGATAGGAGTTCGATTCTCCTTGAGGGTACCATTTTGATGAACTTGGGTGTGTCAAAAATTATTGACACGCCCAAGTTTTTTTATGTCGACTCAGATTTGTTCTTCAAGTGATCTGTTCTCCACCACCATCGGTAAACATAAGGCGTTGTGTCATAATGAGCAAACTGCTGCGTTGCTTCTCAATTTCGGACTTGGTCATGTACTTCAGTACACTTCCGTCGTCCTCAATTTCAGCGCCTTGCATTTTACTTACTCTTACACAACTTAAGAGGGTGTGCCGAAATTTGCATTTCGACACACCCTCTTTCTTATGTAACTCTGTTTTTTTAGTCTGCAATCAAACTAAACTCTGCACCGCTGGCAAAGTCTGTGCCATTCTGTTCAGAGAGTGCGCGGAAGCGGATGTAGCGTGCCTTCACGGGAGCGTCGAAGAGTACGCGCTTAGCTTCTGCACCGCGAGCGAAGCTGCCCTTCTTCACGGGTTCACCCCATTCCTTACCGTCCTGTGAAACATAGATTTCATAATCCTTCACATGACCGTTTGCACCATTCTGACGCGGCGTGTAAACGAAGCCCTTCATGTTCTTCACTTCGCTTGCGTCAAAGTCTACCCAGTGGGGATACTTTGCAACTGTCACGCCGTAAACAGTGTGCCAAATTGTAGAGTTATCACCGTCTACGAGGCGGTCTGCGCCTTCACCGGGTTCCTGGCTTGAGCAGAATGTTACCACGAGGGGCACACTTTCAATCTTCGCAAACGACATTTCTACAGCAAGTGCTTCATTGTCAGCATACCAAGCCTTAACCGTACCGCCAGCGCGGAGGTCAATGATGCCTGTGTACTGAGCGGCCTTCTTATCGCCGTTCAAGCTGTACATGATGGTGCGGCTCTTGTCTACAGAAGAGATTTCGAGCTTACCAGTATTGCTACGCGTAATTGTAAGCGGCGTTTCACCTGCAGTAGTCACCTTTGCCTGGTCAGCCATATTGTTGCCGAGCACAGGACGAATGATGAAGCTGAAGTTGTGAGCGTTTGCCAAGCAACGGTCGGGGCTCAAAGGACCACCCTGTCCGCAAGATGCACCACCAAGACCCGTAACCTTGCTGTCAAGGTAGAGGTGCGTACCAGTGCTTTCGGGAAGCTGGTAGGGGTGAGGCGCATAGAGGAGTTCGAGGTTTGTCCAGGGCTGAGCAGATACCGACATCTGACCACCTGCTACGAACACTGCACCATGACCTGCTTCGTTAGTGAGCGCAATCCAGCGTACGTCTTCACGGTTGCTGTAATCCTGAGGCTTGGGAAGCATGATGTTGTCATAGATGCTGTGGCTGTGCTGTTCGATGAACTGACCTGTCTTACGGTCGTTGTAGTTGTTCACAGGACCACGGCCGTAGTACGTAGCAAATTCGTACTGCTTGGGCATTTCAAGGTGATAGCCGAGACGGGGAAGAATCAAGTTGGGAGCGTTAGAAGTAATCGCAGCCTGAAGTTCTACAGAACCGTCAGCATATACCGTGTAAATCTGATTTGTAGTAAACTTGAAGTCGTTTTCACCGAGCTCAGCACCCTTTTCTACAATGCTGTAGCGACCAGATGAACCACCGAGGATATTTGCATACTTAGGAGCCTGACTTTCAACGGTGAACGAGAGAATGAGTTCGCCATTCTTACCCTTTGTCTGGTTCATGCTGAGCACCTTGTGCTTCAAGTTGTGCGTACCCTTGTTTGTCCACTGCTGATATACCCAAATATCGTTGTCAGTAGCAGCACGGTAAGCATCGAGAACCATACCGCCAGAGCAAGGCTTGATAACATCGAAACCGTCGTACGCAAGCTGTGCAAGACAACCCTTTGTTGTGCAGAATGTAGCCGTAAAATCTTCACCCTTCACAAAGAGGCGACCGCCTTCAGTGCGAGTTTCGATAGCGCCCTTCTGACCTGCTGCAACAGAGGGGAGGTTTGCAGCTTCCTTCAAGAGGAGCTGTTCTTCCATCTGCACATAACCCTTCTTTGCCCAAGGTTTGTTGTTTGCCAACTTGAACTGTACCTTCACAAAGTACTCGCTTGTTTCGTTCAACTGCACACCTGAGAGGTCAAGACGGAAGTTCTGCTTTTCGCGAGGACCTACTGCCATGCGAGGACCTGTGAGGTATTGGTTTGCCAAAACGCATTCGCCGTTTTCATAAAGGCTCCAAACAATCTGATAGTCGTTGAGGGGAACGAAGTAGTTCTTGTTGAAAATTTCAATCACTCCCTTCTTCATGTCAACCGCCTTAACGCCAACATTCTGATAAACCTTCTTCACTTCAAAGTACTGACCCTTAGGAGAAAGGTCGGGACGCATGATACCGTTCATACAGAACATACCATCGTTGGGCTTGTCGCCGAAATCACCACCGTAACCCCAATACTTATCTCCTGTAACGGGATCGTAGTTAATGATTGCCTGGTCAACCCAGTCCCAAATTGCACCACCCATAAAGAAGTTAGTGCTTTCCATTGCTTCCCAGTAATCAATAAGGTTACCAACGGCGTTACCCATTGAGTGAGCGTATTCAGAGATGTGGTAGGGATACTTAATACCGTAGTTACCCTTCACTGCACCCTGCACCCAAGCGATTGAGGGATACTGGTTAGAACCCATATCAACGATGTCGTTGTTGCGTTCGTACTGCACGGGGCGTGTAGTATCAACAGTCTTGATAGCGTCATAAGCAGCCACGAAGTTCTTACCGGGACCCGCTTCATTACCAAGCGACCAAATTACAATTGAGGGGTGGTTGATGTTGTTGTACACCATTTCCAAGTTACGCGCCACATGGTGGTTTTCAAACTCGGGAACGTGTGAGAGCGAAGCATCGCCGTAGTAGTATTGGTGACTCTCGATGTTACACTCGTCTTCGAGGTAGATACCGTACTTGTCGCAAACGTAGTACCAATAGGGGTCACAAACGTAGTGAGAGTTACGCACGTGGTTAATGTTACCGCGCTTCATGAGCATTACTTCATACTCCATCTGCTCGCGCGTAATAGCGTGACCGCGTTCGGGACTATTTTCGTGACGGTTCACACCCTTCATCTTAATGGGCTTACCGTTGAGGAAGTAGTAACGACCAGCGATACCAAATTCGTCTTCAGAAGCGGGAGTATCCTTGATTTCACACTTACGGAAGCCTACATTTGTAGAGAATGTTTCTACCACCTTGCCCTTCTTGTCCTTCAACTGACCAACGAGCACATAGCGGTAAGGTTCTTCAGCACTCCACTTCTTCACGAGAGCGCCCACCTGCATTGTTACCTTCGCGTGGTCAGCATCGTTCTTTGCAAGCGCATTCACCTTTACAGAAGCAGAAACACCGGGAACGGCAGTAGTCTTCTCACCGTAGAGTTCTACAGCATAGAGTGAATAATCAATCGTATAACCCTTCACGCTCTTGCTTGTGAGGTTGAGCACTTCAGCATCAATAGCAAGTGTAGCATTCACGAAGTCCTTGTCGAAATCGGGAATTGCCTGAAGGTCGCGCACCTGTACCTGGGGCTTAGAAGAAATTGCCACAGTGCGGAAGATACCGGGGAGGCGGAACATATCCTGGCTTTCGAGGAACGAACCGTCAGAGTGACGATACACTTCTACTGCCACAACATTTTCACCTGCCACGAGGTACTTTGTAATATCAAATTCAGCCGTGTTGCGAGAGTTCTTTGAGAAACCCACATACTTGCCGTTGATGTAGAGGTAGAAGAAAGAGTCTACACCGTCAAAACTAATGAGCACCTGACGACCTGCCCAGTCAGCAGGCACAGTGAATGTGCGACGGTAAGAACCCACTTCGTTACGGTTCTTATAAGTAGGCCAATCCTTTGCAGGCTCACGCATCACACCGCCCTTCCAGTCGCCAACAGCCACCTGGTGAGCGAAGATTACACGCTGGTTAGAATATACGGGCGTACCGTACTTCTGTGAACCATCCTTCTGAATACCTACAACATTCCAGTTCATAGGCACTTGCACCTTGTCCCAGTTTGTCACATCGTAGTCCACCTTAAAGAAGTCCATGGGGCGTTCTTCGGGGTTACCTACCCAGTTGAAGCTCCATTCGCCGTTGAGCGACTGCCAATACTTACTGTTTTCGGGCAACACCTTACGCGCCTGGTCAACATTCTCAAAGTTGAAGAACCAAGCGTGGGGCTGCTGCTTGTTGAGGGCAACGCGCTCGGGATTTTCCCAGTCGTTGCGACCCTGCGGAGCCAAATTCTCCGAAGCATCATACTCAAAACCCTTCAAAGGATTCTCATAATCGGCTGCAGCGGGCAATGCCAAGCAACCCAAGAGGAGCGTGTAAATAGCTTTGCGCATAGTTAGTGAATCGTATTACGTTAAGAATTAATTTGATATACTTTCTCTGCAAAGATACAACTTATTATTCAATGAGCGCCATAAATACAGCGCTTATTTTGAAAACTTAACATTGTGTAGGATGGAGGTTCTGAGGTTAAGATGTTCTGATGTTAAGAAGTAAGCCATTCGGACCGCATGGACCTTAAAACCTCCCAACCTCAGAGACCCTTATTCCCGTCCTTTCCCAATCGCCTTTGCCCAGGCCGTGGTGAGGTAGTTCTCGTTGTGATTGCCGAAGTCGCACTTGTCGGCGTTGTCGGCATACACTTGTTGTGGGAAGAACATCGACATGCCGCAACACTCCGTGGTGTTGATGTGGTGATACTGCTCCCTCAATATGTAGGCGGGTGCCACCCAGTAGCGTTGTGAGGCGGCAAAGAAGGGGATGGCACGCGAAAGCGCTTGGTTTACAGTCGTAAACTGCTCTGCGGAGAGTAACTGACGCAGTGCAGAACTCATGTCGTAGTAATGTGGGCGGTAGAAGTAGTTTTCATGATATACGCTGTAGGCGTGCGCTTTTGACAAGTCAAGATGGGCAAAATCCACATCTTTAAGTGCTTCTCTGACGGTTTCGGCAAGCGGGTTGAGTTCGCTGGTCTTGAGGGCTGAAATAACGATGCCAAAATCGTCGTACTCCTTCTGCAACTCCTCGGAGCTGACGTCCTCATAATAGGTCTGTGCGATGTCGCAAGGATTCTCGGAGAACAGTCCACGCTCCAGCATGTGGGTGTAATAAGCACCATTGCCCGCAATCGTAATGGGTGAGGCTACGATATAGTCCGTCACCTCACGAAGTTCGTAACCCGATTCCACGCATTGCATCAAGCAGGCGTCGAAGAAGATGTACTTAAAGTGCAATCCGCTTTGCTTGATGGCACGTGCCATGTCGGTGATGTTCATCTGTGCGCCACTCGTTTTTCCATCTGCTGTGACATCGTAGCGCATATCCCCGTTTTCGCCAACATCAATCCCAAAGGATAGGGGAGACATGGAGTAGGTCGTGTTGCTGGAAGGGATCCATCCGTCGGCATGCGACCACATGGTGAGTCCGTATTCTGTGGCGGGGAAACGCTCCTTCACACGTGTGAGTACGTCCCTGAGGATGGAGGGGTTGGAGGAGTTGACATCCGTGCCCCACTGAAACACGAGTTGAGGGTCGCGGTCAGCACTGAAGCGATACATTCGGGGGTGATGGGCATCATCAACAAACACCAGGAGGCGGTCATCTTCGGCTATAAAGTGCTTTCCAGCAGCGAGTTCGGTAGAGTCCTTTGTCCAGTTGTTAGTGCCGGAGTAACTGGTGTAACCCAAACTATTCTGCGCAGCACAGTAAATCAGCACCGTTCGCCTTCCCAATTCGGTAGGGAAGGGTGAGGGCGTTTCATCCGTTGGGTCTTTAATGATGTCATCACAAGAGAAGAGGGCGATGAGGCTGATGAACAGTAGGGGGAGAAGTGATTTCATTATGGAGTTGAGAGTTGAGAGTTTAGGGTTTAGAGTTTAGAGAGGTATAAATGTGTCTGACTGCACATTGATTTTGTGGGCAAAATTACACCATTCCTGCCTGATACGTCAGAAACTTGGGCGAAATCTTGCCGGTGTGAGAGATTCTTTGTTACTTTGCGTAGATGAATCATTAAGATACTATGAAAATGAGAACGATATTTTACCTTGCGATAGCGGTCGTGACTCTGGTGTCATGTGGGAAGCAGGCGCGCGAAAATACACAAGAGGAGGTGGTGCTTAAACCTACGCAGAAGGAACAGCAGACTGCTCCCATAGCGGAGAAAGTGGCTGTGAGAGATTACGTTGATACGATTGCTGGGCACGTTTATCACATGACCATTGAGCGACGTCCCGACGAATCGCTCCCTGTGGTGGTCGACGTGATTGGTACCTTGTTCTACGATAATGTGGTGCACCTCAACGTCAAGCGTGATGGGGCAGTCGTTTATCGCCACACCTTTCTCAAGAACCAATTCCTTAACTATTTGAGCACAGAAGACCGTGAGTATGGCACACTCGCCGGTATGACCTATTATAAGGAACAGTCGACAGCACAGAAACTTGTATTTGGTTCGCAGGTGTGTATGCCCGGTATGGACGGTGGTGCCTTGCTGAAACTCGAACTCTCCATCGGTGGATGGAATCTTAAGGTGATGCGTGATGAAACGGCCGATCTTGAAGTCGATTTGTTGGAGTATGAAGAGGGCGTGTAGCACCTCCGAAAAATGACGAAAAATGAGAAATAATATTGGTGTTAACAAGTGTTAACGGATTTGCATTTCGCTTTGAAATTTTGTATCTTTGTGTTACGGAAGTGGAGATAGCCCATGAAATCAGGGTTATCTCCACTTTTTTTATCCCGAAAAAACCATTTTTGGGGTCAAAAAATAAGTTACCTAGTTTTTTCAAGGTTAAACAACCGGTTTTTAATGTTACTTATTCTGGCGCCGCAAATAGATATTGTTGCAACAGCAAGTAGGCGGTATGTTAATGTTTGTTAAAGTTTTCTGCGAAAAATGACGAAAAATGAAGGCTGAAACTGTCACAATTTTTCGCCAAATGTAGTAAGTAGTAGAGAGTAGGTAGTAACCCATGCGGAGTGAAGGGCCGGAGGGCGCTCCTCCCTCCTCGCATCGCGTCCCTACCTGTCAACCCCTCTCTCCGCAAGGACTACTCCCTACTCTCTACTACTTACTACCTACTACTTACTCCCTACTACTTACTCCCTAAATTCCCTTCCTTCTATTAAACTGCAAAGAGGGTGTGCCGTCGGCACACCCTCTTCATGCTTATGCTATAAGTGATTTACTTCTTGAGTTGTTCGTTTACCGCAGCGAGTTTTTCGTTGAGGAGTACGAGGTCTGCCTTCAAGCGTTCTACCTTCTTGAGAAGGTCTTCTACGAGTGAGTTGCCCGACTTAGACTTTGAGTTGAAGAAGGTAAGGTTTGTTTCGTAGTTCTGAATTTCGCTCTTCTTCATTTCAATGTCGCGCTGCAAGCGTTGGCGTTCGCGTGTAAGGTCGTTGCCACCCTTGTCAGCCACCTGCTTCTTGAAGTTTTCAAGGTTGCGCTTGCCGGCAGTAGCGTGGAACGCTTCATAAAGCTTGTCGCACACTTCACGATAGTGCTTAAACACCTTATCCTTCTTGCGGAAAGGCACATGACCTACGCCGTTCCATTCTGCCTGGAGGTCTTTCACCACCTGAATGTCGGTGCAACCTGCTTCAACGAGGGCTTCGAGCTTTTCGATGATGGCATTCTTCTTCGCAAGGTTGTCATTTTCTTCCTGGCGAACACTTACATTTGACTTGCTCTTCTGTTCGAAGAAGTAGTTACAAGCATCGTTGAAGCGCTTCCAGATAACCTCTGAACTCTTGTGGGGAGCGGGACCGATAGTCTTCCATTCCTTCTGGAGTTCTACGAAGATATTTGTAGTCTTCGCCCAATCAGTATCGTCCTTGAGGGCTTCAGCCTTTTCGCAAAGGGCAGTCTTCGCCGCGAGGTTGCTTGCGTAAGAATCACGAACGCCGCGGAAGTGTTCAGTCTTTGACTGGAAGAAGCGGTCGCAGGCTGTGCGGAAGCGTTCAAAGATTTGGCTGTTGATCTTCTTGGGAGTAAAGCCGATAGTCTTCCATTCGTTCTGAAGGGCAATGACTTCCTTCGTGAGGTCCTCCCATTCGTTAAACGAAGCAATGACGCTGATGTTAATTGCTTCAACCTTTTCGCAGAGTTCAGTCTTGCGAGCAAGGTTTGCTTCCTCTTGCGCCTTAAGATCTTCGAAGTGAGCTTGGTGGCGCTTGTTGATAGCGGTAGAAGCATCCTTAAAGCGTGTCCAAATCTGCTCGCGGAGGTCGCGTTCTACGGGACCTGTTTCGCGGAAGTCCTGGTGGAGCTTTTGGAGCTGGTGGAAGGCGCTGATGACATCCTCAAGTTCGATGAGCTTTTCAGCAGCTTCGCAAAGCGCAGTCTTGATTTCAAGGTTCTTCTTGAAGTCGTACGCACGCATCTCGTGGTTCATGCGGAGCAAGTCGTAATATTGTTCCACATAGAGCTGATAATTCTTCCAAAGTTCCGTAGCGCGTTCTGCGGGCACGGTCTTCACGTCCTTCCAGTCCGACTGGAGGTTCTTAAATTCCTCATAGTGCTTGTCGGCATCCTCGGGAGAAGCTACGAGCTCCTTGATGCGCTCGATGATGGCGAGCTTCTTTTCAAGGTTGTTCTGCTTTTCAGCTTCGAGGGCTTCGGCAGCACGCTGACGCGCTTCCTTGATGATGTTCAACTGCACCTTAAGTTCAGCTTCGCTGTTGTCGGGAGCGGGCATGAAGTCCTCGGGGAGGCCTCCATTCTTGATATATTCCTCGCGGGCAGCAGCAGCTTCCGCGTTGTGAATCTTGTAATAAATTTGCTTGAGCAGGTCAATTTCTGCGCGCTCAGCATTGCTGGCGTCAAGGGCAATTTCCTTGAGGCGCGCAATCACTTCCTGCTTCGTTGCAGGCTGTGCCTTCTTTGCTTCCTTTTCGGCTGCAGGAGCCTCTACTACTTCAACTGTTGCAGGTGCAACTTCAACTTCTGCCACGGGGGCAACATCCTGTACTTCTACTTCAGGATTCAAGATTTCTTCCATAATTGTTAAATATGGGTTTGATGAGCAATTAGAGTCCCCGAAGGAACTCGGAACAATGAGCGACTGGCGCTCCACACACTGATTAAAATTGTGCGCACATGGCGCTAATGAACCGCAAATAAAGTTATTTAATTTGGGTTGGCAAAATAAATTTTAACTTATTTTCTAAATGGGAGGTTTTTAGGGTAGAAAGAGGGGCGCGAACCAGAACTGCTGAGGCGTGAAATAGGGGGCTTAATGCGAGGTTGGATTGAGTAAAAACTAAAACTTAATTTTGTGGGCATTACTATAGCAGTTATGTGCGTGACTTTAGGTTGACTCATTAAGGACTTTATGTATGCATTGCCCCCGTAGGAGGGCATACTTGCCTAACCGCTGGTGAACGCAGTGAACCTGCAGATTAGGAATGACAACAGCATTACACTATCGGTCCCCGTAGGAGGACCCACAACAACAGGACAAATTAAAGCAACTATATTGTATGTCCAACTGTTGTGGGTCCTCCTACGGGGACCGATAGATTTATTCGACTGTATATCACCACCGCAGGTTCGCTTGCTCACCAGCGGTTAGGCAAGTGTGCCCTCCTACGGGGGCATTACGGATGGTTTAGTCATCCGATACAAGTGTATCTTTACTTCACCACCTTCTTACCGCCAATAATATAAATGCCCTTTTCTGCCACCTTTACGCGGCGTCCGCTCAAATCATAGATAGCATTGTCGGCGGGAGTGAGGGCGGGCAATGCGTCAATGCCGGTTACATCTTCGTAGATGACCTTTACCGTTGCGTGAGCGCCTACCTGCTCCATCGCTTCGGCATTTTCGATGGTCTTCACGGCATGGCCGTTCACTTCGGGGAGTACAAGCGTTACGCTTTCGCCGGCCTTCACCAACTTGCTGAGGGCGGGAGAAACGGCTGTTTCGTCGGCGGTTACGAACTCAACGCTTACGGTGAAGTAAGGCTGTACATAGTATTCGTAGAACTTATAGGGGTGGCCGTAAGTGTGCCAACCGGTGAAACCGTCTGCCACACCGTCCCAATACTGTGAGTTGGTGCCCAACACCTTCCAGGTTTCGCCGTCAGCGTTAAGCGTGAAAGTGAAGGTGTCTCCCGTGTTGGAGAGGATAATTTGACCACTCTGCGTGAGCTTGGGGATGTAGAGGCCTGTGTATTCGTTCTTCACCTTAAACTTCTTACCACTGCCTTCAAACGTCCAAGTGTAGTAGGGCGTTTGATCCTCAGCCGAGTTCGCACGTACCACACGGAGGTTTGAGGGCGCTACATTGCGGAAACCAATACGTTCTGTGGCGTTGGGAGATGTGTCGTAGATGAGGTAAGAACGACCATTCTCGAGCTTATTTACCACTTTGCCCACACTGGCAACACCACTCCATGCGTCGGTTGAGTAAGTGTGAACGACGAGTGTGTCAGAAGTAGGTGTGAGGGTATTGCTGTTGAGTGAAGAAGACTCATACGTGAAATAAGTAAGTGCTTCGGGGGTCAAGTCAATCGCTTCGCCCACGGCGCAAGGCACTTCCGTTTCGCTAATAATACCTCCGAAAGTGTCAACAGCGCGAAGGATGACACTGTAACACTCGCGCTTGTAAATATATACGTTGCGCTCTGCGTCGTGACTCACATACGTGTGGTTCTTAATCTCGGGAAGAACGGGGGTAAAGGTTTCGTCGCCAATAGGTTCGCTACAAGTGAATGTACCCAAGGCATTGCCCTGCTCGTCTTCGCAAGTGTAGCTCACCACCTTGACTTCTTCAATCGTCCAAGCAGCGCCCTGCGGACGGATAGCGAGTCCCGTGCCGTTATCAGGGTTACCCGCGCTCACGGCTCCGGCATAGGCAGAAGAAGTAGCGCTTACGGGGTAAAAGTTCTTACCTCCCGCCGTAAGGGTAAAGTCGCCCTCGGGATTCAAAGAGATGACGATATCCGTAGCCGTAGCACCAATGCCCACGATGTTACCAATGCGCGCCGTAGAACTGGATGCAGGAGCGGCGATGTAACGGTTAGTGCCCACATTGCGCAAGCGAACGGTCTGCGTAGAGTCTGCATTGATGACAGACTTGGTTACTTCCCACGCATCATTCGCCCAGCGGTCTTCGGTATAGGTGAGTGAGGTCGCCTTTTTGTTGTCAGCAAGCGAAATACCAGTCTTCACGGCGTTGCGGAAGGCGTAAGTGCTGCCTTCTTTGAGCCATTTAAAGCCCTGAAGCACAGGTGTTTCATCGAGTTCGAAGAGGGGCTGGAATTCCCAGTGACCACCGCTACCGTCTGCGGCATCTGTCCACAAATTCACCGCCATACCCTGGCCCGCCATTGAGGAATTGAGGTACCATCCGTTGATGTTTTCGCTACGAACGGTGTAGTAATAATTTGCGCCTGAGGGACCGTAACCACCATCACCGATAACGAAAGCATAATGCTTGGTTGAGGCGTCATAGTTCCAGCGTCCGCTGTTATTTTGTGCCGTGGGTGTGGGATTGAGCGAACCTTCGGGCTGCGCCTTGCAGACAAGGGCGTAACGACCAGGGTAATCCGCGCTCTGCTCAAAACTCCACTGCTGATATTCATAGTTGGCGTCGCCTTCAGATGCTTGAGCATTTGTCCAAACACGGCCAGCCTTGGCATTCTTTCCGCTATGTTCGGCAATAAGGGGCGAAGTTTCAGAAAGAAGTTCCCAACAACGACCGCTACGAGCGTCAGTTGCCTTCGTTACAATGCGATACCAATAAGGTTCTTCGGCAGTAGAAGTCTTAGGCATAACCTTGCCGTCGCCTTCTCCAGAACCTTCCTTATCTACATAGTGCTTACCATACTCATAACCGTTATAGTCGAGCATCTTTGTATCAGCGTTGAAGCGCTTCTTGAAATCTGCAAAATTCTTGTCCTTTTGCTGTGTCCAACCTGCTTCAGCAACGGCGAGCAAACGGGGAAGTGCGAGGTATTCCATGTATTCGCGGTTCGCCACATGCTCTGTCCAGAACGTGCCCTGCACACCTGTGTAATACTTCAACAAAGAAGAAGAGATGTTGCTGGGAACGGGTACATAATTATATACCGTTTCGAGGTTGTCAGTACCATAACCAGCGCCCGTAGGTTCACCTGTTGACCACTGCTTGCGGTTGATGTAATACCCATTGCTGTATTCAGTTACGACATTGGGAAGTCCCATTTCCGCTGCCTTTTTCGCACTCGCCTGACAGGGCGTCCAGCAATATACGGTAGCACCCGTTTCGCGCATTAAGTCGAGATCGGCGCCACCCGCAGTAATTGATTCGTTCCACATTGCCATCTTCTTGCCCTTAGAAGCGAGGAAGTCGCCAATCTCCTTGATGAAGTGAGACTGGAGTTGGCGATAGTTGGTCAAACCCAACTCACGGTAGCGCTGCTGACAGAGTGCGTTGCCTTCCCATGCCGAAGTGGGGCATTCGTCTCCACCAATGTGGATTTGGTTATAGGGGAAGAGTTCGCAGAGTTCCTCCAAGATGTTCTTGGCAAACTGAACGGCCTCGGGATTTGCCACATTGAGCACGTCGTTTGAGATACCGCCCGTCACCCAAAGCGCATGCGCGCCCTCAGGCCAGCAACTGTACTCAGGATATGCCGTCATGGCCGCCACAAAGTGCCCAGGCATGTCAATTTCAGGGATAATTTCGATGTGGCGTTCCTTAGCGTAAGCCACAACGTCCTTGATTTCTTCTTGCGTATAGAAGTAAGGGCCGTAAGTTTCGTTAGTCCAATAGTCGCCATAGTGCATGTCAACGGTCCATGAGTTTGCACGTGTCGCGCCAACGGTAGTGAGTTTGGGGTAACGCTTGATTTCTACGCGCCAACCCTGGTCGTCGGTCAAGTGCCAGTGGAAGCGGTTCATCTTATATACTGCCATGATGTCGATCATGCGCTTTACTTCTTCGACTGTGAAGAAGTGGCGCGCCACGTCGAGCATGAATCCGCGGTAACCGAAACGTGGTTCGTCGCTAATGTTGACGATGGGGAGCGCATAGTTTGTTACGGTTTCATCCTTCACTCCTGCCATCACGTTGGCGGGAAGGATTTTCTTCAATGTCTGGAAGGCATAGTAGAAACCAGCACTTGTTGCGGCTTCAATCTTTACACCTTCAGCAGTGATGTTGAGGTTGTATCCTTCAGCATCTATGGACGCTTCGGGAAAAGCCATTTGGATGAGCGCAGTGGCATCATCACTTGCTGTAGTAGCATTGAGCGGTGTTGCCAAGTTGATGGCATCCACAAACTTTGTAGCTTCTGCGGCCAAACTGTCGGGCAGGTTCGCCGTGTTCACTACAAAACCTTCGGGCAGGGTGAGTTCGCCTGCCGTTGTTGTCATCGACTTCGCCTTGGGCGTAAGGTTGACGAAAGGAGTCTGCGCAGCAATCGGTAGGAGTACCGTAAAGAGGCAGAGAAGAGTAAAGATTTTTTTCATTGTATGATGTATTATGATTAGTATGCTTATGAGGGTTGTAACATTGGACTTTAGGAGGGTGTTTGCGCGTCGTGTCCCCATTCCTTAAAGGGGTGAAGGCGCAGACAAGAGTTGTAGAAACGACGGTCGCCTGTTACTTCTTCTCCCAAGAAGTCGGGGCGCTCAAAAGTTTCATTTTCATCGTTGAGTTCTACTTCTGCCATAACGAGTCCTTCGTTATCGTCGAAAAATTCGTCCACCTCAAAGGTGTGCTTCCCTACGGGCACGAGCCAGCGCACCTTGTTGATAACGCCGGGTTCGCACAGGCGGAGCAGGGAAAGCGCTTCGTCAAAGGTGATTTCCTTCTCAAATTCGTAGCGGGAGAGTCCGCCGTTGAGTGAAGGTCCTTTAATCGTTAAGAACCCTTGTTTGTCGCGAAGACGCACACGCACTGTGCGTCCTTTCTGACTACTTATGTACCCCTGGATGATGCGTGAGTGCGAACTTGCAAGGTGTTTGTACTCCCCCGTAACGAGGAATTTGCGTTCTATTTCAAGTGCCATACGGGAGTTGTTTCTATGGGTCTGGTTTGTTAGAAAAAAACAACAGGGAGTATAGCAACCAATGAATGGTCGCTATCTCCCTGTAAATGTTTGTAGTTTAACCACTGATAGTAATTAAAGCAAACTTGCAGTTGCGATACCCAAGATGCCGAGGGCTACGAGTGCGGCAACGACTGCGAAAAGCACCTTCATGGCCTTCTTTTCTTCCTTGGCCTTGCGTGCTTCCTTTTTAGCTTGATGATGTTTAGACATAATATGTTAGTTTTAGGTTTTTAGTTTTTAGAGAAGGGTGTAGATGTTCCTAGATATTCTAGATATTATAGATGTTATAGGAGTTATAGGTGTTATGGAGAACTGGACTTGTTGGAACGTCTCTGTTTTACTCCACGCCAACACCGCCTTCGTCCATCAAATATGCCTTGATGAAGCCGTCAATCTTGCCGTCCATCACGCCACCTACGTCACTGGTTTGATAACCTGTGCGATGGTCCTTCACGCGACGGTCGTCGAAGACGTAACTACGGATTTGGCTGCCCCACTCAATCTTCTTCTTGCCCGCTTCAATCTTAGCCTGCGCGGCTTTACGCTTTTGCAGGGCGCGGTCGTAGAGTTGTGAGCGCAAGAGTCGCATGGCATTCTCGCGATTTTCAAGCTGCTTACGACTCTCCGTATTTTCGATGAGAATTTCTTCTTCCTCGCCTGTGTCAGGGTCCTGATATTGGTAGCGGAGTCGCACACCGGTTTCTACCTTATTGACATTCTGACCACCAGCACCGCCCGAGCGGAAGGTATCCCAGCTGATGCGGGCAGGATCTACGTAAACCTCGATAGAGTCGTCCACCAAGGGAGTCACGAATACCGAAGCGAAGCTCGTCATGCGCTTACCCTGAGCATTGTAAGGGCTAACGCGAACGAGGCGGTGCACACCGTTTTCACTCTTCAAGTAACCGTAGGCAGAATCGCCCTCAATCTCCATCGTAACTGTCTTAATGCCGGCTTCATCTCCGTCTTGGAGGTTCACAATAGTTACTTTATAACCATTAGCTTCGGCATAGCGCATATACATACGCATAAGCATCGACGCCCAGTCCTGACTTTCTGTACCACCTGCGCCAGAATTGATTTTTAAGACACAGTCCATCGGATCTTCTTCCTGACGGAGCATATTGCGAAGCTCTAATTCTTCCAACGCACGGAGGGTATTTGCATAAGCTTCGTCTACTTCTTCTTCCGTCACCATTTCTTCTTTGTAAAAGTCAAAGGCGAGGGCGAGTTCGTCGGCTAAAGTTTTTACCTCGCGGTAACCTTTAATCCATTTTTCAAGACCCTTTACTTTCTTCATCTGCTCCTCGGCACGCTTGGCGTCGTCCCAAAATCCGGGGTCCTGTGTGCGGAGCAATTCTTCCTCGTGCTCAATAATTTTTGCGTCAATATCGAGGTAGCGGTTGAGCGCTTCTACGCGCTCTGTGGTTTCTTTGAGTTGTTCAATCGTAATCATATTCTGCGGAGTCGCACATTATTCTGCGTACATGCCGTCAATAATGTCGGCATACTTTTCGTACACAACGCGACGCTTAATCTTCAGTGTGTTGGTCAGTTCGCCTGTCTCCATAGTGAAGGGTGTGGGCAAGAGTGTGAAGCGCTTTACCTTTTCGTAGGGAGCGAGGTCTTGCTGCAAGCCTTCAATATTTTCCTGAATCATAGATAGGATGGCGGGATGCTGACAAAGTTCTTCGTTGGTGGTGCAGTTCAAACCATTCTCTTCGGCATACTGGCGCAAGAGTGCGTAGTCGGGAACAATAAGAGCCGATACGAATTTTCTTTGATCCGCTATGACAACCGCCTGAGTATTGTAGCGGTTCAAAACCAACTTCGATTCAATCATTTGCGGCGCAATGTACTTACCGTTTGAGGTTTTGAACAAATCCTTAATACGCTCGGTAAGATAGAGTTCGCCGTCTTTCATATAACCTGCGTCGCCCGTGTGGAACCAACCGTCCTTGTCAATCGCAGCTGCCGTTTCTTCGGGCTTCTTGTAGTAACCCGGAGTAATGGTCTTACCACGGAGCAGGATTTCATTGTTTTCGCCAAACTTACATTCAAGTCCGTCAACCAAACGACCCACACTGCCCTTTGTGAAGGGTTTGCCAATCACGTCGCAAGAGACGGTGGCGGTAGATTCCGTGAGTCCGTAGCCCACAAGCATGTTCAAACCTGCCGCATGTACGAAAGTTTCAACTTCGGGAGAGACTGCCGCGCCCGCGGTGGGGAAGAAGTAGGCATTTTCTAAGCCCAAAGTCTTACGGAGCAAGTGAATAATGGTGCGGTCGTAGAACTTGTAGCGCATACGAAGCAACCAAGGGATGGGCAAGCACTTTGAAGTGTATTCCAACCAGCACTTTGAACCCACATCAATGGCATTTTTAATCAACTTGCGCTCGATGAACGAACCCGACTCCATCTTCTGAAGCACACCTTGGTACACTTTTTCCCAGAAACGGGGCACAGAGCACATACAGTTAGGATGAACTTCTGTCAACGACTTCTGAATGTCGAGCGGACGCAAGTTTACCGCGAGGTGAAGCCCTTCAGCCAAGCACCAGTAAGAGAACGCGCGTTCAAAGACATGGGCAAAGGGAAGGAAGTTGATTGCCGTGTCAAATTCGCGAATAGGCACCGCCTTTGAGTTTACGCGAAGCGCTTCTTGGTACATTTCGTGGGTGAGAATAACGCCCTTACTTTGTCCGGTAGTACCGCTGGTATAAAGGATGTTTGCCATATCCTTTGCCTGCGCTTCTGCCTGACGCTTTTTGCGTTCTGCATCAAAGGCGGGGTCGGTGTTGGCAAGGAATTCATCCAAGTAAATAGAGATCGTGTCACTTTCCGCACGCACCACCTTGGGGTCAAAGATAATCACCTGCTTGAGCGTGGGGCAAGCGTCGCCCAGCGCCATCATGGTGTCGTACTGCTGCTGTTCGCCCACAAAGACGTAGCGCACTTCAGCGTCGTTAATCATATACGCCACTTGCGCCGTGCTGCTTGTAGCAAAGAAAGGAATGGTGATAGCGCGAATCGCGTACGCCCCGAAGTCTACGAAAAGACATTCGGGCTTATTCTGTGAGAACACACCCACACGCTCTTGCACCTCAACACCGAGTGCGAGCAACGCACGCGACATCAATACTTGCTTCTCGGCAAAGGTGTTCCACGAAATGGGAATCCATTGGTTTAAGTCGTAATCGCGGTACGACATTACCTGAGTTTCGCCATACTTGGCTGCTTGCTCTTGGATGAGGGTGGCAAAGTGTGAATTGTTAAGCATAAGTGAGTTGAATTGAACACATACTTGCAACCCAAAACGGGTGGTTTGGGCGCTTGCGTACGGTATATTTGTGACAAAGTTATAGGTTTTTCTCCATCCACAGGCAGTTTGTGGGAGATTTTTTTTAACAATCCAGGCAATTTACGCAACTTTGTACGGACATCTTGTCGTCACATTCCGTGAACATTCGTAAAGATAGTAAACTATGCAAGCTCTCCTTTCAGAACTTATCAGCATCCCCGCCGTTAGTCGCGAAGAGTCGCAAAAGGCCGATGCGTTGGAACGCTATATGCTCGCACAGGGTCTCGCTCCCCAGCGCGAAGCAAACAACTTGTGGTGTGTGGGTAAAACGATGCTCCCCAACCGTCCGACCGTGCTCCTCAATGCCCATATCGATACCGTAAAACCCGTCAGTGGGTGGCAACGCGCGCCCCATGTGCCCACACTTGAGGGCGACCGCCTTTATGGACTGGGGTCGAACGACTGCGGGGGCGGACTCGTGTCGCTCCTCTTTGCCTTCATGCACCTTAACGGCATTGACGAAGGACAACTGCCCTACAACCTTGTTTACCTTGCCTCGGCGGAAGAAGAAGTGTCGGGGCGCAACGGCATAGAGCGCGCCTTACCCCTCCTGCCTCCGATAGACGTGGCTATTGTGGGCGAACCCACGGGCATGCATCCTGCTATTGCGGAAAAGGGGCTGATGGTGCTCGATTGCACTGCCCACGGCATTTCGGGACATGCTGCTCGCAACGAAGGGGTGAACGCTATTTATCAAGCACTTCCCGATATAGAATGGGTGCGCACCCACCAATTCGAGCATGTGTCGCCCCTGCTTGGTCCTGTAAAAATGAGTGTGACGCAGGTGAATGCGGGTACGCAACACAATGTCGTGCCCGACACGTGTACCTTTGTCGTGGATGTGCGCACCAACGAATGTTATAGCAATCAAGAAGTGCTTGATTACATTACCCGCCACCTTATGTCGGACGTTAAGGCTCGCAGCACACGCCTGAACTCTTCTTCTATTTCCGAAAGTCATCACCTCATTCAGCGGTGCATCGCATTGGGCGGCACGCCCTTCGGTTCGCCCACATTGAGCGACCAAGCCTTGATGCCCTTCCCTTCGTTCAAACTCGGACCTGGCGACTCCGCCCGTTCACACACTGCCGATGAATACATTTGCCTGAGTGAACTGGATGATGCCCTCGACTTCTATATAAAATTATTGAGTGCGTAGGCACTACCCGCTTCGTGTTGCGGAGTGCTTCTGAATCATAAAACTGTTTCATCTGTTGCATGTGTAGATTGTTTGTCAGCATGCTCGGATGAAACAGTTTTTTTTTTTTACACGGTTCGGAGAGCATGTTACTTCTTGCTGTTCCACTCCTCCTTAGCGCCATATAGTGCTGCTGCAAACCAGATGATGCCCAGTGTTAAAGCAAGTATGTTCCAAGCAGCAAGGAGGAAGAGCATAAATCCCGAAATTTGAACGTGAAGCAGGTGGCACAATTTGCGCTGCGTGATTTCTTCACCCAGGAGTTTGCTGTAAAGTGCGGCAAGACTAACAAGTGCTGAAATTTCAGTAGTTGTCTTTGTTGTGTACGCTTTGTTAAACATTGCTGTGTTTCTCATAGTATACATAGTGTTAAATTTTAGCATGTAAATACTGTTGTTTTGAATTGACACTGCAAAATTCGGCGCTATCCTTGACAAAGAAAGTCAAAGGGTAATTTTTAATGTTAAAATTTCGCGAAAAAGTGTGATTTTTTTTTGCTTCAATTTTAAAACCCTCGTTTTTGGGGGTGTAAAATGACAAAATGAGGTGTTAAGTGGGGTGTGAAAAATGTGGAAAATGCACGTTTTACCCCTCTTGGGGCATTTGCTCACAGTTCGGTCTTCATTTTTTCGCATTTTTCGCCTCAAACTTTAACATACATTAACATTCGTACTACTTGAAATCGCAACAATATCTATTATCGGAAAAACGATAAGTTACATTGTGACGCCAATAAGTAACCTTGAAAAAACGATAATACTTATTTTTGAGGCAGAATAAGTAACATTGTGAACGAAAAAAGTGGAGACAACCCTGATGTTTAGGGCGATCTCCACTTCCGTAGTACAAATATACAAAATTTTTGAGCGAAATGCAAATACGTTAACACTTATTAACACCACAATTATTTTGCTTTTTTCTTCATTTTTCGTGGGTGTGAGGTTGTGAAAATCTATCGGGGCAACATCTATATTTGCCCTACTTTTTTAGTTTAAATCTGTCAAGTCGGCATGTTGAAGTCGGGAGTTCAGACCGCAAAATGGTGAGGCAGGAGCGAAAACTTGTTTTCTGTAAGAAAAGAATGAGGATTTTATGCGATGCATACCGTTAAAATTCTGTAATTTTGTAACGTGTAAGGAGTGTGCGCGTGCGCGTCGACTCGCAACTCCATTGTAGCAAATATGTGTGCGGTCTCTGTTGTGAGCAACGGAGGCGGTAATAAATAACGATAGTACCTAACTATGCAATTTGAACTCATCGCAAAGACCTTTCAGGGTCTTGAAGAAGTGTTGGCACAAGAGTTGATTGAGCTCGGTGCGGACAACGTGCAAATCGGTCGCCGTATGGTTTCGTTTACGGGCGACAAGGAAATGATGTATCGTGCGAACTTCTGCCTCCGTACGGCAGTGCGCATCCTCAAACCCATTAAGCATTTCAAGGCCACCAGTGCCGAAGATGTGTACGATGAAGTGCGCGCCATCAATTGGGCAGATTTCTTGGATAATGATACAACCTTTGCCGTAGATACGGTGGTTTATTCCGATGAGTTCCGTCACTCAAAGTTCGTTGCCTATAAGGTGAAGGACGCCATCGTGGATTATTTCCGCGACACTACGGGCGACCGCCCCAACATCAGCATCTCCAATCCCGACATTCGCTTGAACATGCACATCGCCGGAGATGTGGCGACGCTCTCGTTAGACTCTTCGGGCGAAAGCCTTCACTTGCGCGGCTATCGCGTCGCTACGGTTGAGGCACCCATTAACGAAGTGCTTGCTGCCGGACTTGTGAAGCTCTCGGGCTGGGATATGAAGAGCGATTTCGTAGATCCCTTCTGCGGTTCGGGAACGCTTCTTATCGAAGCCGCACTCATGGCGCGCAACATCTACCCCGGTGTGTTCCGCAAGGAGTTTGGTTTTGAAAAGTGGAAGGATTTTGATGCCGACCTCTTTGATAAAATCTATAACGACGATTCTGAGGAACGCGAATTTGACTATAAGTTCTATGGCTACGACTTGAACCTCCGCGCTGTTGAGGCTGCGCGTGCGAATGCCAAGAATGCCGGCGTGGCAGACCTTGTTGAAATCGAGCAGCGCGATGTGCGTGATTTCCAGCAGCCCGAACAACCTGCGATAATGATTACAAATCCTCCCTACGGAGAGCGTTTGAAGCCCGAGGATCTTTATGAAATTTATCGCACACTCGGCAACCGCCTGAAGCATGCCTTTAAGGGTTGCGAGGCACATGTAATTTCTTACAAGGAAGACCTCTTCCGCGAAATAGGTATGCGTCCGTCGCTCAAGACGCCCCTTTACAACGGCGCGCTCGATTGTGAACTTCGCAAGTATGTGATTTTCGACGGCAAGATGAAGGACTTCCGTGCCGAAGGTGGTGAGGTGAAGACCGAAGGCGAACTCCGTAAGATGGGCGAAAAGCGCCGCTTCAAGCGCGACCGCGGAGAATTTAACGACCGTCCCCGCCAGATTGAGCGCAACGACGATTACGATCCCGCTTACGAACTTCTCAAGCGCCGCCACCAGGAATTTGTGCGCAACCAAGACGCTCTTGAGCGCCGTCGTCGCCGTGAGGCCGAAGGCGAAGAGGGAGACCGCGAGCACCAACCCCGTAAGTTTGAAAAGCGTGGCGGGGACAAGCCTTTCAATAAGGGTGGCAAGTCCTTTGACAAGGGAAGTAAGCCCTTCGACCGCACAAAGAAGCCCTTTGATCGCAAAGACGGCAAGAAACCTTTTGCTCGTAAGTTTGGGCAGAAGTGATAACAGCGATGGTGTGTGAGAGTGGCGGGATAACAATCGGTAATGCCCCCGTAGGAGGGCACACGTGCCTAACCGCTGGTGAGTGAAACGAACCTGCGGAATGGCGGAAATCCGTCAGCACTCCCATACGGTCCCCGTAGGAGGACCCACAACATCCGTACTTCCATATTAGGAAAAATACCTCTGAAATCCAATTGCTGTGGGCCCTCCTACGGGGACCGATAGATAATTCCAAATGCCTCCCCACTACCGCAGGTTCACTGCGTTCACCAGCGGTTAGGCAAGTGTCCCCTCCTACGGGGGCATTACGGGAATCTTTTCTTTCCTGAAATCATATAGGTGTCATTATGAGTTATACATCTCTACTTTATCATATTGTATTTCGCACGCATAGTAGTGTGCCCGCTATAACGGAGGAGTATGAGAGGGAACTCTATAAATTCATTTACGGTTTCGTTAAAGGAAAAGGATGCGTGTTACACAGAATTGGCGGAATGCCCGACCATATTCATATGCTTGTAGAAATTCCACCAACAATAGCGCTTTCAGATTTTATGAGAGAACTGAAAATTTCCGCGAGAAACTATATGGAGGCAAATTCCCAACTCTTTCCTAAATTTAATGGGTGGGCAAAATCTTATGCAGCCTTTACCTATGCGATAGGAGATAAAGATGTGGTCAAGAATTATATTCAGAATCAGAAAGAGCATCATCGTAGGATCAGTTGGAACGAAGAGATGCTGGAACTATTCCAAGAATATGGTTTGGAAGACCGTTTCCTGTTCTATTGCAAGGAGGAATAAAGTGAACTCCAATTTAATAAAAACCCTTAACCTATTTATATGTTTACCAATTTCATAAAAGGAGCATTGGCTCTCGCCCTTGCTTTCCTTCCAACCCTTATGACGGCACAACTCAAGCAGTTTACGCTCGACGATTTGATGTGGGGCGGCTCAAATTACTGGAATTTGCAACCCAAGAACCTCTACACAGCGTGGTGGGGTGATAATCTTATGCATTTGGAAGTAGAGGAAGTGAAGCAACTTGCGAATGCTAAGGGAAAACTCCTCAAGAATCCTGTTGTGCTCTTCACAGAAGACGAAGTGAATGCCGCTTTGGACGTAGAAAAGTACGGCAAAGTGCGCAACCTTCTCAATGCCAGTTTCCCCATTCCCGGAGAAACGGTGGCAGAGTTTAACACCGGCAAATTCTTGGTGCGCTACGATTGGACAAAGAAGCAAATTGTGTGGACACTTGCCCTTCCCGCAGGTATTCCCGAGGGAGGTGTGGCACGCGCAAGTAAGTGTGTGGCATATTTGAAGGACTGGAATCTCTTTGTGCAGAAGGCCGACGGAACTGTTTCTCAAATCAGCACCGACGGGTCTCGCGAAATGCAATATGGATTAAGTGTGCACCGCGATGAGTTTGGTATTCACAACGGTCTCTTCTGGAGTCCGAAGGGAAACCTCCTTGCATTCTACAAGATGGACCAAACAATGGTGACAGACTTCCCCCTCGTGGATAATTCTCCTCGTGTGGCAACACTTGCGCCCGAGAAATATCCCATGGCAGGCATGACAAGCCATAAAGTTTGGGTAGGTGTTTACAACCCTGCTACTGATAAGACGGTTTACCTCCAAACGGGTGATAACACCGACCGCTATTTTACAAATGTAGCCTGGAGTCCCGACGAACAGACGGTATATGTGATTGAAGTTCCCCGTTCGCAGGATAAGTCAGAACTTGTTGCTTACGACGCGCTTACTGGTGCGCGCAAGCAGGTGCTTTATACGGAAACCAATGCCCGTTATGTAGAACCCATGACGCCGATTGAGTTCCTCCCCTGGGACGATACGAAGTTTATTTACCAATCTCGTCGCGACGGTTACAATCACCTTTACCTCTTTGATACTACGGGTAAGGAATTGGCGCAGCTCACGAAGGGCAACTTCGAGGTTATTGACGTGCTTGGCTTTAATGAGAAGGCGAAGAGCATTATCTACAAGTCGAATGAAGCACTCCCCATCCGCCACAACTATTATAGTGTGGACGTAAAGACACTGAAGCGCACGCTTCTTGATAATGGTAAGGGCGTACATAGTGCGCGTCTTTCGGCAAGCGGAAACTATCTTTGCGATACCTGGCGCGCTCCCGGCGTTTACCGACAGATGGACCTTTTAAGCACCACAAAGCCCTCGGCTATTACGCTTCATGAGGCAGGAACGCCTTGGGCGGGTTACAATGTGCCCGAGTTTTCTTGCGGCACGATTAAGGCGGCGGATGATAGCACAGACCTTTACTTCCGCATGGTAAAGCCCGTAAATTTCGACCCTGTGAAGAAGTACCCCGCCGTAGTTTATGTTTACGGAGGTCCTCATGCGCACAACGTTGACGAAAGTTGGAACTACGCTGCGCGTCCTTGGGAAATCTATATGGCGCAGAAGGGCTACCTCATCTTTGTTGTCGACAATCGTGGCTCGCAGTATCGCGGTTTCGAGTTTGAAAGTTGCACGCACCGCCGTCTTGGTGTTGTCGAAATGGAAGACCAGATAAAGGGCGTAGAATATTTGAAGTCGCTTCCCTATGTTGATGCCAATCGTTTGGGCGTACATGGCTGGTCGTTTGGTGGTTTTATGACCACAAACCTCATGTGCTCATACCCCGATGTGTTTAAGGTAGGCGTAGCCGGCGGACCCGTAATCGACTGGAAGCTTTACGAAGTAATGTACGGCGAACGCTACATGGATACTCCCCAGGAGAATCCCGAAGGTTACGAAGGTTCAAACCTCTTGAACAAGGCGAAGAACTTGAAGGGCCGTCTCCAAATCATCGTAGGGTATAACGACCCCACATGTATCTTGCAGCACAGCCTCTCTTTCCTCCGCGCAGCCGCAGATGCCGGCACGCAGCCCGACTATTTCGTATATCCCGGACAGGGTCACAATATGATGGGCAAGGATATGGTGCACTTGCACGAGCGTATCACGCGCTACTTTGATGACTTCTTGAAGTAAAAAATCCTGTGGTATCTATAGTCCCTATAATATCTATAGTGTCTTTAGTAACAATCTCTTCCAATTTTAACTCTCAACAATCTCAAAATAATGAAAACTCAAATTGCAACCACCAAGGCTCCCGCAGCTATTGGTCCCTACAGCCAGGCAATTGAAGCCAATGGCATCGTATTTGTTTCCGGTCAGCTCCCCATCGACCCAGCTACGGGCGAATTTGCGCAGGGCGGTGTGAAAGAATTGACGCGCCAGTCGCTCACAAACATGCAGAACATCCTTGCAGAAGCAGGTTTGACGATGGAGAACGTAGTGAAGACTACCGTGTTCCTCGCTGACATGGCAGACTTCGCGGATATGAACAGCGTATATGCCGAATTCTTCCCCGGCACATGCCCCGCGCGTTCAGCAGTTGCCGTTAAGACGCTCCCCAAGAACGCTTTGGTAGAAATTGAGTGCATCGCAGTGCGCTAAAATACGACCGAGATTTTAATAATCTAGATTTTCTAGACCTTCAAGATTTTCTAGACACACTTTCAAATAACACATTTAATAAATAATAATACTATGGCAAAGAAAGCTCTCTTAATGATCCTCGACGGTTACGGCATTGGTAACAAGGGTAAGGGCGACGTTATCTTCCAAACGGCTACTCCTTACATGGATTCGCTTTTCGCAAATTATCCTAACTCACAGCTCCAGGCTTCTGGCGAAAATGTTGGTTTGCCCGACGGTCAGATGGGTAACTCTGAGGTAGGTCACTTGAACATCGGCGCAGGTCGTATCGTTTATCAGGACCTCGTGAAGATCAACCGCGCTTGTGCTGACGGTTCTATCCTTCAGAATCCCGAAGTTGTTTCAGCTTACGAATACGCAAAGAAGAACGGTAAGGGCCTTCACCTCATGGGTCTCACTTCTAACGGTGGTGTGCACTCTTCTCTCGACCACCTCTTCAAGCTCATCGAAGTGGCGAAGGAATATGGCGTACAGGACAAGACTTTCGTACACTGCTTTATGGACGGTCGCGACACTGACCCCAAGAGCGGTAAGGGCTTTATCGAACAGCTCCAGGGCGTTTGCACAGCTAACGGTGCTGCAATCGCTTCTATCGTAGGTCGTTTCTACGCAATGGACCGTGATAAGCGTTGGGAGCGCGTGAAGGAAGCTTACGACCTTCTCGTAGAAGGCAAGGGTAAGCAGGCTACTGACATGGTCCAGGCTATGCAGGAAAGTTACGACGCTGATGTTACCGACGAGTTCGTTCTTCCCATCAATAACGCAAATGTAGACGGCACAATCAAGGAAGGTGACGTGGTTATCTTCTTCAACTACCGCAACGACCGTGCGAAGGAACTCACTATCGTACTCTCTCAGCAGGACATGCCCGAAGCAGGTATGAAGACAATTCCTGGCATCCAGTTCTACTGCATGACTCCCTACGATGCTTCATTCCAGAACGTACACATCCTCTTCCCCAAGGAAAATGTTACTAACACGCTCGGCGAATACATCGCAAGCAAGGGACTTAAGCAGTTGCACACAGCAGAAACTGAGAAGTACGCTCACGTAACCTTCTTCTTCAACGGCGGCGGTGAGGCTCCCTACGAAGGCGAAGACCGCATCCTCGTGGCTTCTCCCAAGGTGGCTACTTACGACCTCCAGCCCGAAATGTCAGCTTACGAAGTAAAGGACAAACTCGTTGCTGCAATCAAGGAAGATAAGTATGACTTCATCGTGGTGAACTTTGCAAACTGCGACATGGTAGGTCACACAGGTATTTATGAAGCTGTAGAAAAGGCGGTTAAGGCTGTTGACGCTTGCGTAGCTGAAACTGTTGAAGCAGCAAAGGCTGTAGGTTACGAAACAATCATCATTGCCGACCACGGTAACGCTGATAACGAAATTAATCCCGACGGCACGCCCAACACTGCGCACTCACTCAACCCCGTTCCCTTCATTTACGTAACAGAAAACAAGGAAGCAAAGGTTGAAGACGGTGTCCTCGCCGACGTAGCACCCTCAATTCTCCACATCATGGGTCTCGAACAGCCTGCAGAGATGACGGGTAAGAATTTGATTAAGTAAATTTGAACCGATAAACTATAAATAAAAAAATGAGTAGCAACACTGCTGCTCATTTTTTTATGCCCCCCCCAAAAAAATACCAATGGAAATTTCACTTGCTCGGTAGGGACGCACGGCTCGTGCGTCCTAAATGCATACGTGTGTTTTGCCGAATAACCAATTGCAAAAAGGACGCACGAACCGTGCGTCCCTACCGTTCAATTGCTTTCCTCTGGTCAAAAATCAATGTGCCCGTAGGGACGCACGGCGCGTGCGTCCTTTAAACATACGACGGTATGCTTAGCTCAAGTTAAAGTCTATTGATTGCAATTAAAAAAGGACGCACAAACCGTGCGTCCCTATGAATCGGATGGTAATTTTACTTCTTAAAATAACGATTGTAAAGACCTTCAAAACCCTTACCGTGGCGAGCTTCGTCCTTAGCCATTTCATGAACAGTGTCGTGAATAGCGTCGAGGTTCTGTGCCTTAGCATTGCGAGCGATGCGGAACTTGTCAGAGCAAGCACCGTTTTCTGCCATCATGCGCTTTTCGAGGTTTGTCTTTGTGTCCCAAACCACGTCGCCGAGGAGTTCTGCAAACTTTGCTGCGTGTTCAGCTTCTTCCCAAGCATAGCGCTTGAAGGCTTCTGCAATTTCGGGATAACCTTCGCGGTCTGCCTGGCGGCTCATTGCAAGGTACATTCCCACTTCTGTGCATTCACCCATGAAGTGCGCGTTAAGGTCTTTAATCATTTCCTCGTCGCAACCCTTTGCCACGCCAAGTTCGTGTTCTGTTTCAAACGCCAAACCCGCAGATTCGTCTACTTCCTTAAACTTTGTAGCAGGCACTTTGCACTGGGGGCATCTTTCGGGAGCAGTCTCACCTTCATGAACATAACCACATACTGTACAGATAAATTTCTTTGTCATAGTCGTATAAATTTTAATTGTTTTCAATGAATTGTTTTGTTTCTCTGATGCAAAGGAACAAACATTTTTCTGATACGGCAAATGAATTAACAAGAAAATGACATTTATAAAATCTATATGCGAATAGGTGATGTGAATACGGGAGAGGGAAGTTCCTGAAGTTCTGAGGTTATGCAGTTCGAATGGTTACTTAAGAACCTCAGAATCTCATAACGTATCGTAGGTTCTTTATAACTTCAGAACTAACCTACGGCTCATTATTTTTTAATTGGGAATTAGTGAAAATTAAAAGAGACTTAATTTAAATTAATTGAGACTTAGTTTAAACTAATAGTGAGTTAGTAAATAGCATTTGCGATAAGCGATTTGATACCCCCTCTTTTTGATACCTCTAGATAGCAATCAGGGGGGGGGTAAATGTGTAAAAATCAGCAAGTTGTATGAAATAGTTGGTCTAAAGGGTGTTGTGATTGTAAAAATGTGTTTAATTTTGCGTGCCTTGGTGTATGGTTCCTTGTGGCGAGTCGTTCATAGAGGTACACAGTAGAGTTGAAATAATCAATTACACAATATTTAATTAATTAACTTTTATGATGAAGCTAAAACAATTCATGTTCGCCCTCGTGGCGATGATGTTGGGTTTTGCGTTGCCTGCTTCTGCGCAGACGAGTGTTAGCACGCTCGCTGAATTGAAGGATGCTCTCGCAAACTACGTACAGCTCCCAGCTGGTATGGATGCTAGCAACTACGAATCGTTGTACGGTACTAACACCGTAACTGACGGTACTAACTACTACGCTACACTCCAGGCTGCTGTTGAAGCAGTTGCAGGTAAGGCTAACACAGTGCTCTACTGTAAGCCCGGTGCTGATGTAGGTGCACTCCAACATGCTCCTGTTACAAGCACACTCACTGTTTATGGTAACGGTGCAAATGTAACTGGTGGTGCTGAGCGCGACTTCGACCTCGGTAATACAGATAAGAACGACAATAGCGGTTTGGCTATTACTGCTGACATGACTTTGACCGTGAAGTATTTGAACGGTTGCGGTGCATGGGGTTCTAAGACTACTGAGCACACAGTAAACCTTGTATTTGAGAACTGTGCAAACATGGGTAAGGTGTTTATTTCTGGTACTACTGGTACACTCAACCTTACTATGACAGACTGTGCATTCGAAGGTGTTATCAAGGAAGCTGTTTATACAAATGCAGACGGTGCTATCATTTTGACAAATGTAGCATTCTCTAACTTGAACAAGGCTATCAACCTCAACCACAAGGCCGCAGGTACACAAACTGTAACTATCGATGGCTGTTCATTCACTAACTGTGGTGCTGACGTAGCTGCTGACCAAATTCCTGTTCGTGTACTATCGTCAGTTGCAGGTGGTAAGTCAGTATTGACTGTTAACAACACTACATTCACAGGCACTCCTGAAGGTGGTGCTGACATCCTCCTCGACTATGGTGTGGGTGTGACAGAAGCAGCTGTAACTAAGACTGCTGCTAATGTTAAGCCTGAAAATAAGGAAGGCAATGCCGAAATGGTTGCAGTAACAGCTGCTACAGAATATACATATACAAATGTACTTCCTGTTGCACAAATCGGTACAACTCCTTATAACACTCTCGCTGAGGCAGTAGCTGCAGCTCAGAATGAAGAAACTATTACTTTGATTGGTAATGTAGTACTTGCTGAGGTGGTTACAATCCCCGAAGGTAAGGAACTTACCATTGACCTCAATGGTAAGACTGTAACAGTTGTTTATCAAGAGGGAAGCACTACCAGGCATATCTATTCTTTAGATAATTATGGCACTTTGACTATTAAGGATACAAAGGGTAATGGCTCAATCAACTCTCGTGGTATCTTTGTACAAGATGGTTCAAAACTGACTGTTGAGAGCGGTTCTATTTATGGTATTGACAGCAATGGTGGTTCAGCACTCTACCAGTATGGTGGTGATATCGTTATCAATGGTGGTCATATAGAGCAGAAGGCAGAGGGAACTTATAACTTTGCAATTAATGCACTTGGTGGTACAGTTACGGTAAACGGTGGTAAAATTGCCGGTAACCACGGTGCTATTGCTGCTGGTGGTGCAACTGTTGTTATCAACGACGGTGAGCTTGTTTGTACCGGTACAGCCGGTATGACAGATAATGTGCTCTATACTTACGATAATGGTACAATAACCATCAATGGTGGTACATTCGTTGCCGACAATGACAGCTCTGCAGGCGGTTGCTGCGTGTATGATGCCAATGGCAAGACTACAATCAATGGCGGTACTTTCTCAAACAGCTCAGGTGGTGATGTTTGGGGTACAACAGGTACAACTATCAAGGGTGGTACCTTCGAGAACCTCATCGAGAAACAGCATATTGCCGATGGCTATGAGATGAATGAGAACGGTGAAGTTGTTGAGGCAGTTAAGGAAGTAAAGGTAGCTACTCTCGCAGAGCTTCAGGCTGCCTTGGCAGACAATAGCAACGAGTTGCCTATCATTATCACTGAGACCATCGTAATCCCCGAGGGTGAGACTGTAGTGCTTGACCTTAATGGTAAGAAAGTAACTCGTCAGGATGAGGCTACTAAGTATGCAATCAATAACTTAGGTACTTTGACTATCCAGGATACTAAGGGTAATGGCTCTATCAATGCTCGTGGTATCTACAACGGTTATGGCGATGGTGGCGAAAATGTAGCTTCTGCTAAGTTGACTATCAACGGCGGTACTATCAATGCTAAGGGTACTAACGGCGGTGCAGCAATCTTTAACTACGGTACTGCAAATGTCAATGGTGGTACGTTTACTTCTATTGGTGGTTACTCATTGAATAACCAGCCTGGTTCTACAATGACAATTGCCGATGGTGTGAGTGCTAATAATGGTGTATACAATTCTAACGCAACTCTCACTATCAATGGCGGTGAAATCTCTGGAAACAGAAGCGGTTGTCACGTAATCTATGCTTGGAACTCTACGCTTACTATTAATGGCGGTGCACTCCACAATAATAATGCTGGTAACGCCACTATTCTGGCAGATGGTGCGGCTAATGTTACTATCAATGGCGGTACGTTCAGTATCAACAACGGTCAGCAGACGCATGGTTGGACTTCTTGTCTGCTCGATGCTAACGGCGGTGCAACTTATGTGATTACCGATGGTGAATTCAAGGGTCACTTCCGTGTGCAGGCTAACTCTTCAATGGAAATCAGCGGCGGTACATTTGAGAATACCCACAATAGTGGATACGCTATCTATGGCACAACTGTTGTTAAGGGCGGTACATTCACTGATGCAACAGCTAAGGCTTTTGCAACAACGTATATTGCTGAAGGCTATGTGCTCGATGCAAATGGTACAGTAGCTAAAGTTCCTGCTGTTGCTAAGATTGGTGATGTAGAATACGCTACATTGAGCGCTGCATTCGCAGCTGTAACAGACGACAACCAAACAGTGGTTATCTGCAAGGATGTTACAGAAGAACTCACTGGAGCTTATCTCCGTGGTAATATCACTACTGAGAATGGTGCTAAGGTGACGATTACGCTAACTAACTCAGGTCAAAATTATTATATTTATTGCCCCTATACATTTGTGTTGGGTGAGAATGTAACGTTGAAGGTTCCCAATGGTTGCATCTTCTACTATGCTGGTGGTGCTCAGATAAATGGTACTGTTATAACTTACGGTTACTATCAACGCTATGCTGGCACTAAGCTCACTATCAACGAGCCTGGTAGCATGACTGTTACAAGCGAAACTTGCATCCTCCGTTTGACTGATGGCGATCCTAACGCTGGTATCTACATCAATGGTGACAACAATGATGAGACTATAGGTCTTAACCTTGCTGTTGCATACTTCTATCAGGGTATGATTAACGCAAAGGATGCTAATATTGTTGCTGGCACATACTGGCAGACTAACGAAACAGACGGTCAGGGTTCTGCAAACCTCGTTCTTGACAACTCTACTTTGACTGTTACTGTGAACGAGCACAATGCTAAGGCTACAGGTAAATCTACTGTTACTTTGAAGAATGGTGCAGTGATGACTTGCGCTGGTGGTCTTGATGTGGCTGCAGATGCTACAATTAATACTGACGCAAAGAGTTTGGTTTCTGCAAAGGTTATTAAAGGTGTAGGTACAATCAAGGTAGATGCAACAGAATTTAGTGAAAACGCACTTGTGATTAAGTCTGATATGTCTGGTTTCACTGGTACTATTGAAGTTGTAAACAACGACCGTGTTTCTTGCGAAATTACAAACGAAGGTCTTGTTGTTAAGAAGACAGGTCTCGCAGGTGCTGGTACAGAAGCTAATCCTTACCTCATCAGCAGTGTTGAAGACCTCATTCTCTTCCGCAACAGCGTAAATGCTGGTGATACGAAGTACAATGCAGCAGGTGTGTATGTAGCTCTCGGTGCAGACATCAATCTTGCGGATGTTGATTGGAGCGTAAATATCGGTGACGATTGCAACGCTACATTCGATGGTATCTTCGATGGTCAAGGTAAGACGATCAAGAACCTCACAAGCACTGAAACTGCTAAGAAGGCTGACGGTTACATCTGTACTGGTCTCTTCGGTGCTATCGGTGGTAATGCAGTAGTGAAGAACTTCACTATTGAAAACGTAACTATCAGCACAGGTGACTTCGCAGGTAACAACGTGGCTGCTGTTGTAGGTTTCGCTTACAATGCTGCTGGTTCTATCGAGAACGTACACGTAACTGGTAATGTAAATATCAATGCTAAGAATGTAACTGGTGTTGGTGCTATCCTCGGTTATGACTACTACAGTCCTACATTGAAGGTAGAAAACTGCTCTGTAAAGGGTAATGAAGGTTCTGCTATCGTAGGTAAGGCATACGTTGGTGGTCTCGTAGGTTACGCTTCTTCTAAGATTGCAATGAACGGCAATACTGTAGAAAACGTATCTGTAACAGGTACAGCTTCTGTAGGTGCTATTGCAGGTATTATGCTTGCTGGTGGTTCTGCTGACGGTAGTATAGTGAAGAACGTAACGTTGTCAGCAACTGGCGAACTCTGGGCAAACTCTGTAGCTGTTGTTGCTGGTACGATTACGAAGGGTTCAGTTACTGCTGCAAACACAACAGTTGAAAACGTAACAGTAAACGGTGAAGAGGCTCCTATCGTAGGTGGTGTTCTCGTAGAAAAGCCCACTACTGCTATCGCTAAGGTTCAGGCAAAGATTGGTGACGTTTACTACACAACATTTGACAAGGCGCTCGCTGCTGTACAGCAAGGCGAAACAATCGTGCTTCTTGATGATGTAACAGTGGCAGAAGGTGAAACTATCGTACTCGACGGTGTGACTGTTGAGGGTGCAACATTGACGAACAATGGTACTATTGAACTTGACCTTAACACTTCGATTGCAACTTCTGTAGCAGGTAACGGTTCTATCAAAGTTGATGCAACCGATATCACTGAAAACGTTACCGTCATTACTGGTGCCCTCTCAAACTTCACAGGTTCAATTATTGTTGATGGTGCTAATTATGACAGAACAAATGGTCTTGAAATTCAGACTATTGTTGTAGAAATCGTAGATGGTCAGATGGCAGAGTTCGTTAATGCTGAGGAAAAGTTCGTTCATAAGTTTACTTATACACGCACTCTTCTTGGTCGTAAGGATTCTGGTGAGTTCAAGTGGAGTCCCTTGTATCTGCCTGTAGAAATTCCTGTGGAAGGGTTGCTTGAAAATTATGACGTAGCTTATATCAATGACGTTCACTCTTTTGACAAGAATGATGATGGTGAGATTGACGAAATGATTATTGAGTACATCAAGATTAAGCGCGGTGTTCTCAAGGCTAACTATCCTTATGTAATCCGTCCAAAGAATGATGACTCTATTAATATGGAACTTGTTCTTACAAATGTAGAGCTTCGTCCTTCTGAAGAAAAGACGATTCAGTGTTCTTCGGTATTTGAAACGTTCACAATTGGCGGAACTTATCACAAGATGACAGGTGAAGAATTGGAAGGTAAGTTGTCTATTAAGACTGATGGTGATTGGAAGAATAATGATGCAAACAATTCTTTGAACCCGTTCCGTCTCTACATGACAATCACTCGCGAAGGTTCTCCTGTAGTTGTTGACTCTGCTAAGTTGAGCATTCGCATTGCTGTTCGTGGTGAAGACGATGTGACTGAAATAGACAACGTTCTTCTTAATGGGTCTTCTGAAGATGTAATCTTCGACCTCCATGGCCGTTGTGTGTTGACTCCTGTTAAGGGTGGTGTTTATATCATCAATGGTAAGAAGGTTTACTTCAAAAAGTAAGGTGTTAAATCTCCACTGATGCCACAAGGCATCAGTGGACAAAATATAAGCAAATGAAAAAGGTTTATGTACACCCCGAAATGATTGTAGTAGGGTTTGACGCCGAATGCATGATTGCAGTTAGTAATGGTGCCAATGTAAAACCTGGTGAAGGTGGCGCTGAGGAGAATGCTGCGAACAAATATAAGGGCGTCTGGAATCATGAAGAATGGTCTAGCGTGAAAAGATGGAGTTAAATAAAGGTGACAAACATCTGTATATACAATTAGCGGTGCGACATTGTCGCACCGCTAATTGTATATTATGTGGCGGCGTAAGCAGTGGAGGTGTCCTCTGCGTGAGAAAAACATGTTTAATCTTGTTTAATGTAAGCATTCGATAAACTACACATTGTAGCAGTTGTAGTAGTGTAGTGCTTTTGCCCTTTACAGGGCGCACCATGCGGGAGGATGCAAACCCAGGGTGCCGCGCCTATGTCGCTTTGCCCTGGGCTGTTAGCTTTTGCCTCTTCGAGGCGACCTTTTAATTGAAATAAATGTGTTCAAAGATTAGTTAAGTTAGGGGGCAAGCGACGTAAGGAGCGGAGGGGCTGTTAATATGCTTGGGTCAACTCCTATGTTATTACCATAAAAAACTGGACTGCGTCGGTTGACACAGTCCAGTAAGCTTTTGCAAGAAGTTTGGATTACTTGCGGAGGCCGAGAGCCTTCACGATAGCGCGGTAGCGGTTGATGTCGCGGTCCTTCAAGTAGTTGAGGAGCGCACGACGCTTACCTACCAACTTCACAAGCGCGCGTTTAGTCGTATTATCTTTACGGTTAGCGCGCATGTGCTCCGTCAAATGGGAAATACGGTAAGAAAACAAGGCGATCTGGCTTTCAGCAGAACCAGTATCCGTGTTAGACGCGCCGTACTGTCCAAAGATTTCTTGCTTCTTTACAGAATCCAAGTACATAATGTAAATAAATTTGGGAATGAATAAATTGTTTGTGCTCGAAAGCGAGTGCAAAATTACGACTTTCCTTTTGACTGGCAAAGAATTGCTCCTAATTTTTATACCTCCTCCTTGTATTTTACAGAAAGATGTTAAATTTTCTTTCTTTAATTTTGTGCTTTGCGGGTCGTGCATTACCTTTGCAGATGGATAATATTGGTGTATTGTGCCCGTATGTCTGCTCGCTACTTCTCCTTTGTTTACGCAAGAGGTTGAGGCAGTGGGGCTTGAGCATGAAATTTCAAAACAATTTTAATTCACTAATTTTTTTAACTCAATTAACTTCATCTATGTGGTTATGTAATTCATCCATTGGACGAAAGGTGATTATGTCAGTAACTGGCGTAGCACTTATTTTGTTCCTTACGTTCCATGCATGCATGAACGTAGTCGCAATCTTCTCTGCAGAAGGTTACAACATGATTTGCGAGATGTTGGGAGCTAACTGGTATGCGTTGGTGGCAACTGCCGGCCTCGCTGCGCTCGTTGTGCTTCACTTCCTCTACGCAATTAAGCTCACGCTCCAGAATAAGAAGGCGCGTGGTAACAGTGCTTATGCTGTGACAGACCGTCCCGCAAAGGTAGAATGGGCTTCACAGAATATGTTTGTGCTCGGCGTGATTGTTGTGCTCGGTATGGGGCTCCACCTCTACAACTTCTGGTACAACATGATGCTTCAGGAATTGCTTCCTGCTGGCAATCACGAACTCGCTACCAATGGTGTTTACTGGATTAAGCAGACATTCGCATGTCCCGTTTACACTGTGATTTACCTCGTGTGGCTCGCAGCTTTGTGGTTCCACTTGACTCACGGTTTCTGGAGTGCAATGCAGACATTCGGTTGGAACGGTAAGATTTGGTTCAACCGTTGGAAGAACATCTCTTACATCTACTCTACAGTAATCATCTTGATGTATGTGGCAGTAGCATTGTGGTTCTTTGCTTGCAGCTTCTGCTGTGGCACATGTTGCTAATCTTGGCGGTTCTCCCCGTCACAATCAATTTTTAATTAGTTTATGAGCACTCCATATATAATGGGTGCTTGCAACTAAACAATTCCTTACAATGGCTACAATTGATTCTAAAATTCCCGAAGGTCTCGTTTCAGAGAAATGGACCAATTATAAGGCTCATCAGAAGTTGGTGAACCCCAAGAACAAGCGTAAGCTCGACGTTATCGTAGTAGGTACAGGTCTTGCTGGTGCAAGTGCTGCTGCTTCACTCGGTGAAATGGGCTTTAAAGTAAAGAACTTCTGCATTCAGGACTCTCCCCGTCGTGCACACTCTATCGCTGCACAGGGTGGTATCAATGCTGCGAAGAACTACCAGAACGATGGTGACTCTGTTTACCGTTTGTTCTACGACACAGTAAAGGGTGGTGACTACCGTGCTCGCGAAGCTAACGTTTACCGTCTCGCTGAAGTTAGTGCAAGCATCATCGACCAGTGTGTTGCTCAGGGTGTTCCTTTTGCTCGTGAATATGGCGGTATGTTGGCTAACCGTTCATTCGGTGGTGCTCAGGTAAGCCGTACTTTCTACGCTAAGGGTCAGACTGGTCAGCAGCTCCTTCTCGGTGCTTACTCTGCATTGATGTGTCAGGTAAATGCTGGTACTGTTGAACTTTATACGCGCTACGAAATGCTCGACGTTGTTATCATCGACGGTCGTGCTCGCGGTATTATTGCTCGCAACCTCGTAACAGGTGCTATCGAACGCTTCGCTGCTCACGCAGTAGTTATCGGTACTGGTGGTTACGGTAACGCTTACTTCCTTTCAACTAACGCAATGGGTTGTAACTGTTCTGCAGCTATGGCTTGCTACCGTAAGGGTGCTTACTTCGCTAACCCCTCTTACGTACAGATTCACCCCACTTGTATCCCCGTTCACGGCGACAAGCAGTCTAAGCTCACACTTATGTCTGAATCACTCCGTAACGACGGTCGCATCTGGGTGCCCAAGAAGTTGGAAGATGCTAAGAAGCTCCAGGAAGGTAAGATTCAGGGTAAGGATATTCCTGAAGAAGACCGCGACTACTACCTCGAACGTCGCTATCCCGCATTCGGTAACCTCGTTCCCCGTGACGTTGCTTCACGTGCCGCTAAGGAACGTTGCGACAAGGGCTTCGGCGTAAACAACACTGGTCTCGCAGTATTCCTTGACTTCTCACAGGCTATTAAGGACTTCGGTCGCAAGGAAATCGAAGCTCGTTATGGTAACCTCTTCGATATGTACGAAGAAATTACTGACGAAAGCCCCTACGAAACTCCGATGATGATTTACCCCGCCGTTCACTACACAATGGGTGGTATCTGGGTGGACTATGAACTCCAGACTTCAGTTAAGGGCCTCTTCGCAATCGGTGAATGTAACTTCTCTGACCACGGTGCAAACCGCCTCGGTGCATCTGCGTTGATGCAGGGTCTTGCTGATGGTTACTTCGTGCTTCCCTACACAATTCAGAACTACCTCTCTGACCAGATCACAGTTCCCCGCTTCTCAACAGACCTCCCCGAATTCAAGGCTGCAGAAGATGCTGTTAAGGCACGCATCCAGAAGCTCTTCGCTATCAAGGGTAAGCGTTCGGTTGATTCTCTCCACAAGGAACTTGGTCGCATCATGTGGGACTATGTAGGTATGGGTCGTACAGCTGAAGGTTTGAAGACTGGTCTTGCTAAGATGAAGGAACTCCGCAAGGAATTCTATGCAAACCTCTTCGTTCCCGGTTCTGCTGAAGGCGTGAATGTTGAACTCGAAAAGGCTATCCGCCTCGAAGACTTCATCATCATGGGCGAACTTATTGCACACGACGCTCTCACTCGTAACGAATCTTGCGGTGGTCACTTCCGTGAAGAATACCAGACTGAAGAAGGCGAAGCTAAGCGCGACGACGAAAACTTCTTCTACGTTGGTTGCTGGGAATACCAGGGCGACGATACTAAGGAACCCGTTCTCCACAAGGAACCCCTCGTTTACGAAGCTATCAAGGTTCAGACTCGTAACTACAAGAACTAATTCGTAGAACCCAAAAAGATTTCTAACAATGGCAAAAAATATTTCTTTCACCATTAAATACTGGAAGCAGAATGGTCCTAAGGATGCGGGTCACTTCGAACAGCGTGAAATGAAGAATATCCCCGATGATACTTCATTCCTCGAAATGCTTGACATCCTCAACGAAGAACTTATCAACGATGGTAAGGAACCTTTCGTATTCGACCACGACTGTCGTGAAGGTATCTGCGGTATGTGCTCGCTCTATATCAACGGCACACCCCACGGTAAGACAGCTACTGGCGCTACTACTTGCCAGCTTTACATGCGTAAGTTCAACGACGGCGATGTAATCACTGTAGAACCCTGGCGTTCGGCAGCATTCCCCGTAATCAAGGACTGTATGGTAGACCGTTCAGCATTCGATAAGATTCAGGCTGCTGGTGGTTACGTAACAGTTCGCACAGGTCAGCCCCAGGATGCTAACGCTATCCTCATCCCCAAGCAGGATGCTGACGAAGCTATGGACTGCGCAACTTGTATCGGTTGCGGTGCGTGCGTAGCTGCATGTAAGAACGGTTCAGCTATGCTTTATGTAGCTTCTAAGGTTTCTCAGTTCGCTCTCCTTCCCCAGGGTCGTCCCGAAGCTGCGAAGCGTGCTAAGGCAATGGTTGCTAAGATGGATGAACTCGGTTTCGGTAACTGTACAAACACTCGTGCTTGTGAAGCCGTTTGTCCTAAGAACGAAAGCATCGCTAACATTGCTCGCTTGAACCGTGAGTTCATCAAGGCAAAGCTTGCTGACTAATTCAGTCATCCCTCTGCGTTGTGCAGAGTCAGATAACGCACGAAGCGGGTGTGTCGCAATAGCGATGCACTCGCTTTCTTTTTGCTTTGAAGGAAGACGCGGGGCGAGAATGTGCGCCTTTCTTCTTGGGCTTTAGGAGGTTGCGGGGTGAGAATTGGACTGCAAGATGCGGCGCTCCGCGTGAGAGCGGCGAAAGTCCGACCTGCGAAAAATTATTAGGGAGATAAATCAAATTATGTGCCGATTAGTTTGATTTATCTCCCTAACTGTTTCTGGAAACTCGTAGCAAGGGCGGTGAAAGTGGGCGATGGAGAAGGCGGTGTGGGAGGTTGTAGACAAAATATTTCAAGAAAAACGAAGAGCATTTCTTTAGAAATTGTAATTTTGCAAGATATAGTAACTTGGCTCAGTATGCGCAACTTCGTTTCTTATCTTGCAAATCACCTTAAGCAACCCCGTCTTTGGATGTTGTTTAGTGTGGTGTGTAGTAGCGTAGTTGCGGGCTACGCCCAGTATGACGCCGCTTTTATGCGCTATTGGCAGGTGGAGCCGCAGTTGAACCCGGCGTCGGTTGGTCGACAGGATGAACTGAACGTTACCGTAGCGTTGCAGACGCACGCCGTGGGTTATGAGGATGCGGGCAGTACGCTCTATGCCGGTGCCGATATGGCTTTTGCCCTTGGGCGTACGCGCCATGGGGTCGGGCTTACGTTGGTGAATGACGAGATTGGGCTCTTCTCGCATAAGCGATTCTCCGTGCAATATGCCTATCACCATCCCTTGTGGGGCGGAAAGTTGGCAGGAGGTGTGCAGGTAGACATGCTCAGCGAGAGTGTGGATGGCGGAAAGGCGCAGACGAATGACTCCAACGACCCCGTTTTCTCGGGCGGTGACATGAGCGGTTCGCAGTTTGACGCCTCCGTTGGTATCTTCTACACCCACCGCCGTTGGTACGCTGGATTGGCGATGCAGCACCTTACGGCGCCTACCATAGCGCTGGGCGACAAGAGCGAGTTGAAGATAAATTCTGCCTATAATTTTATGGCGGGTTACAATATTCCCACAAAATATACGTTTATTACCGTAACCCCCTCAGTGTTGTTGCGTTACGACAGCACTGATTTTCGTGCCGATCTTACGGCGCGTGTGAAGTACAGTGCCGAGAAGCGCATCGTGTATGGCGGTGTGAATTACGCGCCACAGTACAGTGTTGGTGCCTTTGTGGGTTTCGTGTTCCACGGATTGGACATCTGCTACGGTTATGAAGCCAACACGAATGGCATGGGACTTTCTGCCGGTAATCACGAAATAACGCTGAGTTATAAGGTGGGACTTAACCTCGGAAAGCGTGGGCGAAACGCGCATAAGAGCGTAAGATGGTTGTAGGGAAAGGGTTAACGGTGGACGAAATAGAAAATTAAAACAAACACACTATATGAAGCAATTAGTATTTATTGTTAGCCTCTTTGTGCTTACGCTGCTCACGGCTTGCGTGGGCGGTTCGCGTGCGATGCGCAGTGGAGGCGAAGTGACAGGACAGCGTTCCGTAGCATACAATGAACCTGCACCTTTTGGTATGGTAGAAGTGAAGCGTGGTTTCTTGCGTGCCGGCATGGAGATGGACTCTTTGTGGGGCATTCAGACACCCCAGCGCGAAATCTCGGTAGATGGTTTCTGGATGGACCAGACGGAAGTCACCAACTCTATGTACCGTCAGTTCGTAGAGTGGGTGCGCGACTCTATTATCCGTGAACGCCTTGCCGACCCCTCGTATGGTGGTGACGAAACCTACAAAATCGAGGTAGACAAGTATGGCGAACCCGTTACGCCCCACTTGAATTGGGCAAAGCCCATTCCCTGGCGCAAGCCTGATGAAGATCAGCAGCGTGCGCTTGAAAGCGTGTATACCACACACCCCATTGATGGCACAAAGATGCTTGATGTGAAGCAGTTGGTGTACCGCTACGAAATCTTTGACTACGAGAAGGCTGCCCTCCGCAAATACCGCCTCGACCCCAAGGAACGCAATTTGAATACCGACATTAAGGTTCCTGCCGACGAAGTGGTGATGATCTCGAAGGACACAGCTTACATTGATGATAACGGTAATATCGTGCGTCAAACGATTGAGCGCCCTCTGAGTTCGCTTTACGACTTCCTCAATACGTACATCGTGCCCGTATATCCTGACACTACCGTGTGGGTGAACGACTTTAAGAATGCGAGCAACGAGACTTACATGAAGCACTACTTCACCATGCCTGCCTACAATGATTATCCCGTGGTGGGTGTGACTTGGGAGCAGGCGAATGCCTTCTGCGCTTGGCGCACGAACTACTTGCTTCAAGGTCTTGGTCCTCAGGCACGCTACATTCAGCGTTACCGTTTGCCCTCAGAAATTGAGTGGGAATTTGCGGCGCGTGGTCGTGAAAACAATCCCTTCCCCTGGGAGGGCGATAGTGCGAAGAGCGAGAAGGGTTGCTTCTATGCCAACTTCAAACCCGATCGCGGTAACTACACCGAGGATGGCAACTTGATTACTTCAAAGGCTGGTGCTTACGGCGCTAACTCCAACGGCCTCTTTGATATGGCTGGCAATGTGGCGGAGTGGACGAATACGGTTTACACCGAGTCGGGTGTGGCAGCAATGGCAGACATCAATCCCGAACTCGTTTACAACGCTGCGGCAGAAGACCCCTACGTGTTGAAGCGCAAGAGTGTGCGTGGCGGTTCGTGGAAGGACCCCATTTCGCAAATCCGCTCGGCATGGCGCGGTTGGGAATATCAGAATCAGCCCCGCTCGTTTGTAGGTTTCCGTTGCGTACGCTCAAAAGCGGTGACCAAGTAATTCTCTCCCTCTAAAACATTGAATTGACTATGTCTAAAATAAACATTGTTACCCGTTTGCAACACTGGATGGACAGTGTGCCCGGGCAGACATTCTTGAATTATGCTTATTCTTGGGGGGCTGCGGTCGTAATCCTCGGCGCACTCTTCAAGTTGACCCACCTTCCTGGGGGTAACCTCATGCTCTTCTTGGGGATGGGCACAGAGGCAGTCGTGTTCTTCCTCGCCGCCTTCGACCGTCCTTTTGATAAGAACGAGATTGGTAAGGCACTTCCCGATGAACTCGAAACCGACGAACAAATCGAAATGGCCGAAGGACTCGCCGATGGAACCTATGTTGGCGACGCTGTGACAGAAGCCGTTGACGCCGAACAGCAGGAACTCGAACGAGCTGCGGCTGCCGTAGGTGCTGGTCCCGCAGTAGTGGGTGGCGGCACGGTAATCATTGGCGGTGGCAGTGTGATTAGCGGCGGTGGTGCCGTTGCTGGTGGTTGCACTCCTGCTTCTACTGCTACAACTCTTGACGGTAAGGCGGCACTCGCCGCGCAACATCCCGTTGTGCAGCAAGCGGTGGCAGAATCTACTACCGAAGAAGAAGCACAGAAACTTGCTTCTATCATCCGCATGGCAAACGATGAACTCTTGCAGCGTGCACAGGCTGTGCTCTCTCCCGATATGGAAGCAGCAACACAAGTGTATATTGACAAACTCCGCACATTGACCGAAACCTTTGCCAAGGTGGATGAACAGACTGCACGCCTCACGAAGGACAGTCAAGAAATGGAAAACCTCAACCGTACACTCATCGGTATCAACAAGATTTACGACCTGCACTTTGCAAGCATATCTAAGCAGGTGAACACGATTGAGGAAATCAACGAACAGACACGCGGACTCGCTGCGAAGATTCAGGAAGTCAACGATGTCTACACTCAGATGATTAAGAAACTTACGGCTATCAGCAACCCGATAGCGAACTCTTAAGGGTAGGTTTTGAGGGTCTGAAGTTCTGAGGTAATAAGGCCTTTTAGTCTGATAGGTTCCCCTTTACGAAACTCGTGACCCAGCAAATCTCCTATCTTTAAACAGATACACTAATTTATAGAACCTACCACGGTAGGTGATCTTTAATCCATGGCAGTAAAGAAAAAACCCGTTTCTCCGCGTCAGCGCATGATCAACCTTATGTATATTGTGCTGATGGCCATGTTGGCGCTCAATGTTTCGAGCGACGTGCTGAAGGGATTCTCTCTCGTAGGTGAGAGTTTGACCCGCACGACTGCCAACGCCATGAAGGAGAATCAAACACTCTACGATAAATTTGCCGAGCAGTTGAAACTGAATCCTACCAAGGTGCGCCCCTGGTATGACAAGGCAATGGCGGTTAAGGTGATGTCGGATTCGCTTTACGACTTTGCAGAACAACTCCGTTGGGCTTTGGCGCGTGAGGTGGATGGCAAGAAGGGAAATCCTGACCAACTCGAAAATAAGGAGGACCTCAATGCTTCCAACATCGTCATGCTTTCAAAGTATAACGGCAAGGGGCAACAACTCCACGACAAGATTGTGGCTTATCGCGAAATGATGATGAGTTACATTGCCGACCCTCGTGAAAAGGCGATTATCGCTTCAAATCTCTCGACCGACGTGCCCCGTAGCGAGAATAACTTGGGCAAGGACTGGAAACAGTATATGTTTGAGGAAATGCCTACGATTGCTTCTATTACGATGCTTACGAAGTTGCAGAATGATGTGCGCAATACGGAGAGCGAAGTGCTTCGCGTTTTGGCTGGCAATATCGACCTTAAAGACATCCGTGTGAACGAACTCAATGCGTATGTGCTTCCCGAGGCAACAACGCTCTTCCCGGGGCAGACCTTCAACTCAAACATCTTCATGGCGGCGGTCGATACTACCCAGCGCCCTGAAATTTATGTTAACGGCAAGCGCTTGGAGACGGAGGGTACTTATAGTTTCACCGTAGGTGCTCCAGGTGAATACAGTTTCAGCGGTTATCTTGAAATGCCGAATGCGGCAGGTGAGGTAATTCGTCGCGAATTTATTCAGCGCTATAATGTCATCGCTCCTCCTGTGGGTGCTACGGTGGCGGCAGATTTGATGAATGTGCTTTACGCAGGTTTTGAAAACCCCGTAAGTGTGAGTGCTTCCGGAGTTCCTGCAAATAAGATTACGCTTACCATGACCGGCGGTAGTCTTACAGCGCAAGGCAACGGTAAGTACATTGCACGTCCCGAAAAGGTGGGCGCTGATGTTACCTTCAATGTGACAGGCGTAGTGAACGGTCGCACACAGTCAATGGGTACTTACTCCTTTAAAGTGCGTAAGTTGCCCGACCCAACGGCTTACATTACGATTGGTGCCGACAACTTCCGTGGCGGACGCTTGGCGAAGGGCGACATCCTGGGTGCTCCCAAGTTGAGTGCAGCTATTGACGATGGTTTGCTCAATATTCCCTTCCGCGTACTTGGATTTGAAGCAGTGTTCTTCGACCGAATGGGTAATACGGTGATATCAGTGTCGCAAACGGCAAACTTCACCGATGCGCAAAAGGAATTGGTGCGCGAATTGCGTCGCGGTCAGCGCTTCTATCTCTCAAAGGTGCGTTGTATTGGTCCTGATGGTATCGAACGCACACTCCCCCAACCACTTGAAGTGATTGTTAATTAAAGCATGCTGCGCAGTGCAAATGGTGCTGTGCGTGTTGCAAAACTTCAACTTACAACAATGAAAAACATACTGTTGTCTCTCATTCTCTCGCTTTGTGCACTCTCAATGATTGCTCAGCCTCCTGCTCGTCGTAAGGCTGAGGCTGAAAAGAAGGCGGCACAAACGAAAACTACGCCCACAGCATCCTCTTACCGTGAGTTTCCTGCGGCTCCCGCAATGCCTACGGATGTGACTTGGCGTCGTGACATCTTCCGCGAACTTGACCTTACGGAAGATGCTAATGCCGTACTTTATTTCCCCACTACGGCTACTGCTGACGGACGTGAGAATCTCTTTAACTACTTGTTCAAACTCGTGTTGCGCCGCCAGATTAAGGCATATGATTATAAACTTGATGGCAACGAGCGCTTTACTGAGGATAACGTGGTGACGGCAAAGCAACTCATGGATCGTCACGGCATTTTCTACGAAGAACGCGACGGACGTTTCCGCGTGAATGATGCCGACTTGCCTAATGAAGAGGTGAAGTCATATTTCATCAAGGAAGTGGTGTATTTCGACCGCAATATGGCGCAACTTCGTACGCGTGTGACGGCTATTTGTCCCGTAATGCACCGTGCTGATGATTATAGTGGAGGCATTCAGAAGACTCCCCTTTTCTGGATTAACTATGACGAAGCAGCGTCTCACTTGGGCAAATTGATGCTCATGGCAAGCAATTACAACAATGCTTCCATGCTTTCTGCCGACGACTACTTTACGCTTTCGCACTACGATGGCGATATTTATAAGGTGTCAAACCTTCAAGACCGTTTCCTTGCAGCATATTGTCCTACGGATACGGCGATGAAGAAGGAACAGGAACGCATTGAAAAGGAACTGACAGACTTCCAACGTATTCTTTGGAAGGGTGATTCCGCTTTTGTCAAGGTTGATACCCTCGCTGTTGTGGAAGGCGATTCTATCGTTAAGGTTGAAAAGAAGACAGCGCGTCGCTCTTCTCGCCGTGGTACTACCGACAAGGTGAAGAAGCAAAAGAAGGAAAAGAAGGTCAAGGAACCTAAAGTGAAGCGCCAATCTTCACCCTCTGGCGGTGGCGGTCTCAGTGTGCGTCGACAAAGAAGATAAAAGCAACATAGAGGTTATAGAATTGGCGGAGTAACCCTCCTTCACTTCTATAACTTCTATGCTGTTTAGGTTAATGATGAAAGGTTGACGATTAACGATTAACGGTAACGCATTTTGCCCTTTCAAGAAAAATGAACGAGAAAAACAACAGCAACCTGCATAGCCCCTTAACCCTTCCCCTTTAACCTTTCACCCTTTCCCCCTTCTCCCTCACCCACATGTCTACTAAAAACAAAAATATAACTATGAGAAAACTTCTACTCTCCCTCCTTGCAGTGCTCTTGATGCCTCTTTGTGCAGTGGCGCAAGCAACACTTCCCCTCATTCCCCAACCCCAAAATGTGACTGTGCGTACAGGCACATTTAAGATGCCTAAAAAGTTGATTGCCTACATTCCCGAATATGAGAACGATAGTATTCAGGGTGTGGTTGACCGTTTTGCTGCGCAGTTGAAGCACTCTTTGGGCGTGAAGATGAAGACTTCTGCTTACCCCAAGCGTAGTAATTTGGAGTTGCGCATCAATCCCAATATCCATGATGAGGGTTACCGTCTTGAGGTGGAGGAAGATGCTATTGTGCTTGAAGCTTCACGCCCCGCTGGTTTCTTCTATGGATTCCAAACGCTCAAGCAGTTGCTTCCTGCAAATGTTATGGCAGGAGTTGCTTCTGAGGAAAAGGTGCGCCCTGAGATTCCCTGCGTAAGCATTGCCGACGAACCGCTCTACGGTTGGCGCGGATTTATGTTGGATGAGGGTCGCCACATCTTTGGTAAGGAAGAAGTGAAGCGCATTCTCGACATGATGGCAGCATATAAGATGAACCGCTTCCACTGGCACTTGACAGAAGACCAGGGTTGGCGCATCGAGATTAAGAAGTACCCCAAACTCACCGAAGTTGCCGCTTGGCGCGAAACGAAGAAGTTGGGTTGGGGCAGTGAATATCCCACGGACGGCGAACACTATGGCGGTTTCTACACGCAGGAAGATGTGAAGGAAATCGTGGCTTACGCAAAGGACCGTTTCATCGAAATCCTTCCCGAAATCGATATGCCCGGTCACTTCCAAGCCGCACTTGCTGCTTACCCCGAGCTTTCTTGCACACCCAATGAGAAGCACGAAGTATGGCTTCACCAAGGCGTTTCGGGCGATGTTATGAATGTGGCGGCTCCTGACGCCATTCAGTTTACGAAGGATGTGGTGGATGAACTCACCGCACTCTTCCCCTTCGGTTACATCCACCTCGGTGGCGACGAATGTCCTACGCACAAGTGGGAGCATAACGCACTTTGCCAGGAGCGCCTCAAGGAAATCGGCAGCACCAACTATCGCGACCTCCAGACAGACTTCTACAAGCAAATCCAAGATTATATCCTTACGAAGCCCCAGGCGGAGCAGCGCAAGTTAATCTTCTGGAACGAAATGCTCCATGGCAATACTTCACAACTCAAGGATATCACCGTCATGGCGTGGATTGGTGCCGACGGTGCGGCTAAGGATGCTGCGCAACGTGGATTCGACAACATCCTTTCGCCTCAGATTCCTTATTATATCAATCGTCGCCAAAGCACAGACCCCAACGAACCCCGTTCGCAGGGACACGGTCACGAAACTTTGGAACGCGTGTATGCTTACATCCCCGCCAATGGCATTGACAAGGCGCTCCTTCCCCGCTATAAGGGAGTGCAGGCAAACTTCTGGACGGAATATGTGTTCGACAACGAAACGTTGGAATACCTCACCTTCCCCCGCCTCATCGCAGTTGCCGAAGCCGGATGGACGGTTCAGGCACGCCGCGATTACCAAGACTTTGTCGTGCGCCTCAATCAGCATGTGCCTTTCTTCGAACTCTTCAAGTTGAGTTACGGAAAGCATGTTGTGCCCGTAGAGCGCTAATTGGGAAATGAGAAAGGAGAAAGGAGAAAGACCATGCGGATGACGCATCGCCTTTCTCCTTTCTTTCTTGAACTACTATAAGTTTCTACTAGTTGCTAGCTACTATTTACTCATTACTCCTTCCCTCCCCCTAATTCCGCTCTGTCTGCTACGCAAGTATTGCAAATTCCTCCTCCTAAGTACCCGAAAATCATAGTTTTTGAATAAAAGGTGGTTTTTTACAAAAACAAAGTGCCAAATTTTTTTTGCTCTTCGGGGAAATTCGTAAATTTGCTTCGCGGTGAGAAAGGTGTTAACGCATCTTGTGCTCACAATTCGCAGAGCTAACTAATTTACAATTTACCATTTATAAACTTTAATTACTTATGGCAACATTGGATTTGAGCAAACACGGTATTACCGGTGTTACTGAAATTGTCCACAACCCCTCTTACGAAGTTCTCTTCGCAGAAGAAACAAAGGCTAGCCTCGAAGGCTACGAAAAGGGTCAGAACACTGAACTCGACACAGTGAACGTAATGACTGGTATCTACACTGGTCGTTCACCTAAGGACAAGTTCATCGTTATGGACGCAAACTCTAAGGACACAGTATGGTGGACTTCTGATGACTATAAGAACGACAACAAGCCTATCACTGAAGAAGCTTGGGCTCAGCTCAAGGACATCGCTAAGGAATGTCTTTCTAACAAGCGCCTCTTCGTTGTTGACTGCTTCTGCGGTGCTAACGCTGACACTCGTATGTCTGTACGCTTCATCATGGAAGTAGCTTGGCAGGCACACTTCGTAACTAACATGTTCATCCAGCCCACTGCTGAAGAACTCGCTAACTTCGAACCTGACTTCGTTGTTTACAACGCGTCTAAGGCTAAGGTTGAAAACTACAAGGAACTCGGTATCAACTCTGAAACTTGCGTAGCGTTCAACATCACAAGCCGCGAACAGGTTATCATCAACACTTGGTACGGTGGTGAAATGAAGAAGGGTATGTTCTCTATGATGAACTACTACCTCCCCCTCAAGGGTATCGCTTCAATGCACTGTTCTGCTAATACTAACGAAAAGAACGAAACAGCGATCTTCTTCGGTCTTTCTGGTACTGGTAAGACTACTCTCTCTACTGACCCCAAGCGTATGCTCATTGGTGACGACGAACACGGATGGGACGACAACGGTATCTTCAACTTCGAAGGTGGTTGCTACGCTAAGGTTATCGGTCTTGACAAGGAAAGCGAACCCGATATCTACAAGGCTATCCGTCGTAACGCACTCCTCGAAAACGTTACAGTTGATGCAAACGGTAAGATCGACTTCAACGACAAGAGCGTAACTGAAAACACTCGTGTTTCTTACCCCATCAACCACATCGACAACATCGTTAAGCCCGTTTCTGCTGCAGGTCACGCTAAGAACGTTATCTTCCTTTCAGCTGACGCATTCGGTGTTCTTCCTCCCGTATCTATCCTCGATCCCGAACAGACTCAGTACTACTTCCTCTCTGGTTTCACAGCGAAGCTCGCTGGTACTGAACGCGGTATCACAGAACCCACTCCCACATTCTCTGCTTGCTTCGGTCAGGCGTTCCTCGAACTCCACCCCACTAAGTACGCTGAAGAACTCGTGAAGAAGATGAACCAGCACAACGCTAAGGCGTTCCTCGTAAACACTGGTTGGAACGGTACTGGCAAGCGCATCACTATCAAGGATACTCGTGGTATCATCGACGCTATCCTCGACGGTTCTATCCTCAAGGCTGAAACTAAGGTAATTCCTATCTTCAACTTCACAGTGCCCACAGCTCTTCCTGGTGTTGATCCCAACATCCTCGACCCCCGCGACACTTACGAATGTGCTTGCAAGTGGGAAGAAAAGGCTAAGGACCTCGCAGCACGCTTCCAGAAGAACTTCGTGAAGTACACTGCAGGTAGTGCAGCTGGTCAAGCTCTCGTAGCAGCTGGTCCCCAGCTCTAATAAGCCACTCCGCTTAATTGCTAAATAAATTAAAGCCGACGCTCATGAGCGCCGGCTTTTTTACATAGTACGATGTTGACGGTATAGGAAAATTTAGAAGCGCGATCATTGTGATATATATATTACCAGATTACAATAATTGAAAAAGATTTCTGTAGTTGCGCAGTCATTTACCCTATCTTAGTCCCCAAAAGACGTGATGGTTTGTAATGATTGAACAAGGTGAGAAAATTGAGGATGTCAAGGTAACGGATTAGGAATAAATGAGATATAGTCGTACAGGGGATGGGAGGATGGCAAGAAGAGGTGAAAGGAATACGAAGCGTGCCTAAAATATATGTACGGAGGGGAAACTTTAAATAAATTTTAATACATTTGCAAGTGATTCATCTCACTCCCTAAGCGAGATGTTCAAGATTTGGTTCTCAACTTCATCAGAAGGTGGGGAAATGGAAGTGATAACTTATTGGAACATAATTTTTTTGAAGATGAAAAGGTTAAAGTGTTTAGTGCTTGTGGTGATAGCTTTGCTATGTAGTATGAGTGGTTATGCCTTTGTGGTCGAAGGTATAAATTATGACATGGTGTCTCAAACTGACAAGACGGTAGCTGTGATTGGTGGTATGGAATACAAAGGTGATATAACCATCCCCGAAACCATAACTTATGAAGAGGATACGTTTCGTGTAGTTCGAGTTAAGTCAGGCTCATTTGCTGGGAGTTCAGAAGTTACTTCCGTGACGATTCCTACAGGTGTGACCAGCATTGAGTCTTTTCTTTTCGACGGTTGCTCAAGTTTGGTCTCTGTGATGATGCCTAATAGCGTGACGATCATTGAGGATTATGCTTTCACTCGTTGCATAAGTTTGACTTCCGTGACGATTCCTACAGGTGTGACCAGCATTGGCGCTGGGGCTTTTTGGGGTTGCTCAAGTTTGACTTCCGTGAATATTCCTGATGGTGTGACTCGCATCGGGAATGACGCTTTTTATGGTTGCACAAGTTTGGTTTCCATTGAAATTCCTGGGAGTTTGACCACCATTGGGGTGATGGCTTTTCGTGGTTGCTCAGATTTGACTTCTGTGGAGATTTCAGAGGGTGTGCTCAGCATTGGGAGCTATGCATTTTATGGTTGTTCAAATTTGCCTTCTGTGGTGATTCCTAATAGTGTAATTAGCATTGGGGATTATGCTTTTGAAGGTTGCTCAGATTTGAATTTCTTGGATATAGGTGCAAGTGTAAAGACCATTGGGGATTATGCTTTCCGCGGTTGCTTAGGTTTAATTGTCGTGGAGATTCCTGATAGTGTGACCCACATTGGGGCGGGTGCTTTCTATGGGTGTGAAAACATGAGTCGCCTTTATATCAGCAGCCAAATTGAGAACATAGGGTATATGGCTTTCTATCAATGTGAGAATCTAAGGCAGATCTACATAGGTGCCCAAGAAGCTATTTCTGCAAGCACGGATATATTCAGTAATGTTACTTATACGAATGCAACTCTGTACGTTCCTTATGCAAGTGAAGCAGATTATATGATAACATCGCCTTGGAGTTTGTTCTACATTGTAGGAGCAGACTTCACGGACATAGATGCCGTACTTACGGATAAGAAGGGAAATAACGTATTCTATGACTTGCACGGACGCGTTGTAATGACTCCCACGAAGGGCATTTACATTGTGAATGGCAAGAAGGTGGTGAAATTTAATTAGTAGATAGTAATGCCGTGTGGAGATTATTCCGTGCGGCATTAGTTTTTATGGGGGGGGGCTTTGGCAAAAGAACATAAGGACATTTTTTTTAATAATATAGGGCGTTGCCCCATATCGGGTAGACGCCTTCAGCGTCTATAGTACGCTTGGGTAAACTGCTATATCATTGCCAACATTTATTGGTGGCAAACAGCATCAAAACTCCCTTCATTTTTCTGCATTTTTCACCCAAAACTTTAACACACATTAACATTTACACTACTTGAAATCGCAACAAAATCTATTATCGGAAATACGATAAGTTTCATTGTGGCGCCGATAAGTAACCTTGTAAAAACGATAATACTTATTTTTCGCCCCTAATAAGTAACCTTGTGAGTGAAAAAAGTGGAGATAACCCTGATGTTTAGGGCTATCTCCACTTCCGTAGTACAAAGATACGAAATTTCCGAGCGAAATGCAAATTGGTTAACATTTGTTAACACGGTATTTATTTTGCATTTTTCTGCATTTTTCAAGTCTGGTTTTTACTCAAACTTCATCTTGCTGCCTTGCGGATAAGCATTGTGCGATTTTGTTTACGACCTCTACATCTGCGGGCAACCACGTTACGCTACTGAGGTGTTCGGCGGTGAGCCAGCGGGCAGATTTGTGTTCCAACAGTTGTGGCGTGCCTGCCTTGATGCGGCACCAGTAGCAGTGCATGATGAGGTGGAATGTAGGGTAGGTGTATTCCGTAGTGCAAAGCAGGTCGTTAACTTCGATACTGACCGCTAATTCCTCGTGTATTTCTCGCACGAGCGCAATGGTTGGTGTCTCACCTGGTTCCATCTTCCCGCCTGGAAATTCCCACAGTCCTTCAAAATCTCCATATCCGCGCTGTGTGGCGAGAATGGCGTTGCCATCCCGAATGATGGCGGCTACAACTTCAATGGTCTTCATACGTTGTGGGTGGTTATAAGGTATTGGAAAGTAGGTCGGCAATGCGCTCCAGCCAAAGGGCGTCAGTGGCGTCAAAGGTGTTGAGGTGCTCACTGTCAATGTCGAGAACTGCTACTACTGCCCCGTTTTTCACTATGGGCACGACAATCTCCGAGCGTGAAGCACTGCTACATGCAATGTGCCCTGGGAATTGCTCCACATCGGGCACGATAATGGTGTGTTCTCTTTCCCATGCCGTGCCACACACACCACGCCCTTTGCGGATACGTGTGCAAGCCAGCGGCCCCTGGAAAGGACCAAGCACAAGTTCTTCGCCCACCACGCGATAAAATCCTACCCACCAAAAACCAAAGGTTTCCCACAGGCAGGCGGCGAGGTTTGCCATATTGGCTATGGCATCCGTTTCGCCCTCAAAGATGGCGGAGAGTTGGGGGAGGAGGGTAGCATAGCGCTCGGCTTTGTTGCCCGAGTGAATCGTAAGGTGTTCTGCCATAATAAAGAAACGCCCCGCATCAACCGACGCAGGGCAACATTATTTAGAATTTTAGAGTAGACTTACTTTGCTGCCATGAAGGGCACGTTGGGGTTAATCAACGCCTGTACCTGCTGGAGACCTTCAGCATCGTTAGTAACGTCCATTGTTTCGCCTGTGGGGAGGAACACGGTGAGGGTGTTGTCAGCGTTCATGCGGAGCAACTTGCTCACGTTGCCGTCCACTTCGTAACTCCAAGTGCTGTTATCCTTGTCGAACTTCAAGTAAGAAGTTTGCTTTGTAGTTTCGTTGCTGATGCAGTAACCGTCAACGAGAGTTGTGATGAGGTAGAAATCGCCGTTTGTACCGATGACGGGCTGAGTCTGACCTGTGTCCGCCATCAATTTTTCGCCAGTCCAAAATTCAACGCTATTGAGCACCAACCAGTCCGCAAACATACAAATTCCGTAAGCAGGAGAGATGACTACGCCTATGATGGCATTAAGGAATTTGTTGTCAGTAGCCTTAACGTTCCACTTAGCAAGTTTGTTGAACAAAGAGAATGAACCGATACAAGATGAGAACAAGGTAGTTCCGGCGAGTGCGATAACAACGCTCTTCAACATTATTTTTTTCATAGTGATTTTGTTAAACTCCAAGATTCGGTTGTGCACAACTTCCTCCCAGAATAGGTTAGTGATATATTCACTTACAAATATGAAACTATTTTTTATTTTGGCAATGCAAAAAGCAAGTTTTTTAACCCTCAACTTAATGTTTTTACTTTTGGAATGTGTTTTGGGGTGTCAAAATGTTATTTAATGTAAAAGGAAGGTGAACTTTTTAAGGCAAAGCCTCCTGTTTGCCTATGAAAATGCTAACTTTGTATGTTTTAAGAAAAAGCAACGGTTATTAATACTTACTGATTATGAATATTTCGATTATTGGTGCCGGAAATATGGGTAGCGCTGTTGCGCGCGGTATACTTACCAATACCTCCGAGCACACAGTATACATATCCAACCCCTCAAAGGGAAAACTTGATGCGCTCCAACAGGAGTTTCCTCAGATTCGTATTACGACTAATAATAAGGATGCCGTAAAGGATGCTGACCTTATAATCCTGGCGGTAAAACCCTGGTTGATACCCGATGTGGTGGAGGAGGTTTGTGCCGTAATGGACTACAGTTGGCAGATGCTCGCTTCGCTTGCGGGGGGCGTTGGTATTGAGGATTTAGTGCGCTTTGTGCCTCAGCACGGTATTGAAGAGTGCCCCGCGCTCTGCCGTATTATGCCCAACACTGCTATTGCGCTGGGGAGTAGTATGACCTTTATCGCTACTGCATACAGTACGCACGAGATGGATGACGCACTTGTGAATCTATTCTCTAACATGGGTAAGGTGATGCTGGTACCTGAACATCTCATGCCTGCCGCAACATCGTTGGCGTCGTGTGGTATCGCCTTTGCGCTGCGCTACATTCGTGCCGCGATGGAGGGGGGAGTAGAACTTGGGTTCCGTCCTGAGGAGGCGCAGCGCATCGTGTGTCAAACACTTCAAGGGGCCATAGATTTGCTTGCTCAACCAGGGGCGCATCCTGAAACGGAAATCGACAAAGTCACTACGCCCGGCGGATTAACCATTCGCGGACTTAACGCTATGGAGGAATGCGGCTTCACGCACAGTGTGCAGGAAGGGTTGCGCGCCTCAATGAAGAAGTAAACATTAGAAGGTTACACAGAAACTATGATAGACACAACAATCTATAAACGCATTGCGGTAAAAGTGGGTAGTAATGTACTCACACGCCATGATGGTACGCTTGACATTACTCGGATGTCGGCGCTTGTGGATCAAATAGCGCAGTTGCGTGCAAAGGGGATAGAGGTTATCCTCATTTCATCCGGTGCCGTAGCGTGTGGGCGCAGTGAGTTGCGCCACATGTCGCTGGGCGAACTTGACACGGTGGATCAGCGTCAGTTGTTCTCCTCCGTTGGTCAGGCGAAACTCATGAACCGTTACTACGAATTGTTTCGCGAATACGGTATTCACGTAGGGCAGGTGCTTACGCTTAAAGAGAGTTTCAGCACGGAGCGCCATTATCAGAATCAGCGCAACTGCATGAACGTGATGCTTCAAAACGGTGTGCTCCCCATTGTTAATGAGAATGACACCGTGAGCATCACCGAACTCATGTTTACCGATAATGATGAACTCTCGGGGCTGATTGCTACGATGATGAACGTGCAGGCGCTCTTCCTGCTCAGCAATGTTGACGGCATTTATAACGGTCCGCTTGATGCGGCAGGGGTGGAAATCATCCGTTGTGTTGAGGTTGGGCGTTCGCTTGACGAATACATTCAAACTTCAAAATCGGCATTCGGCAGAGGGGGGATGCAAACAAAATGTACGATAGCCAGAAAGGTGGCAGACGAAGGTATTGCCGTATGGATTGCCAATGGTAAGCGCGAGGGAATCCTTACCGCGCTGATTGCCGATAGTGATTCGGTGCCCTCTACGTATTTCGAACCTGCAAATAAGGGGCAGTAACTCCTTATGCAACGACAGTCACAATAGTATGAAACAACTATTAAGAACCCACCTCCTCTTGCTACTCATTATGTGTTGCTGGGGAGGTGGTTGTAACATACAAGCCCAGCGCTTGATAGCAAAGACGAATCTGCTGTATCTATGCAGCGGAACGCTCAATGCTGGACTGGAATTTCGCTTGTCGCGTTGTGCAACCTTTAATTTGGAAGGTCAGTACAATCCGTTAACCTTCGGAGATCATTCTCTGAAGCATTATGCGTTGCAACCCGAGATCCGTGTATGGCCTTCGGGGCGTCCGCAGGCACGCTGGTTTTATGGTTTTATGGGGAATTTAAGTCGAAAGGAATGTAACCTAAGTGGCACCAACAGATTTGTAGACAGTTTTGGTGGAGGTGTGTCGGCGGGTTATGTGTTTGTGTTACGGGAACGATTGCGCCTTGAAACCACGCTCGCCTTTGGTCTGTTGTACGAACGCGGCAAGGAGTGGGAGACGATACAACCGCTCAATTGCAACGTAAAGGGACTTAAATTCAGTCCGCTTAAGGCAGGTGTTACGCTAACTTACATCTTAAAATAGTAGTTGATAGCAAAGATGCAGATAAGATACACATATATCGTGCGGGTAATCCTTGTGATGGTAACATTCTTAATGGGTGTTGCCCCCGATGTCGTAGCACAAAGCCGGAAGAAAGGAGACTTTATCACGGTGACACTCAAGGTGAAAACTGCCGACGGAATCATCTATGGTAATGCAAAGGTGTGGGACGCTACGGCAATGCCCGTGGTGGATACGCATTATCGAACTGATAAAAAAACGGGAGAGGTGACGCTGAAAGTACACCCCCAGTCCGTGCTGATAATTGGGGAATATATGATATGGGATGAGAAGTCCAATACGTACATTCCCATAGGTGATGCAGATTTCTTTGGCGATGATGGTAAGAATTACTACACCGTAGTTAAGGTAGAAGGTCGAACTTCTATTAACGTCATGGTGGAGCAGTCCATGCTTGATAATGCCGATGTTACTGCCGAAACTGCTACTGTTAAGGTGAAGGGAGAAATGCGTGGTAACACGATGGAGTTGTCTACTCAGATGTTTGTGCCAGTCGAAATGGTGCATACGAACAACCGCTTTATCTGGCAGCCTGTCATTATCAACCAACTGACACAAGAAGTGCAATACGGCAGGGCATACGTTCTGGACGGTCGTGAGTATAGCATCACGCAAATGGGAAATTACGACGGCAACATCGAGGGAGGCGACCCCCTCTATGAGAAAGGTCTCGTGCATATTTGCCATGACAGTCTGAAGGTGTGTAAGGTAAAGAAATTCCGTAAGCCAAAGGGCAGAAAGTCAAAGATTAAGTATGCTAAGGAACATGGGCACTTTAAGGTGCAAAATTCCGACACGTTGTACTTTAAAATTCACAAGGGCGACACGATTGCTTACGAAAATCGTACGGACTCTGTTGAAACGTATTATTACGAATTTACCACCCACGACAAGATATACGTTGATCAACCCTTGACGCCTTTTGCTTACGCTATCGAGACGCTCTCAGAGGATTACAACCGAATCCTAATCAGTGACAGTGTAGATGTGCATGTGTACGGTGTGCTCCATCCCCTTCGCTTGTTAGATGTAAAGTATCATTATGCAGAGGTAGATTCGGCACGTTATACCAATTGGTGGCCCAAACCAAAGAAGGGACCGATGGAGACAGAGGGTAGTGTGGACTTTAAATTCCTGATGGGTAAGAGTCGTTTGGATAGTCGCGACCCCCATAATGTAAGCGAATTGGCACGTGCCGAACAGACGGTGCGAAGTATTATCGGTGCTCCTGGTACAGTTGTGACGGGATTGCAGGTACGAGGTAAGGCGTCGCCCGAGGGAAATTATCAAAGCAACCTGAAGTTGGCAACGGGTCGATTAAGCACTGCGCTCAGTTACCTTAAGGGATTCATCCCTTCGGATAAGCGCATCCCGGTGCTGCATGAGGATTTGGTGCCTTTTGTCGCAACGTGGCAAGAAGTGGCAGACTCCATGCGCAAAGATGGATTGATAACAGAAGCAGCAGAAGTAGAAAAGATTGTTGCTGCAAATACTTCAGGAGTTCTTGAAGTGGATATGAACAGACAGGGACGTCAGATTGCGCGATTAGCATGTTATGATGTGATAAAGGAGCAGTATTTGCCTAAGTTCCGCCGTGTAGATTTTGTGTTGAGTACGTACGTTAATCGTGCTGCCAATATACATGAAATCCGTGATATGTATGCTCGTGGCGAGCAGTTGGATGAGTATAGTTACCACCAACTTTATGCCAACGAACCCGATACGGCGCTTCGCTACAAGTACTGTAAGGAGGCTTTGGGTAAGTATCCCCAGTCCATCATTTTCCGCACGGACTATGCAGGTCACCTTATTGCGCAAAATCGTCCCGATACAGCGTTGCTCTCAAGTTACACACAGCAAGAACGCTTTAAGATTGAGGACGTAGGTTCGTTTAAGGTACCCGAGGAAACACGTATCAATCAAGTTATAGCCTACATACAGAAGCAGAATTTTGAGAAGGCAATAAAGATAGCCGAAACATATTTAAGTGGCGGTGGGCAGTCAAAATTCGCAAAGTGCCTGGCTCGTGCGTACGGAGGTCAGTTGTATGGCGCAGATGGTAAGGTGAATGATACGATTATCAGTGCGATTTCGGAAAGTTCGATACTCAATGAAATCATTATTCGTCTTGCCGTAACGGGTAATGCTGAGGCCGAGCAACGTCAGCGTGCTGAAGAGTTGTGTGACTCTCTGCTCAAGCAAGATAAGTATGCCCCGATGGCCAATTACTTAAAGGCCGTGTGCCTGAAAAGACTTGGTGGTAAGGAGGCAAAGAATCGTTCTACGATTCATTTGTATCGTGCGTTGGACGCTGATCCTGCGCTCATCGATATTTCTAAGTCGGACAAGGATTTGTACGACCGCCTGTATGACGAAGAAATGCCCGTGCCGCAATTACGCCCAAAAGAAGATTGGGAACAACTGCTGGATGCATATAAATAAGTCTTAAATAACGTACCTCAACTACTTCCCTGCCATGCGTGTGCTTGCTAGGGATGAGAGGGTTGCGTGCTATTCTATAACAGTGATATAATGAACTTAAAGTCATTCATATTATTCCTCCTGTTACTCTGTGCTCTTAATGGGTTTGCACAGAGTAAGAGTGAGGAACAAAATGAGGTGAACCTTAAAGAAGAGCGACCGGATTATGGGCAGGGATTCCATGCTCATAGGTATGCCATGCAAAGGCCTCAGTACGCTAAGAAGTTTCAGCAGAAGCGCCTTGGCGACCGCCTCTTCTTAGACCTCAGCATGGGACTGACGAAACCATTTTCAAATGCTGAAAATGGTAAAAACGGTAATGTGACAAGTATTGCCGTCGGCGATTGGTTGACGCCCGAACATGGGGTTAGAGTGGGGGCGAAGTTTGGTAGTTTCAATGATGGTCTGCGTAGTATTTCTGTAAAGGGTGCTTCGCTTGATTATTTGATGAATATTTCTGCTCTTACTACACCCGGACAGACTTACGAACCTCAGAAGTTTGAACTGCTCGGAGTAATGGGTGCGGACCTTTTACACCGTTCGTCCAACAATAAGAGTGTAATCGGTTTGGGCGGACATATCGGTCTTCGTGGGCAGTATAAGATTCCTAACACCATATTTCAGATTTATGCCGAACCTCGCTTCTCCGTTATGGATGCACGAGGCATGCAAATTTCGTCGGTCAATACCTTTAGGTCAGACCTTGAAGTGCTGTTCGGATTGTCAGTGCTGAATCCACGTCAGATATTCCTGACTACCGAACAGAGTCGTTTGGAGTCAGACGGATGTATCCTTAATAACACGTTTCTGTATGTGTCGGGTGGTCCACAAGTGTTGATGAAACCACTTAAAGGTTCTACGCAAACCACAATGGGTGCGCGTCTGCAAGGCGGTATAGGCAAGTGGTTTAATCGTGGTACGGGTGTCAGAATATCTGCTTACACCGACTTTTTGCGCGAGGAAGGTGCTGCAAAGAATAAGGGCGCAGGTATTGCAGCAGAAGCGATATTCGACCTTAATTATGCCATCAAGGGGTACAATCCTGAGCGCCGTTTTTGGATAAATGGATTGATGGGTGCATCATTAGCGCTTCACAAATACAAAGGTATTGACGAAGTCTTCACCTACGGTTTTGGTGGCGGTCTTCAACCTAATTTGCGCTTGAATAAAGATGTTTCCTTATTTCTTGAACCTCGCGTCGATGTATTGAAGAATACGGATAATGTGTATGGTGCAACCTCTAATTCGTGGGCAGTAGTTCCTGCGTTGTTGGCGGGTGTTAATATTCACAACGGAGGTAATCTTAAGGCACTGCGTAAGTGTAACGCTAATTTCACTCATGCAACGGTTTACGACCACCTCTTCATTGATGGTGCCTTAGGCGCATACTTCTCGGGCAGTCAGTCTGGTCTGCTTTTCAGTAACCCCATTTCACAGGCACGCCCCAAGTTTTATGCAGCCATAGGTAAATGGTTTACACCCACTTCAGGTATGCGTATCTGGGGAGATGTGAATAAACCAAAGGGTGATAAGACGGGCGAGCATCTGGTATCCGTAGGTGTGGATTACCTTTGGAATCTGTCCAACACCTTTAGGGGTTACGACCCACAGCGACGCTTGGAGTTTCAGAGTTCGCTGGGTGTAAACTTCTTGCGCCAACGCAAACTCTCAAGTTTTGCACCGGGTGTGAATGTCGGACTTCGTGCGCAGTGGAATGCCAACCGCATGATGGCACTGTTCATTGAACCCCAGTTGCGTGTGTATGAAGAAAACGAAGTGCGCAACAATTATACATTGGCGGGGTATGACTTTGTGCCTGTTGGTCTTTTCGGTATGCAACTCCGATTCAATGGTTACACGCCAGAAGTTGAAAAGGAACATTTCGCCACTCGTAAGTATAAGCATTTCGTTAGTGCTGCGGCAGGTTTGCAAGTGCCTTTGCGCAAATACAGCGATGCTTCATTCTACGGTCCGACGGCGCGAATAACGTATGGACAGCAATTCTCACCGCTTTCCGCTTTCCGTCTGCATGGTATGGCGGCCGCAAGTAAATATTATGACCGAAAGCAGGTGGTGCTTGGTCTTGGTGCCGACTATATGCTCGACTTGATGACACTTGCTTGTGGGTATAATGAGGATCGGAAATTTACGATCAATGCCTTGACGGGTGTGATGGCAAATGTCTCAACTCGCAATAGTTATGACTATAACTTCTTCCCCGAGGTGTATGTCGGTGCACAGTTGGCGTTGCGTGTGGCCGACCGTGTGTCGTTCTTCTACGAACCTCAACTGCGTTACGACTTTACCAATCAGTTGAAGTATGCGTATCGTCGTGATAAGTTGCACACCTCTCAGCGTTTATCGATGACACACATGATTGGTATGAATACGCGTTTTGAAGCATTCCATAAACCGGCAACAGAACGTGCAAAGTATGCTCGTGATCGCAAGACGGAATTCTTCTCCGTAGCAATGGGCGCTCAGGTTCCTATGCGCATCTTCCACAGATTTGGTAATTATGGTCCCTTGATGCGCCTTAGTTATGGTAAGCAAAACACCCCCTTCACGCGCTATCGTTACAATGCCACCATGGAGTTCAATCATTTTTCTACGCTCAATTATGCTAAGGCATCCTTGGGAGCAGATTACATGTTTGACTTCACTTCGTGGATTCATGGTTATGATTCCCGCCGTCTCTTCAGTTTGCGCCCGTATGCCGGTGTAGACCTCAGTGTCAGTCGTGCTTATGGAAATTATTACCTCTTCCCCGAGGTGTCGGTAGGCGCACAGGTGGGCTTGCGCATCTCGAATAATTTCGAACTCTTCTACGAAGGGCAACTCAAGTATGGTCCCTCAAAGCAACTGCGCTTCGCTTACCACACCAATGGCGAAATATCTCCCTTCCGCCATATCATTATGACCAATATGATAGGGTTGAACTACCGAGTCGCGCCAGTGGTGAAGAGTTACAAGGAGCGCTCGACAGGTGAGCGCGCATCCCGTGAGTTTGTCTGCATCTCGGCTGGTACAAACATCAATTCGGCCACCTTCTTCTCTATCCGTCCTACGGGTAATAAGTTCGGATTCAGTGCCGATGTGTCGTATGGTAGATGGTTAAACGGTGTGAGCGGTTTCCGTATTGGGTTTGACAACACACAGTTTAAGGCAAAGCGCCACGGCGACCAGCAGCATTGGTATACGATTCATGCCGATGCGATGTGCGACCTTGTTGCGCTGTTTAGCGAAGATACTTCGCGTAAGTCCATCGTTTCCTGCGACGCCTTCCTGGGTGTAGGTTTGGGCATTTCCGTAGAGTCTGAACTCACTACGAATTATGCACCTGCGATAGCATCTGGCATCCAAGTAGGTGCAAACCTCGGCAAGCACTTTAATATTTATATCGAACCCTCGGCGCAACTCTTTGGCAAGAGCATTTGGCAACAGCGCAACGACCATCCCTTTGAACTTACGGCAAGGGTAATGCTGGGTACGAAGTATAACTTTTAAGGCATGAAGGTTAAAGGGCATTTCCCCCCTTGACCTCATTATAAACATTTACATCATGATAAGAAAGCACTGCTGTTCTTTTTTAACCCTACTCATAGCCCTTTGTGCCTGCGTTTTACCGATGCAGGCGCAGGTGGTTACGGCTTCTGCCAACGACTTAGAACGGGCGGCAGGAGAAAAATTTGTGGGGTTAGAATACGAGGTGCCACAGTTGAACGTGGCGCACAAAGAAATGGCCGATCAGTACCTTGACCTTCTTGCTCAGGGTAAAAATGATAAAGCGAATCGCCAACTCATCGCGCTGATGGACACGATCCAGGCAAAACCCTTCCGCCAGCGCATCAACGCGTGGGTGTCCGTGGGGCATTACTTTGTGAGTCATCGTTCCGAAAAGGCGGCGAAACTGTGCCAGGAAAAGGTGGATAATACCGATAAGGCACTCACGCAGCGTTACGTCATTCTGTTCTGTGCTGAAGTGGCAGAGTTGTGCCGTGACTACGCTTTGGCCGACAAGTACTATAAGGATGCGCTCTACATTAACGATCGCGATGTATTGGCGCTCAACCGTAAGGCACACGTTAATAAGTTCCTTAACTCCGAAACGGCAATACAGGACCTGAACCAGTTGTTGGCGCTGAATTCTGCCGATTACAATGCTTACAAGAACCTTGGCGACATTCAGTACAATTACGCCACAAAGGTCGAGGAGGGTTCTGTACTGCAACGTCGCGATTTAACAAGGGCTGTGGAATACTATCGCATGTACTTTGATTACGTTCCCGTAGTGGCTGATTCTGTGGAGTTCAGAGCATGCTTGCGTTACACACAATCGCTCTACACCCTGCTGATGTCGCCCCATACAACCGACAGTCTCAAGCAGGTATATGCCGGAGCTTGTCAGCATGTCGCGCAGTTGGCACTCGACTTGGGCATCGTTGCCGGCAAGGCACGCGAACGCGAATTGCGCGGGTACATCTTCTATTGCGATATAGAAACAGCCAACTACGCACAGGCGGCTACACACATTGCTTACATCAGTAAGCACGAGTACCCCGACTCGCTGTATTCTATACTTGACTACAGTTATGCTGGAAAGTACGAGGCCGAACAAGGTAGCAAGCAGCAGGCCATTGCTTATTACAACCGCATTCTGCAACGCGATGCCTCGCGCGCCCCGTTCTACGACCACATTACGCACCTTTACCGTCAGTTGAACCAACCCCTTGCTGCGGTACCTTATCAAGAACGAGTGGCAAAGTTGTTAGGCGATAAGAAGGTGCCCGATAACGACTTGCTTCATGCACGCCTCTATAAGGATGCTATGAAACAGTCGGGAGCAGATGTGCCCGTGTTGCAGGCTAAGTTTGACAGTATTCTCACCACCGGCATCAATTATTACACTGCCCGCTTAGCACTCGACTCTGTGAAGCAGCGCACCGACTTGGTATTAAATTACACCGAGGGCATCACCTTGCTTTGCAACGAAGCAGGACGACCCACTGAAGCCATACCTTATTACAAGCGCTACTTGGAATTACTGGGTGATAAGCGCCGACTTGCCGATGAACTTCAGTTGGCAAACCTTTACAGAAGCGCGAGTGTGAAGGACCAGCAACAGGCCGAAACCTACCTCCTTGAGGCCGATGTAATCTACGAACGTATCGCTCAAGAGATGGTGGCGCCAGAGAATGCTGGGCGTTACAATCCCAGTCAGTATTACATCCCCTGGTATCATCGTGCCGCCTTGTGGATTAAGAATGCCAATGAGGCAGAAGAGAAGCCCAAGGCATATTACGAGAAAGCCCTTAACCTGATGGGTGACGATGCTGCCTACAATCGCCACAAGGAGGTATGTGCGCAGTACCTGATGTTCTATTACTTCAAAACGCATGATGATGAGACGTGCAAAACGTATCTCAACCTTGTGTTAGCAGTGAACCCTTCCAACCGTATGGCGCAACAAATCAAGAAAGTCCTGCCCGAATAAATCGTCAGATGTGAAGCATTTTACGGTCGGTGAAAAATACGGAAAAATGCAAAATAAGTACGGTGTTAAGAAGTGTTAACCAATTTGCATTCCGTCTTGAAATGTTGTATATTTGTATAGCAAAAGTGGAGATACCCCCAGAAATCGAGGGTATCTCCACTTTTTACGTTCACAATGTTACTTATTCTTGCCCGAAAAATAAGTATTATTGATTTTATAAGGTTACTTATTGTCGCTACAATATTACTTATCGTACTTTCGAAAATAGATATTGTTGCGAAATGAAGTATGTAGGATGTTAATCTGTGTTAAAGTTTGCGGCAAAAAATGAGGAAAAATTAACCCGTTTTCGCCTTACTTTTTTGGGGGATAATATAGCAGTTAATTGTACTACTTCTCACCTTCCAACTTAACTTCGTCTGCGCCTTCGCTCATGAGGTCGGTGCCCCAGTGGCTGTCGGCAAGGCGGAGTTCGCGGTCGCGCACTTCCTTAGCCTTACGTGCGTAGACGATGAGGCGGAGTGATTGGCTGTAACTGAAGTAGTTCCACATCCAGTTGAAGAGCACGATGATCTTGTTGCGTACGCCAAGGATAGAGCGCAAGTGAACGACAAGCCACATCAACCATGCGAAGAATCCCGCCATCTTGATGTTCTTGAATTCTGCCACTGCGCGGTTACGTCCTACCGTTGCCATTGTGCCGAGGTTGAGGTAGCGGAAGGGTTTGAGGTCCTTACCCTTTTCGAGGCGTTGGAGGTTCTTTGCCAGCAATCGACCTTGCTGAATTGCTACCTGCGCAAGCTGTGGGTGACCGCCCTTCCATTCGGGGTCGCCTTCTTCCATGATGCACTGGTCGCCGATGCAGAATACATCTTCAAGACCTTCTACTCGGTTGAAAGCGTCGACCTTAATGCGTGCACCACGACCGATGCTTGTTTCGGGCATGTTGCCTACGCGTTGTGCTGCTACACCACTCACCCAGATGAATGTGCGTGTGGCGATGCTGCTGCCGTCTTTAAGCATTACGCGGTGGTCTTGATAGTCGGTCACCATCTTGTTGAGCAACACGTTGACACCCATTTCGCGAAGGTACTGCTCTACGTGTGCTGATGATTCGGGACTCATGGCGGGAAGGAGACGTGGTCCTGCTTCTACCAAGTATACGTTGACAAGACTTGAAGGGAGGTCGGGGTAGTCCTTGGGGATGATGAACTTCTTCATTTCCGAAAGGGCACCTGCCACTTCTACACCTGTTGCACCACCGCCTACGATGACGACGTTGAGGAGTTCCATGCGCTCGCGTTCGCTGGCACAGGTAAGGGCGCGTTCGAGGTTTTCGAGCAAGGCATTTTGAAGTCCCATGGCTTCGCTCACGTTCTTCATGGGGATAGCCACTTCCTCAACGTGCTTGTTGCCAAAGAAGTTTGTGGTAGTACCTGCTGCGAGCACGAGGTAGTCGTACTTCACCTTACCGATAGACGTCTGGATAATCTTATGCTCGGGGAATATGGAGCGCACCTTTGCCATGCGGAAGTAGAAGTCCTTGTGGCTCTGGAATATTTTGCGGAAAGGGAATGAGATACTACTGGGTTCAATCCCTGACGATGCGATCTGATAAATGAGGGGAGGGAACTGGTGGTAGTTGTTACGGTCGATCAACACGACTTGAAAGTTTGACTTGCGCAACTTGTTTGCTAATTTCAAACCGCCAAATCCGCCACCAACAATGACTACGCGCTTCTTTTCCGTTTGAGGTACATTAAAACTCATATCTGATATAAGGTTTTGAGGTTGTAAGGTTTTGAGGGGACTGAGGTTCTGACTCCAAGCGGATTGTATCGTCAATGCTGAGTTTCAGAACGTGAGGACTTCCCCACCTTTTCACCAATGTGTATAACTCATTTAACTTTTCTTTGCAAAGGTACGGACAAGCGACAGATGGGCAAAGTATTTGAGTGACAATTTACGGAAAACGATTCCTTTTACGCTTCCACCATAATTGTTTGAAATCCAAAGGCGCCAAAGTTGCGTGTAGCGTGTAAAGATAAAAGAGTAAAGATAAAAGGTCCTGCTTCGGGTGCTGCACTTAATAAATTGCAGTCCGCAGGTATCTTTTATCTTTACTCTTTACTCTATTGTCGTTACTCTTTCTTTACTTATCTCCCTCCCAAGAGGCGCTTGTTGACATATTCCAGCACCTTGTCTTTGTAGGTGTCGGAGATGGGGAGCGACTTGTCGCCGATAAGGATGTTGCTGCGCTCTACGGCGGTCACCGTAGCCATATTGGCGATGTAGGAGCGGTGGATGCGCAGGAAGCGGTCGGCAGGGAGGTGGTCTTCAAGCGTTTTCATTGCCGTCAGTGAGAGCACGGGGCGGAGCGCCGAGGCAAGGTAAATCTTGACATAGTCTTTGAGACCCTCGATGTAGAGGATGTCGTCGAAGTCAATGCGCAACAGTTTGTAGTCGCTCTTCACGAAAATCGACGACTCGGTGGTGGCGTTCTCCGCAGTGGGTTCTGCCGCCTGCGATGTGGGACTTGCTGCCGTCAACGCCCGTTGTGCCGCCGCCAAGAAGTCGGGGTAGGCAATGGGTTTGAGCAGGTAGTCGAAGGCATTCACCTTATAGCCCTCAATGGCATACTGACTGAAGGCCGTAGTAAAGATGATGCGCGTGGTGGGTGGGATGAGTTTTGCAAACTCAAGGCCACTGAGCTCCGGCATTTGGATGTCGAGGAACAGAAGTTCGACGGGCGACTTGCTCAGTGCCGCCATGGCGTCAATAGCATTGGCATAGGTGCCACAATGCGTGAGGAAGGGAGTTTTATTTATGTAACTTTCCAGCAGGGTTGCCGCAAGAGGTTCGTCGTCTATGATGGCGCAGGTCATTTTTTGGGGGGTAAGGTTTTGAGGTTATGAGAAAGTTAGTAGTGAGGAGTTAGTAGTGAGTAGACCATGCGGAACATCACTCGTTTATCTCGCTGACCATCTTGTCTACTCGTACCTCGTTAACTTGTTTACTAAAAGGTTATAAGGTTTTGAGGGAGGGGAAGGCATTTAGATTTTAAGTAAGGTCTGCATAGCTCTTATAACCTAAAAGCGAAGCGACCTTACCCCTCATAACCTTAACTCAGCGTAATGCACGAGGTGTAAATGCCGTCTTTAACGCCCTTGTGCCAGGTGTGGCGGTTGGGGTAAGAGAGGGCGAGGCGCTGACTTACTTGTTGCAGTCCAATACCTCCGCCACTCTTGTCGTCTTCCGTCTTGGGGAAGTTACTGTTCTTACAGGTGAAGACAATTTCGCCGTTCTTATCCGCGCGGAGGCTGATGTGGATGAACGAAGGTTGGGTGGGGCAGATGCCGTGCTTGAAAGCGTTCTCAACGAGTGAGATAAAGATGAGCGGGGCAATGTTTACCTCGCGGTCTTGTGGGATGTCGAGGTCCACTTGTAGGTCTACATTCTTACCAATGCGCAGACGCATGAGTTCGATATAGTTGTGCAGGAACTCCACCTCCTTGCTGAGCGGTACGCGTTCCACCTGGTTGTCGTAGAGCAAGTAGCGCAGGAGTTTTCCCAACTCAAGGATGGCATGCTGTGCGCGCTCGGTGTCAAAGGTGGTGAGGGCGTATATATTATTTAATGTGTTGAGCAGAAAGTGCGGCGAAATTTGGTTCTTCAAGTTCTTCAATTCAGCTGCTTGACGGTCAACCTCCGCTTTGCGTCGCTCCATTTCTGCCTTATGCCAACGCAAACTGAGGCGGAGTGCCAGCGAAATGGCAATGGCAGTGATGAGCAGGAAGGCGTTGCGCACTACGAAGAACGACTTCCAAAGGAACATCTGCTCTGTACTGATGTGCTGACGGCGCATTCCCATGCGGCGCGCCTGCGGTGGCGAAGGCGTGTGTTGCAGGTTGGAGTAGATTTCTAACCCCAGGGAGAAGCCTGCCACCATCCCGAGGTTGATGAGCAGGAACAGGCTGTAGCGGCGCTGCAAGAAGTAGCGCGGGATGAGCACAAAGTAGTTGAGGTAGAAGATAAGGCATGCCGCCACACTGAAGAGTGAGGCATTGAAGAAACGCACCCAGTTGATGCTGTCGCCCCGCTGGAAAAAGAGGGGAGAAGCAAAGATGTAGGCCCATGTTACTACGTGGGCGGCTACTTCAAGGTAGCGCGTGCGGCGCATGTCTGTTCCAAGCATGGGGGCAAGGGAGGGGGAAGTGTTCATAGTAGTTTTAGTAAAAACTATCTGGGAGAAAAAATAAATTATCTCCCAGATAGTTTGAATTATCTCGGAGATAATTTTCAGTAGTTTCGCAAAGAGATTATTCGTATCGGAGTGCCTCAATCGGGTCAAGGTTTGCCGCCTTCTTTGCAGGGTACCAACCGAAGAAAATTCCGGTAAACGTACAAACGGCAAAGCTCAGCATGATGCTCCAAGGCTGAATGCTTACGGGCCATTGGGCAATAGAAGCTACGGCGTTGGAGATAAGGCAGCCCACAACGACTCCGATGATGCCGCCCGTAACGCTGAGGAACACGGCTTCAATCAAGAACTGCGCCAGGATGTCAATGCCACGCGCACCGACGGACATGCGCAGCCCGATTTCCTTCGTGCGCTCCGTTACGCTGACATACATAATGTTCATAATGCCGATACCGCCCACGATGAGTGAGATACACGCCACGCAGAGCAGGAGCGTAGTCATCACGTCCGCCGTAGAGTTCATCATCTCCATCATTTCCTTCTGTGAGTGGATGTTGAAGTTGTCTTCGTCAATGCCTTCACGAAGTTTGTGCGACTGGCGGAGCAGGGTGGTGAGTTCTTCAATCGCGTCTTCAGTATATTCTTCCGATAAGGCTGAAACACTGATGCTGTTGAGGTACGTAATCGCCATGATGCGCTTCATCACCGTGGTGTAAGGGGCAAGAATAAGGTTGTCCTGGTCCATGCCGAAGGTGTTGTAGCCTTTTGATTTCAACACACCCACTACGCGGAAGGGAATTGACTTAAAGCGGATGACGCGACCTACGGGGTCTTCGCCCTTTGTGAAAAGGTTGTCGGCTACAGTCTTACCTATGACGCAGACTTTGGCACTTGTGCGGATGTCTTCCTCTGTAAACATGTCGCCCTCCTCAATCTTGAGCTGGCGAATGTCCAAGTAACCGATGCTTACGCCGTACATGCTTGACGGAGTGTTGTTGTTTCCGAAAATACACTGACCACTGCTTGAAACGGTGGGACTAATCGCCTTGATAAGCTTTGCCTCCGACGCCAAAAGCTCATAATCTTTGAGCTTCAAGGTCTCCATAGCGCTGGCATCCTGACGCACGCCACCCGCACGGCGGTCTGCACCCGGATTGATGCTTATCATATTCGAGCCCATGGACGCAATGTTGCTCTGAATGCTTTCCTTTGACCCCTCGCCGATAGCAATCATCGCGATAACGGCAGCTACGCCGATGATGATGCCGAGCATGGTCAAGAACGAGCGCAACTTATTGGTGTTGATGGCGCGCAGGGCTATTTTGAATAGGTTTGTGAGATGCATAGTAAGTGAGATTATTCTTCAATAGGGGGAAGTGCCACCAAAGCTTCGGCAGCCGAGAGAATATTCGTGTTTTGAACATCCTCCTTCACCTGTCCGTCGCGCAAAACAATGTTGCGCGAGCTGTATTGTGCAATTTCAGGGTTGTGCGTCACAAAGATAATGGTGCGCCCCTGGGCAAAGAGTTCTTGGAAGAGCACGAGAATTTCAAACGAAGTGCGTGTGTCGAGGTTTCCCGTTGCTTCGTCGGCAAGAATCACGGCAGGATCGTTTACCAAAGCTCGAGCAATGGCTACGCGCTGCATTTGTCCGCCCGACATCTGGTTAGAAAGGTGCATCAAGCGGTTACCTAATCCTACTGCTTCCAGGGCTTTGATGGCGCGCTCCCTGCGTTCTCGTGCTGACACGGAACTGTTGTACATCAAAGGGAGTTCTACATTTTCTACCGCCGTAGTCTTTGCCAACAAGTTGTAGTTCTGGAACACGAAACCGATTTTGCGGTTGCGCAACACGGCACGCTCGCGGCGCTTCATCTTACGAACGGGGATGCCGTCAAGAAGGTATTCGCCCGAGGTGGGAGTGTCAAGGCAACCCAACTGGTTGAGGAGCGTGGATTTCCCACTTCCCGATGTCCCCATGATGGTTACGAATTCGCCTTCGTGAATCTTGAACGACACACCGCGGAGGGCGTGTACAACTTCCTCACCTACAACGAAGTCGCGCTTGACATTCTGTAATTCAATAACGGTCTTTTTCATGACGCACTACTTCTTTTTGTTGTTGCGGGGACCGGGCATGAAGGGACTGCGCTGTCCGCTCATCATATTCTCAGCTACAGAAACCACGCGGTCTACAATGATAGAATCCCCCGCAGCGAGTCCGTCCTTAATCTCAGTAAGAATTCCGTTGGTAATACCTGTTTCGACGGGGTATGCCTTATAAGTCTTACCATCGCGCTTCCAAATTTTTGTAGTTCCTTCGCAATTTTCAATTACTTCGTCCTTGTCAATGCTGTGAGGCACGGGAGCGAAGCGCAAAGCCTTTGAAGGTACTGCTAATACGTCTTTAACTTCGAGCGTAATAATCTTCACATTCGCAGTAAGTCCGGGCTTCAACTTTAAGTCAGGGTTGGGCGCAGAAATAACGACTTCATAAGTCACGACATTACTTTCAATCGTAGCTTCCTGGCGCACCTGTGTTACTTCACCGGTGAAAAGGTCGTTGGGGTAGGCATCTACATTAAATTCTACGCGCTGTCCTTCGCGCACACCGCCTATATCGGCTTCGTCAACCTTTGCAATTACGCGCATGTCGGTCAAGTCTTGTGCGATAGTGAAGAGTGTGGGCGTGTTGAAGCTTGCTGCTACGGTCTGTCCCTCTTCTACGGCACGCGAAAGTATCACACCGTCGATAGGAGAAGTGATGGTCGCGTAACCAAGGTTAGTCTGCGCCTTCTTCACCGCCTCTACGCGCATATTATATGCCGACTGTGCTTGACGCAACGACACTTGCGCCTGCTGGAAAGCGTTGTCGCTGATGTCGCCCTGCTTATGGAGCGTTTCCTGACGCTCAAAGAGCCACTTCTGATAGTTCAAATCACTTTCTGCACTCTGCAAGTTGCTCGTAGCACTCGCCAATTCGCTTTCAAGGTTAGTCTTGTCGAGAATAGCAATCACCTGCCCGCGTTTTACTACATCATTGTAGTCCACAAGTATCTTGTTGATGATACCCGATACCTGCGTACCCACTTCGACAGAGGTAACAGGTTCAATAGTACCCGTAGCCGTAATGCTACTGCTGATGGTAGAAATTTCTGCTGCCGCCATTTCACAATATGCAGGCGCTACAGCATTGCCCTTGTCGGAGCAAAGGTAGAAGATGCCGCCTCCTACCGCAACGAGCACGGCGAGAGTGGTGATTTTATTTTTTGTAGTTGAAAAGAAATTAGCCATGATTATGATTATATGTAATGCGTGTGAAACTCTAAATGTCTAATTCGCTACCCATGTAGAAACGGAGGAGCGCCTGATTGAGAAGTGCGGTATACTTGTCCTGCAACAAACTCTGCTTTGCCTGAAGGTAACGACCGCGACTGTCCAAAAGGTCCGTAATGTCCTTCTGTCCCTGCTGGAATTGGCGCTGCGTGTTTTCATAGCTCAATCCGAGACTTTCTACATTGTCTTTTGCCGCCACATACTTGTGTTGGTTGGTCGTAGCGTTGAGCCAGTAAGTTTCTACGGTGTTGTAAAGGTCTTTCTGTGCGTCGAGGTAGTCGTACTCTGCCGTGAGTTGCGAAATCACTGCGCGTTCCACATTGCTCTTTACCCTGCGGTTGTCATAGATTGGGATAGACACATTCAAACCTATGCTCATGTTGAAATTATACTTCAACTGCTGACTCCAAGTGCGGGTAGAACCCGAAATATGACTGTCGCCAAGACTTCCGCTGAGGCTTATCGTGGGCCAATAACCGCCCTTCGCCTTCTGCAAAGCAATTTCAGCCTGCTCCATACTCAACTCGCTACGGCGAATCTCCGGGCGAAGCGTAAGTGCAGCGTTATACACATCTTGCGCAGTGGGAAGTAGCATCATCACCAAGTCATCTTCGGGAATGATGGTGGCGATAGAAATGCGCTCTGTCGGACCGAGTTCCAAGAGTTGCTTGAGTGAGAGTTCCGCACTGCTGATTTGCGACTCTACATTCACCACATCGTAGCGTCCCTGGCTCACTTGCGCTTTGAGTTGTGCGAGGTCGGAGCGCGAAATCTGCCCATTCGCCAACATGCGTTGCCCACGAGCGTAAACGAGTGAGTCATGCTCAAGCAATTCTTTGTTTACCTTAAGCGCCTCCTTCATGTAGAGGATTTGCACATAGAGGTTGGCGATTTGCTCTTGGATAGAGTTGGTTTGCATCTCAAAATCCTGCTCTGCAATCTGCTCGCTAATCTTGTTGGTCTTGACATTGAGCGTATTCTGTCGACCATTCCAAATTGTCCAACTCGCACTCACACCATACGAACCGCTCCACGTCGCTTTATCCGCCGCCGAAGACGCGATACCACCGTTTACAAAACTTGTTACCGCCTCCTGGAAGGGACGGTATTGCACGTTCTGAGAAATACTTGCATTTAGCGAAGGCAACAACCCTGCTTTCGCCTCTTTCACACTCACCGCAGCCGAGGCCGAAGATAATTGACTCTTGCGCAACTGAATGTTGTGCTTCAAAGCATGGTCAATACATTCTTGAAGCGTCCACATCCGCTCTTGCGCCGTCAGTGCGGTAACCACGCTGAGGGCTACCGAACAAACAAAGGCTCTGTTCATATTGATTTGTTCTATACGTTTTTTATAGTTGTAGTACCTGCAAAATTACAAATTAAATGTATGCATCGTTACAGCCACCCTTGCTTTTTCAGGCCGACGTCGACAAATGCAGGGATTTTATCGGTGAAATGCGTGCGAAGGACCTTCCTTTTGTGCGGATATTACGACTACTTTTATTGCGATTTGTATGTATTCTACAAGTACGTATGGCACTGAGTAGACGTTTTTTAGCAAATTATGTGGTGGGCATGGTATATTTTTCTTAATTTTGCAACGGTAAGGTGGAGAAGGATTGTACGAAAAAGCCCCTTTTAGGGGGCAAAAACGGCATTCTTCCTCCCTCAAATTATTGTGAAATTAGTAATGTGCTTTGTGCGCACGGCGCCAAGGTACTGCAACCACATACTTAGTATTATAAAACTATGAGTGAACAATTAAAGAAAATCAAGCAGCTTGTAGAACTCCGTCAGAAGGCACGCCTTGGCGGTGGTGAAGTTGCTATTGAAAAGCAACACGCAAAGGGCAAGGCCACTGCGCGTGAGCGTATCGACCTCTTGCTTGACAAGGGTTCGTTTGAAGAATTGGATATGTTCAAGCTCCACCGTTGTCACGATTTCGGTATGGAGAAGAAGCAATATTTCGGCGATGGCGTTGTCTGCGGTAGCGGAACAATCAACGGTCGCCTTGTTTATGTCTTTGCTCAGGACTTCACGGTGAACGGTGGTTCACTCTCTGAAACGATGGCGGAAAAGATTTGCAAGGTAATGGACCTCTCTATGAAGGTGGGTGCTCCCTGTATCGGTTTGAACGACTCGGGTGGTGCGCGCATCCAGGAAGGTGTGAACTCATTGGCAGGTTTTGCCAACATCTTCCAGCGCAACATTGAGGCTTCAGGTGTTGTGCCCCAGATTTCAGGTATCTGCGGTCCCTGCGCCGGTGGTTCGGTGTATTCTCCCGCACTCACAGACTTCATCGTGATGCTCGAAGGCATTTCTTACATGTTCTTGACTGGTCCTAAGGTGGTAAAGACCGTAACGGGTGAAGATGTAAGCCAGGAAGACCTCGGTGGCGCATCCGTACATGCCACAAAGAGCGGTGTGTGTCACTTCACGGCGAAGACTGAAGAGGAATTCTCTGGTCTCATTCGCAAGTTGCTTTCATACATGCCCCAGAACAATATGGAGCGCACGCCTCGCGTAGAATGTACAGACCCCATCGACCGCAAGGAAGACCTCTTGAACGAAATTATCCCCGACAACCCCAACATGGCGTACGACATGTATAAAGTGATTGGCGCTGTAGTGGACAACGGTGAGTTTATGGAAGTTCAGGCAGGTTATGCTAAGAACATCATCATCGGCTTCGCACGCTTCAACGGTCAGAGCGTCGGTATCGTAGCCAACCAGCCTTCAGTTTATGCGGGTGTGCTCGACTGCAATGCCTCTCGTAAGGGTGCGCGCTTCGTACGCTTCTGCGATGCCTTCAATATTCCTATCGTTTCACTCGTGGATGTGCCCGGCTTCCTCCCCGGTACAGGTCAGGAATACAATGCTGTAATCAGCCACGGTGCGAAGTTGCTCTACGCTTACGGTGAAGCTACTGTGCCTAAGGTAACTGTTACGCTCCGCAAGAGCTACGGTGGTTCACACATCGTGATGGGTTGTAAGCAGCTCAAGGCAGACCTCAACTACGCTTGGCCTTCTGCAGAAATTGCGGTAATGGGTGCGAGCGGTGCGGTAGCTATTCTCAGCGCTAAGGCTGCTAAGGATCAGGAAGATCCTAAGGCATTCCTTGCTCAGAAGGAAAAGGAATACAACGACCTCTTCACCAACCCCTACAAGGCTGCTGAATACGGCTACATCGACGATGTAATCGAACCTCGCAATACGCGTTTCCGCATCTGTCGCGCACTCGCACAGCTTGAAACGAAGATGGAAACACGCCCTGCGAAGAAGCACGGCAATGAACCTCTTTAATTCGGCGACTCCCACAGTTTTAACACTTTCAGACTATGAAGAAATTAGCTTATACCGTGGGCGGCAAACAACTGGTCATCACGCTCGACGAAAAGCGCGGTTCGATTCGCGCCATCGAGGCAAACGGCAAACCGCTTGAGCCTACCGCCGAAGAGATGCCCATTATCGCAGGAGTTATCAGTCTTGCACTGCTCACATATGAAACAGAGGTTGTTCACGACGAGGAAACCGACATCATTACTCTCCAGCGCCACTGCACGCCCTGGAATTCGCCGGCTCGCCAAATGAATAACGCGCGTAAGTAACTATGCGTAAATAATTTTGAAGCAATGAAACAATACAATTATAAGGTAAATGGAGTTGACTACGAAGTAACTATCAACTCTATTAAGGGTCAGGTGGCTTCTGTAGAAGTCAACGGTATGCCCTTCAACGTAGAAATCATCGGTTCTGCACTCGCCGAAGGTGACCTTCCCACAATGGGCGCTGCCGCTCCCGCAGCCACATCCGCCGCTCCCGCAAAGGCAGAAGCAAAACCCGCAGCACCTGCTGCCAAGGGCGCAGCTGGCGAAGGTACTCCCGTGAAGGCTCCCCTCCCCGGCGTAGTAACAAAGGTGCTCGTTGCTGAAGGCGATGCCGTGAAGAAGGGCGATGTTGTGCTTGTGCTTGAAGCCATGAAGATGGAAAATAACATCACTGCCGAAAACGACGGTAAGGTAACTGGCGTATGTTGCGCTCCTGGCGATAGCGTGATGGAAGGTACTACGCTTATTACAATTGGATAAGATATTTTAGAGTACAGAGTACAGATAACAGAGTACAACTGCCGTGCGGATTATTTTTCCGAACAGTAGTTGTACTCTGTTTTTTTGCAAAGTGCATTTACTCCGCATGGCGCAAAGTTTCGCAAAGTTAGGAGCATCACGATTTCCACCATAGAGAAACGGGCAGACCATTGCGGCCCGCCCGTTGTTACTCATATACTTACTTCACCCACACCTTCTTGCCATTGAGGATATAAATACCCTTCGTGGGGTTCGTCACGATGCGACCATTAAGATCGTAATATACCTTAGGAGTCTTCGCGTCCGTAATCACATCATTGATACCAGTGAAGTCCATTTCAGTGATGAAGAACCTATTCCAAGGTGTAGTCTTTTCATAAGCAAATTTGCGCCCATTGGGAACATACAGACAAGCATTATTGTATGTCGCTTCGCTGAAGATATTCTCATTTGCAGAAATAGCTTTTCTTGACGCCACCTGAATATCTAGAAGGTTCTCACAATCATAGAATGCATAATCTCCTATCGATTCAATCTCGCTACTGATGTAGAGGTATTCCAAATTTTCGCAACCGTAGAAAGCAGACTCACCCACACTTGTAACATTATTAGGAATCGTTACCGAAGTCAAACTTGTGCAACCTTTGAAAGATACATATGGGATGGTGGTTACACTATTTGAAATCTTCACTGTTGTTAAACCAGAGCATTCATAGAAAGCTCCATCATCAATGCTGGCCACACTATCGGGAATTTTTATTGAAGTCAATCTTGAACAATACGCAAAGGCGGCATATCCAATACTCTTCAAACTATTACCAAGTTCTACGGAAGTCAAACCTGAGCAATCACGGAAAGCATGTTCCCCAATGCTGGTCACACTATTACCAATCACCACGGATGTTAAACCGGAGCAACCATAGAAAGCTGAATAACCAATGATGTAATTGCTCTCTTTATAATTTTCGGGTAACACCAAATCCGTTTCATTACCAACGTAAGCTTGTAGATAGTAGGCGCTATTATCTTTTGCAAAAATAAAGTCACCTATACGTCCATCATACTTATTGACCACCAAGTCGGCATAGTATGCGATATATCCATGTTCTTCAGATCCTTTTGTGAAAGTGAGGTTTGAACTATTCAATACCATCTTAAGATTTTCACAATTATAGAAAGCCCAATCCCCAATGCTGGTCACACTGTTAGGAATCTCCACGGAAGTCAAACCAGAGCAACCAGAGAAAGCAGAAGAACCAATGCTGGTCACACTGTTAGGAATCTCCACGGAAGCCAAACCAGAGCAATTACAGAAAACATAATCTCCAATGCTGGTCACACTATTGGGAATCTTCACGGAAGTCAAACCAGAGCAACCAGAGAAAGCAGAAGAACCAATGCTGGTCACACCGTTAGGAATGACAAGTTCCGTTACTTTTTCACCATTCAAATAGAGATTCTTTGCATAGTACAATGGATTGGCAGTATAACCATCGAATTCAATATTACACCATGCAGCTACATCTTCTATATTTACAGAAGTCAGACCTGTACAACCAGAGAAAGCGTAAGTTCCAATGCTGGTCACACTATTGGGTATCTCCACAGAAGTCAAACTAGAGCAATCATAGAAAGCAGAAGACCCAATACTATAATTACCACCTTTATAATTTGCAGGCAACACCAATTCTGTTTTATCACCTATATATGCTCGTAGATAGCATGCACCGCCCTCTTCTGTAAAAATAAAGTCATCTACTTGCTCATACCCGTTGCAAACCACTTTCGCATAGTATGCAATATATCCATAACTCGAACTACCCTTTTTGAAGGTGAAATGTGAATTATTTAATACAAATCTAAGATTATAACAATTTTTGAAAGCATCAGACCCAATGCTGGTCACACCGCGACCAATCACCACAGAAGTCAAACCAGAGCAACGGTCGAAAGCAGAAGACTCAATGCTGGTCACACTGTTAGGAATCTCTACAGAAGTCAAACTTGAGCAACTTTCGAAAGCAGAAGAACCGATGCTGGTCACGCTGTTACCAATCACCACGGAAGTCAATCTGGAGCAACTAAAGAAAGCAGAAGACCCAATGCTGGTCACACTGTTACCAATCTCCACGGAAGTCAAACCAGAGCACCAACAGAAAGCATCAGACCCAATGCTGGTCACACTGTTAGGAAACACCACGGAAGTCAAAGCAGAGCAATCATAGAAAGCATCAGACCCAATGCTGGTCACACTGTAGATGCTCCCATTATAGGTCACTGATTCGGGAATATTCACTGCACCTGAATATTCATTGGAATAAGAATAGTTGTAGTCTCCTCTGTACGTCACCTCCACCGTCATATCCGTTGACGACGTAATGTTGTAATAAATGCCATCGACCTCAAAGTCCTCGGCACTCACACTCAAACTGCACAGCAATCCGATTACTGCCAGCACTAAAGATTTGAACTTTTTCATAATTGAAATTTTAGGGTTATACACTTAATTCTATTAGACTGAATATGAATAACCACTCCCTACATAAGGACACAAAAAAGACGTGGGAAAACTCTCGCGCTTATCTCCATTCAAGGCCTTCGCATTGCCCGTAGCTTAAGATAAGCAACTTAGCCAGCCCACGCCAAAGGTATTATAAACGCTGTATGCCGTCAGCCAATACTGGCTGACAAGCATACGGGTATAATACACCCACGTGGACGCCTCGTTGCGAAATCTTCCAAGCTACAAAAGGTGCGAAGTTTTGAATGAGAAGATAACGTTAGAAACGTCCTTTCTGCTCCCCGTGCCATAAGGTTCACGACCTTAATGCGCAGTGATGGAGCGGAAATCTATGTCTTGACTCACCCTCCCTTGGGCTGGCGAATCACTTGCAAATTTATGTAAAAAATGTGAGGCGCAACGTGTAAACTCGTGATTTTTACCCCTCCCTTTGGTGCGTATGCAGAAATAATGGTAATTTTGCCGTAGGGACTCCCCACAAATAATTAACACGAAGGTTATGATTAAATACGCCGACTATATTCGCCGTCTCGAAATTAAAAGTCTTTGGAGCGGCCACAAGCATATTGTTTGGGAACTGCGCCCAGGAGTAAATGTCTTGAGCGGAGGAAACGGTGCGGGCAAGAGTACTATTCTCAACCGCATGGAGCAGGAATTGCGCACGGCACCCATGAGCGGAGAAATCTTGGGCGGAAAACATCTTGGGGTGAGCATTGACTTTTATCCCTCGGATGCGACAAACATTCGCTACGACATCATCCGCTCTTTCGACCGTCAGCTCTTGCAGGGCGACCGCTTGCGCACACTCACCGATGCTGCGGTTTCTACAGAATTGGACTGGCAACTCTACCAACTCCAGCGGCGCTACTTGGACTATCAGGTGAATGTGGGCAACCGCATGATTCAACTCTTGACGAGTGGTGCGCCCAACGCCAAGGAGGAAGCCACAGAGGCAGCGGCATATAAAACCATGTTCCTGGACCTTGTAGATGAGCTCTTCTCGGAAACGGGAAAGCGCATTGACCGCACGAGCAACGAATTGAGTTTTATGCAATTCGGAGAGCAACTCTCGCCCTACAAACTCTCAAGTGGCGAGAAGCAAATGCTGATTATTCTGCTCACAGCCTTAACGCAAGACCGCCAACCTTACGTGCTTTTCATGGATGAACCTGAGGCGAGCCTCCATTTCGAGTGGCAAAAGCGCCTCATCGATATGGTGCTCCAACTCAACCCCAACGTGCAAATCATCCTCACCACCCACTCGCCCGCAGTCGTCATGAACGGTTGGGCTGATTGCGTCACGGAGATGGGTGAGATAACGATGTGAGGTTGTAAGGTCGCTTCGCTTTAAGGTTGTAAGGACTTTGCAGAATGCACTCCGGATGGCGCTCTTCCCCTGTTTATAGGGGAAGGGGACCACGAAGTGGTGATGGGGTGCAAGAGATGCGCCGCATGGTATAACTGCCAACTCCTAAATTCTCACTTGTTTTGCACCCCCTCACCGCCAAAGGCGGTCCCCTCCCCCTATAAACAGGGGGAGAGCACCATCCGGATGGTCTTTCTCCTTTCTCCTTTCTCCTTTCTCATTTCTCCTTTCCTCCCCATGCCCTCCCTCTCCACCTACATCTCCTCCCAATACGTCCAGGCGGCGAACCGCTTGGCGGGGAAGCATGCGCGGAAGAGTATCGTGGTGTATGTAGAAAGTTTTGACGATGTGGCATTTTGGAGCAACCTGCTCCGACCGTTGGAGACGGAGGAGTATTATTTTGAAGTCATGCTCCCCTCCAAGACTTCGCTGTGCAAGGGCAAGAAGATTGCGCTGGCAAATCAGTTGGGTCCGAATATGATTGCTTGCGTGGATGCGGACTACGATTACTTGATGCAGGGCGCTTCACCCACCTCGGAGGAGGTTTGCCACTCGCCCTACGTGTTCCACACCCTCGTTTACGCCATTGAGAACTACCAGTGTCACGCCAGTTCGCTGCATAACGTATGCGTTTCAGCCACCCTCAATGACCGTCGCATCTTCGACTTTGAGGCGTTCCTGAAAGACTTCTCTGAAATCATCCACCCCCTGTTTGTGTGGAACGTGTGGTGCTACCGCGAAGGGAAGTTCAAGCAATTCTCCATGGCGGACTTCTACCGCATTGTGCGCCTCCGCGACATTAACCTTTACCACCCCGAACAGGAACTCAACGACCTGCGCCGACGCGTGAACTCCAAGATAGCGCGCTTGCAGCACCAATTCCCCGAAGCCAAGAAGGGGTACAAACCCTTGAAGGCAGAACTTATAGAATTGGGCGTTACGCCCGAAACGACCTACCTCTTTATGCGCGGTCACGACCTGCTCGACGGCATCGTCTCCATGCTCACGGCAAAGGTGTGCGACCAACTGCGCAGGGAGCGCGAACGCGACATCCGCAAGTATGCCGAGCACAACAAGCAGATGCAAAACGAACTCGCGTCCTACCAACACTCCGTGGCGTCCGTTGACGACATCTTAAAGCACCACCACGGTTATGCCACCTCCCCACAATACCTGTGGGTACAGGAACAAATCAAGGCGTTTGTCCGCATGCACGAGACGCCATCGAACGAACCCGACACCATTACATCACAATGAATTACAAGCACTTAATTACCTTTGCACTTCTTCTGTTGCTGCCCAATTTGCTTTTTGCGCAGCAGTCCAAGAAGCAGGAGCGCAGTGCCACCCCCTTTGCTAACTCCGAATTTAAGCGCGCTAAGATACTTCAACCCTTTGGCAAGTTTGTTTGGGCAGATGCCAACATCTACCTTAAAGACGCATCCTTGTGCTTTATGGATAACGATACGATTAAGAAGGCGTATGTAGACAAGGTCATAGCCGTGCAGTTTGACTCTGCCACCTACCGCAAGGTGGAGGACGGGCAGATGGGTCTTGTCGTTGCGGAGAAGAACTACAACTGCCTCGTCCGTGTGCGCACCATCGACATGAAGCAATATACCGAGGAGCACGATGGCACACAGAATGCAGCATACTTTGAATTTGACGGTCTCGGACGCATGGGAAATGCCTTTATAGATCTGAATAACGCTCCATTCCTCGAGGAAGGTTACCCCGTAAAGGACAAATACTACTTCATCGTTAAGGGCAAATGCGTAGTGGCTAACGAAAGCCACATAGAGCGTGAAATAAGTAAGAAGCACATGAACGACTTTAAAACCCTCATGCGCGACCGATGGTGGAGTTGGCGCGATGAGGAATCGCTAAAGATGTTGTTGGAATATCTTCCGTAGATTCCTTAGGGTGGGGCAATGCACGCATCAATTCATGATGAGTCAACCAAAGGTCAGCGATTTACGTCGTAAGATTTATGAACTTGTGTAAAGCGAAATCTGCACACATTTTCCAGTGTGCAAGCACTTCAATTATTCCTCATTTTTCGTCTTTTTTTAAGGCAAAACTTTAACAAACATTAACACTCGACATACTCACTCTCGCGACAATATCTATTTGCGGTGCAAGAATAAGTAACATTAAAAAACCGTTGTTTAACCTTGAAAAAACAATGTAACTTATTTTTTGACCCCAAAAATGGGATTTTTGAGACAAAAAAAGTGGAGATAGCCCTGATTTCAGGGGCTATCTCCACTTCCGTAATACAAAGATACAAAATTTAGGAGCGAAATGCAAATCCGTTAACACTTGTTAACATCACTTTTTATTTCGCATTTTTCCTCATTTTTCACAGCGCTGACGCATGCGCTTATAGGTAGTTCAAATAATGTGAACAGGGTACAAGAATTGTAGTGCTTACTTTCTAACGGCGCGTACATTACGACCCCACCAACGGTAATCTTGTGAAACCACAAGGATAGACCCTCTAAAAGGTACGGGTTGGATCAAAGGACCTTTCGTTGAAAAATCAATGAAACATGCCCAGTCAATATTGTTGAAGTTATTCAATTCTCCAATCCAAATATTGCCAAAAGTAGTGTGGCGATGTTGGTTGTCCATCATAAGTCCACCCGCTGGGAAGAAGATGCTGTTTCCGTTAGGACCAGTAACGATACAACCAGCTACGCCTGCGTTTTTATAGTTTTCTGTCCATTCCCAATTACATTTCGTGTAAAGTTCTACCGCCTGTTCACGAGTAGGCATCACCCATTTTTTACCCCACAACTGTTTAGCGGTATCATATTTGGTGCCAATCAAACTTGCCTTCTTTTTCTTTGTCGTATTGAGAACTTTGCCGTCAGCGTCAAAATAAGTGCCATAAGAATAGACTGACTTTTCCTTGATTTCACCCCAAGCGAAATAAGAACCAATTTCTGTATCACAGGTTGCTCCTACATTGTACTCCGCCCAAAGTGTGCCGCTGGGCAAACCTAAATCTACAAAAGCATGTTCTGCACTGTTCTTCTTGTCTTTATTATTCTGTGCTACACATTCAATGCTTGCACCACAAATAAACATACAAAGGCAAAGCAATGTATGATGAATACGATTACGCAAAAAGTTTTTCATAATACTGGAGATTTATACGCCAAAAGGATTTGCTGTTTTACCTCCCTGTGCAGGTGCTTCAGGAGGAGTAGCGAGTTCAATAGGGCCGAAAGTCTTTTCGTACTTGATAATATTATCCTGAAGCGCAAAGAGGAGGCGCTTTGCGTGTTCAGGGTTCATCACGATGCGACTCTTCACCGTTGCCTTGGGCAAACCGGGCATTACGCTCACGAAGTCGAGTACCATTTCGGTCTTGCCGTGAGAGATGATGGCGAGGTTAGAATATGTACCTCCCGCTACTTCGGGGGTGAGTTCTATTTGGAGTCCGTTGGGTTGTTTTTGATCAGACATAGTTGTTGAGGTTAAGAGGTTTTAAGGTTTGAGGTTATAAGGTTTGAGGTTATAAGGTTTGAGGTCGCTTCGCTCTTAGGTCGTAAGGACTATGCAGGTCTATGACTCCTTAAAGCCTTAAAACCTTATAACCTTCAACCTTATAACCTCATTTTATTTACTTCACACTGATGCGCAACTTGTAGTTCATCTTCTTGTTGGGCACCTTATACTTTTCAATTGTGTCTACACCACCACAAGAAGCGTTACCCACACCACGGTGGTAAGCGTCAAAGTGGAGCACAGTGTAAGGACGGTTTTCCATTTCCCAGAGGTGATTGCTGTTCATAAGGTCAGCATCTGTCCAGGGGAGTGCACTGAAACTTACGTTGCCTTCCGTTTCGATAACAATGCCGAAACCTGTAGCATCTGTGAGCACAAGTTCACGAAGTTCTTCGCGCTGACCTGTAGACTGGGGTTTCACGTAGCGTTCGTGCATTTCGCCAACCTTTGAAGTGTAGCGGCCTGCAATTACACCCGCCTTACGGTCAGAATAGTTTTCCCAAGGACCAAGACCGTAGTAATCTACTTGCTTGAGTGCCGAGTCGATATGACAAACAAGACCTGCGCGGCGCAACTCTCCGTGCTTGGGAGTGAATGTAGCGTCAACATCCATCACGCCCTGGGGATAAAGGGTGTAAACAATGTCGGTTTTACAGAGCGAACCGTCACGAGAAGTGGTTACAACGATACGGTCGGCCTGTTCTTCAATCTTGAATGTACCGCGTGCCTCAAGTCCGTTGTTCGTATTACCGTAGCGGTCGTTTTCAATCCAGCGGTGGTTGTCGTAAACGAAGCCCTGACCGTCCTTGATGATTTCGCGACCGTCGAGAAGCAAACCTGTGAGCTGACCGGTCTCTTCGTTAAAGATTGCCTTAATCTTTCCGTTACCGAGGTGCACAATGCCGTTCTGGTTGATGCCGTTTTCAAAAGCACCCTTGCCCTTAATTGCTGCGAGAGCGGGACGCGCAACGAGCTCGTACTGCTTGAGTGCCACTTCGTGACCAGCTGCAGCAAACACTTGCTCTGTAGCGTGACACACGCGGAGGTTCAAGAGGATTTCTTCGCCCTTCTTTTCCGCCTTTGCTAACTTCACCTTGGGCACCTTAATGGTCACCACTTCCTTTTCGCCTTCGCCACCACCAGTAAGTGCAACTTGCTTCTTGGCAACTACATTACCATTCTTCACTACTTCGTAAACGAGGTAGAAGTCCGAGAGGTTCGTGAAGTTGTACATATTCTTGAGTTCTACCTTCACGGTATTTGCCTTCTTGTCCACTCCGAGGAAGTTGAACTTGATAAACTCGTGCGCCGCCTTCACTTCCTTGAGCTTCGCACTTTCGTGGCGCGTTGCGGGAATAATACCGTTAGAGCAGAAGTTTCCTTGGTGAGGACCAGGGAAGTCGTAACCCGTGCGAAGGTTGTAGATGCCCTGCGGAATTTCCTTGGGTTCATAAATAGCTTGGTCCACCCAGTCCCAAATACAACCACCAATCGTTGAATTACTGTTCTCAATCGATTCCCAATACTCGGGCAAGTTACCAATAGCATTACCCATGGCGTGCGCATATTCGCAGATGAACATGGGTTTGTCGAGGTCGTTGGTGTAACGCGCCATCCAGTCCATACCAGGATACATCTTTGAGTAGAAGTCACTGTACTTGCTACCGCCATAAGGCTTGTCGATACGCGTACCTTCGTAGTGGATGGGACGAGAGTCGAGCGCAGCTGCGGCTTCGTAACAATCCTTAAAGTTCTTACCTGCACCCGCTTCGTTACCCAAACTCCACATCACGATAGAGGGGTGGTTGCGGTCGCGGAGTACCATGCGGTCGATACGATCTACGAAAGCGGGAATCCAACTTTCGCGGTCAGAGATAGACTGATTGGCATGGTCTTCCAAGTCTGCTTCATCGCAAGTGTAGAGACCGTAGTGGTCGAACATTGCATACATACGCGCCGCATTGGGATAGTGCGAAGTGCGAATCGTATTGATATTGTTCTTCTTCATCAAGAGCACGTCTTCCAACATGGACTCTGTCGTCACCGCACGTCCGTAAAGGGGGTGAGAGTCGTGGCGATTCACGCCCTTGAAGAAGACACGCTTGCCGTTGATATAGACAATAGAATTTTCAATCTTGATGTCGCGGAAACCATACTTGGTTGAGAACGCCATTTCTTCCTTACCCGCAGCGTCCTTTTGGATGATGCGCACGGTGTAAAGGTTGGGCGTTTCAGCCGTCCATGCTTGGATGTTTTCAAGGCTAAATTCTACGGCAGCACGATAGCGAGAGAAGCCCGCGTCAAAGAGTCCGTAAACAACATCCTTGGTTGCCACTTCCTTACCCTGGGGATCAAACACCTTTACAGTGAGATTCTTTTTCTCATCGTGGTGTCCCTGAATCGGGTCAAAGCGCATTTCCACCTGCATTGTAGCATTCTTGTAATCAGGAGAGAGTTGCGCAGTAATATAATGGTCGCGCACACTTACCGTGGGCACATTATATACATAGACATCACGGAAGATACCCGACATACGGAACATGTCCTGACATTCCAAGTAAGAACCGTCGCTCCAACGGAACACTTCTACCGCAAGTCGGTTCTGAATGCCCTTCTTCAAGAACTTGGTGATGTCAAACTCCGCAACATTATTTGCGCCTTGAGTGTAACCAACATATTCACCGTTGATCCACACATTTGCAGCCGAGTAAATACCACCGAAGTGGAGGATGGTGCGCTGTCCGTGCCAATCTTCGGGCACTTGGAAGAAACGTACGTAAGAACCTACGGGATTGATGCCGTAATTCTTGCCGCCGTCGTTATATCCGGGGCGAGCCTTGATAAAGGGAGGCGTATTTCCGTGAGGATATTCTACATTACAGTAAATGGGTCGGTCAAATCCGTGCATTTCCCAGTTAGAGGGGACGGGAATTTCGTCCCATTCGCTCACGCCAAAGCCTTCCTCGAAGAAATTAAGGGGACGCTGTGAGGGCTCGGGCACAAAGTGGAATTTCCAAATGCCATTGAGCGTCATGTACTGCTTGTTGACGGGTTCCGTCCAAGGAGTTGCGTAATACGCAGCGTCGGCAAGCATTTCGGCTTCGGTAGCATAGGGCATGTAAGTAGCAACGGCCACTTCCTTATTGATGCCGAAGACTGCTTCATCCTCCCAAATGGGCGACTGAATCTTGGGCTTTTCTACCTGTTCGAAGGTAAACCACGCCGCCTTATCGGTTGCATCATAATCTGTGAGCATCATCTTTCCATCCTTGAGGGCATACATTGTTTTACCGTCCTTACCCTTAACACCGGCAGAGAGAATGCGGTACGCACCCGGCATTTCGGCAACGGGTTGGAACTCCCAGCGCGCATTGTTCCAAACGCCTTCCTGCGCTGTCCACTGAATGAGCTGCTTGATACCCATGTTGTCGCCGCCATCGTCGAAGTGCTGCGTATAGAACGCACCACCCACCACGCGCTGCTTCAAGTCGAGCATTTTAATGCTCCAATACTGGCCGCGGTTCATCTTATCCACCGCTTCACCCACGATGCGCGCATTGTTTTCGCCGCTATCGCCGTTACCAAGCACGAGTTCGGGATGCGCCACACTGCGAATGAGGTACGTCAAGTTGTCGTCAAAACCAGAAACCACCGAGGGCTTGATGTTAAACATCGCCTTGCGGTTGCCCTGTGCCTTTGCCTTGTCGGTAAGGGCGAACTTGCCGTTATTGCCCAAGACCATTGCCTTTGCAGGTTGGTTACTGGGAATGAGGTAAACGAGACCGTCGGCAGCAGGTTCTGTGCGCCACAACTGGAATTCGTCAGAACCGTTGTTCTCACCCATCTCCACGCGACCATCGTCTGTGCAGCGCACAGCAAGGTTGCTGAAGGGGTTAATAATGCGCCAACTTCCGGCCAGTTCAGTAACTGTCCATTGCTGTTCTGCGGCAGATTGGTCCGCCTTTCCGAGTTGGACGTCACCGCCCTTCGTGTAGGTCAACACCTGTCCTGCCTTCGTAGCCGCTTCCACATTGTAAAGGCTACCCTTCACATAGTTTTGCGCCACCATCGCGCCCATAGTCGCCACTATAAGTACAGCCACCATCACAAAGCGCTTGATACGATTAAATGAATGCATACGCAGTAAAGATTTATGTTTAGTTATTAGATTATTAAAGGGAATACTACGGACAAAGATACCACTAATATTCGAATTGAACAAATATTCAAGACAAGAGGTAACACGGTGTTGGTGTATCTTAGAGAACTGACAGAAACTTTCCGAAATACATGAGTCCTCACCTACAAAAAAATTGTATCTTTGTCGGAGTTTAACCTCGATAAAAATACAACAAATATGTTTTCAGGAATTGTAGAAGGAATGGCGCGCGTTGTTGCCATTGAAAAAGATCAAGAGAATATCCACTTCACACTCGAATGCCCTTTCACTTCAGAGTTGAAGATTGACCAAAGCGTAGCGCACAACGGTGTGTGCTTGACCGTTGTAAAGATTGAGGGCAACACTTATGTTGTAACGGCAATGCTCGAAACGCTCCGTCGCTCCAATTTGGGTTGCCTTGAGGTGGGTTCGCTTGTTAACGTAGAGCGCTCTATGATGATGAACGGCCGTTTGGACGGTCACATCGTGCAGGGTCACGTAGATGAAACGGCAGAATGTGTGGCGCTTGAAGACGCGCAGGGTTCTTACATCTATACATTCAAATATAAGTACGATGCCGACATGGCGCGTCGCGGTTATTTCACTGTAGATAAGGGCAGTGTGACGGTAAACGGCGTGAGTCTTACCGTTTGCAACCCCACAGAAGACAGTTTTCAGGTTTGCATCATCCCTTATACCTTTGAAAATACCAACTTCCACGCAATTAAGGTAGGCACAAAGGTAAATTTGGAATTTGATATTATCGGCAAGTACATCGCACGCTTGCAGGCGCTGAATTAACGAGAACGCCTAACCTTTTTGTCTGTTATGAGAACTCGCAAAGCCCGCATCACCGCCGTACTGTCGTACTTGGGCAGCATTATGGATGCTACCGAGACGGAGTTGGACTACACTACGCCGTTTGAACTGCTCATTGCCGTCATGCTCAGTGCGCAGTGTACGGACAAGCGCATCAATCAAGTGACGCCTGCCCTCTTTGCGGCTTATCCTTCGCCCGAAGCACTGGCAAAGGCCACTCCCGAGGAGGTTTTCTCCTACATCCGCTCGGTGAGTTACCCCAACAATAAGGCGAAACACCTTGTGGGAATGGCGCAGCGCTTGGTGGCAGACTTCCATTCGGAAGTTCCCACGACGCTTGAAGAACTTACCACCCTCCCAGGGGTAGGGCGTAAAACGGCAAACGTCGTTCAGGCAGTAGCCTTCGGAAAGGCGGCGCTCGCGGTGGACACTCACGTCTTCCGCGTGAGTCATCGCTTGAACCTTGTACCTCCTACTGCCACCACTCCCTATGCTGTGGAGAAAGCGCTCCGTCGCTACATTCCCGATGAAACGGTTGCGGCGTCCCACTACTGGCTCCTGCTTCACGGGCGCTACACCTGCACGGCGCGCAAACCGCATTGTGCGGATTGTGGACTTGCGCATTTGTGTAAGTCAAAGGACAAAGTGCAATAGTTCGAATGATTCATTCAGAACCTCCCAACCTCAGAACTTCTTAACAAACCGCAGGTTTCTCAGAACCTCAGAACCTCTTAACCTCTTAACCTCAGAACCTTTTTCATTTTTCCTCATTTTTTTGCCCCAAACTTTAACACACATTAACATTCACACTGCTTGAAATCGCAACAAAATCTATTCTCCGTAAAACGATAAGTTACATTGTGGCGCCAATAAGTAACCTTGTAAAAACGATAATACTTATTTTTTGCACTTAATAAGTAACCTTGTGAACGAAAAAAAGTGGAGATAACCCTGATGTTTAGGGCTATCTCCACTTCTGTAGTACAAAGATACGAAAATTCGGGGCGAAATGCAAATTGGTTAACACTTGTTAACGCGGTATTTATTTTGCATTTTTCTGCATTTTTCGCAGATGCAACAATCGAAATGTAAGTCATGGTGTCGGCTATGGGCAACTTCTATTTACTCCCTAAAATATTGGAACGTGAAAGTTATATAGTTTCCAAAAAAATATATACCTTTGCCAACGTAAACCATCCCACAATGCCTATGTAATATTTATATCAAAAGACATATTAAATAAAAAGCGTTAGCTTTATTCTGATTCTCTTAAAATCGCCAAATTGTAAGAAAGCAGTCAAGAGTAAAAGTTAATGCTCACGTCATATCAAGGCGTGGGCTTTTACTCATTTATGACTGCATGGTGTTTGGCGATACCTAAGAGAGTATGGATGAAGTATAGTCCACGTTTTTTATTTGTCTCAACCTTGGAATTTGGACTAACATACTATCTATTTGTCAAATTACAAAACTCAAAATAATGAAAACAAAGTTCTTTAATTATATGCTCATGGGTGCATTTGCCATAATGAGCAGTGCAGCATTTATTTCTTGTAGCAGTAATGACGATGATAACGCCCCTGCAGATATAGATAATAATGATTTCCCCAGGGATGAATATGGGGTTTATACGGAAGGTAAGAAGTTGAATAGGTTCTCAGAATCGGATAATACTCCTATCAAATTCTACTATAGCGACAATCGTCTTACGGATGTTGTTATTGATTACTATTACTATAGTAACAATAATCACTACGTCTGGAGCGAAGGTAAAGTTGAAATGAAGAATGATAATGGCGATATAATAAGAACATACATCCTTGATAATGGTTTGGTTACGAAAATTATTGATAGTGTACATGAAATTAAACTATCTTATAATACTAATCGTCGATTGATTAAAAAAGAAGACAACTGGGATGTTACCAAGTACACTTGGAATTCTGGTCGTATAACAAAGATAACTTCAGATGAGAACGTTTCAATATTTAACTATAAAGGAACTTGTCAACAAGGACATTATCCGCCTAATTATTATCGTTACAATAAAATCTGGAGTATGCCCTATGGAGACGATTATCTTCAGTGGGTACACCCCGAATTATTTGGCTTGCGTATAAATCATCTGCCTTCAGAGGTTATTTATAAGGAATATGATGGTAATGAACTAGAATTCGAAGATACAATAGACTACGAGTACGAGCAAGATGAGGAAGGTTTCGTGACTACCTGCTGGGAGACTGTAAATTGGGAGTATAGAGTAGTTCATAGCTATTTTTACAATTGGGAATAAGAATCGAATTGAATTAAGCATTTGACTAAAAAAACAATGGAGGATAGTGCCCCACGGCATTATCCTCCATAATTATTTGGTTAATAGCGTAACTTATTTGTTCTCAATCACCAATACTCCATCCTTGGCATCTACCACAATGGGCAATTCCTTAACCACTGTTCCCGCCAAAATGTCGTAACTTAATTGGTTGAGCAACATGCGCTGCAGGGCACGCTTCACGGGACGCGCTCCGAAGTGCGGATCATAGCCTTCATGGGCAATCAATTCAAGCGCTGCTTCTGTGAGCGAAAGTGTCACTTGTTGGTCCGCCAAACGGTGGCGAATTTGATCCACCTGGATGCGCACAATTTCCTTAATATCCGACTCGCTCAAGGGGTGGAAGAGGATGATGTCGTCCACACGGTTCAAGAACTCGGGGCGGATGGTTTGTTTCAACATTCCCATTACCTCATCCTTCAACTTGTCGCCCTCATGAGCGAAGAAGTCTTCGTTAGAAGTTCCCGCCTCGCGTGCCGCATCAAATCGTGCTTGAATGTGCGCACTGCCGAGGTTTGACGTCATGATGATAATGGTATTCTTGAAGTTTACGGTACGCCCCTTGTTGTCCGTAAGGCGACCATCGTCAAGCACTTGGAGGAGAATGTTGAACACATCGGGATGCGCCTTTTCAATCTCGTCGAAAAGCACCACAGAGTAAGGTTTGCGGCGCACCGCCTCGGTGAGTTGTCCGCCTTCATCATACCCTACATATCCCGGAGGCGCTCCTACGAGGCGGCTCACGCTATGCTTTTCCTGATACTCACTCATATCGATGCGCGTCATCATCTGTTCGTCGTTGAAAAGCAACTCTGCCAAAGCGCGCGCCACTTCAGTTTTTCCTACACCTGTCGTGCCGAGGAAGATGAACGAACCAATCGGTCGCTTCGGGTCTTGAAGTCCCGCACGGCTACGAAGTACAGCGTCGGCTACTGCTGAAACGGCCTCTTCTTGCCCAATAACGCGCTGATGAAGTTCTGCGTCAAGATGCAACAAGCGTTCGCGCTCACTTTGAAGCATGCGCGTCACGGGAATGCCCGTCCAACGGCTCACGATGTCGGCAATGTCATCGGCCGTAACCACTTCTTTTACCATGGCTTCAGCCCCTTGGCGCGCCTTAAGGTCATTGGTGAGTTGCTCCAGGCGTTGGTCAAGCGCGGGAAGGGTGCTGTAGCGAATTTCGGCTACTTTTCCGTAATCCCCTTCGCGTTCGAGGCGCTCGGCGGTGAAGTTGAGTTGCTCCTTCTCCTGCTTGAGTTTTTGGATTTCGGCAAGCACACCGCGCTCACCTTCCCACTTGGCGCGCAGATCCTTAACCTGTTCTTCGAGCGTAGCAATCTCGGCGTTCAGCGTCGCTAACTTCTTCTCATCTCCCTCACGCTTAATGGCTTCGCGCTCAATCTCGAGTTGGCGGAGGCGACGCTGTGCTTCGTCCAATTCTTCGGGTTGCGAGTCGCGCTCCATGCGGAGTTTCGCTGCGGCTTCGTCCATCAAGTCAATGGCTTTGTCGGGGAGAAAACGGTCGGAGATGTAGCGGTGGGAGAGTTGTACGGCAGCAATCAAGGCATCGTCTTGAATGCGTACGCGGTGGTGATTTTCATAACGCTCTTTGAGTCCGCGGAGAATGGAAATTGCGTCTTCGGGAGAGGGTTCTTCAACGAGCACCGTCTGGAAACGGCGTTCGAGTGCCTTGTCTTTCTCAAAATACTTCTGATATTCCTCAAGCGTAGTGGCGCCAATACTGCGTAGTTCGCCACGCGCCAATGCGGGTTTGAGAATGTTTGCCGCGTCCATCGCACCCTCGCTCTTGCCAGCGCCGACAAGGGTGTGGATTTCGTCGATAAAGAGGATGATACTGCCTTCTGCTTCCGTCACTTCGTTGACAACGCTCTTCAGGCGCTCTTCAAATTCTCCCTTATACTTTGCCCCCGCCACGAGTGCGCCCATATCGAGGGAATAGAGGTGCTTATTCTTCAAATTTTCAGGCACGTCGCCGCGCACAATGCGCTCAGCGATGCCCTCAACAATGGCTGTTTTACCCGTACCTGGTTCGCCGATGAGAATAGGATTGTTCTTCGTGCGACGGCTCAAGATTTGGAGCACACGGCGAATCTCATCGTCGCGCCCAATTACGGGGTCGAGCTTGCCATTACGGGCTTCCTCAACGAGGTTGCGCGCATATTTTTCAAGGGCTTGGTAAGTATCTTCGCTTGATGGCGAATCCACCTTTTTACCCTTGCGAAGTTCGGCAATCGCCGCCTTCAACGCCGCCTCGGTAAGCCCAGCGTCTTTCAACATTCTGCCCGCCGTAGCATTAGATTTGAGCAAGGCAAGAAGGAGTGCTTCAAGGCCTACAAAAGAGTCGCCTTCCGCCTTCGCTAAGTCTTGCGCGCTTTTCAGCACAGTCGTTGCGTCGCGGTCAAAATAGGGTTCGCCACCACCTTCCACGCGCGCCATATTGCGGAGTTCGCTATCCACAACGAGAAGCAACTGCTGGGTGTTTACGCCCGTCTTGCCGAGCAAAAACTGCGTCACATTTTCACCCACATGAAGCACACCGTGGAGCAGATGTGTGGGCGTAACCACCTGCTGACCATTAGATTGCGCAAGCGTCACGGCTTGTTGAAGAGCTTCTTGCGCCTTAATAGTAAAATTCTGGAAATTCATATCTCGTAAAATTATTTGGTTAATAGGTTATGAGGTTGTGGTAATATAACGCTCTAAGTTTACCCTTTAAATAGCGGAATGTATACCAAAGGCGGAGGAGAAAACTTTTTTAATATTTTCTGCCGTTTTGTCGGAACAAAAATCCCCACGACTGCCAAAACGGCAGGCGTGGGGAGGGTTTCAAATAGAGATGTAAGATGCCTTTAAGTTAAAATTCTCATGATTATTTCCAGGGCATTCTCCTCCATTTATTCAGAGATTATTATTACTTTTGCTCCATAATGAGTAGCACGGCGTGGCGGTGTTGCTTAAAGATTCATTCGTATATGTATTCGTGGTTTAGCGACACACTGTTCGCACACTCTGCCGTTCAGGCAGTTATCGTAATATGCCTTATCTGCGCGATAGGGCTCGGCTTGGGTAAGTTCCGCTTTCGCGGGATAACGCTCGGCGTCACTTTTGTGTTCTTCATCGGGATTCTTGCGGGTAGTCTTGGGCTTGAAATAGACAGCCAGATGCTCAGTTACGCAGAATCCTTTGGTCTCGTGCTTTTCGTTTACACCCTCGGGCTTCAAGTGGGCCCGGGTTTCTTGAGTGCTTTCCGTACGGGGGGCACGCAGCTCAATATGCTTGCAGCAGGTGTCGTACTCCTGGGTACGCTGATGATGCTCTCCATCCTGTGGTTTACAGGGTACCCCTTGGGCGACATGATGGGCGTGCTTTGCGGTGCAACGACGAACACTCCCGCGCTGGGTGCAGCACAGCAAACGCTGAAGATGGTCAACGAACCCTCCTCGGGCGCAGCATTGAGTTGCGCAGTTACTTATCCGCTCGGTATGGTGGGCGTGATTATCGCCCTTGTGCTGATGAAAAACTGGTTGCTCCGCCATGAGCGTGCCGTTGAGGCCAAGCCGCGCGGCGAAGCCTTTATCGCGTCCTTTCGCGTGTGTAATCCCGCAATATTTAATAAGTCACTCGCCACCATCGCAGGGTTTGACGAAAGCAAATTCGTCATTACGCGCATTTGGCGCGGCGAGAATGCCATTCTCCCGACTTCGGAAACCGTAGTGATGGAGGGCGACCTCGTGTTGCTCATCACGGAGTCGAAATTTGTCGATCAACTCACCGTCTTCTTCGGTCAACTCGACCGCACCGACTGGAACGCGAAGGAAATTGACTGGGATTCGTTGGACACAAAACTCGTCTCGCAAGGCATTCTCGTGACGCGCTCGCATGTCAATGGGCGTCGTTTGGGCGACCTTCAGTTGCGCAAGCGTTACGGTGTGAATGTGAGTCGTGTAAAGCGCGCAGGCATTCAACTTGTGGCGACTCCCGACCTCGTTATCCGCATGGGCGACCGCATTACTGTGGTGGGAGAAAAAGAGCGTCTCAAGCAAGTGGCAGAGGAATTGGGTAACGCCGTAAAAGTGCTCAACGAACCGAATATGGTGACCATATTTATTGGTATCGTTCTCGGTCTTGTGCTCGGATGTATCCCCTTCCACATTCCCTCAATGACTTTCCCCGTGCGTCTCGGGCTTGCCGGTGGACCAATTATCATGGGAATTTTAATTGGTGCCTATGGGCCGCGCCTTCATATGGTGGCGTACACCACAACAAGTGCAAATCTCATGCTGCGCTCCCTCGGACTTTCCATGTACTTGGCTTGCCTCGGTCTTGATGCCGGTAGCGATTTCCTTTCTACGGTTATGCAGCCCCAGGCCCTCGCTTGGATTGGTTACGGGTTGCTCATCACGATGATTCCAGTGCTTATCATGGGCGTTGTGTCCGTCGTGTGGATGAAAAAGAGCGTAGCAACTACTGCTGGCATGCTTTGCGGTGCTATGGCAAACCCCATTGCCCTTAATTATGCCACAGACATTCTCCCCGGCGACAAAGCAAATATCGCCTACGCCACCGTTTATCCCCTCTGTATGTTCATGCGTGTCATCATAGCCCAGGTGTTGGTGATGATGTGGCTGGGATAGAAGGGAAATGAGAAAGGAGAAATGAGAAAGACCGTTCGGAGTGGGGTAAGGGTATTTCTACAGGCGTTTATCTCGCAACCCACTCGTTTACTTGTCTTCTAAATACACCTCAACAAAAAAACATCCGAAATTCCCGTAGGAGTTTCGGATGTTCTTTTTTTGTGAGGTTTGGTTTAGCCCTTAGTAACAACACGCTTTTCCTTGATGCGTGCCTTCTTACCAGTGAGCGCACGGAGGTAGTAGAGCTTCGCGCGACGAACCTTACCAATCTTGTTCACTTCAATGCTTTCGATTGCAGGTGATTCGAGGGGGAAGATACGTTCTACACCCACAGTACCTGACATCTTGCGAACTGTGAAACGCTTCTTTTCGCCGTGACCAGCGATCTTGATTACAACACCGCGGTAGAGCTGTACGCGTTCCTTGTTACCTTCGACGATCTTGTAAGCTACAGTTACAGTGTCACCAGCCTTGAAAGTGGGGTGCTGCTTACCAGTAGCAAATGCTTCTTCAGCAATTTTGAGTAAATCTGCCATTGTGATTTATTTGTTAAATTGTTATCGCCCCAGCGCAACATTCTCAGCCGTTTTCGCTTCGGTCCTGACAGCGGTTACGCGGAAAAGCGGTGCAAAATTACTGATTTATTTTGGATTGGCAAAGGGAGAACGATTTTTTTAGTGAGGAGTGAGTAGAGAGTAGTGAGTAATAACCATGCGGATGGCGTCTCGTAGGTGATTGAACGCTGTGTGCTCCCCCAACATTCTCGTCTACTTGTCTACTAAAAATCACTTCAACTCCGGATAAGCAATACGCGTGTGGTAGGCACGCATCAGGCTTTCTATCAGCGTCTGTTTGGCAAGATTGATATCCTCAAAGGTGATGGGACAATTGTTGTAGCAACCTTCGCGGAGCTGTGAGTCAATGATTTTATTGACCAGGTTAGAAATGCTTTCCTCTGTGTATTCCTTCAAACTGCGTGAGGCTGCTTCTACGGCGTCGCACATCATGAGTGCCGCTTGTTCGGCTGTGTAGGGATAATGCCCGGGATAGGTGAAGGCTTCTGGGTCGAAGGTTTCTTCGGGGTGCTTGTTCTGCCACTGAATTGCGAAATATTTCGCCATTCCCTTACCGTGGTGCGTAGTGATAAACTCGCGAACAACTTCTGGAAGCGAGTGCTCTTCTGCAAGTTTCAACCCGTTGTCCACATGGTTGATAATGATGCGTGCACTGCTCATTTCGTCCAAATTGTCGTGGGGATTCACACCCGCTTGATTCTCGGTAAAGAATGCAGGATTCTCCAATTTGCCGATATCATGGTAAAGCGCTCCGACACGGGCAAGAAGGGGCTTCGCACCTATGGCACGCGCCACTTCTGCAGCCAAATTACTCACTTGAATCGTGTGGTTGAATGTACCCTTTGCCTCACGCGACATACGGCTCAAGAGACCTTCGTTGAAGTTCATGAGTTCGATAAGTGTCACGCTTGAAGTAAACCCAAAGATGCGCTCTACGAGGTACATAAGTGGGTACGCCAAAAGTTGAAGTCCGCCACTGATGGCAAGATATACATAGCGGTGGTAATCGAAGCGGAGCACATCTGCCCAACTATGGAAAGTAACACCGCGCACAAGGTCAAGGCTGAAACAAACTACCCACGCCGCAAGGATATTGAAGAATGCTACGCGCAACACCTGTGAGCGCTCGGTGACTTCCTTGAGCGAATAGATAGTGTTAAAGCCTACGATGATTTGTACGAGCAAGAATTCATAAGGGTCTGTAGCTACGAGCGAGGCGAGTAGTGCTACGACGAGCGTAACTACAAGCGAGGTGCGCGTGTCAAGGAAAATGCGCACAAACATCGGCACTATGGCGATGGGCACAAGGTAAACGCTCCACCCTGCGTAGGCTACGAGGTAGGCGATGAGGGGTAGAGAAGTGTTGAGCGTAAAGAGCAAGCACAACACATTGTTGCGCTCCATGTAATCGCGTCGGAAAAGGTAGATGTAAGCAAAGAGTGCGGTGAACACCAGACTTGCAAACAAGAATTGTCCGAGCAATACCCACCAATCCGAGTGATGTTCGCCCTGGCGTTTATTGTATGCGTCCTTAAGTGAGTCGAGAATGCTCACCATTTCGGGAGTCACAATGTCGCCCTGACTGATAATTTTTTGTCCCGCCTGTACCATCGTTCCAAATTGCCCGATGCTTGCAAATGCTTCGTCAAGTGCAGTGGTGTTGCGGCGTTCGTCGTAAGAAAGGTTGGGGAGCAAATACGTGTTGAGGTTACATTGTTGTAAGGCAGTGCCCCAACGGTGGAGGGAGTCGGCAGCAATGATGGATTCGTAGGCAGTGCGGGTAGAAAGCACCTCTTCAATGCCCTGCGAAACCGCACGCTGTTGATTCACCACGCGGATGCCGCGAGGATAGGTGGTTTTAACTTCGCCGTATTCCTTTACCGACAGGAACCCCTGCGCATAAACGCGGCGCAATTGCTGTTCTGCCAAGAGCAAACACCCTTTTGGAATGTTGGCAAACTTACCTTCGCTAATCTCTTGCTTGAAGCGGGCAATCTGTTGCTCACCTACCGCCGTTTGCAACTGATAATAGGGCTGATAGGCGGCACGAATGCTGTCGCGCAAGAGTTGTTGTTCCTCCTCCGAGCGCAATACGGGGAAGTCAAACTCAGCAATTAGCGTAGAGTAGCGCCAAGGTTTTTCGCGTTGGTAATCGTAACCAAACTGTGTGTTGTTGCGTGGCGCAAAAGTCAGCAGCAATGCCGCACAGGCTACTATGCTGAAAATCACAATGGCGATGCGCGAGCGACTGATGTGTATTTGTTTTTTTGCCATAATAGAGGTGTCGAGTTGATGAGTAGGCAAGTGAATCTTTCGAGGGGAGAAACTATCTTTCGGCGGGAGATTCTTGCCTGCAAATTTCTACTTTGCAAAGCAAAAGTACGAATTTATAGTATTCTCCAAATAAATCCCCCCGCAGAATTTAGAAAACAGGGCAGAATTTTGGCTGTTTTTGGGGTGTACGCTAACTTTGCAGTTAAAAATAAGGGGATGAGAAACAATATACGGAATCTCATGGTTCACAGTCCGTAACTCGTCGCCCACACACCAAATTTATTTATGCAGGATATTCGCAATATTGCTATCATCGCCCATGTTGACCACGGGAAGACTACCCTTGTCGACAAAATGCTCCTTGCGGGCAACCTCTTTCGTAGTAACCAAAATTCGGGCGACTTAATGCTCGACAACAACGACTTGGAGCGCGAGCGAGGTATCACGATTCTTTCAAAGAATGTGTCGATCAATTACAAGGGCACCAAGATTAATATCATCGATACCCCGGGTCACTCCGACTTTGGCGGAGAAGTGGAGCGCGTGCTCAATATGGCGGACGGTTGCATCCTGCTTGTCGACGCTTTTGAGGGACCTATGCCACAGACGCGCTTCGTTTTGCAGAAGGCACTCGAAATTGGATTGAAGCCCCTCGTTGTTGTCAACAAGGTAGACAAACCTAATTGCCGCCCCGAGGAGGTTTATGAAATGGTCTTCGACCTTATGTGCGACCTCAACGCTACGGAGGAACAATTGGACTTTACCGTGGTTTACGGTTCGGCGAAAAACAACTGGATGGGCGAAGATTACAACACGCCCACGGACTCTATTGAATACCTGCTCGACAAGATTATCGAAATCATCCCTGCCCCCGAGCGCCATGAGGGTACGCCGCAGATGCTCATCACTTCTTTGGACTACTCTAACTATACGGGACGCATTGCTATCGGACGTGTGCACCGCGGTACGATTGCTGAGGGCATGAACATTACTATTGCTCATCGCGACGGTACTTTTGAGAAAACGAAAATCAAGGAAGTGCACACCTTTGAGGGCATGGGACGCGTGAAAACCCAAGGCGTGAGCAGCGGTGATATTTGTGCGGTGGTCGGATTGGAACGTTTCGACATCGGCGATACGATTTGCGACTTCGAGAATCCCGAACCGCTCCCCACAATTGCCATTGACGAACCCACCATGTCGATGCTCTTCACCATCAATAACTCGCCCTTCTTCGGAAAGGAAGGAAAGTTCTGCACCTCTCGCCACATCAACGACCGCTTGGAGAAGGAATTGGAAAAAGACTTGGCGTTGCGCGTGAGCAAGACGGAAGGCGCGGATGCGTGGGTAGTAAGCGGACGCGGGGTGCTTCACCTCTCCGTGCTTATCGAAACGATGCGCCGCGAGGGGTACGAACTTCAGGTCGGGCAGCCCCAGGTAATCTACAAGGAGATTGACGGCGTGAAGCACGAACCTATTGAAGAACTCACCATCAATGTGCCCGAGGAATTCTCGTCTCGCATGATCGACCTCGTTACGCGCCGCAAGGGTGATGTAACCTCAATGCTGACGATTGGCGACCGTGTGGATATCGAGTTTAACATACCTTCGCGCGGCATTATCGGACTCCGCACGAATGTGCTTACTGCCTCTCAAGGTGAAGCCATTATGGCGCACCGCTTTAAGGAATATCAGCCTTTCAAGGGTGAAATCGTGCGCCGTCAAAACGGTTCTATGGTCGCGCTTGAGGGTGGTACGGCATTCGCTTACGCTATCGACCACTTGCAAGACCGTGGTAAGTTCTTCATCAACCCCCAAGACGAGGTTTATGCCGGACAAGTAGTGGGCGAACACATTCACGATAACGACCTTGTCATCAATGTGACGAAGGCAAAGCAGCTTACGAACATGCGTGCCTCTGGTGCTGACGACAAGGCGCGCATCATTCCCCCCATTATCTTCTCGCTTGAAGAAGCGCTGGAGTATATTAAGGAGGATGAGTACCTCGAAGTGACGCCCAAGTCTATGCGTATGCGCAAGGTGATACTTGACCACCTCGCTCGTAAGCGTGCGGGACGAGAATAGACATTAGAGTACAACTAACAGAGTACAGAGTACAACTACCATGCGGGAAATACCGCGGAGGAGTTGTACTCTGTATTCTTTTTATACCTTGCAAGTGATGGTATCTGTTTTGGGCGTAGTCCTTTGCTGGTAAAGTATATCCCTTTTAGGGAAAACATCCCGCAAGGTAGTTGTACTCTGTACTCTGTTCTCTGTACTCTAGATTTTTGTTTCCCAAGTTTCATAATTCATTGCTCGGGCTCCAAATCCTTCTTTCTGCATGACAAGTCCTTCGTTGAGGATGGCGCCGCCTTGCTCTACGCTCACGCCGAAATCTAACCACTGCTTGTGGGCATAGACCTCTTGAATGAGTTGTGCGAAGAGCCCGTCAAGAGCGCCTTGCTCTCTGCCGTAAGGGGTTGAGGCGATGTATTGGATGTGCGCCGTAGTTGTGGTTTCAAACACTACGCATCCCCCGTGCGTATTTCCCTCTGCATCGACCATTCGGTGCAGATGAATGTTCTGGGGAAAACGACTGTGTAGCAGTTGTATCTCTTGAAGTGTGTGTACGGGCTTTGTGGCGTGACGCTCCGCAAGGTTTGTTTCGAGCATTGTCCAAAACGCACCAAATTCTGCGTCACTTATGAGGGAAAGTCCCGCCTTCTCACACGCCTTCATCTTGCGCTTACGCAGTTGGTTGAGGGGTAGGGGTTGTTGAAGCGGAATGAGCGAGGTGAGTTTCAGCGCCGTTACTCGCGCGCCAAGGCGGAAGAGGGCGTAGCGGTCTTCTTCGCTGGGGTAAGAAGCGTAGAAGGCTGGGGGAGGGCTGTAGCGAAGGGTGTGAATCGTAGTTTTGTGCTTCAGATACAGTTGCAATGCCTCAAAACACTTTAGGACGCTTACGGCTGTGCCGCTTGCGCCGACAATCAACCCACCATAGGTTAAGCCTCCGTGAGAGTTTAAAATGCCTTCGCGCTCTTCAGCCGGGAGTAGGGCAATGAGCTCTTCGTTGCGGTAGAAGAGTAGTGAGTGGTCCGTAAAGCGGTCGGCGTGATAGTCCATAAACCCACGCTGCAATAGGAATGTGCCGTTGCGTGAGGCGCTGACGAAAGCGTCCCACGTGCCTTGTAGCGCAGAAGTATAGCGCTTAACAATGTAAGTAGCGTTGGGCATGTGAAAGGTGAACGATTAACGGGGGAGGTACCATACGAAGGAATCTCTGTTATCCGTTCTTTAAAACCGCTTTTTGAAATTCCGTATAGTCATTGATATACATCTCCGGTTGGTAGTCGTCGGAAGCCAATACGAGGAGCACGGCATCGTTTGTAAATTGCTTCAACTCAATCCAAGTGTAGGGCGGAACAATAAGTCCTTCGTTTTTTTTATTAAGAATGTAGGTTTGGCGCCCATGAGCGTCTTCCAACACAATCTCTACGCTCCCACTCATACTCACAAGATATTCGTAACACGACCGACTGGCATGATAACCCCTCTTCGCACCTTCGGGTACAGTATGCAGCCAGTAAACACGGTTGATGGTGAAGGGAATGTCTTTCAATGCCTCAACAATAGTGAGGCATCCTCGTTCGTCGGTGTGTGTAGTTAGTTTATCCATGAATGGGAAGTGTCAAAAGGGAGATATACAGACGTGTTGCAAATGTACAATTTATTTGTTGTCTAAGGAAGAAAACCTCGTTGATTTTGAAATTCACCTCTGTGCGAGCAAACAGTTTTTATGGTTAGCATTAAAAAAAAGTGTTAAATAGTCAGTGTTACGGTGCAAAGTTTGTATTTTTGCCAACGATACATTCATCTAAAATAGGAATATGCAAATGAAGAAAATAATGCTTTCGCTCCTTTTGGGAAGCATGGCGTTGGTTGGTTCGGCGCAATACGTAAGTCACAAACCCTTTGATAATTGTTATGCTGGTGTGCAGCTCGGTGGTACCACTCCCATGAAGGGACATGCCTTTTGGGGTAGCGCACGCACGCTTATGGGATTCCAATTCGGTAAGCAGTTTACGCCTATTGTGGGTGTAGAACTCCAAACGACGCTCGGCATAAATACAAGTGGAGTGGGGCAGCGCGGAACGCAGAATGCGATTGATAATATTCACTCTTCGCTTTTGGGGCGTTTGAACCTGTCAAACTATTTCTACGGTTACAATAAGGCGCGCACCTTTGAGATGGAGGCGGTTTACGGTTTTGGGCACAATCATTGGTATGTGCCTTCCTATCAGGGTGAAGATTATGAGCACTTCACTTCTACGGCAGGTATGAATTTTAATTTCCGACTGGGTAAGGAGAAGGCGTTAGGTCTTTCATTGCGCCCCTATATCGTGTGGGACCTTTCAAGAAATGCGTATCATGCAGGGTATGCGCAGTTGCAGTTGACGGCGGGAGTGACCTACTACTTTAAGGGTTCTAACGGCAAGCGCTATATTACGAAGAGTCGACTCTATGACCAACCCGAGGTAGATGCCCTCAACGCAAAGATCAACGACCTCCGCGAAATCGTAAAGGGTAAGGATGCTGAGTTGGAAAAGAAGCACCGCGAAGTGCTCGAGCTCCAGCGTAAGCTGAACGACGAGCGCAGATTGCGCCCTGCGGGAAAGTAAATGGATTCTAAATAGGGTAATATTATCTATAGTTCCCATAGTTCCCATAGTCCCTATAGTAGCTATAGTTCCTATAAAAATAAACACAACAACTATGAACAACGAAAAGAAAACAAGAGTAGCCATTGTGGGCTACGGTAACATAGGCCGTTACGCCCTCGAGGCAATTGAGGCGGCGCCCGATATGGAAGTTGCAGGGGTAGTACGTCGCAATGGCGCAGCAAACAAACCTGCGGAATTGGCTGCTTACGAAGTAGTGAGCGACATTGCGGAACTGAAGGATGTAGATGTGGCTATTCTTTCTACACCCACGCGCAGTGTAGAAGCGATGGCAAAGACTATCCTTGCCAAGGGTATTCACACCGTAGACAGTTTTGACATTCACAGTCAGATTGTTCCCCTTCGCAAAAGTTTGGGCGAAGCTGCCGTTGCGGGCAATGCCGTAAGTGTGATTGCTGCAGGGTGGGACCCCGGAAGTGACAGCGTAGTGCGCACTTTGCTTCAGGCAGTTGCACCTAAAGGTATTACTTACACCAATTTTGGTCCCGGTATGTCTATGGGACACACCGTTGCCGTAAAGGCGGTGCCTGGTGTAAAGGCCGCTCTTTCTATGACAATTCCTACGGGACAGGGCATTCACCGTCGCATGGTGTATATCGAGCTTGAAGAAGGCCACGATTTTGCCACTGTTGCCGCAGCAATTAAGGCAGACGCCTACTTCGTGAACGACGAAACGCACGTGATTCAAGTACCCTGTGTGGACGATGTTATAGACATGGGTCACGGTGTGAACCTTGTGCGTAAGGGTGTGTCAGGCAAAACGCAAAATCAGTTGTTTGAATTCAACATGAAGATTAACAACCCTGCCCTCACCGGTCAGGTGCTTGTTTGTGCCGCTCGTGCCGCTATGCGTCAGCGCCCAGGATGTTACACGATGGTAGAAATCCCCGTGATTGATTATCTTGCAGGCGACCGCGAAGACTGGATTGCACACCTTGTATAAATTAAGAGTACAAAGTACAGAGTACAGAGTACAACTCCATGCGGTTTATGTTCCGGATGGCAACTGTACTCTGTACTCTGTACTTTGTACTCTAAAAAAAGAATCTTATGGGTAAATATTTCGGAACAGACGGCTTTCGCGGCGAGGCAAATGTGGATCTCACCGCGAAACATGCTTTTAAAATAGGACGCTTCCTCGGTTGGTACTTCAGTGCTCCCAATCGCAGTGGTCGCATCGTAATTGGTAAGGACACGCGTCGCTCTTCCTACATGTTGGAATACGCTCTCGCCGCAGGGATTACCTCTTCGGGCGCCGATGCTTACCTTTTGCACGTAACGACTACTCCCTCCGTGGCTTACATCACTAAGTGTGACGGCTTTGACTGTGGCATTATGATTTCGGCAAGTCATAATCCCTATTACGATAACGGCATTAAACTCATCAACAGCAATGGTGAGAAGATGGATGATACAACCATCGCGCGCATTGAGGATTTCTTGGACGGCAAGTCGGGAATTCCGCCTTACGCTACGAAGGATGCGATTGGCCGTACAGTAGATTATGTCGAGGGTCGCAATCGTTATATCGGTTATTTGATATCCCTCGGCGTGCATTCCTTTAAGGGGATGAAGGTGGGTTTGGACTGTGCCAACGGAAGCGCTTGGGACATTGCGGCTTCGGTGTTTAATGCGCTCGGAGCAAAGACTTATGTGATGAATGCCGAACCTGATGGCACGAATATCAATCGCAATGCGGGCAGTACGCATATTGAGGGATTGCAGAAGTTCGTTGTTGAAAAGGGATTGGATGTTGGTTTCGCCTATGACGGCGATGCCGACCGCTGTCTCTGTGTGGATGAGCAGGGTAACGTGGTGGACGGCGATAAGATTCTCTACGTGTCGGCGGCATACCTCAAGGAACGCAACCAGTTGGACAACAATACGGTAGTGGCTACGGTTATGTCGAATATAGGCCTGTTTAAGGCGCTCGACAAACTCGGAATTGAGTACGCAAAGACCGCCGTAGGCGACAAGAATGTCTATGACTACATGGCGGCACACAATAATATTATCGGGGGTGAGCAATCGGGACACGTGATTTTCGCCAAGCACGCTTCAACTGGCGACGGCATTCTCACGAGTCTCAAAATCATGGAAGTCATGCTCGCCAAGAAGCGCAAACTTTCCGAACTCACAGCGCCCGTTAAGCTCTTCCCGCAGGTGTTAGTCAATGTGCGCGTGACGGATAAGAAACTGGTGATGGCAGCACCCTTGGTGAACGAAGCCATTAAGAAGGCGGAAGCACAACTTGAGGGAAACGGCAGAATGTTGGTGCGTGAGTCGGGCACAGAACCCTTAGTGCGCGTCATGGCTGAGGCTGCCGACATTCCAACTTGCGAAGCGTGTATCCAGATAGTGACCGACGCCATCGCAGCATGCGGTTATGTCGTGGCGGGAGAGGAATAAGCAGAACTGTATTAAACTTGCGGCGCATTATAAGTAACTACCGAGCAATTCTATTACTTATAATGGCGCCCGTTTCTCAAAGAATTTCAGGGCATGCTCTCCCCCAAAATTATCTTATAGATTTTCCGAAATAGAAATGCAACAAATAATTTCCCTTATCGCCAAAAGCTTGAACCTGCGTGAGCGTCAGGTGGAAAACACCGTGAATCTGTTGAACGACGGTGCCACTATTCCCTTCGTGTCGCGCTACCGCAAGGAAGCAACTGGCGGACTCGACGAAGTGGCTATCGCACAGATTGCCGAGCAAAACGAAAAACTTCACGAACTCCTCCATCGCAAGGAATATATCACCCAAACCATTGAAGAGCAAGGCAAACTGACCGACGAACTCCGCAAGCGCATTGAGGATTGTTGGAATGCTACGGTGCTTGAAGACATCTACTTGCCCTTCAAACCCAAGCGCAAGACGCGTGCAGAGGTGGCGCGCAAAAAGGGACTCGAACCCCTCGCAAATGAAATCTTGCTGAAACCCAACAATGACCCCGAAGTGCGCGCGAAGGACTTCCTCACAGAAGAAGTTCCCACCATTGAAGATGCCCTTCAGGGTGCGCGCGACATTATTGCCGAACAGATGAGTGAGAATGAGGACGTGCGCAATACGCTGCGCCGAACGTTTGAACTCAACGCCGTAATTTCTTCAAAGGTTATCAAGACCAAGCAGGAAGAAGCGGCGAAGTATCGCGACTATTTTGATTTTAGCGAACCCTTGAATCGTTGCACGAGTCACCGCCTATTGGCGATTCGTCGCGGTGAGGAAGAGGGTTTCTTGCGTGTTGCTATCAACCCCCGCGATGAGGAGGATTGCCTCGAGCGTCTCGGACGCCGTTATCCGAAGTTCGGAAAGTCGGGCGAGCAGGTGAAACTCGCGCTTGCCGATGCCTACAAGCGCCTGTTGAAACCCTCTATCGAAACGGAATTTGCCGCAAGTTCAAAGCAGCGTGCGGATGAAGAGGCGATTCGTGTGTTTACCACAAACCTCAAGCAGTTGCTCCTTGCAGCGCCTCTCGGACAAAAGCGCATCATGGGTATAGACCCAGGTTTCCGTACGGGATGTAAGGTGGTGTGTCTCGACGCTCAGGGCAACTTGCTCCATAATGAAACGATTTATCCCCACCAACCGCAGCAGCAGTGGGCACGTTCGTGTGGCAAACTCTCCACGCTGATTGAACAATATAAGATTGAAGCGGTGGCAATTGGGAACGGTACGGCTGGGCGTGAGACGGAAGAACTCGTGCAGTCCTTGCATTTGAAAGACGTTGCGATTTTCTTGGTCAGCGAAGACGGAGCGTCGGTATATTCTGCCTCAAAGATTGCCCGCGATGAGTTTCCCGATTACGACGTAACCGTTCGCGGTGCCGTAAGTATCGCTCGCCGCCTTTCAGACCCCCTTGCCGAACTCGTAAAAATCGACCCCAAGAGCATAGGTGTGGGGCAGTATCAACACGATGTAGATCAAACAGCGCTCAAACACTCGCTCGACCTTACGGTTGAGAGTTGCGTGAATACGGTTGGCGTAAACCTCAACACGGCAAGTAAACACCTGCTCACGTATATCTCAGGTCTGGGTCCCTCGTTGGCACAAAACATTGTGGATTACCGTGCAGAAAACGGCGCCTTCACTTCGCGTCGCGAATTGCTCAAAGTGCCACGCCTCGGAGCAAAAGCTTATGAGCAGTGTGCGGGTTTCTTGCGCATCCCCGACGCCAAGAATCCCCTTGATAATACAGCCGTTCACCCCGAACGCTATGCCCTTGTGGAGCAAATGGCGAAGGATGCCGGTTGTAAGGTGCCCGAACTCATCGCTTCGGCAGAGAAGCGTGGCAGTATCGACCTCCAGCGCTACTGTACGGCGGAAGTGGGGCTTCCAACCCTCACCGACATTATGGCAGAACTTGCCAAACCCGGACGCGACCCCAGAGGCATGGCAACCGTATTCAGTTTCGACAAATCCCTCCGCACGATTGACGACCTCGAAGTGGGTATGGTGGTGCCAGGTATCATTTCGAACATCACGAATTTCGGTTGCTTCGTAGATATGGGTATTAAGGTGAAGGGCCTTGTGCACGTGTCGCAACTGGCGGACAAGTACGTGAAAGACCCTAACGAAGTGGTGACGCTCCAACAGCGTGTGCAGGTGAAAGTGTTAGACATTGATTACGAACGTGGGCGTGTGGCGCTCACCATGAAAGGTTTGAACGCATGACCATGACAACCGATGAACGCTACATGCGAAAGGCGCTTGAGGAAGCCCGTCGCGCTTTTGAGGCGGACGAAATTCCTGTGGGTGCCGTCGTAGTTTGTGGCGACCAAATCATAGCCCGTGGGCACAACCTTACGGAAATGCTTCACGATGTTACTGCCCACGCCGAGATGCAGGCCATCACGGCGGCGGCAGAGCATCTTGGCGGGAAATACTTGGATGTCTGCACGCTCTATGTCACGGTAGAACCCTGCATTATGTGTGCTGGCGCCATCGGGTGGTCACAACTCGGTCGCCTGGTCTATGGTGCCTCCGACCCCAAGCGCGGTTATTCCTTCTTTGCCCCAAAGGCGCTCCACCCCAAGACGAAAGTCGTGAGCGGTGTGCTTGAAGAAGAATGCGCGGCGCTGATGAAAGAATTTTTTCAGCGCAAGCGGTAATAGGGGCAATACACGTGTAAAATCCCGATGAGTCAACCAAAGGTCACGCAAGTAACTACTATATCGTTGCTTTTTTAGTCACGAATGCCACAAACAGCAGTGACCACAGCAGTTATTTTGGCGAAAAATTGTGACAGTCCAACCCTTCATTTTTCGTCATTTTTCACCGAAAACTTTAACATACATTAACACTCTGCCTACTCGCCCTCGCGACAATGTCTATTTGCGGTGCCAGAATAAGTAACATTAAAAACCGGTTGTTTAACCTTGAAAAAACTAGGTAACTTATTTTTTGACCCCCAAAATGGGTTTTTTGAGCCAAAAAAAGTGGAGACATCCCCGATTCCTGGGGGTGTCTCCACTTCCGTAATGCAAAGATACAAAATTTCAAAGTGAAATGCAAATCCGTTAACACTTGTTAACACGATATGTATTTCTCATTTTTCTGCATTTTTCGCAGTTGAAAATGGAGTAGAAACACCCCCTAAAAATGGCATGGAATTTGCAGTGATTTATGGGTAAATCTTAATGAAACGAGGGGTTTGCCGAACGTTTATTGAAAAAAGCGGGGGCGTCACTCCTTATTATATATAAAAAAGCAGTACCTTTGCAGGATAATGCGTAGTTTACACTCTTTATATTTAGCCCTTTTGGTGTGCTTCACCGTGGCCGTTCAAAGTAGAGCGGAGTCGGTGAAGGGCAATTCCGTTGTGGTGAGTTTGATCACCTGCCACCCTGGCGACTTGACGTATGAACTTTACGGCCATTCCGCCTTGCGCGTAACGGACCTTACAAAGGGGACGGATTATGTGTACAACTACGGCATCTTCGACTTTGAGAGTGACAACTTCGTGTTGCGCTTCATCCTCGGCAAGACCGACTACATGTTGGGCGTAACGATGTATCCGTACTTCCACTATGCCTATGCCACACAGGGCAGACGCATGGATGAGCAGGTGCTGAACCTGACACCGACGGAGGCGCTGCGCTTGCAAGCACTGTTGGATGAAAATGCGCGCCCCGAAAACCGTGTGTACCGCTACAATTTCCTGGAAGATAATTGCGTGACGCGTGCCGTGGATATGGTGGTGAAGGCGGTGGATGGGAACGTAACTTTTCCCGAGGCGCAGCAGGGGAAAACCTTCCGCGCGTTGGTGAAGGAACACACAGTGCGTAATCCCTGGGATTACTTCGTTCAGAACGTGCTGCTCGGCATGGAGGTCGATACGCTTATCGGTGTGCGCGGACAACTCTTCGCTCCGCTCTATGCCGAACGCTTGGTGGCGGGTGCAACCATCACCGACACGGCAGGCGTTGAGCGCCCCTTGGTGGCAAAGACCACCCAACTGACCGCAGATCGCACGCAGTTTGCTGCGCATCCCCTGAGTCCGCAAGTTATATTCGGAGCGTTGCTCGTGCTTGCCGTAGTGCTGGTCGTGTTGTTAAGATTGGGGTGGCGAAAGACGTTCTACGCCGTTGAAACGCCCCTCTTGCTGGTGCAAGGATTGGCGGGATGCATCATCTTCACCCTCTGCTTCTTCTCCGAACACCCAGCCGTGGACAATAACTGGAACCTGCTCTTGCTGAATCCCCTGCCGCTGTTAGCAATACCTTACCAGTGGTGGGCGGTGAGTAAAGGACACCGCAATTACTACCCTTACGTGCAAATCATCTTGCTTGCGGCGTATGCTTTTGGCGTAGGAATGCTCCATGCGCAGGGCGTGGTTGGCGCCGTGTGGTTGGTGGTGGCGGTATTAGCGGTGTTGAATTTTGGAAAGGTAATGACAAAATAAAAGATGTGCATATAATCCGAATGGTGCTCGAGCGCCGTGCGGATGGGAAAACTCAGAACTTATAGTAAAAAATGAAAAATATCCCCTCAAATACGCATCGCACAACCTTGTTGCTGTCGCTCTTGCTTGCCGTCTCTACGCTCTCTTCAGCGCAGGGCAGTAAGGCAGCGAATGGGGTGCCGCGCGTGGTGGTGAACATACTTGTTGACCAGTTGCGCTCGGATTATCTTGAGGCCTTCATGCCACTGTATGGCGAGGAAGGTTTTAAGAAACTCCTCAGCGAAGGACGCGTCTATACACAGGCGGAATATCCCCTTGCAAATCCCGATTTGGCTTCGGCATCAGCATCGCTCGCTACGGGTACTTCACCCTCGAACCACGGCGTTACGGGTAAGAAATGGATTGACCGCAAGACCTTGCGCCCCGTCTTCTGTTGCGACGATAGTCGTTATGCGGGGGCAGGAACAACAGATGCAACTTCTCCCCAACATTTGGGAGTGACCACAATAGGTGACGAACTCAAAGTAGCATCTGAAGGCAAGGCGCTTGTGTATGCCATTGCGCCCTTCCGCGAGGCGGCAGTGTTCTCGGCAGGTCATGCTGCCAACGCGGCGCTTTGGATGGACAACAATACGGGCAACTGGGTGACCTCGTCTTACTACGGTGGACTTCCCGTTTGGGTGACGGTGCACAACCAGTTTCAGAATTACACTGATAAGATTAAAGACACCACTTGGGAACCCGTGAATGCATTGACGGGCAACTTCAGTTACTTCCTCTCGGGCGGTGTGAAGGACCCCTTCAAGCACAAGTTTAAGACCGAGACGGCGTTTGTTGATTACAAGACCAGTGGACTCATCAATGAGGAAGTGGGGCTGCTCATAACCTCGTGCCTCACCAACACCATGATTGGGCGCGATGATATTACCGACTACCTCTCCGTAACCTTCTATGCTGGAAACTACCGCCACCAGACAGCGTCCGTAGCGCCCATCGAATTGCAAGATATTTATGTGCGCCTCGACCGAGCATTGGCGGAATTGGTGCGCACGGTGGAACAAAAGGTGGGGCGTGAGAATGCCCTCTTCGTACTGACCTCTTCAGGTTATGCCGATGAGGAAAGCGCAGACCTTTCTACCTACAAGATTCCCACGGGTAAGTTTGATGTGGTGCGCACGGCCAGCATGCTCAACATTTACTTGGCCGCGATTTACGGTCCTGGGCAGTTTGTTGAAGCGACCCACGGCACGCAGTTCTACCTCAACCACAAACTTATTGAGGAGCGCCAAATTAGTTTGACCGAACTCCTTGAACGTGCGCAAGACTTGCTCCTGCAGTTCTCCGGCGTAAAGGACGTCTATACTTCTCAACGTCTGCTTCAAGGGGCTTGGACACCGGGTATCAGCAGAATCCGTGGCGGGTATAATGCCGCTACTTCTGGTGATATCTTCTTAGAAATTGCTCCAGGGTGGCGCTATGTGAATGCCGACACCAAGGAAAATCAGTTGGTGAGAGCGTCCTACATTCCCTTCCCCATCATTTTCTACGGGCACACGACGGTCAGTGCAAAGATTGACACGCCCGTTACGATAGACTTCATTGCGCCCACGCTCTCCAAGGTGATGCGCATCCGCGCCCCGAATGCTTGTAGCAACGCTCCGCTCTCCTTGAGCAATGTGCAATGAGCGGTTAACGATGAATGGTTAACGATGAACGTTGAAAGATTTGAGATTAGAGAGGAGACCATGCGGGACTCCACTCGTTTATCTCGCTAATCATCTTGTTCACTCGTACCTGTAAACTCGTCTACTAAAAAAGAGCATCCGAATGGTGCTCTTCCAAATTCAGAAACTCAAAAACACTATGGACATATTCAAATTCCTTACCAAACTCTTTGGTACAAAATCACAGCGCGACATTAAGGCTATCAAGCCTATTGTCGATGAAATCCTCAGCATCTATCCCGGGATTGATGCTCTCTCTAATGACGACCTCCGTGCGAAGACACGCGAATTGAAGAAGATTGTACAGTCGTCTGGCGATGAACTCCGCAAGGAGATTGATACGCTTAAGGCAAAGATTGAAGACACTCCCATTGAGGAGCGTGAGTTTATTTTCAAGAAGATTGACAAACTCGAGAAGGAGATCCTTGAGCGCTATGAAGAAAAACTCAACGAGGTGCTCCCCACAGCCTTTGCTATCGTAAAATCTACCTGCCGCCGTTTCAAGGACAGCACTGGTCGCTTCGACACCGTGCTTACCGCAACGGACTTCGACCGCGAAATGGCGGTGATGTATCCTGACGTGGTGCAGATTGAGGGCGACAAGGCGCTTTACGACGATGACTTTGAAGAAAGTGATTGGAACATGGACCCCTATCCCTGTCAGTTGTTTGGTGGCGTAGCCATCCATCAGGGTAAGATTGCCGAAATGGCTACGGGTGAAGGTAAGACGCTTACTTCTACCTTGCCCATCTATTTGAACGCCCTTACGGGTAACGGTGTGCACGTTGTAACGGTTAACGACTACCTCGCGAAGCGTGACGCCCGTTGGAACGCGCCCCTTTACTTGTTCCACGAACTTTCGGTGGACTGTATCGACAAGCACCAGCCTAACTCTGAAGCGCGTCGCCGTGCGTACCAGGCCGATATCACGTACGGTACAAACAACGAATTTGGTTTCGACTACTTGCGCGACAACATGGCAATGAGTCCCAAGGACCTCGTTCAGCGCATGCACAACTTCGCTATTGTCGACGAAGCAGACTCTGTGCTCATCGACGATGCCCGTACGCCGCTCATCATTTCAGGTCCCGTGCCTAAGGGTGATGTTCAACTTTTTGAGCAGTACCAACCCCTTGTGGAAAAACTCGTAACTGTTCAGAAGCAGTTGGCTACGCAACTCCTCACCGAGGCGAAGAAACTCGTGGAGTCGGGAGATAAGGAACAGCGTGAGCAAGGTTTCCTTCAGTTGTTCCGTTCTCACAAGGCGCTTCCCAAGAACAAACCCCTCATCAAGTTCCTTTCTGAACCCGGTGTGAAGACGGGTATGTTGCGCACGGAAGAAATTTACATGGAGAACAATAACAAGCGTATGCCCGAGGCTGTAGCGCCCTTGTTCTTCGTAGCGGATGAAAAAATGCACTCTTGCGACCTCACGGATAAGGGTACTGCTTGGTTGGCGCAGCAGGTGGGTGACGAAACCCTCTTCGTCCTTCCCGATATTACGGCAGAAATTTCTGCGCTCAAGGCAATGGGACTCCCCGATGAAGAACGCATTGCGCGTGAAGATGCACTCTATGCTGACTATGCCGTAAAGAGTGAGCGTATTCATACTATCCAGCAACTCTTGAAGGCGTACTCTATGTTCGACCTCAATGTAGATTATGTGGTGATGGATGGTCAAGTAAAAATTGTTGACGAACAGACGGGTCGTATCATGGAAGGTCGCCGTTGGAGTGACGGTCTCCACCAGGCAGTAGAAGCAAAGGAACATGTAAAGGTGGAAGCTGCTACACAGACCTTCGCGACAATTACTTTGCAGAACTACTTCCGCATGTACCACAAGATTTCAGGTATGACAGGTACGGCAAGTACGGAAGCAGGTGAACTTTGGAACATCTACAAACTTGATGTGGTAGAAATTCCTACGAACATGCAGTGGAAGGACCTCAACGGTCCCGCAAATAATCGTAACGACCAAAACGACCGCGTCTATAAAACGAACCGCGAAAAGTATGCTGCCGTTATTGAAGAAATTATCAAGGAGCGCAATGCCGGTCGTCCTACTCTTGTAGGTACAACGAGCGTAGAAATCTCCGAACTCCTTTCTCGTATGCTCCGTATGCGTGACATTCCTCACCAGGTATTGAACGCGAAGCTCCACCAAGCGGAAGCCGACATCGTGAAGAATGCCGGTCGTAGCACAGACGGTAAGGGTGCTGTAACGATTGCTACAAACATGGCGGGTCGTGGTACCGACATCAAGCTCAGCGATGAAGTGAAGGCCGCAGGTGGTCTTGCCATCATCGGTACAGAGCGCCACGAAAGTCGTCGCGTTGACCGCCAGCTCCGTGGTCGTGCCGGTCGTCAAGGTGACCCTGGTTCGTCAATCTTCTTCGTGTCACTCGAAGACCAACTCATGCGTCTTAATGGTGGTGACAAGATTGCGAAGGTGATGGACAAGCTCGGTTTCAAGGAAGGTGAAGTGCTCGAAGCGCCTATCGTAAACTCCAGCATTGAGCGTGCGCAGAAGAAGGTGGAAGAAAACAACTTCGGTATCCGTAAGCGCCTCCTCGAATACGATGATGTGATGAACAAGCAGCGCTCTGTGATTTACGAAAAGCGCCGTCACGCCCTCATGGGTGAACGCATTGGTATGGACATCTCAAATATGATTTGGGACCGCTGTATCTACATCGTGGAAAAGAGTGCTGATTACGATGCGTGCCGTGATAGTTTCATCGAAATTATGGCGATGGACGCGCCCTTCACTGCTGAAGAATACACTTCTATGAAGCAGGAAGACCTCTTCGAGAGAGCGTTCGAAGCAGCGATGACAAACTTCAAGCGTCGTACCGACCGCCTCGCCGAAATCGCCGTGCCCGTCATCAAGCAGGTGTACGAGCAGCAGGCGCATGTTTATGAGAATATCCTCATCCCCATCACGGACGGCAAGCTTGTTTACAACATTCGCACGAACCTTCAGAAGGCGTATGAGAGTGAGAGTAAGGAAGTGGTGAAGGACTTTGAAAAGGCCATCCTCCTCCATAACATCGACGATGCTTGGAAGGAAAATCTCCGCGCTCTTGACGAACTCAAACACTCTGTACACAACGCCAGCTACGAACAGAAGGATCCCCTCCTCATCTTCAAACTCGAGAGTGTGAAACTCTTCGACGATATGGTGAACAAGATTAATAACTCTACCGTAGCCACCTTGATGCGCGCACAAATCCCCGTGCAGGCACCCCAGCAGGTACGTGAGGCAGCGCCCGAACCCGAGCGCCCCAAGCAGCAGTTGCAGGAATCACACGGAGGCACTCAAATGCCCGACAATTCCATGCAGAAAGCAGCGCAGCGCGATACTCGCGAGCGTGCTCCCCAGCCTATCGTGAAAGAACAACTTCCCGGACGCAATGATCCCTGTCCTTGCGGTAGCGGAAAGAAGTTTAAGAATTGCCACGGCAAGGGACTTTAATACAAACGAAAATAAGTTGCTTCCCACTGGGGAGGCAACTTATTTTTTTGTGCTATAACGATGTGGATTTGGGAGTTAGTTTCTTAAGAACGGCGCTTGCTGCTGCGCACCACGACGATGCTCGCTTCGTAAAGTAGCCACATCGGAATGGCTACGAGCATAAGGGTAAACGCATCGGCTGTGGGCGTGATGATGGCGGCAAGAATGAGTAGGGCAACGATGACATGGCGACGGTAGTGCGTCATCATGCTTGCGTGGATAAACCCAAGGCGCCCCAGGATACTGCAAATCACGGGTATCTCAAACACTACGCCCATCGAGAGCGCCAAAATCAAGAGCGTTTCAAGGTATGACGCGAGCGTTACGGTATTTGCCACCGCCTCACTCACTTGGTAAGTGCCCAAGAAGCGGAAGGTGAGGGGGAAGATGAGGAAGTAGGTGAGCAACAATCCTATCCCAAACATCACATACCCACTCACCACGAGCTGCACGGCACAACGGCGCTCGCGGGCGTAAAGTGCGGGCGCTACGAAGTGGAAGAGGAGGTAAATAATGTAGGGCGATGCCGCCAAGACGCCTACGAAGAATGCTGCCTTGAGGTGGAGCAAAAACTGATGGGCAAGTCCCGTGTTAATCAACTGCACATCGAGGGGCGATAACCCAGACGCTTCGCCCGAAGTTACCCATGCTGCGACGGACTCCAACAGGCGGTAGGTCACAAACCCTTCCTCGCAGGGCGCAAGCAGGAGGTCGAAGAGTTCCTGCTTAAAGCAGAAGGCCGCAACGGCGCAAACCGTAACGGCAATCAGCATCTTGATGATGCTCCCGCGGAGTTCGTCAAGATGTTCCCAAAAGTTTTGTGGGGCAGTGGACACGGCGGAGATTTACTTCTTATCTTCTTCGCTTTCAGCCTCTTTGCCGTTCATCGCGTCCTTAAAACTGCGCACGCCTTTGCCCAATCCCTTCATCAATTCGGGAATTTTTTTACCGCCAAAGAAGAGTAAAACGACGAGGGCTATGATGACGATTTCTTGAAAACCAATTCCAAACATACATATTTAAATTAAGGGGTTGTAGAAAAGAGTTTTATTACTTGCTGTGCTCTGCAATCCAATATGCCGCCGCAATTTGAAGCGCCACACCGGGGAGGCACAGCAGCAAGGTGCTGATGCTGGAGAGCAATGCCCACTCGGCAAGTGCGCCCACGGCCTGCACGCCGATAATTGCGGCAATGATGAGCAGCATCTGGCGGTTGCTACGAAGCGCTACCACCTTGCTCACCGCGAGGGCAAGCACTACTGATTTCGTGAGCACCACGGGAAGCATGGCGCCTGAGGGCATGGAGAACAGCAGGGCGTTGATGAGCGGACTTGCTACCGCCGTGAGCAGCGCCACGCGCCAACCGAAACGGCAAGCGGCGATGAGCGTGAAGAAGTATATGGGCTGGAAAATGAGACCGCCCTGTGGCACAAGGTGGCAAAGCTGCGGAAGCACTACATTACCCACGGCAAAAAGCGCCGCAAAAAGGTAGGTGCGGAGGTTGCCAAGTGTGAGCGTTGAGGCTTGAGGAAGGTATTCCATAAGTTAATTTGTTGTCGGGTTAATTGTGATACGAGGAAGAGTTGCGAGGAGGCTGAAAACCATTCGGCAGATAGTTAAAACGATTCGGCACTTAATTTAAATTGTTCGGCACTTAATTTAAAATTACTCCCAAATAGTTTTTCCCCCCTCCGAGATGCTTTTGCTTGCCCCAATGATTGTTTTATTTCTTGCCGTTCTGCTCCTTTAAAAAAGCGCTTATGGCGTCAATCATCGCGTCAAGGTCGGTTAAAGGCAGGCAACGCTGCTCAACAGGACAGATGCCCGTGCCCGCGCGGTTGATGATGTTTTCGGTTACAGCTTCATGCGCGACCGAGATGCCGTAAGCATGTAGCAAGTGGAGCGCCGGCTTGCTGATAACATCGGCATAAACGCGCCTTACTCCACCTTTAATCATCAGCGCAGCCGCTCCCTTTCCAATAACTTTGTCGGCAACGCTACTCCCACGCAGAAAATCGGGCGCAGCCGTGAGCAATTGGTACAAATCAGCCACTCCGCGCTGCGTAAATGTGCGCAAGGTTTCGCCATTTCGGATGACGCAGGAATATCCGCCCGTGTGGAGCGTAGAGATGAGTGAATCCATCACTGTCAGAGGCGGTTAGAGTGTATCCTGTTTGAGTTTCTCCACAAACTCATCAATGCGCTGGAGTTGTCGGGGAATCTTGATGTTCTGCGGACAGTGCTTGTTACATTTTTCACAACCGATGCAGTGGTCCGCCTGGCGCAATTTTTCTACCGCACGGTCGTAGCCCACCAAGAAGGCACGGCGCGCTTCTTTGTAATTGGGGTCTTGACGACTCTCTGCCACATTACCTTCGTTCACGCACTTGTTGTAATACATGAAAATCGAGGGGATGTCAATGCCGTAGGGGCAGGGCATACAGTAGGCGCAGTAGTTACACGGAATGGTGGGGTACTGCTCCATGAGTTTGGCGGCATGGAACAGGAATTCGTTTTCTTCCTCCGTCAGGGGAACGAGCGGGGCGTACGAACGGATGTTGTCTTCCAAGTGTTCCTTGTAGGTCATACCGCTCAAAACAGTCATCACACCCTTTGGCGTTCCCGCAAAACGGAATGCCCATGAAGCCACGCTGCGCTCAGGGTCTTTCTCCTTCAGCAGGGCAACCACATGGTCGGGCACCTTTGAGAGGCGTCCGCCGAGTAGGGGTTCCATAATCTGCACGGGGATGCCGCGCTTTTCAAGTTCCTCATAGAGATACTTTGCACCGATACCGCTACCCTTGGCAATATGCCAGTCCACGTAGTTCATCTGTATGAGCACAAAGTCCCAGTGGTACTGGTCGTGAAGGGCAAGCATTTCGTCAAACACTTCCTTCGAACCGTGGAACGACCAGCCCAAGCGACGGATGCGTCCTGCTTTGCGTTCTTCAACGAGGAAGTCCAGCATACCGTTGTCTACATAGCGACGGCGGAAGGCGTTCATACCGCCACCACCGATAGAGTGGAGCAGGTAGTAGTCGATATAATCCACCTGAAGGTCCTTAAACGACTGACGATACATCGCCAAGGAATTTTCACGCGAGTAGTCCGAGAAGTTCGACAACTTCGTAGAGATGTAGAACGACTCACGCGGGTGGCGCTTCAAGGCATTGCCCGTAGCTTTTTCCGACCAGCCCTGCACATAGACGGGCGACGTGTCAAAGTAATTTACCCCGTGCGCAATGGCATAATCTACGAGTTCATTCACTGCATCTTGGTCGATCATATTTCCCTCACCATTAGGATTGGGAATAGTCGGCCAGCGCATACATCCGTACCCGAGGAGCGAGGGGCGGTCGTCTCCCAAACCAGGGAAGGAACGGCACGTCATTTGGTCCGTAGGCACAGGGCCGAGTTCTTTACTCGTGAGTTCAGCGCCCTTCTTCGGCGCACAACTATACAATCCGGCAGTCGTAGCCGAAGCAATACCTACTATTTTGAGAAATTCACGTCTGTCCATTTTTAGAAAGGAGAAATGAGAAAGAAGAAATGAGAAAGGGCTGGCGCGGTGGAAAATCAATTGGATATTATCCCGTAAGACTGTTCGGCCTGTTCCTACTTGTTATTGCCCGTTAGTCCTAAAAACCGCATGGTCTTAAAACCTTAAAACCTCCAAGCGAAGCGACCTTATAACCTCATAAATCACATTATTTTCTGCGTATCAAGCCCCTCTACCACAATAGCACTAAACGGGCGTGAGGGACAAAGATTTTCGCAGGCGCCACAGCCGATGCAGCGTTCTGTATTGATGGCGGGAATCTTCACGCTCTTGTCGTCGCCTTCCACCGAGGGAATCATCTGAATCGCTCCCGTAGGGCAGTGGCGGGCACAGTTGCCGCAACTTACGCCTTCCGTCAATGGCAAGCAGTTTTTCTTAATCCATACGGCGCGACCAATTTGTCGAGAAGACTTCTCCTCACGTGTCAATGCCGTGAGAGCACCTGTGGGACACACATTCGAGCAACTCGTACACTCGGGACGGCAATAGCCACGCTCATAGCTCACTTCGGGTTGCATCAAACGCTCCAAGGCATTTGAGGGGCGCAACACCTGATTGGGACACGCCGATACGCAGAGCTGACACGCCGTACACGCCTTTGTGAAGTGGCGCACATTCATCGCTCCAGGGGGTAGGATAGGGGTCTCACGCTGGGGCGCCACCTTATCTTCAATCACGGCAAGTCCGCCGTCCACCTTCTTCTTCTGCGCCTGCACCGCCGTAGCTGCCGTAGCGATTACGGCACCCGTCAGGAAGGCACGGCGAGATTCTGAAGCAGGAACCTCTTCCGTAGGAGCAACTGCCGCCTTGCAAGACGTTGCAGGAGCCTTCATGGCATAACTGATCGCCCCACGCTTACACTTGCTGATGCAGTCCATACACATCACGCAGCGCGAATAGTCAATCTCATGTTCCTTGCTGTTGATGCACGCGCCCTTGCAATTCTTTTCACACAGGCGGCAACCGTTACACTTTGACGTATCAATCACGGGGCGCAACATGTGCTTCTGGTTCACCTTGCTGAGCAGTCCCAACAGGGTACCTACGGGGCAAATCGTGTTGCAATACGTGCGACCGCCCTTCCAAGCAAAAAGGGCAATGATGATGAGCGTAGCCACCGCAATGCCTAACGACAGGCCACTGCGCAACCACACTTCCGTTTCATAAAAGGCATAACTTTCCGAGCGTTCCGCAAAATAAGCCAGCGCATTGTTGCCCCATTGCCACAGGGGTGCCAACAAGTTGGTGGCGATACGCCCAAAGGCACTATACGGTTCAAGCAGCGATGCTACAAACTGCACTCCCGGAAGGCTCACGAGCAGGGCAATGATAAAGGCTACCATAATCCCCAAGCGCGTCTTCCAGCGACTGGGCGCGAAGGTATAGCGGTTCTTCTTAGCATTTTTACCCAACCACGCCACAAGGTCCTGCACAATGCCCAACGGACAAATCACGGAGCAGAACACACGCCCCATCAGCAGTGTCAGTACCACCAACACCGCCAAGATTATTAAGGAACCCGAAAGTAGAGCAGGCACCAACTGCACCTTCGCCATCCAACCCAGATAGGCATGCGCTGTTCCTGTAAAGTCGAGGAACAACAACGTGATGAGCAACAAGGAAATCCCTGCAAGCACGATTCTAATTTTACGCAACATAGGAAATATAAGTTGTGTGTGATAAGACAATGAAACTTCCAATCGCAAAGTTAATTTTCTTTTTGAAAACTTAGGGTGTTAAGAATAAAAATTGTCGTTAGGATTTCTATTTCCAAGAAAATCTATACTTTTGTAGGCAGCAGGCGACAGAGTACAAATGACAGAGTACAGAGTACAACCGCCTTGCGGAGTAGATACTCAATCAATTTTCGCGCCGCGCCAGCCCTTTCTCCTTTAATCCCGCTCTGCGGTCTTGAATCTGCTCCCGTTCGGCAACGTTCAAGTAAACTTGACGTTGCTCTCGCTCACTCGCAGATTTCTCCTTTCTGATTTCTCATTTAATAACTATAATTATGTCAACTCTTAAAATGAATCCTAACACCGTAGTTGCTTACTTGGGCAAACCCTGTAAGGAATTTACGAAGGCCGACATCGTGCGCTTCATCGAAGAAAACGGCATTCGCATGGTCAACTTCATGTATCCTGCTGCCGATGGTCGCCTTAAGACGCTCAACTTTGTAATTAACAATGCCGAATATCTCGACGCCATCCTTACCTGTGGCGAACGCGTAGACGGCAGTAGCCTTTTCCCCTTCATTGAAGCAGGAAGCAGCGACCTCTATGTGCTCCCCCGTTTCTGCACTGCCTTTGTAGATCCCTTCGCTGAACTTCCCACGCTCGCCATGCTCTGTTCGTTCTTCAACAAAGACGGCGAGCCCCTCGAAAGTTCGCCCGAACACACGCTCCGTAAGGCATGTAAGGCATTCAATGACGTAACGGGCATGGAGTTCCAGGCTATGGGCGAATTGGAATACTATGTCATTGCCCCCGATGATGAAATGTTCCCCGCAACTGACCAAAAGGGCTACCACGAATCGGCACCTTATGCGAAGTTCAACGAATTCCGCACCCAGTGTATGGCCTACATCGCACAGGCAGGCGGACAGATTAAGTACGGTCACTCTGAAGTGGGCAACTTCACGATTGACGGCATGATTTATGAGCAGAACGAAATTGAGTTCCTCCCCGTCAATGCCAATGATGCGGCAGACCAACTCATGATTGCCAAGTGGATTATCCGCAACCTCGCGTATAAGTACGGCTACGATATTACCTTTGCGCCCAAGATTACTGCGGGCAAGGCGGGTTCGGGACTTCACGTTCACATGCGTATCGTGAAGGACGGACAGAATCAAATGTTGGACGGCGGTGTGCTCTCAGCAACAGCGCGCAAGGCGATTGCCGGCATGATGGAACTCGCAGCCGCGATTACAGCTTTCGGTAACACGAACCCCACTTCCTATTTCCGCCTCGTGCCTCACCAGGAAGCACCCACAAACGTATGTTGGGGCGACCGCAACCGCTCTGTGCTCGTGCGCGTTCCCCTTGGATGGGCAGCAAAAGCGGATATGTGTCGCATAGCTAACCCTCTCGAACCCGTGAGCAACTATGACACGACACAGAAGCAGACCGTAGAAATGCGCTCTCCCGACGGTTCGGCAGACATTTACCAACTCATCGCGGGTCTTGCCGTAGCGTGTCGCCACGGTTTCGAACTCGACAATGCGCTTGACTTGGCAGAACGCACCTATGTGAATGTCAATATCCACCGCAAGGAAAACGAAGACAAGCTTAAGAACCTTGCCCAACTTCCCGACAGTTGCGAGGCTTCGGCTGACTGCCTTGAAGCAGCGCGTGCCGTATTCGAAAAGCACAACGTCTTCAGTCCTGCCATGATTGACGGCATCATTGCTCGCCTCCGCAGCTATGCCGACCGCACCCTCCGTGCCGACATTGGCGATAACCAAGAAGAAATGCTCAAACTCGTTCACAAGTATTTCCACTGCGGATAAACTCTAACCAATGTTTGGATTATTATCCGTCTAACCACTAAAAGCACGAATGGACACTAATGCGCCATGCGGATGTTCAAATCCTGATGGCGATTAGTGTCCATTCGTGTTTATTAGTGGTTTTAAAGTCTATACATTCGCAAGCATTTCCTCCACCCCGCATACACCAAGAGCGCAATCATCACGACGGCACATAGTTGGTTTAACCACAAGTCGTGATGGTGGTGCTCATGAAGTGTTCCAGGCATTACCTGTGTAAACCATTCCAGGGGAAGCAGGTAGTCCACCACACAAGCAAAAGCAAGGGCGCTGATGATGACAGAGACAATGTAGACCAAAAGTGCACGTTTGCCCAGTACTTTCCCCGTAAGAATCAGCGATGCCATATTGCAAGCCGGTCCCACCATGAGCAACACGAGTGCGGCACCCGGCGAAAGTCCCTTCAGCATCAGGGCAACGGCAATGGGGATGCCACTCGTGGCACACACATACATGGGGAGTACCAGTAAAATTACACTCAGCGAACTCAACAGCGTGCTCCCCTGAAAGATTGTAAAGAAATCATCGGGTACCCACAGTGTAATCACTCCCGCTACGAGCAGTCCCACTACAAGCCATTTGCCAATATCTTCCACCATCTCTACAAAACCATAGCGCAATGACTCGCGCAAACGACTTATGAGGGTAGGGTGGCAGTGCGATCCGTGGTGATGGTGGTGACAGCAGCAGTCGCAATCAAGGTGTTCCGTCTCATCATGATGGTGCACCTCCTTTCCTGCAAAATTATTGACCATCATCCCACCAAAAAGCGCCGTTACGATGGCCGACACAAAGCGCACAATGGCAAAGGGAAGTCCCATAAGCGAGTAGGTAGCCATCAGTGCATCAATCCCCGTTTGAGGTGTGGCAATCAAGAACGACACCGTCGCACCACGCGACGCCCCCTTCTTGCGCAACGACATTCCCGTCGGAATGACTCCACACGAGCACAACGGAATAGGAATCCCAATCAGCGTGGCAGCCACAACAGAGCGCCAGTCGGATGCTGACAAGTACCGATTGTAAAGCGACTTCGGCACAAAAGCATGTATCATTCCTGCCAAGAAGAATCCCAGCAGCAAGAATGGTGCCATTTCATATATTAAGTGAAGAATCTCATGCATAACGTATTGCGAATTTATTATTCCACCCACCATTTGAGCAGATTGCAAAATTACATTTTCTGAAGGAATGGCGCCCTAAAAAATGACGAAAAATGCAGAATAATAACCATGTTAACAAGTGTTAACCAATTTGCATTTCGCTCCAAAATTTTGTATCTTTGTACTACGGAAGTGGAGATGGCCCTAAACATCAGGGTTATTTCCACTTTTTTCGTTCACAAGGTTACTTATTTAGTGCAAAAAATAAGTATTATCGTTTTTACAAGGTAACTTATCGGCGCCACGATGTAACTTATCGTTTTTCCGAAGATAGATATTGGTGCGATTTTGAATAGTGCGAATGTTAATATGTGTTAAAGTTTTGAGCGAAAAATGAGGAAAAATGAAGGAGGCTTGGACTTATTGTAGGGATGAAATTTGCACCTGAATTTTTGATAGGGCTGTAATGATTCTCCTTAATGTGGTAACTCTATTATA
>JBGVGJ010000066.1:0-185807 GCA_045121635.1 Alloprevotella sp. | reverse complement strand
AATATCGAGAACAGGTTGTTGTATTCAGCAAGGGAGAAACCAGGCATATCGCAAGAATCGTAACCTATGTGGACATCAAAAAAGGGAAGCAACCCAAACTAGTATCGTTACTTACCAATGACTTTGATATGCGTCCGGAGATAATTGTGGAGATTTATCGTCGTCGTTGGCAAATAGAATCGCTTTTCAAGCAGATAAAGCAGAATTTCCCACTGAGATACTTCTATTGAGAAAGTTCAAACGCCATCAAGATTCAAATATGGGTGACTTTAATAGCGAATCTGCTCCTCTCATTGCTTCAAAGTAGCCTTGAGCAAAGCTGGAGTTTCTCTGGTCTCGCCACAATGGTTAGGATATCCCTAATGTATTACCTAAACATTTATACATTCTTCAACAAACCTGAAGAAGATCTCAGACAAATGCTCATCGAGGCTGCAGAATCACCGCCAAAGGAGGGTTCAAACTAATAGAGGGGGCTTGTCCAAGATAAGAAGACTTATATGCTATATAGTTGCGCTCACAGAATAGCACTATTTTACGGCGTTTTTCATTAAAAAAAGGTTAAATGTAATTCGCACCTCTTGCACAATCCATCTGATTTTAGTAATTTTGCCCAAAATTAAGCCATGAGTAAAAAATCATACTTCATAATATTTGCCGCAGTGCTGTGCTTTAGTGCTTGTAATAAGCATAATCAGTTGTTGAAGAGTGCTGACCTTGGATACAAATATGAAGCGGCGAAGGAATATTTTGCAGATGGTCAATACAATAGAGCTTCGCAACTCCTCCAAACGATTATTACCACAATGAAGGGTACGGAAAAGGGGCAGGAAGCGCTTTTCTTGTTTGGACTCTGTAACTATTATTCTGAGAATTACGAAACGGCTACTGCTATTTTTCGTAAGTACTATCAAACTTATCCAAAAGGAATCTATACGGAATCGGCACACTTCCATTCTGGATTGGCATTGATGAATGAAGCGCCTGAACCTCGATTAGATCAGACTCCGACCTATGAGGCTGTGACAGAGTTTCAAAACTTTATAGAACTTTATCCTAACAGCGAACGACGTGATGCTGCTATGCAGCACATCTTCACACTGCAAGATCAGTTGGTGGAAAAGGAGTATCTCTCAGCAAAACTTTATTATGACTTGGGTGATTACTTCGGCAATTGCAGCAATGATGGAGGAAGTAACTATCAAGCATGTGTGGTTACTGCGGAAAATGCAATTAGAGATTATCCCTATACTAAGTTGCGTGAGAATTTTGCAATTCTAATTCTGAGAGCGAAATTTGAGTTGGCAGCCAAGAGTGTTGAAGATAAAAAGGAAGAACGCTATCACAATGCGATTGATGAGTATTATGGATTTTTGAATGAATATCCTGAATCAAAGTATTTGAAAGAGGCGGAACAACTTTTTCGCAAGGCCAAAAAGTATACGACAATAAAATAAAAATCAAAATAGAGCAGGGTTAAGCATAGGAGATTTCCTTTGTTAACTTGTGCATCATTAACCATCGTTAAAATGGACTACAAGAAATCAAAAGCGCCCACAAATACTGTGACGCACAATCTTATGGACTTCTGTCAGGGTACAGATAACGTGTATGAAAGCATTGCTATCATGGCAAAGCGCTCTAACCAAATTGCAGTGAAGATGAAGGAAGACTTGAATAAGAAACTCAAGGAGTTCGCATCTGGCAATGATGGTCTTGAAGAGACTTTTGAAAATCTTGAACAGATTGAGATTAGTCGTTATTATGAAAGGTTGCCCAAACCTACGCTTATTGCTGCTGATGAATTTTTGAACAAGCGTATTTATCATCGCAATCCTGCAAAGGATAAGGAAAATCTTGACGACTAAACATCAATCCTATTCATACGAGTGACAAGTGGTCCGTGTTCGGTCGTAACTTGTTGCTCGTTTTGGTTTTAATTTAATTGTTTGGTTTTAGCAAACTAGTTGACCAGGTACAAGTAGACAAGATAGTTTCAGAGGTAAATGATGGTTGTACTCTATACTCAATCAGTTGTACTCTGTACTCTAAACTCAGCAGGTCTTTCTTCTTTTCCCTTTTTCATTTCTCCATTTCCCCATGTGGCAACGCATTCAAACCCTTTACCTACTGCTCACTATCTGCATTCAGTGGGCCAGTTTGTTTATCCCCCTCGGTAGTTATACAGACGGTGACCGCGCAGGGCAAGGTTTCTATCTCTTGGGCGACATTGCAACAGGCGAGAGCATCATCCTTGCGGTGATAGTAACCCTCCTTGCAGGGTGGGCAATCGTGACATTTCAGAATCGCAAGAAGCAGATGGGACTCTGCAATTTTCTCACCGTCTTCACCGTTATTGCGCCCATTACCGTCATCGCAAGTACATGGATTTTCGCGCTTGAGCAACCCTCAATGCCCGAATTTCATTACGCATACCTCATCTTCCCCATTGCCGTCATCGCCTTCCCCATCCTGGCAAAGAAAGCCATTCGCAAGGATGATGAATTGGTGCGATCTTCAAACAGATTGCGCTAAGGGATTTGATGAAGTCTATATCTAAATCTTATATATTTTACCCCAGTAAAGACTATGTCATTAAATAAAGTAATGCTCATCGGGAATGTTGGAAGAGAACCCGAAGTTAGATACGTAGAAGAAGGAGTGGCTACTGCTGTCGTTAGTCTTGCTACAAGTACACGCGGATATACACTCCCTAATGGAACTGTTGTGCCAGAGCGCACAGAGTGGCATCGTGTGTTGTTGTGGCGCAAACTTGCTGAGGTGGTAGAGAAATATGTGCACACAGGCGATAAACTCTATATTGAAGGAGAGTTGCGCACTCGTTCGTATACCGATAAGCAAGGACGTACGCATAACGTAACTGAGATTTGGGCAAGCAATATGGAAATGCTCTCTTCCAAACCTCAAACAGCACAACAGCAAGAACAAATAGCGCCTGCTGCTCCTGAAAAATGCCCCTTTTAAATGTTAGATTTTAAATCAATCACTACTCTTGACTTTGAACGTGTGAGTGTGTATGTTTTAGACACCACCACAATAACCGATGCTGACCTTTTCGTAGAACTTCCACTGGAACTCCTCATGCAAGCCCAGCAATCGTTTAAAAGTTTGAAGCGACAAAAGGAGTGGCTTTGCGTAAGGTTGTTGCTTAAGCGTCTTGTCGGTGCCGATGTTCGTATCGGTTATGAATCAACAGGATCGCCTTTCCTTATCAACAGTGATAAGCAGATTAGCATAAGTCACAGCGGTGAATTGGTGGCCATCGTATTGAGTGACGAAAGGGTAGGGATGGATGTTCAAATCATCAGTGACAAACCATTGAAATTAAAATCTCGTTTCCTGTCTGATGATGAAATACACATGATGGGTCAGGAGTTGGATGCGCTCACTGCTGTGAAATTATGGTGCGCCAAAGAGGCGGTTTATAAGTTTCTTTCCATTCCCGAAACGCCCTTAATTGGTGGCATACATCTTCAACAAAATGAGGGTAAGATGATAGAAGTAAATCACGGTTTAAATCTCTATTTTAAATGTTATGGTAAAGCCGTATTTGCTCTTGCATCTAAGCGTTAGTTCCATTTCCCATAACCTTAAATCAATAATTTAAATACAATGCTCATTAATTTAGTTAACGCTACAATCAATATTGAAGAGCGTGAGATTCTGAAAGGCGTAAACTTCTCTGTTTCAGAAAATGAATTTATATATATTGTCGGAAAGGTAGGTTCGGGTAAAAGTTCCCTTTTAAAGTCGCTTTACGGTGAGTTACCTGTCAAGGGAGAGAAAACTGAAATTCTTAGTTACGACTTATCAAAGTTAAAACAATATCAACTTCCTGAACTTCGTAGACAATTAGGAATTGTTTTTCAAGACTTTCAACTCCTTTCTGATTACACGGTAAGGGAAAACCTTGATTTTGTACTTCAAGTGACGGATTGGGAAAAAGAGGAACGCGCTCCCCGTATCGCCGAAGTGCTCAACCAAGTGGGTATTGCGGATAAGGCAAACAATTATCCTCACGAACTGTCGGGTGGTGAGCAGCAGCGTGTAGCTATTGCTCGTGCACTTCTCAACTCTCCGAAAATAATTCTTGCCGATGAACCCACAGGAAATCTTGATAAGGAGACAAGTGACAACATCATGAAAATCCTTCATAACATCCGTATGCAAGGTACTGCGGTTGTCATGATTACGCATAATCTTAATCTCATCAGCGAATACCCAGGAACAACTGTCTATAAATGTGAAGACAACAAAATACTTCCAACTACACTTAACGTTTAATAATTAAAATTTAGAATATGAAAGTACTTAAATTTGGCGGTACATCAGTGGGCACACCTTCACGCATGAAGGAGGTGTCAAAGCTCATTACTGAAGATAAGCAGCAGAAGATTGTTGTCCTTTCAGCAATGTCAGGCACAACAAATACACTCGTAGAAATCGCAGACTACCTCAAGAAGGGAAATAAGGAAGCGGCAAACAATGTCATCAACAAGTTGCGCACCAAGTATATGGAGCACATCAAGGAACTCTATGCAGATCAGGAATGGCTTGCAAAGACTTCAGACTTCCTTGAAGATGAATTTATGTACCTCCATTCATTCTCGGGCACAGACTTTACCGACACAACCGAAAAGACCATCCTCGCACAGGGCGAAATGATGTCTACCAACATGGTGACCAACTATCTCAAGGAAATTGGCGTGAAGGTGAAGTTGCTCCCCGCTCTTGACTACATGAAAACCGACAAGAACGGCGAACCCGACATGAAGTACATCGAGGAAAACCTCAAGGCCATCCTCGCCGAAAACGCAAACTACGACCTCTACATCACACAGGGCTTCATCTGCCGCGACTTTGAAGGTAAGGTGGACAACCTCCAGCGTGGTGGTTCTGACTATACAGCAAGCTTGATTGGTGCGGTGCTCGGTGCTGAAGAAATTCAGATTTGGACCGACATCGACGGCATGCACAACAACGACCCCCGTATCGTTGAAGGCACACAGCCCGTGCGTCAACTCCACTTTGACGAAGCCGCGGAATTGGCTTACTTCGGTGCGAAGATTCTTCACCCCACTTGCGTACAGCCCGCTCGCTTCGCAGGTGTACCCGTGCGCTTGCTCAACACTATGGACCCCCAAGCGCCTGGCACACTCATCAACAACGAGATGGAGTTTGGAAAAATTAAGGCCATCGCAGCAAAGGACAACATCACGGCAATCAAGATTGTCAGTAGCCGTATGCTCCTCGCTACAGGCTTCCTCCGCAAGGTGTTTGAAATCTTTGAAACTTACAAGACCAGCATCGACATGGTGACCACTTCTGAAGTGGGCGTAAGTCTTTCTATCGACAACAACAGCCGCATCTATCCCATCGTAGAAGAATTGAAGAAGTACGGCACCGTTGAAGTAGACGAAGACATGTGCATCATCTGCGTAGTGGGTGACTTGCAATGGAACAATGTAGGCTTTGAAGCAAAGGTTACGAATGCACTCGCCGACATCCCCGTACGCATGATTTCATACGGTGGTTCAGAGCACAACATCTCTTTCCTCATCAAGGGCGAAGACAAGAGTGTTGCGCTTAAGGCTTTGAGTAAGACATTGTTTTAATATATTAAAGTAGACAAGCAAACAAGTAGACAAGCAAAACGAGTGAGCGTGTGAGAAGCACCGCAAGGTTTTCTTGTCTACTCGTACCCCCTTTTTTCGGGGTGCGTCTACTATATCTTTTTTGCTATGCCATTCAATTTTTATAAAGGCGTAACCCCACAACAACTCCAAGCCGTGGAGCGTGAAGTGGGACCCTTTTATTATTATAATACTGAATTGCTGCGCCAAACCCTTGAATGTATTAAAACGGAACTCTCGACTGCTCCCAACTTCCATGTGCATTACGCCATCAAGGCAAATGCAAACCCTGAATTGCTACGCATTATCAAGCAGGCAGGATTGGGCGTGGATTGCGTAAGTGGAGGCGAAGTGTTGCGTGCTTTAGAGGTGGGTTTCACCCCCGATGGCATCGTATTTGCAGGGGTTGGAAAAAGCGACCGCGAAATCCGCGTAGCACTCCAGGCGGGCATTAGCTGCTTTAATGTGGAGAGTTTGCCGGAGATGGAAGTTATTAACGAACTTGCAAAGCAACTCAACACCAAAGCGCGCTTGGCGTTTCGCGTAAACCCCAATGTGGATGCTCACACACATGAGAAAATCACTACGGGGCTCAACGAAAACAAGTTTGGACTTGCGATGGAAGACATCATCCCCGCCATCCGCTTGTGTCAGGAGTTAGAGGCTGTAGAGTATGTCGGGCTGCACTTCCACATCGGTTCGCAGATTCTTGACCTTTCGGTTTACGAAAACCTCTGCAACCGCATCAACGACATTCAATTACAACTTGAAGCAGCAGGTATTCACACCCACAGCATCAATGTAGGAGGTGGATTGGGCATTGACTATGACCGTCCCGACGCATATCCTATCCCTAACTTTACGGAGTATTTCAAGGTATTTAAGGATAACCTTGAAGTCCGCAACGGTCAGCAAGTGCATTTCGAACTCGGCCGTAGCATCATCGCACAATGTGGCGCGCTCATAGCATCGGTGCTTTATGTGAAGCAGGGACACACCAAGAACTTCCTCATCGTCGATGCAGGGTTTACCGACTTGATTCGCCCCGCGATGTATGGTAGCGTGCACTTCACGGAAAACCTTATTGCCGAAGGTGCGGCGCTCTCACACTACGACATTGTAGGTCCGATTTGCGAAAGCAGTGATGTCTTTGCAAAAGACTATCCCCTACCCACTTCTCAGCGTGGCGACCTCATTGCCTTCCGCTCTGCAGGCGCTTACGGCGAAGTGATGGCTTCTACCTACAACTGCCGCACATTACCCCAAACATTTACTACCGAACAAATTGTAAATAAGAGATAACTTAATATAAATCATGGAATTAGCTACAAAGTATAGTCCCGATGCCGTAGAAGGCAAATGGTATCAGTATTGGTTGGACAACAAATTATTTGCTTCAAAGCCCGATGGTCGCGAAGCTTACACCGTTGTGATTCCTCCCCCAAATGTTACGGGTGTGCTTCACATGGGTCATATGCTTAACAACACCATTCAAGACATCCTCGTTCGCCGTGCGCGCATGGAGGGTAAGAACGCTTGTTGGGTGCCTGGCACAGACCACGCCTCTATTGCAACTGAAGCAAAGGTGGTGAACCGTCTTGCAGAGCGCGGCATCAAGAAGACTGACCTTACTCGCGAAGAGTTCCTCAAGCACGCTTGGGAATGGACCGAAGAGCACGGAGGCATCATCCTCAAGCAGTTGCGCCGTGTGGGGGCTTCTTGTGATTGGGACCGCACTGCCTTCACTATGGACCAGGAGCGCTCAGAAAGCGTTATTAAGGTGTTTGTAGACCTCTACAACAAGGGACTCATCTACCGCGGTGTGCGTATGGTCAACTGGGACCCCGCGGCGCAAACCGCACTCTCTGACGAAGAAGTAGTTTATAAGGAAGAAAATTCAAAGCTCTACTACCTCCGCTATAAGGTGGAAGGTGATGCCGAAGGTCGCTATGCCGTAGTTGCTACTACACGCCCCGAAACAATCATGGGCGACACCGCAATGTGTATCAACCCCAACGACCCCAAGAACGAGTGGTTAAAGGGCAAGCGCGTTATCGTGCCTATCGTTGGTCGTAGCATCCCCGTGATTGAAGACGAATATGTTGATATTGAGTTCGGTACTGGTTGCCTCAAGGTGACTCCCGCTCACGATGTCAACGACTACATGCTCGGTGAAAAGTATAACCTCCCCTCTATCGATATCTTCAACCCCGACGGCACACTCGCTCCCGAAGCTGGTATGTATGTTGGTAAGGACCGCTTCGAAGTGCGCCGTTTGATTGAAAAGGACCTTCAGGAAGCTGACCTTCTCGAAAAGGTGGAAGCTTATGTAAACAAGGTGGGTTGCTCTGAACGCACAGGCGTGGCTATCGAACCCAAACTCTCTATGCAGTGGTTCCTCAAGATGCAACACTTTGCTGACCTCGCCCTTCCTCCCGTAATGAACGACGAGCTTAAGTTCTATCCCGCAAAGTATAAGAACACTTACCGCCACTGGCTTGAAAACATTAAGGACTGGTGTATCTCTCGCCAGCTTTGGTGGGGCCATCGCATCCCTGCCTACTACCTCCCCACTGGCGGTTTCGTAGTGGCTGAAACAGCTGAAAAAGCGCTTGAATTGGCACGCACTCAATCGGGCAATGCCGACCTTCAACTCGCTGACCTTAAGCAGGATGAAGATGCACTCGACACTTGGTTCTCATCATGGCTCTGGCCAATCAGCCTCTTTGAAGGTATCAACAAGCCTGGCAATGAAGAACTCAAGTATTACTATCCCACAGCCGACCTCGTAACAGGTCCGGACATCATCTTCTTCTGGGTAGCACGTATGATCATGGCGGGTTACGAATACACGGGTGAAATGCCCTTCCGCAATGTTTACTTCACGGGTATCGTGCGCGATAAGATTGGTCGCAAGATGTCAAAGTCGCTCGGTAACTCTCCCGACCCCCTCGACCTCATCGATACTTATGGTGCTGACGGTGTGCGTATGGGTATGATGTTCTCTGCGCCTGCAGGTAATGACATCCTCTTTGACGATACACTTTGCGAACAGGGTCGTAACTTCTGTAACAAGATTTGGAACGCCTTCCGCCTCATTAAGAGTTGGAATGTGGATAACACTATTGAGTTGCCCCAGACTTCACACGAAGCAAACATGTGGTTCGCCGCACGCCTCCGTCAGAGCGCAGCCGAAGTGACCGACCTCTTCAAGAAGTACCGCCTCTCTGAAGCCCTTCACGAAGTCTATAGCCTCTTCTGGGACGACTTCTCAGCTTCATACCTTGAAATGATTAAGCCTGCTTACGGTAGCCCCATCGACGGTGCAACCTATGCAACAGCACTCGGTTTCTTCGACCATCTCCTCCACCTCCTTCACCCCTTCATGCCCTTCATCACCGAAGAGCTTTGGCAGCACCTCGCAGAGCGTAAGGAAGGCGAAAGCATCATGATAAGCCCCATGACAATCCCTGCACCCCAGGAAGGAGATGCTGAAATCATCGCTGCAATGAACCATGCCAAGAGCGTTATCGCGAATGTGCGTGCCGTACGTAACAGCAAGAACATCTCTCCCCGTCAGGAACTCACTGTACTTGCAACTCCCGAATGTCCTGTAGCGGCGCTTAAACCTATGATTGCGAAGTTGGCAGCAGCAACTATCGAAGACGCACAGGCTGAAGCAGCAGAAGGCGCAGTAGCATTTATGGTTGAAACTACACGCTACGCCCTCCTCCTCGGTGACCTCGTTGATAATGAGGCAGAAAAGGAAAAGGCAATCGCTGAAATCAAGCGCCTTGAAGGCTTCCTCCTCGGCATTAACAAGAAGCTTGAAAACGAGCGTTTCGTAAGCAGCGCACCCGCCGCTGTCGTTGAACTTGAACGCAAGAAGAAGGCTGATGCTGAAACAAAGATTGATGCGTTGAAGCAGCAGTTTAAGTTGTAACGGTATAGAATAGGAAAAAGGACCTATAAAGTGTTCCCGTACAATGGGAGTTTACTTTATAGGTCCTTTTTTCTCGCTTGAAAAACGAGGGTGAAAATTAAGTCTGTTATAAAGAAAATTATTCCTCTAATAAAATTAATGATTCCTCTAATAAAATTTCGTGAAACAGAAGTAGGATGGATGAAACCTTCTCGTGAGTTTTTAGAATTAGCGGTGTCTCAATTTCAAAGTAATGTCCAGATACGAACATTTACCTTCAATGTAGTCGTGGTAAAGAACTTCTGCATTTTTACCTTTTAAGAAATGACACTTGCCGCAGAGCTCACAATTGTGCATACATTCCCATTGAGAGCGTACGAATGCTGTGCGCTCTTCCCGTGTTGAACTTGTTATGGAGGGAGGGGTATTCATTTGAGATTCAAGATTTCTTGTTGAAGCAGTTCTAAGAATTGCGCGGCATGTCCGCCGTCCATTTGGGTGTGGTGGAATTGGAAGGAGATGGGGAGCGTTGTCTTCCACCAGCCTTGTCGGTACTTGCCCCACATGACCATGGGGTTGCTGAATTTCTCGGTGTATTGATTGACGATGGTATCGAGCTGGGTTTGAATCATGGCAGAAGTTCCCACCACCATATAGTTGTCAAGGAAAGAACTTTGAGATGTAGTGGCCACTTGATGCGTAAGTTCGTCATATTTTTCTATAAAGGCGAAGAAATCATCTACGCAGGGGATGTCGCAAGAACTGATTCCCCCCTTAGAATTGTTGACAATAACATTTATGGCCAAATGGTCAAAGTGGAAAAGTTTTCCATTTTCTGGTAGGAGGTAGAACTCTTTTACTTTACTTGCCGCCTTTGCTATGCACCAACAGAGTAGGGCGTTGAACTTGTACTTCTTTCGCTTTGCAACCCTTCTGATATTGGTAACATTAAAGGTCTTTGTCAATGTAACCATAGGCATCGGTGAGGACATCCATAGTTCAAACGCCTCTGCCCGGGATGTATCTTTCGGATTTACTTCAATTTTCATCGGTATTGGTTAATGCATAAAAAAGTAGGGAGATTTTGTCTCCCTACTTCATATTAGTGAATGAATCCTTTGGATTACTTCTTGGGTGCTGCCTTTTTCGCAGGTGCCTTCTTTGCAGGCGCTTCCTTCTTTTCAGTAGGAGTTGCCTTCTTCGCTACTTCCTTCTTCGCTACTTCCTTCTTTGCGGGTGCTTCCTTCTTTTCAGGAGCGGCCTTCTTTGTGGCGCACTTCTTGGGAGCGGCCTTCTTTGCGGGAGCGGCGGGAGCTTCAGTCTTAGGCTCTTCGAGGGCTTCAGTGCCTCCGAGCTTTGCTACTACTTGCTTGAGCTTCTTGATTTCCTTTTCCTTCATGGCGAGTTCATCATCCTGGTTCTTGATGGTTGTGAGGAGCGAGTTGAGCTCTTCGTTGTCCATACCGCCATAGATGTTGTTCACGCGAGTTACGAAGTCGCCGATGATGTTCATGTAGTTAGTGAATGCATCGTAGGGTGAATCGTAGATACCGCGGTAAGCGCCGTAAGAATTGGGCTTTGTAGAGATGAAGCGGAAGTTGTTAGATGCCTGGAGGTAGTCCCAGTCTTGCTTGAGGCGACGGTCGTTGCAGATGCGTACGCGTTCAGCTACGCTATAGAGCTTGTTGAAGGCTTCGTTCTGCATAACGTTACCCAACCAGGGTGAGAGGTCGCGTTCTTCGTCTACCCATGATGTGGGATAGGGCACGTCGATAGCGCCTACAGACTTAATCTTAGAGCAGATTTCAGAGGGAGTAGAGAAGGTGATACCGCGTTCCTTAAGCTGTGCGGGGAGTGCCTTCATGAACTCGAGGATGTTTGAAGAGAGGGGCTGGAAGATACCGAGCGCGCAGAGCTCCATGAAGAGGTTGATCACCTGGCTTTCTTCGGGGAGGTTTGCAATCCACTGAGCGTAGTTGTGTGCGAAGAGGGGATATTCGCTCCAGTTAGAGTCGTTGAAGCGGTAAGAGATATCTTCTGAGAGGCTGTGGTCGCGGAGGAGGAGCTTGAGGTTCGGATTGCGGTTGCAATTGTAAACGAAGTGGGGGCTCTTCCAACCGAGTACCTGCTTAGCACCTTCGGCAAGCATGCCCTTGAAGCCCATTTCAGCTACGAGTTCGCCGATTTCATCTGAATAGATGAGGGCTGAGTTGCGGAACACCTTGGGAGTCTGACCGAAGAGGGCCTTCACCTTCTTGCACACGCGGTCAACTTCTTCCTTGAAGCATTCAGGGTCCTTGATTGATGAGAAACCGTGAGAGTAGGGCTCTGCGAGGAATTCTACGCAACCCTTGTTGTTGAGTTCCTGAAGGAGTTCAATAACCTGAGGAGCGTATGTTTCAAGCATTTCGATGGCGCAACCTGAGAGTGAGAAAGCGCACTTGAAATAATCGCCATACATGTCTGCCATTTCAAGGAGAGCCTTGAGAGCAGGTTCGTATGAGCGCTCAGCTGTTTCAGTGATTGAACGCTCATTTTCATAGTCATCGTAATAGTAGTGGTCGGTACCGATATCAAAGAAACGGTAGCGCTTCAAGTGGATATTTTGGTGAATTTCAAAATATAAGCAAACTGTTTTCATAGTTGTGGATAGTTTTTTAGTATCTGTTAAAGCGTTCAATTGTTTCATCATAGCACTTGCGAATTCGATGACCCACCTTTTCCCAGGTGATTTCATCTACTTCCTTAATACCTTCAACCTTGAGGTATTCGTAGAGACCTTCGTTCGTGCAAATTGAGTACATGGCATCAGCCATTGCGTGAATGTCCCAATAGTCTGTCTTGATACACTTGTCGAGGATTTCTGCACATCCACTTTGCTTACTGATGATAGAAGGCACACCACATTGCATTGCTTCAAGCGGAGAAATACCGAAAGGCTCAGAAACAGAAGGCATTACATATACATCACTATCGCGGAATGTTTCATAAACCTGCTTGCCCTTCATGAAGCCTGGGAAGTGGAACTTATCGGCAATACCGCGTTGCGCAGCGAGTTCAATCATTTCTTCAAGCATGTCGCCCGAACCAGCGAAGCAGAAACGGATGTTCTGTGTGCGCTGAAGCACGAGGGCTGCTGCTTCTACAAAGTATTCAGGACCCTTCTGCATCGTGATACGTCCGAGGAAGGTTACAACCTTTTCATTATTATCCTTCTTCGTGCGACCCTTCTTAATAATTTCCTGAATTTCAGGTTCGAGGGGATAAACGGCATTGTGCATCGTTACGCACTTTGCGGGATCCTGGTGATAGTGCTTGATAACAGTTTGGCGCGTAAGTTCTGACACACACATGATGCAATCCGCATTGTCCATACCGTCCTTTTCAATGCTATAAACCGTGGGGTTAACGTTACCTCTTGAGCGGTCGAAGTCAGTAGCGTGAACGTGGATAACGAGGGGTTTGCCCGAAATGTTCTTCGCATGAATACCCGCGGGGTAAGTCAACCAGTCGTGAGCATGAATGATGTCATATTGTTGCTGGCGCGCGATGACACCTGCCACGATAGAATAGTTGTTGATTTCTTCGTGAAGATTGTCGGGGTATCTTCCTGAGAAGTTGATGCAACCGAGATCGTCCGTGTAACGATAGCTGAAGTCAGCATAGATATGGTCGCGCAAGTCAAAGTAAGTTTGCGGGTCACACTTGTGGCCGATGCGCTCCTTAACATATTCCCAACTAACGTCCTTCCAAACAACGGGAGTTTCATTCATACCAATGATGTTCATGAAACTCTTGTCTTCGTCGCCCCAAGGTTTGGGCAAACAGAAGGTAATTTCCATGTCAGGCTGAAGGGACAATCCCTTGGTCAAACCATAGCTGGCTGTACCGAGACCACCTAAAATGTGAGGGGGGAATTCCCAACCGAACATTAATACTTTCATGATTTCTTATGTTTTACCTCGGCAACCTGCAACTATATAGTGGGAGCAAGTTGCAGAGGTGTTGTTGATAATCTAAAATGGTTATATTATTGTCCTATCTGATTGACGATAGACGCTCATGGGGATTATTCGCGAGTGTACTTGTCAAGAATGTTGATAGATCTCAAAAGACCGCTCACATTCATTGCAAATGAGATAGCACCACGTCCAGAGAATCTGGGGTTACCGTCAAAGAGTTCGGGAATTGTACCTACGCAATGGTAGAAGAGCTCTTCTTCGAAACCAATCAACTGGCGTTCGATGTAGTTCACACCACTCATCTTATATACGCGTAAGTATGCTTCAAGGTAGAAGCCCGTAATCCAAGGCCATGCTGTACCATTGTGGTAAGCAAAGTCGCGCTGAGTCTGCTGACCAATGTAGAGGGGGTTGTAACCGCCGCTCTTTGGCGAGAGTGAACGTACGCCCTTAGGAGTTACCAATTCGCGAGTGCAGATGTCGAGCACACGCTTGCGTTCCTTAGTGTCGAGCGGAGAGAAGTCAAGCGCAATAGCGAATATTTGGTTGGGGCGAACGCTCCAATCCTGCATCTGACCGTCAACGTAGTCGAGGAGGTAGCCGTGTTCATTGAGGAATACATCCTTGAATGTCTTCTGAATCTTCTGTGCCAATTCTTCACACTCAGCAGCGTAAATATCATTTTCAGGACCAGGAGTTTCACTCAACATCTGCTGGTAGAACTTCACTGCGTTGTACCAAAGTGCGTTGAACTCAACGATGTAACCTGAGCGAGGAGTGATAGGACGACCGTTGTAAGTCGAGTTCATCCAAGTCACCGCCTTATCGCGACCGTTGCTATAGAGGAGGCCGTTGTCGTGGAGGAAGAGGTTAGAGTGGCCACCATCCTTCACATACTTCACGAGCTCCTTAAGCAAGTTGCCATACTTTTCATAACACTTCTGGCGACCAACATACTTACCGTATTGCTGGATACACCAAATAGCCCAAAGCGCCGTGTCAGGTTGCTCCATTTCGTGGATGTCAACACTGATAGGCTCATTATTGATAAGGTTGCGAAGTGCCTTTTCGGCGGTGCGCATGTAAGATTCAAATGCTTCAGTTTCGCCGATTGCGAGAGTCAAACCGGGAAGTGCGATGAAGAGGTCGCGAGCACGGCTCTTGAACCAGGGATAACCTGCGAGCATGTATTCTTCGCCATTCTTCTGAACGCGGAACTGATGAGCAGCATGAACGAGGCAGTGGTAGAGGCTATCGTGAGGAGCCGCCTTTGCCATTTCTTCTTCCATGAGGGGCTTCAAGAGCGCGGGTTCCTTTTCGCGGAGTGATGCCGTAAAGATGATGCTTTCACCCTTCTTGATGGGCATTTCCAAGTAACCAGGAACGAGGAGGTCTTCAGAAGAATAGTAACCACGTTCGCGTTCTTTCGGATAATCAAGTCCTTTATACCAGTTAGGCTCGTGGTGGTATGTGCAAGGCGCATCCGTTTGCATGAACAATTCGGGATAACCTTCGTACAAGCACATCTTCAAACCGTTTTCAATGGGCTGATAAGCAGTGTTTGCCTTGCCATTTTCTTGTGTCCAATGACGAACGCTTCTGAATGCCAAGTAAGGCTTGAGGCGGAGCGTGGTCGCTGAGTGTGCTTCGAGAAGCGTGTAGCGGATATACAAGCGGAAGTGGTCAGAGCGGAAGCAAATTTCCTTCTTCAACAATACACCGCCAATTCGGTATGTCCAAGTAGGAACCTTGTCCCACTCGAAACTCACGATGTACTTGTGACCCTTCGGGCTGTAATTCTCACCCTGATACTTGTGCAAACCAAGGTTAAACTCTGCACCGTGCTGAATCACCGTCTCGTCAAGAGAAGAGAGCAATACATGGTTTTCATCGTCAATGGCGGGAACGGGACCTACCAAAAGACCGTGGTACTTACGAATGTTACACCCTACCAATGTGGTAGAACAATACGCGCCTGACTGATTTGTAATCAAGAACTCCTTGTAGAGCGAGTCTTGAAGATTCGTCATCTGCGTTCTGTCAAATTTTAAGTACGGCATGAATATAGTTTTTTTATGGTTTTTGATAATTGCTGTTTACAATTCATGTCAAAAGTACTTATAAAATGTGTATTTCCAAAGGATTTTTAAGTTTTTTTACTTTTAAATCTGCTTTTGAGTACAGAATTACCATGTTTTGCGCCAAAATCCCCGTAAAATCGCCTGTTTTCGCATTATTGCACTTTATTTTGCTATGTCTGCAAAACATTTTCTGCCTAATCCTTGCACACCCCAAAAAAGGGCATTACATTTGCGCTGTTTTTATGTTTTACAACATAGTAAAGGTGAAAACGAAATACCCTGTGGGTTGAAAAATATCCCCCAAATAGGGTGCCCAAAACTAAACTGATTTAACATTCTATTTTTCTTCATTCAAAAATGCATATCCGTCCGTCAAATTCAATCACTACGGAGGTTGTCAATGCGCTTGCCCCGTTATTGGATTTACTCCCCACTGATGAGCGCAGGGCATTGGAGCGTGCCACCGAAGTGGTGGAGTATAAACGCCATGAACCCATCTATCGCGAGGGCGAGAGTCCCAACCATTTGTACGTCGTGCTTGAGGGTGCGGTGAAGGTGTACCGCGAGGGCATTTGTGGGCGTTGTCAAATCATGCGCATGTTGGGCGTGGGCAGTTTCTTCGGTTATCGTGCCTCTTTGGCCCACGAACCCTATGTGACGGGTGCTGCTGCTTTTGGACCTGCCACGATTTGTTGTGTGCCCATGCAACTCATTCATTCCATCATGACCAAGCACCCCGCGGTGCTGAGTTTCTTTGTGGAGGAATTGGCAAAGGATTTGGGCATTTCCGACAAGCGAATGGTTAGTCTTACGCAGAAGCATGTCCGCGGTCGCATTGCTGAATCATTACTTACAATGAGAGATGTTTTTGGTACTGATAAAGAGGGATTTATTGATTTGGATTTGACGCGCCAAGAACTTGCCGATTATTCCAATATGACCACGAGCAATGCCATCCGTACCATCTCCTCGCTTGTCAATGAGCGTGTCATTTCGGTGAAGGATAAACGCATAAAATTGTTGGAGGATGAGTTGCTTTTGCGCATCTCTTTGATGGGGTAAAAATGCTAAATGACCGATTTTAATCACACGTAAAAAAGGCGCCTTGGTTCTGAAAACCGAGACGCCTATATTTTATTTTTCAATCAAGAGTTTGTACTGCCCCTTGCCCTTGCTGTACTTTCCGTACTCAATGGCGCGATGGGGGCATATGTGGTAGCATGCCAAGCAGTTAGCACACTGATTGCCCCATTCTGGGTGCTTGTTCTTGATGGTGATGTTGTGTAGCGGACAGATGTTGCGACATCGCCCACATCCGGTGCATTTATCCGTCGTGTGGAAGAGGCGCACGCCCGCAAAATAGCGGTAGAAGAGGGGGCGGAGAATGTAACTCTTCGACCACGGGAAAGGTCCGGGTTTCACCTCCGTCACGCTGGCATTTTTGAGGATTTTCTCCGCAATGCCAGGGAGCAGTTTGAGCGACTCTTGCACCTTGCTCAATTCCACCTCGTCGGAGTTCACATCAAAGCCCGGCAAACCAATATACGAGTCGGGCATGATGAGCGAGAAAGCTGCCGATAGTTGCTGTCCCGCCTTGCGAAGGTATTCCGCCACGATGCAATGCGTTTTGCCGATGTCGTCTCCGCACGTGCACACCATATAAATATAGGGTGAGGGATGCTTGATGAGGTGGGGGAGTTGGTCGGTGAGAAACGCCTCCATCACCCTCGGAGCGCTCCATGCATGAACGGGAAATATGAGCCCGATGCGTGCATCCTCGGTGGGGAGTAAGCCCCTCTCGGTAATCGCAACGAGCGTGTCACTCGTCAGCGTGGCAAGGTGCTTGGCGATGTACCTGCTATTGCCCGTTCCTGAAAAATAGAATATCATACAAGGTTGGCGGTGTGGAAGGTGAAACAATCTTTAAACACCTCTTCGTACGCACAAACAGGACCCTTGAAGATGCCAAAGACGGTGCTTCCGCTTCCGCTCATTGCGGCATACACGGCGCCCATGTCGTAAAGCGTTTGCTTGATGGCTGCAATGCGTGGGTGAGAAACGAATACGCTGCGCTCAAAGTCGTTTACGATGGTTGTGCGCCAGGTTTCGATAGGCGCTTGAATGGCCGTGATGAGGTCGTGCTCGGGTGCTTGTGGCACCACCCCTGCATACGCTTCTTTCGTAGAAACGAAATCGTCGGGCTTCACCAACAGGAGATGATACCCTTTGAGCGAGAGGTTGATAGGCGTCAGTTGGTCGCCAATGCCTGTAGCAAAAGCAGGTTGCTCACGCACGAAGAAGGCGCAGTCGGCACCATAGGGTGCAATGCGACGCTCCATCTCGTCGGCGCTGAAACCGAGCGAAAACTCCTCATTGAGCATTTTTATCATATACGCCGCATCGCTACTACCACCCCCAAGTCCGGCACCCGTAGGGATGCGCTTGTAGAGGTGGATGTCAATCGGCGGAAGGTTAAATTCCTGCTTCAAATCGTTGTAAACGCGCACGATGAGGTTGCTTTCAGGGTTGCCCTCAATCTTATTGCCCGAGAGGAGCAGGCGGTAAGGTGTGTCCTTCTCATCAAGGCGCTTGATTTCAAGGTTATCGTGCAAGGGGATGGGGTAAAACACGGTGGCAAGGTCGTGATAACCATCCTCGCGCTTGCGTAGCACATTAAGACCGATGTTTATCTTACAGTTGGGGAAGTAAAGCATAGGAAGAGAGGTTGTGGGGTTAAGAAGTTCAGAGGTTAAGATGTTCTGAAGTTGTTGAGCAAAATTAACAAAAAAAGTATTTTCACCTATAAAAATAGGAGTAAAAATAGGGTATCTCAAAAATAAATGCTAATTTTGCGTCCGCAAATATTATAAACTTTTCATAAAACACAAACTAAAATGAATATTACTTTTGAAAAGACTGGTAATGTAACAGGTGTGCTTACGCTCAATATCGAAAAGGCTGACTACGAAGGCAATGTAAAGAAGGGCCTTCAGGCTGCGCAGAAGAAGGTGCAGATGCCCGGTTTCCGTCCTGGGCACGTACCCGCTGGTATGGTAAAGAAGATGTACGGCACACAGATCAAGGCTGAAGAAGTTCAGAAGCTCATCAGCGAAAAGCTCTACGCTTACATCCAGGAAAATAACCTCGACGTTCTCGGCGAACCCATCGCTCACGACGATCAGGTTGATATCGAAAAGGACGACAACTTCGTACTCCACTTCGACCTCGGTCTTTCACCCGAAATGAACGTTGAACTCTCTTCTAACGATACAGTTGATTACTACGACATCAACGTTACAGAAGAAATGGTTGATGCTCAGGTTAAGCGTATGGCGCAGCAGGCTGGTCACCCCGAAAATGTTCAGTCATACGAAGAACGCGACATTCTCCGCGGTATCCTCGCACAGCTTGACGAAAACGGTCAGCCCGTTGAAGGCGGTATCGTAGTAGAAAGCGCAAGCCTCATGCCCACTTACTTCAAGAACGACGAGCAGAAGGCACTCTTCAACGGTGCAAAGGTGAACGACATCCTCGTTATCAACCCCTCAAAGGCATACGAAGGCAACGAAGCAGAAGTATCTTCACTCTTGAAGGTTAAGAAGGACGAAGTAGCGCAGTACACTGGCGACTTCAGCTTCCAGGTAAACGAAATCAGCCGTTTCGTTCCCGCTGAAATCAACCAGGAATTCTTCAACGCAGTATTCGGCGAAGGCGCCGTAGAAGGTGAAGAAGCATTCCGCGCAAAGGTGAAGGAAGGCATCCAGTCACAACACGTGCTCGACTCTGACTACAAGTTCCTCCTCGACCTCCGTGCATATTGCGAAGCAAAGGTGGGTGAAGTAGAATTCCCCAACGAAGTCCTCAAGAAGGTAATGCTCAACAACAATAAGGAAAAGGGCGAAGCTTATGTAGAAGAACACTTCGAAGCTTCAATCAACGAACTCAAGTGGCACCTCATCAAGGAAAAGCTCGTTAAGGCTAACGACATCAAGCTCGAACAGGCGGATGTGAAGGCAGCAGCTGTTGAAGCAGCACGCATGCAGTTCGCCCAGTACGGCATGAACAACGTTCCCGCTGAATACCTCGAAAACTATGCTGAAGAAATGCTTAAGAACAAGCAGCAGGCACAGTCACTCATCGAGCGCAGCATCGAAACAAAGCTCGTAGCAGCGTTGAAGAACGTGCTCAACTTGAACCACAAGGCAGTTTCTGCTGAAGAGTTCGGTAAGTTGTTCGAAAACTAATTTCTAACCAATAGTGAGGAGTTGGGAGTGCAGGAGTTAATACACGCAATGACGCCTGGCTGCCAACTTCTTTTTTTAGCTCCAATCGAAAACTATGAACATGAACGACTTTTACAAATATGCCACCAAGCACGTAGGCATCAATTCTATGGTGCTTGACGATGTCATGAAGGTGCAGAATCAGTACCTCAACCCCTACATCCTTGAAGAGCGTCAGCTCAATGTAACCCAGATGGACGTCTTCTCACGCTTGATGATGGACCGCATCATCTTCCTCGGCACGGCTATTGACGACTATACCGCCAACACGCTTCAAGCACAGCTCCTCTACCTCGACTCTTGCGATCCCGGTAAGGACATCTCAATCTACATCAACTCGCCTGGTGGTTCCGTTTATGCCGGTTTGGGTATTTACGACACCATGCAATTCATCTCTTCTGACGTTGCCACCATCTGCACCGGTATGGCCGCTTCTATGGCCGCCGTGCTCCTCGTGAGCGGACAGGAAGGCAAGCGCTCGGCATTGACACACTCACGCGTAATGATTCACCAACCCCTTGGTGGCGCACAGGGTCAGGCAAGCGACATCGAAATCACCGCACGCGAAATTCTCAAACTCAAGAAGGAACTCTACACCATCATCGCCGACCACTCACACACCGACTTCGACAAGGTGTGGCAGGATTCCGACCGCGACTATTGGATGACAGCTGCCGAAGCCAAGGAATACGGCATGATCGACAAGGTGTTGCTCAAAAAGTAAAAACCACCCACTTATATGAAGAAACAAACGCGACAATGCGCCTTTTGCGGTCGCCCAGAGTCGGAAGTGGGATTGCTCATCCAGGGCCTTCACGCATCCATCTGTAACGATTGTGTGCGCATGGCCACTGAAATTCTCGACGGCGTACACGGAGGAGGAAATGCACGCGCAAAGGGATCGGCAAAGGAACTCAAAAAACTACCCAAACCCGCTGAAATCAAGGCGCACCTCGACCAGTATGTCATCGGCCAGGACGAAGCAAAGCGCTACCTCGCCGTGTCCGTCTATAACCACTACAAGCGCATCAGTCAGAACGCTACCGACGACGGCGTAGAAATCGAGAAGTCTAACATCATCATGGTGGGCTCCACAGGTACGGGCAAAACCCTCCTTGCGCGCACCATTGCCAAGCTCCTCGATGTGCCCTTCACCATCGTTGACGCCACCGTCTTCACCGAGGCAGGTTATGTGGGCGAAGATGTCGAAAGCATCCTCTCGCGCCTCCTTCAAGTGGCGGATTACAATGTGGCAGAAGCCGAGCGCGGCATCATCTTCATCGACGAAATCGACAAAATTGCCCGCAAGAGCGACAACCCCAGCATCACGCGCGATGTGAGCGGAGAAGGTGTGCAACAGGCCATGCTCAAACTCCTCGAAGGGTCCATCGTCAACGTACCACCAAAGGGCGGACGCAAGCACCCCGACCAGGACTATGTGAAGGTCGATACCCGCAACATCCTCTTCATCTGCGGAGGTGCCTTCGACGGCATTGAGAAGAAGATTGCACAACGCATGAATACGCATACCGTAGGGTTTGACTCCGTGCAGAATGTGCGCAAGCTCGACCCCTCAAACCTCATGCAGTATATCCGCCCGCAGGACTTGAAGAGCTTCGGTCTTATCCCCGAAGTCATCGGACGCCTCCCCGTGCTTACCTACCTCAATCCCCTCGACAAGGAAGCCCTCAGCAACATCCTCACGCAACCCAAGAACTCCATCGTCAAGCAGTACACCAAACTCTTTGAGATGGACGGCGTGAAGCTCGAAATCCACCCCGAGGTGTACGAGTATGTAGTTGACAAGGCTTTGGAGTACAAACTCGGCGCTCGCGGTCTCCGCTCCATCTTCGAGAGCATCATGATCGACGCCATGTACGACGCCCCTTCAAGCAAGAAGAAGACCTACGAAATCACCCTCGACTTTGCCAAGCAGCAAGTGGAGAAGAATTTGCGATAGGCTGACATCAATAACGAACCAACGAGAGTGCCATCCCCGTACGCCAAGTGACAGGGTGGCACTCTTGTTTTGTTTCTGCCCGCAAAAATATTAACGAGTGCTTTGTAGAGGAGAGAACGAGAAAGTGTGTGTGAGAAATGCCCCAAGTCCCGCACGGTCTCTTCCGTTCATTTTCTACGCATTGCGTACGAGTTTCATATTCGGATTACTGAGCGAGAGTTCGTAGCGGAGTTTTGATGAGGGCACGAAGCGGACGCGGATGGCGCGCATGTTCTCCATAGTGAAGTCCTCCTCCGTTGCTGCCGATGCGCTGGAAATGCGTGCGTGGAAGCTACCGAGGTCTCCGAGTCGTACAGAGTCGCCATTGCGCAAGTGCTTGGTAACTGATTCTTCGAGTGCCGAGAGCACCGCCTTGATGTCGTGCGCGGTAACGGTACATTGCCCACTGATTTCGTCGGCAATATCGTCAAGCATGATGGGATTTACAGGCACTGCCTGGGCGTGAAAAACATACTCCTTAGTGATAGGATTCTTTCTTGAAATAAGGTTGTACTTGATCATAGGTTTTAAGGGTTAAAGGGGGAATGATGAACGATTAACGATGAACGTTGAACGATGAACGTTGAACGATGAACGATTAAAGATTAAAGATTAAAGGTGAAAGGGGAACCGAAGGTTGGCGCAGGGAGAAATGACTGACCGCTGGGGAGATTAAATGTGTCGAAAAAATGAGTAACTTAGTAGGTGAGATTTGGTTCAGATTATTAGTTAGTTAATTAAAATTATTTGTGCTTTGCGCAGGGCGGTGCGATTTCCCGTCGGTTGCGGAGCGTGGCGCTCCCATTCGGTGGCGGACGCTAAATGTGTGTCCCTACATGCAGGAGGCTACACCAAACGAGGTAGCGAAGGCGGTGAGCACGGTGATAATGAACTGAATGAGTTTGCCCCAAATGGGCGATTTGTTGGTTTCCATAGATTTAGATTAGTTAGTAGTTAGTAGTGAGGAGAGAGTAGTCCATGCGGGGACATATCATGAACGTAGAGACGCGATTGGTAGGTGGTAACTCATGCCATGCGGTGCGCGCATCCCGCAAGGCTGTTGTACTCTGTTATCTGTACTCTCAATCACAAGTGCAAAGATACAACACGCTCGGGGCGAAGTGAGAATTAATGAGAATTAATGAGAATTAGTGAGAATTAATTTTCTTAATACGCAGATAATCAGCAATAAAATTTTTCGGTGTATTCGGTTTGCACCACCATTGTGTCCCTACGTTTTCTACTGCAAAGATACAACACGCGCCACCCCGCTTGTCATTTATTGTCATTTAGCATCGCGAAAATGGGCGAAAATATGCGCCTAACAAATAGAAATTCAGTGTTTTACAGGCACTGAAAATTTTTAAATTTTTCCCAGCAACTGAATAAAAGCGCCCCCTACAGTCAAGCGTAAAGCAACTCGAAAAATCAGGCGGGATTACCATTGACCGGTAGGGACGCACGGCGCGTGCGTCCTCATCAAAACGGCATATTCCATTGGCAAGCGTGTGAATGAAGGACGCACGTGCCGTGCGTCCGTACCTGCCAAGTGGAATGCCATTCGGAAAATTAAGCAGGGAGTTTTACTTTTGCCCCTTCAGGGCGCCATGCGGGAAGGTATGCTACACAGGGCGTTTGTTCTCACCCCGCAAGGACTCCTAAACTACTCACTCCTAACTACTCACTAAATTACAGGCGCCCCCAATCCCCACCTCGCATTACAGATTACAGATTACAGTTATTTTGAAACTCACATGCTCCCCTCGGCGTAAGACATAAAAAATTTTTTATTATATATATTAATATATATAATAACTTATTTCTTGTACTATTTTTCAAGTCTCTGACGTATCAAAATAAAAAACTGTAATCTGTAATCTGTAATGCAAGGGGCATCCCCTCCGAGAGCGCGCCATCAATCAATAAGTGATTTTATGGATAAATTGCGCAGATATAAGCAGATTTTAGTATTTTTGAAGTGTGATTTGATAGCTTCTGCATCAACCTCTTAACAAACGAATTTATAACGGTTAATCCGCACACATTATGGCAAACTATGAAATTATAGATGGCGTAGCAATCCTCCCCGAAGGTATTGAGATGATTGCGGACAAAGCATTTGAGAATTGTAAAGAATTGAAGCGCGTTGTAATCCCTCAATGGGTGCGCAGAATTGGGGATTGGGCTTTTAAAGGATGCGAAAACCTTGAAGTCGTGGAGTTGCTCGAATGGTTAGAGGTCATAGGTGAGCATGCTTTTTGGGGTTGTTCTTCCTTAAAAGAACTGAATTTGCCCCAATGGGTGAAGCGGATTGAGGAGTGTGCTTTCTTGGGTTGCTCTTCTCTCCAGAACCTTTCCATCCCCTCATCTGTGACGTATATCGGAGATATGGCGTTCTCTGGTTGCTCTTCCTTAGTTCGTATAAAAGTGGATTCAAATAATCCGGTGTACGACAGTAGGGAAGATTGCAATGCGATTATTCATACTGAAAGTAATACATTGATCAGGGGGTGTTCGAATACGATTATTCCACCCTCGGTAACATCAATAGGAGAGTGCGCTTTCAGAGGTTGCACCTCCCTCACCCGCATCAGCCTTCCGCCCTCGGTAACATCAATAGAAAAAGGTGCTTTCTGTGGTTGCACCTCCCTTACCCAAATCAGCCTTCCACCCTCGGTTACATCAATAGGAGATAGTGCTTTCAAGGATTGCACCTCCCTCACCCAAATCAGCCTTCCACCCTCGGTTACATCAATAGGAAGGGAAACTTTCTATGATTGCACCTCCCTTACCCAAATCAGCCTTCCACCCTCGGTAACATCAATAGGAGATCTCGCTTTCTGGGATTGTACCTCCCTTACCCAAATCAGCCTTCCACCCTCGGTTACATCAATAGGATATCGCGCTTTTTCGGGTTGCAGTTCCCTTACCCAAATCAGCCTTCCACCATCGGTAACATCAATAGGATGCGAAACTTTTAGAGAGTGCACCTCCCTTACCCTTGTTAAAGTATCCAAGAACACGGAATTGGCGGGAAATGCTTTTGAGGATTGCCCAAATGTCAAAATTGAGCGCTATTAAAATTTTCAAATTTGAATCATCTATCACATTTGCCAAAGCACCCCATAGTGGGTGCTTTTTTGCTTTCTGTGCAGCCCCTTGATATTCAATTCTTTACATTTTGCCTTAAAAAAGTTTGAAAGATTTAACACTCCAAAAATGGGTTTGACATTCTTTGTCAAGGATTCGTATTATATTTGCACCCGAATTGTGAGTATTACCTTTTTTAATTAACAATTAGAGAAAACCTTAAAAACTATGAATCAAGATTATTTTGACGAAGTATTTCGTTGCTTGCAGGAGGCTGGATGGAAACCTGAGAGGTGTGATGTGGCGGTGCCGTTGATTGGGAATACGGTGCAGGCGGGATTGCCTACGGAGGTGGGCGATGTGTTTGCCGACGAATATACGATGTTGCCCAGGTCGTTGGCGCGTTGTGGGATGATCGTGTGTTTGCCCGTGAGGGGCGATTCGATGGAGGATTGTGGCATCCTGGAGGGCGACACGCTGAGCGTACAGATTACGGAGGGGTGTTGTGGTATTCGCGAGGGGGATATTGTCGTGGCAGAGGTGGACGGCGGTATTACGGTGAAGACCTTCTTCCGCGACGAGCGTGGCGATGTGTGGCTCTTGCCGCGCAATGAGAAGTATATGCCCATCCATTTGACGGAGGACATGAATGCGCGCGTTGTGGGCAAGGTGATAGAGATTCGCCGCATGGCTCCGCATACCTCAATGAGCGAGATGATGCGGATTATGAAGCGTGAGGTGCGCCAGGAGAGTGTGCAACCCTCGGCGCGTGCGGTGAAGGGTGCCATCGTGAAGGTGGCAGAGCGCGTGACAAATGGGCGCTTGTGGTTTGCCGTCTATCGTGCGCTGGTGGATAAGAAGGTGGTGGAGCTGGGCGATTATTCCGCCTTTGTAGCGCTTGTGGCGCAGGCCGTGCCAGAGCATCCTCACTTGCCCAATATTGACCAACTCCGCCGCATGTGCGTGCAGAGTTTCCGCAAGCACCTGTCGCTCTGGCAACAAGACGATGCGCCTGTGCAGGGCGCGCGATTCCATGAGTATTACGGCATTGCAAGGGAGGTGATGCGGGCGGTTTGAGGAATTTATGCTATATTTGCAGGTGGATAGTGACTATAGACGCTATAGACACTATAGACGCTATAGACACTATAGACACTATAGGCACTATCGACACTATCGCCACCACCACCCCAATTATTAACCCCCTAAAAACATTACTACCATGAGCGAAGAAAAGAAAGTCCCGGAGAGCATCTTTCGCCGTGTGACCAACTGGAAGGATTTGCGCTTTTATCAGAAGGCGGAGGTGCTTTATCAGCTCACCTATGACTTCTGCGAACGCTTCTTGCCGCACTATGGTGACCGCACGGTGGACCAAATGATTCAAGCGGCTCGCTCGGGTAAACAGAATATTGTTGAGGGGACGGAGGACGGCAAGACTTCTACCGCCATGGAACTCAACCTGCTGAATGTGGCGCGCTCCAGCATTGGCGAATTGCGCCAGGATTACGACGACTTTCTCAAATCGCGCAAACTCGCCATGTGGACACCTGCCGACGCTCGCTTTCAAGCGATGCAGGAATTTACGAAGAGCAACAACCTGCTCGAACAATACAGCCCTTACTTCTCAAAATGGAGCGCCGAGGAAATGGCGAATGTGGCGCTTACGCTATGCTACCAAGTGGATGTGATGATGAACAAATACATGTCACACCTTGAGCGTCGCTTCGTGGAGGAAGGAGGCGTGAAGGAGCGCATGCACAAGGTGCGCACCGCCTACCGTCAACAACAAGATGACCGCCTTAAGGAGTTGGAGGAAACCAACCGCGCCCTTAAGCAACAACTCGAAGCCGCCCAACAAAACGCCGAGCAATGGCGCACCGCCTACGACGACCTGCGCGCGCGTGCACTCGCCGCCTATAATGCCCAACGCGAGGAAATAGAGCGCCTCAAGCGCCAACTGGAGGGGAAACAGCCACTATAGTAACTATAGCCGCTATAGCCACTATAGAAACCCACCAAAAACTTTACGCAAACCTTACGCAAACTTTACGCCCCACACCCAAAAGGGGCACTTCTTTACGATAACTTTACGATAACTTTACGCCGATGGATTTTTACTTTCCATCGGCTTTTTTGTGATGTAACTTTGCAGTGTTGATCAACGAAAAATAGGCGCTAAAAGAAACGAATGAACCCCTTTTAACCAATTCTTTGAGTTATGATTATTCAATTGCAAATCTCCGATGCCGTTTACGCATCTCTTCTTAATGGAACCGCTCGTGTGCAAGGCACTATTGCCTTGGTGAACCCTAACGAAGGAAACTTCAATGTGCATCAGCGCCATCACCAAGGTGGTGAACGCAAATACATCAAATTGCCCCACGGTAGGGCCACTATCAACGACGAAACGGTGCGCCTCTCGCTCAACATCGGTCTTGACGAGGCAAATATTCATCCCGGACTTGCCATCCTTGACGAGAGTTTGAAGGCCAGTGACTTTGTAAATAGCATCATGAAGGGAGGAGGTGTGGCATGAATTTCGGAATTTCTCAAAGCATAAAGAGTAGGGTGGTGCAGGTGTGCACGCCCGAACTGCTCAACGAAGCATTAGACAATAAGCATGTGGCGCGCATCTGCGCCGAAATCAAGGATGCGTGGGAGCAGAAGATGCGGGGCGAACTCTCGGCGGAGGACTTTGAAACGCTCAAGGGGAATCTGAAAAAGCAACTGCCCATCCTCACGCCCCATGCCACTTTCAAGAACGGGCGCCGCCTCAATGCCGAGGCGATTCCCTCGGGGCTCTCCATCTACGACCTCGACCATATCAACAATCCCGAAGGGCGTTGGGCGGAGATAGCGCCGCGCAAGGAGCTGTTGGGCATCGTCATGGCGCACATGACACCGAGTTGTGAGGGTTTGCGCCTCATCTTCATCATCCCCCGAGGCATGGACCTGGCGCGCGCACAGGCGTGGATGGCGGAGCAGTTGGGCGACACGACTTACGATGCTTGCGTGAAGGACTATGCGCGCAGTTCCTTCCTGGTGAGCAGGGACTATGTGATGTGGATGGATATGGAGGGGCTCTTTGCGGAGCGGACGATAGAGGCGATAGGCGCTATAGAGGCTATAGACGCTATAGATACTATAGCCCCTATAGCCACCACCCCCACCTTTCCCCCTCTTGAATACCCCAACCTCGTCAGCGTCCTTGAGGAGCAGATGGGCGGGAGGCCTGCGCATGGTTCTCGCAACAACTTTATATTTTCTATGGCGTGCCACCTGCGCTACGTGTGTAATGATGACCCTCATTGGATAGCCCAAGTGTTGCCCACCTATGGGGAGCATCGGGAGAAGTGGATGACTACCATTAAAAGTGCATGTAATCGCTCGCAAACGCCTTATATGCCGAGGATTATGAAGCGTGTGTTGGAGATTTGCAAGCGCCAAACTTCTGACGCCGAGGGCGATGGTATGGCAGACAATCAACCGCCGAAGATGCCCCGCACATTGCCCCCACTTATCCGCCTGCTCATTAGCAAAACGCCCGAGGTGTACAAACCCGCCGTGGCGCATGCCGTCTTTCCCGCCCTTGGGGCACACTTGTGGCAAACGCGCTTTAGGTATATCGACAATGTGGAGCACGAGGCAACGCTCATGAACGTGCTCATGGCGGGGACGGGAGCGGGGAAGAATTGCATCACCGAACCCATCAACCGCATCATGGCAGATATTAGAAGGCGCGACCTTGACAACCTGCGCCGTGAGCGCGAATGGAAGCGAGAGATGCAAACGAAGGGGGCGAACAAGGATAAGCGAAGCCGACCCGACGGGCTTGTCATCCAGGAGATTGACCCCGACATGACGAATGCCGCCTTCGTGCAACGCCTGGCAGATGCCGAGGAGCGCTTTCTTTACACCCGCATGAACGAGATTGACCAATTTGACGCCCTCAAAACGTCTGCCCGAAGCAAGGCGCAATTCCAAATCATGTGCTTGGCGTTCGACCCTGGCAACTCCTACGGACAGACACGCATAGGCACGGGTAGTGTGAGTGAAAGGGTGTGCATCCGCTTCAACTGGAACGCCTCGACCACCGTGCAAAAGGGGCAACGCTACTTCTCCGGGGTGCTCACCGACGGACCCATCTCACGCATCAACTTCTGTACCATCCCCGAGCGTGAAATCGGTGCGGAAATGCCCATCTACGGCACCTATGACGAGGGATTTGACGAAGCCCTTCGCCCCTACATTGAGCGCTTGAACAATGCTCGAGGACTCATTGATTGTCCGCAAGCACGCACCTTGGCAAAAAGGTTGATGGAGGAGTGTGCCGACTTCTCACGACTCTCGCAAAGCCGTGTGTATGAGAACCTTTCGTATCGTGCCAACGTGATTGCTTACCTCAAGGCGATGGTGCTCTACGTGGCGCAAGGCGAGAAGTGGGACAAGACGATTGAGCACTTTGTGAGGTGGTCCCTAAAGTACGACCTGTGGTGTAAAATGCACTTCTTCGGTGAAAGTATTCTCAATCAAGAAACGGCAGAGCAAGGGCGCGAGCGCCGAGGTCCGCAAAACTTGCTCGACCTTCTGCCCGATGAGTTCACCCGCCAAGAAGCCCACCAACTTCGCTTACAGATGGGGATACAATCGGGTTCATTAACTGGGATGCTTGCTGCTTGGAAACACCGTGGATATATCGAAAACAGCAATGACCCGCAAACAATGCCACTCGAAATTAGGCGTTATCGCAAGACGGACAATTACATCGGAAAAGAAAAATAAGGCGTTACAGATTACAGTTATATAAAAAGAGAGTAGTGAGGAGAGAGGAGTTAGGAGAGAGTAGAGAGTAGTGAGGAGTGAGTAGTCCTTGCGGGTTAGTTTTCTCCGAGGACTCTGAGAACTCTGTGGACTCTGATAACTCCTAATCCTCCGAACCTCCGACCTCTCCGAAAATTTTAACAACTAATAACCATGACAAAAACTAAACTTCCGCGCGGCATGCGCAACAACAACCCGCTCAATATTCGCCACTCTGCCTCTCGATGGCAGGGTGTGCGGGCGGAGCAAACGGATACGGCCTTCGTGCAGTTTGTCTCGATGGCGATGGGCTACCGTGCTGCCTGGCGCACGCTTGAGACGTACCATAAGCGCTTTGAGGCGAAGCGCATGGCCTTCACGCCCCGCAACATTATCTACCGCTGGGCCCCGCCCGAGGAGAACGATTCGGAGGCGTACCTTCGCACCGTGTGTCGCCTTGCGAACCTGGCGGGAAATGCGCCCCTTGTGCGCCCGAGCCGTGCGTATGACCGCACGGACAGGGAAAAACTCATCAACCTGCTTGCCGCCATGACCTGCGTGGAGAATGGCGTGAAGATGGAGGAGGTGGACGTGACGGCGGTGCGCGAGGGGTATCGGACGGCATTTAGGAGTTCCACAACTTTACAAAGCAATCAGTATGAACACACCAGCGTTAACAGCGCGTAAGCGCTCGCGCCCCACGCAATTCGGGCGCCTCGCCCTGCGCTACTATCCCGACCGAGGGTATAAGCGCGCTGTGCGCCTCTTTCGGGAGGAAATTAAAATTACAGGTGGATTACAACAAGCGCTCGAGGCACTGGGCTATCACGACGGGCAGCGCATGCTTACGCCCCGCCAGGTAAGGGTGATTGAGGATTTTCTGGGGGAAAGTTAAATTAGTGAGGAGTGAAGAGAGTGAGGAGAGAGGAGTGAGGAGAGTGAGGAGAGAGGAGTGAGGAGATAGGAGTCCTTGCGGGGTGTGAGGCGTTTATTTTACAAACTTTCTTGTTTCCTCGTTCAACTTTCCTCGTTCTTCGTTCAACGTTCACCGTTCAACGTTCACCGTTCAACGTTCACCGTTCAACTTTCACCGTTCAACTTTCACCGTTCAACTTTCACCGTTCAACTTTCAACTTTCAACGTTCCTCCTTCAACTTTCCTCGTTCAACTTTCACCGTTCAACTTTCACCGTTCAACTTTCCTCATTTACTAAAAGACACAAAAAAAGAGGGCGCTAAAAGCGTCCTCTTAAGGAGTGGGCAGGGACGGATTCGAACCGCCGAAGCCGTGAAGCAACAGATTTACAGTCTGCCCGTTTTAACCACTTACCTACCTACCCGGTGCATCGTTCGGAAGTTGCCTTTCAGCGTCCTTCCCTTGATTGCGATGCAAAGTTATGACTTAGTTTTGTAACTGCCAAGAGAAATCTGCCATTTTAATTGCAGAAAGTGCAAATTCTTTTCCTTTATTACCGATTTTGCCAACTGTGCGTTCCAAAGCCTGTTCTTCGTTGTTTACGGTGAGCACTCCGTAGATGATGGGGGTGTCGCCTGTTGCGTTGATGTGGGCAATGCCTTGTGTGGTGCCCTGGCAGATGTAGTCGAAGTGGGGGGTGTCGCCCTTGATGACGCATCCGATGGCGATGATGGCATCAAGGTAACCGCGCTTGGCGAGTTGTGAACTGGCATAGATGAGTTCAAAACTTCCGGGTACGCGCTCGATGGTGATGCTTGATTCGGCTACTCCGTACTGTTTAAGCGTTTCTACGGCGCCCTGGAGCAGGGTGTCGGTGATGTGGTTGTTCCACTCTGTTACAACGATTCCGAAGCGGTATTGCGAGGCGTCGGGCACTTCGTTGTTGGCATTGTCGATATACGAAAATGATGACATGTGATAATTTATAGTTGTGTGATAATAAATCGGTGTAACTGAAAATGAGAATTGAGCGACACTTTTGGGGTGAAACTCAATTCTCAATCAGAAGTTGATTTTTATTTGTTGTTTTAGTTCTTTGCGCGCTCGATATACTTTTCGATTTCAGCGGGTGAACCAACTACGAGTGTTGAAGTGGGGTAGTCGTTCTTGATGCTTTCGTAGAGTTTGAGAGCGTCAGCCTTCTTGTCCTGGCTTTCGAGGAGTTTACCTGCTTCGAGGAGGCACATGGGGCTGAGTGCTGCGTTGTTAGCCTGTTCAGCTGCTTCCTGGAATGTTGCGATGGCCTTGTCGAGGTTTTCAACACCTGCGTAGCACTGTGCGAGTGCGAAGAGTGCCATTGCAGAGATTGACTGGTCGTTGCCAGGTGTGTACGCTTCGAGGTAGGGGAGTGCTTCCTGGTACTTGTTCTGTTGTGCGAAGCAGATACCTGCGTAGAGGTTGGCGAGGTTTGCACCGTCAGTGCCGCTGTATTCGCTTGCAATCTTGATGTAACCGGGGAAGGTGCCTTCGCCGTTGAGCGCTGTTTCGAAGTCGCTTGACTGGATGTACTGAAGACCGTCGGTGCAGAGTGTCTGTGCCTTTTCTTCGCGGGGCTGCTGGTAACCGTAAGTGTAACCGAGGTAACCGCCTACTACTACAACTACTGCTACAAAGATAGTGATGATCTTCTTCTTGTTTGTTTCAACCCAAGCACCTGTTGTTGCAATAACCTCAGCTGCCTGATTTTCTTGGAGATTTTGATTCTTTGACATAACTTGTATGATTTTTATTTTATTATTTCTGAGTTTCGAACCGCAAAAATAGTGATTTTCGTTTGATTAGTAAAATATTCTCCGTCTTTTTTAGTTTATCTTCCGTTTTTGGGATGATTTATTTATCGTTTGCTTGATACTCATTATCTTTGCAATTTCAACATGGTTCCCTTTTTGGGGGTGATGTTCATGAATGATAATTGGACTTATGAAACTCGAACGATTAACGATTCTCAACTATAAGAATATTGCTGATGCTCAGTTGGCCTTCTCGTCGAATGTGAACTGCTTTGTGGGGCGCAACGGGATGGGTAAGACGAACGTATTGGACGCTATTTATTACCTGTCGTTTTGCAAGAGTAGGTTTTCGACGCTTGACGTTGCTACGGTGCGCCACGGTGAAGAATTCTTCATGTTGCAGGGGGCGTACGAGCGCGAAGATGGCGGTGAGGAGCAGGTGCACATTGCATTTAAGAAGGGGGCGCGCAAGCATGTGAAGCGTAATGATAAGGAGTACAAGCGCCTGTCGGAGCACTTGGGGCTGATACCCCTGGTGATGATTTCGCCTTCGGACTCGATGCTGATTGACGCGGGTAGTGAGGAGCGCCGTAGGTTTATGGACATCGTCATTGCGCAGTATGATAGCAGGTACGTGGAGTGCCTGTTGCGTTACGACAAGACCTTGAAGCAACGCAATGCGCTATTGAAGCAGGAGGAGGTGCCCGACTGGAACGTCATGGAGGTGCTTGAAGAGATGATGTCGGTGGATGCCGACTACATTTATCAGTGCAGAAAGCACTTTGTGGAGGCGTTTACGCCCATCTTCAGGGGGTTGTATGCGAACTTATGCGATAATGACACCGAGCAGGTGAACATTCAATATGCCTCCCACATTTCACGAGGCGAACTGAAAGGGCAACTCACTTCGTTCAGAGAGAAGGAGCGCATCGTGGGGTACACGCTTCACGGCGTGCATCGCGATGACTTGGAACTCTTTCTAAACAATTACGCCATACGTCAAGAGGGGTCGCAGGGGCAAACAAAGACGTACTTCATTGCCCTCAAATTGGCACAATTCCTCTACCTTAAAGAGCGTGGCAATCAGCGCGTACCGCTATTGTTGCTGGATGACATCTTTGACAAACTTGATGCCGGACGCGTGGCGCGCATTATAGATTATGTGTCGAGCAACTCGTTTGGTCAGATATTTATCACCGACACCAATCGCGAGCATTTGGACACCATACTGGCATCCACTACGAATGAATACAAACTCTTTTACGTATCTGAAGGAGAAATTAAAGAACTTGCTGATAATGAAGCGACGTAATACTGAAAACGTTACTGATGTGCTGTATCAATACCTGCGCCTGAATGGACTTGAAGGTCAGCTCAACGAATACCGACTCCTGCAAGCATGGGAGGAGGTGATGGGGGCAGCGGTGGCTCGATACACCACTCAGAAGTACTTGATGAACCAAACGCTCTATGTGCACCTCACATCAGCAGCATTAAAGGCTGACTTGATGATGCGCAGAAGCGACATTGTGGCTCAGTTAAACGAGAAGGTGGGGAGCATTGTCATCTATGACTTGGTGCTCCGATAGGGGCTTTCCTACTCACCCCCTTCTACCTCAAAAAAACAACAAACACACTGAAAAACTAAGACTGACTTAACACATGAAAATTTATACTAACCTTACCCAGTTGATTGGCAATACGCCCATGCTGGAAGCGAGCAGGTTAACCTCCGCCGTGGGGGTGACGGCACGCCTATTACTGAAACTTGAAGCCTTTAACCCCGGAGGGAGCGTTAAGGACCGTGTGGCGCTTGCCATGATTGAAGATGCGGAGCGCAAGCAGTTGCTCCATCCTGGTGGCACACTTATTGAAGCCACAAGTGGTAACACTGGTATCGGACTTGCCTGGATTGCTAAATTAAAGGGGTATCGCCTCATTCTGACCATGCCCGAAACCATGAGTGTGGAGCGACAGAAATTGCTGAAACTGCTGGGCGCGGAGGTGGTGCTCACTCCTGGTGCTGAGGGCATGAATGGCGCCGTAAAGAAGGCGGAGCAACTGAGGAGCGAAATGCCTGGGGCAATAATCATGCAACAATTTGACAACGAGGCATGTGTGGAGGCACACGCACTCCATACGGGCAGGGAAATTCTTGATGCTACGGAGGGGCGCGTGGATGCGTTCGTTGCTGGTGTGGGAACGGGTGGTACCCTTACGGGAACGGCCAAAACCCTGAAAGGGCATGATGAGCAGGTGCGCGTCATTGCCGTAGAACCAGCAGCGTCGCCCATATTGTCGGGTGGAACGGCAGGGGCGCATAAAATACAAGGCATTGGTGCCGGATTCATCCCCAGCATTTACGATGCGTCGTTAGTGGACGAGGTGGTGCAAGTGACGGATGCTGACGCCTATGAGGGTGTTGAGATGTTGCTCCGCCATGAGGGACTTTTTTGTGGTATCTCCTCGGGAGCAGCACTTGTGGCGGCATTGCGCGTGGCACAACGACCGGAGTTTGCCAACGCTACGCTTGTCGTCATCCTTCCCGATACGGGCAATCGTTACCTTTCTTTACATTAAATTACGAACATTGAAATTATGCAACATAAGGTTAATATCATAAAAGATACTACGGAGGCGCTTTCCGACCTTTCGCAGCATCCCGACTTGTTCTTGCAACATAACTTGACAGAGCGCTTGCCGTCGGGACCTTCGTTGAAGGAGATTATCCTGTTGGTGCGCTCGGTAATCTTCCCAGGTTACTATGGTCGCCCGGCGTTAAACGCTACCACCATTCCTTATCACATCGGTACCACGCTTGAACGCTTGCTGTTGTTGCTGACCGAGCAAATTGAGGCAGGCTTGTGCTTTGGTTGCCCTACGGGAAATAAGTGTGAGACATGTAATTGCAAGCAACGCGCGGAGCAGTGTGCGGCAGAGATTATTCGTCGACTTCCCGTGATGCGCGACCTCCTGGCTACGGATGTAGAAGCCGCTTATATGGGCGACCCTGCGGCACACAGTAGGGCAGAGGTCATCTGTTGCTATCCCGCCATAAAGGCGCTCACCTGCTACCGATTGGCGCATGAGTTGCACAAGTTGCAAGTGCCCCTCATCCCGCGTATTATTACTGAAATGGCGCATAGCGAAACGGGGATAGACATTCACCCCGCAGCCCAGATTGGGTCGCACTTCACCATTGACCATGGCACGGGTGTGGTAATCGGTGCAACGTGCATCATTGGCAATCGTGTGAAACTCTATCAGGGCGTTACGCTCGGTGCAAAGAGTTTCCCGCTTGACGAAGAGGGAAATCCCATTAAGCACATTCCCCGTCACCCCATACTTGAAGACGGTGTTATCGTATATTCAAATGCCACAATCCTGGGTCGCGTGACGATTGGTAAGGATGCCGTGATTGGCGCCAACGTGTGGATTACGAAGGATGTGGAGGCAGATACTAAGGTGAGTTTCGGAAAATAGTCGTAGTTGCACTTTCTGCTTTGCAAACATTACTCTTTATAAAAAAATACGCGCTCGTGTAGTAAATTTTATGGGAGTATACTTTGCTAAAAAATGTTAGCAATGTAATTTTGCTCTATCAGATACTATAATCCTCAATATCCATTTACATTCTTTTTATGGGAGGTTTTTTTGGCACGGTGAGTCAACAACCCTGTATCACCGATTTGTTTTACGGCACAGATTACAATTCGCACCTCGGCACACGTCGTGGCGGTATGGCTACGTATTGCACGGAACACGGTTTTTCGCGTTCTATCCACAACCTTGAAAATACGTACTTCCGCACGCGCTTTGAAGCCGAACTGGATGAGTTTCACGGCAATTCGGGTATCGGTATTATCAGTGACACGGATGCTCAGCCACTCTTGATGAATTCTCACCTTGGTCGCTTTGCCATCGTTACTGTGGCGCGTATCATCAATATTGAACAACTCGCACAGCGATTGCTTGACGAAGGTCTCCACTTGTCGGAATTCAGTTCGGGCAGAATTAACCCTACCGAACTCATCGCCCTGCTCATCATCCGTGGACGCTCTTTTGTGGATGGCATTGAGAATGTGTTCCGCGAAGTAAAGGGTTCGTGCTCGCTCCTGTTGCTCACGGAAAATGGTATTATCGCAGCTCGTGACTCATGGGGTCGTACGCCTGTGGTGATTGGCATGAAGGACGGTGCTATGGCTGTGTCAAGCGAGTCAACGGCGTTCCACAACCTCGGATATAAGATTTATACGTATCTCGGTCCTGGTGAAATTGTGCACCTCCGCTCTAACGGTATGGACCAATTGCGCGCGCCCAACAAGCGTATGCAGATTTGCTCATTCCTCTGGGTGTACTACGGCTTCCCCACATCATGTTACGAAGGCATTAACGTGGAAGACGTGCGTTACAAGTGTGGTGAGGCAATGGGCAAGGTGGACCCCGTGGAGGCAGACTTCTGTTGCGGTATTCCCGACTCGGGCGTAGGTATGGCAATGGGTTATGCCGCAGGGCATGGCATCCCTTACCGACGTGCTATCTCAAAATACACTCCCACATGGCCACGCTCATTTACGCCTCGTAATCAGTCGCTCCGCTCGTTGGTGGCGAAGATGAAGTTGATTACCAATAAGGAGATGCTGCATGGCAAGCGTGTGCTTTTCTGTGACGATAGTATCGTGCGTGGCACACAGCTCCGTGATAAGGCCAAAGAACTCATGGACGACGGCGCTCGCGAAGTGCACATGCGCATAGCTTGTCCCCCGTTGTTCTACGGTTGCCCCTTCCTCAACTTTACTTCTCAAAAGAGTGATATGGAACTCATCACGCGCCAACTTATCGAAGAGTTTGAGGGTGATGGCGCAAAGAATGTAGAGCGATATGCCGAAACGGGAAGTGCCGAGTATGAAAAAATCGTGGGCACAATAGCTGAACGCCTCTCTCTAACATCGTTAAAGTTCAGCACGATTGAGGACCTCGTAGAAAGCATCGGTATTCCTAAATGTCAACTCTGTACGCACTGCTTCGACGGAAGTAGTAAGTACACGCTTGACGAAGTGAATCTCGACCAATAAATATGCGTCAATAACGTTAACATAGAGGTGAGGCGATGATGCTGTGTGACAGCACATTTAGCCTTGCCTCTATATTTTTTTTGTAGAATACGAATACATGAATCAGCGAACCATTATTCCCGAACTGACTACTGACGGAAGTCACACATTATACATCCCCGAACTTGACGAGCATTATCACTCTGTAAAGGGTGCCGTGACGGAGTCGTTGCATGTGTATGTAGGACTTGGCCTTTGTCATGCGTTAGCGCAACGCCAGTCAGGCGGTCAGTTGCGCGTGTTTGAGGTTGGTTTCGGCACAGGTCTCAACGCTTTACTCACGTTAGAGGCTACGAAACAAGAGGGTGTGCACGTAGATTACACCTCCGTAGAACTCTATCCCCTTGATTGGCAACAAGCCCAAATGCTTGATTATGTGAATCCCGCATTATTCAAGCACATCCATGAATTACCCTGGAATGAAGCAGTGGCGGTGGATGAGTGTTTCACCCTCCACAAGGTGTTGGGAAACATCCTGACGGTAGAAATACCACAGGCGGATGTAGTGTATTTCGACGCCTTCGCACCTGAAAAGCAACCCGAACTTTGGTCGCCAACACTCTTTCGTCGCATCTACGAGGCTATGTCTCCCGGCGGCGTGCTCACCACGTATTGTGCGAAGGGCGTCGTGCGCCGCATGCTTCAAGAGGTAGGGTTCAGCGTAGAGCGACTTGAAGGACCTCCCGGAGGTAAACGAGAGGTGCTGAGGGCTACGAAATAATCTTAATCTTTCACCTTTAATCTTTCCCCTTTCACCTTTTCTTCTCTCACTTCGCAATTATGGCACAGTATTTGCTTTATGAGAATGAGAAACATAATTGTATAACTCATAAAATAAACATATACTTATGAAAAAGGGACAGATTGGAATAACTACGGAGAACATATTCCCCGTCATCAAGAAGTTTTTGTATAGCGATCACGAGATTTTCCTTCGTGAAGTAGTGGCAAATGCTGTGGATGCTACGCAGAAGTTGAAGACACTCAGTGCGCGTGGTGAGGTAAGCGGTGAATTGGGCGACTTGACCGTGCAGGTGAAGGTTGATGCCGAGGCAAAGACGCTTACTATCAGCGACCGCGGTATCGGTATGACGGCCGAAGAGATTGAAAAGTACATCAATCAGATTGCCTTCTCTGGTGCTACCGACTTTCTTGAACGCTATAAGGATGATGCAAATGCAATTATCGGTCACTTCGGTCTTGGTTTCTACTCTACATTCATGGTGAGTGAGCGCGTAGACATTGTTACACGCAGTTATCAGGAAGGTGCTCAGGCGGTGAAGTGGACTTGCGACGGTTCGCCCGAATTTGAAATCACTGAAGTGGAAAAGGCAGATCGTGGTACAGACATCGTGCTTCACATTGCCGAAGATTGTCAGGAGTTTCTTGAAGAAGCAACCATCAGCAAGTTGCTCACAAAGTATTGCCGCTTCTTGGCTGTGCCCGTAGCTTTTGGTCACAAGAAGGAGTGGAAGGATGGCAAGCAGGTGGAAACAGACGAACTCAACGTCATCAACGACACCGCGCCCTTGTGGACAAAGACACCCTCAACGCTTACGGATGAGGATTATAAGAAGTTCTATTCCGACCTTTATCCCATGGCGGACGAACCCCTCTTCTGGATTCACCTCAATGTGGATTATCCGTTTAACCTTACGGGTGTACTTTACTTCCCCAAAATCAAGCAGAACCTTGACCTCCAGCGCAACAAGATTCAACTTTATTGTAATCAGGTGTTTGTGACCGACCAGGTTGAAAATGTTGTTCCCGAGTTCCTCACGCTGCTTCACGGGGTGATTGATTCTCCCGACATTCCCCTCAACGTGAGTCGTAGTTACTTGCAGAGCGATGCGAATGTAAAGAAGATTTCGGCATACATCACGAAGAAGGTGGCTGACCGCCTTGCGCAACTCTTTAAGAATAATCGCGAAGACTTTGAGCAGAAGTGGGCAGACCTCAAACTCTTCATCCACTACGGTATGCTTTCACAACCCGACTTCTACGAAAAGGCACAGAAGTTTGCCCTCTTTGCAGATGTTGACGGCAAGCAGGCTACTTACGAAGAGTATAAGGAGCAGATTAAGGACAATCAGACGGATAAGGAGGGCAACCTCATTTACCTCTATGCCAGCGACAAGGAACAGCAGTTCTCACACATTGAAGCGGCAAAGGCAAAGGGTTATAGCGTGCTCCTCATGGACGGTCAACTCGACGCTCCGATGGTGTCAATGCTCGAACAGAAGTTTGAAAAGTCGCGCTTCGTGCGTGTGGATGGCGATGTTATCAGTCGCTTGATTCAGAAGGAAGATGTCGCTACTGAGTCTCTCACCGAACTTCAAAGCAAGAAACTTGCCGGCACATTCGAAGCCGTGCTTCCCAAGATGGAAAAGACGGAACTCCGTGTGCAGACAGAAGCCATGGGCGCTGATGATGCTCCCATCGTGGTGACACAGAGCGAATACATGCGTCGCATGAAGGAGATGGCGCAGTTCCAGGGCGGCATGAGTTTCTACGGTGAAATGCCCGATATGTATAATGTGGTGCTCAACTCTGATCACGCACTTGTTAAGAAGGTGCTTACAGAGGTCGAAACCGCTACTGCTGATGCGCTCAAACCCATTGAGTGTGAACTTAAAGGACTTAACGCACGTCTTCAAGTGCTGGAACAGGAGCAGAAGGATAAGAAGTATGACGAGATTACTGAGGCAGAGCGCAAGGACCTCGAAGAGTGCCGCTCAGCAATTGCTGCCGAAGAAGCAAAGCAGAAGGAAGTGCTCGCTTCGTTTGCTGGTCAGCATGCCGTTATTCCCCAACTCATCGACTTGGCATTGCTTCAAAGCGGTCTCTTGAAGGGTAGCGAACTCAACCGCTTCATCAAGCGCTCTATCGAATTGATGAAGTAAGGATGAACTCTGTAAACATCCCGTATTAAGGACAATTACATTTTTTTAGAATAACAAACGTGGAGATAGAAACCCTTGATTCAAAGGAACTATCTCCACGTTATTTTTGTGTGTATTGGCGGTGTTCGTGTGCCAATTTAGAGTCTATCGAGTACGGTTGTTATCAGTTGGTTAATGGTGTTTTTATAACCTGTGTTTGCCTGGTGGGCAATTCGGTTTGCGATAACGAGGCACACGGTGAGTGCTTTATGCCCGAGCAAGGCTGAAAGTCCCGCTACAGCACTGCTTTCCATCTCAAAGTTGGTGATGGTGCGCCCTTGATAGGTGAAGGAGGTGATTTTCTCATTCTGATGCGGATCGGCAAGGGGAAGACGCAGGGTGCGACCTTGCGGACCGTAGAATCCTCCACAGGCAATGGTGACACCACGCACCATGTCTGACTGCGCAATACGTTCGGTGAGCGAAGCATCAGCATGGATAACGTAGGGGTGAGGGATGCACTGTGTGCCTTCCCACTTCATGTGCGCGATGAATTGTTCCTCAAATTGTGTATCACACACCTCATTGCGCCCGCCGTAGAAGTTGAGCAATCCGTCGAAACCGATGCTGATTTCACTGGCGATAAACGTGCCAACGGGGCAGCTGGGTTGTAGTCCGCCACAAGTGCCGATGCGCACGATGTCGAGCGAGCGGAGTTGGGACTTGATAGTGCGTGTGGCAAAGTCAATGTTGGCAAGAGCATCAATCTCGTTGAGCACAATGTCAATGTTGTCGCACCCAATACCGGTGGAAATGACGCTAATGCGCTTACCATTGTAGGTGCCGGTAATCGTGCGAAACTCACGGTTTTCAACGGTGCACTCGATGGTGTCAAAATTACTTGCTACGAGGTCAACACGGGCAGGGTCGCCCACGAGGATGACTTTATCGCCCAATTGTTCGGGCGTGAGGTGCAGGTGGAATATTGATCCATCTGCATTGATGATGAGTTCGGAAGAGGGTATCATGGGGTAGATGTAGAGGTTAAGGGTGAAAGGTTAACGGGTTAACGGTTATCGGTTAACGGGTAACGGGTTAACGGCGCTCGCTAATCGTTAAATTTTCAAGTTCTCGGAGTTGGTGTTCCAATGCTTTGATGTCGGCGATGTTTTGCTCCCTTTCAAGTTCAAGATGTAGGATGTTGTCGTAAAGGGTTGGATTAGGTTCTTCGCCGTATTGCTTGCGGAGGATGGCGAGTAGCGTTCCCTGAGCAGTGCGTGAGGTGTATCGCGTGAGGAGTTGCTGGGCAATTTCGCGTGCCTGAGGATTCTGAAATTGTGAGGGATCGTCGTAGACGGTGTGGTTGTTGATGATGAATTGATAGCGGTGGTTGCTCGTATCAGCGGTGAGGTTGTTGGCGTGCATGGCGTTCCATTCAGCGATGCGCGCTTCCTGTCCTACCTGCGTTGTGGCAATGCTTGTGATAGCAGCAGCATGATAGAGGGTGAGAAAATCGGTGCCAGAAGGGTAGGGCGCATGAGCGGCGTTGGGGATAAAGGTGTAAAGACACACACTATCGGCAGACTGTCGGCGATCGGTGAGGAAGTATCCCGTGTTAGAACTTTCGTCAACGTAATACATATAATCGTTAGCATCGGAATTGAAAGGCATACCAATGTTTTGAGGTTTTAGGAATGTCTTTTCCTCTGTGTCATAACGTGTTACATAGATATCCCAACCGCCATAACCATCGGGCGCTTGTGCTGAAAAGTAGAGGTTTAAACCATCAGCAAGGAGGAAGGGATAGTCCTGCGGAATACTATCGTGCTCGGGAATGTGCAGAACTTCGGGTTGCGACCACGAATTGCCGGTGCGTATAGAGCGACTTAGCGCATTAACACCGTTGTGGGGTGTGGCAAGGAAAGCATTGTCGTTGAGTGCATTGATATATCCCAATTCGCCACATGAGTGGAGCGACAGTTGGAGTTCGTCAGAGATTTTTTTACCCATGCTGATCTTTCCCATTTCGGGATTGAGTTTGAGGTGGTGAATGACGGTACTCTTGGGGATAACAATGCTATCAACAAAGACAACGTGCTGGGTAGCGCGGATGTTGGCTTCTGCAATACGCATCTGCTCGGATAGCAAGTTCAGGGAATCTACATTGCACGTGGGGCGGCGCAACTTCTTTTGTGCCGCTAATTGTGTGGCGATGTACTCTTGTGCTTGGGGATAGTCACCAGTTTGCATCAACTGTTGTGCCACTTGAACGGGATTGACTTTGGGTTGTTTCTTCTTGCGTTGACCTTCTGAGGGGATGCTCACCATGAGGCACAAGCATAGGGCAAAAATGCATTGTGTGAACTGAATTATGTGTGAATTTAGGTGCATGTCTGTATTGTTGGTTAGATTTTGCCTTCAAAAATACGCTTTTCTTTTATTAAATGCTTACTTTTGCGTTAGAATATTCCTAAAACATGAGTTTACGGAGTGCATACTCACTGTTTAGTGGTGAGGTTGAGAATCAAAAACTCCCTTTAATCATAAAACTTTTCAGCACTATGATGAAACATTATATCCGTACGGTCTTCCTCCTGTTGATGTTTGCCTGTGCCACATTGAGCGTTGCTCAGAAGCGCGTGGTTGCAGTGCATGAGGTGAAAAAGGGCGAGACGCTTTACAGTTTGTCCAAGCAATATGGTGTGACGCTTGAAGACTTGACGGCTGTGAATCCCGATATTTCAAAAAATCCCGATAAAAAGTTGAAGAGTGGTTACCTTATCAACATCCCCCAGAATGAGAATGATAAGGCGGAGGTGACTACGGAAGATACGTTTAAACTGGCAGTAGTGCTCCCATTCAGTGCTGAGGGCAAGGAGGGTAAGCGTAGCATCGAGTTTTACCGAGGATTGCTGATGGCTATGGATAAAGAGCGTGAGCGTGGGGCATGTGTGAGCGTCATGGCGATAGAAGAACCGCAGGTAAAGGAAGGTGTTACGAATGTTACGACAATGTTGAGCACTTGTGAGGGGTTGGATGCCGTAGTAGGTCCCTTGTATCCCACGCATTTTCAGGAAATTTCGGATTTCTGTAAAACGCATCAGTTGGAAAATGTCATCCCCTTCTCATCAAAGGTCAAGCAGGTGGAGGCAAATCCCTACATATACATGCTGAATACGCCTCAGAATATTGTCGAACAAAATAGTTTCGACCTCTTTGAGAGCAAATTTGAAGACCGTCGTTGTGTCGTTATCCGCACGATTGATGGTGCAGAGGCGCCATTAGTGAATAGTTGGATAGAGAAGATGCTTATGCGTCAATATGAAGTTCAGACGCTTTCCGCATCGTTTACAGTTCAAGATTTGCAACAGGCATTGAGTCTGACAAAATCAAATGTTATCATCTTTGACGGTTCCAACCAGCAGGAGATCCTGAATATCTTGCAGCGCATCAATAAGTTTCGTGAAGTAAATGGTAGGTATAAGTTTGCTGTGGTAGGACATAATGCGTGGCAACAATTCTCAATGGAGTATAACGAATTGCTGAGCACGCTTGACACGTATCTCCTTGCTGGCGATTTCTACAATGCCTACAATCATTCCGTTATTGAGTTTGAGGATAACTATTATAAGTGGTTTAAGGAATATCCCATGATGTTGCACCCTAGAATGGGTGAATTAGGATATGATACAGGACTCTTTGTGTTAAACTTCCACAAGTACCAGTCAGGTGCTGATATACAATGGAATAAGGTGGGTTATTTACAGACAAAGTTTAACTTCACACAAGTTGGTAGTGGTGGATATGCAAATACGACATTGATGTTTGTGCGCTACACTCCCAATAATAAGGTAGAACTAATTGAATTGAAGAAGTGAAAAAGATAATTCTGTTTCTTTTCGTATTGTGTGTGCCCTTGTTGACGGTAGCACAGATTGGTGAGTATCGCAACAATATGTGCTTTGGTGTGAATGCCGGAGTATCCATGAATCAGATGGGTTTTGACCCAACTATCAATCAGAAGTATCATGTGAGTCCCACATTTGGGTTGACATTCCGATATACCAGTGAGAAGTATTTAACAGCATATTGTGCCCTTCAAGTTGAACTCAACTATGCGCGTCTCGGGTGGACGGAAAAAATTCTAAACAGCAATTCAACGCCACTCCCTGACACGTTCAAGTCCAATTTAGATTACATCCAACTGCCCTTTATGGCACGTTTGGCATGGGGCAAGGAACAGCGCGGGGCGATGTTTTACCTTCTGTTAGGTCCCCAAATAGGTTATTGCATTGCTCAAAGCAAGGAGCGTAGCGATGTATGGACGCTTAACGAGGTTACAGGTATGCCCGATCGCCCGAACAATGTGTACGAGCAATATTCGCTTCCTATCAAGCACAAGTTTGATTACGGCATCACGGGTGGTATCGGTATAGAAGTAAATACAGGTATAGGTCATTTCCTCCTTGAAGGTCGTTATTATTACGGACTTTCCGACGTGTTTGGCAATTCCAAGAAGGACGTATTCTCGCGTTCTAACCATGGAGCTATCGTAGCGAAAATGACATATCTGTTTGATATCAATAAGTAACATAATTCTTTTTATAAGAATGATAGTTGAAAAAGGGAGTATCATAGGTATCCCCTTTTTCTATTTACAATGAAATTATCCGATTTACATACAGGGCAAATCGCCGTAATCGCCAAGGTTGGTGGTCACGGCGGTTTTAGAAAGCGCATCGTTGAGATGGGGTTCATTAAGGGTAAAAAAATCAAAGTTGTCCTTAATGCTCCCCTTCGTGACCCTATTGAATATGAGTTGATGGGGTACAAGATTTCTTTACGCAGAGAGGAGGCGGCTCTTGTTGAAGTAATTAGTGAGGAAGATGTAGAGGGTACATTGCGCAAAGATGCCGGTGAACATCTCTCTGCACTTGAACTCACCCAGCAGGAGCAAACAGAGTTGGAGACTCGTATGCAACAGATGGCCGAACTGCGTGGACACACCCTCCGTGTGGCGCTAGTCGGGAATCCTAATTGTGGAAAGACCTCTCTATTTAACATCGCCTCAGGCAGTCGTGAGCATGTTGGTAATTATGCCGGTGTGACGGTTGATGCCAAAGAAGGAGAGTTTCAGTTCGTCCGCCAAGCGACTGGTGAGCACTATACCATCGTGTTGGTCGACCTGCCAGGTACGTACTCCCTTTCTGCTTACAGTGCCGAAGAGCGCTATGTAAGAAGTCAACTGATTGAGCACACCCCCGACGTGGTCATCAACGTGGTGGATGCATCCAACTTGGAGCGAAATTTGTATCTGACAACCCAACTGATAGATATGAACCTGCGCATGGTAGTGGCGCTAAACATGTACGATGAAGTACGTGCTAATGGCGACCTGCTTGATTATCAGCAGTTGGGCATATTGCTGGGAACCCCCATGGTGCCTACCGTGTCACGAAGTGGCGAGGGCATCAATGAATTGTTTGAGCAGGTTATTGATGTTTACGAATACAAATCAGCAGTTGCCCGCCACATACATGTGAATCATGGTAATGAACTCGAACAAAGCATTGACCGCATTAAGGAGGTGATACAAAAGAATGGGCAGATTCGTCATAAGTATTCTACGCGTTATCTTGCCATCAAGTTGCTTGAAGGAGATAAGGAGTATAATAGTTTTCTTGACACTTTAAGCAATCATGACGAACTTGTCGCCACCCGTTACGAGGAGTGCGGTCGCATTATGCAGGAAATGGGTTCAGGGGCAGAAGAGGCGTTGATCGATGCAAAATATGGTTTTATTCAAGGTGCCTTGAAGGAGACGCATAAATGCTCACAAACGAAGAAGCATGCCGAAACACTCTCCGAGCGCATTGACCGTATTGTGACACACAAATGGTTGAGTTATCCCATCTTCGTGGTGCTGTTGTTTCTGATTTTTGAAATAACCTTCACTCTTGGGGAGTATCCTATGAATTGGCTTTCGTGCTTGGTGGAGCAATTTGCAGCATTTGTCTCCATGAGTATGCCCGAGGGAATCCTAAGAGATATGGTTGTAGACGGAGCGATAGGCGGGGTAGGAAGTGTGATTGTATTTTTGCCCAACATCTTACTGCTCTACCTATTTATATCATTGTTTGAAGATTCAGGCTATATGGCTCGTGCAGCATTTATCACCGATAAATTCATGCATCGCATCGGTCTTCATGGTAAATCACTAATCCCTATGGTGATGGGATTTGGTTGTAATGTGCCCTCAGTGATGGCCACTCGTATGATTGAGAATCCTAAGAGTCGCCTCATCACAATGCTCATTATTCCCTTCATGTCGTGCTCCGCTCGTTTGCCCATCTACATCCTTTTGACATCTGCCTTCTTCCCCCATTCCGGAAGTTTGGTTCTGTTGGCATTATACGCATTAGGCATATTGGTGGCGTTGCTCTCAGCAAAGGTGTTCTCTAAATATTTCAATGTGGGTGAGGACCTTCCATTTGTGATGGAATTACCGCCATATCGTATTCCCACCTTGAAGTCTGTCGTACGCCATACTTGGGAAAAGGGACAACAATACCTCCGCAAAATGGGTGGTTTGATACTTGCCTTTTCAATCGTGATATGGGCTTTGGGGTATTTCCAGTCGCCATTTGCTCAGAGTGAATCCGATAGCGCACAATATTCTTGTCTTGAACATTTAGGGCGAACCGTTTCTCCCGTCTTTGCCCCAATGGGATTTGATTGGGAGATGTCGGTAGGATTGTTGAGCGGTTTAGGTGCGAAGGAATTAGTGGTAAGTACTCTGGGCGTGCTTTATGCTACCACAGGTCAGGATGGCACACCACAGAGTTTGACTGAGGTTTTGTCAGCGACAATTTCTCCCGAGGTGGCAGTTGCGTATATGGTATTTATACTTTTGTACCTCCCTTGTATTGCAACGATTGTAGCGATTAAGTCGGAAAGTGGTTCTGTAAAATGGGCCATATTCTCAATCGTTTATTCTACATTCTTTGCCTACCTCCTGTCGTGGTGCTCTTATCACGTATGTCGCCTTGTTTTATAATGATTAAGTAGTGAATATGGAAGAAAAAACATACTTAGAAACCTTTGAGGCACGCATTAAGGAAGCAATACTCCTGCCGGTCGCTGACCTGAATGGAAACTTCATCCTGACTGACGATATTACCTCGCAATGGGAACGTATGCAGCAGGATTACATTGCAGATGCAGTCACTCAAATTGCGGATTATCCCGAAGTTTCGGTGGCGTGGGCAGCATACTTAGGCCTGGCAGTTGCTGAGGGGTGGGATAGAGATTGGGATAAATTGTTGCAGTCGCCTTACACAACTTTTTACGGTCAGCAAGGATTTGATGATATGGATGACAACATCTTGATGAATCACTTAGGCCTTGCTTTAGATAGTGATGAAGTACAGCGATACGTGTCACTTTTTCGTACCTGTGCAAAAATCGCAACCAGCAGTATTCGTCGCGAACAGATACCTCCGCAATCGCCATTAGCTTATCATTGTTTTGTCACCGTGTGTAAGTTAATGTTCAACCTTGGAGCCTCTTTGCGCCTCAAACACTTAGGATATTCACTCCAAAAGGTCGATTTGTAGCCCTAAATGCATGAAAAAAGGTGTTAAATATCAAAAATATAAGAATGTATCTTTGCTGAATGAAATAATAGTTGTAATTTTGCACCGCTTTTTGCGGACATGTGTAATGTTTTGCAGAGCACATTATTAACTCATTTAATTATTAACAAACGTATGATGAATCAGTACGAGACCGTTTTCATCCTTACTCCCGTTTTGTCTGACGTTCAGGCAAAGGAAGCGGTCGAAAAGTTCAAGGGTATTCTCGCAGAACAAGGTGCAGAGATTATCAATGAAGAAGCTTGGGGCATGAAGAAGCTTGCTTACCCCATCCAGAAGAAGTCTACAGGTTTCTATCAGATGGTAGAATTCAAGGCTGAGCCTACAGTTGTAGACAAGTTGGAAGTTGCATTCCGTCGTGACGAGCGCGTAATCCGCTACCTCACAGTGAAGATGGAAAAGTATGCTGCTGAATACGCAGCTAAGCGTCGTAACAAAAATTCAAACTAAAGGAGGACTAAGCAATGGCACAATCAGAAATCAGATATTTGACTCCCCCCACAGTGGATGTTAAGAAGAAGAAGTATTGCCGTTTCAAGAAGAGCGGTATCAAGTACATCGACTACAAGGATCCCGAATTCTTGAAGAAGTTCTTGAACGAACAGGGTAAGATTCTTCCCCGTCGTATCACTGGTACTTCTTTGAAGTTCCAGCGTCGTGTAGCTCAGGCAGTGAAGCGTGCTCGCCACTTGGCGTTGCTTCCTTTCGTAACAGATATGATGAAATAAAAAAGGAGGTATAAGATATGGAACTCATTTTGAAAGAAAACGTTATTGGTTTGGGTTACAAGGACGAAATCGTTACTGTAAAGGACGGTTACGGACGCAACTACCTTATCCCCACTGGCAAGGCTGTTATCGCTTCTGCATCTGCTAAGAAGATGCTCGCTGAAGAACTTAAGCAGCGCGCTCACAAGATTGCACAGATCAAGAAGGAAGCTGAAGAACTCGGCGCTAAGCTTGCTGCTGTTGAAAACATCGTAATCGCAACTAAGGTTAGCGCTACAGGTGCAACTTACGGTAGCATTACAAACCACCACATTGCGGAAGAACTCGCGAAGCTCGGCTTCAACATCGACCGCAAGGTTATCGTCCTCAAGGACGTTAAGGAAGTAGGTACATTCACTGCAACTGTGAAGCTTCATAAGGATGTTACAGTAGAACTTCCCTTCGAAGTAGTTGCTGAAGAAGCATAATACTTTCTCTCTCTCAATTTAAAAAGGTTTTTTCTCAATACGGATGCCATACTTCGGGAGAAGTGTGGCATTTTTATTTCTTTTTCCTACAAGTCTTCTTAGGTTTAGAAATACCCGCATTGGCGCTCAGAAACCTCCCAACCTCATAACTTCCCTAACTCACAACCCTTATGCGCTACTTAATTGCTCTTTCATACGACGGCACCAATTACCATGGGTGGCAAGTGCAACCCCATTCCATCTCCGTGCAGCAAAAGGTTAATGAGGCGCTTTCGTTGCTCTTACGCACCCCCATTGAAGTCACTGGGGCAGGGCGTACCGACACAGGTGTCTGCGCGGCAAAGATGTTTGCGCATTTTGATTGTGAAGAGATCGCTGATGTCAGCAAGTTGGCCGACCGACTCAACAGAGTCCTTCCGCAAGATATTGCCGTGCAATATGTCAAACCCGTGGCAGACGACTTTCATGCGCGCTTCAGTGCCACCTACCGCACATATTATTATTATGTGTACACGCGCAAGAATCCCTTCCTGCGCCACTTTGCCACACAATTATATTACGCCCCCGACTATCAACTCATGAATGAGGCGGCAAAACTGCTGCTCGACGTGAGCGACTTTACCAGCTTCTCAAAGCTACACACGGATGTCAAGACCAACATCTGCAACGTAACGCGCGCCCAATGGGTACAGATAGAGGATGATTATTGGCGCTTTGAAATCACCGCCGACCGCTTCCTGCGCAATATGGTGCGCGCCGTCGTGGGCACACTCCTCGAGGTAGGGCGTGGACGCATGACCATAGAAGAATTTAAGCAAGTCATCGCGCGCAAGAACAGATGTGGCGCAGGAGATAGTGCACCCGGAAAAGCCCTGCAACTCGTGGACGTTGGGTATGAACAACTATAAGCGTCGAGGGTCAAGGGTCGAAGGTCAAGGGTCGAAGCTCAATAGTCAAGCGCTTTTCCTGAAATTCGTGTTTAAAAAATTACTTGGACACCATAAAAAAAGAGTAAAGACAACCAGCGGTAACGTGCCGAATGGTTATCTTTACTCTTTAAATTTTTATCTTCTATTTCGAATTACTTATTCTTAAGCAAGTCGCGGATTTCAGTGAGCAATACTTCTTCCTTAGAAGGTGCGGGAGGAGCGGGAGGAGTTGCAGGCTTCGCTTCTTCTTCCTTCTTCTTAGAAAGCTTCATGATAAGGCGCACCAACATGAACACGCAGAAAGCGATGATGATGAAGTCAAGTGTAGTCTGAAGGAAATTACCGTAGTTGATAGTCACGGGAGTCGCTTCAACGCCTTCCTTAACGCTCATGGGGTTGATGGGGAGTTCCAACTTCAAATCCTTGAAGTCAACACCACCGATTAACCAACCGATAGGAGGCATGATAAGGTCATTAACGATAGAAGTGACAATCTTACCGAAAGCACCACCAATGATTACACCGACAGCCATGTCAATGGCATTGCCCTTTACTGCAAAGGCCTTGAATTCCTGTAAAAATGTAGATTTTGCCATAAATAAAAAAAATGTGGTTTGATTTCGGTGCAAAAATAAAAAAAAAATAGTAATTTTGCCGTGTACAAGGTGAGTAATTACCTTTGTGCGGTCAGAAAACTTGAAAAAACAGTTATTAACAACCTTTTTATAACTTAATTTAAAACAATGATTAAAGTAGGTATTAACGGTTTCGGTCGTATCGGCCGTTTCGTTTTCCGCGCAGCTCAGACTCGCAACGACATTCAGATCGTAGGTATCAATGACCTCTGCCCCGTAGATTACTTGGCATACATGCTCAAGTATGACACAATGCACGGTCAGTTCGAAGGCACTATCGAAGCAGACGTAGAAAAGAGCCAGCTCATCGTTAACGGTAACGTTATCCGCGTAACTGCAGAACGTAACCCCGCTGACCTCAAGTGGAACGAAATCGAAGCTGAATACGTAGTTGAATCTACAGGTCTCTTCCTTTCTAAGGATAAGGCTCAGGCTCACATCGAAGCTGGTGCGAAGTATGTTGTAATGTCTGCTCCTTCTAAGGACGACACTCCCATGTTCGTATGCGGTGTAAACCTCGACAAGTACGTAAAGGGTACTCAGTTCGTATCTAACGCTTCTTGTACTACAAACTGCTTGGCTCCCATCGCTAAGGTTCTTAACGACAAGTGGGGTATCAAGGACGGTTTGATGACTACAGTTCACTCTACAACTGCTACTCAGAAGACAGTTGACGGTCCTTCTCTCAAGGACTGGCGTGGTGGCCGCGCTGCTGCTGGCAACATCATCCCCTCTTCTACAGGTGCTGCTAAGGCTGTAGGTAAGGTTATCCCCGAACTCAACGGTAAGCTCACAGGTATGGCATTCCGCGTTCCCACTCTCGACGTTTCTGTAGTTGACCTTACAGTTAACCTCGCTAAGCCCGCTACATACGCTGAAATTTGCGCAGCTATGGAAGAAGCTTCTAAGGGTGAACTCGCTGGTGTTCTCGGTTACACTAACGAAGAAGTAGTTTCTGCTGACTTCCTCGGCGACGCTCGTACTTCTATCTTCGACGCTAAGGCTGGTATCCAGCTCACTGACACATTCGTGAAGGTAGTTTCTTGGTATGACAATGAAATCGGTTACTCTAACAAGGTTCTCGATCTCATCGCTCACATGAAGAAGGTTAACGGTTAATATTTAGCCTAACGCTATAAGAGGTTCCACTCAAGGTGGAACCTCTTTTTTTGTGCTTAGTGGTTGTGATTTCTTTGGTAAGGGGCAGTGGGGAGGTGGCTTTTATAGAGTGTGATTTATTTGTGTATCTTTCGTTTGTCTTTCAGAATTTCCACAAACAGTTTTTGTCCCCCTTGTCGAAATTAAATGTTTCGCTTCTTTTTAATTTATGGGCAAATGGGACGAATTGAATATTGACCGTCACGGAGGGCATACATCATCCCTTTATAAATGCTAACGGAAAATGCAAAAGTTTTCTTTTTAGTATAAAGCGAATTGGTCCAATATACGCATGATGGTATAAAGATGGTATTGCCGTTTCGTTTGCTTGTCAGTAACACACCACTTTCTCCGTTTTGAGTAACATATTCTCCATCGCAATTCGTTAATAACTCCCACCACTCATCGTATGAAGGTATACGCCAATTGCCTCCCCATTTTACATGCGCGGCATCGTCCTGAAGTTCTAACTTTGTTATATTATCTATTGTATTGTATTTTTTCATCTTCACACCATCCTCATCTGACCATTTGTACCTATCCCAACCTGGTGTGCCATCATATAGAGATGGTTCAATTTCCCCCCAAGCATATGTGGCTCCACCTTCCTCATGACTATTAGCACCTAGATTACACGTTGCCCATTTCACACTAAGGCCGAGATCAACGTATGCATGGCCAACATGTTTGGAGGTCTCCATCGGTTGAACACGAGTTCTAAATACGGGCCTTGCGGTATATCCACCATAACGATCGTAACCGACGACAATTGGTTCACTGCCCCCCTTACGAAACCACACAGTTTCTGAATTATGATCGCGAGAATCAAGTGTATTCGTTAAATAGAACCCATCATCATGTTCGATAGCGGGTTCTCCCCAATGGTATTGGATTCTTCTATCACTAGCTGGCAGAAAAATACTATTACCATTTTTTTTGCTCGTTCCCTTAATTCCTTTCCGCCCATTCTGAGTAACCCAAGTCCAAGTACAATTCTCAATTAACTCTTTGCATTCATCCACACTTGGTAAATACCAATCTCCTCCCCATTTCACATGAGCTACATCGTCTTGGGGGTCTAACCTAGCGTGTTTTTCATTATATTTTGTAAATTGGTGGCGGTAATATCCATCCTCTCCTCCTAAAAATTTATAGTTGTTTTTGGCGTATGTTGATTTATAAGAAGTTTCTCCCCAGGCGAAATAATCACCATAATCTTCGGGTTCGTAGCTTCCTACATTACACGTTGCCCATTTCACGCTGAGCCCTAAGTCTACATACTCGTGTCCATTGTGGGTTTGTGCTAAAGTACACAAGGGTGTCATAAGTAATAAATTGACAACTCCAATCAAAAGAAAATTTAAACGTTTCATAATGCTTATGTTCTTGATTAGCTAATACGTTTTTGACTTTTTTATGCGCTAGCATATTCACATGCTACAAATTTATACACATATTTTAGAAACTTAGATTCAATAAATACAATTCTTTGTTAGCATTCATAGAAGTTAGAGAGTTAAATGAGGAAAAATGAAGGGTGCTGATGTGTGACTGAGTAGTTATTGTAATCTTCATTAGGGGAGAACTTGCTCATTCACTCGCATGTGCGCCTAGGTATAATAGAATAATACCTTTATCTGCATTACCAGCGCAGCCAGAACTCGTTAAATATATCACTCTCACTCTCCTTATACTCGCGTTCCTTGCCGAGGAGGTCATAGATAGTGTACGTCTTAAATCCAAATGATGCAGCAGTATCGTACATAGCAAAATTTGGGTCAGTTCTGCTAATACAAGTAATTAGTGCGTAATGTTTATGAAATTCGTCTGTTTGTTGCGCATAGAAATTGTCAAATTTCTTTTTATAAACTTCAAGTTGATTTCGATATTCTCCGTCAGTATCTCGAGATAGATGTAATCCAGTATAGTACTTGTCTTCTATTAGAATTGCGTGTTTCTCTAACACTCCATCTCGATTCACCTGTAATTCAACCCAAATATCAATATAGCTTTCTTGTTTCCATACTTTCACCTCCTGAAATTCTATTGAGTTATTGAGTTCTATTTCAAGAATAGTAGCAAGAAGAATTCGGCAATAGTTATATAAAATTGGTTTTTCGTTGCTACAGATTACGTCAGCCCTTCTCAAACACCAAGAAATAATATAATCCATTACAATCTCAGCCTTTCCATCAGATTCAGTTGAATCAACCATCAACTTTGGTAATTCGACAATTTCATTTTTCATCGTTTGATAGTTTTAAGATTTATTCGATACTACTTTCTGCGAATCTTTATAAATTTAGGGGCACAAAAAAGAGGAGTCCTCAAATATGCGAACCTCCTCTTATTTGTTGAATTATCTGTTATTTGTGTTTGTGTCTTATCCAGCACATTCTTCCTTCTCTACTAATTGGGGGAGGAGAATTTCTGTGCCGATATATACATTGTCAGGGTTGGGGAATTGGTTGTAAAGGATGATGTATTTTACATAGTCCTTATGACCATAGACGCTTCTTGCAAGTTTGAACAATGTATCACCGGGGCGCATAGTGTGCTTGCGGAAGGTGCCGATGATAAGAAAACTACCGACCTTCACTTGTGGCTGTCCTACGGAAAGTTTCTCTGCTGTTGCCTTGTCAATGCCTCGGATGACAGAGAGGGTGTCTGCACCTGCAGGGAGCAAGTTAATGGGAGTAATAGTAGTTAGTGTGTCGGTCGTAGCAACGAGTGTGTCAGTTGTTGCTTGAAGTGTGTCGGTCGCAACGGGCATAGCGTTTGCTTCAACCGTTTCTTCGTTATGGAAATCTGCATCTAAAGGAATGATGCGGTGGTAGCCTGCAAGGTAGGCGATGATTAGGGAAAGAATCCAAAGCGTCACCCAAAGGAGGGTGCGGGATTTTCCTGTTTTATTGTTATTTTCAGTAGTGTTCATTTCGGTTTCTGTTGAGTCAATGGGAGTTGAAGGAGTGGGGAGGGGTTGCTGATTATCTGTAGTAAGAGCAGTTTCTTCTATAGGTTGTTCGGAAATCGTTTCTGTCTCTTCTACAGGTACTTGTGTTGTTGCAACATTAGGCGTAATCTCTTGCGCTTCAGTATTTTTAAGAGCTACTTCTTGCGCTTTGGGAGCTTCGCTTTCTACTTCTTCAATGGGTGACTCTTCAGTGGAAGGAATTTCTTCTACTTCAAGATGAACGGGTGTTTCTTCTGCGGTGTGCTTCTCTTTGGTTTCAACCGTGAGGGGTGCTTCCTGTGACTCTGTTTCGCCTTCAAGCGTGACTTCTGATTCAGCCGGAGTGGAAGTTTCCTTAACAGCTTCAAGAACCTCTACAAGTTCAGTTGTTTCATCTGGTTCTTCAGTTGGCGCTTCGCTGATAGCGTCTAATTCTTCTTGAGTCGCAGAGTCGGGGATTAGAATCGTTTCAAAGTGACTGAAAGGACGGTTAACGAGGTCTTTAAGCGCTGCATCGGGGAGGAAAGATACCTTTGTGTGTCCGCTGATTTGGAAGCGCTCGCCCGTGTTGATGTTTACGCTTTCACGCTCGCTCACATTGACAAGTTTGAAAGTACCAAATCCCTTGATTTTTACGAAACTATCTGTGCGTAATCCTTCCTCTATGACCTCAAAGAACGCACGCATAAAGGCCTCACTTTTCTTCTTAGTGATGCCTTCGTTACGAGCGATTATTTCAACAAGTTCAGCGGGGAGAAGTTTCCTGCTCATGGTTGTTGTAGTTTATCTTTGAGCACATTGCTCGTTTTGAATGAGATTGCAAGTTTGGGTGGAACGAGGTGGCGCTGTTTTGTGGTAGGATTGACCATGATGCGCTCCATCTTCTTTTTCACTTCAAAGTTTCCAAAACCTTGAACGCTGAAAGTGTCTCCCTCGTTAAGATTATCCGCAATAGTGAGGGCGAGTGTGTTTGCCATTGTTTGAGCTTCCTTAGGTGTAAGTTCTGCTCGAGCGGCAACCTCGGCGAAAAATTCTTTGCTGTTCATGATGTTACGGCTAATAGCAAATTTGAGGTTGGAGGTGCTGAAACTGATGTCCGACTTATTTCAAAATAATCGGCACTTAATTTAAACTATTAGGCACTTAGTTTCGACTAAATGGGGAATAGTTTCGTTTGCACCTCAGAGGGGTGATTTCTTACTGGATAAGAACGCCGTAGAGGTCGTATTCCTCAGCAGCAGTAATAGTTACATTATAGAAACTTCCGATTTGGAGTTCGCCTTCATTCTTATGTATGAGCACTTCGCAGTCTACCTCGGGGGAGTCGTGTTCAGTGCGTCCGACGAAATAGTCACCCTCTCGGCGGTCAATGATTACCTTGAAATTTTTGCCCACCTTCTCCGTACAGAGTTCGGCAGAGATGCGCTCTTGGAGGAGCATGAGGCGGTCAAGGCGTTCTTGTTTTACCTCTTCGGGGATGTCATCGGTATAGTTGTTGGCAGCAAAAGTGCCTTCTTCTTCGCAATAGGCGAAGGCTCCCATACGGTCAAAGCGCACTTGGCGCGTGAATTCCATGAGTTCGTTGAAATCTTCCTCCGTTTCGCCTGGGAAACCCACCATGAGCGTAGTGCGGATGCAGATGCCCGGCACTTCTCGGCGTAGTGCGGCAATGAGGTCAAGCGTTTCTTGCTTCGTCGTGTTGCGGTGCATGCGCGTGAGCATGTTGTCGGAGATGTGTTGCAGCGCAATGTCGATGTAGTTGCACACATTGGCATTTTCGCGCATCACGCGGAGCAAATCCATGGGGAAGTGGGTGGGGTAGCCGTAGTGTAGGCGTATCCATTCCACTCCAGGAATTTTTGCCATTTTCTCTACCAATTCAGGAAGCATTTGCTTCTTGTAAAGGTCTATGCCGTAGAAGGTTAACTCTTGCGCGATAATGTTAAATTCCTTTACTCCTTGCTTCACTAAAAGCGTTACTTCGTCAAGGATTTCCTCCATGGGGCGACTGACATGCACCCCCGTGATGATGGGGATGGCGCAGTAGGCACACTTGCGGTTGCAACCTTCGCTGATTTTAATGTAAGCGTGGTGGGGCGGGGGAGTGATTACACGGTGATTACGCAGATTTTCGTTGTAAGTTTCACCCAAGTCATTGAGGAGTTCTGTCCAGTTAAACTTGCCGTAGAACTTGTCAACTTGCGGAATTTCCTGCCCGAGCTCTTCCAAGTAGCGTTCGCTCAAACATCCCATGACATAGACGCAGTTGAGTTCGCCCTCTTCTTTGAGGTTGCAAAGTTCGAGAATCATGTTGATGGATTCTTCTTTGGCATCTCCAATAAATCCACAAGTATTTACCACAGCAATGTCGCCGTGGATTACATCGGGATTGTGGTAAAGGGTGTAGCCGAGGGCTTCAAATTGCTTCATTAGATGCTCTGAATCAACAAGATTCTTTGAGCATCCCATGGTTATGATGTCTACGATAGGCATTTGCGATTGCTACTGTATTTCTTAAATATTATATGGTGTCACTCCTTTTTAAAGGGTTGCTCCTTCAAAGAGAGATTCAACAAATTCAGTTCTGTTGAAGGGTTGGAGGTCGGTCATCTTTTCTCCAAGACCAATGTACTTAACAGGTACCTTAAGTTGGTGAGAAATGCCGATGACTACGCCGCCTTTTGCTGTGCCGTCAAGTTTTGTGATTGCAAGCGAAGTGATATCGGTGGCTTTTGTAAATTGATTGGCTTGTTCATAGGCGTTTTGCCCTGTAGAACCATCCAATACCAAAAGCACTTCGTTGGGGGCATAATCTACCACCTTTTTCATAACATTCTTAATCTTGGTGAGTTCGTTCATGAGTCCCACCTTATTGTGCAAGCGTCCTGCTGTGTCGATGATGACTACATCGGCGTCATTCGCAACGGCTGACTTAATGGTGTCAAACGCTACGCTTGCGGGATCGCTTCCCATCTGTTGCTTTATTACGGGCACTCCCACGCGTTCGCCCCAAATGACTAATTGCTCAACAGCGGCTGCGCGGAACGTATCTGCGGCGCCGAGGTACACCTTCTTGCCTGCTTGCTTGAATTGGTAAGCCAACTTCCCGATGGTTGTTGTTTTACCTACACCGTTGACCCCAACGACCATTATTACATAAGGTTTTTTATCTTGGGGGAGGTCAAAGTCGGTGCCGTCTTCGTTTCCGCTTTTTACGAGAAGTGCGGCAATTTCTTCTTTGAGGATGGTGTGGAGTTCTTTTGTGCTCACATATTTATCTTTTGCTACGCGCTCCTCAATGCGCTTAATGATTTCAAGGGTTGTTTCAACGCCTACATCAGATGTGGCAAGCACTTCTTCAAGATTATCTAATACTTCATCGTCTACCGTAGATTTACCCGCGATAGCATGAGTTAATTTTTCAAAGACGCTTTTCTTTGTCTTTTCCAATCCTGCATCGAGAACTTCTTTCTTCTCCTTCTTGTTAAAAAAATCAAATAATCCCATAATTTGAGTCTCTGTTTTTGTAGTGCAAAATTATGAAAAAGTTTTGATACTTTGAGGGTTATATACACAAAAACTCCTCACTGATGTGAGGAGTTTATATGATTTGTTCAAAGACAAATTCTATGTTTGCAATTAGTCCTTAAAGAAGTCCTTAACAGCTTCGTTGGGAACCATTTGCTCATCAAAGATGTAAGCGCCAGTCTTGGGGCTCTTCACCATCTTGATAACCTTTGTGTAAGAACGGCCGTCGTTTTGGCCAGTCTTAAGAGTTGCGACTACTTTCTTTGCCATGGCTTATTTCTTACTTGATTTCTTTGTGAATTGTCATACGCTTGAGGATGGGGTTGTACTTCTTCAACTCCATACGCTCGGGAGTGTTCTTACGGTTCTTCGTAGTGATATAACGAGAAGTTCCAGGAAGACCACTTTCTTTGTGTTCAGTGCATTCGAGAATCACCTGAACGCGGTTACCTTTTGCTTTCTTTGCCATAGTTATTAATCTTAGCCGATTACTTTAATTTCTTTCCAGTCGCAATATCCCTTGGCAACTGCGCTCTTGAGGGCAGCGTCAAGACCTACCTTATTGATAAGACGGAGACCTGCTGCAGCAATCTTAAGTGAGATCCAGCAGTCCTGTTCTACATAGTAGAATTTCTTAGTGAACAAGTTAACGTCAAAAGTGCGCTTTGTGCGACGCTTTGAGTGGCTAACATTGTTGCCAATCATGGCTTTCTTTCCTGTAATTTGACAAATTTTAGACATTGCTATCTATTCTCTTTTAGGTTTCTTTTATGGTATTCTCTCAATACGGAGTGCAAAATTAGGGAATAATTTCCTAATAAGCAAATCTTTCCTGTTATTTTTTTAGTTCACTCCTTGATTTTTAGAAAATTGATTTATTCAGCCTCAATTTCTTCTTCTTTCGGACAGTTTTCCTTGAGGTAATCAAGAAGCATGTGAACAGCAACGGAGGTGGCAGAAGCCAAATTTTTATCTCTGCCGTTGTCTTCTTCAATCATCTTGGTGACAATGTTATCCTTATTACCCACGGCAATCCAAATGGTGCCTACGAGCACACCACTGCGACCGCCATCGGGACCACCAGGGCCTGCAAATCCGCTAATTGCTACAGAAAAGTCTGTGCCAAAGAGCTCGTTTGCGCCAACCACCATTTGGCGTACGACTTCTTCGCATACTGCTGTTTCTTTCTCAATAACTTCTGCATCAACATTGAGAAGTTGTGTTTTAAGTTCGTTTGAATAGCAAATCAAGCCTCCCTTAAAGTAATTAGAACTACCAGGTACGGCCGTAATTGCTGAAGCGATGCGACCAGCAGTGCAACTTTCTGCTGTAGAGAGCGTTTTGCCGCACGACCAGATGATATGATTTATTTCTTTTGAGGTAAGTTTGAGGTCAAGTTCCATAAGTTTTTTGTTGTGCGTGTTAAGTTAAACTTTATACGGTTACGCGGGCATAAGCAGGTTTGCTAATCGGGCAGAATTCGCCGTCAAGGTATTTGTAATAACCGTTAATAGCAATCATACCTGCATTATCTGTGGTGTAACTAAACTTGGGGATATAGATGTTCCAGGTTTTGTTTTGTCCGCGCACCTTGAATGCTTCGCGGAGGCCTGTATTAGCCGAAACACCTCCTGAGAGTGCCACATGGTTAATGCCCGTTTCGCGTACTGCTTGTTGTAACTTTTTAATAAGTATATCAACGATGGTTTTCTCCAGCGAGGCCGCCAAGTCTTCAAGGTTATTTTCAATGAAGTTGGGGTCTTCCTTGATTTTATCTCTTAAGAAATAGAGGAAACTTGTTTTTAATCCGCTAAAACTATAATCTAATCCTGGAATGTTGGGCTTGCTAAATTGAAATGCCTTGGGATTCCCCTTTCGTGCGAGGCGGTCGATAATCGGACCTCCTGGATACCCCAATCCCATTACCTTAGAACATTTGTCAATGGCTTCTCCCGCCGCATCGTCAATGGTTTGTCCGAGAATCTCCATCTTATTATAAGCAGAAACCTTGACAATCTGACTATTCCCTCCGCTCACCAAGAGACAAAGGAAGGGATAGGGGGGAGGATTATGCTCTTCGCCTTCTTCCTTAATGAAGTGGGCAAGAATGTGTCCGTGAAGGTGGTTTGCCTCAATGAGAGGGATTCCCAAACTCAGGGCAAGACCTTTTGCAAAACTCACTCCTACGAGAAGCGAACCCATAAGTCCAGGACCTAATGTTACGGCAATGGCAGAAAGTTCTTCCTTCTTAACACCAGCCTTCTTCAACGCTTGGTCAACAACGGGAACGATATTCACCTGGTGTGCTCTCGACGCTAATTCAGGTACTACGCCACCATACGCTTCGTGAATGGCTTGACAGGCTGTTACATTGCTCAGAAGCACTCCGTCTTTGATGACAGCCGCCGAGGTATCGTCGCAAGATGATTCAATACCGAGTATAATAATGCTCATGATGCAAACTGTAAATTAGTGGGTGAGAATTTCAAGTCCTTCATCCGTTACAAGGAAGGTGTGTTCCCATTGCGCAGAAGGTTTCTCGTCTTCAGTAACTACCGTCCAACCGTCTTCTTCGTCCACAAAAACTTCGTAGGTTCCCATGTTAATCATAGGTTCAATGGTAAACACCATGCCTGGTACGAGAAGCATACCCTTGGAGCGCGTGTTGTAATGATCTACTTCGGGTTCTTCGTGAAAGGCAAGTCCTGTGCCGTGACCAGCTAAGTCGCGCACAACGGAATATCCGTTCTTGCGAGCGTGCTTTTCCACGGCCTTACCAATATCACCGACATATCCCCAAGGCTTTGCGGCTTCCATGCCTATTTCAAGGCATTCCTTTGCCACACGCACCAATTTTTCACATTCAGGAGAGGTCTTACCGATGATAAACATTCTGCTGGCGTCGGCATAATAACCGTTGTAAATAGTTGTAACATCTACATTTACAATGTCGCCCTCAAAGAATTCTTCGTCGTCAGAAGGGATGCCGTGGCATACTACTTCGTTGATGCTGATGCAACAACTTTTCGGGAAACCTTCGTAACCCAAGCAAGCAGGTGTCGCTCCTTTGCTGATGATGAAGTCGTGAATCAGTTTGTCAAGTGCTGCGGTAGTCATGCCCTCCTTAATCTCGCGTTCGGCAAGGTCTAATGCTGCGGTGTTAATGATTCCCGCCTGGCGGATTCCCTCAATCTGTTCGGGAGTTTTGATAAGGTCTCTTGTAGGTACAAGTACGCCTTTGTCTTGTAATTCTAATATGCGTGTATCAAGTGATGTCAACGGTTGTCCAGCGGGGACAATCCATCTCTTCTTTTGCTTCTTTGCCATGTAAGTCTAATTTCTCGCAAAGGTACAATTTTATATTGTATTGTGAGAATGACAGGGGCAAAAATGCGAGTTTAGAAATCCAAAATACGGATTTTAATTGTAAGTGTATTTGACTTTATGCACTTCACCTTGAACTTCCACGAAGGTTTTCAACCCTTCGTAGGCATAGTTGAGGGCAACGTTTAAGCGCTCTTCGTTGCCGTCATAACCATTGATGAGCAAGAGTATGTGCTTGGTGTCTGCCGAAATCATGGTGCGTACACTATCGCTCGTAGGTGTGGCAAATCCGCCCTCTTCATCGCGATAAACGGGAAGGTTTTCGATGTTCAAAACACCGCGACCGATGCCCTCGTAAGGTTCTCCCGCCGTGCCAATTCCTAAAGTGATGTTCTCCCCCTTAATCTTATCAGCATCAAGCATAGCGGTAGAATAACCGCAATAGAGCGAGACGAGATTTCCAAAATCTACGAGTTGGTCAATGCTGTATAAGTCCTTGCCTTGCAGGATTCTGCGTGCCAATTGCTCGCAAGCAGGGCGATAGCGACTGGGGGCTTTACCCGCCTTGCGGTATGCCTCGCGTGTGGCAGCAATGCCGCTTTGTTCCTTAATGGTGTCGGTGGTATAATTGTTGCGAAGCACACTTGCGATGCGCTCTATTTCAGACCAAAGTTGGGGCGTCGTTGCCGAATTTTTAACCTCCGCCAAGATGGCACCACCAATGAAGTTGGGGCATACATCGTGGAAGGTCTTTGAAATGGTAATCTGCATGGGGTGATAAGTGCTGATGAAATGGCGAAAAACTATTGAAGCGAAGTCTTAAAGGCTTCAACCATAGCGCGTTTTTCGGATTCAGATGCGTTGGGGAAGTAAGTGTTTATGTGCGTTTCAAATGCCTTTATCGCCAAGGTGCGCATCGTCATTCTTCCCGCTCTTACTCCGCTTTGGTAATTGTTTGAGGCGAGGGGAGAGCGGTTGAAATTGCCATCTGCCATATTGATAGGGTGTTTTAGTTGAGGTAAAGTCCTGCAAAACATAATCTTGCAGGACTGTGTGATAGGGTAAATCTGTTGAATGTTCGGAGTAAACGAGTCGCACTTTGAATGGGTTAAAAATAAGTCCGAGATAATTAAAATTAAGTCCGACTTATTTTAAATTAAGTCCCGATTAGTTTTAACTATAAGGGATTCCCTTTTTCGTGCGAATGAAATGTGTGGACAAGTGGTGGCATTGGGCAAATTTATTACCCTCTGTCTACCGCCTTTACGCCCTTCACGGTGCGGAGTTTCTTGATGAGTTGGTTGAGCACGCTACTGTCTTTCACCATTACGGTCAAGATGCCCGAGAAGAGCCCGTCGTCGGTAGAGTCAATGCTGATGGAGCGAAGCATAATCTGTTGCTCTTTCGAGATGATGCTCGTGATGTTATTGACAATGCCGAGGTCGTCGTGCCCAACGACGTGGAGGGTGATGGGATAGGTGCCTCCGCCCTTTCCTGCCCATTGCGCTCTCACGATGCGGTAGGGGAAGCGCTCCTTCATGGCTTCTGCGTTGGGGCAATTGACGCGGTGAATCTTGATACCGCCGCCTGAATTTACGAATCCAAAGACTTTGTCGCCATAGACGGGAGAGCAGCATCGCGCCATCTGGAAGTCAATGCCCTTCAAGTTTTTGTCGATGATGAGTACATCGTTTTCTGTGTCCGAGCGCTTGGTGTCTTGTTCGGGATAGAGGTTAAATTCGTCCGCTCTTCTGACAGGGGTGGTGCGTTCAAGTTGGCCTGCTTCTCGCTTCGAGATTTCTACATAGCGCTCCAACACTTCGTTGACATCACTGCGTCCGTCGGTGAGCGATTTGTAGAAGTCGCTGGCTTCCTTAAACCCTAATTTCTTGATAAGGATGTTGATGACACTCTCGTCCCAATCTAACTTTTTGTTTTTGAGTTTGCGCTCAAAGAGTTCGCGCGACATTACGGCCTCTTTGGCTTGCAGGTCGCGCACACTGGCTTTGATTTTTGCGCGAGCGTGAGCCGTTACGGCTACATTCAGCCATTCTAATTTGGGTGTCTGTGTGCTTTGCGTGAGCACCTCCACCGTAGTTCCGCTTTCCAATTGGTGGCGAATGGGCACGGCTTTTCCGTTGATGCGTCCGCCCACACAATGGTCGCCCACTCTGGAATGGATGTGATAAGCAAAGTCAATGAGCGTAGCGCCGGCACTCAATTTATATAAGTCACCCTTGGGCGAGAATACATAAACATCCTGCTTGCCACTTACCGCCAAATTGTCGGTGAGCAGTGCGTCGTTGCCCGTTTCTAATGCGGTGCGAATGTTTGACAACCAGTTTTCTACACCATCCCCCGAGGCCTTGACGCCCTTATAGCGCCAGTGCGCCGCAAGACCATGCTCTGCGATTTCATCCATGCGCTCGGTGCGAATCTGCACTTCCACCCATTTGTCTTGAGGTCCGCGCACGGTGATGTGAAGGCTCTCATATCCATTACTCTTTGGCACGGTAAGCCAGTCGCGAAGGCGTTTAAGGCTGCTTTCGTACTTGGCGGTTACTAATGAAAACACCTTCCAGCATTGCTCTTTCTCCTTCTCAAACGGTGCATCGAGGATGATGCGGATGGCAAAGAGGTCGTACACGCCGTGGAAGCCGCATTGCTGCTTCTTCATCTTTTGCCAAATGGAGTGGATGGACTTTGTGCGCCCCTTGATGTGATACTTTAATCCCTCTTCGTCAAGTAGTTGTCGGATTGGAGCGATGAAGTCTTCGATGTAGGCATCTCGGCTCTGCTTTGTGGTGTTAAGATGCTCCTTAATCATATAATAGGCGTCGCGCTCCATATATTTTAAGGAGAGGTCCTCGAGTTCACGCTTCAATTGGTAGAGTCCTAACTTGTGTGCCAGGGGTGCGTAAAGGTATGCCGCCTCTCTTGAAAGCGCCAACTGAGCATCTACTTGCTCGGTGTCCTTAATGTGGCGCATCATGACTACGCTTTCGGCGATGAGAATGAGCACGATGCGCATATCTCCCGCCTGGTGCACAAAGAGGTTGCGGAAGTTTTCTTCCTTAAACTTATCGGTGCGTAAGAGTAGGGTAGACACATTATTAAAGCGCTCAAGCATATCGCCAACAGCGCTACCAAAGAGCGAAATTGCCGTTTGGCGCTGACTATCGGTGTCAATAATTGAGTGGAGTAAGTATGCCTTTAATTCATGCCCCTTCAACCCAATTTCATCATGCACCAATTGAATCGTGCGTAGCGCCATTTCGATGCAGTTGTGCTGAAAGGCATTCTGCAACGGCGCACCTTCCTCGATGCACTGACTTATGAAAGTGCGCATCGTGGCATATTCCTCCTTGTTCGGACGAAGGTGAGGAGATTGACAGATGAATTTGAGTAATGAAAACATGGGGGTGAATCTATTTAGAGAAGTTCTGAAATGAGGAAAGAGTAAGGGGATGCGGAGGCTCTTTTTTCAAGCGTTAGATGCGCTTACGCCCCAATAATCTCTTTCTTAATTTCATCAATAAGTTGTCTGGCAAGGCTTACTTTACCTGGGATTGCGGGAAGGTTGCGTAGTGAATACCATCCTCCCTTTCTCAATTCGCTGCGTTGAATGTTGAGTTCTCCGCTTTCGTATTCAGCGAAAAATCCAATCATCAATCCCGATGGATAAGGCCACGATTGACTGGCTTTGTAGCGCAAGTTTTTGATGCGTATATGAGTTTCTTCCCACACTTCGCGTCTGACGCACTCTTCGAGCGTTTCGCCTGTTTCTACAAAGCCCGCTACGAGTCCCATATAGTCTCCGCGGAAGTTTTTGCTCTGCACGAGCAGAATTTCTTCTCCGCGTGTTACCGCTACGATGATGGCTGGTGCCAACGCTGGCCACACTTCTTTGCCACACTCCGTGCAGCGCTTTGAGATGTGGGTGTGAAACTTCATCGGGCTTCCGCACACGCCGCAATACTGCGAATTGTCGCTCCAATAAAGCAACTCACGCGCCTTACTTGCCAGCATGTAACTCGCCTCGTCAAGCACCTCAAAACTCTCGCGCAACCCTATCATCATATATCCTTTACGATGAATGGGCGCATCTAACTTGAGCGCAACGCAACATGTGCCCGACTCGTCAAAGAATTCTATTTGTGTGTGCCAAGGTTGCAGGGATAGTGCCTGCGTAATGTCTTGCGGAATCTTCTTGTCGGAAGTCAGCAATATGTCTCCTTGGCAGAAGGAAAAGTAGAACATGGGATTAAATGAGAAAGGGGAAAGGAGAAAGACCATGCGGGATATTTGTGTAAATATCCATGCGGAATATTACCGCGCAAGCACTTTCTCTTTTCTCCTTTCTCCTTTTTATCTTTTATAAGGTATTACAAGCCCAAATCCTTCTTGATTTCCTCAACCTTACCCAAAGCCTTTTCAATCAATGCGGGATATTCGCATGAGCACTTCATGCTATCCTTGATTTCGCAATAGAACTTGATTTTGGGTTCTGTACCTGAGGGACGCACACTGACTTTTGTGCCGTCTTCACAGAAGAACTGCAATACATTGCTTGTTGCGGGGAAGTCCAACTTCGTTTCGTTGCCCAAGTTGTCCTTCGCTACGAGGCTTTGATAATCCTTTGTCAATACAACTGTGCTGCCTGCGATTGTTTTGGGAGCCTTGTCGCCACGGAAATCAGCCATCATCTGCTTGATTTCGTCAGCGCCCGACTTACCAGGCTTGGTTACATTGATGGTGTGCTCATAGCTGAAGCCGTATTCCTTATAGATGTCCATGAGAAGGTCGTAGAGCGTCTTGCCCTGATCCTTTGCCCAAGCTGCAATTTCGCAAATCAAGCAGATGCTTGCGGGAGCGTCCTTATCGCGAACCTTGTCGTAAGGCAAGAAACCGAAGCTTTCTTCACCACCGCCAATATACTTTTGCTTACCTTCAGAAATTGCGATTTCGCGAGCAATCCACTTAAAGCCTGTGTAGCAGTCGCGGAGTTCCACATTATTCTTCTTCGCCATTTCGGCAATGACTTCTGTTGTTACGATAGTCTTCACCAAGAAGTCGCTATCCTTCAACTGACCAAGGGCAATCTTATTCTTGATGATGTAATATACAAACATCATTGCCGTTTGGTTACCATTGATAATCTGCCATTCGCCCTGTGGGTTGCGACACACGATTGCCAAGCGGTCGGCGTCGGGGTCTGTTGCCACCACGAGGTCGGCATTGAGCTTCGTACCGAGGTTCATACCGAGCGTCATTGCTTCCGCATTTTCGGGGTTGGGACTCACTACAGTGGGGAAGTCTCCATCCACAATCATTTGCTCGGGCACTACATTGATATTCTGGAAGCCCCAAGAGCGCAAGCACAAAGGCACGATTACGCGTCCCGTTCCGTGCATCGCACTATAAACGATGTTCAAGTCCTTCTGACGCAAAATCACCTCCTGGTCAATCATCGCTTCCTTCACGGCTGTCATGTAGTCGAAGTCCATTTCGCCACCAATGATTTGAATCAAATCCCAGTTAGCTTCAAACTTCACATCCTCAATCTTAACCTTGTTTACTTCGTCGATGATACCCTTATCGTGGGGAGCCAACACCTGCGCACCATCTGCCCAGTAAGCCTTGTAACCATTATATTCCTTGGGGTTGTGAGAAGCCGTAACATTCACACCTGCCACAGCGCCCAACTGACGAATGGCAAAACTGATTTCGGGAGTGGGGCGGAGGCTTTCAAACAAATAAGCCTTGATGCCGTTAGCGCTGAAAATAGCAGCTACGCTTTCAGCAAACATACGACCGTTGTTGCGGCAGTCATGACCAACCACAACGCTCTGACCACCTTCGGGGAACGCCTTATTGATATAATTTGCAAAACCCTGAGTAGCCATACCTACGATGTACTTATTCATGCGGTTTGTGCCCACACCCATTGTGCCACGCAAACCACCTGTGCCAAACTCCAAGTTCTGATAGAAGGCATCAATCAGCGGAGTCTTGTCTTCATTGTCAAGCATTGCCTGAACGGTAGCGCGAGTTTCTTCGTCAAACTTGGGAGAAGTTGCCCATACCTGAGCCACCTGCTCACAGTACTGGATGAGTTCCTTGTTTTCCATATTTTGAAATTTAATTATATGTTAGTCATTATGAAGCGCAATTCAAATTATTGCGTCCATCTGCAAATGTACACAATTTTTTTTGAAATCATATTTTACAGTCCAAAATATACGTTTTTTCTTGGTCAATATTTCAATTACATTCAACAGAGTAGAGAAATAAAACATAAATATCCCCCAATCGAATCTGACTGAGGGATATCTGTATATCATGCTAATATGAAAGTATTGTATTTTTAAAACTCGCTTGTGAAGTGGAAGCGGATGTTCTTGAAGTCGTTTTGCGCCATTTGAAGCACATAACCAGAGTCGGCAAGGAATACATCGCGTCCTTCACGGTCCTTTGCCATGTATTGGTATTTGCGCTTCTTGAAGTTTTCGAGTTCAGCGGCATCGTCGCTTTTAATCCAACATGCTTTGTAGAGGGAAATGGGTTCCCAACGACACTTGGCATTGTATTCGTTTTCAAGGCGGTACTGGATAACTTCAAATTGAAGTTGACCTACGGTGCCAATAATTTTGCGTCCGTTGAATTGGTTGACAAAGAGCTGCGCCACACCTTCGTCCATGAGTTGCTCAATACCCTTTTGAAGTTGCTTCGTCTTCATGGGGTCAGCATTTTCAATGTACTTAAACATTTCGGGCGAGAATGAGGGGAGACCGCGATAATGTAGGAGTTCGCCTTCGGTGAGCGTGTCACCAATTTTGAAGGTGCCGTTGTCGGGGAGACCGATAATGTCGCCTGCCCATGCTTCGTCAACAGTTGTCTTACGCTGCGCCATAAATTGGGTCGGGGAGGAGAAGCGGAGCGTCTTGCCGTGGCGCACATGGAGGTAGGGCGCATTGCGCACGAACTTACCAGAGCATACTTTACAGAAGGCTACGCAAGAGCGGTGGTTGGGGTCGATGTTGGCGGTAATCTTAAAGATGAAACCCGTAAATTTCTGTTCGTCGGGCTCTACATTGCGCTCTTCAGCCTTTACGGGGCGGGGAGAAGGAGCAATTTCTACGAAAGTGTTGAGCAATTCTTCGACACCGAAATTGTTGAGCGCCGAACCGAAGAATACGGGTGCAAGATGTCCTTCGAGGTAATCTGCAACTTCAAAATCGGGGTAAACGCCTTCGATGAGTTCGAGTTCGCCACGGAGTTTGTCAGCAAGGTCTGTGCCGATGTGTTCATCGAGTTGGGGAGTATTGATATCCACTTCCACCTTCTCAGCCACCACTTGCTTTGATGCTTGGAAGAGGTTGAGATTTTGCTCGTAGATGTTGTAAACACCCTTAAAGCGGATACCGCTCTCGATAGGCCATGTGAGGGGGCGCACCTTGATTTGGAGTTCTTCTTCAAGTTCGTCCATGAGGTCGAAGGGGTCCTTTGCTTCGCGGTCCATCTTGTTGACGAAGATGATTACGGGAGTGTTGCGCATGCGGCACACATCCATAAGTTTGCGTGTCTGCGTTTCTACCCCCTTTGCACCATCGACAACGATGATAACGCTATCTACGGCAGTGAGGGTGCGGTAGGTATCTTCGGCAAAGTCCTGGTGACCTGGTGTGTCGAGAATGTTAATCTTATAGTCGCGATAGTCAAACTCCATTACAGATGTTGTGACAGAGATACCACGCTGCTTTTCGATTTCCATCCAGTCGGATGTAGCGGTCTTCTTAATCTTATTGCTCTTAACGGCACCAGCCACTTGAATCTGTCCACCGAAGAGGAGGAGTTTTTCGGTAAGTGATGTCTTACCCGCGTCAGGGTGAGCGATAATGGCGAAGGTGCGGCGACGACTAATTTCGGGATTCATTTTTTTATGTTTAGTAGACGAGTTTGTAGTAGACAAGTAAACGAGAGAGTCACCGAAGTGTATGAGCATGAGATGAAGGTTCTGTTATATGTTAATCTCTCAAACTTTCTTGTCAACTTGTTTACTCGTCAACTTGTTTATGTTTAGTTTAGTTTATTTCCTTCATTGCTTCCTTCAAACTGTCTTCCCACCAGGGAATAGATATGTTGAAGGTGTTTTTAATCTTTGTTTTGTCAAGCACGGAGTAGGCAGGGCGCTTTGCGGGGGTGGGGTAGTCTTCCGTGTGGATGGGCTTCACCTGGCATGAGTTGATACCCGCAATGCGGTGGATGGCTTTGGTGAAGTCGTACCACGATGTTGTGCCCTCGTTAGAGTAATGATATACGCCAGGAACAATTCCTTGTTTGATTATTTCGAGTATAGTCGATGCAAGGTCACGCGCATAGGTGGGAGTTCCAGTTTGATCAACCACAACACCAAGAGTGTCGCGCTCCTTGCCGAGGCGAATCATAGTCTTGACAAAGTTGTTGCCAAAAGATGAGTAGAGCCACGCTGTACGGATAACCATCGCACCCACGCATGAGCGGATGACGGCTTCTTCGCCCGCCAACTTTGTGCGTCCGTAAACGCCCTGTGGGTTGGTGAGGTCATCTTCAGAGTAAGGGCGACAAGTGGTGCCGTCAAAGACATAGTCGGTAGAAATTTGAATCATACTTCCCCCCATGCTGTCAATGGCTTCTGCCAAATACATGGGAGCGTCATGATTGAGGAGTTCGCAAAGTTCGGCATCTGTTTCAGCCTTGTCTACCGCGGTATAAGCAGCACAATTGACGATGATGCTCACATTGTTTTGCTCCACGAAGTCATACACCGCTTGTCGGTCGGTGATGTCGAGTTCCTCTTTATCGGTAAAGATAAATTGGTACTCCTCTTTGTCCAAGTCTGCTGCCAATCGCTGGATTTCACTTCCGAGTTGGCCTTTAGAACCGGTAATTAATATGTTCATTATGTTGATTCTAAATATTAAAATTCAAGAGGTTCTTGTTTGTCCTTCAAATAGTAATCTGAAAGTTGTCCAAGAAGGGTAGAAATGTGCTTCACGGCAGTTTGCGTTTCTTCAGAAATCTCCTGCTGTTTGAGGCGAAGCATCATGTAACCATATAGGGCATTGAAGCACACTTGTAACTCCGAGTCTTCTTGATTTACGCCCTTTTTGCGCAATTCAACGATGAAGGGGAGCACGCGGTAATACATCTCCTTATAGTATGGAAACTTTGAGGAGTTGAGCAATTGCTGATGGAGGTCGTCAAGACCGATGAGCACATTCTTGCAAATCTGCAAGTGTCCATGCTCCTTCATGCCCTCTTCAAGCATCATTGTGCAGAGGTCGGTATACCACTTTACGAGTTCCTCCTTTTGTGCTTCATCAAGTTCGAAGCGGGTGAGGTAACCTTCTTTCAGTTGGTCAATATCGCAATCGTAGGCGCGAAGAATGTCCTCAATCTGCCAAAGGTAGAGAAGCAACTCTGCGCGATTCGTTGATTTTAGTTGATTTGCTATAAACATGTTTTACTTATCAATCGCTTTCCACCATTCATCCTGTCCCTTCAAGTACTTTGCAAACCAAGCGAAGATGGCGTTTTGCCATTCAAGGCGCTTCTGCCAATTGGTGATGACATGGTCTTCGCCGTTCACCTGGATGTAAGCCACTTCCTTGCCCAAGATGCGGAGGGCAGTGTAGAGTTGCTGACTTTCAAAGGGAGGCACATTGGTGTCTACCGTGCCGTGAATGAGGAGGAGGGGAGTGTTAATCTTGTCGGCGTTGAAGAGGGGAGAATGCTTGGTGTAGAGGTCGGGATTGTTCCAGGGGAAACTGCCGTATTGTGCGGCTTCACCGTAAGTGTAACCCCAGTAACCACCGCCCCAATAAGAGGCAATGTTTGAGATACCTGCATGTGAGATGGCTGCTGCAAAGAGGTTGGTCTTTGTCTGCAAATACTGCGTCATGAAGCCACCGTATGATGCACCGATACATCCAATCTTCGTCGTATCAACATACGCATGCTCCTTGCAGAACTGCTGTGTGCCTTCGATGATGTCGTCGCTTGACATGTCGCCCCAAGTGCCTGTGTGGCGTGCGCCAAACTCCTGACCAAATCCGAGCGCACCGCTGGGCTGTACCACATATACTACATAACCGAGGGCTGCAAACACCTGATAGGGGTAGTTGATTTCAAGCAACTTGTTAGAGGGTGTACAACCGCCGTAGTAATACACAATGAGGGGGTATTTCTTCGTGGTGTCAAAGTTAGCGGGGAGGTAGTAGAAGCCCTGCACGCTATCGCCACGAGAACTTTGGAACTTCCAGTCGTGGCAGGTGCCGATGGCAACATCCTTGTAGAGTTCGTCAAAATTTACCTCACCAATGCGCGTCGCACGCATCTTTTTGGGGTTGAGCGTCACGCGGAACATTTCGCGCGCTCTTTCGCCACCGTCCTGTCCGAGCACAACAGCTGTAGGCACCTTCTGAAGCGATGCGTAAGAGAAAGTCGAAACATACGATAGGGGCATGTCAAACTTCACCCTTTCGAGCGTCTTTGGGTTCAACTGCCAAATGCTGCGGTCGCTACCGTCGGCAGCTGTGATGTAGATAAGTCCGTTGGTGGGGTGCCAAGAATAACTGTCTACAGAGGGTGCAAAATCGGGAAGCAACGCCTTTGCTTCTCCCGACTTGATGTCGTAAAGGTAGAGGCGGAGGTCAAACGCATTGGGGTGCTGACCGGGCTTCACCTCAAGACCGATGTTGTCAAACGCCTTTGTTGAAGCGTTGATGAGCAATTGTGATGCATCGGGTGAGAATTTCGCACTTGAGAGCCACGCCGTGTCGGCAATCACCGTGTCAACCTTTGCCGTCAAGGCATCCATTACATAAATAGAGTAGCGACGGTAGGGCGCGCGTGAGGGCTCCATCGTAGAGCGCATCAAGAGCAACTTTGCCCCGTCGTTAGAAATGTCGTGAAGTCCGAGGCTCGTATTGCCAAATGTGAGGCGCTGCATGCGACGCTCCTTAAGGTCGTAGCGCCAAAGCGAAGTGCGGTTGCGATAGCCAGGCATGCGGTCGTCAGGGTGTTGCAACTCGCGGAGCGAACCGCTGGGCTTCTTGCCCTCCTGCGACTTTGTGATGATCAAGTAGTCAAGTGTGGGCGCAAGGGTGAATCCACCATCGGGAAGGGCATCTGCAAGCACTGTCTCCTGCATTGTAGCAGGATCGAGAAGCACGAGCTGCTTGCCCTTCTCATTCGTGCGTGTGAAGTAAAGGGCATCCTTTGTCTTCACCCAGTTGTAGTCCACATACGAGTCATACTGTGCAATGGTGCGCTCGCTCTCCGTTTCGCTGAGCACCGTGCGGTAATAGTTCTTGCCATCCTCCATCGTGTGCTGATAGTAAGTCACCAAGTACTTGCCCGAGGGAGAAATACGCGCGTTGTAGGTACGCTTTCCCTGCATCATTTCTGCCATCAAGTAGGGGCGCTTCGTTGTGGGGTTCACCTCAACGCCCTCCAAGCAGTCGCCAACGACGCTGATGTTCACGCTGTCCTTTGCGTCCTTTTCTTGCAGGCACACCAAGCGTACATCGTAGTGTCCTGGCGTCATGGTGAGCGCCGTAGAGCCCGCCTTGCCGTTGACAAACACCTTGTAGTTCTTCAGATTCTTAACATCAAGCGAAGCCTTTGCGTAGCGGTCTGTGCGCACACCAAACTGGAGCACACGCAAAGTCTGCATACTATCCACCGCCGTCAGTGCCACACCACTTTCAAGCGTAGCCGTCACCTCTTGCTGGGCAAAGGCGCGCGTAGCATGGTCGTTAAGCACCGTAGCGCTATACTTATTGCCCTTGTTGTCGAGCGAATCCGTCATATAGGGTGCGTCTGCCGTAATCGTGATGGGGGTAGTGACGCCCACGCGCTCCACGCGTAGCGTGTCTTTCGCCTGTGCCGTCAGCGCCATAGCGCAAACAATCGGAAGGAGGTAATGCTTCATATTTTCAGAGAAATGTAATGATATTCAAATTTTCTGCAAAGTTACTTAAAAAAGGTGGGGTGGGCAACTTAATTTTAATAAAAGAGGGGAAAAATAAGCGGTATTTTGCAATCGAGATTTATTTCAAAATATCAGAGGGTTAGTTGAAAATATGAGGGACTTAGTAATTGCCAAATGCTTTTTGCCGTGGTATCATCGTTTCCACAATACAAAAAGATACAACATACAGATGGAGAAGTGAGAATTAATGAGAATTAGTGAGAATTAATTTTCTTAATTTGTTGATAATCAGCAATAAAATTTTTCGACATTTTTCTATCATACCCCTCCACACTTTCATTCAGTTACCGTTAGGCATTACAGATTACAGATTACAGTTTTTTCTATTTGATAAGTCAGAGGCGTGGAAAAGTCAAAGAAAAATAAGTTATTATATATATAATAAAATTTTTTATGCTTATGCAGGAGGGGAGGTAAGTAGCAAAACAAAATAACTGTAATCTGTAATCTGTAATGCGAGGGCGGTTGCGCTTGATTTTTGAGAGGTATTCCACTTGGCTGTTATGGATGCTTCGTCATAGTTGCTTCCAGCGGAAATGCTGATTGAGGAGGACGCAAAATTGTCACATGTCACACTTTGCATTTAGTGTGGCCAGTTCTGTAAGATGAATGAGAGTGAGAATCAAGTGTTTCAGCGGATTATTGATGAATTGAAAAATTAATTCTCACTAATTCTCATTAATTCTCACATTGCCTCATGAATGTTGTATCTTTGTAATGTGAAAGGGGGCATTGGGGGATTGAAAAAAACAACTCGTTGGGTGGGGCGAGTGGTGTATGTAGAGGTGTTATATAAAAGGTAAAACAAAAGACTGATTTTCTATTGAAAACCAGTCCTTAATGCTTTAATTTATAGTTGTCTTATTTGCCTTACTCCTCTCGCTTCCTTAATTCCCAAAATGCTACGGCAGAGGCGGCAGCTACATTGAGGGAGTCGACATGGTGGGACATGGGGATGCGCACCACGAAGTCGGCATTGTCGATGACTGCGCTATCGAGTCCGTCGCCCTCTGTGCCCATGATGAATGCGAGTTTCTGCTGCTCGCGTAGGATGGGGACATCAATGGATATGGAGTTGTCACGCAGTGCCATGGCGGCGGTTTTAAACCCGAGGGCGTTAAGGTTTTCTTGAAATGCGGAGGGTGCCCATGTCCAGGGCACGAGGAACACGGAGCCCATGGAGACGCGCACGGCACGGCGGTTCAGAGGATCGCAACTCGAGGGGGTGAGCAATACGGCATCAATGCCGAGGGCTGCTGCCGAGCGGAAGATGGCGCCGATGTTGGTGGTATCGACCACGCTGTCAATCACCACAATGCGCTGGGCATTGCGGCATACGGCCTCAACGGTGGGCGCCGAGGGGCGACGCATGGCGCAAAGCACGCCTCGGGTGAGCGTGTATCCCGTAAGCGAAGCAAGCACTTCACGCGTGCCGGTGTAGATGGGGAGGTCGGGGCATTGCTCGATGATGTCGCGAGCGTCGCCCGTGAGGTGGCGCTCCTCGCAAAGCAGGGCGATGGGCGTGCAACCAGCGGCAAGGGCTACGCGGATGACCTTGGGACTTTCAGCGATGAATACGCCCTTTTCGGGCTCCAGGCGGTTGCGCAATTGCGACTCTGTGAGTGATGTGAAGAGGGCAAGGTCGGGGTGGGATAGTGAGGTGATTTTGTGGATAGGCATAAGGAGAATGAGAAAATGAGAAATGTGAAATGAGAGCAAACTATCTTGTCTACTTCCGTCTGTCAACTTGTTTACTGAAATGCAAAGTTAGTTATTTACTTGCTCCGAGAGACTTTTGTGAGGATATTTTCAGTAGTTCGTTAAAAAAACTATATCTTTGCAGAGATATACACTATTATCTCACTTTTGCCTATGACAGTTATGCGGAATCCGTTAGCTCAAATCAATGCCTTTGCCATGCAAAATGGGCTGGTGGTCGGCATTTGGGTGTTGCTGACGCAGTGTGCCATGGTGGGGAGTTTTACCTATGGGGTGCTCTCGATGGTAAACCTAATGATGCTGCTCTTTACGCCCATAATGCTACTTTTGCTGACAAGGAAGTTTCGCACGATGGTGGCTCCGACAGGGGTGTTTACTATTACGCAGGGCTTCCTACACACGCTCTTGACCACGGTTTATGCCTCAACATGGGTGGCTATCGGCGTGTATGTTTACTTGTCGTATTTTGATGGTGGATATGTGTTTGATGCGTATGTGTCATACTTTAATCGCCCCGAGGTGAAGGAATTGTTGGCGCAAAAAGAGGTGCAGCAAGACTTGGCGGCGGCGATGCAAGGGTTTACCTTGGAGGAGGTAATCAATGGATTGAGATGCGTGCCACCTGCCACTTATGCCATGATGGTGTTTTACGGCAATTTGATGGTGTCGCCCCTGCTCTCGCTCATTATTGCCATCTGCTTGCGTCGCTTAAAGTAAAGATGAATGAAATAGGATATAATCGTTTCATAGTTAGAAAGATATATGAATAAGCATTTTGATATTTCTGTAGTGGTTCCCCTCTATAATGAGGACGAAAGTTTGCCCGAACTCTATGCGTGGATTACGCGTGTGATGAATGAAAATAAGTTCTCGTATGAGGTGATTTTTGTGAACGACGGTTCTACGGATAAGAGTTGGGAAGTCATTGAGGGGCTTTCGGCTACTGACCCCGAGCATGTTCGTGGCATCAAGTTCCGCCGTAATTATGGGAAGTCGCCTGCCTTGTTCTGTGGCTTTGACATGGCGCAGGGTGATGTGGTGATTACTATGGATGCCGACCTTCAAGACTCGCCCGACGAAATCCCCGAACTCTATCGCATGATTAAGGTGGAGGGTTATGACCTTGTGAGCGGTTATAAGCAGAAGCGCTACGACCCGTTGTCAAAGACTATCCCCACAAAACTCTTTAATGCCACTGCTCGCAAGGTGAGCGGTATCAATAACTTGCACGACTTTAATTGCGGTCTCAAGGCATATCGTAAGGAGGTGGTGAAGAATATCGAGGTGTATGGAGAAATGCACCGCTACATCCCTTATTTGGCTAAAAATGCGGGGTTTGACAAGATTGGCGAAAAGGTGGTGCAACATCAGGCGCGTAAGTTTGGAAGCACCAAGTTTGGAGGTCTCAACCGCTTCGTGAATGGTTATCTCGACTTGCTTTCGCTTTGGTTCCTCAATAGTTTCGGCTTGAAGCCCATGCATGTCTTTGGTTTCATCGGTACGCTCATGTTCTTCTTCGGTTTCCTCGCATGCATTGTGGTGGGTGGCACTAAAATCATTGCCCTCTACAACCATACACCTGCTCCCCTTGTGACCGATTCTCCATACTTCTACATCGCCCTGACGATGATGATACTTGGTACCCAGCTTTTCCTTGCTGGTTTCCTCGGAGAATTGATTAGTCGCAATGCGATGAGCAGAAATAACTATCAGATTGAAAAGACTTTATGATGCGTAAGTTATTGTACTTGTTTGGAATATTGGTTGGCCTGAATTTCTCTTCCTGTACGGAGGTGGAGTGCCCACTGGATAGTGTGGTGGTAATGACTTGCGGACTCTATGATGCTGAAACGAAAGCGGAATTGTCAATTAAGCAGACGCTTACAATTAAACCGGCGGGTAAGGATACTGTGTTGCTCAATGCGGCACAGGCAATCAAGAACTTTGTGCTCCCCTTAAAAGTAGGTAGTGTGCGTGACACTATGTTGTTGCACTTTACTGATTCATGGGGCGATGAAGTTGTTGACACACTTTTTATCAGTCATAAAAATAATCCACACTTTGAGTCGGTAGAATGTCCTGCTACGATGTTTTATAACCTTACAGATGTAGCTTACAGCAATTCAAAAGAAAGTCTAACTCCGGTATGCATTGATAGTGTTGCCGTTGTTCGTGGTTTAGTAGATTATTATGATATTGAAAATATACAGATTTATTTGCGTGTTGCTCCTTAACATCTGTTGGGGAGTTCCTGCGGTAGCAACAACCAGGTGCCTATTAGCAGACACGGTGGCAGAAAAGTCTGATGCCAAACTCTACTCCTCTCGTGAAGAAGCACGTCGAGCGCTTGAAGCGGGAGAACAACCGCGCTTTTTCAGCGGTGTTGCTGTTGGGGTAGATATTGTTGGACCTATTACGCGTATGGCATCATCAAGCGGACAACTTGAAGCAATGTGCAGGGTCAATCTGCTTGAAACGTATTTCCCAATCCTTGAAGTGGGATTTTCAGAGTGCAACCATACTGACGAAACTTCGAGCGTAAACTATTCCACTAAAGCACCCTATTTCCGTATAGGAATGGATATGAACTTCTCGAAGAATAAATTAAGTGGCAATCGCATTTTTGGTGGTGTAAGGTACGGTTTTACCTCATTTAAATATGATGTGTCCTCACCCGGTATTTACGATCCCGTTTGGGATGTGACAATCCCTTATCAGGTGAAAGGGGTTAGTGGCAATAAACATTGGGGAGAACTGCTTTTCGGCATTGAGTCACGCGTATGTTCCTTTATCCAATTAGGTTGGTCGTTGCGCTATAAGTTCGGACTTTCCGAAAAGTCGGGTGGTATTGGTAAACCATGGTATGCCCCTGGGTATGGCAGAAATAAGAATGGAATATTTGGTGCAAACTTTAACATCATATTTGAGTTGTAATTTATGAAATACCTTAAAGTCCTGTTTTTTATATTCCTGCTGGTAGGCACAGTAATCATCCTTCGCAACCATCAACCTGCGGATTCAACCATTTATCATATGAGCGAGGGGCGCATTTTCGGAACGCAGTATAAGGTTGTATATCAGCATTCATCAGTGCTTGATGCGTGTATTGACTCGGTGCTTCACCGTGTGGATAATTCGCTTTCAATGTTTAACAAACAGAGCACGTTGGCGCGCGTCAACAGTGGTGAAAGCAATCGTGTAGATAGTCTTTTCTGTAAAGTATTTCGATTGGCACTCACGGTGTCTGAGTCCACCGATGGTGCTTTTGACCCCACAGTTGCTCCTGCTGTAAATGCGTGGGGATTTGGTCCTAAGCGCCGTATGTCGCTTACCTCACATGAATTGGATAGCATTGTTGCCTTAGTGGGTTACCAAAATGTAACGCTTGAAGGTGATACACTGCTCGTGCGTACTGACTCGCGAATTAACTTAGACTTTGGTGCTATAGCAAAAGGATTTGCCGTAGATTGTGTGGCAGATATGCTCAGTGCTAACGGAGTGGCTAACTATATGGTAGAAATAGGCGGGGAAGTCGTAGTTAAAGGTGTGAATGAAAAAGGAACAAACTGGCGTATCGGTATTCAAAAACCTACTACAACAACATCTTCTGTGCAACAGGTAGTTCATCTTGATAACGCAGCCATGGCAACAAGTGGCAATTACCGCAATTTCTATGTGAATGAGGCTGGTCATCGTGTGTCTCACACCATTGACCCCCGTACGGCGTCGCCTGTGACACACTCGCTCCTTTCCGCTACTGTTATTGCCCCCACGTGTGCCGTGGCAGATGCCTATGCTACTGCATTTATGGTACTTGGACTTGATGATGCTAAGGTAGTGCTTGATAAGCATCCCGAATTAAAGGTGTATTTCATTTACCAAGAAGGCGATATGCTTCAACATTATTCTACAATTGACTAAATCTCCTGTCTACTTCTGAAACTTCCAATATGCAGGATAGTGTTTTTACCCGCATTCAGTCGTTACCCTTATTCCAGGGCGTTAGTCGTGACGACCTGTTGAGAATGCTTGAACGTTCGCGGTTTAATTTCGTGTCAGTAGAGGCAGGCGAACTGATAACAGAGCAGGGTAAGTCGGCATCACAGTTGATTTATGCGCTTAGTGGCACGTTTCAACTTACACATTACGTATCTGAATCGTTTCGTGTAACTGAAACCCTTGACGCTCCCTTTATCTTTCAACCCGAATGTCTCTTTGGGCGGTCATTAACCTGGCGTCACACCCTGCAAGCCACCACTGATGCACAACTACTTAGTATTGCGAAGCACGAGGTTGTGACACATCTTATGGATTTCTACACCTTTCGTATATCATTGCTCTGCTATTTGAGTCACCTTGCAGATAAATTACAGGTAGATGCACGTTTTCTTAACCGTCAGTTATTGCTTGTTGAAGCAATGATTTTATTTCTATCCAGGCACTTAATTACTCCTAATGGCAGCAAAACATTTTACGTTGGTATGACTGACCTTGCCCAAAGTCTTTCCACCTCTCGTCTGTCTGTGAGTAAATGCCTTAACGGTTTACAGCAAGAAGGATTTTTGCGTTTAGGTAGGAAAACAATAATAATTCCCCAATTTGAATTGTTGTTGGACAAGTTGGAAAAGTAAATATCAATATATACTAAAAATGTGGAGGCAATCCAATTAAGGATTATCTCCACTTCTGTTTTTTTGACCTATACGGTCTATCGTATTTTCTATGTTTCTTTGGTTAAGATTGTCATTTCGCAATCTTTGCAATTAAAGGATAATTCAAACTGCTTGCCGTCTGCACTATGGAGTGTTAGAGGTTCCTTATAGCGTTGGGTAACGTTGGGTAACTTCTTACATATACCTAATTCATGGCGCAGACAATACTTGCAGAACATTATGGTTTTTTGCCCTTTGGGTTGCTCCAACTCGAAGGCTTTATCGCATGCCGTTACTCCCAAGTTTGTGTAGAACTGCTTTGCTTCGACATTGGATACATTGGCCGTGTAATCAAGGTGTGAGGGCAGGGCAGGTGCTCGGAAATTTTGTGGTTCAGTTGTTGGTAAATCCTGATGTGATGGTGAAGCGGTAAGCATCTGCTGAATCACATCTCTGCGTGCGTTGGAAAGTACGGAGGAAGGGATAAACCAATCGTTGGAGAACTGGATGTCGATATTCTCGATAATGTATGGACTGTCACCCACTTTGAGGAGTTGGCGAAGAATATTTTCGCGCTGGTGATTCATTGCAGGTTGGTGCGGTGATGATATCGACTGTGTGGCAGTACGTCCCATTTCATCTACACCTGTGAGGGAGAACCCTTCGGGAGTTTCGCTGAGGGTGAGTTGAAGGAGCAGTTTGCGAGTTGCACTTTCTCGTGAGAGAATCTTTTCGAACTCCTGGTCATTGTTGCGATAGAGCGTGATGACGTGCTTTGGTAGAAGTGTGAACTGCTGCGTGCCAAAGAGTGTCACTCTGAAAGTATTGCGTCTTGGAGTTGCCGCGATGGTGTTGGCGCGGAAACCATGAAGTGTACCTTCGTAATCAATGAAGCAAAGTCCGTCGCCTGCTTGTAGTTTGATGCCCTCGTACAGCACAACTTCAAGTCGATTGCCCTCAATGCGACTAATGCGACCTATTTTTTCACCCATGGATTTGGGAGTGTCGATGTTGGCTTCTTCACGGCGCTGACCGTTGATGAAGTATTCCGTAAATTTACGGTTGAAACTTTTGTTGAGTTGAGGTGTGAATTGAAGTTGCGACGCACCGAATGAAGCACGTCTTAACTGATTGGGACGTTTAGCAATGATACTATCAATGAGGGTGCGGTAGAATGCAGTGACGTTTTTAACATAACTTATGTCTTTAAGTCGCCCTTCAATTTTGAACGAACTGATACCAGCATCAATCATGGCTTCGAGTGATGCTGAGCGATTCATGTCGCGCAAGGAGAGTAGGTGCTTATTCTTACGAATAATGCGTCCGTCAGCATCTTTGAGCGTGAAGGGAAGTCTACAAAATTGTGCGCACTGCCCGCGATTAGCTGAGCGCTTGAAACAGTATTCAGAAGCGTAGCATCTGCCACTGTAACTCACGCAGAGCGCCCCGTGAATGAATGCCTCTAAAGCGACTTTTGTCGTGTCGTGAATTTGCTTGATTTGATCAAGTGAAAGTTCGCGTGCTAGTACAATTTGCTTGAATCCTACTTGTTCCAGCAGTTGTGCCTTTTCGGGGGTAGTTATGTCAAGTTGAGTCGAGGCGTGAAGTTCAATGGGAGGAAGTGAGAGTCGACACAGTGCCAAGTCTTGTACGATAAGAGCATCTACGCCTGTTTCATAGAGTTGCTGAATAAGGTGTTGTGCCTCAGGAAGTTCTTCATCGTAAAGAATGGTATTGAGTGTGACATATACCTTTGCGCCATAGAAATGTGCATAGCAGCAAAGAGTTTGAATGTCTTCCACCGAATTACCTGCGGCAGAGCGTGCACCAAAATTTGGTCCACCTATGTAAACGGCATCTGCTCCATGCTTGATGGCTTCAATACCGGTTGCAAGGTTTTTAGCAGGAGCAAGTAATTCTATGGTTTCCATGAGTAGAAATTTTGAATGTGAAATGTAAGTTGATTATCGGTCCATCGTCATGAGCATTTCCTCATTGTGGAGGGTGTCGTCCATGCGCTTGATAACTTCCTGCATTGCTTCAACCGTGTTGAGTTGTGAAAGGTAATTGCGGAATACCCACATGCGGTTGCAAGTTGTGGGCGACAGCAGGAGATCGTCTCTGCGTGTGCTTGAAGCAATAACATTGACAGCCGGGAATATTCTCTTATTTGCCAATTGACGGTCAAGTTGAAGTTCCATGTTGCCAGTACCCTTAAATTCTTCAAAAATAACTTCGTCCATGCGCGAACCTGTTTCGATAAGGGCGGTAGCAATGATGGTGAGCGAACCACCCCCTTCAATGTTTCTTGCAGCACCGAAGAATCGCTTGGGGCGTTGCAGAGAGTTGGCATCCACACCACCCGAGAGGATCTTGCCCGATGCGGGGGCTTCTGTGTTGTAAGCACGAGCAAGGCGTGTGATGGAGTCAAGGAAAATCACGACGTCGTGTCCGCATTCAACCATTCGCTTGGCTTTTTCAAGCACAATCCCTGCAATTTTAACGTGATTAGAGGCAGGTGCGTCAAAGGTTGATGCAATAACCTCTGCCTTCACCGTACGCTTCATGTCAGTTACTTCTTCTGGGCGTTCGTCAATGAGTAGCATCATAAGGTAAGTCTCCGGGTGTTTCTCGGCAATTGCGTTTGCTATTTCCTTCATGAGCATGGTCTTACCCGTTTTAGGTGGCGCAACAATAAGTGCACGTTGTCCTTTACCAATGGGAGCGAAAATATCCACCACACGGCGTGACAAACTGTCTTTCGTACCTGAGCACAAATTAAACTTTAAATCGGGGAAAAGTGGAGTGAGGTGTTCGAATGCTACTCGATTTCTTACCTCTAATGGTTGAAGACCGTTAATGGTGTCAATACTGTTGAGTACGAAAAATTTATCGTCTTCGCGAGGCACACGTATTTTACCCGCAATCACATCACCAGGTTTTAAACCATATTGACGCAAAAGAGTGGGGGATACATAAATATCATCAGGGGAGGTAAGGTAATTGTAATCTGCTGAGCGCAGGAACCCGTATCCATCCTTTGTTAATTCTAACACACCGCCACCATCAAGCAAAATGACTTCGGGCAAGTAGTCCTTTGTCGAATCATCTTTAACGGTATTGAGCGGAGATTCACTGACGAAAACATCCGTACTATTCTCTTGCGGTTCGTTTTTATCCAGTATATTGTTAGCGGTATTGTTCAGATTTTCGGGGTTATAAATTTCTAATTCGGGTAAATCCTTTGTGATGATGAAATTCTCGTCAACGTGCTTAGACAAGGTTAAAAAGACCTCATGGATATTCTCCGAATTTTCAGGCATGTCATTTTCTGATCCATCACCCTCGACGTTCGTAATCAGTGTGTCCGTAACATTGTCCAATGTTGACTCTTGAAAATCCTTAAGCAGCGCTTCTGTTGCTTTGCGGGCTTCAATTTCAGCCTTTGAGGGGCGTCCTCTTTTTCTTTTTACAGGAACTATAGGTGCTTCACCCTTTAAGATTTTTTTTTGTGCCTCCAAAATGTCGTCTACCAATGTTTCAATATCGGTAGAATCCTTATGGGGGGTATCAAATTGTAATGCAAGCGCTTGCAGAACTTCAATGGAAACAAGCAACAATTGTTCCTTGGTATAGGTTATCATAATGTAATGTGGGTGGTAAAAGTGACGACAAAATAAGAATGGTAACGAGAAAAATATTCTCCCAAATTCTTTGAAATACAAACAATGGCGCAAATTTACTTATTATTTTGGAAAACAGAAATATTTATTGCCAGTTAAAAAATAAATCAATAATTTTGTGGAGGAAAAATATTCAGAAACTCACAATTAAAGTTTTTAAGCATGAACAGATTTTTTATTAAGTTTACGTTGTTATTGGGTTTGTGTTTTGTGTTGCACACATCCCCCATTTTTGCTCAAATAAATGAAAAACCTTTCGTAATTCCCGAATTGCAAACATGGATAGGTGCAGAAGGTGAAATCACATTATCGGGCACAATTTGCGTGAGTGGTAGTAATAAGGAACTCTTGCGTGTAGCAAATGCGTTTGCGGCTGATTATGAAGCAATGTTTGATAAGGCACTCGTTGTAAAGAAGGGTAGTCCTAAGGTGGGTGACATTCTCTTTACATTAAAGAAGAAGGATGCTACGTTGGGAAAGGAAGGTTACCGCTTGAATATTGGTAACTATGTTACCATTACAGCTGCAACGCCTCAGGGTGCTTTCTGGGCAACGCGTACTTTGCTCCAACTCTCAGAGCAAAATAAGGCACTCCCCAAGGGAGAAACTGTTGATGTGCCCGCATACGAATTGCGTGGTTTTATGATTGACGTAGCGCGTAAGTTTATGCCTATTGACTACCTCAAAGATTTGGTAAAGGTAATGGCATATTACAAGATGAACGCCCTCCAGGTGCACCTTAATGATAATGGTTTCCGCCAGTTCTTTGGCAACGATTGGGACAAGACACCTTCTGCCTTCCGCCTTGAAAGCACGAACCACCCTGGTCTTACAGCCAAGGATGGTCACTACACAAAGCAGGAGTTTATTGACCTCCAGATTTTGGGTGAAAACAACTTCGTGGAAGTGATTCCCGAAATTGACGTGCCCGCTCACTGCTTGGCATTCGTACACTACAAGCCCGAACTCGGTAGTAAGGATTACGGCATGGACCACCTCGATATGTTCCACCCCGAAACCTATCCCTTCATCGACAGTGTCTTCCGCGAATATCTTGAAGGTGAAAATCCCGTGTTTCGCGGTAAGAAGGTAAACATCGGTACTGACGAATATAGCAACCGCGATAAGAAGGTGGTAGAAAAGTTCCGCGAATTTACTGACCACTACATCAAGTTCGTTGAAAGCTACGGCAAGCAAGCCATGCTTTGGGGTGCGTTGACACACGCTAAGGGTGAAACTCCCGTGAAGAGCGAAAATGTCATCATGAACATTTGGCACAACCCCTTCGCTCAGCCTAAGGATATGAAGGAACAGGGTTACAAACTCGTTTCTATCCCCGACGGTCTTGTATACATCGTTCCTGCTGCGGGTTACTACTACGACTACCTCAATTGCCACTACCTTTACAACCATTGGACTCCCGCAAACATCGGCGGAGTTCAGTTTGAAGAAGGCGATCCCGACATCCTCGGCGGTATGTTTGCCGTTTGGAACGACCACCACGGCAACGGTATCTCAACTTATGATGTGCACCACCGCACCTTCCCCGCGCTTCAGACACTTGCTGTAAAGTGCTGGACAGCAAAGAAGACTTCACTCCCCTACGAACAGTGGGATGCAAAGCGTTGGGACTTGAGCGAAGCTCCTGGTGTAAACTGGTTGGGTCGACTCGGCGAAACAAAGCAATCTCTTGTGGCTGAAATTGCGGCTGTGAAGGCTGGCGATACACTTCCTTACGAAGAAATTGGTTACGACTACACCGTTTCATTTAAGGTGACGGGTGCGAAGGAAGAAAAGGGCACAAAGCTCTTTTCATCTGCTCACACAAACTTCTATATTGCTGACCCCAAGGAAGGTAAGCTCGGATTTGAACGCGATGGTTACCTCAATACTTTCAACTACCGCATTCCCGAAGGACAGACGGTTGAAATTACTGTCCAGGGTAACAACAAGATGACTCGCCTCCTTGTTAACGGTCAAATTAAGGAAGAGCTCGGTGTGAAGCCGCTTTATGTTATTGACAATCGCCGCAAGGCTGACTACATCTCTTGCCCCAACATGAAGAATGTAGAACTCTATAACACTGATGGCGAAAAGATTTACTATCAGCGCACACTTGTATTCCCCCTCCGCAAGATTGGTGACTTCAAGAGCACTGTGACGGATCTTAAAATTTGGAACCACGTGAAGTAGTTACAATCATGTCACGAAACAATCTAAAATATATAATAGAAACTTTCTCCTTACTTTACAGGGGAAAGTTTCTGTGTTTCATGCTTGCGTCATTCTTTGCGCTAGTCGTGTCTGCCCAGTCTGCGTATCATAAGTATATCGATACATATGCAGATATGGCAGTGGAGCAGATGCGTAAGTATAAAATCCCTGCCAGCATCACTCTTGCGCAAGGATTGCTTGAAAGTGGAGCAGGGCAGAGTAAGTTAGCTAAGAAGGCCAATAATCATTTTGGCATTAAGAAGGGGATGAATTGGTCGGGGCCAACGGTGAAGCATGATGACGACAAGCGTAATGAAAAGTTCCGCAAGTATAAGTCGGTTAAGGAATCCTATGAAGACCATTCACGTTTCTTGACCAAAGGGCAACGCTACGCCTTCTTGTTTGATTATCAAATCACCGACTACAAAAGTTGGGCACATGGGTTAAAGAAAGCTGGTTATGCCACCAACCCCCAATATGCGTACCAACTTATTGATGTTATTGAGCGCTACAAGTTGTACCGTTATGATTTGAGCAATGGTAATCCCGATGTGTGGCGCTACACCATGAATAAGTGCAACGACCGTTATTATATCGTTGCACAAGAGGGAGATACGTACAAAAGTATTTCAAAGATATTTGATGTGAGCAGACGTAAGTTGCGTAAGTACAATGAAGTGGGCAAATCGCATCAGCTTAAAGCAGGCACTATTGTTTTTTTGCAGAAAAAACGTAAAAAGGCACACAAGTCGTTGAAAGGTCATATGCATGTTATTCAACCAGGCGAGTCCCTGCATCACATTTCGCAAATGTATGGCATGAGAGTAAAGACACTCTATAAACTCAATGACTTAACCGAGGATTACGTACTTCAAATCGGTTCGATTTTGCGTATTCGCTAAATCAGCAGATTGCTATCCAGTTATAATCAAGAACTTTTGATAGAACACACAAGTACAGATATTTGCAAATCAAACGTATAGTTGTTCGAATGCTCACTTAGTTCAGAGGAGTTCTAAGATTTCTACCTAAAATAGAGGAATAAAGAGTTCTGAAATAGTAGTCTTCTGCTGAATATTACACACCTAAAAACATTATAACAACCATGAAAGCGAAGTCATGTCCTTTTATCTTGATAACGATTCTTATAGTAACGTCTTGTATTAATTTTTTTGATGAGCAGAGAGACAGAATACCCAACCTATTCAAGCATTGTATGAAAGGAAAAGTGGAATCGGTTTTTACACAAACTTATGCATTAAGGAATGGAGTAAAAGAAGATTATCCTAAACACTTTGCATTTCTATTAGGAGATAAATTTGGTGAGAGTTGTTCCCGAAAAAAGTATGACAAAGCAGGTAATTTATTAGAGGAAACAACTTACCATGATTGGGCAACTTACACTGATAGCACAAAAGTTTCTTATAAGTATGAGAATTCCCGTCTTTCTTCCTCCTTATTAAAAGTGCACTCTCGTGAATATTCTACTCCAACACTTGAGTATTTTGAGTATTCTGCAGATGGTGACATCACTAAATGGGGCGATAAAGTGATAAAACTGAATGTAGATAAGCAGATTTCTGAAATACATAGTTCGTTTAGAGTTTATAATCTTGAAATTTATCGCATTGAAGAGTTTAATAATGAGGGGTATATGATTGCAATGTACGACTCTAGAACTAAGAAAATGGAAATTCTCAACACTTTTGATAAGGACGGTAACATAATAAAATATCAAGAGTTTGGTTCGGATTCTTCAACAAGCCAAAATGACACTATTGTTTATACAGATTTTGACAAATATGGGAACTGGATTCAAAGGATAAAAATTGACTTAGAACGCCATGACACCATTATCCAATATCGTACCGTCAATTATTTTGTAGAATAACAGTGTTGGGTTGATTGCTATCTACATAAAAGATAAAACTTTTTTGTTGAAGTAACTTACGAAACATGCTATTAGGTATAGTTATAAGAAGGAGTCGTTAGTTAAGCGACTCCTTCTTGTTAAAAAATAACGTCTTTGAAGAAGAAAAAGATAGTAAACTATTTGCCATTTCCGCAGAAGTTTGTACTTTTGCACGCCGATTATTATCAAGCAGCGGTATTTCGCTGTACACTGCGTGTTAATAGCTTGCCTGACGGCCAAGGGTAAGTGGTTAGGGAATCGCAGTAATGATAAACCAATTAGTAGTTATAAAAACATTTAAATTTAATGAACACTTTAAGTTACAAGACCATTTCTGCTAACGCAGCAACAGTAAACAAAGAGTGGGTCATCGTTGACGCAAAGGATCAGGTGCTCGGTCGCCTCGGTTCAAAGGTGGCTAAGTTGCTCCGTGGTAAGTACAAGCCCAACTTCACTCCTCACGTGGATTGTGGTGACAATGTAATCATCATCAACGCTGATAAGATCGTTCTTACAGGTAAGAAGATGACTGATCGTATCTACTACACTTACACTGGTTACCCCGGTGGTCAGCGTGAACACACACCCGCAAGCATTCTTGCTAAGAAGGATGGTGCAGATCGTCTCCTCCGTCGTGTAGTTAAGGGCATGCTTCCCAAGAACAAGCTCGGTGCAAAGCTTCTTACAAACCTCTATGTGTATGAAGGCGCTGAACACAAGCACGAAGCACAGAGCCCCAAGGCAATTGATATTAACTCACTCAAATAAGATTAGCAGCAATGGAAATGATTAACGCACTTGGTCGCCGTAAGAGCGCCGTTGCTCGTATCTTCGTAACAGAAGGTACTGGTAAGATCACAATCAACAAGCGTGACCTTACTGAATATTTCCCTTCATCAATTCTTCAGTTCGTTGTTAAGCAGCCCCTTACTTTGCTCGGCGCTACTGAAAAATATGATATCAAGGTAAACCTTAACGGTGGTGGCTTTACAGGTCAGAGTCAGGCACTCCGTCTTGCTATTGCTCGCGCACTCGTAAAAATCAATGCAGATGACAAGAAGGCACTTCGTGCTGAAGGCTTCATGACTCGCGATGCTCGCGAAGTTGAACGTAAGAAGCCCGGTCAGCCCAAGGCTCGTCGTCGCTTCCAGTTCAGCAAACGTTAATTTTTATCGGCTCGCAGCGTGATGCTGCATAACTTTGCTGAAAAAATTCGTTTAGCATCTAAGCCTCTGAGATTCTCCATTCTTGAAGACTACCCCGAGGCTGGTTGAACAAACAAACTCAACTAAAAAGAACGTAAACAAATTCATTCAAAATGGCTAGAACTAATTTTGAAACTCTTCTCGAGGCTGGCTGTCACTTTGGTCACCTCACACGTAAGTGGAACCCCGCTATGGCTCCCTACATCTTCATGGAGCGCAATGGTATCCACATCCTCGACTTGCACAAGACTGTTGCTAAGGTTGACGAAGCAGCAGAAGCGCTCAAGCAGATCGCTAAGAGCGGCAAGCGCATCCTTTTTGTAGCTACTAAGAAGCAAGCTAAGCAGGTTGTTGCTGACAAGGCAGCATCTGTAAATATGCCTTACGTAACTGAGCGTTGGCCGGGTGGTATGCTCACTAACTTCACTACAATCCGCAAGGCTGTGAAGAAGATGGCAACTATCGATAAGCTCACTAACGATGGTACATATTCTAACCTCTCAAAGCGTGAAGTTCTTCAGATTAGCCGTCAGCGTGCTAAGCTCGAAAAGAACCTCGGCTCAATCGCTGACCTCACTCGTCTTCCCGCAGCACTCTTCGTTGTAGACGTATGCAAGGAACACATCGCAGTGAAGGAAGCACAGCGCCTCGGTATCCCCGTATTCGGTATCGTTGATACTAACAGCGATCCCAACCAGTGCGACTACGTAATTCCCGCTAACGACGATGCAACAAAGAGCGTAGAAACTATCCTCGACGCTATCTGTGGCGCTATCGTTGAAGGTGTTGAAGAACGTAAGGCTGAAAAGGTTGATACAGAAGCAGCTGGCGAAGGCAAGAAGGCTAAGGCTGCTCGCGCAGAAAAGGAAACTCCTGCTGAAGCTTAATCAGGCATAGACAAAGCTAATGCAGCTTCAAACAAATGGAGCCTGCGTTAGCTTTTTTCTTCTTAAAATTACAACATTTATTCATACTCTAAGTCGCAATGTTTAATCCTATTGAATAACAGCGACTTATTACTAAAAGATTTTTACTACTATGGCAGTATCAATGGAAGATATCAAGAAGTTGCGCACAATGACTGGCGCAGGTCTTGGCGACTGTAAGAAGGCTCTTGCAGAATCTAACGGTAACCTCGAAGAAGCTATCGAAATCATCCGTAAGAAGGGTCAGGCTGTAGCAGCTAAGCGTTCTGACCGCGAAGCAGCTGAAGGTTGCGTACTCTGTAAGGTTGAAAACGGTTTCGGTGCTATCATCGCTCTTAAGTGTGAAACTGACTTCGTTGCTAAGAACGAAGACTTCATCGCTCTCGCACAGTCAATCATGGACCTCGCTGTAGCTAACAAGTGTGCTACTCTCGACGAAGTTAAGGCACTCCAGCTCGGTAACACTACTGTTGCAGAAGCAGTTGTTGACCGTTCAGGTATCACTGGTGAAAAGATGGAACTCGATGGTTACCTCACAATCGAAGGTGAAAACATCTCTATCTACGACCACCAGGGTAAGCACCAGCTCTGCACAATGGTTGCTCTCAACAAGAATGTTGATGCAACTTACGGTAAGGCAGTAGCAATGCAGGTTGCAGCAATGAACCCCGTTTCTCTCTGCGAAGCTGACGTACCTGAAGATATCAAGGCTACAGAATTCAAGGTTGCTGCTGATAAGGCTCGCGAAGAAGGTAAGCCCGAAAACATGGTTGAAAAGATCGCTATGGGTCGTATGAACAAGTTCTACAAGGAAGCTTGTCTCCTCAACCAGGAATTCATTCAGGACAGCAAGATTTCTGTTGCTCAGTACCTCCAGCAGGCTGACAAAGAATGCACAGTTACTGCATTTAAGCGTTTCACTCTCCGTGCTGAATAATTTCTAAGAAAAATAAAACTTTTCGTTATAAAGACGTTGTGATCACTTTATGTGCAATCATAACGTCTTTTTTTGTGCATTTAAGGGGAGGGGAAAAGGTTAAAGGTTAACGATGTGGTTTAACACTCCACGAGTGCTTTCTTCTTTCATGTTACTCCTTTCACCGTTAAACAGAAGTTCCTTAGATATTCGGGAATATGGTAATGGACGGCATGAATAAAAAGAATCCCCACCTTGATTCATAGGTGGGGATTCTTTAAATGATTTTATCAGTATTTCGAGTTATCACGAATTAGAAGCGTGCTGAGATTTGGAAATCAATAGTGTTGTAGTGGTTGTCAGCAGTGCTGGGTGTGCGGTCATCAGTGAAAGTGTAGTTGAGTTGCATCATGAGGTTCTTGCCGAGGTTGTAATTGGCAGATACGCACCAGTTTGTAGTAAGACTATCCCATGAGCGTGTGTTGTGGCGGTAGCAGTCCCATTTACCATACACCTTGAAGTCCTTTGCTACGGGAACACCTACTGTTGCATACCAACCTTCGCTGTGCTTGGGTGCCACGGGGTTGTTAATTGCACCACCATAACTGTACATGTATTCTGCACGAACCGTCCACTTGTCTTCATACTTCACACCGAAGCCCATACGCTTGCGGTCGATTTTGTCATTAGTGTTTGATTCATTCGTGTAGGTGCCGTTCCAAAGGAAACCGCCAACTTCGAGTTTCTTCAAAGGACGAAGCCAAAGACCAGCAATGTAATCTTTTTCCTTGTCTTTATCCTTGTGGTTGATGCCCTGACCATTGAATACTCCAAATTGGTAGTGGAAGAGATAGTGTCCCTTTTCGCCACCAACTTTGAAGAGGTCACCCTGGATTTGTGCGCCGAGGTCACGACCACCACTGCTGTGTTCTCCGCAACGATCGTTCATGAGGAACTTTGTGGTTGCTTGTGAATATGAACCGTGACCAATGGCGAGGGGCGACATGGGATTTTCAAAACCAAAACTGCGCTTGAATTGACCTACCTTTACGCGGAAAGCGTCGTACTTTTGCCATTCTACAAAAGCGTCAAGGAGGCGTGCGCCTTTGTCAACACCAGGAGCACCACTTACTTCACCCTGGAAACGGTAGAAGAAGTCTTGGTACACATAACCAGAACCGTAAATACGGAGATAGCGCATTTCAAAACCACCATTATCAGTCGCGTTGTCCTTGTCGTTAATGCTATACTTACCAGTGATAAATCCACCCACTGTAATTGGTGAAACCGCATTCTTAACGGCTTCGGGTGCCTTTTTATTGGTAATGATAATCTTTTCTCCGGGATGGAGCATTTCCGCAAATGATGCGAAAGAGGTTGTAGCGCAGAGCGCAAGGATGAGATAGCGTTTCATTTTGTTATGAGTTTATTGAACTTAAGAGGTCTCCTACTACAAAAGTGCTGCCGCCAACAAAGATGACATCCTCAGGTGTGGCACTGTTGAGCGCACTTTGGTATGCAGTATTTACATCGGCAAAGGTACTACCTTTTAAGTTAAAAATCGTTGCGATTTCGGATAATTTTTCTGCCGGAAGCGCACGGTTGACCGATGCTTGCGTAAAATAGTAGTGTGCTTGTTTGGGAAGGAGCGCTACGACGTGCCTAATGTCTTTGTCGTTGACCATGCCGAAGACGATGTGTAACTGGCACCCTTCATCAATGAACTTTTGAAGTCGTGGAGCAAGGTACTGCCAACCGCCGATGTTGTGTCCCGTGTCGCAAATAGTGAGGGGATTATTTGAGAGTGTTTGCCAACGCCCTATAAGATGGGTGAGGTCGCACACATGAGCAAGTCCCTCACGGATGTGCTCGGTGGAGATATTTAATTGCTTTTGAAGCAACCGAAGTGCAGTGCAGATGGTGCGAAGGTTTTTTTCTTGGCAATCTCCTTTGAGTTGGAAATCAATACCTTCGGTGCTTGTCGTTTCATCTTCTGCAAAGTAAATTGGTGCATCTTGTGCTTGTGACGTCTGTATGAAAACGGGGTCGCTTTCGCTGCCGTGTTCGCCAATTACAATGGGCGTTTGCGGTTTGATAATGCCCGCTTTTTCACTCGCAATATCCTTGATGGTTGCACCAAGGAATTGGGTGTGGTCAAAGCTGATGTTGGTAATGACTGAGAGTAGGGGGCGGATGATATTCGTGCAATCCAATCTTCCTCCAAGTCCTACTTCAATCACAGCAATGTCCACCTCCTTATCAGCAAAATATTTGAAAGCCAAAGCTGTAGTGAGTTCAAAGAAGGAAGGGTAGAGGGGTTCAAAGAAGTGGCGGTGGTTGGCTACAAAGTCTACCACATACTTTTCCTCCATCATTTCGCCATTCACACGGATGCGCTCACGAAAGTCAACAAGGTGGGGAGAGGTGAAAAGACCTACCTTATATCCTGCCGTTTGAAGCACAGCCGCAATAGAGTGGGAGGTAGAACCTTTTCCGTTCGTGCCACCCACATGAATCGTTTGAAACTTACGATGAGGATGACAGAAATATTCGTCAAGATTTTTTGTTGTTGACAACCCCTCTTTATACGCGCCTGCCCCAATGTTTTGAAACAAAGGGGCAGCTGCGTAAAGGTAATTTATGGTTTCTTGATAAGTCATGTGGGAAAGGGGAAAGAAGAAAGGAGAAAGAACCATGCGGATGATAATGTCCAACACTCTCTTCTTTTTCTTTTCTTCTTTCACATTTAATTAAAATATCCTCTGAAAGTTTCAAAAATCTTGCGCTTTGCAGAAGGTGATGCTTTGAGATTATCACTATCCTTCATGCCTTCAAACGCTTTCTTTTCGTCCTTGCTCAAAGTTTCGGGGATATAGACGCTGATGTTTACGATGAGGTCGCCCTTGCCGTAACCGTATCCCTTAACGGCGGGAAGTCCCTTACCACGAAGGCGGAGCACAGTTCCGGGTTGCGTACCTGCCTTGATGTTGATGTTTGCCTTTCCGTCGATGGTGGGAATTTGAACGGTGGTGCCGAGTGTAGCTTCCGAAACAGAGAGGAGGAGGTTGTAGATAAGGTCGTTCTCGTCGCGAATGAATTCAGGGTGGGGTTGTTCTTCGATAAACACTTGGATGTCACCGGCTACACCGCTATGGCGACCGGCATTACCCTTGCCACGCGCAGTGACTACCATACCGCCCTGTACACCTGCGGGAATTTCAATTTCTACGATTTCTTCGCCTGCAACAACGCCTTCACCGTGACATGTCTTACACTGATTCTTGATGATGGTGCCTTCACCGTGACAAGCGGGACACACATCTTGTGTTTGCATCATGCCGAGCATTGTTTGCTTCGTGCGCACAACATAACCTGCGCCCTGACAAGTGGCACATGTTTCGGGATGAGCACCTTCTGCACAACCTGTGCCCTGACAAGAAGAGCATGTTACATCTTTCTTGACCTTAAACTTTTTGGTGACTCCCGTGTTGATTTCTTCAAGCGAGAGACTCACCTTCATGCGCAGGTCACTACCCTGGAACTTACGGGGTTGCTGACGGCGTCCGCCACCAAAACCACCCCCGAAACCGTCACCAAAGTGACCGCCGAAGATGTCGCCAAATTGGGCAAAGATATCGTTGAGGTCCATACCACCAGCACCGAAACCGCTAAATCCGCCGAAACCACCAGCACCATTCACGCCTGCTTCACCATATTGGTCGTAGCGTGCACGCTTGTCGGGGTCGCGCAATACATCGTAGGCCTCTGCTGCTTTCTTAAACATTTCTTCGGCCTCCTTGTTGTCGGGATTTCTGTCGGGGTGGTACTTGATGGCCACCTTCTTATATGCCTTTTTGATTTCATCGGCAGTAGCATTGCGCTCAACGCCGAGAATTTTGTAATAATCGTTTTCCATAGTTCTTCTTTATTATTGTCCTACGGCTACTTTGGCATAACGGATAACCTTCTCATTGAGTGTATAACCCGCTTGAACGCAGTCAATTACCTTGCCCTTCAATTCTTCCGTAGGTGCGGGGATGAAGGCAATGGCTTCGTGGAGGTCGGTAGTGAAGTCGGCATCCTTTGTTTCGATGCGCTTCAAACCCTGTTCGCTCAACACGGTGTTCAATTTGTTGATAATGAGTTCAACACCTTCACGTAGCGATGCTACATCGGCAGCTTCGTTCATGTGCTTCATGGCGCGTTCAAGGTCGTCAATTACGGGGAGAAGAGCTGTAATTGTCTTTTCGCCGCCATTGAGAATGAGATCTGCCTTTTCCTTAATCGTGCGCTTGCGGTAGTTTTCAAACTCTGCCACCTTGTAAAGCATGGCATTGTTGAGCTTTTCAATCTTAGCTTCCGCTTCCGCCAACTTTTCCTCAACGGTAAGTTCGCGAGGTTCTTCCACCGCTTCCTGTTCTGTAGCAGATTCGTTGGGTGTTTCCGTTGCGGGTTCTGCCTGAGCGGTTGTATCAATAGTTTCTTCGTTAAGAAGTTCTTCCTTTTTTGTCATAATTTAGTCGGTGTATAGTTAAATGTATTGGAGTAGAGAAATACACTCTGCTCTTACTCCTCTCCGTAGAGGCGCGCTTTGAGTTCCTTTACGCGCTCGTCACGGATGTAGTCTTCGTAGTTCATGAGCTTGTCAATCGTGCCGTTGGGCGTAAGTTCGATGACGCGGTTGGCTACGGTGTTGATAAATTCATGGTCGTGAGAAGCGAAGAGAATGTTACCCTTGTAGAGTTTCAAGTTGTTGTTAAACGCCTGAATGCTTTCCATGTCCAAGTGGTTGGTGGGCGTGTCGAGAATCAAGCAGTTGGCATTGCGCAATTGCATGCGTGCAATCATACAGCGCATCTTTTCGCCCCCTGAAAGCACATTTACCTTCTTCAAAATATCTTCGTCCTTGAAGAGCATACGACCGAGGAATGCCTTGAAGTATACTTCGTTACCTTCGCCATACTGCATCAACCAGTCGAGCATGTTCAAGTCTGTGTTGAAGAATGCAGAGTTGTCCAATGGCAAGTAAGCCGTAGTGATTGTAACGCCCCAGTTATACGTACCCTCATCTGCCTTGCGGTTGCCGTTGATGATTTCAAAGAGGGCGGTCATTGCGCGGGGATCATGACTGAGGAATACGACCTTTTCTTCCTTCTCAATCGTGAAGTTCACATCGTTGAAGAGCACTGTGCCATCATCAGCCACCGCCTTAAGACCCTTAACTTCAAGAATCTGATTGCCAGGTTCGCGCTCCATCTGGAAGATGATGCCAGGGTACTTACGCGTAGAGGGCTTGATTTCTTCCACATTGAGCTTTTCAAGCATCTTCTTACGTGAAGTTGTCTGACGACTCTTCGCTACGTTTGCAGAGAAGCGACGGATAAATTCTTCCAACTCCTTCTTCTTCTCCTCTGCCTTCTGCTTCTGGTTCTGCGCCTGGCGGAGTGCCAACTGACTTGACTGATACCAGAATGAATAGTTACCCGAGAAGAGCGTTACCTTACCGAAGTCAATGTCCACGGTGTGCGTACAAACTTGGTCAAGGAAGTGACGGTCGTGGCTCACAACGAGCACGGTGTGTTCAAAGTTGCCCAAGTAATCTTCCAACCACTCAACCGTTTCAAGGTCAAGGTCGTTCGTAGGTTCGTCAAGGAGGAGGTTGTCAGGTTCACCAAAGAGCGCCTGTGCCAACATAACGCGCACCTTTTCCTTACCCGAGAGGTCGCCCATTAACTTGCCATGAAGCGCTTCCTTAATGCCAAGACCAGAAAGGAGTGTCGCAGCATCGTTTTCGGCAGTGTAACCGCCCATAGTTGAGAACTTATCTTCCAACTCCGCGGCCAAGATACCGTCTTCGTCTGTAAATTCCTCCTTACAGTAAAGAGCATTGCGCTGTTGCATGATGTCCCACATCACGGTGTGACCCATCAACACAGTGTCAAGCACCGTGTAGCTATCATACTTAAAGTGGTCCTGAGAAAGTACAGAGAGACGCTCGCCTGGTCCCAATTCAATCTTACCCTTTGTGGGGTCGAGTTCACCCGAAATAGCCTTGAGCAAAGTAGACTTACCCGCACCATTGGCGCCAATGATGCCGTAGATATTTCCAGAGGTAAACTTCATGTTAACATCCTGATAGAGGACGCGTTTGCCAAACTGAATGGCGAGGTTTGAAACTGTAATCATTTCTCTATATTTTATATTTATATTTATTTTTTAATTTTTCAGCGCGCAAAGTTACGAAAAAAAAGCGGAATAGAGTGGTGTTGCGGGCAATTTCAAACCATTGGGTGTCTTACATAGTTTGTTAGTTGCATATTTTGTGCCAATTTCTGTTTGGGAAGTTCGTTTTTGCATTATACTCGTTTTCCCCTCACTTACATTAAGTAAAAATGGTTCTCCTGGAGTTTATTCGATATCGTTGATGTTATTTAGTCCTTGAAACACTCTATATGTGTAGAAAAAACTGTAAATTTGCACATTCTTAGTTTTGAATACTTATCTTAATAAATAAAAACTTTATGTCTTTGATTGCAGTTAGTCCTATTGACGGACGTTATGCTTCTAAAACAAGCGAGTTACAAAACTACTTTTCAGAGTATGCTCTGATGAAGTATCGTGTGCGTGTTGAAATCGAATATTACATTGCCCTTTGCGAACTTCCCTTGCCCCAGTTGGTTGGCGTTGATAGTGCGCTCTTCCCCAAGTTTAGAGAAATTTATCAGAACTTCTCTTTGGAGGATGCTCAGCGTGTGAAGGATATTGAAAGCGTTACAAATCACGACGTTAAGGCAATTGAATACTTCATCAAGGAGAAGTTTGACGCTATCGGTGGTTTGGATCAGTATAAGGAGTTTGTGCACTTCGGTCTTACTTCTCAGGACATCAACAACACTTCTTTCCCCTTGATGATTAAGGATGCTACAGAGGAAGTTTACATCCCCTTGTTGCAGAAGGTGATTGACCAACTTAATGCTTTCGCTGAGGAATGGAAGGATATTGCTATGCTTGCAAAGACTCACGGTCAGCCCGCATCTCCCACACGCTTGGGTAAGGAAGTAAAGGTGTTTGCTTACCGTCTTGAAGAGCAGTTGAAGCAGTTGAAGGCAGTTCCTTGCAGCGGTAAGTTTGGTGGCGCTACTGGTAACTTGAACGCTCACCGTGTGGCTTATCCTGCTTACGATTGGAAGGCTTTCGCTGAAAAGTTTCTTGCTGAAAAGCTCGGTATCAAGCGCGAAGAATACACTACGCAGATTTCAAACTACGACAATCTTGCTGCTACATTCGACGCTATGAAGCGCATTCACACGATTCTCATCGACTTGAATCGCGACTTCTGGCAGTACATCTCAATGGAATATTTCAAGCAGAAGATTAAGGCAGGTGAAGTTGGTTCTTCTGCAATGCCTCACAAGGTGAACCCCATCGACTTTGAAAACTCAGAAGGTAACCTCGGCGTGGCGAATGCAATTCTCGACCACTTGGCAGTGAAGCTCCCCATCAGCCGCCTCCAGCGCGACTTGACCGACTCAACGGTATTGCGTAACATCGGTGTGCCCATGGGTCACGCACTCATCGCATTCAGTTCTACACTCAAGGGCTTCAGCAAGTTGCTCCTCAATGAAGAAGCACTCCGTCGTGACCTTGAAAACTGTTGGGCAGTATGTGCAGAAGCTATTCAGACAGTGCTTCGCCGTGAAGCTTATCCCAACCCCTATGAAGCGCTTAAGGCATTGACGCGCACTAATGCTGCAATCACAGAAGAAAGCATCCGTACCTTTATTGAAGGACTTGATGTAAGAGAAGAAATCAAGGCAGAACTTCGTGTGATTACTCCCTGGAACTACACAGGTATCTAAACAAGAAAACAATCAACAAAGATTGTTGACTTACGAAAGACGATAAGACAAAAGTCAATTTTAATTTATGTCAGATTTTTACAACAAGGAGAAGGGTGGCCGAGATGGCAACCGCTTCTCAAAAGGAAGTTTCGGACGCAATTCAAGCCGCCCTGCTTCACGCACAAGTGCAAATGGTGGTTATCGCCGTGAAGGTGATGTGCAGCGTCCTCGTTTTAATAACTCCAACACAGGTTTTGGCGAACGCCCCGAAGGTGGCTTCCAGCGCCCCAGTCGTGATGGACAGAGTCGCTTCAATAAGCGCCCTGGTTTTAACAACTATGCTGGTGGTGAAGGCGCTCCCCGTCCTCGCTTTAATGCTGGCGGTGAAGGTCAGCGCGGTGGTTACAATCGCGGTGAAGAAGGGCAGAACCGTGGCTTTGCACCCCGTAAGCGTACGGGCAACTACGACCCCCATGCTAAGTACAGCGCCAAGAAGCGCCTTGAGTATAAGGAAGAACACTTCGACCCCAATGCTCCTATCCGCTTGAATAAATATTTGGCAAATGCCGGTGTATGCAGCCGTCGTGACGCTGATAAGTACATCGAAGCAGGTGTCGTAACAGTTAATGGTGAAGTGGTTACTGAACTCGGTGCTCGCGTAATGCGTACTGACGTCGTTTGTTTCCACGGCGAAACAGTAAAGTTGGAGAAGAAGGTATATGTGCTTCTCAACAAGCCTAAGGGTTATGTAACAACAAGTGAAGACCCTCAGAATCGTAAGACTGTGATGGACCTCGTACAGGGTGCTTGCCCCGAAAGAATCTATCCCGTAGGTCGTCTTGACCGTAACACGACGGGTGTGCTTCTCCTCACAAACGATGGCGAGTTGGCTTCAAAGTTGACGCATCCCAAGTTCTTGAAGAAGAAGATTTACCACGTTCATACCGACCAAAATGTGTCGCTTGCTGACATCCGCCAGATTGCTGAAGGTATTACGCTTGAAGACGGTATCATTAAGGCAGACGCTGTAGAATATGCTTCTCCCACAGATAAGAAGCAGATTGGCATTGAAATTCACTCAGGTAAGAACCGCATTGTGCGCCGTATCTTCGAATCATTGGGTTATCATGTTGTGAAGCTCGACCGTGTGTATTTCGCTGGTCTTACGAAGAAGAATGTACGCCGTGGTGACTGGCGTTATCTCACTGAAAAGGAAGTTTCAATGTTGCGCATGGGCGCTTTTGAATAATTATTTGGAAATAATAGTATGAGAACAAAAGTTATTGATATACTTCGTTCTACCAACTTCGGTGCGGAAGTAACCGTAAAGGGGTGGGTGAGAACAAAGCGTGGTAGTAAGTCGGTGAATTTTATCGCTCTTAATGACGGTTCTACCATTCACAATGTGCAGATTGTTGCCGATGTTGACAAGTTTGACGAAGAGTTGTTGAAGAAGGTAACAACAGGTGCTTGCCTTGCTGTAACAGGTACACTCGTAGAAAGTCAGGGCGCTGGTCAGGCTGCTGAAATTCAGGCAACTGAAATCGTGGTTTACGGCACTTGTGACGCTGAATACCCTATGCAGAAGAAGGGACAGACCTTTGAATTTATGCGTCAGCACGCTCACATGCGCTTGCGCACCAATACATTTGGCGCTGTCTTCCGCATTCGCCACAACATGGCAATGGCGGTGCATCAGTACTTCCATGAACGCGGCTTCTTCTACTTCCACACTCCTATTATCACAGCTTCTGACTGTGAAGGTGCAGGGCAGATGTTCCAGGTAACTACGAAGAACCTCTACGACTTGAAGAAGGACGAAGAAGGTAAGATTGACTACTCTGACGACTTCTTCGGCAAGATGACTTCGCTCACCGTATCGGGTCAGTTGGAAGGCGAACTCGCTGCTACGGCATTAGGTGCAATTTATACGTTTGGTCCTACTTTCCGTGCGGAAAACTCAAACACTCCCCGCCACCTCGCTGAGTTCTGGATGATTGAACCAGAAGTCGCTTTCAACGATATTCACGACAATATGGACCTCGCTGAGGACTTTATTAAATATTGTGTGCGTTGGGCGTTGAACAACTGTAAGGACGACCTCGAATTCCTCAACAAGATGGTTGACAAGACACTTCTTGATCGCCTTAACTTCGTAGTAGACAATGATTTCGTACGCCTTACTTACACTGAAGGTGTAGAAATTCTTGAAGAAGCTGCTAAGTCAGGTAAGAAGAACTTTGAGTTCCCCGTATACTGGGGCGTAGACCTTGCAAGTGAGCATGAGCGCTACCTCGTTGAAGAACACTTTAAGAAGCCCGTTATCCTTACCGACTATCCTAAGGAAATTAAGGCGTTCTACATGAAGCAGAATGAAGATGGCAAGACCGTTCGTGCTATGGACGTGCTCTTCCCCCAGATTGGTGAAATCATCGGCGGTTCAGAGCGTGAAGAAAGTTACGAAAAACTCACTGCTCGTATCAACGAACTCGGCATTCCCATGAAGGATATGTGGTGGTATTTGGACACTCGCCGTTTCGGCACTTGTCCTCACAGTGGTTTCGGTCTCGGTTTTGAGCGCCTTATCCTCTTTGTGACAGGTATGCAAAATATCCGCGACGTGATTCCTTTCCCCCGTACTCCCAAGTCTGCTGAATTCTAATAATAAAAAATAAATGGGAAGTTAGAAGCATCTCATGTGTCTTCTGACTTCCCTTCTTAAAATCTTTTCTCATGAAAAAATTTAAGTCTCTAAGTATTGTTGCACCAGTGGTAGTTTTGGGGCTTGCTGCTGTTATTGGTGGTTATATCTATACTACCTCTGACGGTTATCAAGCCAAGAAACTCTATGATGCGTTAGGGGATGATTATACCGTTTCACAATGTGATAGCATCATCAGTAACTATCCTGCCACCACATATGCAGACTTCGCGAAAGCAAAGAAGCGCAATCTTATTCGTCAGCAACAAGAATGGCGCTCAATTTGCAGAAAACCCACGCTTGAAAAGGTTATAAAGTTTCAAAAGAAATACCAACTTACGCGCCAATACGCTATTGCTGTAGAGGAAAAATTAGACTCTATCCTATGGAAAGCAGCACAGCATGAAAAAACCGAAAAATGCTTTGAGGATTATTATGCTTTAGGCAAGATGACACGTTATCATAACGATGCATTTCACGCCCTTCAATGTATGAATAACCTCCCTGAAGTATCTGCATCCATGGCGCAGCAGTTTGAAGCAACCATTGGAGATTTTTACAAAGCCCTGTCTAACAAGGCAAGCACTGACCGTCTTACTGCGCTCTGCACTGATACTATTGCACGATTCTTCTATCGTCAAAATTTGACTAAACCCGAACTTGTTGCATACGTCAACAAAACTTATCACAAGAATGTTCAGAAGAGAGATTTCAAAATTACCTCCGACATTCATTTCACTAAAGCATATTTGGGTGACGACAAAGTAGGATATGCAGCGCAGTTTGACCTCCAGCAGGAAGCGCCCTCTAAACCCGTCATGTATTTTTATGCCACTATAATTTTTAATACTGATGGCAAAATAATGTCAATCAACGCAAAGCGCGTCTTCAACAAAGCTAAATCCTAACCCTTAATACTAACATCGACATGGAAAAATTGATTATCAACAGTTACGACGAATTTGCTGCTTATCTCGGAAAGGAACTCGGTACTTCTGAATGGTTGCAGGTTGATCAAGAGCGCATTAACCTCTTTGCAGACGCTACCCTCGACCATCAGTGGATACATATTGATACGGAGCGTTGCAAGAGTGAAAGTCCTTTTGGACAGACCATCGTTCACGGTTATCTCACGCTCTCGCTTTTGCCCTATCTGTGGGACCAAATTATCGAGGTCAATAATATTAAGATGCTTGTCAACTACGGTATGGACAAGATGAAGTTCGGTCAAGCTGTACTCTCAGGTCAATCCGTACGCCTCGTTACAAAGTTGGAAAGCATTGCCAATCTCCGTGGTATTGCAAAGGTAGAAATTAAGTTCTATATCGAAATTCAAGGCGAGAAGAAGCATGCCCTTGATGGTGTTGCAACATTCCTCTATCATTTCAATTAAATCATCACAACTCCCCTTCATCCCTTACACACTACAATTTGCACCAATAGCTATTTAGATGGATGATAAATACCTCACCGTCACTGGTGATGTCGCAGAGGGCTTTTATTCAGAGAAGCGCAGTAGATTTCTCGCCTTTGCCCATCACGTAGATACCGAAGACGATGTCAAAGCACTTGTGGCAACTTACCGTAAAAAGTATTTTGATGCCCGCCACGTGTGCTATGCTTATGTTCTTGGGTATCAGGGTGAGCGCACGCGTGCAAATGATGATGGTGAACCAGCAGGATCTTCTGGGCAACCCATCCTCAGGCAGTTACGTTCCTATGGTGTGACATTTACTCTTGTGGTCGTAGTGCGCTATTACGGTGGTGTGAATTTAGGAACCGGTGGCTTAGTGGTGGCCTACAAAACGGCAGCGGGCGAAGCACTCGCTAGTGCCACCATTGAAGAGCGTTTCGTGAAGTGCACATTTACTGCTACGATACCATACACTGAGGTAGACCGCGCCATGCGTACTATACGTAACCTTGATGCCGAAATCCTCGAACGCGAATACACCGCTACTGATACTATTCTCACCATCTGCTGTCGACTTGCACATGAGCAAGAATTGAAGCAAAAGTTAGGGGTTACGTCTGAGGAGCAATGAATATATTAAAATGGTCACTTGCAAGACTTATTCTACATGTAAATGACTGTTTGAACGACACAGAGTGCCATCTGGACACAAATGTCCTGTGGCACTCTCCTTTTTTAGGTATAAAATAAGTATACAACTACTATTACCTCTGTTGATTTCGTGATAGGTATAAACATTGAAAAATAAGGAAAAATGCAAAATAATTATGGTGTTAACAAGTGTTAATGGATTTGCATTTCGCTCTGAAATGTTGTATATTTGTACTACGGAGGTGGAGATAGCCCTAAACATCAGGGGTATCTCCGCTTTTTTCGTTAACAAGGTTACTTATTAGGTGCAAAAAATAAGTATTATCGTTTTTTCAAGGTAACTTATCGGCGCCACAATGTAACTTATCGTACTTCCGATAATAGATTTCGGAGCGCTTTTGAATAGCGTGAATGTTAATATGTGTTAAAGTTAAGGGTGAAAAATGAGGAAAAATAAACGTGTAGTAGTAAAGGTCTTTTGTCTTATTAATAGCTATTACTATACAAAAGCAGCAATCACATATTTTATGTTGTGATTGCTGCTAAATGTCTTTTGGGTGGGAGGTGTACTTATTGTTTTGTCTCCGTTTACCCTTGTTTGCGAATTTCTGTTCTACGAATTTTTCCACTGATGGTCTTGGGAAGTTCGTCTACGAATTCTATTACTCTGGGGTATTTATAGGGAGCGGTAATTCGCTTAACGTGGTTTTGTAATTCCTTGATGAGCGATTCATCTGCTTTCGACTTATATTCAGGGGCAAGAATAATCGTTGCCTTTACTACTTGTCCACGCATTTCATCGGGTACACCTGTGATGGCACATTCGATTACTGCTGGGTGTGTCATGAGTGCACTTTCAACCTCAAAGGGACCGATGCGGTAACCTGAACTTTTGATGACGTCGTCGGCACGACCTACGAACCAATAGTAGCCATCTTCGTCACGCCATGCGATGTCGCCAGTGTAGTAAAGCCCATCCTTTATGGCATCTCGTGTGCGTTCTTCGTCCTTGTAATAACCCTTGAAAAGTCCAACTGGTTTCTTATCTTTAATGCGGATAACAATCTGACCTTGTTCGCCAGCTTCAACTGATCGTCCGTCGTAGTCTACAAGGTCAATGTCGTACTGAGGAATGGGGAGTCCCATACTTCCGGGTTTGGGTTGCATCCAGGGCATGTTACCCAATAGGAGTGTGGTTTCTGTTTGTCCGAAACCTTCCATGAGTTTGAGACCTGTAAGTTGTCTGAATGTGTCGTAAACTGCTGGATTTAGTGCTTCTCCGGCTATGGTGCAATATCTAAGTGACGAGAGATCGTAGTCCGTGAGGTTTTCGTGGATGAGGTAACGGAAGATGGTTGGTGGTGCACAGAGTGAAGTGACGCGGTGCGTTTCCATCATTTTGAGGAAATCTGCAGGAGTGAATTTCTCATGGTCGTACACAAATAGTGCAGCTCCTACAATCCATTGACCGTAAATCTTACCCCAAGCCGCTTTTGCCCAACCTGTGTCGGCAATAGTGAGGTGCAGTGATTCGGGCTTTAGGTTGTGCCAGAGTAGGGCGGTGCTGATGTGACCGAGTGGATAGGTGAAATCGTGAGCAACCATCTTGGGTTGTCCTGATGTACCACTTGTGAAATACAGCAACATAGTGTCATCGTTTGTGTTTGGTGACTCAGGTTTCACAAACGCAGGTGCATCACTTATGCCTTTCTGAAAATCAATGAATCCTGCAGGAACTTCAGGGCCTACGCTTACAACATGCTTTAATGATTGACAATCGGGGAGCGCTTCAGTTATATGGTCTGTTATAACGCTTTCACCAGCGCATACAATCATCTTGATATCCGCAGCATCACAACGGTAGACGATATCTTTCTTGGTTAACAGGTGGGTTGCTGGTACTACGGTTGCACCGAGTTTGGTTAACGCAACTGTGCTAAACCAAAATTCTGCTCTTCTCTTAAGAATAAGCATTACGACATCGCCTTTTTTAATGCCTAATGACTGGAAGAATGAAGCTGTTTGGTCGGTGTAATGCTTCATGTCTGCAAAAGTGTATCGACGCTCTTCTCCTTGGTCATTCGTCCAAAGCATGGCTAACTTTTCCGGTGCTTTTGCAGCCCATCCGTCTATGATGTCGTAACCGAAATTAAAGTTCTCGGGTACCATAAGTTGAAAATTTCTGTTGAAATCTTCCTGTGAAGTAAAAGTAGTCTGAGTTAAGTATTTTTTTACCATATTGTGGTGCGGTTGCAAGGTTATAAACTTTAGGTTTATAAACCTAATAATCTAAACCAATACTTTTTTAGATAATCAAAAAGTAGTCCTTGATAGAAACCTGCAAGATGTTTAGTTATTCGTGTTTTGTGTTACAAAAATAATGCTTTATATTTATATATGGTATCATTTTGATATATTTTTTAACCAAATCACTTAAAACTGTGAATATGTTAGGTGCGTTCACATAAAAAATAAGTGGGTGTGTCAATTGTTTCTTGATACACCCACTTAACTTAACGATTCCACAAATTCCACAAGGTCATAATCGCATACACAATACTAGAGCAGATGACGATGGTTCCGATACCTCGATTTAGGTAGAGTATGCCTCGTAATCCAAAGCTATCTTTCATCTTTGCTATTACATAAGTAAGTCCTAACCACCATAACATTGCTCCTGCAATTATTGATATGTATCCAATTGCTTGCCCAAAAAGGTTGGCAGGGATGACAAATGTGAACATATTGAACAATGCAATGAAGAGGAAGACGATGAGCGGATTACTAATCGTTAATCCAAAACCTGAGATGAAATTGTAGAATAAAGTGCCTTTGCGTTTCATCTTTGCTCGCATACCTCTGCGAGGGTCTTGTCGATAAGTGTGTATTCCAAATATGAGCAACATGATGCTACCCATAAGTTTTAACCAAAATAGCGTTTGTCCACGTTCAATGAATTCAATAACGAAATGCATACCTAAACCTGTCATCAGTGCATACATAAAATCACTGAGTGCAGCACCAGCACCTGTTGCGATGCCGAAGATGCGTCCCTTCTTCATCGTGCGCTGTATACAAAGAATACCGACAGGCCCCATGGGGGCAGATATGATAATCCCAATAATTAGTCCTTTAAGAACTAATTGAAGTGTCGAACTAAATTCTATCCAAATTGTGGGGAAACCTAAATCTATCATAAATGCAAATTTAGTATTTGTTTATGAATTCATCAAATAGAATTGTAGAAATATGACTCTAATATGTTAGGAGTAGAATGATTGCAGGGTCTTTAACACAAAAAAGGCGCATAACGCGCCTTTTTCATCATATACGTATATAGTATGTTTACCAGTTCTTAATGAGGATGATTGTTGTTGTAATGAACGATAACAATGACAACCAAGTTGAAATCTGTCGTATGCTATTACCGTTATTGCTATACTGGTTGCTCTTCACATCATTGGGTTGTACATATACTACGTCATTTTGCTTCAAATAGTATACAGGTGATGAAAGTACATCCTTTGAACGAAGGTCTACATAATAATTAGAAACTTGACCATTTTCGTTGCGCATAACAAGTACTTTGCTACGGTCACCCTGGATGGTGAGGTCACCTGCCATACCGATTGCTTCAAGCAATGTAATGCAGTCCTTGTTTAATTGGTATCTATTAGGCGATTTAACTTCCCCTAAAATAGTGATGTAATGGTTGACAGGAGAAATAGATACAATAGCATCGTTTAAAAGTCCTTTTCGCAAGATGGATTGCACCTCAGTTGTAAGTTCAGAGCGTGTCTTACCTGCCACCATAATATTTCCAATACCAGCCACGTCAACAGTACCATCTGGATTAACTGTGTAATATGACATCTGGTTAGAAGAATTTTGACCACTTACTGAACCTGCCTGCATGGTTACAATAGGAAGATTATAACTTACAGCATCTTCAGGTGTTAAACTGCTTGTTACTACAATAGTTAGGCGATCACCGGGTTGGAACTCAACATTTTCATTAGTTTGAACCTGAATTGTTTCAGCATCTGCAAGGTCCTGAAAATAAATAACTTTTTCCTTTGTGTTACAAGCACTAAACGCAAGAACTGTAGTTGTGAGAAGCAATAATACCTTTTTCATTTCGATTTGTTTTATGGTAAGAGCATGTTATGTTAGGCAAAGTTAAAAATAATATTTTACATGTGTTGCCATTTTTGCAAATATAATATCTAAGAACCTTTAAATCTATTTTCTCATTTCCTCAATGAGTGTTTTCATGCCCTTGATTTTCTCGCCTGATATTTGCTGCAATACGCGCTTTACGATGGTGCGCTTGATGGCGGCGTAGGCATAGTTGGGAGCGATGTCGATGCGTCCGATTTCTGTGCCCTGGCACCCGCCTTTCTTGCAGAGGAAGCCTACGATGTCCATCTTCGAGAGCTTATCGCGCTTGCCGCGCCCGATGTAGAGTGAGGTCCACTCTGAAGGGATGGGCTTAATGGTGAGCGCGCTGACATCAAGGTGGTCTATCGCTGGATAGTAGGGCGGAAGGGTTTCTTCGGGACCGAGGATGAGGTGGATTTCCCCGCTTGCCGTCCATCGTGCGGTGCGCCCAGAGCGGTGGGTGAGGGTTTCTTCGTCGGCAGGGAGGTGGTAATGAATGACTGCTCCCACTTCGGGGATATCGAGCCCGCGCGAGGCGAGGTCGGTAGAAATGAGGATGTTGGTGCTGCCGGCGCGGAACTTGTAGAGTGAGCGCTCACGGTCCTCCTGTTGCATGCCGCCGTGGTAACATGACACGCTGAACTTGTGGGTGTGGAGGAAGTTGCTGATGCGCTCAGCACTCTCACGATGCGCCACAAAGACGATGGAGGGGATGCCGTTGATGTGGGTGAGCAATTGAGCGAGGGTGTTGAGTTTGTCTCGTTCTGGCGAGGGCGTTATACTCCAAGTGACGGTGTTTTGCGGCGTTTCATCACTGGGCACGAGGTAGTTGATGACGCGTGCGCTCTGCCAACGATGGAAGAGCACAGAGGCTTCTTGCCCCTCTTCATTAAGCTTCGTGGCGGAGGTGTAAACGACCTGCTTGATAAACTTGAGTTGCTTCATGATGGCCTCCATTTCGGCTTGAAAACCGAGTTCGAGGCACTTATCAAATTCATCAATCACAAGTGTTGTGACGAGTCCGCCGATGATATTTTCCTTCGTCAGGTGGTCATTGAGTCTGCCTGGCGTGGTGAAAATGATGTGTGGTTTGAGGGCATTGAGCTTGCGGTGTTCCTCCATCGTAGGGCGTCCGCCATGAAGTGCGAGTGAACGGTAGGGCGTTTTCATGCGCTTGAAGACTTCATCCGTTTGTTGCGCCAATTCGCGTGAGGGCACAATGGTTATGATTTGGAGGTTGTCGCCCTGCTTTGCGGCTTCTAACTTCGCCACTAATGGGAGCAGAAATGCCATAGTCTTACCACTACCCGTGGGGGAGAGAAGTACGATGTCTTTTCCTGTTGCAACTTCGTCGTACATATTTAATTGCATAGGCGTGAGTTGCGCAAATCCCATGCGTTGAAGTATTTCTTGATGTTGCATTTTATAAGAGCATTTAAGGTGAGAAGTCCTAATGTAGAACCTCTCACCTATAGTTATTCTGTTTGTTTATCTTTCTTCAAGAGGCACATATTCCATCTCGTCAACAACACAACGGTATGCAGGACGGATGATGCGCTTGCCCTCAAAGTTGAGTTCTTCGTTGCGGTGTGCACACCAACCTACAATACGCGCCATGGCGAAGAGGGGCGTGTAGATTTCTTGAGGGATGCCAATCATATCGTACACGAAACCTGAATAGAGGTCGATGTTTGCACAGAGTTTCTTCTTGTCGCCACGCACTTCATAGAAGGTCTCGATAGAGAGGCGTTCAAGGCGTTCGAGGAAGGCAAACTCGCGGTCGCGTCCCTTCTCGCGTGCTAATTCGCGCGCCATTTCTTTAAGCAAGAGTGCGCGGGGGTCGGAGAGGGTATAAACGGCATGACCGATACCGTAAATGAGTCCGGCCTTGTCGTAAACCTCCTTGCGAAGGATGCGCGTGAGGTAGCGCTTGATTTCGTTTTCGTCTTCCCAGTTGCAGATGTTCTTCTTCAAGTGTTCTACCATGTCGGTAACCTTGATGTTTGCCCCCCCGTGCTTGGGACCCTTGAGCGAGCCGATACCTGCGGCGATAGAAGAGTAGGTGTCAGTTCCAGTAGAAGAGGTGACGCGCACGGTGAAGGTAGAGTTGTTACCACCGCCGTGTTCGGCATGGAGGATGAGCAAGAGGTCGAGGGTGCGCGCTTCAAGGTTTGTAAAGCCCTTACCCTTGAGCATGTAGAGGAAGTTTTCGGCAATAGAGTAGTTTGCCTGCGCATGGCGGATGTGAAGCGAACGACCTAATGACTTGTGGCGCAGCATGTTGTAAGCATACGCAATGATGGTGGGGAATTTAGAAACGAGTTCCACACTTTGGCGCATAAGGTTGTCGCGAGAGGTATCGTCGGGCGTCGTGTCGAAGGTGTATAATTCCAACACGCTTCGTGAAAGAATGTTCATGATGTTGTTGCCCTCGAGCTCAATGATGTGGAGGATGGTCTTTTGCTCCAACGGCATATTGTCGATGAGAAGGGCACGGAAGTCCTGAAGTTCTTCGGGATCGGGTAACTTACCAGAGAGTAGGAGGTAGGCAATTTCTTCAAATCCGAAGCGCTTTTCCTTCATGATGCCGTGGGCGAGGTCTTGAATCTCATAACCACGATAGTAAAGTTGTCCGTCAATGGGCTTAAGGCCTTCTGTCGTGCGCTCATAACCTACGACATTACCGATGTTGGTGAGTCCCACCAATACGCCGGTGCCGTCTTCGTTGCGCAAGCCTCTTTTCACATCTAATTTCTTAAAAAGGTCGGCATCAATGCGGATGCAGCTCTTCATCTCATCAGAGAGCTTATAGACGATATATTCTTTCTTTTTCATAGTGTGTGTCATCGTTTAGTTGTTGAATGTAGTGCGGGGGCGTTTAGGCTTGGATGAGTTCCACAAGCTTGTCAGCAAATTCCTTTGTGCCCAAGGGTTTGCCATTATCCATGAAGCGTGCCAAGTCATTGGTGGCGTAACCGCTTTCAAATGAGGTTTCAAGCGCCTTGTTGATGCATTCGGCGGCTTCCTTCCATCCCAAGAATTCGAGCATCATCACGGCTGAAAGAATGATGGAGCAAGGATTGGCAATGTTTTGTCCGGCAATGTCGGGCGCAGTGCCGTGAGTGGCTTCAAAGATGGCGGTGTTGGTGAGGTAATTGATGTTTGCACCGGGAGCAATACCAATGCCGCCCACCTGTGCCGCAAGCATGTCGCTCACATAGTCGCCATTGAGGTTGAGCGTCGCTATAACGCTGTAAGCCTCGGGCTTGAGCAGGGCATTTTGGAGGAATGCGTCGGCGATACAATCGTTGATTTTAAGTTTTCCGCTCTTCAATTCTTCTGCAAATTCGCGCTCTGCAAGTTCATAACCCCATTTCTTGAACCCCCCTTCTGTGAACTTCATAATGTTACCCTTATGCACCAATGTCACCGTGGGGAGGTTGTTTTCAAGCGCATAGAGGCAGGCAGCACGCACGAGTCGCTCTGTACCTTCTTGAGAAACGGGCTTGACACCAAAGGCTGAAGTCTCGGGGAAGCGTACCTTGCTGACCCCCATCTCCTTGTGGAGGAAGTTGTAGACCTTCTGTGCCTCGGGAGTGCCTGCTGCCCACTCAATGCCTGCGTAGATGTCTTCGGTATTTTCGCGGAAGACCACCATATTCACACTTTCGGGGTGTTTAACGGGAGAATCAACGCCCTTAAACCACCTTACGGGGCGCTGACACACATAGAGGTCGAGCGTTTGGCGCAAAGCCACATTCAGCGAGCGCATGCCCCCACCAACTGGGGTTGTGAGCGGACCCTTGATGCCGATTTTGTGTGACTTAAATGCTTCGAGGGTTTCGTCGGGGAGGTAAGTGCCTACGGCGTTGTAGGCCTTCTCACCTGCGAGTACCTCTGTCCAATTGATTTTCTTGGTGCCGTTGTAGCATTTTTCAACAGCTGCGTTAACAACTTGTAGCATTGCGGGAGTAATTTCCGCGCCAACGCCGTCGCCAACGATATAGGGTATTGTAATAGTTTGCATAAATGAGAAATGAGAAATGAGAACCGACGCCAAACCGAGTGCAATCAAGTTTACTTGAATTGCCGAGGTGCGAAGGAGGAAAAGGCCGCAAAGCGGGATTAAATGAGAACCGAAGGTCGGCGCCCCAAGGGACTAAAGCCAAAGGAGAAATGCCGTTCGGCACTTACAAGCGTTCGTCTTGCTAACAGCTCGTCTACTTGTACCTTGGCTACTCGTTATTTATCTTTTAATATTCAACGCAGCACCTGCCTTAAACCATGCAATTTGCTGGTCATTGTAGGTGTGTGTCACCTCGATGCTTTCGGTAGTACCGTCGGTGTGAGCGAGGAGGAGCGTCAAAGTGTTACCGGGTTGGAGTTGAGAAACATTGATGCTCAAGCGGTCGTCTTGAAGAATCTTATCGTAGTCGCTGGCGGTCTTGAAAGTAAGAGCAAGCACACCCTGCTTCTTCAAGTTTGTCTCGTGAATACGGGCAAAACTCTTCGCTACGATGGCACGGATGCCGAGGAAACGGGGCTCCATAGCGGCATGTTCACGGCTACTGCCTTCTCCGTAATTGTCTTCAGCCACGACGATTGAACCGCCGTTGTTTCTATATTCAAGTGCCGCCTTATGCACGGTAGTTGTTTCGCCGTTTACTTGATTCTTTACGGCATTTGTTTCCCCCGTAAAGGCATTTACAGCACCCTTGAGGCAGTTTTCAGAAATGTTTTCAAGGTGACCGCGGAAACGAAGCCAGGGACCTGCCATAGAGATATGGTCAGTGGTGCACTTGCCCTTTGTCTTAATCAAAAGGGGAAGGTTTGTAAAGTCCTTACCGTCCCACGCCTTGAAGCGTTCCAAGCGTTGGAGACGCTTACTTTCGGGATTGATGTAAGGTTCGGGCATACCGTCTTGAGGAGCGAGGTAACCGTTGTCGCATGCTGCGAATCCCTTTGTGGGCAACTCTTCACCTGTGGGTTGTGAGAAGGTGAAATCACCGATACTATCAGTCAGCGGGTTGAAGGTCAACTTGCCAGAGAAAGTGAGTGCCACCGCCATTTCGGGAGACACGATAAAGGCATGCGTATTGGGGTTTCCATCTGCACGCTTCGCAAAGTTTCGGTTGAAGGTCGTTACAATTGAATTGCGCTTTGTGGGATCGTCAGTCTTGCGCTTCCATTGACCGATACATGGACCGCATGCGTTTGTCATTTCAATGGCACCCGCCTCACGCAGGGTGGGGAGCAAACCATCGCGCTCTGCCGTTTCGCGAATAAGTTCCGAACCGGGGTTGATGATGAGCTGCGCTTTGGGCTTCAATCCCGCATCAAGAGCTTGCTTTGCTACAGATGCCGCACGCATGAGGTCTTCGTATGACGAGTTGGTGCATGAACCAATCAATGCCACTTCTACCGTATCAGGGTAATCGTTTGCCTTCACATATTCCTTCATCTCGCTCACGGGAGTTGCCGCATCGGGAGTGAAGGGACCATTTATGTAAGGAGTGAGTTCTGAAAGGTTGATTTCAATAACCGTATCAAAATACTTCTCGGGGTTTGCCACAACTTCAGCATCTGCCTGGAGGTCTGAAGCCACAGCATTTGCCAATTCCGCTACCTCCTGACGACCTGTAGCCTTGAGATACGCCGCCATGCGTTCGTCATAGGGGAACACGCTCGTCGTTGCGCCCACTTCAGCGCCCATGTTACAGATAGTTGCCTTGCCCGTGCATGAAAGCGTCTTTGTACCTTCGCCAAAGTACTCGATAATAGCATTTGTGCCTCCCTTAACGGTGAGGATGCCAGCGAGTTTGAGAATCACATCCTTAGGTGCAGCCCACGCATTGAGCGAACCCTTGAGGTGAACACCGATGCGCTTGGGGATGCGCAATTCCCATTCCATACCGGTCAATACATCTACGGCATCAGCACCGCCCACACCAATGGCAATCATGCCTAAACCGCCAGCATTAGGGGTGTGAGAGTCCGTTCCGACCATCATACCGCCGGGGAAAGCGTAATTTTCCAACACCACTTGGTGAATGATGCCCGCACCGGGTTTCCAGAATCCCATGCCGTAGCGTGCCGCAGCACCTTGCAAGAAGTCGTACACCTCGGCATTCTCACGCATCGCACAAGGCAAGTCAATCTTGCTACCTTCGTGCGCACAAATAAGATGGTCGCAATGGATGGTGGCGGGCACTGCTGCCTTGTCCATCCCTGCGTTCATAAACTGGAGAAGCGCCATTTGTGCCGTAGCATCTTGCATCGCTACACGGTCGGGGCGGAAGTTGGCATAAGTGGTGTCAATAGAAGAAGTGGGAGTGTAAAGGTGGGCAAAAAGAATCTTCTCTGAAAGTGTTAAAGCGCCACCCTTACGGTTACGAATTTCAGCCACACGTTGCGAAAAAGTCGCATAATGGCGGCGTATAAAGTCAATATCAAATGTCATAGTTTAGGGTTAAGTTTATGTTTTTGTGTTCAAAAAGTCTAAGTCGGCATGACAATTTATCATTGTGCGCTCGCAAAGTTATAATAAAAATGCTAAAATTAAAGATTTTCACTTACATTTTTCTCGGCAAAGTGAATATTTCTTGCATTTTTGTCAATATAATCTACCCATAAAGTCGGCGCAAATTGTCTACTCTTAAATTAAAGCAATGATATAGGAGTTGACCAAAATTTAAAATCTTGTACTTTAAATGACGCTGAAGGCGTCACCGCTCAATAACCGGGGCGTGCGCCTTGGCGTACCCCTGGTACTGAACACGCGAGAATCGCACCCTGGAGGGGTGCCCGAGGGGCAGGATATGTAGGGTGATGGGGCACTCCTTGCCTCCCTTCGGTCAGCGATCGTTGGTTCAGAGTGCGTTCATTGGGATGTACCAACCGTGGGTACTCGCTTTGCTCGCACCCGCGGTTACTGAGCGGAGACGCCTTCAGCGTCTATAGCACGCTTTGCTCAACTGCTATATCGTTGCCTAAATTATTCTTAAAACGCTCTGTACTCCGACTTGTGTTGTTCTTTTATCGCAATACATTCCATCTCAATAAGCCACTCGGGGCGACACACGGGGGCAAGTGTGTAGATTTGAGGAATGGTGGGGTAGTGTTTGCTGATAATGCATTTGACGCAATCGTAATCGCAAAGGTCGCGGAGGTAGACGATGATTTGTGCGATGTCATCTTCCTTGAATTTGCCTTCTTCAAGCAAGACTTTTACATTCTCCATCATGCGGTAAGTTTGCGCCTCAATGTCGCCCACATGTACGACTTCGCCTTTGTTGTTAATGCTTGCCGTGCCACTTATATAAGCGTGTGCACGGTCGCCAAATTCGACTACCGTACCGCGCTCAAAGGTCACACCATATTCATAAGTGGGATTCAAGTGGGTAGGCGCATAGAGGTAATACATCTGCGAGGGTTCGAATCCCGTCAGCGCATAAGCACCGAGTTGGATGATGGCGCGCTGATTAGCGGGTAATCCCTGAATGCCTGTTGATGCAATATAGTGCGTCTTTTCCGTCAATCCCTGTGCGGTGAAATTCTCTTTGCGCGCATTCACCATTCCCATATATTGGGTATCCACATCCCTTACAAAAAACCATGTGCGGATGCAATTATCGGCAAGAGTAGCGTGGTGGCTTGCAAGGTCGGCTTCATAGTGCTCAAGCAGATACTTCGTTTGCGAAGCTGAATCTCCCTCGCCATGATGCATCCCCATACGCCAAAGGTGCTTGTATCCGTTGTGAGAAACGATGGTCGTGCCATTGTTGCTTGTCACATCAACTTCGTCAATCAGATAGACCCAAAGAGAGATTTTGGAACCATCTAACGGCGGTTGCTGAATGTAAGAGTAAGCACACGCATCGTCATGTTCCTTCATAAGTGGCACCTGGTTGGAGGAGTCAGAAAGGAAATAACGGCGCATGATGACCTTTGACGCCTTAAATGCAGACAAACCAAGCAAGCGCTTCTCACCCTCACAGATGCGCTGATATTGCCCCACAAACATTTCGTTGCGTGGCGCTACATGGAGGATTAAGTGGTGCTCGTTGATGCCATTGTTTGCTTCAAATGTTGAGCACTCAATGGTGATGCCTATGTCGTCAAATGCGTATTTAGAATTTGTCATATCTATTTGAGGGCGTAACACTTACATGTTTAGTGTGGGGGGATGACTTGGATTTTTATTTGCTAAACGGCCTAATGTCATCAAGTTTCACAATGTCGTGAGCAATGGCGTAAATGGTGAGTCCAGCCACAGAGCGGATATCCAACTTCTTGGAGATATTTTTACGGTGCGTCAAGACGGTGTTAATAGAGATACTTAATTTATCAGCAATCTGCTTGTTGGTCATTCCGGTGACAAGGCAAGCGATGATTTCCGTCTCTCTGTTTGAAAGTTGCTCTTGAGGTTCTTCAACCACCTCTCTTTTCTGTGCGGTAGGAGTTGTGCGTAGGCGTTGCTCCAATAATCGTACGGCAGGCACGAACAAGTGATTTTCTACACCGCAATGGGATGCCATATCCTCCTCACAAATAAAGATGTCGAAAAGGGCGGCATTGAGCAAATGAACCTCCTCGGTGGGAGCATAGTATTTGAGAATGATGTTTTTAAGTTCTTGCAATTTCGTCTGCATCCCCTCATGATTATCAGAGAATGAGGTAATGAGCTGATCGTTTGGAACTTGACCATTTAAAAGCCCCTTGACATAGGCAAAAATCTTTTTGCTCTCAAAGTCCATGTGCTTCTTTACTTCCTTCGTATATTCGTCAAAAAAGCGCAAGAGCATCAACGCCACTTCACCCTTTGCCGCACAATCAATGGCGGTCAGCAACTTAGTGCGAATCTGTGGCAACTGGAAGCGCAAGTAATAGGCGTGCGCATTTTCCAAATACGCCACGAGTGATGCCACATTCACCTTATCGGCAAAATAAGCCGCCGTGTCAGGTTCCTTCACGAAATTTGCAAGCGCGAGGAAGGTGGTGGTGTCCACCCCATGCTGTCGGCACACTTCGTCAACAGTCTTTTCCTCAAAACCAGTAGGGATACCAAAACGACTCATCAGTTGCAACAACCGATATTCTTGTGAGACAAGGTCGCACATCAGGTCTGTTTCTTTGAAGAAAACTTTTGGCATATTGGAAGAAATAGAAAATCTAACGAGGTCAAGGATTTAATGGTTGGATAGCGTATATAGATTATGCAAATTTACGAATTTATTTTTGTTACGTGATACGCATTGAAACTTTGTTTGAAAAAGTTTAGGGTTTCAGATGATGCAAATGTTTTTTAATTCCAAATTATTTTGGTAACCCATAAAGATTATTTAACTTTGTCGGTGGTGTGGTTTAGAGTCACAAAAATGGTGCTCAAATTGCCCTATTTCCTTTTTCCGAACATTCTTAACCATTTAAATAATTTAGTTATGCGTGTAATTATCACCCCCGACTATCAGTCGATTTCTAACTGGGCTGCAAATTATGTAGCAAGTCGCATCAATGCAGCAAATCCCACTCCTGAAAAGCCCTTCAAACTTGGTTGCCCCACAGGTTCAAGTCCTCTTGGCATGTACAAGGCTTTGATTGAACTTTACAAGCAGGGTAAGGTATCTTTCGAAAATGTAGTGACTTTCAACATGGACGAATATGTTGGTCTTCCTGAAGAACACCCCGAAAGTTACCACTCTTTCATGTGGAACAACTTCTTCAGCCACATCAACATCAAGAAGGAAAACGTGCACATCCTTGATGGTAATGCTGCTGACCTTGAAGCAGAATGCGCTGCTTACGAAGCAGCAATTGAAGCAGCAGGTGGCATCGACCTCTTCATGGGTGGTATTGGTCCTGATGGTCACGTTGCGTTTAACGAACCCTTCTCAAGCCTTACAAGCCGCACTCGTATCAAGACTTTGACAACTGACACAAAGATTGCTAACAGCCGTTTCTTCGGTGGCGATGTTAATGCAGTTCCCTCAACAGCTCTTACTGTAGGTGTAGGCACTGTAATGGCAGCAAAGGAAGTTCTTATTCTCTGTAACGGTCACAATAAGGCTCGTGCGCTTCAGGCTGCAGTTGAAGGTCCTGTTTGTCAGGCTTGGACAATTTCTGCACTCCAGCAACACCCCCACGGCATCATCGTTTGCGACGAAGCTGCTTGTGAAGAAATCAAGGTGAGCACATATAAGTATTTTAAGGATATTGAGAAGGATAATATTTAATTGTACCAACCAATACTCCAATTTCTTCAATATTATAGTGGGTATGTCATTGCGGCATATCCACTTTTTGCTTTTTTATAGTTATTACTGACCAAAATATTAAAGGAAAGTGGGTGCGTCAACGCATTGACGCACCCACTTTATGTAGTGTAATTACTCTTTCGTCTTACTTAATAATCAACTTATCAGAACCTGCTGCCTTGAAACTCATGTCGAGGCCCTTCACGCTGTGAGTGAGTGCGCCGAAACTGATGAAGTCAACGCCTGCCTTTGCGTAGGGAATCATAGTTTCAAAAGTGATGCCACCACTTGATTCGGTTTCAGCGCGACCAGCTACGAGTTCAACAGCCTTCTTAGTATCTTCGGGCGTAAAGTTGTCAAACATGATGCGGTCGCAACCTTCTGCAAGGGCTTCTTCGAGTTCCTTCCAGTTGCGCACTTCACACTCAATCTTAAGGTCCTTACCGTGGTCCTTACAGTACTGCTTTGCGCGACTGATTGCGTTGTGCACACCGCCACAGAAGTCGATGTGGTTGTCCTTAAGGAGAATCATGTCGAAAAGACCGATGCGGTGGTTCATACCGCCACCAATCTTCACTGCTTCTTTCTCAAGCATACGCATACCAGGGGTGGTTTTGCGCGTATCAAGAACGCGTGTCTTTGTGCCTGCGTCAATGAGCGCTTGCTGATATTTGTTGGTCATTGTAGCAATGCCTGACATGCGCTGAAGGATGTTGAGCATGAGGCGCTCTGTCTGAAGCAAGCTCTGCTCCTTACCCTTTACGCTCATGACTATGTCGCCGGGTTTTACATGTGCACCATCTTCGATGTACACTTCAATTTCCATTGTGGGGTCAAAGCGGTGGAACACTTGCTTGGCTATTTCTACACCAGCAAAAATGCCTTCTTCCTTGATAAGCAATTTGCTTTCGCCCATGCTGTCGGCAGGGATGCAACAAAGGGTGGTGTGGTCGCCATCACCGATGTCTTCAGCAAATGAAAGGTCGATGAGTCGTTCGTTGAGTTCGTCTACAGTGTACATAGTTGTTTAGGTTATGAGGTTATAAGGTTTTTAGGTATGAGGTTATAAGGTTATAAGGTTTTTAGGTTATGAGGTTTAAGGTCCGTGCGGTCTGCATAGCCCTTAAAACCTATGAGCAAAGCGACCTTGCAACCTTATGACCTAACCTTTTGAGGTTTTTAGGTAGGGAGGTGCGCTTGCAACCTTAAAGCGAAGCGACCTAATAACCTTAAACCTATTCTTCCTGCAAATATAGGTTAATTTTAAGGATTGAACTTATAAATTTTCGTATTTTTGTAAGTGCAGAAGGGTAGAGTGGGAGAAATCAGTTCCTTATGCTAACACCTTTTGGTTTTGAAGAGTATGAAAATAGGAATATTTGGGGGAAGTTTTAACCCCATACATAACGGTCATTTGCGTCTGGCGGAGTGGATTGTAAATGCTGGGTATGTGGATTGTGTTTGGTTGATGGTTTCGCCACACAATCCCTTGAAAAATCAGGCGGGACTCTTGCCGGAGGATGTGCGTTACGAATTGGCTGCACTTGCTTGTGCTGAGGCTCATGGGGTAGAGGCGTGTAACTTTGAATTTAAGTTAGAGCGTCCGACCTACACCTGGCGCACCATGGCGGCGTTGCGTGAGGTTTACCCGGAGCACGAATTTGCGCTCATCATTGGGGGAGATAATTGGTTGCTGTTTGAGAAATGGGCGCACTATGACACGCTGTTGGAAACTACAGAGATTCTTGTTTATCCGAGAGACACGACCACCGAAGATGCAATGCCCCATTTGTCGGCGAAGGCAAAGTCTGTGAAGGTGATGCAGGGAGCTCCGTTATTCCCCTTTAGTTCCACAGAGGTGCGTGAGCGGTTGCGTAATAATGGATGTGTAGATGAAATGATTTCAAGTGCAGTGTTTGACCGTTTAAATGAACTGAATGTCAAGTTTTAACCAATCGTTTGCACCTGCTATTCTTATGGATTAAATTATATCCGATTTAGTTGAAAATATCTGGGAGTTAGTTTGAATTATCTCCCAGATATTTTTATTTGTTAGGGAGGTGATTTTTTGAAAATCCTATGCCCTCAACACTTTCTGTAAAGTTTATTCCCTTCAATGGTAAGTCCTGTGTGGGGAATGTTTTCTACAAACAACTGCCCCGTTCCTAACCCTTGCGCAAAGTCGCCTGTTTGTAGCGTGGCGGTGTATTGCGCAATGGCATTCAACCCGATGTTGCTTTCAAGGGCAGAGGTAATCCAATAACCGATGTTGTGGCGGGTGGCACATTCTATCCATTCGTCGCATCCCTTGATGCCTCCGTGAAGGGTGGGTTTGAGCACGATGTATGCAGGGCGAATTTCCTGGAGCAACTGCTCTTTTAACTTCAGAGTGTTTACGCCAATGAGTTCTTCGTCTAATGCGATAGGCAAGGGGGCACATTTGCTGAGTCGTGCCATGCTTTCCCAATTGCCCGAACGGATGGGTTGTTCAATACTGTGCACCTCCAATTTTGCAAGTTGCTCCATTACGGCGAGTGCCTCGGATTCAGTAAAAGCGCCGTTGGCATCCACGCGGATTTGTAAATCTTTAGCAGGAGCAATTTGGCGCAATTCTCTGGGCAGTTCCAATTCTTCTTCCATGTGCAACGCGCCAATCTTTAACTTTATACAAGTGAATCCCGCTTGCATCTTTGTGAGCATGCGTTGGCGCATTGTTTCTTTGTCGCCCATCCATACCAAACCATTGATAGGGATGCCCGTTTCGCCATGAGTGAAGGGTGTGTCAAAAAGACTCAAACCATCAGGCGCAGCAAGCGACCTCAGTGCGGTCTCTATGCCAAAGCGGATTGAAGGGTAATGTTTGAGGCAATCACTATCATTACTTTCGACGAATTCCTTACAACACTTTTCAATCGTCGTCTGAAACTCCCTTCCATATTCACAAGAAAGGTCGTGCAAGGGGGCGATTTCACCCACACCGATAGCATGCTTGGTCAGCAATTGAGGGTCAGCAATGATGTCACGGCAAATGTCACCATCAATTGGACTTTCGCTAAGAAACACATACCACACGTGTCTATGCGTATACACCCCACGGGAAGTTCCTGCGGGGAAACTGAATGTTAATTTATGGGGATGTATGAAGTAGTGCATAGACAAAATGTGTCAAGTGAAAATAATGAGGTTAGGGCAAATGGGGGAATTTCGACCAGTCGGGTTTGCGCTTTTCAAGGAAGGCTTGACCGCCTTCATGTGCTTCGTCAAGGAGGTAATAAAGCATGGTGCAGTCGCCTGCTAATTGCTGAATACCTGCTTGTCCGTCAAGTTCGGCATTAAGCCCCGCCTTAATCATGCGGAGCGCAAGGGGAGAGTGTTCCATCATTTGTTCTGCCCACTTGATACACTCACTTTCGAGTTCTTCGGGCGCAACAACCTTATTTACCATTCCCATTTCGTAGGCCTCTTGGGCAGTATACTGACGGCACATGAACCAAATTTCACGCGCACGCTTCTGACCAACGATGCGTGCCAAGTAAGATGCTCCAAATCCTGCATCGAATGATCCCACGCGGGGACCTGTCTGACCGAACTTTGCTGTTGACGAAGCGATTGTGAGGTCGCACATCAAGTGGAGCACATGACCGCCACCAATAGCAAAACCGTTGACCATCGCAATGACGGGTTTGGGAAGCGTGCGGATTTGCTTCTGCACATCAAGCACATTAAGGCGAGGCACATCGTCCTTGCCGACATAACCTCCGCGACCTTTGTAATTCATATCGCCACCTGCGCAAAAAGCCATATCGCCCGCACCAGTAAGGAGCACCACGCGGATGTTTGAATCCTCGCGGCAATGGTTGAATGCCTTACTCATTTCGCTCACGGTGAGGGGAGTGAAGGCGTTGCGGTAACGCGGGCGGTTGATGGTAATTTTGGCAATGCCGTTATAGTATTCAAATATAATTTCTTCGAAGGGGAGAATTTCTTTCCACATAGTTTTGAAAGTGTTTAGGATTTAATCGCAAATATATTCCATCACGAGCGGACGCTTATTTTCAGAATTGAGATGTTCGGAAATAAGGTGAGGAATTTGCTCTGGATGCGTGACACGCTTGTAGTGTGCATTGTACGAGGCACAGATACCTTCCGCTGAGGTGGTATGGTGGGCAGCAATGTAATCTTTAAGTGCTGGAGATTCTTTCAGCGCACCTAATTTATAGAAGATTTTTCCACCGCTATTATTAAGTAACAGGATGATAAGGTTCTTGCGTAGGTGAGTGTTCCAAAGTGCATTGGCGTCGTAGAAGAAACTTAAATCTCCGGTAATGTAACCAACGAGTTTTTCTGACTTCAGGGATTGTCCTACGGCAGTTGATAGCGAACCCTCAATACCGTTCACTCCGCGGTTACAATACACTGGGAAATGTCCGCCTTCAATGTGAGCATTTGCCCACCTAACGCTGCTACTATTTGCTAAGTGTAGCGCTCCAATACGGTGTGATTTAAGCGCATTATGGTATTCAACTATTACTTTTTCTTCTTTACTTATATCTTTTTTATTCAGGGAATTATACGCGCTTGAAATACTATTACTCCAATGCTTGTGTAAGTTGCGCGGTGTTAAGAGTGGTAATAGTTTTTGTAAGAATTGAATGGGATTCACTTGTACGGAAAGCGTTGTGCGTCCAAAGGTTTTTGGCACCTGTTTTTCTTGCCCAATTCTAATGATTGGGATGTGCGTCTGTTCCCTTAAAAACAATTTTAGTTGCTTGCCAATAAAGGCACCTCCAATGTGTATAACAAGGTCGGGAGAAACAGGCAATGATGCTCCTGCGCACAAACATTTTTCTACTTGGTCGCTCAAAATAGAGTCCTTTGCGTTGCTAATAATCTCTGAGAGTATGGCAATGCGAGTGGACAGTGCTTCAAACAAATCTGGTGCAAACTCCTCCTGTTGTCCCATCACTAAAAGAGGATATTGGGCGCTGTTAATAAGTTGAGCGACATCCTCAAGTTGGGCATCATCAATCTTCTTCCCTTCAGTAATTTCCTCATCAAAGTTTCCTTCAATTTCGGGCAATGATGCTTGGGTAAATAGGAAGAGAGGTTCCTCTATCTGAATGTTTATGTGAATGGGTTGGTTGTGTGCCACCTTTTTTATTTGCGGAAGAAATGTTGCAAGTGTTGTGTGCTCTTCAATATTCACACATTCCGCATAGGGGAGCAGGGCGTTACGCTGGGGAAGTGTTTGTCCGTCAAGATGTCCAATCCACTCCTCGGGGCGATCGGCTGAGATGATAATTAGTGGGATGTGGCGGTAGTATGCTTCTGCCACAGCGGGAAGTGTATTTAGAAGGGCGGTTCCTGAGGTGACGCATACGGCAGTTGGGCGCCGTGTTTCAAGGTAAATACCGATGGCTACAAAACTTGCAGAGCGCTCGTCTGTAACAGGATGAAGTGTGAATCCCGCTTGATGAAAGTTGTGACACAGGGGCGCATTTCGAGCACCTGGACACACGACAATATCCGTAATGCCCAGGTGAAGTAGTGCCCTTGTTAGGGCATTGATATGTGGTTTGTCACTATACATTCAGCTGTTTTTTTCTTGGTGCACACTTCGTTCCACTCTTCATGTGCCTTGCTGCCTTTTATAAGTCCGCCCCCTGCGTAATATTCAATGTTGGTTTGATTTTCCCAATGCGCACAACGGAGAGTGACATATAGGTGGGTGCCATAGTTCGTGTGTTGCAATGGACCAGAAAATCCCGCATAATATTTTCGAGGATTACTTTCAATGCGCTGAATCGCCTCAAATGCCTCTTGTTTGGGCAATCCACAAACGGCAGGGGTGGGGTGAAGGTGGTGAAGGATTTCTCCGATGTTCGCTTTTGTGGTAAAGAGGAAGTCCGTACGCAGATGCAACAGTTGTGCCGCTTCAATGGTTTGCACTTCCGAAATTTTAAGTTCGCTTGTGCGAGGAGAAAGCACCGAGGCAATGTAATCAACAACAAATTGTTGCTCCATCTTATTTTTCTCACTCCATTGGCATTCTCCTTTGGGCATAGTACCAGCAAGTGCTACAGTATGCCATTTCTTGCCCGCTTCATTTTCAAGTAACACCTCAGGCGTGATGGTCAACCAAGTGCCGCTTTCTGCCGTATGCCACAATGCAACATAACTTTTAGGAAATGCCGTTGCTGCTGATAAGAACAAGTCGTGGTGATTCAAACAGAACTCTTGACTTGTATCAAATCTGTGGGCAAGTACAATCTTTTGCAGGGCATCATTGGTGAGAAGTTCTTCACACGCCTTAAAGTGATTCAAGTAGGTGCAATCAACAGGTTCTGATTCCCCTTGCATCGGCACGATAGTTGGAGCGTTTGCGGGGAGCGGGAAGGATTGTTCTGCGTTGGGTGAAATGAGCAAGATGGGAAGGACCTCAGTGTCAAACGGTGAGATTAAGAAACCCTTGTGCGTTTCATTGATTGCCGATAAACTATGCAAGCGGAGTGGGGTACAGTTACTACCGAGGTAGTGATACTGCGATTCATTTGGAAGCTTGTAATAAGCAAATGAAGTGTGCTCCATTGAGGTGTCTTGTTTAGAATTTGTGTGCTATCATTTATTTGCGCTCAACACCTTCTTTGCTTCCTCCCAAATTTCGTCCATCTCTTCCAAAGTCATATCCTTGAGGTCTCGACCTTGCTTGAGCGTTTTTTCTTCCAGGTAGTTGAAGCGTGAGATAAACTTTTGGTTGGTGCGTTCCAGGGCGTTGTCGGGGTTGATTTTATAAAGTCGTGCGGCGTTGATAAGGCTAAACATCAAGTCGCCAAATTCAGCTTCTGCTTTATCGGCATCCATATTTTCAACCTCATGCTCAAACTCCGCAATCTCTTCCTTCACCTTTTTCCAAACATCGGCGCGCTCTTCCCAGTCAAAACCTACACCCCGCGCTTTATCCTGAATGCGATAAGCCTTAATCAAAGAGGGTAGTGAATGAGGCACACCCGAGAGCACCGACTTGTTGCCGTCCTTCTCAGTTTGCTTAATTTGTTCCCAAAGTTTGGTCACTTGCCCCGCATCCTCTACGCCTTTATGTTCGCCAAACACATGAGGGTGGCGATACACTAACTTGTTTGCCAAATTTTCGCAAACATCGTGGATATCAAAGTCGTTGGTTTCAGAGCCAATCTTGGCGTAGAAAATCACATGGAGCAAGACATCGCCCAACTCCTTACAGATCTCCTTCTTATCGCCTTTCAGCAAAGCCTCTGCCAGTTCAAAAGTTTCCTCAATGGTGTTGGGGCGCAAACTCTCGAATGTCTGTTTTCTGTCCCAAGGACATTTCACGCGGAGTTCGTCAAGTATATCAAGCAGACGCCCAAACGCGGCAACCTTTTCTTCTTTCGTGTGCATGGGAAAAAATGTTTGTTATTTAGTCTCGCAAATTTATAAATAAATTGTGGAAATCCTCTATCTTTGCAGAAGCAAATCACGCAATGAACTATGGAAAAGTTTGAACTCACAATTTTAGGTTGTGGTAGCGCCACTCCTACTTTGAAGCACTTGCCTACTTCGCAAGTGCTCAATGTGCGTGAAAAACTTTTTATGATTGACTGTGCTGAGGGTACTCAATTACAATTCCGTCGTGCTGGTTTGCGCTTCAATCATTTGAGTCACATTTTCATTTCTCACCTTCATGGTGATCATTGCTTGGGACTCCCGGGTTTAATCTCTACGCTTGCGTTAAAGGGCAGAACATCAGATATTCACATCTATGCCCCCATCGGAGCAGAAACATTGTTCCGCCCACTCTTTGACTTCTTTTGCAACGGCATCCCCTTCGGAATCTACATCCATGAGATTGATACGAATGTGGTGACAGAGATTTATGCTGATAGAAGTTTGAAGGTCACGGCATTCCCCCTTACGCACCGCATGCCTACTTGCGGATTCTTGTTTCAAGAGGTCGGAGTTTTGCCCCACATCCGCCGAGACATGATTGATTTCCTCCAAATTCCGAATTGCTATATTCAGAATATTAAGCAAGGAGAGGGGTGGACCACGCCGGAAGGTAAATTTTATCCTCACGAAGCATTGACTACGCCCTCCGAACCACCGCGTAGTTACGCTTATTGCTCTGACACACGCCCCGTGATGGGTAATGTGCCACTGCTCAAAGGAGTTGACCTGCTTTTCCACGAAGCAACATTTGCTGAGGCAGAATCGGGTAGGGCGAAAGAGACGTTTCATTCAACGGCGAAGCAAGCTGCCAGCATCGCCCAAGCAGCTAATGTGCGCCACTTGCTTATCGGTCATTTCTCAGCGCGTTATACGGATGAACGCCTGTTGCTGAATGAAGCAAAGCAAGTGTTTGAGCATACCACACTGGCTAAGGAATTACTTAAAATCGCCATTACGCCGCGCTCTATATAGTCAAGTGAGGGCATTTGCTGTAGAATTTTAGACTATTTCATAAAAAAAATGGCGTAACCACTTTGCATATCCAAAAAATGTTGTAATTTTGCACTGCATTTGAGAAATAATGCGGGAAGGAAGTTTGGGTGAGTGGCTGAAACCACCAGTTTGCTAAACTGACGTACGGGCAACCGTACCGGGGGTTCGAATCCCCCAGCTTCCGCCAAATGCACAAAGGTAGATAACTTGAAAGGTTGTCTGCCTTTTTTGTTATAATTTTGCCTCTGCATATGACTTACAACGCTCCGCAGGGTAATTTGTCTTTCTCCATATTTAATGGCACTAATTATGCGTTCCAATTTTGAACTCTATAATTTGTACATTTTTCCTCATTTTTACCTAAAAACTTAACAAACATTAACATTTGTGCTACTTAAAATTGAAACAATATCTTTTATCGTAAAAACGATAAGTTACATTGTGGCGCCAATAAGTAACCTTGAAAAAACGCTAATACTTATTTTTTTGCAAAAACAAGTAACTTTGTGAACGAAAAAGTGGAGATAACCCTGACTTTTTGGATATCTCCACTTCCGTAGTACAAATATACAAAACTTCAGAGTAAAATGCAAATCAGTTAACATTCGTTGACATTGTATTTGTTTTGCATTTTTCCACATTTTTCGCTCTTTTGTTCTGCTGACTCACTATAATATATAAAAGAGGTGTTGTATGTTTTTGTCTACTATACGTGAGATTTAAGTCGGTAACCTTATAAACAACAGAGGGTGTGCCGATCGGCACACCCTCATATGGGATTTCTATTGCATGTTGTTTAGAGTTCGTTGCGAACAACCTTACCCATTGACATTACGAATGTAAGTTCTTGATTCTTGTCGAACATAATGATATCAGCATCCTTACCACTTTCAAGAGAACCCTTGCGGTCGTAAATACCCATAATCTTAGCGGGAGTTTCGCTGATCATGCGGCAAGCGTCGTCCATGGGAATGCCAGCTTGCTGTACACAAGTACGTACAAGGCGGTCCATAGTCGCAATACTTCCTGCGAGAGCTGAACGGTCGGCAAGTTTACATACACCGTCTTCAAGAATCACACGGGGGTCGAAAGCAACATCTGAGTCTGCTGCTGCACAAGCGAGTGAGTCGGTAACAAGAGCTGTGCGTTCAACACCCTTGATTTGATAAATCATGCGCAACATTACAGGAGGCACGTGGATGCCGTCGGCAATCATTTCAACGGTCATGTTTTCTTCAGTGAAGATACTTTCAACAGTACCAGCTTCCTTGAATTCGCGATTTTTGTACACAACGGGCATGGCATTGTAGAAGTGTGTAGCATGTGTCATGCCAGCTTCATTGGCAGCCTTTACATCAGAATAAGTGGCCTTTGTGTGTGCAATACTAGGAAGTACGCCGTGTGCCTTACATGCCTTGATGAAGTCGATAGAACCTTCAAGTTCAGGAGCAACGTCCCAACGCTTCAAGCATTTTGTAAGTCCAAGGATGTGTTCGTACTCTTCCTTTACAGGTGCCTTAATCCATTCGGGAATCTGTGCACCAGCCATCTTAATATTAAAGTAGGGACCTTCAAGGTGCAAACCCATAATGGGAGAATCGGGCTCTGCCATGAGCTTTTCAGTTGTCTTCAAAGCTGCTTCAATCATGGGGACTGTTGAAGATGAGAGAGTGGGATAGATGGCTGTTGTGCCATATTGTAAATGTGCATTTACTGCTACACGGAATGCTTCTTCTGTACCCTCCATGAAGTCTCGACCACCACCACCGTGTACGTGGAGTTCAATACCGCCAGGTACGATGTCGCATCCTTTGGCGTCAATTTGCTCTGCTCCGCTGATAGGGAGGTTACTATTGATGACGTTCAAGATTTTATTTCCTTCTAAGAGTACGCTACCATTTTGCAACCATCCCTGAGGGGTAAGGATGCGTCCGTTAACAATTTGTTTCATAAATTTATGGATTAAATTTGATTAGAGATTATTCATTGATTGATGCAACAAAATTAGGAATTTTTCCTGAACCTACATATTTTTCTTTTTAATTTTGCATAGTGATAACAATAATATGCCTATAATTTTGTTCTATACAGATGATGAACAATACTTTAATAACATATTTATCCATCCTGTGCATACTGCTATGTGTTATAGGGTGTGGCAGTGCAACAAAGAGCATTAAACGCGCACAAGAATCCATGAGTAGAGGCGAGTATGAAGCTGCTGCAACATACTATAAAAATGCTTACAAACGTATTCCTCCAAAAGATCGTAAATGGCGCGGAGAGGTGGCCTACAAAATTGGCGACGCTTATATGAAATATGGTAATGTGGCGCGTGCGATAGGTGCTTACAAAAGTGCTGACCGCTATAAGTATAACGACACCTTAGTTAGTATTCATTTAGGGACACTTTCAGCAGAAATGGGAGCGTACAAAGATGCTGCTGACTATTTGCGCAGGTACTTAGACTTGGTAGATGAACCTGTTGCACGACTTAAATATAATTGGGCATTACGCGCAAATGAGTTTAAGAATACTGGTTCTTTGTACACCGTGAAATTAGAGCGATTGCTGGCTTCGAGTCGTTCGGATTATTCGCCGATGTACTCTAATTCAGACGCTAAGGAACTGTTTTTCACTACAACAAGGAATCAAGTTACGGGCGATGAACTGAGCGACATCACAGGTATGAAGAATGGCGATGTCTTCTGCATACGAAAAGATGAACATGGCAAATGGAAAGCACCCGAACTTGTTGAGGGAGGTATAAACACGCCATTAGATGAAGGTGCATGCTGCTTTTCTCCTGACGGTAGCAAAATGTATATAACAGTTTGTCCCACTGATCCTGACTACCCACGTATGGCAGAAATATGGGTGTCGAACAGAAGCGATGCTACATGGGGAAAGGCAACTAAGTTAAAGATTTCGGATGATACCCTAAGTTCATTTGCACATCCCTGTGTTTCACACGATGGTATGTGGCTTTATTTTACCTCAGATATGCCCGGTGGAATGGGTGGTTTTGATGTTTGGAGAGTAAAATTATCCGAAGCAGAGGGTGGGGTGGTAGAAAACCTTGGAGAAACAATTAACACCACAGGTGACGAGGTATTTCCTACGTTTAAACCTACAGGTGAATTGTACTTCTCGTCAAATGGTCGCGGCGGTCTTGGTGGGTTAGATATTTTCAATGCATTGGAAGATACAATTACAAAGCGATGGATGGTAAAACATCTTCCTGCGCCTGTAAATTCGCAGGGCAATGACTTTGGGATGACTTTTGAAGGGTTTCATAATCGTGGTTTTTTTACTTCGTCGCGCTCTACTGGTGGCCGTGGTTGGGATAAGATTTATAGTTTTACTCATCCTGAGAGTATTCAAACAGTCAAGGGGTGGGTATATGAGGCAGATGGTTACGAACTTCCTGAAGCAGAGGTATTTATTGTAGGTAGTGACGGCACTAATATAAAATTAGGAGTGATGCCCGATGGTTCGTTTGAAACTAAGGTCTCACCATCAGTGGACTATATTTTCTTGGCAACTTGTAAGGGATATCTGAACACAAATAATCAACTCACAACAGACACGATAACTACTGATTATCAGTATGTGTTACAGTTTCCATTATCTTCTACAACTATTCCAGTGTTAGTAAGAAATGTTTTCTTTGAATTTGATAAATCAGATATTACTCCAGAATCAGCGGCTGCGCTTGAACGATTGGTGACGATGCTCAATGATAATCCTTCTATAACTATTGAATTGTCTGCTCACACAGATAGTCAAGGAAATGACAATTATAATCAGCGATTGTCACAGCGTCGCGCAGAGTCAGTTGTTAATTATCTTATTTCTAAAGGTATAGATCAAGAGCGCTTAACCCCCGTTGGTTATGGTGAGTCAATGCCCAAGGTAGTAAATCGTAAACTTACCGAGACGCATTCATTCCTGAAAGAAGGCGATGTGCTAAGCGATGAATTTATTTACAAACTCACTCCTGAACAACAAGATAGTTGTCACGCTCTGAACCGTAGAACACAATTCAGAGTATTACGAACTACATATTCAAATGAAGCGAAGGATTAAAATTCTTCTTATCTATATTTTGAGAACACGAATTGTCAGGTTTGTGTTCTCATTTTTTATATCTGCAGACTTAAAATGTAGTATAAACTTTCTTATTTAATCGTTGTAATGTTACTACTTGGAATCGGGATTATGTTTAATTATATTTCCTGATAATTTGTTCGTCTACTTTTTTAGATAATAGTTACATGTTGAGCGAAAGAAATATTAACTTTGCATGTATTATGAAAAAGGTTCTTATATATACATCCATATTATTGTTTTTCTTTTCCTTTAACATGAGTTATGCTCAGATGGTAAAGGGAAATTTTGACCATTTACAGCATGGTAATTTCAATCCTGGTTATCATGATCAAGGTAGTCATTGGGCTGAAATTGAAGATTCTACCAGTACATCATCATTAGAGGATGTACCTGAAGGTATCTATGCATGGCGAATAGATCCTACCTTTGGTAATGTGCGACTAATGCCTATTGATACATTGATGCATGGATTTCAGAATCAGAATTCCACTCGTGGTAAGTATGGCAGTTATTTGTCAACTGGTAATTTAGGTGCTCCGAGAAAATCACTTGTATTACAACACGATGGATCTATTACATGGAATGAACCATTTATTTTCATGCAACCTTACGACTTTTTCGTAGAAAGATCTACTAATCAACTGTTTACAAATACCAAATCTCCATTTACTAACCTTACTTACCATGAATGTGGTGATAAAGAACATGGCGAGGACCGTATAAGTGCAATGTTTGCTATAAATGCAGGTAAGAAAATTGGGTTGGGATTTAACTTAGATTATCTTTACGGCAGAGGTTACTTCATGTCGCAAAATACTGCACATTTCATGGGTAACATTTACGGTTCATATTTATCAGATAGTTATTCTGCACATTTTGCATATCGATTACAATACTTAAAGACAACCGAAAATGGCGGTATTGAGGACGATCGTTACATAACAAAACCTGAATATTTTGAAGATACTTATGAAACATGGGATATGCCTACGAACCTGTCGAAAGTATGGAACAAGATGAATGTTAATTCGTTGTTATTTACGCAAAGAATAAACATCGGTAAGAGTCGAATTGTTGGGAATACTGTCCGCACTGATTCCTTATCTTCGGATATTGAGAATGAAGATACAATAGAGCGTATTTCTCCATTGACACTCTCCCACTCTATTCAGTATGATGATGATGACAGATTATTTATAAGTAATTCACGTTCAAATGCAACGAATCCCGTATATTTTAAGGATTATTTCTTTGCAGGTGACTCAGCATCAGACAAAACTACGCACTATTCTATACGTAACACGATTGCTATTGAATTGAATGAGCAGTGGAAAAAATGGTTGCGCGCTGGTGCTAAGATCTATGCTTCGCACAAACATGAGTGTTTTACATTCCCTAATGCTCCAAATTCGGTCACTTCGTATCGCTACAATTATTTTAACCTTGGTACAGAGATAACCCACCACAAGGGAAAATTCTTTGATTACGATTTGCTCGGTGAAATTCGTACGCGTGATGGTAAGCGATGGGGAGAATTTAAACTTCATGCTAATGCTTCGTTGAACTCTGCTTTCTGTGGAGATACGCTACAAGTATTGACTTACGCACAATTGAGTTCAGAAGAACCATTGTTTTATTACCGACACTATCAGGGTAGAAATGCTTGGTGGAATCAAGAAGGATTAGATAATGTGCTTACCACTCGTTTGGGCGCAGAACTTAAGTATAAAACGACGAAATTAAATATTCGTTTTGAACAGGTTAATAAAGGCACTTATTTTCAAGAAACACTATTTGATGTACCCGATGCAACTGCACCTAATACGAAACTTCACAGTGTAAATTCTATACAAAACGGTAAACCCGTTCAGCGTTTGGAAATCTCATTGTATAACTTGTTGACCTACGGCATTTTTAACTGGGAAAATCAATTAACTTATCAAACGACATCGGATAAATCGCTTTCTCCCGTTCCAACTTTTATGGCTTATACGAACCTCTTCCTTAAATTTAAGATAGCACAGGTTTTAAATACAGAATTAGGTTCAGATCTTAGGTTCTACACACGATTTACACCTCAGGTGTACTCTCCTATTATCGGTCAATATGTGTTACAGGATGCAAAATATGCCCAGAAAGTTGGCGGTTATCCCATCATAAATGTTTATGCTAACATGCACTTAAAACGTACGCGTTTCTACATCATGGCTTCACATGTTAATGCCTCAAGTCGCCAACGAAAAGCATTTGAATTACCTCATTACCCCATGAATGGAATGACGATTCACTTAGGAGTAAGTTGGAATTTCATTAACTAAACTTATAAGAATCTTGCAAACGTTTGCATAGGCATATTCTAACGTACATCCCTTACTAGAGTGTGTTGAAATTATATTTTAACACACCCTTGTCTTCTAAAAAAGTGATATTGCTGTCAGATGTAAGTCGTAACACACTCGGTTCGAGTCACTAGAAGTATGAGGTTTAGTGTTGTTTGACTGACAGTAATTATAAAGTTTCAAAATTCATTTACCTTCCAATCACCAATAAAACATGAAAGACTTTGTTCATCTTCATGTACACTCACAATATTCAATTCTTGACGGTCAAGCCTCAATCTCCAAGATGGTTGATAAAGCTATTGCCGATGGAATGCGAGGTATGGCGCTAACCGATCATGGCAACATGATGGGTATAAAGGACTTCTTTAATTATACTGAGAAGGTTATCTCAAAGGCGAAGAAGACCCTTAAAGACCTGAATGCAAAATTGACCGATATAGAAGCAGGAACATACACCAAAACAGCCGAAGAAGAGACTTTATCCAACGAAGATATTAAGTCAAAACTTCTTCAGCAAATAGATAAACAGCAACGTATTACCAACTTCAAACGTATGATTGGTTGTGAAATGTATGTTGCTCGTCGTGGTATGTTGTTAAAAGAAGGTAAGCAAGACCAATCAGGTTGGCACCTTGTAGTTATTGCAAAGAACCAAATTGGTTACAAGAACCTCATTAAACTTGTGAGTAATTCATGGGTTGATGGATTTTATATGCGACCACGTACTGACCACAGTCAATTAGAGCAACATGCTGAAGGGCTGATGGTTTCATCCGCTTGTCTTGGTGGTGAAATTCCTAAAAAGATACAAGCTGGCGATATTCAAGCTGCTGAGGAATCAATAAAATGGTTTAAGCGCGTCTTTAAGGATGATTTTTACCTTGAATTGATGCGCCATAAAGTAACAGACCCTGCGCAAAATGCCAATAGAGAGGTTTATCCGTTACAAGAAGAGGTTAATCAGGAATTGTTGAAGCTTGCTGAAAAGCATGGGGTAAAATTGGTGTGTACTAATGATACTCACTTTGTTGATGAAGAAAATGCTGAAGCGCATGACAGATTGATTTGTTTATCTACAGGAGCTGATTTGTACTCTTCACAAAGAATGCTCTACACGAAGCAGGAATGGTTTAAGACGCGTGCTGAGATGAATCAAGTCTTTGCAGACATTCCCGAAGCTCTTGAGAATACATGCGAACTTGCAGATAAGACAGAAAATTACTCTATAGACCACGGACCCATTATGCCAAATTTTGAAATCCCTGTTGATTTCGGAACGGAGGAAGGTTATAGAGAAAAGTATACAACTGAGGACCTTTACAAGGAGTTTACAGAAGATGAGAACGGAAATGTTGTTCTTACTCGTGAGGAAGGAGAAAGCAAGATAAAAAAGTTAGGTGGATATGACAAGTTGTATCGCATAAAACTTGAAGCAGATTATCTTGCTAAGTTGGCTTATGAAGGTGCAAAGTGGAGGTATGGCGACCCTCTTGATGAGGAAACAGCTGCACGTATAAAGTTTGAACTACACATCATGAAGACGATGGGTTTCCCTGGATACTTTTTGATTGTACAAGATTATATTAAGGTTGCACGAAAAGAACTTGGTGTAAGTGTGGGACCAGGGCGTGGTTCAGCCGCAGGGAGTGCCGTAGCATATTGCTTGCGTATTACTGATATTGACCCTATTAAGTACGATTTGCTTTTTGAGCGTTTCCTGAATCCTGATCGTATCTCCCTCCCAGATATTGACGTAGACTTTGACGATGATGGTCGTGGTAAAGTGTTGCAGTGGGTGACAGATAAGTATGGTGCAGAAAAGGTTGCGCACATTATTACGTACTCTACAATGGCAACCAAGTCCGCCATAAAGGATGTTGCTCGCGTACAAAACCTTCCACTCGCTCAAAGTAATTACCTCTGCAAGTTAATTCCCGATAAACTGCCAGAAGATGAAAATGGTAAAACTCCGAAGATGAATTTGGAGAATGCTATTGCTTGTATTCCGGAATTGAAAGAGGCAGAAACATCTTCTGACCCCCTACTCTACGAGACCATTCGTTATGCTAAAATGCTTGAAGGAAATGTGCGCAATACTGGTGTGCATGCTTGTGGGGTAATTATCTGTCGTGATGCTATTTCAGATTGGGTGCCTGTTTCGACGGCTGAAGACAAGGAAACTAAGGAAAAGTTGCTTTGCACACAATATGAAGGTAAGGTGATTGAAGAAACCGGTCTTATCAAGATGGATTTCTTAGGGCTAAAAACACTTTCTATTATCAAGGAAGCCGTAGCCAATATCGAAGATAGTTTAGGTATTGTACTTGATGTTGACCAAATTCCTATTGATGATCCTGGCACTTTCCAATTATATTGTGATGGCAATACCATATGTACGTTCCAATTTGAATCTCCTGGTATGCAGAAATACCTTAGAGAATTGGAACCTACAGTATTTGAGGATCTTATTGCGATGAATGCTCTTTACCGCCCTGGTCCAATGCAATATATCCCAGAGTTTATCAATCGTAAGAAAGGGCGTAGTCCGATTACATACGACCTTCCCTGCATGGAAAAATACTTGAAGGATACTTATGGTATTACAGTCTATCAGGAGCAGGTGATGTTGCTTTCTCGCGAAATTGCTGATTTTACTCGAGGTGAAAGTGATAACCTCCGTAAGGCTATGGGTAAGAAATTGATTGACAAACTGAATCAAATGTACCCCAAATTCCTAAGGGGAGGTGAATCGCACGGTTACGACGCTAAAATCCTTGAGAAAATATGGGATGACTGGCGTGCATTTGCTTCTTATGCTTTCAATAAAAGTCATGCTACGTGTTATTCATGGGTGGCCTATCAGACTGCTTATATTAAAGCTAACTATCCGTCGCAGTATATGGCTGGATATATGAGCCGAAGTTTGGATAATATTACTGAAATAACCAAGGCCATGAGTGAGTGCAAGACCATGGGGATAAATGTATTTGGTCCTGATATCAATGAATCTAAACTCAAATTTAGTGTAAACATCGTTGGCGACATAAGATTTGGTCTTGGAGCAATTAAGGGTGTTGGCGAAGGTGCCGTTGAAAATATATTGGACGAACGTGCAAAGAATGGTAAATTTAGTTCTGTATACAATTTTGTTGAGCGCATTAATCTGGGAACATGTAATAAAAAGTGTATTGAAAGCATGGTTCTGGCAGGAGCGTTTGATGGATTTGAATTTAAACGTGAACAATATTTTGAGAGAGCATCGGATAGCGAACTTTTTATTGACTCACTGATAAAGTATGGAACACGTTTTCAAGTTGATCAACAAGCGCAACAAAACTCTTTGTTTGGAGGATTTGAAGAATTGGAAGTTGTTAAGCCACAACCAGCAAAAACTTTTAATCGATGGAGCGATATTGAACGCCTAAATAAAGAACGTGAACTTATAGGTATTTATATATCCGCTCATCCGCTTGACAATTATCAAATCGTGTTGAACAATCTGTGTACAGCAACATTGGAGCAATTGCAAGAGAAGGTAGATTTCGTAAATCAAGATGTTACATTTGGTGGTATTGTAAATGGAATCGCTAAAGAAGGACAAACGAAGAACGGTTCACCTTTTGGAATCGCAGTGCTTGAAGATTATTCTGGTACGTTAGAACTGCCAATGTTTGGTGAAGAATGGGCTAGATGGAAAGGATATTTTACCGTTGGTAACCCTGTATTTATTTCAGCAAGAGTAGAACCTCATCGGTTCCGTGCAAATGAGTACGACATGAAGATTGGTAAGATAGATTTCCTATCAGAAATTAAGGAAAAGAAAATTGAGAAGATTACCATTAATGTTTCACTTGAAAAATTGACTGAAGATTGTTTAGAAGAGTTGATAGCAATGATAAAAGGATCGTCTGGAAATACCGCTGTGTACGTTAATGTAAAAGACAATGAAAACAAAACTAATATTCCTTTGATTTCAAGAACACATACGATTAACGTAACAAAAGAATTAACAGATTTTCTTGAAGATAAAGGCATGTTTAGTTATGCTATAAATTAGCAGTTCATAACTATCCTATGTTGTATATCAAACCTTTCGGAATTAGAGTTAGTTTGTGCAATATTGTTGCTAAGACATTATTGTTTATTAACTTTTGTCTGTACGGTTTCATCTTTACTCCACTCAAATACTTCCTTTTAAAAACTATTGTGTACATTTGCACTATAAATTAACTTAAATAATTATCATAATATGGAACACATAACAGATCAGAACTATCAAGAAGCAGTAGCAAAGGGACTTCCTTTGGTGTTAGACTTTTCAGCAACATGGTGTGGACCTTGTAAAAAAGTTGCTCCTATCATGGATGAAATTGCAGAAGAATATGCAGGTAAAGTGCTTGTAGGCAAGTGTGATGTTGACGAATGTGAAGACCTTGCTATGGAATACGGTATCCGCAATGTACCTACTGTACTTTATATCAAGGACGGAGTAGTTGTTGACAAGCAAGTTGGTGCTGCTACAAAAAGTGTCTTTGTAGAAAAACTTCAGGCAATTTTATAAATCCTGATTTATAGGTTATAATGCCAAAATCATACAACCTATAACCCTGTTTACCTATAATCTCCTAACCTTAACCCCTTATTAATTATGGCTGGTTTTGAAGACGAACTTCTTGATGATGCACAACATGATGCGAACGCAGTAGCATACATGTATGCCCACCTGCCTCAAGAGATGCAAGAGAAATTTACAGAAGAGAATTTGTACTATTGTCTTGATCTCATTGAAACCTATCTTACAGAAAAGGTTGATTTTACACAAGAGGAAGTGGAGCTTGACTTAGAAGTTATCACTCAATACATTCTTCAAGTAGCAAACAAGGATAAATATGATTCACTTGATGAAGAAGGTGTGTATTTAGCAGTGAATGCTTACTTTGACTTTGAAGAAGAAAACGGAAATCTCTAAATCACAATGTGGGTGTGCCAATCGGCGCGCCCACTTTTGCTATATAATATTTTAGAGTGCGTCAAAGTTTTTTATGTTGTGAGGATGTGTTTTAAATTATAAACAATTAACTTTGCCGTAGAAGTAAGTCTCTTTTAGTTCAAATTCTTATACTTATGAATCTTCAGCAAATGGAATATATAGTGGCTTTAGATACACACCGCCACTTTGTCAAGGCTGCACAATCATGTGGAGTAAGTCAACCTACATTGAGCACCTTAATCAGTAAATTAGAGGAAGAACTTGATACTGTTATTTTTGATAGGTCAGCTCATCCAATCCGTCCGACTGCTATTGGTGAGCAAATTATAAATCAGGCAAGGGTTGTTCTTTTTAATCTTTCTCAACTCAAAGAATTGTCCCTCTCTGAGCGTGAACAGAATTCTGGGCGTCTGCGACTTGGAGTAATACCTACTGTAGCTCCATACATTCTCCCTAAATTATTTCAAGAAATGCGAAGTTCTCAACCTCAAATAGAATTGCAGGTCAGTGAACAACAAACTCATGTCATCATAGAACAACTTAGAAAGGCAGAATTGGACATGGCTATTTTAGCAACTCCACTTGACCTAGACGACATCCTTGAAATACCTCTGTATTACGAAAAGTTTTTAGCTTACATCTCCCCCGAGGAATCTTTGCATTCTGAAAATGAAATCATAGCATCAAAGATGCCGACAAATCATCTTTGGGTGTTGAAAGAAGGTCACTGTATGCGTAATCAAATCTTTAATTTCTGCGAAGGTGTATCAGATTATAATGGTTTCTATGAAGCAGGAAGTATAACCACATTAGTGAACATCGTTGATGCTAATGGTGGGTACACAATTATTCCAGAATTGCATTGTGCCCTACTTCATAAAGAACAACGTGAGAATGTTAGAGAATTTGTACAACCTGCACCGGTAAGAGAAATATCTCTCATAATACGCAATGACTACGTTCGACAGCGTATGATTAATTCATTGGTTGATGCAGTCAAACAAATTATACCAGATACCATGATTGATGCCCGTCTTAAGAAATTTGCAGTCAAATTGTAAACCATAGTTTTCAAACATTCGGTGAAAACAATTCGACTTTTACTATTTGATTATTTTTATCAAAAAAAGTAGTCAAACACTTTGGTGATCTGAGAAATGTTTATAACTTTGCACACGCAAAAGAGAAACAACATAGCCGACGGCTCCGTAGCTCAACTGAATAGAGCATCTGACTACGGATCAGAAGGTTACAGGTTTGAATCCTGTCGGAGTCACTAAGCTTGGTTTCTTTCGCACATTATAACGGTAAGGCTCCGTAGCTCAACTGAATAGAGCATCTGACTACGGATCAGAAGGTTACAGGTTTGAATCCTGTCGGAGTCACAACCAGAAAGAACTCGAGCAGCTAACTAAATGTTGTTCGAGTTTTTATTTTGCACAAATTTCAATTTGATTTTGCAATATATATGGTTTATACACTTACAAATCCAATATTTAAAATCCTATCTTCTGTAGCTGATGACTTGCAATTAGAATGCTATGTCGTTGGTGGCTATGTTAGAGATTTGATTATGAACCGTCCCTCAAAGGATATTGACATTGTTGTTGTGGGTAGCGGTATTGCTATGGCTGAGGCTTTCGCTAAAAGGCTTAATCATAAATGTCATTTGAGCGTGTTTAAAAATTTTGGCACAGCACAAGTGAAGTGGAAAGGTGAAGAAGTTGAATTTGTAGGAGCAAGAAAGGAAAGTTACAATAGAAATAGTCGAAAACCAATTGTGGAGGATGGTACGCTTGAAGATGACCAAAATCGTCGTGACTTTACCATCAATGCGATGGCAATCTGTATAAATGAAAATAGATTTGGGGAATTGGTAGATCCATTTGATGGTTTATACGATATCGAAGATCGCATCATTCGCACACCACTTGATCCAGACATTACATTTTCAGACGATCCTTTGCGCATGATGAGATGCGTTAGATTTGCTACACAATTAGGATTTCAAATTGAAGATGAAACATTTGAGGCTCTTGAGCGCAATAAAGATAGAATTAAAATTATTTCTCAAGAACGTATTATCACAGAACTTAACAAGATAATGCTCTCTCCTACTCCATCAAGAGGGTTTGTTGACCTACAAAGATGTGGACTTTTAGAACTCATCCTACCAGAAGTTTCAGCGCTTGATATTGTAGAAGTCAGAAATAATCGTGGACATAAAAATAATTTCTATCACACATTAGAGGTACTTGATAACATATCAAAACAGACCGATAACCTCTATCTTCGTTGGGCTGCCCTTCTGCATGATATAGGTAAACCCAAGAGTAAAAGGTGGGAACCAGGACTTGGGTGGACATTCCACAATCATAATTTCATAGGTATGAAGATGATTAAACCACTCTTCCACCGTATGAAACTACCCTTGGATGATAGACTTAAATACGTCGAAAAACTTGTGGAACTTCACATGCGACCTATTGCTATCGCTGATGATATCGTTACCGATTCTGCTGTACGTCGATTAGGATTTGAGGCTCGTCCTGATATTGAAGATCTTATGTTACTCTGTGAGGCAGATATCACAAGCAAGAATGAAGTTAAGAAGCAAAGTTTTCTCAACAACTTTCAGTTGGTTAGACAGAAGCTTGAAGACATAAGGAAGAAGGACGAAAAAAGCGCTTTTCAACCTATTATTAGAGGCGAGGAAATCATGGAAATCTTTAATCTTCAACCTTGTCGAGAGGTTGGTTTGTTGAAATCAGCATTGAAGGAAGCAAGATGGAACGAAACAATTGAACCGACCTATGAAGCAGAAAAAGAATTCTTAATCCAAGAAGCAAGAAAATTAAACATCTTATAAGGAGTTGAGTATTTGACTGAAATGCCATCTACTTTGATTCCGTTAAATATAACTTCCTTGTATTTAAATAATTAAGTGGGTGTGACATGTCACACCCACTTAATTATTGTTGAGCTTTTAATCACAACTTTGTTATTCAAAAGTTAATAACTTCTCGCAACAATTACTCGACAAGTCGCAGGTTTTCCACTCACCATATCAACTCCGAGGTTTGATTGATCGTAACCGTAAGGTACACAGCGAATTGTTGCTTGCGTGTCAGCCTTAATTTGTGCTTCTGTTTCTTCTGTGCCGTCCCAGGGGCAGAGGTAGAAACCGCCATTCTTCACGCGTGACTTAAACTCCTCATAGTCGTTGCAAACGTGTACATTTTCATCAAGGCGCTGCTTTGCCTTTGCATATACATTCTGCTGGATTTCGTCGAGGAGTTGCTTTACATAGTCTTCAATACCGTCGAATGAAAGTGTCTGTTTCTCAAGTGTGTCACGACGCATGAGTTCGATAGTATTGTTTTCCAAATCACGTCCACCCATTACGAGGCGCACGGGTACGCCTTTGAGTTCGTAGTCTGCAAATTTAAAACCAGGACGTTTGTTGTCGGCATTGTCGTACTTCACACGGATGCCCATTGCCTGGAGGCGTGAAGCCAGAGCACCGAGTTTTTCGTCAAAAGCTTCAAGTTCGTTACCCTTATAAATAGGAACGATAACCACTTGAATGGGGGCGAGTGCAGGAGGAAGGACTAGACCGTTATCGTCAGAGTGGGTCATGATGAGTGCTCCCATAAGGCGTGTGCTAACACCCCAGCTTGTTGCCCAAGCGTATTCAAGTTGGTTTTCTTTATTAACAAACTGCACATTGAATGCGCGACCGAAGTTCTGGCCAAGGAAGTGGGATGTTCCACTCTGAAGCGCCTTACCGTCTTGCATCATAGCTTCGATAGTGTAAGTGTCTAGTGCACCAGCAAAGCGTTCTGTAGCGCTCTTAACGCCACGGATTACAGGCACAGCCATAACATCACGAGCGAAGTCTGCATACACATCAAGCATCTGCTTAGCGCGTGCTTCTGCTTCTTCCTTTGTTGCATGAGCTGTGTGACCTTCTTGCCAAAGGAATTCACTTGTACGGAGGAAGAGGCGCGTACGCATTTCCCAACGCATTACGTTACACCACTGGTTGCAGCAGAGGGGGAGGTCACGCCATGAGTGAATCCAGTTGCGGAAGGTGTTCCAAATGGTAGTTTCAGAAGTGGGACGGATGATGAGTTCTTCTTCTAACTTTGCAGCGGGGTCAACTACAACACCGTCGCCATCGGGATTTGCTTTAAGGCGGTAGTGAGTAACAACAGCACATTCCTTTGCAAAACCTTCCACATGTTCCGCTTCCTTAGAGAGGTAGGATTTTGGAATGAGCATAGGGAAATACACATTCTGCACACCAGTAGCCTTGAAACGGTCATCAAGAGCACGCTGAATGTTTTCCCAAATGGCGTAACCATAGGGCTTAATTACCATGCATCCACGAACGTCTGCTTGTTCTGCCAAATCTGCTTTTACAACAAGTTCGTTATACCATTTTGAGTAGTCTTCACTACGTTTTGTAAGGAAAGAGAGTTCTTTTGCCATATACTTTTTGAGACTTTTTACTTTAATGCTAAGTACAATGTGAATTGCAAGATGCAAAATTAAACATTTTTATAATATTGTAAAGGCAAATATAGATGTTTATGGTGTTTTGTTGATAATTTATTTTGACATAACCCCGAAGAGTGTTAATTTTGCATATGAAATTAGTATTCACATAAAAAAATAGACAACATGAAAACAACAAAATTTAGTGTACTTGCACTTTGTGCATTGCTCCTTCTCCCTGGTTGCTCAACTATGTCAAACACAGCAAAGGGTGGTTTGATTGGTGGCGGCGGTGGTGCTGCTGCGGGTGCGCTCATCGGTGCGCTTATTGGTAATGGTAAGGGTGCTGCAATTGGCGCTGGTATCGGTGCTGCTGTAGGTGCAGGTGCAGGTGCGCTTATTGGTAATAAGATGGATAAGGCAAAGAAGGCAGCAGAAGCTATTGAAGGTGCTGAAGCAGAACTTCTCAAAGATTCTGAAGGATTGTCTTATGTAAAGGTTACTTTTGATTCTGGTATCCTCTTCTCTACTGGTAATTCTACATTGACAACTAACGCAAAGAACTCACTTGCAACGTTCAAGGCAAATGTATTGACTGCAGATATGGACCTCGCAATCGTTGGTTATACAGATAATGATCCTTGGAAGGGTTGCACTGCTGAACAGAGCAAGCAGAAGAACCTAGTGCTTTCTGAACAGCGTGCTCAGAGTGTCAGTTCATACTTGGTTGCTTCTGGTGCCACTTCTTCACAGATTAAATATGTTGTAGGTAAGGGTGAGGAAAATCCCGTTGCAAGCAACGCTACAGCAGCAGGTAAGGCTGAAAATCGTCGTGTAGAAGTGTACATTCTTCCCAGTCAGCAGATGATTGAAAGTGCAAATGCAGGTACTCTTAAGTAACTTATTTTTGCACAATTGAATATGAGGTCATGCTTTAATAAAGTGTGACCTCAATCATTTACAAAGGTTCTCTATTCAACGGTTAAAGGTGTTGTTATTCATTCACCTTTCATTGTTCTCCTTTCTCCTTTCACCCTTAAACTCTTTTCTCCTTGGCTGTACCATATCTTGACATACAAAATCTAACAAAGCGCATTGGTGACCTTGTGCTTTTTGAAAATATTTCATTCTCGCTTGCTGAAGGTGAGCACGTAGGGATTATTGCACGTAATGGAGCTGGCAAAAGTACCCTGCTTAATGTCATTTCCGGAAAGGAAGATTATGAGTCGGGGGAAATCATTTTCCGCAACAATCTTCGCATCGGTTATTTGGAGCAAAATCCGCACTTTAATCCTACGGATACCGTGCTCACTGCCGTGTCGCAGTTGCAAGACTCTATTCTCGGTGGAAGCGAATTTACAGATGAAGATGCCTCACGCATTTCTGCCAAGCAGATCCTGACAAAGTTGCAGATTACGGAATTTGATAAACCCGTAGGTTTGCTTTCGGGTGGTCAACTTAAGCGTGTGGCTTTGGCGCGAGTGCTGCTCTCAAATCCTGATTTGCTAATTCTTGATGAACCCACGAACCATCTTGATTTGGAGATGATAGAATGGTTGGAAGGTTACTTGAGAAGGAACGTAAGGTCGCTGCTCATGGTTACTCACGACCGTTATTTTCTTGACCGTGTGTGTAATGAGATTATGGAGATTGAGGATAAGACGCTATATTCCTATCGTGGCAATTACGCCTACTATTTGGAGAAGCGCGAAGAGCGTATTGCTGCAACGAATGCCAACATTCAGCGTGCTAACAACCTCTACCGCCGTGAGTTAGAATGGATGCGTCGCACACCCTCTGCTCGTACGGGTAAGTCGCGTTCTCGAAAAGAGGCCTTTTACGAACTTGAACAACAAGCACGTCATCGTCAACAAGAGAGAAATGCGCGTCTTGACATAAAGAGTGGTTATATTGGTTCAAAAATATTTGAAGCGGAATATGTTAGCAAGTCCTATCCGTCTGTTAAGATTTTGGATAAATTCTATTATAACTTCTCGCGTTATGAGAAGATGGGGATTATCGGAAACAATGGTACTGGTAAGACAACTTTTCTTAAACTACTGCTTGGCATTGAGCGACCAGATGAGGGGCGCTTTGTTGTGGGAGAAACTGTGCGTTTTGGTTATTTCTCACAGCAAGGCATGGAGTTTGACAATGAAATGAAGGTTATTGATGCCGTTCGCAAGTATGCTGAAACCATTGACCTTGGCGGTGGAAAGTCACTCTCTGCAATGCAGTTCCTCACACATTTCCTATTTCCTCCTGCTCGTCAACAAGATTATGTATATAAATTGAGTGGTGGTGAACGTCGTCGACTTCATCTCTGCACAGTATTGATGCAGAACCCCAACTTCTTGATTCTTGACGAACCTACGAACGACCTTGATATCGCTACGCTCAACGTGCTTGAAGATTACCTTGCTGACTTCCGTGGATGTGTCATTATCGTTTCGCACGACCGTTATTTCATGGATAAGGTCGTTGACCATCTCCTCGTTTTCAAGGGTGATGCTGAAATAGATGACTTCCCAGGGAATTACACCCAGTATCGCAACATGCCTAAGGAAGATGTCACAGAGAAAGCAGACGACAAACTAAAACCTTCAACAAGCACACGTGTCGTAGAACGCAAACGTAAATTATCATTCAAGGAGAAACAAGAATTAGCGCAATTAGAACAAGACATTGAGACTCTTGAAACAGAGAAAAAGCAAATTGAAACAGCCCTTTGTAGCGGTGCGCTCTCTGTTGAGCAACTGACAATAATGAGTAAGCGCCTACCCGAACTAAATGAAGAAATGGAACTCAAAACCCTCCGCTGGATGGAGTTACAGGAAATAGAGAATGGGTAGTGGGTTACAACCGAAGTTATTAGTGGCATAAAGAATTACTACCTACTATCAACTAAATACACTTTTCCTTCCTCTATGTTACCACTTGCAGAACGCCTGCGTCCTCAGACGCTACAAGATTATGTCGGTCAACAACACTTGGTCGGCGATGGTGCTGTGCTCCGTCAGATGATTGACTCGGGGCGTATCTCTTCATTCATATTGTGGGGACCTCCTGGGGTGGGAAAAACCACGTTGGCAAAAATCATTGCGTCGACGTTAGAAACACCCTTTTACACCCTTTCGGCAATAAATTGTGGCGTAAAAGATGTGCGTGAGGTTATTGAGCGTGCGCGCAGCAACCGCTTTTTCTCCGACCAAAGTCCCATTCTGTTTATTGATGAAATCCACCGTTTCTCTAAGGCGCAACAAGATTCACTGCTTGGGGCGGTAGAGACGGGTGTCGTTACGCTTATCGGTGCAACAACCGAAAATCCATCTTTTGAGATTATCCGCCCCCTGCTTTCGCGTTGCCAAGTGTACGTGTTGGAGTCACTCGGAAAGGAACAAATGCTGCAATTACTTACCATGGCGTTGGAGCGTGACCTTGTGCTTCGTGAGCGACAAATTGAGGTGGTAGAACCTGAGGCGCTGATGCATTTTAGTGGGGGAGACGCACGAAAGTTGTTAAACATTCTTGACTTAGTCACATCTTCATCTGCCGATGAACCGCTTCGCATTACTAACGAATTGGTGTATAAATGCTTGCAGCAAAATCCTCTTGCTTACGACAAAAACGGCGAGCAACATTACGACATTATTTCAGCCTTTATCAAGAGTATTCGTGGTTCTGATCCTGATGCGGCAATCTATTGGCTTGCACGCATGCTTGAGGGTGGCGAAGAACCTAAATTTATTGCCCGTCGTTTGCTGATTTCAGCATCCGAAGACATCGGTTTAGCAAACCCCAATGCGCTCTTGCTGGCAAATGCTGTATTTGAGGCGGTGCATAAGTTGGGTATGCCCGAAGCAAGAATCCCTCTGGCAGAAGCAACTATCTATCTTGCCACCAGTGCGAAGAGCAATGCTGCCTATGCCGCTATTAATGCAGCGCTTGAGCGTGTGCGCCAAACGGGAAATCAACCTGTTCCCCTGCATTTGCGCAATGCTCCCACCTCGCTTATGGCTGAATTGGGATATGCTGGAGGTTACATATATCCTCATGATTACCCTGGAAACTTCGCTCAACAGCAGTACATGCCTAATGCTTTGCAGGGCACGCGTTTTTGGCATCCATGCTCAAATCCCAGCGAGCAGAAAATGGCAACCTACATGGAGCAGTGTTGGCAAAAAAAGTATTAAAATATTTTGCAGTACTAAAAATACTTTATACTTTTGCAAGCGCAAAAACAAAGTAGTATTTGTATGCGGTTGCCGAAATAGCTCAGTTGGTAGAGCAACGCATTCGTAATGCGTAGGTCGCGGGTTCGAGTCCCGCTTTCGGCTCAAAATTTGAATAATAATCGTAATAAAAAAGACCTCTTCAAGAGGTCTTTTTTATTTCTTACGCATAAAATTGACTCCAAAATAAAAGTTAAGATAACTTATAGAATTTCTGAAGTTAAAATATGTGCGGTTATATCCGTACACATAATTAATGAATGAAGTGCCGGCATACCAACGTGAATTGTTCCAAACAAGTGCGGCACGTGAGGTGAAGTCAATGTTTAATGTTTTTACGTCGTTAAGTAGTACTTTTTTATCCCAAGGTTCTCCCTTCGTCTTTTTATATCCCAATGAGGGCATAATAGAGATATTGAATAGTAGGTTACGCGTTATTACCCAATTATAGGCATACCCCAAAGAAATGCCGGCATTGTAGTAATGCACCTTGTCGAGTTTCATGGTATGAAAGAGAAGTGGTTCCCCCTCGCTATTTACCTGCAAACCTGTTGGTAGTCGGTCGTGGTCGAAATCTATGGTGTGATGGTCGTAGCGTAAACCGAGTATGAATGAACCTGCGCTAATACGCTGTATGGTGCTTTGAGCATAAGCTGCTGGATAAGAAAAGCGACGGTGATTAAATACGTAATATACATTGACCATTGTGGAGTAAGACTTCATACCGTCAAAATCTACGCCACTATATGCTTTGTTGGGAACGCCTGAAAAGCCTTTGACTTCGCCAATCTTGAAGTCTCCCTTATTACGAATGTACATGATGTCACCCCCGATTTTAGCACTATAAAGCGACAGCGTAAATTCTGTGTTTCCTGTGGCGCGCCCCATATTGTCAACATCGAATGTGTACCCCAGGAATAACCAGCGCCAACCGAAATATGGCCCCACCTTTATTGCTGGGCGTGGGGAAATATTTATGCTTTGTTCATTGCCCAGTTCATTTTGTGCGCGGAGTGTGTAATGCTGCCAATAATTGGTATTTTGGAGCATTGCGGAATAGTTAAATTTATTTGGTTCAATATAGTTCGTATCATAGGAGTCTAATTCACGAATTTTGCGCTTCATTTCATCTATACCGTCCGAAAGTGTTTGAGAGAAATTATCCTTTGTATGCTTCTCTGTAACTGTGTCGTTATCATGAGTCTGTAAATGATAGGACCACAGTTGCAACGTAAATATATGGCCTAATATGTATATGGATAATAAGCGTTTCATTTACTCTTGGCGTTAGTGATATAATTGTTGTTGGCAATAAGTGGTTGTACTAGATTGAATTTATACTTTACCCAATATCTTATCGACCACCCAATTAACAGGGGTGGCGCTTATCCCATCACAGGTACAAATCGCTTTCCCCTGCAAATGTTCGACAACATTACGAATAAGTGGAAGTTGTACGTAAGGTGGGTTTTCAATAGTTATTTCCTCATCACCACGTTGGGTGTGTAACTTTATAGGGTTGTATGTAAATACAGAAAAACTTACAGAACCTTTGTCGCCGATAATCTGAATGCTATCTTCTTTGGCCGATTCGTGGGCTACAAAACACCAACTTCCGGAACCAGGGACACCGTTAGCAAAACGGAAGCAGGCACTGACGCTATCCTCTGTTTCGTAGAGTCCACCACGATTCGCAGTATACCCTTCAGCTTCAATAATGGGACCGAACATTTCTTGTAAGAGGTCAATTTGATGGGGAGCAAGGTCGTAGAAATAACCACCACCGGCAATATCGGCCTGTACACGCCAGGGAAGGTTGCGTGAATTATAGTCAAGATCACGAGGCGGTACGGCAAAACGTATTTGTACATTTACGACATTGCCAATTTCTCCTGACGCAATAAGTTGCTTTACATGTAAAAAGTAATTAAGATAGCGCCTGTAATAAGCTACGAAGCAGGGCATACCAGTTGTGTGAGAAATCCTGTTGATACGACAGCAATCCTCATAATTAGCAGCCATAGGTTTCTCTATATATACGGGCTTACCTGCCTTCATTGCCATGATGGCAAAGGTCGCGTGTGTTGACGGTGGCGTTGCTATGTACACTGCATTTACTTCAGGATCGTCTAATAACGCTTGTGGATCTGTATACCAATTTTTTATGCCATGACGCTTAGCGTAGGATCGTGCTTTCTCTTCACTACGACTCATCACTGCAACAACTATTGAATCTTCAACTAATGAAAAGGCGGGACCACTCTTTTTCTCTGTAACTTCACCGCATCCAATGAAACCCCATTTGATTGTTTTCATATGATAGATAGAGATAAATGGATATGTGACAATACGATAAATAGGTTTTTCAGTATTTAAATGGTTTATACATTCTTGTAAACAATACTAAGTACTTTCAAAATAAAATTTTCTGAGTTAAACTGTCTGTCGGATAGATGGATAATGGCGATTGTTGAGTTGTTGTTTCACCATTAGGGAGTGATTCCCACTTATCAAAGTACATACCTCCAAGTTGAAATTGAGAAATAGTTGACTTATAGTTAATTAAAAAAAGAAAATAACTATCTCTTAATGATGTGTAACTCTCAGGTAATCGAAACATTTTATCACGTGGATATGCGCATGAAGATACTATGAGAGGTTTGGGTTTTAATGACATCCTCCTTTCTATACTTTCAAGTATTTCAGTAGATTTGACATAGCAATTACGTAAACCATGAAATAAACTTGTGGGACTCACCCATTTAAATTCCAACGGTGTTAGTTGGATGGATAAAAAGTCGATATTCTGATTCATCAAGGCGATGTCAAGAGACTGTAAATTTGTTGTTGTAGAGATAGTTACAAGATGGTTGGGGCACTTATCCCTAATTGTTGTCGCATCATCTATATTTTCAACTTCCCACGCCCAAATACATTTGTTGTCTTTAAATGCTTTAATGGATTCGAGAGGAAATGCAGGTGTGCATTTTACACATAGTTTCAGTTGCTCATGTTTGGCAAGTTTTAAATAATGTTTGAGTTGCTTAATGGATGTCGGAGCAACTCGTACACTATTCCACCCAAAGGTTGTTAATTCTCTAAAAACGTCCTTGTCGCACTGTGAAGTTGTAAGATTTACTCCCATAACCCGCCATGGCACACCATTTTCATAGAATTGAGTGCCTTTTACTTCAATTTGTGCTACAACTTTAAGTACAGTTAAAAGGAGTATTATGAATACGAATCTTCTCATATAACAGTTTAACGCAGAGTTATTATAGGTTAATAGAGTTTAAGTCGTGCTTTGCGTGAATCTTCAAGTGAGTATAGCGGACTAATTTCAGCAATTGAATTCCTGTATTCGAGTTGTTGTTGACGAAGTTGCTCAACGTATGATGAATAGGACGTTTGGTGTGTCGAATCGTTATCCGTATAGAGTTTCTTTGCAAGAATTACGAGTTGCGACGCATCTTGAGTCCACAAAACAGGATGATTGTAGTTTGGTGCTAAATGAAGGGCTGTATGTTCATTTGAAGTAGTTGCTCCACCAATAAGTATTGGCACTTTAAGACCTGCTACATTGAACGCATCAATCACATTTCTCATTTCAGTCAATGATGGTGTAATTAATCCGCTCAGCCCAACAAATGCAGGTTGGTGGCGCAAAGTTGCTTCTACAATAGTTTGTGCCTCTACCATCACTCCTAAGTCTATCACTTCAAATCCATTGCAACGAAGTAAGGTGGCACAAATATTCTTACCGATATCATGCACATCACCTTTAACTGTTGCTAATATAACTTTGGTCTGTTTGGATGCAACAGATGATGAAGTCATATATGGTTGTAATATAGTTACTATACGACTCATCATTTCAGCAGAACGTATTACTTGGGGTAGAAAAAATTGTCCACTTCCAAACAAATCCCCCACACGCTCCATAGCTTGCATTAGATGCTGTGTAATTATTTCAAGCGGAGGATACTTTTGTAGTAATTCTTGGATGTCTGTTTCCAGCGTTTGACTTTGTCCCTTAAGAACAGCGGTTTGGAGTCGATCTTTAATAGAAACACTTTCAATTAGTTTCTTTGGGATGGGATTGGATGTCTTTTCGCTTTTCAACCTGCTCCCCCACTCCATTAGTTCAGATGTCACGTCTTTACTTCGTAAAATAGCATCTTCAAGTAGTTCTCTCAATTCACAAGGAATCTGTTGTATATCAATTAGTCCAGAAGGGTTAAGAATGACCATATCCATACCAACGAGACGAGCATGATGTAGAAATACACTATGAAGTGCTTTGCGCAAAGGTTCGCAACCACGAAATGCAAATGATAAATTACTGAGTCCCCCAATAATGTGTGACGTGGGAAATAGTTGGTGAAGTGATTTGATTGTTTTGAGCAAATCACTTGCATAGTTCATATGTTCTTTGACACCTGTGCAAATTGCTAAAACATTGGGGTCAAAAATAATATCTTCTGCTGGGAAATCTAATCGTTCTCTTAGTAAACTATAAGCACGTTTGCACACATTCATACGATGCTCATAATTAGTTGCTTGTCCATTTTCATCAGCAGCCATCACAACAAGTCCAGCTCCATAACATGCCACTTTTTGTGCCTTTTCAAGAAACACTTCCTCACCATCTTTTAGTGAAATGGAGTTAACTATTAACTTTCCGGAAATGCGATTAAGTGCACGAGTGACGATGTTCCAATTTGATGAGTCAATCATTAAGGGTACACCTACTAACTTCGGTTCTGCTGAAAAGGCATCTAATAAATTCAGCATTTCACGCTCACCATTCAGCATAGGTGCATCTACATTAATATCTATGATTGATGCACCATTTTCAAATTGCTGAAGAGCTAAATTTGTGGCATCTTCATAACGCCCCTCTGCAACCATTGTGCAGAACATGCGTGAACCAGCAACATTACATCTTTCACCGACCAGATAAAAGGCTGAATCTGCATTGTTTTTACTTGCAGTATCTGTTGATGAATTTGCGCTACTACTAAAATTTCCTTCTTCTAAACTATTTTTAAGCGCTTTGATATGATGATCTGTTGTTCCACAGCATCCACCAACAATGCTCAATTTTCCTGTTTGAAGTATTGGATGTAGTTGTTGCGCAAAGAGTTCTGAACTTAATGTATAATTACCTTCTGCATCAGGAAGACCGGCATTGGGGTACAAACCAATATGTGTATTTGAAAGAGTTAATAGACGTTCTACAAAGGGTAGCAATGCTTCAGGACCAAATCCGCAATTTAAAGATATTACAGTAGGTTTGGCATAACTCATTACATTTACACAATCTTCTATATGATATCCTGTAAGCATTCTACCATAAGCATCGGCAAGGGTAAAACTTAACCAAAGGTCAACATTTTTACCTATTTCCCTCATAGCACGCTTTGCTCCCTCAACAGCAGCCTTAGCGTTCATTAGGTCAAATATTGTTTCGATTAACAAGACATCAACGCCCCCATTGATCAATCCTCGTGTTTGTTCTTGGTACGCTAAAACCATTTGTTCAAAAGTTGGACGTACTTCTTCTGCATCAAGTGTAAGACTCCTGTTTGTTGGTCCTACACTTCCTGCAACAAAACGGATTTTATCCCCCTGGGAATATTCGTTTGCAATTTCTCTTGCTAATTTTGCACCAGTGTAAGCAAGTTCCTCTGCGCTGTATTGTGTTTCGTACTCAGCTAATGAAATCGCATGTGCTGAAAAAGTATTTGTAGTTATGATATCAGCCCCTGCTTTCAAATAAGCACGATGCACGCACGTTACACGTTCTGGTTGTGTGATGTTAAGCAATTCTGACGGTCCATCGAAGGAACCATACTTTTGCAACATTGTTCCCAACCCACCGTCAAGTAATAAAGTTTGCTGAGATAGTTTTTGTGCAAAAAGTGAAGTGTATGTGGCGCGTTGTGTTGTTTCCATTGGACAATAATTTTCTGATGAGCAAAGTTAATAATTATAATTTACCTCGTCAAAAGTAGGAGCAAAATTGATTCTTATGATAACTATTTTAATTAAAAAAGAGCCACAATCATCACTTTGGTGGTGATTGTGACTCTATATGGTCTAATTTCAATATGAACTAATATTGTATAATTAGTATTGTTCGGAACTATTGGGGAAATCACTCGTCTTCACATCCGTCACATAGTTGCCAATGGCATCAAGCATAATGTTGTGCAAGTCAGCATAAGTACGGAGGAACTTCGGACGGAATCCAGCATTCTTACCAAGCATGTCGTCAACCACAAGAACTTGACCATCTGCCTGACCTCCACCAATACCAATAATAGGTACAGACACTTCCTCAACTACGCGTTGTGTTAGGCTGGCGGGAATCTTCTCTACAACGATAGCAAAGCATCCTGTTTCATAAAGTAACTTCGCATCATTCAAAAGTTTAGCAGCTTCTGCTTCATCCTTTGCTCTAACACCGTAAGTGCCAAACTTGTTGATGCTCTGAGGTGTCAATCCGAGGTGTCCCATGACAGGGATTCCAGCATCAAGAATCTTGCGAATAACGGGTAAGATTTCTTCCCCACCTTCGAGTTTCACACCGTCGGCACCCGTTTCCTGCATAATGCGAATGGCATTGCGCACACCATCTTCAGGACTTATCTGATAGGTACCAAAGGGCATATCACAGACCACAAAGGCACGTTTCACACCACGCACTACACTTTGAGCATGGTAAATGATTTGGTCAAGAGTAATGGGAAGCGTAGAACTATGACCTGCCATAACATTAGCAGCACTATCGCCTACAAGAATAATATCAACACCAGCAGCATCAACAATGCGAGCCGTGCCAAAATCATAACTCGTAAGCATCGCAATCTTTGTGTTCTGACGCTTCATTTCAAGGAGACGAGAAGTGGTCACCTTACGCATATCTTCAACTAAATATCCTGCCATAATATCGTATTTTTAAGTAAACTTCAACGGCAAAGTTAAACTAATCTCAAGACTTGGTAACAGAATTTTACAAGAAAATTGATTCATTTACTTTGTCCTTTGAAATCTTTTCTACAAATTTGCATAATTAAACGCAGATTGTGAATTTAGCATTACAATTTTATAAATAACTTAAGTCTTAATTCTCCTATGGAAACGAATAAGGCGTCCCTCAGCGGACTTAAAAAGGAAGACTTTCAGAAAGTCATTAACGGTAAGGAGGTTGACCTCTTTGTGCTTACCAATGCCAACGGAATGGAAGTTGCCGTAACAAATTATGGCGGTTCTTTGGTGGCTATCATGGTGCCCGACAAGAATGGAGTTTATGCTAATGTGATTCAGGGACACGACAATATTGATGATTGCGTGTCTTCACCCGAACCTTTCCTCTCTACACTTGTAGGTCGTTACGGCAACCGCATCTGTAAGGGTAAGTTTACGCTCAACGGCAAGGAGTATCACCTCGCAATCAACAACGGTCCTAACCACCTTCACGGTGGTCCTACTGGATTCCACGCACGTGTTTGGGATGCAGAACAGATCAGTGAGCGATGCGTTGTATTGCGTTACATCTCTGCATATTACGAAGAAGGATTCCCCGGCGAACTTTCTATGACAGTGATGTACACACTTACTGACGACAACGAAATTGTAATCGATTATAAGGGTACAACTAACAAGAAGACTGTAGTGAACATGACAAGTCACGGATTCTTCTCACTCTCTGGTATTGGTAACCCCACACCTTCGGCAATGAATAACATCTGTACCATCAATGCAGACTTCTATATTCCTATTGATGAAAACTGCATTCCTACAGGTGAAATCCGTAGTGTAAAGGGCACGCCCTTTGACTTTACTGAACCTCATGTAGTGGGCGAACGCATTGACGATCCTAACGATGAGCAGATTAAGAATGGTGCTGGTTATGACCACTGCTATGTGCTCAACAAGAAAGAACCCGGAGAACTCTCATTTGCCGCTAAGATTGTAGAACCCAATAGCGGTCGTTGGATGGAAGTGTACACTACTGAACCTGGTGTGCAGTTCTATAGCGACAACTGGGCAGATGGATACAAAGGACAGCATGGCGCTACATTCGGAAAGCGCAGTGGACTTTGCTTTGAAGCACAGCACTTCCCCGATAGTCCTAACCGCCCCTACTTCCCCCCTGTTACTTTGAAACCAGGCGAAGTATATACTCAGAAGACTATCTATAAGTTTGGTGTAGAGTAATTTACGCCCCTTAACATTGCAGTGAGGATGTTTTAAAAGTTCTCGCCGCAATGTTAAGTGTATATTAGTGAATAGACGAAAATCCATTTCATTTAATAACTTTATTAATCAAAACTTAAAATCAAATGAGTAATCAAACAAAACAGTGGGGAGCCATCATCGTGATGATTGCGCTCTTCGCAATGATTGCCTTCGTGACAAACCTTTGTACACCTATGGCAACAATCATTAAGAATCAGGGCGAAATTTCAAACGTACTCGCTCAGATTGGTAACTACGGTAACTTCGTTGCATACCTCATCATGGGTATTCCCGCAGGTATGCTTATCGCAAAGTTCGGTTACAAGAAGACTGCTCTTATCGGTCTTGTAGTTGGTGCAGTAGGTATCCTTATCCAGTGGTTCAGCGGTCAGCTCAACGCACAGGAAAACTTGGGTCTTGTATTCGCAATCTACCTTGTAGGTGCTTTCATCGCAGGTCTTTGCATGTGTATCCTCAACTGCGTAGTTAACCCCATGCTTAACCTCCTCGGTGGTGGTGGTAACACTGGTAACCAGTTGATTCAGATTGGTGGTGTGTTCAACTCTTCTGCTGCTGTTGCATGTTACATCCTCATGGGTGCGCTCATCGCAGACGCAACTAAGGCAAAGATTGCTGACGCAACTCCCGCGCTTATGATTGCACTTGCTATCTTCGTAATTGCATTCATCGTGATCCTCTTCACAAAGATCGAAGAACCCGAACAAGCTCCTGTTCGCGTTGACCTCATCAAGGGTGCCATGAGCCACAAGCACTTTGCGCTCGGTACACTCGCCATCTTCCTTTACATGGGTATTGAGGTAGGTGTGCCCAACTTCGTAATGCAATACCTCATTGCTGATGGTATTCCTGCTGGTGTAGTAGGTATGCTCGTAGCGGTATATTGGTTCATGATGCTCATCGGCCGTTTAGTAGGTGCTTCAATTGGTGGTAAGATCAGTGCACGCTCAATGATCGTAACCGTATCTTCAGTTACCATCGCGCTTACACTCTTCGGTATGTTTGCACCAACTGACATCCTCGTGTCATTCCCAGGTGTTGACTGGGGTAAGCTCGAAGTAATCTGGCAAGAAATTCCTGTTGGTATCTTCTCATTCTTCCTCATCGGTCTTTGCACATCTGTAATGTGGGGTGCTATCTTCAACATGGCAGTAGAAGGCCTTGGCAAGTACACAGCTATCGCTTCAGGTATCTTCATGACAATGGTATTCGGTTGCGCAGTAATGATGTTCATCCAGGCTTCTGTTGCTGATGCTACTGACTACATCACAAGTTTCTGGGTAGTTGTAGGTTGCGCAGCATACCTCCTCTACTACGCACTCATCGGTAGCCGCGTTACAAAGCGTTCTGAATAATTTAACCTAAGGCTTAAGGTTATTAGGTTGTAAGGTTTTCAGCAAGATTGCCTCATAACCTAATAACCTCAATACTTAGAACTTATTTATTAACTCATTTAATACCTATAAATAACATGAAACTTACAATCGACGACGTTCGTAGTCGCTTCATCAAGCACTTCGACGGCACAACTGGTTCTGTTTACGCTTCACCTGGTCGTATCAACCTCATCGGTGAACACACTGACTATAACAACGGTTTCGTATTCCCCGGCGCTGTTGAGCAGGGTATGATTGCTGAAATCAAGCCTAACGGCACTCGCAATGTACATGCTTATTCTATTGACCTCAAGGACTACGTAGAATTTAACCTTGACGACGAAGCAGGTCCTAAGGCAACTTGGGCACGTTACATCTATGGTGTTTGCCGTGAAATGATGGCACTCGGTGTTCCCGTTGAAGGTTTCAACACTGCTTTTGCTGGTGATGTACCCCTCGGTGCTGGTATGTCTTCATCTGCTGCTCTTGAAAGCACATACGCTTTTGCGCTCAATGATCTTTGGGGCGACAACAAGATTGAAAAGATGGAACTCGCTCGCGTAGGTCAGCGCACTGAACACAAGTACGTAGGTTGCAACTGCGGTATCATGGACCAGTTTGCTTCTGTACATGGTAAGAAGGGTAGCCTCATGCGTCTCGACTGCCGTAGCGGCGAATTTGAATACTTCCCCTGGAATCCTAAGGGTTATCAACTCGTTCTCGTTAACAGTTGCGTAAAGCACGAACTTGCAGGTTCTCCCTACAACGAACGCCGTCTCCAGTGCGAACACGTTGCTGAAATTATCGCTAAGAAGCACCCTGAAGTAACTTCACTCCGCGATGCTAACTACGATATGCTCGAAGAAGTAAAGGCAGAAATCACAGCTGACGAATACAAGCGCGCTCGCTACGTAATCGGTGAAGTTGTTCGTGTGCTCACAGTATGTGACGCTCTCCAGAAGGACGACTACGAAACTGTAGGTCAGATGATGTACGAAACTCACTACGGTCTTTCTAAGGAATACGAAGTAAGCTGCGAAGAACTCGACTTCCTCAACGACATCGCTAAGGAAGAAGGTGTAACAGGTTCACGCATCATGGGCGGTGGCTTCGGTGGTTGCACAATCAACCTCATCGCTGACGAACTCGTTGACAACTTCAAGAAGGTTGTAGTTGAAAAGTTCGAAGCTAAGTATGGCAAGAAACCTATCGTTATCGATGTAGTTATCGGCGACGGTTCACGCAAGCTCTGCTAAAACTTAATTAAAATAATGAGGGTGTGTCACGGTATATGACACACCCTCTTTTTTTGTTAGTATTTCATTACGATGAAGTGCAGATTCTCTTAATCTTTATTTAAGAAATTCTCAATCACCTCTTTAGCTTCTGCTAATGCAACTTCAAGGTTATCATTAACAACGATGGTGTCAAATTGAGAAGCATGTGAGAGTTCGAATTCTGCTCTTGCGATACGATCGTTGATGACTTCGGGCGAATCCGTTCCCCTACCCTCCAAGCGCTTGCGAAGCGCATCAATTGAAGGCGGCTGAATAAATACGCTCAAAGCGCGCTCACCATAGTGACGCTTGATGTTGATACCGCCAAGTACGTCGACGTCACACACTACGTTTTCGCCACGCTCCAATTGCTGGTCAACCTGCGCGGAGAGTGTGCCGTAGTAACGGTCTTTATACACTTCTTCATACTCCAAGAAGTCGCCATTCTCAATGTGCGCACGGAATTCTTCGGGCGTAAGGAAGAAATACTCCACCCCATGCTGCTCCTGTCCGCGAGGCGGGCGTGAAGTGGCACTGATGGAAAAATGCAAGTTCAGTCCTTGCTGCATCAAGTAGTTGATAATCGTGCTCTTACCGCTACCCGAAGGTGCTGAAAATATGATTACTTTTGACATAAGTTCGTGAGGTTATGAGGTTAAAGGTTTTGAGGTTATGAAACTCCGCAATGTACGAACAACTGACATGCAAGGCGCTGAACCTTTACATAACATTCAACACCTGCTCCTTGATCTGTTCCAATTCATCCTTCATCATCACCACGATGTTTTGCATCTCTGCCTGGTTGCTTTTCGAACCCGTTGTGTTGATTTCGCGTCCCATTTCTTGTGCGATAAATCCGAGTTTCTTGCCCTGTCCGCTACCGTTGAGCATCGTTTGCTTAAAGTAGTCAAGGTGATTTGTAAGGCGCTGCTTTTCCTCGTTAATATCGAGTTTTTCGATGTAGTAGATGAGTTCCTGTTCAAGGCGACACTTGTCGTAATCCACGCCCTTAAGTTCCGCCAGGCGCTCTGTGAGGCGTTGGCGCACCTTCTCAACTCTCGACACCTCAAAGGGTTCCAATTGCTTCATCAAGTCGGCAATCGTGTCGAGGTTCTTACAGAATTTTGCGTAAAGCGCCTCACCCTCCTGCTTTCTGAAGTCTACGAGGTTTGCAAGGGCTTCATTCACCGCCTGCGCTACCACCTGCCACTCCCCATCTTCAAGGGTTTCTACGGCAGACGTCTGCACCACTTCGGGCAAGCGCACCAGAGTTTCCCAAATGTTCTCCACCGAGATGTCCACTCCGAGTTGCTCCATGCTGATTTTCTTCATCTGCGCCACATAGTTTGCCACGGCATCGGCGTTAATAACGCCACCCACAGAGGTTGTGTCTTTCTCAATCCAGAGGTTAAATTCCACCTTTCCGCGCTCCAACTGCTCCTGAATGAGTTTGCGCAACTCCATTTCCTTCTCGCGATACAGCGGAGCAAGACGGGTGCTCAAATCCAATGCTTTGGAATTAAGTGATTTAACCTCTACATGGATTTTCTTGCCATTATAAGTAGCATCGGCTTTTCCGTAGCCGGTCATGGATTGTATCATATTCAGAAAGTGCTTGTTTATAATTTGAATGTTTAATTTAACCGCAAACTTACTGAAAAAATGGGATATTATTGCTTACTTTGCAGAGAAAATCGCTTCATACATAACAACATTAACTCATACAACTGATGAAAAGAATCACTTTTTTAGCACTTTCCCTCCTTGCGGGAGTCATCACGAGCGATGCCTGCACCAGTTTCTTGATTGGTAAAAAGGCGTCAAAAGACGGTTCGGTGATGATTACTTACAGCATGGATAGTTTTGGGATGTTCACCCACCTCAACCACTTCCCTGCTGCCACCTACCCCGAAGGCACCATGCGCCCCATCGTTGACGGCGACACCAACCACTACCTCGGCGAAATCCCCGAAGCACCCTTCACATACGCCGTGATGGGAAATATCAACGAGCACCAATTGGCCATTATGGAGACTACCTTCGGCGGGCGAGAAGAACTCGTTGACACCACCGGCATCATTGACTACGTAAGCCTTATGACGCTCGGACTTCAGCGTGCAAAGACAGCGCGCGAGGCAATCCATGTGATGACACAGCTCGTTGATAAATATGGGTATGCAAGCAGTGGTGAAAGTTTTTCTATAGCAGACCCTTACGAAGCGTGGATACTCGAAATGATTGGCAAGGGCGGTAAGGAGAAGGGCGCCGTTTGGGTAGCCGTTCGCATCCCCGACGATGCCATTGCCTGCCACGCCAACCAAAGTCGCATCCATCAGTTCGACCTTAATGATAAGGAGAATGTCATGGCCAGCAAAGACGTCATCTCGTTCGCGCGAAAGATGGGTTTCTACACAGGTAAGGACAAGGATTTCTCATTTGCCAACGCCTACGCCCCCGCCGACTTCAGCGCCATCCGCTTCTGTGAAGCACGCGTGTGGAGTTTCTACAACAAGTGGGTAGACGGCATGGATCAGTACCTCGACTATGCCAAGGGTTACGCCATCGACACCGCCAAGCCCATGCCCCTCTACTTCACGCCCAAGAAGCAACTCTCGTTGAAAGACGTTATGACCTCTATGCGCGACCACTACGAAGGCACATTCTTCGACACGCAGGCCGACCTCTCAGCTGGCATCTTCAACATGCCCTACCGTCCCTCGCCCCTCACGTGGGAATACGAGGGCAAGAAATACTTCAACGAGCGTCCCATCTCTACGCAACAGGCCTGCGCCACGATGATTGCACAGCTCCGCGCCGACATGCCCAACGAAGTGGGTGGAGTCCTTTGGTGGGGCAATGACGAGGCCAATATGATTGCCTACGTGCCCGTTTACTGCTGCGCCACACAGCCCCCCGCATGCTTTGCCGACCCCCAGGCGAGCGACGTCAACTTCTCGTGGAACTCCGCCTTTTGGGTGTGCAACTGGGTGGCAAATATGACCTACCCCCGCTACTCACAGATATTCCCCGCCGTAGAGCAGAAGCGCGAAGAAATCGAAAATGCATTCTTAGAAGAGCAAGCTCGTTTTGAAAATAACATGCTCAACATTCTCAAACATGACAAGCAATGGGCAATTAACCTCATAACAACCTACTCATGTAATGCAGGCGAAACCATGCTCTCAGAGTGGAAGAAACTCGGCGAATACATCATCGTGAAGTACAACGATATGGTCGTAAAGAAAGAAACAAACGGCACGTTTGACCTCACCCCCGACGGTATCGCCGTGCCTCCCCAGCGCGACGGATTCCCCGAAAACTACCGCAAAGATATCATCAATCACACGGGTGATAAATACCTTATTCCTAATGCAAAATAATCCGTCTGTTAAATTAAAGTGTAAACGAATACGCACCCCACGATTAGGGTGTAAATTAACCCACCGGTAAAGAGTCAGGCATTTCGCCCGGCTCTTTTTTGTTTTATCGACGGCGTTACGAATTTTGTTACGTCATCCACATCTATATGCTCCACCTTCAAATTTGCATCATGAAAATAATAACTGAAATACTGAAATACTGAATGCGGATGAGTTCTTACAACGCATGGGGTGAAATGGCGCCGTGGTGTTGAGGAGGCTAAATGTAGCACCCTTTGGATGACGTGAGGAGACCTTGCCCCACCCTTAACATGCTGGATTTGATGCTGGTAGGGGCGCAATACATTGCGTCCTTACGACACGATTGGATCACAATGTAAATAAAAATAACTGAGTATCTGAGTATCTGATTATCTGTGTGCAGCTATGACTCCCCCCCCCCTTAACATGCGGGATTTTATGCAGGTAGGGACGCAATCATTGCGTCCGCCATCCGTGCGGAATATTCCAAAGGATTGGATTTAAAATTTCGCAAATGCGCACACACTGACGCTTGTGCTTTGACATCCGGAGGACAACGTGAGAGCGGTAAGATGTATGGTTGCTTTCTCCTCGCTAAATAGTTCGGATTGCACTCCTGACGCGCGAACAACCCTCCCCCCGATAATTTCATTTCTCTCCCCTCCCCTCCTTCATCCCTCTCCCTCCTTATGTCAGAAGCATGAAGCGCACGCATGCATCATTTGACTGGAATCTTAGCATATATTTATAAATTTATGCCTCTTTCGTATCACGCTTTCATAATTTATTTGTAATTTCGCAGGTGATAACCTTAACATAACTTAATAACATTATGAAGAAGACAATTTTGGTAACGGGTGGTACTGGTTTTATCGGTTCACACACTACAGTAGAACTTCAGGCTGCTGGTTACGATGTAGTCATCATTGACAACCTCTCAAACTCTAAGGCAGACGTAGTTGACGGTATCGAAAAGATTTCAGGCATTCGCCCCGCTTTCGAAGAAGTTGACTGCTGTGACTATCCCAAGCTTGAAGCAGTGTTCCAGAAGTACCCCGGCATTGAAGGTATCATTCACTTTGCTGCGTCTAAGGCAGTAGGCGAAAGTGTTGAGCAGCCTTTGAAGTACTACGAAAACAACATCGTTTCGCTCATCAACCTCCTCAAGTTGATGCCCAAGTACAACGTGAAGGGTATTATCTTCTCATCAAGTTGCACCGTTTATGGTCAGCCCGATCCAGAAAACCTTCCTGTTACTGAAAACGCTCCCTTGAAGCAGGCAGAAAGCCCCTATGGTAACACTAAGGCTATTAACGAAGAAATCGTTCAGGACTTCGTTAAGAGTGGCGCTCCCATCTCGGCTATCCTCCTCCGCTACTTCAACCCCATCGGTGCGCACCCCTCTGCAATCATCGGCGAAATGCCCAATGGTGTGCCCGCTAACTTGATTCCTTACCTCACACAAACTGCTATCGGTATCCGCGAATGTCTCTCTGTATTTGGTGATGACTATGACACTCCCGACGGCTCTTGCATCCGCGACTTCATCTACGTAATCGACCTCGCTAAGGCACACGTTTGCGCAATGGAACGCATCCTCAACGGCAAGAACGAAGAAGCAGTAGAAATCTACAACGTAGGTACTGGTAAGGGCGTGACTGTATTCGAACTCATCAACACTTTCGAAAAGTGCACTGGCGTGAAACTCAACTATAAGGTTGTTGCACGTCGTCCTGGTGACATCGAAAAGGTTTGGGGTAACGTGGACAAGGCAAATCAGAAGCTCGGTTGGAAGGCTGTTCACACGCTTGAAGACTCGCTCAGCACTGCTTGGAAGTGGCAGCTCGAACTCCGCGAACGCGGCATCATGTAATACCCTTTTGAAATAAGAAACGAGAAAGGAGAAAGGAGAAATGGCTGACGCATGGTCCTTTCTCTTTTCTTTTTTCTCTTTTCTTTTTTTAAAATAAGAAGGAAGAACGGAAGACGGATTCGGGGCGCTTTAGTCTTTAGAGTCCGCATGGTTATTTTTCCTTTTTCCATTCTCATTTTTCCTTTCCCAATCTATGTACACCAACCCCTATCCTACTCATCCCTCACCCTGTTATATCCTTGAAGAAGAGAAGTTGCGCCGTAACCTCTCGCTCATCAAGAGCATTGCGGACCGTGCGGGGGTGGAATTTATCTTGGCGTTTAAGGCTTTTGCGCTTTGGAAGACCTTCCCCATCTTCCGCGAATACATCACGCACACTACTGCCTCGTCGCTCTACGAAGCACGCTTGGCGCTTGAAGAATTTGGTTCGAAGGCACACACGTATTCGCCCGCTTATGAGGACGAAACCTTCGATGAAATCGTAAAATGCTCAAGTCACATCTCCTTTAACTCGCTCACACAATTTGAACGCTTTGCCAGTCGTGCTATAGGCGTTTCGTGCGGTGTGCGTATTAATCCTGAGTATAGCGAAATCGAAACCGACCTCTATAATCCTTGCGCACCAGGTTCACGCTTCGGCATTTTGGCTAAAGATCTTCCCACCGAACTTCCCGCTCAAATCGAAGGTTTCCATTGCCATTGCCATTGCGAGAGTTCGTCATACGCCCTTGAGAATACGCTCCGCCACATTGAGGATAAATTCGGGGCGTGGTTGCCTAAGGTAAAGTGGTTGAACCTCGGTGGTGGTCACCTCGTGACGCGTGCTGATTACGACGTAGAACACCTCATTGGGTTGTTGCAAAACTTCCGTGCGAAGTATCCCAACCTCAAGGTTATCCTCGAACCCGGTTCTGCCTTTGCATGGCAAACAGGTCCGCTCGTATCGCGTGTGGTGGACATCGTAGAAAACTACGGCATCAAGACCGCCATTCTCAACGTGTCGTTTACGTGCCACATGCCCGACTGCCTTGAAATGCCCTACTGGCCACGCGTGAGAAACGCCGAAACCCTTGAAGGCGAAGATGCTATAGGTCACGAAACGGAAGCATGCGTTTATCGCCTTGGCGGAAACTCTTGCCTCTCGGGCGACTTCATGGGCTACTGGCGCTTTGCGCGTCCGCTTGAAATTGGCGACACCATAATCTTTGAAGACATGATTCACTATACCACGGTGAAGACCAACATGTTTAACGGCATCCACCATCCCTCACTCGCCCTGCTCCACACCGACGGTACGCTCGATGTGTTGCGCAACTATCAGTATGAGGATTATCGCGACAGGATGGATTAAATTTAATTAGGTTATAAGGTTTTGAGGTCGCTACGCTCTTAGGTTTTAAGGACTATGCAGATCGAATGGAACCCTTATAACCTCCTAACCTCTTAACCCATAACCTCAAACCTCCTAACCTCTTAACCTCTTATCCTTTCACCTCACTCAAATGAAAGAAACAAATCTTCCAGAAAATGCCTTCCGCGAGTTGCGTGAGGGCGAAGAATACAAGCCCTTGATGGAAGCGGGAAAGCAGTACCGCGAAGTCACTCCATGGTCCATCACTTGGGGTATCTTGATGGCAATTCTCTTTTCGGCAGCAACGGCTTACCTCGGTTTGAAGGTCGGTCAGGTGTTTGAAGCAGCCATTCCTATTACCATCATTGCCGTGGGCGTGGCGGGCGCAACACACCGCAAGGACCCCATGGGTGAAAACGTTATTATTCAGAGTATCGGTGCTTGTTCGGGCATGATTGTGGCAGGTGCGATTTTCACGCTCCCCGCGCTCTACATCCTTCAACACACGCACCCCGAAATCACCGTTAATTTCCTTTGGATTTTCCTTTCATCGCTCCTCGGTGGTGCGCTCGGCATCTTGTTGCTCATCCCCTTCCGCAAGTATTTCGTAAAGGAGATGCACGGCAAATATCCCTTCCCCGAAGCAACCGCCTCTACGCAAATTCTACTTTCGGGCGAGAAGAGCGGAAGCAGTGCTAAGCCCTTGCTTGTAGCGGGTGTGATTGGTGGTCTTTACGACTTTGCCGTGGCGACCTTCGGCCTTTGGAATGAAAACTTCACCAGCCGTTGTTGCGAACTCGGTAGTACGATTGCCGAAAAGGCGAAGGTGGTCTTCTCTTGCAATACCAGTGCCGCACTCCTCGGTATGGGATTTATCGTAGGGTTGAAGTATGCTACGATTATTTGTGCCGGTTCCGCCCTCGTTTGGTGGGGCATCGTGCCTGCCATTTCCCTTATCTTCCCCGACCTTGAAGTGGCAAACGGCATTACGGCGGCAAATGCGAGCGCCGAAGAAATCTTTGGTTACGCCAAGAGCATCGGTATTGGTGCGATTGCCATGGCGGGAATCATCGGCGTGGTAAAGAGTTGGGGCGTGATTAAGAGCGCCTTTGCCTTGATCGGTAAGATTTCAAAGGGCAGCGCGCAACAGGCGGAAGAAGTACGCACACAGCGCGACCTCTCGATGAAGATTATCGGTATCGGTACGCTCGTAACCATCTTGGTAACAACACTTTTCTTCTTCTTCGGACCTATGGAGGGCAACTTGCTCTTCACCATCGTGGGTATCTTAATCGTTGCCGTTATCGCCTTCCTTTTTACAACCGTAGCGGCAAATGCGATTGCCATTGTGGGTTCTAATCCCGTGAGCGGTATGACACTCATGACGCTCATCCTTTCCAGCATTATCATGATGCTCGTAGGCTTGAACGGTACACACGGAATGGTGGCGGCGTTGATTATGGGCGGTGTGGTATGTACGGCACTCTCATCAGCGGGCGCTTTCATTACCGACTTGAAGATTGGTTATTGGTTGGGAAGTACGCCCAAGTATCAGGAAACTTACAAGTTTATTGGTGTCTTAGTGAGTGCGGCAACCGTAGGCGGTGTGATTATGATTCTCCAAAAAGTGTATGGTTTCACACCCGACAATGCAGATGTAATGGCGGCGCCACAGGCACGCGCTATGGCGGGCGTTATCGAACCCCTCATGAGTGGCGAAGGTGCGCCCTGGTTGCTCTACGGCATCGGTGCGCTCATCTCTTTGGTGCTCAACTTCTGCGGTATTCCCGCTTTGGCATTCGCCTTGGGTATGTTCATTCCCTTGCAACTCAACCTTCCCCTTATCGTGGGTGGCGCCATTAATTGGTTTGTAGGTTCACGCACGAAGGATGAAAAGGTGAATAACGCACGCATCGAAAAGGGCACATTGCTCGCCTCTGGTTTCATTGCCGGTGGCGCCTTGATGGGTGTAGCAAGTGCTGCGCTTCAGTTTGGTGGTATCAAGTTTGATAATAGTGCTTGGCTTGCAAATCCCTCAAGCGAAATCCTTAGTCTTGCTTGCTACTTGTTGTTGATTTGCTACTTGATTAAGGCAACATGTAAGAAATAAGCAACATGCTTACGAAGAACAAAATTAAATACATCACTTCCCTTGCGAAGAAGAAATTCCGCGATGAGGAGGGCGTATTCCTTGCTGAAGGAGCGAAGGTAGTGGGAGACATTCTCCCCTACTTTCGCTGCCTTATGCTTTGTGGCACGAAAGAGTTTCTTGCTCAACATCCCAATGTAAACGCCGATGAAGTGATTGAGATTACTGAAGCGGAACTCCAAAAGTGCTCTCAATTGAAAACACCGCGTGATGTGATTGCCGTGTTCCGCCAACCCACTCCTTCGCCTATTTCCGAAGAAGTGTTGCACGAGGAACTCTGCATCGTGCTTGACGGCGTGCAAGACCCTGGCAACCTCGGCACGATTATTCGCCTTTCCGACTGGTTTGGTATTCACCACATCATTTGCTCGGAAGACACTGCCGACGCCTTTGCCCCCAAAGTGATTCAAGCTACAATGGGTGCCATCACGCGTGTCTCTCTCCATTACACAGATTTAACGTCATTCCTTCCCTCTATCCCTCAAGACGTACCTGTTTACGGCACTTTCCTTGAAGGAGATAACATCTACGGCAAATCACTTTCACCCAACGGATTGCTTATTATGGGTAATGAGGGTAATGGCATTCGTCCAGAGACTAAAGCATTCATCACTCAAAAACTCTTTATCCCTCCTCACCCACCAGGTTGTGAGACTTCGGAAAGCTTAAACGTAGCCATTGCTACAGCTATATGTTGTGCTGAATTTAGGAGACAATTGCATAATGTATCCATATTTACTCCCTAAACACGCTATAAATAGAAGACAACAATGCAGAAGATATTTATATTACTACTCCTTGCTTTCATAACCACTACAACAAAAGCGCAAACTCTCACTGACACCTATTGGCGTAACACCAAGACGGGTGAGTGGCTCATCGGTTTTGCTGAAAACCATGTGATTTACGACTGCCGTACGTGGGACGTCCTTACGCGTGCTGAAAAGAAGGACAAGTATGAGTTTACCATTGCTCGAAGTAATGATACACTTGCCGTCAGTGTGAGTAAATTGAAGAAGGGTGTACGCAAAGTGCGCATCGGTAGGGCGAAGGCAATTGCCTGTGAAGTCATTACCACAAAGACGCTCCCCGATTATCCCACAGCTGATGCCCGCACTGCGTTTAAGGACAACGGCTACCGCGCTGGAGACAGCGTGACCATTTACGGTTGGGTAAAAAATCTGACGCCCGAATTGCTCAATGAGGGAGGCGGGAAGTTTGCCGACATTGATATTGAGAATTTCATTACAGACGAGGAAGAGAGTTTTAATGCGCCACTCGATTCGCTCGGTCGCTACCATATTACTGTGCCCGTGCTTAATGCGACAGAGGCTTACATAGATTGGGGCAGAAGTATGTTTAATATTGTACTCGAACCTGGAGAAACTTACTTCTTCCTCTACGACGCCAAGACGGGACAGCAATTGGTGATGGGCAAGGACGCACGCTTGCAAAATGAGTTGCTGGCTTATCCCGAGGACTTAAGCGGTAATGACATCTATGCCTACTACTATCGAGTGCGCAAGAGCAAGGTGGACCTCAGAAGTTTGCCCGACGAAGAAATGTTGAAATACCTTGATTTTGTTAAGCAGGAAAAGGCAACAGCAGATAGTTTGCTCGACCTCCGTTTGAAGGAACATCCCAACCTTTCTCAACGCTATGCCCAATACCTCCGCAACCTTTACAAAGCACAAGTAGGACGCAACTTGATGCAAGCGAAATTCTTGGCAAAATCCGACACCTTGCCTGTGGTGTATATGGATTATGTCACCCAAGAATGCTGGAACAAGATGGGAACTCCCTATACGCTTTACAGCAATTTGAGTACGATGACCCAAAATTACTTGGAGTATATGGAGGGAGAAACTTCTGGCAGTGACGCTATTGAGAAGGTTCTGAACCTTGAGCGAAAAGGAATCGTCAAACTGACCGAAAAGGAACTCAACTATTTCAAGGAATACAAAGGTAAGTTTGCAGAATTACAGAAGAAGGCCGACGGTCGTCCTTTGGAGGAGATAGAGGCAATGGTGAGCGAATTTAATAATACAGAGATGACAAAGACCATCAGCGAGGTGCTGAAACGCTTCCAGTCGGAACTGATTGTAGATCTTGTACTTGATGAAACACAAACGGTTATTGACTCCATCCAACTGGATCCTGTACTTCAGGAAATCTACATAGCCAGAAAGTTGTATGGGCTTATTGAAGACAGAGTTCAACCACTTCCCAAGAGTACCATTCAGTGGATGAACGAAAACATCAAGATGGACTTTGCGCGCCAAGTGGTTCTTGCGCTTCACGAGAAGTACGACGCCCTTATGAGCAAAGACTTCTCCAACACCACCCGCCTGCTCTCTACCGACAACCTGGAAGGCATCACCGAGGGTGAACAGATTTTGCGCGAGCTCATCGCTCCCTGGAAGGGCAAAGTGATTCTCATTGATGTGTGGGGCACTTGGTGTGGTCCTTGTAAGGCGGCTTTGAAGCACAGTCAGGAACTCTACGAGCGCATGAAGCCTTACAACATGTTCTTCCTCTACATGGCCAATCACTCTGACGAAACTTCGTGGAAGAATGTCATCAAGGAATACAACGTCAATGGCGAAAACGTTGGTCATGTGAACCTCCCCCAAGAACAACAGGCCGCCGTAGAACGCTTCTTGAATGTAAATCAATACCCCTCCTACTTCCTCATCGACCGCGAAGGTCATTTGCTACAAGTAAATGCCGACCCGAGATACCTCGACCAGTTTGAGGAACTCATTAAGAGTCTAAACTAAAAGTGAGTTACGATAAATTAAGTCGGACTTAATTAAAACTAAGTTACTAATAATTTTAATTCATTCCGACTTAATTTTTACCAATTCTTCATCTCTTGATTTTTTATCTTAACACGACTTCTAATTTACTGACATACAAATAGGTATCAGCTATTTAGCAATGTATTTAATTCCTTTACTCGTTATCATCATCATTTGGTTGCCACTCCTCTTTATTTTAAGATGGAGATACTATAGCATGCCCTTGCTTCCCAAGGTTGATAAAGCGAAAGAAGGCGATGAAGCATTGCCAATTACCGTAATTATCCCCCTTGAGAATGATGTTGAAGGTCTTTATGAACTACTCACCAGCATTTTCAATCAGCAATATGCGGGGACAATTCATGTGCTTATTGCCAATTACTCGGGCGAGAAAGCTGTTGAAGAAACGCTACTTCGCATGGAGCGTGATTTCCGACATCTTAAACACACGAACATCGCAACGACAACGCATCTGATCGACCGTAAGAAGTTAGCGATGAGCGTCGGAATTAAGGGGGCGCGGACAGAGTGGGTAATGCTACTGGATGCCGATGTGCTTCCGCCAGCGCCCAATTGGTTGCAAATGATGATGGAGGCGCGCGGACAAAATGGTGACATTGTCGTAGGGTATTCTAATCATGATGTAAATAACGAAGAAACAACGCTTTGGCACTATGATGTGCACCTTCAAAACATCCAAAACTTTAAGGTGGCACGCATCGGAAATTACACTGGAGGATTTTTGACGCATGCCCTGATACGCAAGAGTCATTTCTTAGAGCAACAGGGTTTCTCTAACCGACACACACGACTGAGCATCGGCGCTTTGCCGTTGCTCGTATCACATCTGTCAAGAACCGGTCGCGTTTGCGCAACGCTTTCCGCAGAAACGGGTGTGTTTAAGGTTCATTCGCATGAAAATGATTTCCACCAAGAGGCATTGGAGCACCACATTATATATTATTATATGTCAGTCAAGTCAAGGGTGATAAACGTTTGTTACAACATCAGCGCCTGCTTCTTGATAACCCTCCCTCTGCTACTCCTTTATGCCGTTTTGCAAAATGTGGCGCTGTGGATGCATTTTTGTGGAGGAGAAACGGCGGTCAGAGTCCTGACAATTACCCCAAATTCACCGATGATTTGGGAAGTAATTGTTCACACAATTATCATTGTTGTGTTCCTCGCCCTTCTCATCATTCCATTGCGACGCTTGCACCAAAGTTTTGAAGGCGTGGGCATCAACATGAGTTATCCTAAACTCCTAATTTACCCATTTTTACTCCCCATTTACCGCACAAATAAGCGAATTCTTGCATTTTTCTACCGTAAGAAGTGTGTTAGACGCCTTTAATGCGTAAAAAAGGGGGCGAAAAACTGTGTCAAAACTAAAAAAAGTAGTAACTTTGCACTCGCTATGGCAATAATGGATCTTCTAAATATCAATCTCTCAAAAATTCCTGCTGACGGAATGAAGTTGGAAATGACTCTTGATGGAGACTTTTTCACTGCATTAGATCAGGATAGAATTAAGGGCGGAACAGTCAAGGTGAACTTGAATATTCGCGAACATTCAGGAGAGGTTTATACGTTGAAGTTCGTTATTCAAGGCGAAGTAATTGTTGAATGCGACAGATGTCTCGATGACCTGGCCCTTGTCGTTGATGCTGAGGAGACCATCAAACTTACCTATGACGATGAATCCGACTCCGCAGCCGATGACATTAAATTCATCCCCAAGAATACGAACATGTACGACGCTTCTTGGGACGTCTACGAAATCGTGGAACTTTCACTCCCTATTCAGCGCACCCACCAAGTGGGGGAGTGTAATGAGGACATGCTCAGTCGCATTTGCTATAATGAAGAAGAGTGCATCTAAAATTTCATGCTGAGAACATTTAATGCACCACACACAAACACTAAAATTAATATTTTAAACATTTAAAGAAAAATGGCACATCCTAAAAGAAGACAGTCAAAGACAAGAACACTCAAGCGTCGTACACATGACAAGGCAGTAGCTCCTACACTCGCAGTTTGCGCTAATTGCGGTGGTTGGCACATCTACCACACAGTATGCCCCACTTGTGGTTACTATCGTGGTAAGCTCGCTATCGTAGTTGACGAAGTTGCTGAGTAATCAACTTTTATACCGAGGAGTTAAAAGCCGAAAGTTATTAAACACAATTAAATAATGTGTCGCTCTCTTTCTGCTTTTAACTCCTTATTTTTCTTTACAGGTAAGTTACGAGTGAACTACGGGAAGGGCGAACGAAAAACGAAAAATAAATCGTTAGAATCCGCAACCTTCTCATCCCCCCCACTCGATTCTTTACCTACTTCATCATCATTACTATGAAAAAAATCAATGCTGTAATCACCGGAGTTGGCGGTTATGTTCCTGAATACGTACTCTCAAATGATGAACTCTCTCGCATGGTTGACACCAACGACGAGTGGATCATGACCCGCATTGGCATTAAGGAGCGTCGCCTTCTTAATGAAGAAGGGCTTGGTACAAGTTACATGGCGCGTAAGGCTGTTAGACAACTTCTTGAAAAGACAGGTACTGACCCCTTGGATGTAGATTGCATTATCGTGGCAACTTCTACTCCCGACTTCCATTTCCCCTCAACAGCAAGTATCGTATTGGGACGCGTAGGTTTGAAGAACGCTCATGCGATTGACATGCAGGCGGCTTGTTGCGGTTTCCTTTATGCGATGGACACTGCTGCAAGTTTGGTGCAGAGCGGTCGTTACAAGAAGGTTGTAGTTTGTGGTGCCGACAAGATGTCAAGTGCCGTTGACTACACTGACCGTGCAACTTGTCCTATCTTTGGTGACGGTGCGGCAGCTGTATTAGTAGAACCTACTACAGAAGAATACGGTTGGCTCGACTCACACCTCCGCACAGACGGTCTTGGTCTTCCCTACCTCTGCATGAAGGCAGGTGGCTCGGTTTGTCCTCCCTCGCATTACACCATTGAACACCGCATGCACTTCGTACATCAGGAAGGTAAGACTGTATTTAAGTTTGCCGTTACTAACATGACAGATGCATGTACAAAGGTGGCTGAACGCAATAACCTTACAAAGGATAATATTGCTTGGGTGGTTCCCCATCAGGCAAATGTGCGTATCATTGAAGCTGTATCTGCACGCCTTGAAGTAGAACCTGAAAAGGTGATGATGAACATTCAGAAGTACGGTAACACTTCAGCAGCATCGCTCCCCCTCGCTTTGTGGGATTACGAAAAGCAGTTGAAGAAGGGTGACAACCTCGTACTCACAGCATTTGGTGCGGGTTTCACTTGGGGTGCAGCATACCTTAAATGGGGTTATGATGGAAAATAAGCCCAACCACAAGGCTGGATTTGTCAACATCGTTGGGAACCCTAATGTGGGTAAAAGCACATTGATGAACCTCCTTATGGGTGAGCGTATTTCAATTGCGACATTCAAAGCGCAAACAACGCGTCACCGCATTATGGGAATCATCAACTCTGAGGATGCTCAAATTGTATTTTCAGACACGCCTGGAGTTTTGAAACCTAATTACAAGCTTCAGGAGTCAATGTTGGCATTCTCTGAATCAGCTCTCCAAGATGCTGACGTATTGCTCTATGTAACAGACGTCATTGAGCAACCCGACAAAAACATTGAATTTCTTGAAAAGGTACAGAAGTTGAATGTTCCCATCCTGCTGCTCATTAACAAGATTGACCTTTCTGATCAAATGAAATTGGAAGCGCTCGTGATGGAATGGAAGAAATTCCTTCCTACAGCAGAGATTTTCCCAATTTCAGCGCAAGCAAAGTTCAATGTTGATAACGTGTTGAAGCGCATTAAGGAACTCATTCCGCTTTCACCTCCCTATTTCGAGAAGGACCAGTGGACAGACAAACCTGCGCGATTTTTCGTAACGGAAATCATCCGCGAGAAGATTTTGCTTTACTACGATAAGGAAATCCCCTACTCCGTTGAAGTTGTTGTAGAACAATTTAAGGAGAGCGACAAGAGCATCCACATCAATGCCATCATTTATGTAGAGCGCGACTCGCAAAAGGGAATTATCATTGGACACAAGGGCGTGGCGCTGAAGAAAGTAAGCACTGAGGCACGCAAGACATTAGAGAAGTTCTTCCAAAAGAGCATCTTCCTTGAAGTATTTGTCAAGGTAGACAAGGATTGGAGAAACTCTTCGAAGCGCTTAGAGAGTTACGGTTATTCACACGAATAATTAAGGTGTAGGTCTACGAAGCACTTCGCATATTCACATTTATAACTATAAGAGATAAATATGGCATTAGTTGCAATAGTAGGCCGCCCCAATGTAGGCAAATCTACACTCTTCAACCGCTTGACTGGCACACGCTCTGCAATCGTTTCGGACGAAGCGGGTACTACGCGTGACCGTCAGTATGGTAAGGTCGAATGGTGTCAGCGGGAATTTTCTATCGTTGATACAGGCGGTTGGGTAGTTAATAGCGACGATATTTTTGAAGAAGAAATCCGCAAGCAAGTTAAGTTGGCTACTGAAGAAGCCGATCTCATCCTCTTCGTTGTGGACATTAAAAATGGTGTTACCGATTTGGACGAACAAGTTGCAGGTATTCTTCGCCGCACAAAGAACCTCCCCATCATCCTTTGCACCAACAAGACGGACAGTAATGAAGACCGCTATGCTTCGGCAGAATTTTATTCACTCGGTCTTGGCGATCCCTTTTGTGTAAGTGCTGCAACTGGTTCGGGAACGGGTGACCTTCTTGACCAGATTGTGGAAAAGTTAGGCGCAGAAAAGACTGAGGCTGAAGGTGAAGAGAATATTCCTCGCTTTGCCATCGTAGGTCGCCCTAACGCGGGTAAGTCAAGTCTTATTAACGCTTTTATCGGTGAAGACCGCCACATCGTTACAGACATTGCCGGCACTACTCGCGACTCTATCCTTACGCGTTACGACAAGTTTGGTTTTGACTTCTACCTCGTTGATACAGCAGGTATTCGTAAGAAGAATAAAGTTACTGAAGACCTTGAATTCTACTCAGTAATGCGCTCTATCCGAGCTATCGAAAACTCTGATGTCTGCATCCTTCTTATCGATGCGACTCGTGGTATCGAAAGTCAGGATATGAATATCTTCCAATTGGTACAGCGCAACAACAAGAGTCTTGTAGTTGTGGTGAACAAGTGGGACACCGTAGAAGATAAGACACAGGAAGTCATTTCAACCTTTGAAAATGCTATTCGTGAGCGCATGGCGCCGTTTAAGGACTTCCCCATCATCTTCGGTTCGGCACTCACAAAGCAGCGCATCTTTAAGGTGCTTGAAACTGCGAAGGAAGTATATCTCAACCGCACTCGCCGCATTACTACGCACAAGCTCAACGAAGAAATGCTTCCCCTTATCGAGGCATATCCTCCCCCATCAATCAAGGGTAAGTACATCAAGATTAAGTATTGTGCACAGTTACCCAACACGCAGATTCCTTCATTCGTGTTCTACTGCAACTTGCCACAATATGTAAAGGAACCCTACAAGCGCTTCCTTGAAAATAAGATTCGCGAACGTTGGGATTTCAATGGTACACCGATCAATATCTTTATTCGTCAGAAGTAAAAATGATCAATAGATTGACTCCAAAATTATGCTATAAATTCTGTACCCAATTTCTTATGTTATTGGGTATAGTTTTTTTTTACAGTTCATGTAATTCTATTTCGTCCGAAAATGAAGTAAAGGATGACCACCTTAATCACGAAGTTATCCAACGTATTTATTCCTATTACGCACAAGGGAATTTTAATAAGTACGTAAATCATATTGCATCCTGTCATGGTAAACCACGTTACTATCGTGAACAGATGATTGATGCGTACAAACAACGATTTTCGGAACAAACGAAAGTTCTAGGATGTATAGATTCTTTTAAAGTTGAATCTATTAAGATCAATGAGACTGGAAATTATGCAACGGTGTATATACGAAACTATTATAGAAACACCATACCAGGAGCTACAATACTACAATTCGTCTTCTCAAAGGAGCAAGGGTGGATGATTAAATAAATGAAAAAAAGAGAAAAGGAGGCCCTTTTCTCTTTTTTGTTGATATATGGAAATGGTAATGGAGTTTGCAATAATCCTTAGATTCTATATTACATCTTCTACCATTCCCAATTAAAACGTTCAATGTCTTCCTCAATAAGTTTTTTACCTGTTTGAACTTCAATGATTTTTAAATCAGTTGTAGCTTTCACTGCGTGAAGTTGTTCTGCTTTAATAAGCACAGTGTCTCCTCTTTTTACAGTGCGTTGTTGATTATCTACAACTAATTCGCCTTCACCATCAACAAACGTCCATAACTCTTCGCGGTGGTGATGCAGTTGATAACTGATGTTCTTTCCCTCAGAGATACAAAGAAGTTTTGTAAGTGCTTGTGAACCATCTTCAAACGTCAAATTTGAAATGACTTTATAACTGCCCCATCGACGCTCTTCGTACATCGGACGTACATGAAGTTGGTCTACATTGTTTTTGAGTGTACCAGAAATATCCTTTCTACTAACTAAAATACCATCGCTTGTCGCAGCAATCACCATATCGTGCGTACCTACGCAAAGAATAGGTTGATCTAACTCATTAATAACATGTGTGTTTACAACATCCTGTCCAATCATCACGTTACCCATTTTACAGAGGTCAGTGTGTTCAAGAAGTGAGTTCCATGAACCAAGGTCTTTCCAAACTCCGGCAAAACGAAGCACGGCAAGTTGTGATTCTTTTTCAATGACAACACGATCAAAACTAAGTTTCGGTAACTCTGCATAATGTGAATACAATTCATCATAATTAGAAGTGCCAAATTGTTGTTTTACAATATCAAGCATAACTCCTAATTTAAATACAAAAACACCTGCATTCCAAAGTGCACCTTGCGATATTAGTGTACGCGCAACATCTAATTCAGGTTTTTCGTAAAAACGAATTACTGAACTTGGTGACTGAGGGTCTGTTGGATCTGCGGGGGGACCTGCAAAGATGTATCCATATCGTGTAAACGGTATATGTGATGTGGGCTGGATGCCAAGCAATGTGAATTTAGCATCAGAAGTCTCAGCGATATGTGTTGCATGACGCAATGCTTTGTAATAGTCATCATCAACATAACTGTCGCAAGGCATTACAAGTATGGTTTCATCTAAACTGCATTTACGCTGTTCATGCAAATAGAGTGCAGAAAGAGCTATCGCAGGAAGTGTACCTCGATGATCAGGTTCTGTAATATAATGAATATCACCTTTAATTTGATTGCATAACTGATCTCGTTGGGCAAGACTTGTTGCAAAATTTATATTACTTACAAAACCATTTTCATGCAGCTGGCGCACAACTCGTTGAACCATAGATTCTCTTGAACCATCAGGAGCTGGCAAAAGCTGTAAAAACTGTTTTGCACGTGTTCCGTTAGAAAGAGGCCAAAGACGTTTTCCCGAACCTCCAGAAAGCAGTATAATTTGCATTGTGTATATGTTGATAATTTTAGTCTACAAGGGTCAATACAACATCATTTTGTAAATTACTAACATACGAGTAACTCAGAGCGTTGCTCTTCGTGACAAAAATACAAAAAAAACGTCAAGTTACGATAGTGATTCCTATTTTTAGCGTATTTTTGTATGATAAATTATCATCAGTTTATGAACAGATTACTTTTTACATTTAGTATCCTCTTTGGAGTGATGCTAAAATCAAATGCGCAACCCAATTTTGTGGCAGGCGAGAAGTATATCATCCAATGCCAATACTATAATTCGGGTAGCGTTTGCTCAGGTAGTTTAAGAGGAGTTAATCCAATTGTATATTATTCCACTTCTACGGATTTAGCATCTGATTGTTATTGGTATGTCATTGAAGATGCTAACACTGGATATTACTCATTTAGAAATGCAAGTACAAATGAGTATCTCGTTTATGATGCTGAACGTGATGAGTTGAGAAAAAAGGGACTTAACTTCTCAAGTTCTAACTCAAGCGATGCTTCTAAATGGACCATCAACAGTCTTGACGAGGGCGGTTACTATATTGAGAGTGTAGAAAAACCTGGTCAATACTTCAATATGCGTGTTGACGGTTCTCTGCTTATGGGTACTTATCGCAGTTACAATAGTTCGAATAGTACATTCTATTTTATTGACTCTAAGGGAAACTATGTTTCCGAGAAAGAAGATATCCCTGAAGATATCGTACAACAGACTTTTGGAGTGACATCTGATGGTTTCTTTTGGGAAAGAACTGGTAATTTAACAACACCTATTGTTGCTTCTACTGCTTCTGACCCAATTCTGTATAAGATTAAGAATCTGCGTTCAGGAAAGTTTTTGAAAAACTTGGGTGACCAGTTGTATCAAGATCCTATTGACGGTGATTATTTCTATTTTCGTAAAAATAATGATGGTTATTCTATCTGCACTGAGGATGGGAAATGCGTCTTAACAGACTATCCTACTGATAACTTACCACTTACAATAAACAAGTTGGCGTCAATTATCGGTACAAATTATTGGACGTTCAATTTCTATGAGGATATCACTTATTCTGGTTATACAATAGAGAAGTTAACACAACGTCCCGTTTACGAATATAGTGATTATTGGTGGCAAGATCCTGTTATAACGAACGGACAATCTCAGTATCTTTGTTGGAACGATTGTCAAGATGCATACATTTGTCTTTACAGTATGTATGATCCAGGTTCTACTTTCGTATTTTATTCTCAAGACCTTCGACATGCTCGCCATCTAATGGAAAATGGTATTACATTCCCTGGTGTTGAGTTAATGGGATTTAGATCTTTTATTGACACATTACGCATCAACGGTAAGGAATTATTCTACGATGAAGTTGAGGAAACTTATGTTTTACCCGCAACTTCTGATGCAAGAATTAGTGGTACGTTCTCACCTTCAATGCACTTTGTACCCAAAGTTAGTGACGCAGTTTACGAAATGCGTATTGATGGTGTTGCTCCTAACGAGGATGGAATTATAGCGCTTATAGATTTCGATTGTGCCGCACAACATACATTGAATCTCTATAAAAATGGCGCGGAAATAGAAACTGCTCCGATACGCTTTACCTATCTTAATCTGATTGAAGTCAACTATCCCAGTTGTAACGGAGATTATTATACCACAGGTTCTTTACGTGTAACGCAAGCAAACATTGTTGGTTATGACTCGATCTATACAGCAGCGTTTAAATACCGAGGCGCTACAGCACAAGGATATAGCAAAAAGAGTTATGCTATAAAAATGCGTGAAGTAGACGGAGTTACTTCAAGGGATGTTGAGTTTCTGGGGTTGCGTGACGACAATAATTGGATACTTGACGCAATGGCTGTAGATAAAGCATGTATGCGCAATCGTGTAAGTACCGATTTGTGGAATGATTTTGCAACAGCACCTTATCACAAGAGAGCAGGGTTTGAGAAAAAGGCACGTCATGGTACTCGTGGTGAATTTGCTGAAGTTTATCTCAATGGTAAATATCATGGAGTCTATTGTTTTACTGAAAAGATGGACAGAAAGCAACTTAAACTCAAAAAACTTGAAACACCTACCTCTCCCGATGAATCGACAATCATTCATGGCACTTTATACAAGTCATCACAGTGGAGCTATGAAGTGTTAATGGGCCACGAAATTGATGTAAATTATTATCCGATGACTGCTCCACGCAGTTACGATAACAACAAGCGTAGTGAAAACTGGGCGAGTTTCGAAATTAAGTACCCCGATTGGGAAGAAGAACCCATAGATTGGGGGCCCTTATGGAATGCTATCAATTTCGTTGCGACATCAACTGACCTAACATTCAGCAGAGATTTTGACAAGTACTTTGATTACGATAATGTGACGGATTATTACTTGTTTATAGAACTTATGTTAGCAACCGATAATCATGGTAAGAACATGTTCTTCTACAACTATGACCAGACATTAAACGATGAATCGCTTCGCCAGAAAATCGGTATTGCACCCTGGGATTTGGACGGAACATGGGGACGCCGTTGGGATGGTAAGACAACAGTATGTGCTCCTGATCAAGAATTTGACAATTTCTTGTGGGATTATGAACATGGAAATCTTACCCTCTTCTACCGTATGAAGCGCATCAGCAGTTTGAAATGGAAGGACGAATTAGCGAGTCGATATGCAGAACTTCGAGCAACTTATTTCTCGGAAGAAAGTTTATGCAGTCGTTTCCAAGAATATGCTGATCTCTTTGATAAGTCAAATGCCGTTAAAAGAGAACAAAAGCAATGGTCTTCGTACCATCCTGCAATTCTTGATGACGTAGAATATATCAAAGAATGGATTAAGGAACGCTTAGATTACCTTGATAAGCAATATGGTTATGTAAACACAAACTCTATTGATCGTGTTGAACTTGACAATATATCTGTAACAGCAGGTCAAGGATATCTCCTTCTCTTTTCAGAAGTCCAGCAGACTGTTAAGGTCTACACCATTAACGGACAGTTGCTGAACGTTATACAGTTATCTCCTGGTGTTACACGCGTCAATAATCTGTCTCCTGGAATTTATATCGTTGATGAAAAGAAGGTATTAGTAAAGTAAGTAATTAACAATTTATATAATAATCAAATTAAACACAATGACTAATTTTATTCATCTTAAAAGTAAGTATTTACTGAATATCATATTTGCATTTTGTTGTTCTATAACAATGTACGGACAAGGTCTTGGCACCCAAGAGGATCCTTACATTATGGTTGACGGAGAGAAGTATGCTTTTAAAGTGTTCAATAACTTTTATGGTATCTTTGAAGTCCCTGCAAATGTAACCCAGGATGGTGTTGTTCTTGAATTGGTTGCAGATAACTGGGTTGATGTATTTACTGATGCTGAACTCACAACACTCTGTTCGTATACCACAGGTAATTTTGCACCCTACACGACTATTGTAGAAATTCCCAAGGGAACTCCCAAGGGTACCATGTATTATGTCTACTCTGATTTTCCCATGAATAGTGGATACGTAACTGTAAGTTATGGTGGTGGTACTGCTTTGGAGTTAGTTTCTGTTGTTCCAACAGTAGGTTCAACTATTTCATCAGGAGAAAGTTATGTAGGTTTTGAGTTTTCAAAACCAATCATCTTTGATGAATGTAAAATGATTGCTGGAAGTTATGAAACTACCGTGGTGGCTAACATTCTTGATAGATTTGTTTCTATCGAAGCTAAAGATGAACTCCAGGCAGGTTATAACTCTGGGGCCATTAAAGCAGGTGATGATATTCTGTTTGTATTGAAGAATGTATCTACATTTGATGGCAAGCAAAGCATTGGTGATGTAGTTGCACGTTTTGTTGCAGCTAATAAGTCTGTTATGCTCGTTTCTACAGTTAACACTCCTGAGTCAGGAATGCCTGCAATTAAATCATGGATGCCTGAAAATCAAACAGAAGGATTGATTCAATTGATTTTTGATGGTAAGTTGAACAAAGAGGCAACAATCAATGCTTCATTAAGTTTTGGTAGTAAGGAAACAGAAGATCCTGGTGAATATTATGAAGAAATATTGGTTCCGACATTTGTAAATGACTCCACGATTGAAATAGACCTTCGTGGCAAATTAAGAATTCCGAGTCAAATGGTAAGTTCAGGCAAAAACTACGAAGCTATGTTGCTTACTATTCGTGGTATTGAAGATGAATTCGGTTATAAAACATATTGCGAAGGAAGTGGTACATCTGGCGCATACTTCATTAACTATGGTTATGAAATCGTCAACTATAGTTTGATGTCTGAATTCATGCCTTTCCCTGGACAAAGCATTGATAACTACAATGAGATAGAAATCTGGTTGCAAGAAACGGGTGGTAAACTGACATTTACTGGAGCAACTTTTGAATATCAAAATCAAGGTGTTGAATGTCAGGTAAACGTTCCCCTTTCTGAAATCTGTGTTGAGGTTGACACAGAGGACGAATCTGCGAATATTATAACGATTCCTGTTCCTATGTTCACAAGAGATGCTAACACTATTGTTAAATTCTCACTCGCTGGAGTTGCTTATCCTGACGGCATGGATCATTCACAGTATATTTCTGCAGAATATACCACTGCGGGTTATTCCGATGCTACAAGCATTCAGAACGTGAAAATCTCTACAAACAATAAGGTTTACACTATTGATGGTAAGAAGGTTAAAACATCACTCAAACCCAACAACCTTTATATCATAAATGGTAAGATAACCATTGTTAAATAAGTATTTACAACGATGATGAAAATACAAACATCTATTATTGCATTACTGGTAGCAATTTTTCAAATTGCTCCAGTATGCGCACAAACACAGCAAGTGTTATGGAGCTATGACATGAGTGATGGTTCAACCATTCATGGAATGAGCGACAATGGCAAGTGGGCAGTAGGATATGGCGTAAATGATGCTACATCTGCTTATTCCTTTCCGAAGTTAGTCAACTTTACTGCACACACGCACAAAGAACTCCTTACAGAAGATGAAATTCTCGCAGGTATTGAGGCTTTTGTGAATGATGTTAGTGATGATGGTACGATTGTTGCAGGTTGTTTCAACGGACAACCAGCCTATTTCAATACAACAACAAATGAGTGGGTTACCCTCCCCCTTATTAAAGGTAACGTAGGCGGACGTATTGAAGCAATAACCCCTGATGGAGCATATGCAGTAGGTGTCTGCACAAAGGGTGGTTTTGACGAAGTACCTGCTATGTGGGACATTACTGCACTTAAAACGATTTCACTTGCTAATCTTCCTCAGGTAGACCTCTCAGGTTATTACCAGGAAATGATTCGTATCACGGACATTTCTGCTGATGGTAGATACCTTGTTGGATGTGTGAGTTATAGTTATCCCAGTGACGTACTCTATTTCTTGTACGACAGAACCCTCCGTGAATGGGATGCTATTGCCTTTGATTATGATCAGGCAAATAATCAGTTTACCCCTAGAGATAATACTGTTCGTACGCTTGATGGAATCACCATTAGTCCCAATGGTAAGTGGGTTGCAGGTGTAGTTTATTCTACAGATGATGTGCGCAACCCTTTCCGATATAATGTAGAAAGTAAGACGTTTGAAAACTACAACCGTCCTGAAGATTTAGATAAAGGATGTGTAACGGTTGATAATAACGGTACTATCTATGCTTCTACTCCTGCCATAAATCCCAGTCGTTCGCTCTACATGCTTCATGAGGGCAATTGGTATGGTATTGATGAAGTATTAAAGCAGAATTATGGTATTGACTTTTATAAATACACGGGTTATGCATCAACTGGTTTAGCTATTGATATTTCTGCTGATTGCCAGACAATGGCGGCAATAGCATATATCAACCAGGAAAATTATCAGATTACACTCCCCACAACCTATGCTGAAGCATGCAGTAAGGTGAACCTGCTTTCAACATATACGGCTTCAATACGAAGTGGTGCGACAATTCAGAAGATTTCAAACATCTCGATTGAATTTACACGCGATGTAGAACTTAACACAACAAGTACCATCCAGTTGCTTGATGAAAGTGGCAATGCACTGCGTAACAGTCTAAAGTTTGAGGTTGACAATACTTCAAACAAGAAGGTAAACATTGGTTTCCGTACAACGACACTCGATGCCGGAAAGAAGTACTCTATTGTAATTCCAGAAGGCTACATCCGCATTAAGGGTGATGCAACAAAGGTTAATAAAGAGATTCGCCTTGAGTACAATGGTCTGGGAAACACCCCCATCACAATGACGCAAGTGTCTCCAGTAGCAGAAAGCACATTAGCACATATTGATATCAATACGAACCCTGTAATATTCACTTTTAACATTGATGTTCGTGTTAAGGATGGCGCTCAGGCACTGCTTTATCGTAATGATGAAACAGCACCCTACACTACGCTCTCAATGAGTCATGGCATTACAGCAGAGAGTTACAATATGGTGTTGGTATATCCAACTACGTCGCTCTATCTCTATAAAAATAACACCTATTGCATCGTCATTCCTGCCGAATCACTTACTGATGCCGCTGGATTCTCTGCTAACGCAGCGTGTGAAACGACCTATTATGGTTCGTACGAGCGTACTGTAACCACAACAGACAACTACATTTACCTCGAAACATTTGACGGCGGTATGAACAACGTCATGCTCTATGATGGCGATGGTGCTTCCCCAAATTCATCTATGCAAGCATGGGGATTCACCCCTGAAATTGCATGGAATTATGCCGCTGACGATGATTATACCAACACCTGCGCGGTGTCTCACTCACTCTACGCCCCCTCAGCACGCTCAAATGACTGGATGGTAACTCCGCAACTTACGATTCCCGATGATAAGTGTTCACTTACGTTTGATGCTCAAAGTTACAAATTCACAGCCAAAGACTATCTCCAAGTTTATATCTACGCATGTGAAGATGAAATCAATGAATTGACTACTGACATTGTTAATGCTATAGAGCAGTATGGAACTTTGGTTGTTAACGAGCAAATGACACCGGGTACTTATGAAGAGCAACTCGCAGGAGATTGGCAGCAGTTTAGTATAGACTTGTCTGCATACGCTGATAAGAAGGTCTATATAGCCTTTGTTAATCAGAATGAAAATCAAAGTGCAATCTTCGTCTCTAATATCCAGGTGTATCACGCAGTGCCTTTCCAAGTTACCCTTATCGATGTTCCCGAAACCGTTGTTAAAGCGACTTCTCAAACAGTAAAGGGTAAAGTAACCATCAAGAATACCGAAACCACATATTCGTCAATTAAGGTAACGCTTCTTAACCAGGAAGGCCAAGCGCTTCAAACGCTCTCTGCTGATGGATTGACATTAACAAATGGTAGCGAATGGGCATTTGAGTTCACGACTCCCCTACCCTTGCAAGTGGGCGTCCTCAATCCCTTCACTGTTAGCGTCAGTCTTGATGAAGGTGTAAGTACTTACGATGTATCCACTACGATTCAAAACCTTGCCTTTACGCCCACCAAGCGCATCGTACTCGAGGAAAATACAGGTATGGGTTGTAATAACTGTCCTATGGGGCATCTCGCCATCGAGCGACTCGAAACGCTTTACCACGAGCAATTCATTCCCATCGCGTATCACACGTATACAGGCGACCCTCTTGAAAGTGGCATGACCGACTACGCGCAGTACTTCCTTGGTCTTAATGCGTCACCCACAGCCATGATTCAGCGCAATGGCATCATTGGCGCGCCGATGGTAAGCACAGTTACCAATGGTATTACCGACTACTCATTCCTCTCCACAGACGGCAGCACATGGTCCGACATCGTAGGTCGTGAATTGGGCACACTTGCCGAAGCAGACCTGACGATCTCTTCAAGTTATGATGATGCAACGGGTGACCTCCATGTCAGTTATACGCTCACGCCAGCCCTCAGTCATAGTGACGCCAACATTGGGTTGCTCTGCGTAATTACAGAAGACGGACTTGCTGGTTATCAGTCTAACAAATTCTACACAGAATCCGACTCAGACCTCGGTCCCTGGGCAGCAGGTGGCGCCTATGCCAAGTCAACGGTTTACCCCTATATCTTCAACGATGTTGCGCGCGCACTCTATCCAGCAAATGCATATAACGGACAAACAGGCTTGATACCCTCTACAATCGAAGCGTCAACCCCCTATGCTGGAGCAATCAAGATGTCCGTTGCTAATGATGCACCCTACGTTAAGGACATCAACAACTGTCACGTTGTATGCCTTGCCATAGACGCCAATACAGGCAGTATCATCAACGTTGCCCGTGCTGCAGTAAATCAAAATTCTACGGGTATCGACACAGCAACTCCCGATGCACAGCGTGACAACGTGTTTGCTACTCCCGAGGGACTCACAGTCATCACACCCGCTCAGGCAACTGTTGCGCTTTATGACCTTCACGGTCGTTGCATTGCGACACAAAGCATAAATCGCCAAGCCACTATCCCCACCCCTTACAGTGGAATTATCCTTGTAACAGTTACTGACAGTAAAGGCAGCAGAAACTATAAGGTGGTCAAGTAATAACGATAGTAATACTACATACACCATACACAAAAACAAGAAGTGTGACAACGCAATTACTGTGTCACACTTCTTTTTATTTCAGATATCAATTAAATCAACTACATTGATAATAGAAGAAACTGGTAACAAGATAGAAGTGTTCGAGAGGGTTTGTATTATTAAATCACTTGAACAAGTGCTATATGCTTGCAGCAAAAAATGCGGAAAAATGTAAAACAAATACCGTGTTAACAAGTGTTAACCGATTTGCATTTCGCTCAGAATTTTCGTATCTTTGATGAAGTTTGATTAAGAATCTTTGAGTATCAAACTATTAAGAAGAACTTGCATGAGAATGGGCAATGGATAAGAAATTGCTAACTTGTTTTGTTACACTATATTCCTCATGCTTTTCAAATAACTCTTTTCTAAGTGCAAAG
>JBGVGJ010000065.1:0-30000 GCA_045121635.1 Alloprevotella sp. | reverse complement strand
ATAAAAACCCATTGGGGTCACGAAAGGGGGTGCATTATGGCTGAATTGACAAAACTAGACCGCATTGATCAGGAATTAAAGAAAATGCACAAACTCTATCAGAATTTACCCGAAAATAAGCTGAGATTACTCGAGCCATTGATACAGAATGCGTCTTTTATGAAAGCAACCCTCGAAGACCTGCAGGAAATCATCAACAAAGAGGGAATGACAGACGAATATTGCAACGGGGCTAACCAGTACGGGAAAAAGATTAGTGCAAACATTCAGGCTTATAACTCTCTAGTGAAAAACTACAATAACGTGATAGATAAACTCGAGAAACTCCTGCCACCCGAGAGCAAACACAGTAAGCTGAGTGAGTTGGCTGATGAATAACTACATTCTTGAATACTATCAGGCTATCACGGACGGCTCTATCATAGCAGGTAAGTGGATAATAGCGTGGTACAAACTAATCGTTGAGGGACTAGAGGAAAAGCGGTTCTTTTACAACCATAAGAAAGCCATTACCACGATTAAGTTCATTGAGACGTTCTGTCATCATCACAAAGGTAAACTAGCACCGCAGACAGTCAAACTGGAACTATGGCAGAAAGCATTCTTCTCGGTCGTCTTCGGTATAGTTGACGCTAAGGGACACAGACAGTTCAATGAGGTGATTTTAGTAGTTGGCAGGAAGAATGGTAAAGCGGTTAGCCTTGACACAGAGATAGCAACACCCGATGGTTGGGTGAAAATGGAAGATATTAAAGAGGGAAACCTTGTTTTTGGGCAAGACGGGAAACCCTCGAGAGTGCTTTATGTTTCACCGATATTCAATAAGCCTATGTATAAAGTGACTTTTGAAGATGGTGAAACAGTAAAAGCAAGTGCTGACCATATATGGACAGTACAGACTAAGAAAAGCCGCTCAGCATATAAGCGTGGTACAGGTGTTAAAAATGTATGGAAACTAAAGCCTGAACTTCACGAAAATGAGGGGTGGTTTAGTAAAACCACCGAAGAGATGGCTAATGATTTTTATAGAACTAGATTAGACAAAAAGGGAAAAGAGTACAAGTATAGAGTGCCTTTGACGAAAGCCGTTGAATATCCCGAAAAAGAATTGCCTTTAGACCCGTATACTTTAGGAATATGGCTAGGCGATGGTTCAAAAGGCTCTACTGAAATAACAGTAGCAGAAGAAGACTTAGAGGAGACAAAGGCAAATCTCGAAAAAGAGGGGCACGTCATAGATGTTAAGAGACCGAAAGAGAGGTCTCCTAAGCTGACGATAGACGTCACCGAAAGAGGGAAACCGAACAAGACAAGAACGGCTCTTAACGAACTAGGTGTTCTTCACAACAAGTTCATTCCTCAAGAATATATGTATTCCTCTATTGAACAGAGAACCGCCTTACTTCAAGGACTAATGGACACGGACGGCTATTGCTCTATAAAAGGTGAATGCGAGTTCTGTCAAAAGAGCGAAGTGCTGACAGACCAGTTTAGAGAATTACTTGCTAGTCTTGGAATAAAGAGTAGCAAAAGACTAAAGACAATAAAAGTAAACGGCAAGGAGTGTCACGCTTATAGTGTGCTCTTTTTCGTTGATAGAGAACATTCGTGCTTTCGTATGGCTAGAAAAACCAAAAGGCTGAAAGAAAAACTAGCCGAACGAATGAAAGCGAAAAGCATAGTGAACATTGAACGGATAGAAACCGAGCCGTCCAAGTGCATTATGATAGATAATGCCAGTCACCTATACCTTGTTGGCAGAATGTATACAAGCACGCACAATACCTTAATCGGTAGTGCCACGGCTGAACGTATCTGTGCGTTACCGAGCGAATATGGTCAGGAAGTTTACTTTATCGCACCGAAACTAGATCAGGCGAAACTCGCTTATGACGGCTTTCGTTCAATGATAGAGATGGAAAGCGAGATACAAGCCATTCAAAAGAAACGCAGAACTGACACTTTCTTTGCGAGTTCAAACACTACGGCTGCACCGATAGCGTTCAATGCTAAGAAAAGCGATGGTCTGAACCCGTCTTTCGTTCTATGTGACGAAATAGCGAGTTGGCAGGGTGACGGGGGCTTGAAACAGTACGAAGTTATGACCTCAGCACTCGGTGCTAGGGACGAGGGTCTCGTTCTTAGTATTACAACGGCAGGGTACGTGGACGAAAGCATATATGACGAACTCATCAAAAGAGGAACGGCGGTATTAAATGGGGACAGTCGAGAGACTAAACTAGCCCCGTTTTTATATATGATAGACGACGTTTCTAAATGGAACGACATCAACGAAATTCAGAAAGCTATGCCGAACTTAGGGGTCAGCGTTTCCGTTGACTTCATACTTGAGGAAATAGCAAAGGCTGAGGGGTCGCTCAGTAAGAAAGTCGAGTTTATGACGAAATATTGCAACGTCAAGCAGAACTCGTCTCAGGCTTGGCTGCCTACTCACGAAATCAACAAGTGTTCAGGTGATAAGTTAGACCTCGAGGACTTCAAAAAGCACTATGCCGTATTAGGAATTGACTTGTCACGAACGACAGACTTAACCTCGGCAACTTGTATCATTCAAAAGGAAAACGACCTTTACGTCTTTAATCACTTTTGGCTACCTGCAGAGAAAATCGAAGAGGCGAGTGTTCGGGACAGTCTTCCTTACAAGTTATACATACAGAGGGGTTTACTAAGCCCGTCAGGAGACAACGTAGTCGATTATAACGACTGTTTCAACTGGTGTAAGGAATTAGTCGAGAAGTACAAACTTTACCCCGTGCTCGTTGGATATGACAAGTACAATGCAAACTATTTAACCTCAGCCCTGAAAGAATACGGCTTTCATTGTTATGACGTAGTTCAGGGCTTTAATCTTTCGCCCGTAATCTTAGAGACCGAGGGTCTGATCAAGGACGGGCGTTTACATATTGGAGATAACGACCTGCTGAAAGTTCACTTACTGGACACGGCACTAAAGTTCAGTGCTGAAAAAGAGCGTTGCCGTATCGTTAAACTCAATAACAAGGCTCACATAGATGGGACAGCTTCGTTGCTCTGTGCTATGACCGTCAGGCAACAATTTTGGAAAGAATACGGCAAGAGATTAACTAACGAAAGGAGAAATTAAGATGGGCTTAAAGGAATGGCTTTTCGGTGAAGAAGAGAAACAACCGAAAGCGTTAAAAGAGACTAAGGACTTCGAGCTTCTGACTAGGAACGGCACGTTAAACGTGCGTTATTACAATAACGCATACGAGAACGCTATCGTCAGGTCAGCCGTGGAAGCAAAGGCTCAGCACATCGCTAAATTAAAAGTAGAACTTCAGGGGTCAGCGAAACCGAAACTCAAGAACAGATTAAAACACTATCCTAACGGCTTTATGACTTGGCCTCAGTTCTTAGCAAGGTGCTCGACTATCCTTGATTTAACTAACAACCTATTTATCATTCCCGTTAAGAACGAGAATATGGAAACAATAGGTTACTTCCCAGTCCTGCCGGAAAAGGTAAAACTCGTAGAAGACAAGAAAGGGCATTACTGGTTAAAGTACCAGTTCGACAATAGGAAATATGGGGCTGCCCGTTTCGATGAGTGTGCTTACTTAGTTAAACATCAATACAAGTCCGACCTCTTCGGCGAAACGAATGACGCTTTAAAGCCAACGATGGACTTAATCGCCGTGCAGGAAGCAAGTATCAAGTCAGCCGTTGAAAGTTCAAATAACTATCGTTTCTTAGCGACAGTCGGCAACTTCACCGACCCCGAGGACTTAGCCGAAGAAAGACAGAGGTTCACCGAGTATAACTTAAAGGGCGAGAACAGAGACGGCGTCTTACTGTTCCCTAACACTTATACAGACGTCAAGGAACTGACGGGTAAATATTACACAGTCGACACCGATCAGATGAACTTCATTAAAACGAACGTGTTCGACTACTTCGGTATCAATGAAGACATCATTCAGGGAAAGGCAACAAGTGCTCAGCTTGACGCCTTTTTTAATTTAGCCATTGAGCCGTTCGCCATCGCATTAAGTGAAGCGATGTCAAGGGCGGTATATACCGATGAAGAAAGAGCCTATGGAAACCACGTATATGTAAATGCTAACCGATTACAGTATATGAGCGTTTCCGAAAAGGTTAATATGGCTCAGCAATTAGGAGACCGTGGCGTTTTAACAATTAACGAGATCAGGGAACTGTTCAACTACGCACCTATCGAGAACGGGGACGTAGCGGTCATTCGTGGCGAATACTACGCCGTTAATGAGAAGTTAGGACAAGAACCCACGCAGGAAGAAACAGAGCCCACAGAGGACGAAAACACGCAAGAGAGCGAGGAGTAAAAAACAATGAATAATCAGGAAGTAGCGGAAGCAAACTACACTGTTTATCAGCATATAGCACCGAACGGGAAATGCTACATAGGGGTCACAAGACAAAAGCCCGAAATGAGATGGCATAACGGAAAAGGCTACAGACATAATGAGTATTTTGACAATGCTATCAAAAAATACGGGTGGAAAAACATTGAACACAAAATCATAAACACAAAGCTCACAAAAGAAGAGGCTGAGCAGATGGAACGTGACCTGATCGCACAGTTTAAATCTAATGACAGAGACCACGGCTACAATATAACGAGCGGTGGTGAGGAAGTCGGAAAACACTCAATTGAAAGCAGACGGCGAATGAGCGAAAAGAAAATAGGAATGCCGTCAGCAAGAAAAGGGGTCAAACTTAGCGAAGAAACAAAGAAGAAAATAAGCGAAGCTCATAAGGGCTTAAGGTACAACTTAGGCGTCCCGTTTACAGAGGAAAGAAAACAACACTTAAGAAAACCACACCCATCAATAAAAGGTGAGGGAAATCCTAATTATGGAAAACGATGGACACCTGAACAGTTAGCCGTGAGACAAGCTCATCGAGTTTATGCGGTTGGTGGTGAAAACCCAACGGCAAAGAAGATAGTTCAATGCTTACCTGACGGCACAGTTGTCAAGGTATGGGGGAGCATTTCCGAGGCTACAAAAGTATATTGCCGAACATCAGTAAAAAACTGTTTGAGAGGTAAATATAAACAACATAGAGGATATGTATGGAAATACTACGAGGTGAATGAATGATGAAAGAAAACAGATGTTACAGAGAGGCTGAACTCAACATCGTCAAACGTAGTGCTGAAGATCAGGGCTACTTTGTAGAGGGTTACGCTTCTACATTCAAGCCGTACGTTTTATTCAATGACGGCGAATTTGATTATAGCGAGGTAATCGACAGAAACGCTTTCGATAAAACCGATATGAGCGACGTCGTCTTCCGTATCGACCACGAAGGTCCAGTTTACGCAAGAACATCGAACGGCTTAATTGAATTATCTGTTGATGATAAAGGGTTATTTACTCGTATCAATTTAGGCAAAACAGAAAGAGCGAAAGATATTTTCCGTGATATTGAAGTTGGCAACTATCCGAAAATGTCGTTCGCTTTTTCAGTTAAGGACAGTGAATACGACAAAGACACTCATACAAGAAAGATAACTGATGTATCAAAGTTGTATGACGTTTCAGCCGTCACTTTCCCTGCAAACCCTGACACGAGTATTGATATTTCGACACGAGATTATTTCCACGGAGTGATGGAGATGGAAAAAGCGGAGAGACTGCGTGAAGAAGAAAGAAAAGCCAAAAAGGCAGAATTAGAGGCTCGTCTAAAAGAGCTCAAGAAAGGAAACAAAGATGGAAATTAACGAAATGGAGTTGACGGACATCGAGACAAGAGCGTCTGAAATCGAAGAGCTGATGAAAACAGACGACGCTGACATCGAAACTCTGTCAAAAGAAGTCGAAGCACTCGAGGAAAGAAAAGCCAACATCTTAACCGAAGTTGAGACTAGAAAAAAAGAAGTTGAGGAAGTCCTCAACAACGGCGTAGAAGTACGCACATTTACAAATGAAAGGAAAACAGATATGGAAATCAGAAACACAAAGGAATATATGGACGCATTCGCAAACTATATCAAAACAAATGACGATAGAGAGTGTCGTTCATTATTAACCGAAAACGCAGCCGCAGGTACAGTTCCAGTACCTGAACTGGTTTATGACATTGTCAAGACCGCTTGGGAAAAAGAGGGCATTATGGCTCTCGTCAGAAAGTCTTACCTCAAGGGTAACCTCAAGGTTGGCTTTGAAATCTCAGCAGACCCTGCTAACTTACACACAGAGGGCGGTAACGCTATCAACCCTGAGAACTTAGTTCTTGGTGTAGTAAACTTAGTACCTCAGTCAATTAAGAAAGTCATTCAGATTTCAGACGAAGTATACGATATGAGAGGCGAAGACTTCTTACGTTACATCTATGACGAACTGACATATCAGATCGCTAAGAAAGCAGCCGACACATTACTGGCTAAAATCGTTGCTTGTGGTACACAGTCAACAACTACTTGCGTAGGCGTTCCTGCTATTACCGCCACCGCCGCCTCTATCGGTTTAGTTGCTCAGGCTATCGCTAACTTATCAGACGAAGCCGCTAACCCAGTAGTAGTAATGAATAAGGCAACTTGGGCTGACTTCAAGGCTGCTCAGTATGCTGCTCAGTATCCTATTGACCCATTCGAGGGCTTACCAGTAGTATTCAACAATAGCTTAAAGTCATTGACCGCCGCCTCAACTGGTGACGCTTGGGCTATCGTTGGTGACTTTGGTCACGGAGCACTTGCTAACTTCCCGAACGGCGAGGAAATCGAGTTCAAGTTCGATGAGAACACCCTGAAGAAGCAGGACTTAATCGAAATCTTAGGTCGTGAATATGTTGCTTTAGCACCAGTCGCACCGAACGCATTCGTTAAGATTAACAAGTAGTAATAACTTAAAGGAGATAAGCTATGAAAACACTAATCGCTATTCCTGCGATGGATAGCGTTCCGACATTATTCGCACAAAGTCTAGCAACGCTGAGACGGGTCGGCGAATGTTCGGTCGCTTTCGAGATAGGTAGTTTAGTTTACAACAGTAGAAACGATTTAGCCAAAAAAGCCATTGAGATGGAAAGCGATTATGTTTTATGGCTAGATAGTGATATGGTTTTCAACCCGAACACGCTTGAGCTGATGTTCAAGACGATGACGGAAAAGAACCTCGACATTTTAACGGGGTTATACTTTAGACGTGTAGCCCCGTTTACACCCGTGCTATTCGACAAGTTGGAAATGACAGACGAGGGGTGCATTCAAACCGAGTTTACCGAGATACCCGACACGTTGTTTGAGGTCGGCGGTTGCGGTTTCGGGTGCGTCCTTATGAAGACGTCAGTATTCATTGACGTGTTCATTAAACATCAGGCATTTTTCACACCGATAAAAGGCACGGGCGAGGACTTGAGTTTCTGTTGGAGAGCGAGAGACTGTGGGTACAAGATTTATTGTGACCCGTCTTTCTTCTTAGGACACGTAGGAAACCAAATCATATCGAGAAACTTCTATGAAAGTTACAAAACAGTAAGGGCTCAGAATTGAGCCCTTTGAGAGGTGAAAGAATGAACGATACAACAATACTCGGCAAAGTAAAACTATCATTGAGGGTTGTTACTGACGACTTTGACGAGGAAATAACAGACCTTATTTCAGCCGCCGAGAGCGACTTACAGACGGCAGGGGTAATAATACCCGAGCCGATGGACAACTTCGTTCTAATGGCAATTAAAACGTATTGTAAGGCACACTTCGGCAACCCTGAGAACTACGACAAGCTGAAAGCAAGTTATGACGAGCAGAAAGCACAACTGTCGATGAGATCAGGCTACACTAAATGGGTCAATGGATAGAAGTCGTGTCATCTATTTAGTCAGTAACAACAAGCAAAAGAATGAGTTAGGTATATGGGTTGATAACCCGACACAGAGAAAGGTTTTCGCTGAGGTCACGTCAGTAGGTCAGAGCGAATGGTTCGAGGGTGGTCGTAACGGGCTGAACCCTGAACTTCGTTTCCGAATGTTCGTGTATGACTATCAGGGCGAGAGCCTCGTCAGATATGACGGGAAAATCTACTCAATATATAGGACTTACGTAGACCGAAACGAGATAGTCGAACTGTACGCTGAAAAGCGTGAGGGTATCTGATGAAGAGCTTACAAGAGCAACTCACCGACATTTTAAGTCAGTATGGTGACGAGCTCAAAGACGAGGTCGAGGAAGCCGTCAAGGTATCAGCAAAGGACGCCACGAAAGAACTGAGGGCGGTCTCTGATAGGTTACATCATCGCTCAGGAAACTATGCGAAAGGGTGGACGGTGTCTAAGATAGAGAAGACTTGGAAAGGTATCGAAGTAACGATATACAACAAAAACAAGCCTGGTCTCGCTCACCTGCTGAACAACGGACACGCTAAACGAGGCGGTGGACGTGTTAATGGTGACGGGCACATTGACGGCGTAGAGACCTACGCACAAGACAAGCTATTTACAGAAGTGGAGAACAAAATCAAATGACAAGAGCAGAGATTTATACAATGGTGCAGAGCTTCGGACTTCCAACGGCTTATTATTCCTTTCCAAATAATCAAGCACCTGCTTTGCCTTACGTGATTTACTACTATCCAAACAGAGACGACTTTTTCGCTGACGATAGCAACTACGCAAAAATCGAAGTCCTGAGAATTGAGTTATACACCGACACGAAAGATTTCGCACTCGAAGACCTGATCGAAAGCAGAATGCTAATGCCTTACTCAAAAGACGTCATTTATCTTGATGACGAAAAAATGTATCAAATAACCTATGAAAGCGAGGTACTCATAAGTGGCTAATAAAGTACACTATGGAATAACTAACGTCTATTATGCCGTACTTACAGAAACACTCGGAACAAACGGACAGTACACCGAAACATACGCAACCCCTAAGCGTTTAATCGGTGCTCGTTCCATCTCATTAAGTCCTACTCAGGAAAATGTCAACTTCGCAGCCGACAATGACGCAAACTACTTTACTCAGAATATCTTCTCAGGTTACGAGGGCAACTTAGTTCTTGCAACCTTAGACGATGATTTTAGAAAAGACGTCTACGGCGAAAAGGCTGACACTAACCAGTTAGTCGGAGAGAACATCAACGACACACCGAAGAAGTTCGCTCTGATTTTCCAGTTCGAGGGTGATGAGAACGCTACCCGTCACGTCTTATACAGATGTTCAGCAGGTAAGCACGAAATCGCAAGTACAACAAAGGACACAACAATTTCACCGAACGAAATCTCCGTACCGATTACAGTCGGCAGCCGTTTATCTGATGGACTTGTAAAGTGGAAATGCACCGCAGACAAGACTACTCAGTATAACGCTTGGAACACGGCGGTTTACGTTCCAACATTCAACTAGGAAGACGGGGAAACCCGTCTTTCTTTTAGGAGATAACTTATGGAAGAAAAAATCACTATCGGCAACGTTGAGGTCACACTCAAAGCAAACGCAAACACACCGAGGAAATACAGAGAAACGTTCGGCAGGGACTTACTTGTCGAGTTCGGAAACCTGATCAACCACATCGACAAGAAGTCGGGCAGGTTGGTCGGTGACTTTGATTTTTCCATCGTTGAGAATTTAGCCTATGTAATGGCAAAGCAATACGACAGTTCCATCGGTAGCATTGACGACTGGTTGGAACAGTTCGGCATTGATGATATTTACACTTCAATGTCTCAAATTTTAGGGGTATGGGAACAGTCAAAACAGACCACATCAACCCCAAAAAAAAACATAAACAAGTAAACAGAGAATATAACACGGCTCTCTACTTGCTGAGGTGTACTCAAATCGGACTACATTATGACGATATGGAATACCTGACCTACGGAATGGTTCAGGATATATTCATAGAACGGGATAATGACGAAAGCGAATACGAGTATCAAGCAACGCAAGAGGACTTTGATAAATTTTAGAAAGGAGTGCTTTAAGTGGCTCAGAAAATCAGAGGTATTACTATCGAGCTCGGTGCGGACTTTACGCAAGTTACGGACGCATTTAATAAGGTTACAAAGGAACTCGGTGGGGTCGATAAGTCATTAAAAGACGTCAATAAACTTTTAAAACTAGACCCGTCTAACGTTGAACTACTGGCACAGAAGCAGGGCTACTTAGAGGAAGCCATTTCCCTGACGGCTCAGAAGTTACTCGAAGAACAGAAAATGCTCGAGAGTATGCCGACAGACGCAAACGGGGAACTGACAGAGCAACAGAAAGCACTTGCCCGTGAAATCGAAGCGACCAAACTCCAGTTATCAGGTTATCAGAACGAGCTGGAGAAAACAAAGAGTGCTCAAGATCAGACGAAGACATCGGCTGACAAGTTAGGCGACCAAGTCGAGGAAGCCGCAGGACAAGCTGAAAAAGGCTCGTCAAAGTGGGCTATGCTCGGTGAAGCCTTTACGGGCATAAATCAGGGCTTAGAGTTATTTAAAAAGGGTGTAGGTGCGGTTTCTGACGCCTACAACCTCTTAATCGGTGATACAGTCGAACTGGCAGACGACTTGATGACACAGAGTTCCGTCACGGGTTTATCTACAGACGAACTCCAAGAGTACGCATATATGGCTGAACTGGTCGACACCGATGTTTCGACCATCACGGGCTCATTAACTAAACTCACCCGTAATATGGACAGTGCGAAGAGTGGCACGGGGTCGGCTGCTGACGCCTTTAAAACTCTAGGCATTGACATATATAACGCCGATGGCACGATGAGGGACGCAAACGACGTCTTCGGAGAGGCTATCGACAAGTTAGGTACGATGGAAAATCAGACCGAGAGAGACGCTCTCGCTATGGACTTATTCGGCAAGAGTGGTCAGGAACTGAACCCTATCATTGACGCAGGTAGCGAAGCGATAGACAACTTCAGGAAAGAAGCTCACGATATGGGCTACGTCTTAGACGAGGAAACCCTCGACAGTCTAGGCGGTATTGATGATAGTATGCAGAAACTCGACAATGCGTTCCAAACGGCTAAAAACACGATAGCCGTAGCACTCGCCCCAGTAGTCGCAGACCTCACGGAGAAGTTCGTGGAATGGGTTCAAAGCGTAGACTGGGACGAAGTCAAAACGAATGTTCAGAACACTATGCAGGGTATCAGCAACGCAATTAAAAAAGTATGGCCTATAATTGAGACCCTGATCACGTGGATAGGAAAAGCTATTGATATTGCGAACGACCTATTCTCAGGTAACTGGGAACTACCTCATATCAAACTACCGCACCCGTACATCAGCCCACGTGGCTGGCGTCTGTCAGACCTTTTATCGGGAACGGTGCCTCGTATTGGAATAGAGTGGTATAGCAAAGGTTATGAGGGCTTAGTCCTTGACGGGGCTACCATCTTCGGAATGAACAAGAACGGGCAGCTTATGGCAGGTGGTGAACGTGGTCGTGAAATCATCATAGGCGAGGACAAACTTCGCTCAATGATGGGCGGTACTACGATTAACGTAGTTGTAAACGAAGCCACCAACGCAGAAGCAACGGCTGAGGCGGTTATGCAGAGAATGCAACTGGCTTTAGCCACAAACGAAAGGACGTGGAAATAGTGCTTAATCACTTCACATTCAACGGACATTCAACGGGTGAACTGGGTTTACTCGTATCAGGGATAAACATTTACGGGTCACCGAGCAGGGTAGTTGAAAAAGTAAATATCCCGTATAGATCAGGCGACCTCTTAATCGACACGGGGGCATATACGAACTATATGCTGACTTACACAGTCGACATTATGGACAACACAAAAGCCACGGCTGAAGCTATCAGCAAGTGGCTTTTAGGTTCTAAGGGCTATTGTGAACTAACGGACACTTATAACCCTGAAATCTATCGAGTGGCTAGTTATTACAACCAACTCGACTACACCTTGTCGGCTCTGTATCGTTACGGAAAAGCGACCATCACGTTTGACTGTAAACCGCAGAAATATCTGACGGCAAATCAGCCCGTAACCCTCAGCCCGACCACCTCGGAAGCGACCTCTTACTCTCTCTCAACCCCTGCTATGCCTTTGCCTATCACTTTAGAGGGCAATACTACGCAGAAGACAATGAGCGGTAAGAACTTGCTACAAATCACTCAAGCAAGTGGAACGAGTGCTGGCGTTGCTTACACAATGAACTCTAATGGTTCAGTAACGATAAGTGGTACGGCTACGGCTACTTCTTTGTATAGATTAGGACATTTTACTTTAACAAGCGGAGTGACCTATGCTCTATCGGGGAATAACTCTATTGTACAAATGTCTTTGCGTGATAGTACAGGTGGTACTGTTTATTCAAACAATACCGCTACCTATACACCATCAGCAGACGTTGACGCTTGGTATTTCTACCGAGTAGTAAATGGGCAGACAGTAAATGCTACATTGTTTCCACAAGTAGAAAAAGGCTCAACTCCAACCGCCTACGAGCCATACTGTGGCGGTATTCCATCACCTAACCCAGATTATCCACAAGAGATACATTCAGTGAGTGGTGATAATGAAATTAGAGTGGTTGGCAAGAACCTATTCAACTTTAACCAATGGGCGAATGACATCGGAATGATGAGAGGAACAAAAACAGTTAGTAGTAATTCAATTACCCTAACGGCTACAAGTAATGACTGTTACACAGTATACGGATATGATAGCAAATTAGTTCCTATCGTGGTTCAGCCAAACACAACATATACGTTAACTTGGAAAGCCAACAACAACAATGATGGCATACTGTATCTGTTTGATGGAACAGACCGAAATCACGCTCTCGTAAACGCAAACAACAAGACCACCAAATCAGTTACATTTAATACGGGTAGTTCTACGAGCATTGCTTACCGATTTGGAGTTGTGTATAGCGGTCAAAGCATTACATATTATGACATTCAGCTTGAAAAGGGAACGGCTACAACCTTTGAGGCTTACAAGGCTCAAGTATACCCGATCAATTTGCCCGTACAAAATCTATGGGACAATTCCATTCAGCCAACGAATTTAATCAATAGCACGTATGTAAATGGAGTGCTTACGTTTAACCCGTTGACATCATCAATAAATCAGTTCATAGTGCCTTACACGTTGAAAACGGGCGAAACCTATTCGGTATCTTTTGACGCATATACAAATAGTGGCACAAGCACGATAATGTTTGACGGACAACCCGACAGTGCTACATCTACGGGGCATTTCAATGATGGCTCTTTTACTGTTAATACCACAAAAGCAAGGTATAAGTACGAAAGCAAGATAGCACCAAGCGGTTTAAATGCCTTGAGATTTTACCGCACGGGTACACCATCTAATTCGGTATACATCAGCAATATTCAGTTAGAGGTAGGTTCTAAAGCCAACAGTTACACTCCATACGGAGTTGCACCGATAGAGTTAAACGCTCTAGGAACATACAAAGATTACTTCCATAAGACAGATGGCAAGTGGTATCTGCATAAGGCATTTGAAAAAGCCGATTTGGGTAGTCTAACTTGGGCGAGAAGAACAACGAACATTTTTTCAAGTTCCTTGCCTACATCAGCAAATGTGTCGGGTGATGTTGGCTCATTTATGAGCAATTATTTCATTGTTGAATATGCTGTTGGCTATGCCGCAACTAACCCTAATAAAGTGGCGATGTATAAAGCCTCAAGTACAACAAGCACCACTACAATATATCTCAATTTATCAAGCGTTGATACAGTGGCAGACTTGACAACTTGGTTTAGTACAAATGCTACCGAGTTGGTATATCCTCTAGCCACCCCAACCGAAACCGAGATAACAGACGCAACGCTGATTAGTCAGTTAAACGCTCTCTCTAAAGCGAAAACCTACGATGGAGCAACTAACATCGTGCAAGATGGGAATGACGCAGAGTTCACGTTTAAGTTGCCCGTACCTGCTGAAATCTCAAGTGAATACTTCGGTGAGCCGATAATTACTGTAAACGAAGTTGGAACGATAGTATGGAACGACAGTTTAATCAAGGTAAACTCCGCACCCGTAACAATTAACTCACAGACGTTACAATGCTACTACTATTCGGAAAACAAGAACAACGATGTAGAAATCAACGAGTTCCCGAAGTATGAGCAGGGCGAGAATTACATCGGCTCAACGATGGCTCTCACAGTAGTGCCGAATTATTGGAAGTTGTAGAGGTGGTTTTATGATACCGATTTTATTTGACGGAAAAGCCACAGATTTCAGCACCAACGGCATTACAAGGCTATCGGACACGATTAGTTGTGTAGTCACCGAGGAACGCAACGGGGTATTTGAGTTAGAGATGGTGATAGCCACCACGACACCCTACTATGAGGAAATCAAAGAGGGAATGTTGATAGTGGCTAAACCGAACCATACACAAGACCCTCAGGCTTTCGAGATTTACGAAATCACAAGACCCATAAATCAACGGGTCACGATCAGGGCTCATCATATTTCATACCGACTTTCCTTTATTCCAGTTGAGCCCTTTTCGTGCACGGGAATTACAGATACATTGAACGGGTTAATCTCTCACTCGATGGAGACTAACCCGTTTACATTTAACACCACGATAACAAACGAACAGAGCACCTACAACCAAACCGCACCTGCTTCATTAAGAAGCCGTCTCGGTGGAACTGAGGGCTCTGTTTTAGACGTATTCGGTGGGGAATACCTATGGGACAACTTCAACGTGAATTTGCTCCTACATCGTGGAACAGACAACGGGGTTCAGCTAAGAGTGGCTAAGAACATCTCAGCCCTAGAGCAGAATACCAACTTTGAGAATGTCGTCACGGGTGCTCTCCCTTACTGGACTAACGAAGAGGGGACAGTAAACCTATACGGCGACATTCAGTACAACGCAAACGCAGACGACTACGCATACAAGAGGACAGTTCTTTTAGACCTGAGCGAAGAGTTCGAGAGCGAACCTAGTTTATCAGCCTTGAACCTAGCAGCCAGTCAGTACGTGAACCAAAACAACCTCGGCATAGTCAACACTAACATTAAGTTATCATTCGTGGACTTAGCGGACACGGACGAATACAAGGGCTCTCCGCTTGAACGTGTCAACTTGTGCGACATTGTCTCAGTAATCTATAACCCCCTTTCAGTTACCTACAAAGCAAAAGCAATACGGCTTACGTATGACGTTCTTGCGGAGAGAACCCTCGAAGTTGAAATAGGGGACACAAGGTCAACCATCTCGAAGACCATCTCTGATCTTGTCGGGGACGTGTCTTCGGTGGTCACAGTTGGCAAGAAACTCGTATCAGTCACTCAGAAGATAGACCACGAAGTAGGCTCTATCAGTTCCACGGTCTCAAGCGTTCAGGAAACACTCTACGGAGACGGGACAGAGGAAAACGTGGGCTTAGCCGTTCAGGTGTCAAACATCACTCAAACGGCAGATACCATTTCAACAAACCTCACCACAGTTGAAAGAACCTTGACGAATGATTACTACACGAAAACCGAGACGAACGCACAAATAGACGCTACTAGCACAGCTATCGAGACAACATTCACCACGACCATAACCAACGAAATGACGGGAGAGGTCGAGAGAGTTAGCCGAATGATACGTAGGAGCGGTGATGGAATAGCCGTAGGTTTAGAGGGCAACAAGGTCGAGGGACGTTTTGACAACGATAGCCTTGACTTCGTTGACACTTACAACGATGACGCTCGGTTGGCTTGGGTAGACGCAAACGAGGGTCTCGGTGGTTCAGCCTTAGCGGTTGGTGACCCTACCGAGGCGACTAACCGATGGAGAATTTACACCCGTCAGAGTGGCTTACATCTCACGTTCTCAAGGCATAGTTAGGAGAGATTATGGCAGTAACAAAGACAATAACCGCAAGAGGTTCAAAGGGACATCATACATTTAACCTGACTGTCACGGAAACGGGGACGAACACCACCAACAACACATCTACGCTCAGCTTCGATTTCACTTTAGTTGACGATAATAACTGGTACTGGGAAAGTCAGGGAACGAGGATAGCTTATGAAATAACCATCGGTTCTCACACTTACTCAGGATATATCCCGCACCACACTACAAGAACTACGAATGTTCTGAGCGAGACGGGAATAACCGAAACTCACAACAATGACGGAACGAAGACCATCAACATTTCATTTACTGTCACAGACAGTACAAGCATTAGTTATCTGTCAGGTGACGCTAGTGCTAGTGGTACTTTGACACTCACGACAATTCCGAGAGCGAGTGATGTAACTGTAAGTGCTCAGACCATCTCAACTCAGAGCGGAAACGTGAGTTTTCAGATCACAAGCAAGGCTGACTTCTACCACGAATACAGATATTCGATAAACGGGGTAACCTCAACTTGGATAAGGGCAGGGCAAGTCAACAACACGACCAGGACGTTCACCATCTCAAACGAAACCATATTATCAGCGATGTCGAACACTAACCTCTCAACCTTAACAGTAGAGGTAAAAACGTATACCTCAGTAGCGTATACGACCCTAGTGGGAACGAAATCAGGAAGTAACGATATAACAGTCACGTTGAAGCCAACCGCTCCCACGCTGACTACTTTCGGCTTCTACTCTAGGAGTTCGGGAGTAGACAGTTCAATTACCACACCAACCGCAGGATATACGACAGTCGCTCTGACATCGTGGTCAGCAGGTACTTCTTACGGAACATCTTCGGGAACTACTTTCTTCACGATTAGCTCAGGTGCTAGTTTGAAGACGACCTCAGCCACGGCTAACAATACTGTTATCGAGACTAACACGTTACCTGCCAGCTCTAAAGCCTACACGCTGACCATTTCAGCAAGTACAGTAGACGGGCGAGGAATTGAAAGTGACACGACTACAAAAGACGTAACAGTTTACGGGTATTCTACACCGAAGCTAACTCTAAAGGCTTACAGAACGGCAACAAACGAAGCTTCAGACACGACTGAGGACGCAAGTGGAGTTTACGCTTATGTTACTTTCAGCAATACCCTAAAGGGACTTAAAGACGCAAATGGTTCTCTGATCTCACCCAACCCGAACAGTGTTATAAGTGCAACGTGTAAATATGGTTCAACCTCAGTTACGAGCGGTCAGCATATAGGCTTAGCTCCTGAGAACACTATCACGTTCACTTACACAGTTCAGGACAAGTTCACAACGACTAAAACGTCCGTGACAGTCAATGCTGCCAAGTTCCCGTTAGACTTATATGACGATGGAGCAGGGCACGTAGGAGTAGGCATAGGAACGATAGCCGTAGCGGACAAGTTCACGTCAGCGTTACCTATAGTCGGCAGCCTTGAAATAACAGAGGTCGCAAACGTAGTAACAAGAACGAGCGGTTACACTATCGGCTCGTGCTCGTTGTGCATTATGGGCGGTAAAATAGCCCAGTTGACCCTGCAACTGGTGGGAGACGGCTCGACTGTCAACGTAGGCTCTAACTGTTTTGTAGGGACAATAGCAAGTGCATACAAGCCAAGAACTCACGCAGGTTGTGCCACGTATTCAAGAAGTAGTGGCTTTATTTTAAGTATCAACTCGTCAGGTGGTGTCTCGGTCAGAGTTATTGGTGCTAACGCAACAATGAGCACGACTGACGGCATTACAGTTGACGCATTCTATTTAATAGCATAGGGAAAGGAGAATATATATGTACGAGAAAGATTTTCCTATTTACTCATTGGACTTCGTAAAGAAGAATAAGCACTGGATTTCAGCATACGGGGGTTTTAAGGGGTTATCACCTTACTATGCTGAAAACACAGACACGGGACTGACTATCCCGAATTGCGTTCCGTTTGTTTATGGCTATTGGCATTGTATGGGTGACTGTAAAGAACCTAAGGAACTCAAACTAAGCCCATACAATGCAAACAGTTTTTGGACTTACCCCGATGGCTACGAAAGAAGCTCAACAGTCCCGAAAATCGGTGCTATCGCTTGTTGGTCAGGCGGTTACGATGGCTACGGACATCTCGCAATAGTCACGGGCATATACAACAACGGGGACGGCATTACTACGCTGAACTCAGCTTATAAGTCTACTATGTACTACACAAGGTCACTAAAGAGACCTTTTAATTTTGGGGCTTACAAATTTCAGGGCTTTATTTATTGCCCGTTCGTAGAACCGAACCCACCTGAGCCAAAACCTGAACCAGTTTATAAGTACGCTATCGGTGACAAGGTAGAACTCACGGGTGACCTCTATCGTTCTTCAAATAGCGAAGAACCTGCAGGTTACATCAGGGACAGAGTAACAGAGATTACAAGACTGGCTAAGGGCTCAAAGCACCCATACAATACCACGGGCGATTTAGGGTGGTGCGATGAGGACGCTTTAAAGCCATTTACTCAGCCAACTTTCGAGGTTGGTGACAAAGTCGAGCCTATCAAAAACGTGTCTTACACGGGCTCTAAAGTCGTCAGATGGGACGATTACTACTATATCACCGAGTTAGTTGGTGACAGAGCCGTTTTGAGTGCTCTAAGAAGAGGAAAATACGTTACTTGGTGTGCGATGAACACCAACAACTTGAGAAAGGCTTAGAATAGCTTAGGACAGTTCGACTAAAGTCCTGACGATTAGTTAAGAGGTGGAAATATGAAAATCTTTAAATGGTCTAACGAGTTTTATGACGCCGTGAAATACATCGCTATACATATCGTTCCTGCAGGTGAGTTCTTTTGGTGCTTATTAGCTAGTACGTGGAAACTCCCGTATGGCTTGGAAATCGGCACTTCCATCGGTGGCTTTGGTATGTTCTTAGCGATTTGTATCGGTATGAGTAAGAGAGAATATCAGAAAGCGAAAGACGAGGTCATAGACGATGGATCAGGCTCTTCTGATGTCGATAATTAGTGCGTGTGTTCCTGCACTTGCTTCCATAATCGTTGTATTCATTCAGACGAATAAGACGACAGTCCTGCTCGAAGAGAGAGACAGACAAATGAAAGAGGAACTCGTCAAACTCAGCAACAAAGTTGAAACGCACAACAACTTCGGCTTACAACTGGCTAAGCTCGAAACCCGTGTTGATATTCTCGAACGTAAAAATTGAGTGCTAGAAGTGATTAACTTCATTGGCATACCTTATCTCCTTTGGTCGGTTCAATGCCGACCTCTTTTTTTTAGGTACACTTTAGGTACACTTTTTTTGAAACTCAGGGGTACACAACGGGTAAAAAGGGGCAAAATAGCACCAAAAACGGCACAAAACGACCATAATAGACCTACAAAACACGTACTCACAAAACCCGTACAGGCTACCAAATGTAAGAAAAACCCCGTATTTACGGGGCTTTTTTATTTCTAGGTACACTTTTAGGTACACTTTTTATAAAATATCGTCCATTATTCCTGCTACGATGTCGGTCTCGTTCGGGAAGAAATGAGCATACGTGTCGAGCGTTTCCTTAACCGAAGAGTGCCCGAGGTACTTGCTAATGAACACGACAGACAGTTTTCCTGAGTGTATGAGGTTACTAGCCGTGGAGTGTCGGAAACTATGCAGCCTGATCTCGTCAAAGTCGCAATTCGGAATAGCTTTGTAATAGTCGTGCTTTTTCTTTTGTAGGCTGCTATTCGGTATCGGTCTATCAAGCCCAAAAACGAACGCTGACGGGGAATAGGCAGGGTGGTCGATAACTTGCTTATAGTACTCAGAAAGTGCGTCTAACGCCTTTTGTGGGGCTCGTATCGTGCGTATGCTCGATTTAGTCTTGGGCGGTAGAATTAAGACCTTTCCCATCTTGGTATTAACAGTCTTGGTAATTGAGATGTTTCCAGTCTCAAAGTCGATGTCTGACCAGTAGAGGGCGAGGGCTTCACCTGACCTCATTCCCGTGGAGTAAAGGAGAATAAATAAGGCTTTGAACATAACGTCAACAACAACCGAGATAAACTTTTGGAACTGATCAGGCGTCCAAAATTCCATCTTCTTTTCGACTGGCTCGTCCGCTTTCTCGTTGAACTTGTCGAACTTCTCGGGAATGTTAGTGAACACATCGTGGCGTTTATAGGCGTACTTGGTCACGGCTATCGTGTACTCGATTATGCGGTTTCTTCGGTGGTTCTTCATCGGCTGCTCTTTGAGGTAGGCAAGGAAGTCTTCCCATTGTCTAGCCGTCAGCTTATTCACCCTGACGTTGCCTAAGACCTTTCGAGCGTGTTCGAGACAGTTCCGAGCGTTCCTCACAGTCGTGATTTTCACCTGCTTTTCTTTCATAGCAAGGTACTCGTCTATCATTTCATTGAACGTAAACCTCTGAGCGATACTCTTATTCAGGTTCAGCAGATACCGAGCCTCGGCTTTCTTAGCGTCCTCTAGGAACTTGAACTTTTTCGACTTGTATCTTTGTTTATCTCCACCGACTGACCACGATACCATAAAGTAGTAACGTCTTCCGTCTTTGGTCGGCTCACCCTTATATACCGGCATAATCTTACCTCACTGGCTTGACGTTCGTAATATCACCGAAGCAAAGAGTTTCGATGTCTATCCTGAAGTAAACGGATAGAATGTAAACGTCCTGAACAGTAGGCTCACGTCTTCCTGTTTCCCACATTGAGACCGTTGCATATGATTTATTGACTAACTTCGCAACGTCTTTCTGTTCTAAGTGATTTAGTTTCCTCAGGTAAGCGAGGTTTTTTCCAAACTTTAATATCATATGTTCACTCTCCTTGTAAGGATATTATAAAAAATGGAAAATACAAAAATCAACTGAAAGTGAAATGAAAATCGCAAAAAAATGTTGATTTCTCAATTCACTTAAAGTAAAATGAGTAAGGAAAGTGAGGTGAAAAAGGTTGAACAAAATATCAATAGAGACCCTGAGACGTAACATCAAGGGCTTACGAGTTAAGGCTGGTTTTACGCAAGATCAGGCTGCTGACGCTCTACTATTGAGCAAAGAAACCATCTTTAGATGGGAAAAAGAACCGCAGAAAATGCCTATAATTAAGTTAGCATTATTAGCCGACTTATATCACTGTTCAGTGAATGACTTTTTTACGGAATAGCAAATCACTTAAAGTTAAATGAGGTGACACAATGGGAAATCTGATGATTAGTTCGTTGGAACTGGCAAAGTTGCTCGATGTACCCGTGAGACAAGCCTCAAAGGTCATTCACGAAGTTAATCGAGAGTTAGAGGAAAAAGGGGTTTATGTATTTAAAACCAAGACCCCGAGAGCACCGAGACGAGAGGTGCTGAGAAAGGTAGGCATTTATGAATGATGATTACAAGTTCGAGTTTTACCGAGACGCCATTCAGGGCAAGGAAACGGAAATCGAACTGACAAGGAAAGCGATGTTACAGAGTGAGAGAGTTTCGGACTACTGGGGTTATCTCAACAAGCTGAACAAACTCACGCAGGAAAAGTGGATATTAGAGCACTTAGCAAAGGAGAAAGGAATTTACATCGTATGACACAAAAGGAGATAAGGGACTACTTCATCATAGGAATGGTGTTCGTAGTAATAGCAGGGGCAATAGACCTGATCAAGTTAATCATTGAATGTATGTAAGGAGATAAGACAATGAAGAGCATTTTTGAGACGTTAAACGTCAAGAACGTGAACGAACACGTTGAAAAGAAGAACGGGCTTTCATACCTGAGTTGGGCTTGGGCTTGGGCTGAGGTTAAAAAGGAATACCCGTCAGCAAACTACACAGTATACGAGAACGAGCAGGGGTGGAACTACTTCACCGATGGACGCACTTGTTGGGTCAAGACTGGGGTCACCATCGAGGGCTTAGAGCACATCGAGTATCTTCCAGTAATGGACTTTAAGAACAAGAGCATTCCGTTAGATCAGGTGACCTCATTCGATGTCAACAAGACAATTCAGAGGTCGCTGACAAAGGCGGTAGCCCGTCACGGCTTAGGCTTATACATTTACGCAGGAGAGGACGTTCCTGAGGGCTATGAGAACGAAGAAGTAACAAACAAGACATATCGTTCGTGGTTCGATAACTTCTTCGCAGACAAGCCCGAAAGACGTCAGAAGTTCCTCGAGGTCTACAACATCAAGACCACCGACCAACTGGACAGAGTGCTGAAGCTCGAGGAAATCGACCAGTTAATCACTAAGTTGAAGAAAGAGGGCAAGTGATGGGAAGAGATGTCGTGAGGTATTCCATCGGCATTCCTAGAAAGACCTATGAGGAAATTCAGGAGATGGCAGACGAGAAAGGAATACCCAAGTCGAGGGTGATAAATATCATTCTTGACGCATATTTCAAATTTAAGAGAGAAAGGGAAAAGAAATGATAAATAACGTAATCATCGTGGGTCGTTTAGTCAAAGACCCAGTAATGAAAATGACCGCTCAGGGAAAGAGCGTAGTAGCGTTCACAGTCGCTTGTAACAGAGACAGAGAGAACGCCGAATACATCGCTTGTAGGGCTTATGGAAAGACGGCTGAACTGTTAGTCGGATATTGCAAAAAGGGCTCTCAAATCGGCTTAAATGGCTCGGTACACGCATACACAACAGACAAGGACGGGCAGAAACAATATCATCAGGAAGTGCTCGTTAATAGCATTGAGTTCCTGAGCCCAAAAGAGCAGAAACCTCAGGAGACCGAGGAATACGAGCAGCCGGAAATGATTTACGTAAACGAAAAATACGTTAATGACCCCAAATATAATGACGTCTCGGCTGACGACTTGCCATTCTGAGTATGAACACATTCAACGCAAGGTATCTTCGCAGGTCACGGAATGAAGAGGGACGCACGGAAATCGTGCTAGAACTTAGTTCCGTACGGGACGAGGTAATAATCGAGCAACTACAAAAAAATGCTCTTTATCGACTTAATTTCAGCGAAATAAAGAGCAAGAAAACACTACAACAGTCGCACTACCTTTGGAGTTTGCTACACGACATATCGGTAGCACGGAATGGTGAACTAGCCACGAGCGAAAGTGACTGGGAAGTCTATATAGAGGCTTTAGAAAGAGCACAAGCGAAATTCGAGTACGTTGCGTGTCTTCCTGAAGCCTATGAGCTACTGAAACATCAATTCAGAGCCACCAAAATTATGAATGAATTTGAGCACAATGGCAAGACGTTCATACAAGCGAAAGTCTTTTACGGAAGTTCCAAGATGGACGTCAAGGAAATGGCTAAGCTACTCGATACAGTTATTATGATGGCTCAGGACGAGGGGGTCGAGTTAAGAGAATGCTGAAACTACTGGAACTGTTCGGGGGAATAGGGGCGTGTTCGAGAGCCCTTGATCACCTCGGTATAGAGTACGAAATAGCGGACTACGTAGAGATAGACAAGTACGCCGTACAAAGTTACAACGCCATTCACGGGACGCACTTTGAACCTCAGGACGTCACAAAGTGGGACAAGCAGCTTGACGTTGACCTGATAATGCACGGGTCACCTTGTCAGGACTTCAGCATAGCCGGGAAAAATATGGGCGGTAACGAGGGAAGCGGAACACGTTCCTCATTGATGTACGAAACGATAAGGATAGTCAGCAACCTAAAACCTAAATACGTTCTATGGGAAAACGTTAAGAACATCTTGTCTGAGAAACATATATACAACTTTTATATGTACCTAGATAAGATGGACGAACTGGGATATAGGAACTACTACAAAGTGCTGAACGCTAAGGACTACGGCATACCGCAAAACAGAGAAAGAGTGTTCACGGTTTCCATCAGAAAAGACATAAAAGAGGAGTTCGTTATGCCTGAGCCGTTCCCATTAGACAAAAGGCTTAAAGACCTGCTCGAGGACGAGGTGGACGAAAAGTATTATCTGAGTGACGAGTTGCTGAACTACTTTCTCAGAAACAACAAGGTTCAAGAGTTTAAAGGGAATAACTTTAGCTTTGGTTATAGCGATGGGAATGTAATTGCTAATTCGGTGACACCTAAGAGCAACGCAAGAATGACTGATAATTTTGTATCAGTCAAACAGATAGGCAACCTAACGAGGAACGCCAATAGGGAAAACCCAAACAGAGGTCGGCTCTATGATCAGAACGGACTATCTCCAACCCTCGGAACGATGGAGGGGGGAAACCTACAACCATTCGTTCCCATATTGCTTGGGGGCATTGGCGAAAAGAAGTCAAACAACGGAACTCAATTCTATCAGCAGGACAGAGTATATTCGGCTGACGGGGTGGCGATGGCTCACCCTGCTAACCTACCTGACGGCAGCTACAAATATGCAATAGATGAGCAAAACAAGTTAGTCAGAGATGACGGCACCGTTGGAACTATCACAACTGACGGAAGTTCACCTAAACATAATAATCGGGTATCGAATGGGCTACGTATTAGAAAACTGACACCTCGAGAGTGTTGGAGACTGATGGGGTTCGATGATCAGGCGTTCGACCAGGCTGAAAAGGTTTGCTCAAATTCCCAGTTATACAAACAAGCAGGGAATAGCATAGTCGTTGACGTACTGGAAAAGATACTGACTAACTTGCTGATAAACCCTCAGAAACTCGAAAAAGAGCAGATGACAATATTCGACTTCATTGAGAGGGATAAGCTATGAGATCGGTTCTTCAGGAAAATAAAGAGTGCTTCGTTTGTGCCACGACTTACGACTTAGAGTGCCATCACATTTTCCGAGGTGCATACCGCCGAAGAAGTGAGAACTACGGGTTAAAAGTATGGCTATGCCACGAACACCACACTGGAAACAAGGGAGTGCACAACGGGAACAAGGCTCTGGACACCTACCTGAAACAGTTAGGGCAGAGGAAGTTTGAGGAAGTGTACTCACGAGAGGAATTTATAAAAAAGTTTGGAAGGAGCTACTTATGAGCGATATTTGCTACATACCAAAGGACTGTTACGTTTTTGACGTAAAAATCAGGGCAGGCGATACCGACAAGGTGCATACAGTAGGTTATAAGTTGCCGTCCTTAATTCAGGAGTTATGGTTCACAAAGGAAACACCGAAAGAACTCGTCAAGCACGAGATAACATATCGAGTAAACAGAATGATAGACACTCTGTACGAAGAGTTAGAAAAGGAGAGCAAATGACACAAGAACAGAGAGTATTGAACTACATCAGGGAACACGGAAGCATAACTTCAATGCAGGCTTTCGCTGATTTAAAGATAACCCGTCTTAGTGCGAGGATATTCAACCTCAGAGCTCAGGGCTACGACATCGAGAACGTGTCTCACACTTACAAGAACGGGCAGGGAACGACAACAACCTATACAGAGTACGTATTGGTCGGAGATCAGGACAATGGCTAACAAGAAGAAAAACGAAAGCACCAAGAAAAGAGTGCCGATTTCAAAGGCATTAAGGTTCGAGGTATTCAAGCGTGATAGCTTCACTTGTCAGTATTGTGGTAGGTCAGCACCTGAAGTCGTGCTAGAAGTTGACCATATCGTTCCCGTATCAAAAGGGGGAACGAATGACTTATTTAATCTCGTTACATCGTGTAAAGAGTGTAACAGAGGTAAGAGCAACAAGGAACTATCAGACGATACGACCATAAAAAAACAAAAAGCCGAGCTTGATAAACTGAACGAAAAGCGTGAGCAACTGGAAATGATGGTTCGTTGGAAAGAGGAACTTCAAAAACTCATAGACCAACAAGTCGATTATGTAAACGACTATATCTCGAGCTTTTCAAACTGGAGTGTTACGGACTATGGGAAAAAGAAATTAGGTGCATTGATCAGGAAGTTCGGTTTTCCTGAAGTATGTGCAGCCACCGAAATTGCTTTTGATTATTACTATCACGGCAATAGCACAACGTGGATACAAGCATTCAATAAAATCGGTGGAATATGTTACAACAGAAAGAAACAGAGGGAAGTAGATGGGAATAAAGAGAGTAGTTGATACTGATTTTTGGGGAGACGACAAAATAGTCGATATGTTCTCTCCTGAAGACAAACTGTTTATGCTCTATCTTCTGACGAACCCTCATACAACCCAGCTCGGCATATATGCTCTTAACAAAAAGGTTATGGCGTTTGAACTAGGGTATTCACTAGACACAATATCAGTCTTACTGGATAGGTTCGAGACAAAATACAACATAATCAGGTATTCGGCAGAGACCCAAGAGGTAGCAATAAGAAACTATCTCCGGCATAGCATTATCAAAGGTGGTAAACCAGTTGAGGACTTACTGATGAAGGAAATCTCCAACGTTAAGAGCCGAAAACTATTGACATACGTATTTGAAGGACTTTCCGAGAGAGATGACCTCAACGAAACTGTCAAAAAAGTCGTAACCTATGTAAAGAATAATGAAAATGATAATGATAATGAGAATGAGGTATCGTACCACGATACGTACCACGATACGTCAAAAGTTCGAAAGAAACCACCAACAATAGAGGAAATCAAAGCCTATATAGAAGAAAAAGGCTACAAAGTAAATCCATATAGGTTCTATGACTACTACGAGAGTGGTGGTTGGAAAACCAAGGCAGGAAAGTATATGGCTGGGAACTGGAAACAGTACGTAGTCTCTTGGAACAATAAAGAACTAGAGAGAATAAAAGACCAACCAAAAGGCTACAACTCAGACTATGAACGAGAGCCTGATCAAAAGAAAGAAAGGAGTTATTCGCAAGATGAGTTCGAGAGATTACTTGGAATATCGGAAGAGTAGCTATAACGAGAGAGTTCAGGAAGCCTACGACCTTTACATAGCACTATTCGGCAAGGCAAAGGCTGACGAGTGGCTGAAACGACAGAGACCCGTCATAGCAGCTATGAAGAAACTATGGAAAATCAAGGGTTTCACGAACTACGGACAATATGAAGACTGGGAACGTGAACACATTCCTGATCGTAACGAATACCTAAAGAATGAGGGGGTTTACGATTTATGGGTAAATGGATAGAACAGAGACCTTACAGACTGTACTTCAGCGAACGAGGAATATCGTTCTACAACGGCAACGGACTTGTTTCACATAAGCAAGTGAAGAAAGACGAAACCGAGGTCGAAGTCGCTGAGAAAATGATAGACACTTACCTGCACGACAGAGCATATAGAGAATGGCTGAAAATAGTCAAAATCGTGTATCAGGTAAACAAGAGCATAACCAAGATGATGAGCGATGAGTTATGGATAGAGTTCCTAAAGAGCGATGACGCCAAACTCTTAACTCAACTGAAGAAAGACGTCATAGACACGTCATTAAATGAACTGTGGGGTGAATTAAAGTGAAGTCGGTATTAGTTATCGAGACGCCCGAAAAGTGCTCAGAATGCGTTTATAGGGCTTGTAGCAAGTATCAGGAACTAGACGCAAGACCAAAAACGTGTCCGCTGAGACCATTACCCGAGAAGAGGGTATACAAAGACAACTATAATCGGTTCTCATCGCAACTAGCCTATGAGCAGGGGTGGAACAGAGTTATAGAGGAAATCACGGGCGAAGCTGAGGAAATAGACGCACGGAATAAATGGTGGGCTGACCATAGCTCGAGGTTCGACTGATGATTAAGTACACGTTAATGTTCATTGGTGCGGTGCTACTGTTAGCGTTCGCAATAGGGCTAGTCTTCACGGCGTTCCATAGTGAGCCTATTCCTGACTACATAGAGGAAGCCTTAGAGGAAGTTACAAGGAAAAGAGGTAAGCGGAAATGAATCTTGAGGAACAGTATATGCTTACCAAAGGCTATATCAAAGCAGAAAGAGCCATTCCAAAAATAGCAAATTTAGGTCATAGCGGTAGTAGTATTGGTTGGGATAAATACAGCCATTGTCCTGTTTGTGGATATACATTTTTAAGAAAAGAAGTAGGTATGAATACTTGTCTAGTTGGTAAAACGTATAAAATGTTCTGTTCACAGTGCGGGCAACTGTTAGAAATACAGTACAGATGAAAGAGAAAAAGGAAATGACCTATGTGGTTACTGGAAAGAGAGGTAAGAGGAAATGAGAATAGTTAAGGGCAAAACCTATTACACAAAAGATTGGTACAATTCATATCGCTCTATGATGGATAGGTGCTATAGGAAGAACGCAAATAATTATTCATTCTATGGTGGCAGAGGAATAAAAGTTTGTGATGAGTGGCATAATATACAAAATTTTGAAAAATGGGTAAAAAACACCGATTACAGTAAAGGAATGTCTATAGAAAGAATTGATGTCAATGGTATATATGAGCCAAAAAATTGCAAATGGGTGACAGCGAAAGAACAAGCGAATAACAGAAGAAATACTAAGTTTATAGAATGGCAAGGCGAGAAACATACTATTAGTGAATGGGCTGAAATATTAGGTGTTAATCGAAGCACTCTAAATAATCGTGTGTATAGAGGTTGGGATATAGATAAGTTGTTTAAAGAGGTGAGAAGTTATGGCACGTCTAATTGACGCAGATAAACTGATATTGTCATTGTCTGATTGGGAACTTCAAAACGCACCTTTAAAAGTAGGAAATCAGCCTAAAGAGTTTACCTCATTTGATATGGACTGTATGGTATGGCGAACAATAAGAGATTGTGAAAGTGCGGTAGAAGAACAACCAACAGTAGAAGCAATTCCTAAGGAATGGATTAGAGATTATATGCTTAGGTTACCTGATGGAAGTGAGGCTTATGAGTGCATATTAGTTATGCTAGAAAACTGGGAGAAAGAAAATGAGAGACCCTAACGCCGTATTCAATACCCATATAAAGACTATCAAAGGGTTCATTTCCAAGAACTCAATATTTCCTCAGAAAGCCAAGATAGACGTAAGGTTTACAAGCGATAGTCACGAAACATTAAGTTTCACATACAACGGAATACAGATGGCAGTACCTTTTGAAAAGGTATGGGAACTGATAGAAGAGACAAGAAAGGACAACAGAGTGAGTTAAATGAGCGTATTTCAATGTTCAATTTGGTGCTTAATATCATTCATTATCGGCACGTTCTTCGGTGTAATGATGTTAGCGGTTCTATCCGCAGGGAGACGTTCGTGAGCTTCCTGATCTACGTTTGGATAGTAGTCTCAGCGGTTGGCATTGTCTTACTGGCAATAATGGTATTCGGTTACACGTGGGCGTTATATAGGCTCACGATAGAAAGGTTAAAGAATGGAAGCACGTTCATATTTAAACCAAGCATACGTTCTTCAGCGAAAGATGGAGAACACACGAGAGGAACTGACGAAAGTTGAGGGGCTACTGTTACAAGGCGTCAGCTTCGAGGAAAAGCTAGGCTCAGGAGATAACAACAAGAACGAGAGGGTTATCTTCAGACTACTGGAACTCAAAGACAAGTTAATGTTTCAACTAGACGAGTTCATCAGTTCAATAACAGAGATAGCCGAAACCATAAACCAGTTAGAGGACGGAAACGAGATAACAGTCCTGCACAAGAGATACATACAGTTCAAGACGTTCGCTCAGATCGCCGAGGAAATGAACTACTCAACAAGACAGACATACCGAATACACGACAACGCCATAGCAGATGTGCAACGATTACTGAATGATGTCATAGAATGTCAGTAGACTATAGTGCATAATAGTATTAGAGATATTGCCTAATCGGAGAGGTGATGTCTCTTTTATTATGTTCACAAATGCCATTAACCAAAGGCATAAGGCTATCGACGCCAAGCGGTAGCCTTTTTAATTTAGATATTATGTTCAAATCAATAAGGCAATTCTATTCTTCAGTACAATGGACTGAAACAAGTAGGAGATACAGACAGTATAGAAAAGGGCTATGCGAACGATGTCTAGCCAAGGGCTTAATAGTTCCTGCTGACGAGGTACATCACAAGGTAAGGCTAACGAGAGATAACATAAACGATTATTCTATCAGCTTGAACTTCGATAACCTAGAAGCACTATGTGAGACGTGTCACGATAAGGAACACGAACAAGACCAACGTAACCGCTATGGTAACAAGTACAGAAAGACTAGACGCTACGCAATAGACAAGTACACGGGCAAAGTGATAGCGAGGGATATCTCCCCATTCACTCAAAAATAGGGGTAGCAGACCTGGGCA
>JBGVGJ010000064.1:0-16133 GCA_045121635.1 Alloprevotella sp. | reverse complement strand
ACCGTTCGGGTTACCTGGATATTCATCGTAAGAGAACTTAGCCACTACGTTGTATTCATCTTCCGGCAATGGCAAGTGGAACTTACCTTCACCATGAGCTACCCATGTACCAATCTTGAATCCGCTCAATGAACCGAACATAACGCTACGGTTGGTAGGGATAGTCAAGGATACAAAACTGCTTTCGAACTTGTGAGAGTCGTTGTGAAGCATCTTAGCCTTCTTGTCTGCTGGGTGTTCCGGATTGATCAAACCGAGTTCAATCATCAACTGGCAACCGTTACATACACCGAGTGACAAAGTATCTTCACGAGCATAGAAGTTGTCAAGAGCAGCCTTAGCTTTCGGGTTGAAGAGGAAGGCACCAGCCCAACCCTTAGCAGAACCGAGAACGTCAGAGTTAGAGAAACCACCGCAGAATGCGATAACGTTCACGTCTTCCAATGTTTCGCGTCCGCTGATCAAGTCGGTCATGGTAACGTCCTTCACATCAAAGCCTGCCAACCAGAATGCGTATGCCATTTCGCGTTCAGAGTTAGTACCCTTTTCACGGATAACGGCAGCCTTGATGCCGCTTGCTTCACGACGGTCTGGGTTTGCACCGTATTGAGCCAATGTACCAGTAAATTCAGGACCGAAGGCCAATTCGATTGGTTGTTGCTTGTAGTTCTGGAAACGCTTTTCTGCACAACCGTGGAAGCTCTGCTTGCGGTCGAGCAAGTAAGAAGTAGTGTACCATACATCACGCAAGTGGTCGATACCGAACTGGTAAGTCACGCTATCCTTGTTCACCAAGATGTGACGTTCTTCGGTTGGAGTACCGATCTTCAAGTAACCTACGCCTGCATCGTCCAAAATCTTCTTCACTGCAGGAGCGTTCTTGTCTGATACCTGGATGATGACACCAGGGTTTTCAGCGAACAACGCCTTCACTACGTCTGTGTTCTGGAACTTGTCGAGGTTGATTTCCATACCGCCTTCAGTGTTAGCGAAACACATTTCAAGCAAAGTAGTAATCATACCACCGGCAGAAATGTCGTGACCGGCCATGATGAGGCCTTCGTTCACCAACTGCTGAACAGCAAGGAATGCATCGCGGAAATATTCCGGATTCTTCACAGTAGGAACATCGCTACCTACCTTATTTAATGATTGGGCGAATGCAGAACCACCCAATTGGAGTGTATCAAATGAGAAGTCGATGTGATAGAAGCGGCTCTTCGGCTCGTTCTTCATAACCGGAGAAACGATCTTCTTGATGTCTGAAACTTCACCACCAGCCGATACGATGACTGTACCCGGGCTCACGATCTTTTCACCGTCAGGATACTTCTGAGTCATAGACAAAGAGTCCTTACCTGTCGGTACGTTGATTTGGAGTGAGCAGCAGAAATCAGACAACGCCTTCACAGCCTTGTACAAGCGAGCGTCTTCACCTTCTTGAGCACGGCACGGCCACATCCAGTTTGCTGACAACGATACACTGTCCAAACCTTCGGCCAACGGAGCCCATACCAAGTTTGTCAACGATTCGCTCACTGCCAATACTGAACCTGCTTCCGGATTAGCCAATGCAGCCTGAGGAGCATGACCGATAGCGGTAGCGATACCCTTGTTGCCACGGTAGTCCAAAGTTACGGCACCACAGTCGCTCAAAGGCAACTGCAATTCACCCTGACATTGCTGACGAGCTACACGGCCAGTCACGCAACGGTCTACCTTGTTGGTCAACCAGTCCTTACAAGCTACTGCTTCCAACTGAAGAACACGTTCTACGTATTCGTCCAACTGAGTTGCATCGTAAGTTACTACATCATATTTACGTTCTACAGTCTTGTCAATCATGTAAGTCTTCGGAGAAGAACCGAACATCTGGTCAACTGCCAAGTCGAACGGACGAACACCGTCAGCCTGTTCGAATGCGAAGCGGTGGTCGCCGGTTGTTTCACCTACGGTGTACATCGGAGCGCGTTCGCGTTCAGCAATCTTACGTACATGTTCGATAGCCTTTTCGTCGATGAGCAAGCCCATACGTTCCTGGCTTTCGTTGGCGATGATTTCCTTTGCCGACAATGTTTCGTCACCGATAGGCAACTTGTCCATGTGAATCAAACCACCACATTCTTCCACCAATTCCGACAAGCAGTTTACGTGACCTGCTGAACCGTGGTCGTGGATAGAAACAACGGGGTTTACATCTTCTTCACAGAGAGCACGCACAAGGTTGTTCGCACGCTTCTGCATTTCGGGATTCGCACGCTGTACGGCATTGAGCTCGATACCTGAGCTGTAGCGACCTGTATCTACTGAAGAAACAGAACCACCACCGAGACCGATGCGATAGTTATCACCACCGACAACGACAACCTTATTGCCCTTCTGAGGCGTACCCTTAAGGCAGTCGCGCTTTGTGCCGTAACCCACACCACCTGCGAGCATGATTACCTTGTCATAGCCATACTTTTCACCATTTTCCTGGTGTTCGAAAGTAAGTACTGAACCCGTGATAAGGGGCTGACCAAACTTGTTACCGAAGTCACTTGCACCGTTAGAAGCCTTAATCAAAATCTGTTCGGGAGTCTGATAGAGCCACTGACGAACGGGAAGAATATCCTCCCAATCGCGACCGCCGTCCAAGCGGGGGTAAGAAGTCATATATACAGCCGTACCAGCGATAGGCCAAGAACCAACGCCACCACCCATACGGTCGCGGATTTCACCACCTGTACCTGTTGAAGCACCGTTAAAGGGTTCTACAGTTGTGGGGAAGTTGTGCGTTTCTGCCTTAAGCGAAATTACTGATTCAATATCCTTGATGACAAAGAAGTCAGAGGTTGAGTGATCCTTGGGAGCGAACTGTTCCACAACGGGACCTACAGAGAAGGCTACGTTATCCTTGTAAGCAGAGATAATCTTGTGAGGATTTTCCTGTGTAGTCTTCTTAATCATCACAAAGAGCGAAGAGGGCATTTCCTGACCGTCGATGATGAAAGTACCACCGAAGATTTTGTGACGGCAGTGTTCAGAGTTGAGCTGCGCAAAGCCGAATACTTCAGAGTCAGTGAGCTTGCGGTTAAGCTGTGCCTCAACATTGTGGAGGTATTGGATTTCTTCGGGCGAGAGTGCCAAACCTTCCTGCTCGTTGTACGCTTCGAGGTCGTCAATCTGCTGAATAGCCGCAGGCTGAAGGTTGATGGTGAAAATATCCTGGTTCAAACCCGAATACATGCGCTGAAGCATGGGGTCGTAGTCCGCATCCTTGCTTGCTACGGGGAAATATTCTTCAATACGTGAGATACCCTGAAGGTTCATGTTCTGTGTAATTTCCACAGCATTCGTACTCCAAGGCGTAATCATTTCACGGCGGGGACCTACGAAGTAACCCTCGAGCGTTTCGCCTTCGAGAAGTGTAGCGTCGCCGTAAAGCCAGCAAAGTTCATTTACTTCATCCTGTGTGAGCTGGTGATTTACCTGAGTAGCAATCACACTCTGCTCCTTTGTCTTAAAAAACAAAATCATAATGTGGTAGGATAATGGTTTATATATTTCCTTGCAAAGATACATTTTTTAAGGAAAAGGGGAAAGAGTAATATCTTGAAAATAACGGCACCACACATATTTTTTACCCTTGCATATAAAAAACAAAACCGGGGAGTGCATTTGCCGTCACTCTCCGATTTATATTCAGTGAAAATTCCTAATACTAAAAAAGCATCTATTCAAGTTTATATTCTATGTTCAAATCCTGTCCTTCAAATACAAACGAATAAACTTCAGCATAAATTTGCTTGACGTACGAGCACAATTTTACATCACTTTCCACACAAGAATCGGCAACAATATTACCGTACTTCATCAAGTGCATGACAATACAAATTCCACCTTCGGTATAAGGAGGTTGATAATAAAACTTATCCAATTTCTCAAATCCATTTTTCTCATAGAAATGCTTGCGCGCTTCTTGTTGTTCAGAAAAAGGTACTTCTATTTCCAAAAATAATGGAGTTTTTGCTATCTTTTTGATATACTGTAAAATGCGAGTACCATATCCTCTACCTTGTAACACAGGAATTACTGCAAGATGCTCTACAAAACTAAATTCTTCGAAGGTCCAAAGTGTAAAAAATCCCACCAATCTATCTCCGTTACAAGCGGCATAAACAGTAAACTTTGGATGTTCATCAGCATATTTGCGTTGCAATTCCAAATTGCGACGCTCACTCTCCGGAAAAACTCTTTTGAGCAAAGATTCCACATCGTTATAGTAGGGAGAGGTAGTGGTGATGGGAAAAATATTCATGTGAATTTTATTAAAAATGAATGCACGAACTGTGTGTCCCTACTTGTCAAGCGAAATGAACGATTGATAGGTAGGGACGCACGGTTCGTGCGTCCGCATTTTATTATCAGTAAGTGCTAATTAGAAAGGATTTACTTCCTCGCCCAAAATTTCGTTGACTAACTTGTTTGCCAACGAACTGGTGCCGATGCGGAAGAGGTTTTTGTCAATAAATTCCTGACCGAGAAGTTCGCGGACAATAGTATAATATGCCACTGCGTCGTCTACAGTTTTGATGCCACCGGCAGCCTTGAAGCCTACCCAGCGACCTGTCTGCGCCTTGTATTCCTTAATAGCCTTACACATTACGTACGCTGCTTCGGGAGTGGCTGCAATGCTGATTTTACCCGTAGAAGTCTTGATGAAATCGGCACCGGCATACATCGAAAGCACAGATGCCTTCTTGATTGCTTCTGCAGAGAGGAGCGCACCCGTTTCGAGGATAACCTTCAAGGGCGCAGTGCCACACGAAGCCTTGATTTCAGAAATTTCATCCGAACAAGTTTCGTAATCACCGCTGAGGAAAGTGCCCACACTGAGCACCATATCAATTTCAGTAGCACCATCCTTCACCGCAAGTGCCGTTTCGATTGTCTTGATTTCGAGGAAGGTTTGAGAAGAGGGGAACCCGCCGCTCACACAAGCAATCTCCGTCTTATCCACCTCAAGACATTCGCTCACAATCTTAGCAAAATTGGGATACACACAGATAGTTGCCATCGCAGGAAGTTCGGGGTGTGCTTCATAAAAGTTATTGACATTCTCCGTAAACTTCAACACCGATTCCTGTGAGTCGGTCACTGTAAGTGTAGTGAGTTCTACGGCACGAAGCAACTGCTTCTTTACCTCGTCAGTATTATAAAGCGCCTGCTTTTCCTCAAGCAACTTTATTACTTCGTGGTGCACGCGTTCATCATTAAGTTCCGCACAATTATATGCTTCAAACATTTCATTATAGTTGGTCATAGGTAGTGGAAATTTGTTAAGGTTGGATTTTATTTACTTATGCATATGTCATCACCTCACGCTCGCCCTTCAATACGGCAAAGGCATTGTCGGCCATTGCCTGCATTTCGTCTTCGCCGGGATATACATGTACGGGAGCTAAGAAGTCTACGCGCTCTGAAATTTTTGAAGTGATGTATTCGGAATATGCCAAACCGCCGGTGAGAAGTATGGCATCTACTTTACCATACATTACGGCGCTTTGGGCAGCAATGCTCTTTGCCACCTGATAGCAAAGCGCGTCAATCACTAATTTTGCATTGCGGTCGCCATTCTCAATGCGCTCCATCACCTTGCGCACATCACTTGTGCCGAGATGCGCTGCCACACCTGCCTTACCCACAATGCGCTTCATGATTTCGTTCTTCGTATAAACACCACTATAGCAAAGGGTAATGAGATCGGAAGTAGGAAGTGTACCTGCGCGTTCAGGAGAGAAGGGACCTTCGCCATCAAGTGCGTTGTTCACATCAATAGCCTTACCTTTTTGGTGCGCAGCAACCGAAATACCGCCACCGAGGTGGGCTACAATAAGGTTGAAGTCTTCATACTTTTTACCCTGCTCCTTTGCAAAACGGAAAGCAATAGCGCGCTGATTCAGCGCGTGCCAAATAGAGCGACGGGGCATAAGTGTAGAACCCGTAAGTCTGGCTACATCTTCCATTTCATCCACTGTTACGGGGTCGGCAGTGAGTGCGCGACAATCGGGAAGCATGTGTGCCAACTCGTAAGCGATTAAACAACCCAAATTGCAGGCATGCTTGCGCTGCGCATTGAGCATGTCGAGGCGCAATTGGGCATTTACTTCATACACACCCCCACGCGTGGGTTTGCCAATACCTCCGCGACCGATAATAGCGTCAAATTCGAGGGGCACAGCGTGATTTGAGAGGCAATTTAAGATATGCTTCTTACGATAATCGTACTGGTCGGTAACGCGTACGAAGTGTGAAAGTTCTTCTTCAGGGTGGTTAATACTTTCTACAAAAACCTTTTTTTCGTCTTCATAGACAGCAATTTTTGTAGTCGTAGAACCGGGGTTAATAGCAAGGATTCTCATTAAATTATCTGGGATTCTGTAAAAATTATAAGGGACTTTGTAAAAATTATAAGGGAAATAATTTTACGCAAGAGCCACAGCGATGCTGTAATACTTTGTCAAGACGCTATCGCCTCTTGAAGAAAGCACCACAGGACAGTCTGTGCCTTGCAAGACTCCCGCAATTTCAGCATTCGCAAAGAAAGGCATGGTCTTATAAAAGGCATTCGCCCCCACAATGTCGGGAAAGAGCAGCGCATCTGCCTCGCCTTCCAAACAACTCTTGATACCCTTAATCTCAAGTGCTTCTTTGTCGAGCGCACAACGCAGGTCGAGCGGACCATCAAGGAGTAAGTTTCCCCATTCTCCCTGCTGGGCACGCGCAATAAGGGGTGCGTAGGTCATTGAATGTGGGAACTTTTCACTAGCATTCTCGGTGCAGTGAAGCATTGCGATGCGGGGCGTTTCAATCTGCAAACGGCGGCACATTTCAGTGATGTAACCAATCTGCGCAGCGCGTTGTTCTTCCGTAGGATAAGGAAGCACGGCAGCATCACTGATTAAGAGGAAGCGCTCTAACTTTGGCACTTCCATAACAGCAATGTGCGACATCACGCGTCCCTTTGGCAAAATACCTTCTTCCTTATTCAAGATAGCGCGAAGCAAAACGTCGGTATTTACCAACGCCTTCATCATCGCATCTGCCTTACCCTCGCGCACCGCCTTCACCGAAAGGCGCGCCGCTTCGAGAGCGTCGGCAGCATATTCAAATTCGATGCTGTCAGCATACTGTTCCCAATCCGCAGGAAGGGGCATTTTTGATTTATCACCCACAAGCAGAAGTTTTACCCACCCTTCGCGAAGCGCCATAAAGACTGCTTCCATCGAATGTTCGTCGTGGGGATAAACAACCACCAAACGCTTGGGATTACGCGCCTCCGAGAGGTGTGCTATAAGTGCAGAAAATGATTTTATCATATGTCCTTTTTTATATACCCAGCAAAATTACAAATTTTAAGGGAGAAAGGGAAAGGGGATGTCTATTTTTTAGAGTACAGAGAACAGAGAACAGAGTACAACTACCGTCCGGACGGCGCTCTCCCCCTGTTTATAGGGGGAGGGGACCAGCTATGCTGGTGAGGGGGTGCAATTTAAGGTGAGTAGTTAGGAGTGAGTAGTATGCCGTGCGGGGCGTATTCGGCACCCCCTCACCGCCAAGGCGGTCCCCTCCCCCTATACAGGGGGAGAGCGCCATCCGGATGGTTCTCACAACCTTAAAACCTTAAAGCGAAGCGCCCTTATAACCTTATAACCTCCCCCTAATATCTAAACGTACTTCCCCCCAAGAACTCGCGCAACAATGACGTGGGCGGGAGCGCCTGGATAGAGATAGGATTGAGGTAAGAAAGGAATTTGCGCAAACGAATTGCCTCGCTATATTCGGGCGCTGTTTCAGGTACTTCTTCCAAAACGGGAAGGGCTTGTTCGCGAAGCACACCGAATTCAAAGAGCATGGCGGTGTTAATCATCACATCGGCTTCTTCCTGGAAGGGGAAAATCCACTTTTCTTCACCAGCACGTACAGAGGGCCAGCGGGCTATTGTGTCGCGTGCCGAACACCCACGATATTTATAGTCGCGCACGATGCGGCGCAACAAGCGGTTATCTGTCGTCGGGATGTAATTATGATTGTCGAGCAGAATAGTTGTCAGCGCCGACGCATAGATTTTAAACTTATTCGCATCGGGAATATTTTCCGTCAGTGCCGGATTCAGGGCATGGATGCCTTCAAGAATAAAGATGGTTTGCGGAGTAGGATGCACGACATTACCACTCATTTCGCTCTTACCGGTTTGGAAATTATAGCGGGGCAGTTCTACCGATTTTCCTTCTATCAAAGCATTCATCTGCTCGGTAAACAGCGGAATGTTCATGGCGTATACGCTCTCGAAATCGTACTGCCCGTTTTCATCAAGTGGCGTCTTTTCGCGATCCACAAAGTAATCGTCCATAGAAATAGGCACAGGGCGCTTTCCACATGCCATGAGTTGCACACTGAGGCGCTTGGAAGTGGTCGTCTTACCGCTTGAAGAAGGACCAGCAATGAGAATAACCTTTAGATTAGGATTTTCCGCAATACGGTCTGCTAAACGGCTGATCATCTTCTCCTGCAACGCCTCGCTCACATTGATAATATCGTTGGCATATCCCGCAGCACACGCCGCATTCAGTTCGCCAATCGTAGTAACTCCCAAAATCTTCTGCCAACTGTGCTGCTGGCGGAACACATCAAACATCTTCGGCTGGTCGCGCATGGGGCGCAACTGCGAAGGATTATTTGAATCAGGAACGCGTATCAAGAGTCCGTCGCCATAAGGGATGAGGTCGAAAAGGTATATCTGCGAGGTGCGCACAAGGAGCGACCCGTAGAAGTAGTTTGCCACATCTCCCAATGTATAATAGTGCGTATAAAGTCTACCACAACTTTCGAGCAACTTTGCCTTGTTTTCAAGTCCCGCACCACGGAAAAGTTTTACCGCATCTTCGGTATGCGCCGTCAGGCGGTGGAAGGGTAGGTCGTCGTTAATGATTTCCTGCATGCGCAATTTGAGTTGCTCCACTTGCTCCGGCGTTACGCCACCCGGAAGGTCCAAGCAGCAGTAATACCCATTGCTCACGGGATTTTCAATGCGCAACATTGCATCGGGGAAAAGGTCGTGCACCGCCTTGTAAAGCACGAAGAATACGGAGCGCGTATAAGTGCGATGCCCCGAGGGCGAAGTAATGTCAAGGTATTCTACATCCTTATCGTTGAAGAGCACAAAGTGAAGCCCCTCAACCTTATTATTAACCTTCGCACTCGTAGCGCCATAGGGCATTTTCAGTTCCAGAAGTTCATACACCTCTTCAAGGTTAAAACCCATAGGCACCTTGTGCGTGCGCCCTGTATTTATACAACGAATATTTATAGTCTTTCCCATAGCTGTTAGGTTTAAAGGTTTAAGGTTAATAGATTGGAAGGTTTTGAGGTTATTAGCGAACCGCACCTTCCACCCCCACAAAGTTAGACCTTAATTTTTTAACCGCACAACTTTTTATGCTTAAAATACTTAAACGCAACTTCTCCCCACTCCACCACCCACCGACATGCACTTTTTTAACGTTTTCCACACTCCCCACCTCCTCCATAACTATTCTATATTCATTCTTTTGTTTCTTTGGTTAAAGAAAAATAGAAATGTTATGTTGGTTGTTATAGGCGGGGGATAGTGTGGATAATTGTTAAAAGGTGTTTCGTTGTGTTTCTTTTTAAGTAAGTTATATAATGCTTGATGGTAGGGAAAACTGGGGATAACCTTGTGGGTTGTTGCGGTTGATAAGTGGGGATAGGTGGATAACTGTGTTTTTAAAAATGTATTCCTGATGTGTATCTTATCCCCAATGTTATTCTCAGGGTTATCCCCTACTTTTACACAGGTTTATCCACAGGTATTTTACTGCTGTTATGGAGTCTGAAAAATGCAGAAAAACACAAAATATTTACCATGTTAACAAGTGTTAACCTATTTGCATTTCGCTCCGAAATTTTGTATCTTTGTATTACGGAAGTGGAGATAGCCCTAAATATCTGGGTTATCTCCACTTTTTTCGTTCACAAGGTTACTTATTAGGGTCAAAAAATAAGTATTATCGTTTTTTCAAGGTAACTTATCGGCGCTACAAGATTACTTATCGTTTTACGGAGAATAGATATTGTAGCGATTTTGATTAGCGTGAATGTTAATGTGTGTTAAAGTTTGGAGTGAAAAATGAGGAAAAATAAAGGGAATTTTAACCTCCGGTAGGGCCGAAAAATTTTGCGTCCGCAGTCCGCAAGGTTCATGACAGAAGCAGTGCATAACCCATTATATATACTATATGTGTGGAGCTAACTATTGCCTACTATTTACTTTCTACTATCTCTATCACCCCTATTCAATTTATTTAACCTAATAATTGTCAATTCGATAGAATAGATTAAATTTGCGACTTCAAGAGGTAATATTATTATAATCAGACTACTAACAAATAAAAATACAGTATATGGTACGAATAAAAAGCATACTGCTACTTAGTTTTATGGTGTGCGTTGCTGTCTTGCATGCCCAATCGCCTACCGCTGCACTGCTTCCCATGCCTAATGAAGTGGAAGTGTATGAGGGTAAGAAGCCATTCCGCTTCTCGGAAAAGGCGGTGATTTGGGCGCCGCTTGATGAACTTGATTGGGAGTGTAAGCAGTTGTTGGTGGATGTATTGAAGAAGCATTTTGGGGTGGAACTCCGCATTCTCAACACCAATAAGGCAGCCTTTAAGTTGCAGCTCGACCCCACTATTGACAGCAAGGAGGGGTATCAACTTGAAGTGACAAGTAAGTGCGTCAAGATTAGCGCCGCGACTGGGGTGGGCTTGTTTTATGGCATCCAAACGCTGGATCAAATCCTGATGGGCGACCAGCGTAGCACGCTCAACGGCGAGATTTGCCAGTTGAAGATTAACGACGCTCCGCGCTTCGGCTTCCGCGCCTTGATGCTCGACCCTGCGCGCCACTTCTTGCCCGTCAAGGACGTGAAATTCTTTATCGACCAGATGGCACGCTATAAGTTTAATGTGTTGCAGCTTCACCTGACCGACGACCAGGGTTGGCGCGTAGAAATTAAGCGTCATCCGAAGCTCGCCAGCAAGCAGCATTACAAGCAAGAGGAACTGCGCGACATCATTCAGTATGCCCGTAAGCGCGGGGTGGAGGTTATTCCTGAGGTGGACGTACCGGGGCACACCGTAGCGATACTTGCGGCTTATCCGCACTTGGCGTGTACGCACAAGCAGGGAGTTGAAAAGAAGGTGGGCGAGACGGTAAACATGATGCTCTGTGCTGCGCAGGAGGAGGTGTATGACGTGATGGCCGACGTGGTGCGCGAGATTTCTGAAATTTTTGAGTCGCCCTACTTCCACTTGGGTGGCGACGAGGCGGCGGTGCCTGAAAACTGGGCGAAGTGTGACGCCTGCAAGCAGATGATGGAGCGCTTGGGATATACGAAGCCTACGCAGTTGATGATTCCCTTCTTCGACCGCGTTTTGGGAGAGGTGCGCAAGAATGAGAAGAAGCCCATCCTCTGGTGCGAACTCAATAACATTTGGCCCCCTGCCGATGATTACCTCTTCCCTTATCCGAAGGATGTAACGCTCGTGACGTGGCGCAACGCACTGACCCCCACTTGCCTCGAACTTACGCGCAAGAACGGTCACCCCATTATCATGGCGCCGGGCGAACATGCTTACCTCGACTACCCACAGTATCACAACGATTTCCCCGAGTTTAACAACTGGGGCATGCCTATTACCACCTTGCAGAAGACTTACGAACTCGACCCCGCTTATGGTTGCTCGGAAGCGGATGCTGCGCACATCCAGGGCGTAATGGGTACGCTTTGGGCGGAGGCTATTCCCGACGTAAACCGTGCTACTTACATGGCATTCCCCCGTGCGCTCGCTTTGGCGGAAGCAGGTTGGAGTGAAATGCCGCAGCGCAGTTGGGATTCCTTTAAGCAGCGCATTTTCCCCAACATCTATGAGTTGATGAAGCAGGGCGTGAGTGTGCGTGTGCCTTACGAAATTGTGGAGCGTAAGAAAATTTTTGAGGTTATTAGGTTTTAAGGTGAAAAGGTTATGAGGGGCGTCTGCACTTTCAAACCTACTCACCCAAAATTCTCAAAACCTCTTAACCTCATAACCTCAAAACCTTATTTTATATGAAAGTACTCCTCGTTAACGGCAGTCCGCATAAGAATGGCTGCACCCATACGGCGCTTCATGCAATCGCCGAACAATTACAGGCACAGGGTATTGAAACCGAAGAACTCTGGTGTGGCGTGAAGCCCATCATGGGGTGCATCGGTTGCGGAAAGTGTAAAGACACCAAGCGTTGCTGGTACGATGGCGACGGCGTAAACGAATTTCTTGCCAAAGTACCAGAGGTGGACGCCTTTGTCTTTGGTTCGCCCATCCACTTCGCAGGAACGTCGGGAAGCATCAAACCTTTTATGGACCGCGCCTTCTGCTCAAAGATGGATATGTATGCCGGAAAACCCGGTGCTGCCATCGTGAGTTGCCGTCGCGGAGGAGCACAAGGTGGATTTGAAGACCTCAACCGCTACTTCTCCATCGCCTGCATGCCCATAGTTACCTCTAACTACTGGAACGAAGTGCACGGCAACACCCCCGAGGAAGTTATGAAGGATGAAGAAGGTATGCAAACCATGCGCACACTGGGTAGAAACATGGCGTGGATGCTCAAGTGTATTGAAGCTGGCAAGCAAGCAGGTATCAGTTTCCCCGAACAAGAAGTAAAGGTGCGCACCAACTTCATCCGATAAGAGAGTACAACTGATAGAGTACAGAGTACAACTACCGTGCGGAGTGGTGGGGGCGGAATCCCTAAAAGGAGGAACGCCCGGTGAAGGACACAATATTTATATTATATATATCATAGGCGTTGTGTCATAATGAGCAAACTGCTGTGTTGTTCCTCAATTTCGGATTTGGTCATGTACTTCAGTACACTCCCTTCATCCTCAATTTCAACGCCTTGCATTTTACTCACTCTTACACAACTTAAGAGGGTGTGCCGAAATTTGCATTTCGACACACCCTCTGTTATATTGTGAGAATATGTTGCCTAAAGTATTATAAATCATCTGTAAACTTACTTTTTGATAGAGAAAAGCAGGGCTAAACATAATTTTAGTTAAAATTTCTGTAAATTATTTATACATTGATAGGTGTAATTCAATTTTATACCTTAACTTTGCGCACTCGAATTGACAATTTTGATGTATTGCTACACAATAACATCAGTAAGTCACACACTTACGTTTAGAATTTATCCGTCTACGACAACCCTAAATTTTAAATATCTATACAACACAAATTATTAACTAATTATTAATCAGTATGAAGAAATTCTACACTCTTCTCACGCTTTGCTTTGCCTTCCTCGGTATCGCAACAGCGACTGCTCAGAATGCTCCTGAGCTTTCAAACGAGAAGTGCTACACTGTGAAGGCTACTCGTTCTTCATGGGTTGCTTCAGCTGCTGGATTTAAGACATTAAATGACTTAAGTCTTGCTGAAGATAGCACGGATCCCAATCAGCAGTTTGCTTTCTTGGCAATTAACGGCGCTACTTACCTTTATAGCGTAGGTCAGGAAGCTTTCATTACCAAGGGCGGTGCACTCGGTGCTTTTGCCACTGATCCTGTTTACTTCACTGCAAGCAAGGATCCTGGTACATTCATGATTTACTTTGATGATAACCACTACATCAATATTGGTGGTAGCAACCAAATGGCAATCAGTTCTTGGAAAATTGGTGATGTTGGCAACAACTACACTATCACAGAAGTTGCCGACTTTGATCCCACAGCCGCACTTGCTTCAGCAACTCCTTCTGCTACAATCACAGACCTCAGCGAATTGAGCAACGAAAAACTCTACACTGTAACTCAGAAGAACCATACTACTGGTTTCTATTCATGGGCAGTGGCAGACAATGCTTTCGTTTCAAGCAAGCAGGCTGGTGTTATTGTTGGTAAGGAAAATGATCCTAAGCAGCAGTTTGCATTCATCACAAGCAATGAAACTACTTACCTCTATCACGCTGGTGAAAAGAAGTTCGTTAATAAGGATAAAACGCTTAGCGAAACTCCCGTAGACGCTATTACATTGAGCGCAAGCAGTGCTTTTGAAGGTACTTTCATTGTAAAGTTTGACGATAGCAACTACATCAATGTAGATGGTTCTGGTAGCATGGTCATTAGCGGTTGGAATACTCATGACGGTGGTAACTCTTGCTCTATCACTCCCGTTGCTGACTTCGACCCCACAGAAGTGCTCAAGCTCTTTGTTACTCCCACTACTGTTGAAAATGCTGGTGGCGTAAACGGTCAAATTTATACTACAACAAACACTCTTGAAATTACATTCAGCGCTCCTATTACACAGGTAAATACTGTAGCATTCCAGTCTATGTTTGGTGAATTCCCCCCCATGACTGAAGGCACTGACTATTCTTTCAATGAAAATGTTTTGACTATTAACGTTCCCACACAGTATCTTGAAAACGCTGCAAACGTTCCCGAAGAATACAGAGTGCTTATCCTTGCACTTAACGTGGTAGATGCTAATGGTAAGGTTGTTACTTACAGCAACAGCACATACTATTCTCAGGAAGCTGCAGAACAGATGGGAATGACTTTCCTCCAGTATGCTGTAATTCCTGCTATTAAGGTTGCGTCTGTTTCTCCCGAATGTGGTATGCTCGAAGATGGTCTTCCCACAAGCGTTAAGATCACTTTCACTGGCGACATCAAGTCACTTTCATTCGGTCAGCTCCGCACAAACGCTACAGGTCGCATGGGTTACACATTCGCTGAAGGAGACTACACAATCTCTGGTAAGGAATTGACACTTAACCTTCCTGAAAGTCTTGTTGTTGGTCAGTCTAACATGAATATCACTCTCGGTGTGGTAGATGCTAATGACATGTCTGTTACATATGCTTCTAACCCCGATTACACTACTGAAGGTTACATCACTCTCGAATACACTGCACCCATTAAGGCTGACCTCTTCGCTATGGAATCAGCTACTCCCGCTGCTGGTGCAACTGTAGAAATGCTTGATGTTATCAACGTAAAATTCGCTAATCCTAACTACACTCCCATGTACCCCGGACAGTCACAGACTGTTGGTGGTTTCGACAATACTAAGGAAGTTGTACTTCTCAATGCAGCTGGCGAAGTTGTAACTAAAGCTTCTATGGAAGCGGTACAGGCAGATGGTTGGAACACTAACGAAGTGCAGTTCACTCTCAACACTCCTGTTTCTATTGTTGGTAATTACACACTCGTAATTCCTGCAGGTACTGTTTACAACGAAATGTACTACGAATATGCTGAAGATTTCGGTGCTTCTAACGGTGCTATTTACAACCCTGAAGTTCGTCTTGACTATTCTGTTGGTACTACAATTGAAATCAACCCTGCACTCGGTGAAATCCCTGCAACAACAGAGACTATTACTCTTACATTCAGCAAGGACATTCAGGCTGTAAACGTAGCAATACTTCAGTCTTCAATGGGTGAATTACCCGCTTTGACTGAAGATGACTACTTCTTCTGGGGCAACGAATTGTCAATCAACCTCCCCACTGAATACACTGCTAAGATGACTGACCTTACAGTTATCCTTCAGGTAATGGACGTAGATGGCAATCCTGTTACATTCAGCAACCACGAATTCTATGGCAAGCAAGATGGTATGATTTTCCTTTCATACACATTGGCGCCTGTAACACCTGAAATCGTAGAATTCAGCCCCGCACTCGGTGCTATGGATGCTACTGAAAAGTCTATCTACCTCTCATTCAACACTAAGATTGCTGAAGTAGAAGTAATCCAACTCCAGTCTTCAATGGGTGAATTGCCTCCCATGGTTGAAAATGAAAACTACTTCGTTTGGGATAAGGACTTGTCAATCGTTCTTCCTGTAGAACAGACTGCGAAGATGTCCGACCTCTTGCTCATCCTCAAGGTTAAGGACATCCAGGGCAAGTACGTAACTTACAGCAACTTTGAACAGTACAGCGGTACACCTGACATGGTATTCTTGTACTACACATTGAATCCTGTTACTCCTGAACTCGTAGACTTC
>JBGVGJ010000063.1:0-9298 GCA_045121635.1 Alloprevotella sp. | reverse complement strand
TCATAGATATTCAACCGAAAAAAACGAGAATTTCTATGTTTAAGAGAACACGAATTTCACGAATAACACGAATCTCCATGCGGGATGAATATTTCTTAATCAGAGGCGAATAACACGAATGCCATCCGGATGGTATTCGTGCAATTCGTATGCGATAAGCAAAGATAACGCCCCGCAAGGATTCGTGTTATTCGTGCAATTCGTGTTCTCTAAAATAAAGAGATAAATTTTACCGGACAGCAATGCAAAAATATAAACTATATCCGAGAAAAGGAGGGTCGGAGGGCAAAAATGTGGGCGAAGGGGACTGTGGAAATCTACGGGGTTCATCCCCTATATCAGCCTCTGCCATATTGCAAATGAGGGTGTGTCGAAACGCAAAATTTCGGCACACCCTCTTTAGCTGGGTAAGAATGTGTAAAATGCAAGGCGCTGAAATTAAGGATGAAGGGAGTGTACTGAAGTACATGCCCAAATCCGAAATTGATGAGCAACGTAGCAGTTTGCACATTATGACACCGCGTCATTTGTATAAAAACGCTGTAAGGGTAGAAGTATTACTTCACCAATACCTTCTTGCCATTCACGATGTAAACACCAGGAGCAGTCATATCGCTTACCTTACGACCTGAGAGGTCAAAGATAACCTTCTTGCCCTGTGCTACCTGAACACCTTCAATGCCTGTTGTTTCGAAGCGGAACTTTAATCCATTCGCGCCCTGTGCAGATGCTGTGAGTGCACTTGCAGGGAGGTACGCCTTGTTAGCATTGTTGAGGAATACACCGCCCGCCATCTGTGCCTTGTAAAGACCTACTTCACCGTCAACGATTGAAAGTACATAAGCATCCTCGGTGATGTACGCATTCTTCGTTGTACCATCCATATCACTTTCAACAATTGTGGTTTCATTTGTAACCTTGAAAGTATACTGACCTTCTTCAGCTTCTACAATAACACCTGTATTTTCAGGAAGTACACCTGTTACTTTTTCCAAATTCACAGATTCCGCTCCAACTTCTGAAATCACATAGCAATTTACATCTTCGGGAATGATGACATTGTAACCCAAGTACAACGTAGCCCAACCTGCTGCTGATACGTTGAGGACATAGTCTTCAATAGATGCGAGGTTTACTTTGTAGAGACTTACATCAGATTGCTTACCTGCTTCATAACAAGAGAAGAGTTTGGGAGAATTTCCATTATTAAATCTGAGAACATTATGAGAATAATTTCCTTGAGCAACGATTGAAGCAGAACCTGAACCATCTACACTTACACTCCAATTAGCATTCCCATTCGTATCAAACTGCTCTTTTGTTTTCAAATAATTGGAACTTGAAGAAGCTGCATATAAATAACCTTTCTCCGTTTTAAATGCGAATGTGTTATCAACGCTACCAAGTTCAAGTGTTATAATTTGAACACTATTATTCAATTCTATACTTGCGTCTGCCTTTTCTATTTCAACGGCACCACGATTGTTTCCTCTATCTTCCGTAGAAAGGGCATAATTATATTCTTGGGCCACAATAACAACCTTATCACCAACCTCCAAATCAGCAACATCCGTCATCAGTGTTGCAGTACCTGTAGGAGTACCACCTGCTGCATCACTTGCACTCTTTTTAAACGCTTGCTTAACTACAGGACTTGCATAACCGTCTTCGTCATAAGCAATAACTTGAAGGGTTGCATCAGCCTTAAGAGTCAACGTTTCGGGACATTCATCACTATTTTTGGTTGGAGTCTTACCATTCAATGTATAGTAAGCAGTTGTTCCTTCTCCCGCTGTAATCGTTACCACTACAGATTCTTCAAATGTAGCATCTTTAAAATTGATTTCAGGGGTTGCTGCAACACGAGTATATTTAGCAGTGGCAACATCACTATCCTCATAACCGTCCTTTACAGCAAAAGCCTTTACGGTTGTAGTATCTGTAAGAGTGATAGCACCATTATATTCAGTAGACTCGACCGTGGGGGTAGAACCGTCTAAAGTATAGTAAATTGTTGCACCATCTTCTGCAGCAATAGTCACATCAAATGTTTCCGTGTCAAATGTACATGATTCTGGAGTAAATACAGGGTCATCAAGTTGTGGAACACTTGCCTGACCATATGCGGTCCACTCAATATTCCAAATTGAGAAGCGGTCTTTATTAGAAGTACTATTACTAGGAGAATTGTTCGTAATGTAAATAACGAAGTTACCTTGCACATTAACTTCCTGCTCCCATTCATAAACAGAAGATTGAGTCGCTTTAGTATTTTCCACATCATAAGAACAGATCTCTTGTTCACCTTGTTTGATTGTAACTTTAAAGCTTACTCCATTACTTTCTTTATAAGTGTAGGCGTATTTTAAAGACAATGTTCCACATCCGCCTGTTAATGTAGGAGAAGTAATTGTTCCTTTCGCAGAAGTTTTACCGTTAATAGTAGGTGCAAAAGTATCGTTAATTGAAACAATGGCTGCATTTTTATAACTCCACCCTGCAGTCGTTTTTCCTGATGTATAATTTGTGTTTGTCTTCGTGAAGTATGTCGCAAAGTCGTCAGACCCTTGTGTATACCCACTTACCACCGCCAAAAGGCAGCACAAAATAGAAAGTAAAAATCTTTTCATATTCATTTAGTTTTATAGTTTAAATTATTAAAAATCAAAATCAGTGACCTGGAATCAGATACCAGATTCTGCAAAGATATTTAATTAAAATTAACCTATGAAGTTTTTGCCCGTTTTTTTTGATACAAAGGGGTAAAGTTTGGGAAATGAGACATTTAACAAGTAAAAAAGTTGAGAATTTGATCGTTGAAAGTATGTTTTGATAACCTTATGGATTGTTCTGAAATCCATGCGTCCGATAGGTTGACGCACGATGGTATAGGCAATAATAACAGGACAGAAAAAGGGCAACCCTGCTGATCTATACCACAGGGTTGCCCGTTTTTACTTGTTATATCCGTCAAAAGTTAAATTCAATTGTTCAGCAACTGTTGCTCTGCCGCTGCTACCTTATCAAAGCCGAAGCGTTGGCAGATGCTGTTCATCAGTTCTGTGATTTGCGCCGTGCAGAGGTTGCCGATTGAACCTTCGTGCGTGTGAGCAATATGCTTGTCGGGGGTAAAACGACCGGCCTCAATGTCAAGTCCCACCTTCTTATACGCATCGCGGAAGGGCATACCGTTTGACGCCAAGCGGTTGACCTCTTCTACGGAGAACATGGCATCGTAGCGTGTGTCGCTAAGGATATCCTCGTTCACCTTCATGCGGTCTACAATGTAGGTGGTCATTTCAAGGCAGTCGAGGAGTTGGTCGAATGCCGGGAGGAATACTTCCTTAATCTCTTGAAGGTCGCGGAAGTAACCGCTGGGCAAATTATTCTGCATCATCACAATCTGCTGAGGCAACGCTTGAAGGCGGTTACAGCGCGCACGGATGAGTTCAAACACATCGGGATTCTTCTTATGCGGCATAATGCTTGATCCTGTGGTACACTCGTCGGGGAGTTTTACAAAACCGAAGTTCTGAGAGTTGTACAAACAAGCGTCGAAGGCGAGTTTTGCCACCGTTCCTGCAATTCCTGCCAGTGCAAACGCCACGTTGCGCTCGTTCTTACCGCGTCCCATCTGTGCATAAACCACGTTGTAGTCCATAGTGTCAAAACCAAGTAACTCCGTGGTCATCGTGCGGTTAAGGGGGAAGGATGAACCATAGCCTGCGGCAGACCCGAGGGGGTTGCGATTTGTCATGCGGTAAGCAGCTTCGAGCAGCAGCATGTCGTCGGTAAGGCTTTCGGCGTAGGCGCCAAACCAAAGTCCGAAACTACTGGGCATTGCCACCTGAAGGTGCGTGTAGCCGGGCATTAATACGTGCTTGTAGCGCTCACTTTGAAGTTGCAACTTGTCAAAGAGCGCACGCACGGCCTCTGCCACCTGGCGCAACTTGTCGCGTGTGAAGAGTTTGAGGTCTACAAGCACTTGGTCGTTGCGCGAACGGCCGGCGTGTATCTTCTTACCCATATCGCCAAGGCGACGCGTGAGCATCAGTTCTACTTGTGAGTGCACGTCTTCAATACCGTCTTCAATCACAAATTCGCCTCGCGCTGCTACATCGTAAATGGCACGAAGTTCTTGAAGCAAGGGCGGAAGTTCATCATCGCCCAATAGTCCGATAGCATTAAGCATACGGATGTGCGCCATCGAACCCATCACATCGTATTTAGCGAGGTAAAGGTCTAATTCGCGGTCATGCCCTACGGTGAAGCGGTCTATTTCATCGGCTACTTGCGTAGATTTTTCCCAAAGTTTCATGCTATATATCTTATATGTGTCAGGTATAACTGATTCTGTTTTATTATTTAGCCACTGATGGGCAGGGATCGTGCTCATTAGTGGCTAATAATAGTCGTTTGTGTGGTGGAAGCCCCCCTTCGGCAGAGAAACAACGTGGATTTACTCCTTTTCGTCCTGGGGTATTGTTATGGGCACTTCGCGCGAGATGCTCTGTTCGAGCGAGATGAGGGTTTCGGTAGAAATAACCCCGTTGATTTCCTGAATCTGATTGTTCAAAAGGGTCATCAAGTGCTCATTGTCCGTAGAGTAGAGTTTTACGAGGAGGGTGTAAGGACCTGTGGTGAAGTGGCATTCTACGATTTCAGGAATCTTATTCAACTGTGCCGAAACCTCTTTGTACATAGATCCGCGTTCCAACTTAATTCCTACGTATGTGCAGGTGCTATAACCAAGGCTCTTGGGGCACACGTGATACCCCGACCCGATGATTACTCCAGTTTCAATGAGTCGCTGCACACGCTGATGAATCGCCGCACGCGACACACCGCATTCCACTGCTACATCCTTAAAGGGGATACGTGCGTTGGTAGAAATAATCTCGAGGATTTTCTTGTCAAGAGCATCTATTTTTTCCATGGTGCTTTAAAGTAACAAAGTGTAAGTAGTTAGTAATATGTTAATCGGTCAGCAAATTTAATCAATAATTTTACAGATGTCATATTTTAGGGGAATATTTTTGTCATTATGAAAGTAATTTCTCTCCCACACGCCTTTTTTTCTGCAAAATGTAACAAAATTCGCCACAAACTCCACCTCGCGCCAATATTTAAAAACTTACGCACACACTGCATTTTACTTTACAAATGTCAAGTTAAGACGGGTTTTTGATTGCAGTTGTTCAGGTGGTTTTAAGAATATAAAAGCGAGTGATTCACATCTAAATCATTTCCAACAGCTCATTACTATTTACTCATAACTCACTACTATCTACTCACTCCCCCCCTGCCCGTCAATCGTTAAAAAGGTGTAAATATCGCCCTTGTTCATCTTCTTTATATTATAGTATGTGTGATTATCCACCGAAAGTTTGTATTTTTGCGCTTGAAAAACGAACTACACACATATGCAACTACCCTTTCTTACCGCCGAAGAGGCGGCTGCATACATCCAACACGGCGACATCCTGGGCATCGGGGGCTTTGGTCCTGCGGGTTCTCCCAAGATGATTCCCCCTGCTATTGCGAAGCGCGCAATGGCGGAACACGAGGCGGGACGCCCCTTTAAGGTGGATGTGATAACGGGGGCTTCTATCGGCGCGAGTTGCGACGGAGCCCTGACTTTGGCGGATGCAATTGACCGCCGTATGCCTTTTAGCGTAAACACCGACTTGCGCCGTGCGTTCAACTCGGGAAAGGTGCGCTACACGGACCTCAACCTCTCCGACAATGCTACACACTTGCGTCAGGGAATGACGGGACCCATTACATGGGGGATTATTGAGGCGATTGATGTGCAGAAAATCTGCGGCAAAATCCGCATTTATCCCACAGCCGGTATTGGCATCGCTCCCACAGTGTGTCGATTGGCAGAAAAGGGCGTGTTTATCGAGTGGAACATGTGGCACTCTTCCAGCCTCATTGGTCTGCACGACATTTACGAAATTGAAGATCCCTGGAACCGTCGTACGGTGGGCATCAATAGTATTACTGACCGCATAGGTAAACCTTATATAGAAATTGAAGAGTCACGCATCAAGGGCATCATCCGTTGCAACACGCAGGACGAATCACGCACGATGCTTCCCGGTAGTGCGGAGACCGACATTATTGGTAAGAACGTAGCCGACTTCCTCGTGTGGAACATGCACAAGGGGTACATCTTCCGCGACAAGTTGATTATGCAGTCGGGCGTAGGTTCTGGCGCCAATGCCGTCTTGGGCGCGCTTGGCGAATGTAAGGAAGTGCCCAATTTTAGCATTTACACCGAGGTATTCCAGGAAGAACCCATGCGATTGCTGCTTGAAGAACGCGTAACGGAGGCTTCTACAGGCGCGCTTACTATTAGTCCTGAAAAGTTGAAGGAACTCACTGACAATATTCAGTATTTCCGCGACCGCTTGATTATTCGTCCTTCGGAAATTTCTAACTGCCCCGAAATCATTGCCCGACTCGGTATCTGCGCGCTCAACACAGCGATTGAAGTAGATATTTACGGACACGTCAACTCTACCAAGATTTGTGGCACCAAGATGATGAACGGCGTAGGTGGCTCTTGTGACTACACTTGCAATTCGATGCTCTCTACCTTCACTTGCACCTCTACGCAAAAGGGTGGCACCATTTCGAGCATCGTGCCCTTCTGCTCACACATCGACCACACGGAGCACTATGTAGATGCCATCGTGACGGAATACGGAGTTGCCGACTTGCGCAACAAGTGTGCCACCGAAAAGGCGGAAGCACTCATCGCCATCGCGCACCCCGACTACCGACCTATTCTCAGAGAATACATGCGCCTGGCACAGCAAAACGGAGGTCACACGCCCCACATGCTCACCGCCGCTTTTGCAATGCACGATACTTACATCCGCAAGGGCGATATGCGCTTGGTGGATTGGAGCGAGTATATTAAATAGAGTACAACTTTTAGAGTACAGATAACAGAGTACAACTACCATCCGGATGGCGCTCTCCCCCTGTTTATAGGGGGAGGGGACCACGAAGTGGTGAGGGGGTGCCGAATACGCACCGCACGGCATACTCCCAACTACTCTCTACTCACTCCTAACTTTTTCTCGCACCCCCTCACCAACAAAGTTGGTCCCCTCCCCCTATAAACAGGGGGAGAGCGCCATCCGGATAACCTCACAACCTAAAACAACATCAACCCCAACCTATATGAAAATCAAATCTCTCCTCATCCTCGCCCTTGCGGCAGGAACGCTTGCTTCTTGTAGCAAGATGGGTGCGCTCACTGCCGACAACTTCACAGTTGTTCCCTCTCCCCTTGAAGCAGTGGCTAATGAAGTGCCTGTAACCATCAACGGTCGCTTCCCCGAAAAGTATATGAAGAAAAAGGCAGAAGTTACTGTCATTCCCGTGCTCCGCTTTGCGGGTAAGGAAGTGATGGGGCAGCCTGCTACATTCCAGGGTGAAAAGGTGATTGGCAACAATCAGGAAATCTCTTACCGCCTTGGTGGTAACTACGTAATGCGCGTGGCTTTCCCCTACGAACCCGACATGATTCAGAGCGAACTCTACCTCGCCTTTGATGCGCGTAAAGGTAACAAGACTTACAGTGTGCCCGATGTGCTCGTAGCAAAGGGTGTGCTCTCAACATCTGCACTCCTTGCTCGTACCGTAACCGAAACACAGGGTGCAGCTTCTGGCGATGCTTATCAGTACATGGTAAACCAGTCGCAGAAGTCGCAAATCAAGTACCTCATCAACCAGTCAAAGGTGCGCCTCAGCGAACTCAGCACACCCTCTATCAAGGAATTCGTACGCGTACTCCGCGAAATCAAGGAGGACCAGCGCGGTTTTGCTCTTGATGGTATCGAAGTGATGGCTTACGCTTCGCCCGACGGTAAGCAGGCACTTAATGAGCGCCTTGCTCGTGCGCGTCAGCTTTCGTCATCAAACTTCATCTCTGATGAATTGGAAAAGCTCGACCTCATCTCACCCATCGCTACACGCTACACTGCCGAAGACTGGGAAGGCTTCCAGGAACTCGTAGCAGCGTCAAACATACAGGATAAGGAAATCATCCTCCGTGTCCTTTCGATGTACGAAGACCCCGAAGAACGCGAACGTCAGATTAAGAACATCTCTGCGGCGTATACCGAACTCATCGACGAAATCCTCCCCGAACTCCGTCGCGCACGCATCACACTTAACTACGTGCTTATCGGTCGCACTGACGATGAAATCCTTCAACAACTCTCGGCAGACGCTTCTAAGCTCAGTGTAGAAGAACTCCTTTACGTGGCTACTTTCGACGAAACAGCAAACAACCAGAAGGAAATCTATACGAAGACTGTACAGCTCTATCCCAACGACTACCGTGCGTACAACAACCTCGGTCTTATCGCTCAGATGAGTGGCAACCTCGCTGAGGCAAAGACATGGTTCGAAAAGGCTGCTGCTATCAACAATGCTGCTCCTGAGGTTAATGCCAACCTCGCCCTCGTAGCACTTGCAGAAGGCGACGTAGCGACAGCAGAGTCTTACCTCGGTCGCGCTTCTGAGGCAAGCAATTACAGCGACCTCCTTTCAGCGCTTCAAGTGAGCAAGGGCAACTACGCTGCTGCTGCAACGAATGCAAAGAACGGTAAGAGCAACACTGCTGCCCTTGCACTCATTCTTAATAAGGATTACGCTACAGCACTCACCGTGCTCAACCTCATGCCTCGCAAGACGGCTACAACCGATTACCTCAAAGCCGTTTGCTATGCACGCCAGAACCGCGTTGATGCCGTAGTAACATCGCTTTCCTCAGCATTCGCAAAGGATCCTTCGCTCAAACAGCGCGCTGCTAAGGACCTCGAATTTACAAAGATGACAAACAAGAGCGCCTTCAAGACTTTGTTTGAATAATATTCCGAGAAATTCCGAACAGCAAAAATGCAGAAAAATGCAAAATAAACACGGTGTTAACAACTGTTAACGCATTTGCATTTCGCTTATAGATATTGTATATTTGCAGTACAGAAGTGGAGACACCCCTATACATCAGGGATGTCTCCGCTTTTTTCGTGTACAATGTTACTTATTAGGGCGCAAAAATAAGTATTATATTGCTGTCCGGTAAATATAGATAACTCTTTGTTTGATGGATAGTTGTACTCATACAAGCCCGTCATAGATATTCAACCGAAAAAAACGAGAATTTCTATGTTTAAGAGAACACGAATTTCACGAATAACACGAATCTCCATGCGGGATGAATATTTCTTAATCAGAGGCGAATAACACGAATGCCATCCGGATGGTATTCGTG
>JBGVGJ010000062.1:0-2148 GCA_045121635.1 Alloprevotella sp. | reverse complement strand
AGTAGTTAGTAGCATGCCGTGCGGTGCAAATCTTGCACCCCCTCACCGCCAAGGCGGTCCCCTCCCCCTATAAACAGGGGGAGAGCGCCGTCCGGACTACTCTCTACTCACTACCTACCGCTTACCATGGCGAAAATTTGTGACACTTTCCCCCTTCATTTTTCGTCATTTTTTGCCGAAAACTTTAACAAACATTAACATTCAACCTACACACCCTCGCAACAATATCTATTTGCGGCGTCAGAATAAGTAACATTAAAAACCGGTTGTTTAACCTTGAAAAAACAAGGTAACTTATTTTTTGACCCCAAAAATGGGTTTTTCGGCACAAAAAAAGTGGAGATAACCCTGATTTCAAGGGCTATCTCCACTTCCGTAACACAAAGATACAAAATTTCAAAGCGAAATCCAAATCCGTTAACACTTGTTAACACCAACGTTATTCTTCATTTTTCTTCATTTTTCGGGGACAAAAAATACAGTTGTCGAAGACGAAAATAGGGCTGGATTTCTACACACCATTATACGACTGCTTCAATACCAATCGTGCTTCGGGACCCATATTAAAGAGGAGGTCCACAATGCTTAAATCGGGTAAAAAACCGTGTTTGTGGGCGAATACCTGATAGTAGGGTTGTGGGCGATACAAGGGATCGTCCTGCCAAGGACTCTTAGGGGAGATGACTTCACGAAGGTCTATCATATCCTCGGAGGGTGAATCACAATAGCTGTCGGTGGTTTGCAACACGGGGTGGAGGTCTAAAAGGTCAAGCACGGTGTGCTGCAATCCCTCATTAAAGTCGAGAAGGAAATCAATGCGCTTTTCGTAGAAGGGGCGGAAGTCATCGGCGTAGTATTCAAAAAACGGACTACGCTCGTAACTGCTTTGCAAAGCATTCCAATGTAGGTGGCGCCAATTACCATGGTCGGAAATGCGAATGTCGCGCATCGCTGACTTTCCAAAAGTAGGTTTCTCAATAGGTACCGTCAGTGCCTGCATCCCGTTGGGACCAGCTATCACACAGCGGTTGCGGTAGGTTTGCTTCACATAATTATCGTGCGTTTCGAGCATCGCCTTAGGCGCCATGTACAACTGCGTATAGTAGCGCACGGGGGCAAGGTATGCAGAAGAAAGTAAAGGGATTTTTGTCATATAAGAAATGTGTGTTTGGGGTAAAGCAGAACCTAACAACTTTCCGCTACATCCTTGATGATCAACCCCGCAAGTGTGAGTCCGTAAATAGCGGTGATGTGCATGAGCGAACCATTTATTTGTGCCTTCTGCGCATCCCAGGTTCCTCCCGACGACACAGCCACATCCGCACGGTTTTCCAACAACTCCTCGCTGTACACGCACTTAAACTTCTTCTTGGGAAACGCGCCACTCTTCTTGATTCTACGGCGCAAAGCAGCTGCTAAGGGGCAACCTTTGACCTTCCAAAATTCAGCAACACTGATGCGCGTGGGGTCCAACTTTAAAGCGGCGCCCATAGAGGAATAAAACTTTGCCGGGAGGGACGTGGCATGAAGGATGAGCGCCACCTTATGTTCTAAACTATCGATGCAGTCGATGATGTAATCATACTGCTCTAACTGAAACGTTGGTGCCGTTTCAGCACTATAAATCATGGGAAGCGCCGTAATCTCTGCCTCTGGGTTGACCTCATGGAGGTGGCGCATAAGTGCCTCCACCTTAGGCTGACCTACCGTAAGTGTTGTGGCAGGGAGTTGACGGTTGATGTTGGAAGCGGCAACGCTGTCGGAGTCAACAATCGTGAGGTGAATGACTCCCGTGCGCACCAATGCCTCTGCCACCCAACTGCCCACACCGCCAACACCAAAAACGATGGCGCGAAGGGTGCGCAGGCGCTCCATACCTTCAGCGCCCAAAAGGCGCTCTGACCTGCTGAATATCTCTTGTTGTGTCATGAATGCAAAAATTTTATTGCTGTTCGGTAAATATAGATAACTCTTTGTTTGATGGATAGTTGTACTCATACAAGCCCCTCATAGATATTCAACCGAAAAAAACGAGAATTTCTATGTTTAAGAGAACACGAATTTCACGAATAACACGAATCTCCATGCGGGATGAATATTTCTTAATCAGAGGCGAATAACACGAATGCCATCCGGATGGTATTCGTG
>JBGVGJ010000061.1:0-8419 GCA_045121635.1 Alloprevotella sp. | reverse complement strand
GCGGGTCGGGAACGCTCACGGCTCTGGGCGGGTCGGGAACTCCCTACGCTCTGGGCGGGTCGGGAACGCTCACGGCTCTGGGCGGGTCGGGCAATAGCAAAGCCCCCCAGACGGCTAACGCTTTCCGAGGGGCTTAAGGCTTTTGCGTCAGCGGTTGCACCGCTGACGCTTGACTACTTGTCTCTGTCTGCTCTGATTAGGTCATTCAGATACCGCCCTTTATTCGGCTTGGTGTTTAGCCAGTCGAGCAAGTCAAGGTCGAGGCGGAAATTCATCATCTTCTGGCTCTGCGAGCCGTTGGGAGTGGGTATCTTTCGCACCCTCTCCCGTTGGGTTTCTTTCTGTTCCATAGTGCTTAAATGAGTTGATTGTTAGTGCTTGCCTCACGGGTTCGGCTTTGGCTCATATCGATATATTTCTGAGTCGTGCCAATTTGGTTGTGCCCGAGAATTGACGCTATTGTAGTTACGTTTATCCCCTCTGTCGCTAAGTGCGTAGCGTAGGTGTGGCGAATAGCGTGGGGGCTGAGTTGCTTTGCTCTGGAGTAGGGACGGAGAGCCTTAAATATCATATATCGTGCCTCTCGCTGCTCGTAGTTGAATATGCGCCCCTCTTGTGGGTGTCGCTCGTATGCTTGTTTCATCAGTTCCAGGTATTCGGGAGTAGTATATACAATGCGCTCCTTTCTGCCCTTGCCCATTATGTCGAGGCTTGAGTGATTGAAGTCTATATCTTCCCAACGGAGTGCCAACAGTTCGCTAATGCGTATTCCTGTAGTCGCTAGGAGTCCAATCCATACTTTTACAAGCCCAATCGCATTGTCGTATGCTTGTTTGATGTCCTCTGCGGGGATAGTGCTTGGTAGCCTCTGCGCTTGCTTGCGTCTGCTCTGAAATCGGCAGGGGTTGGAAGTTAGCAAGCCCTCACGGATGAAGTAGCGATATAATGCGCTTATGCTCGATAACTCCCTATTCGTAGTCGCTGGCTTGATACCCTCTTTCGAGCGGTATGTTATATATGCGTCTATGTCTTGACGGGTCAGATTTGACCATTTCGCCCCCTCTCGGTGGGTTCGCATCCATCGTGCGAACCCCCTAAGGTCTTTTACGTATTCACTTGCTGTCCTCTGGCTGTAGCCTTTTATGTGGAGCAAGTAATCTTGAAATCTCGTTAGCATATTGTATCCTCCTTTTTATGTTGTCTGTCGAAGTATTCCCAATCTATGGGAGTAGAAAGTCTTAGTAGCTCAATATATAGGGAGTTCTTAAATCTGTCCTCTCCTAAAGCCTCTTTGAGGTCTGAAAGTACCTCGTTTATTCCTTCCATCGCCTTTTGTAGGCTTGAGTCTTGAATTAGTGATAATGTCTCTTTCATATTGTTTCCGATTGTCCGTGTTTCGGGAGGGCTGAAAGTTCTTGTTATATTAGTTGCTTGATACCTCTGTATCTACTGCAAAGGTACAAAAAAAATCCCACAATCTCGTATGTATTAACATAATGTATGTTAATACATACACCTTATAATGCTAAAGTATGTTAATACATACTTGCGCATCATTATCGCACGAATACACAAAGAATGCACAAACTTGTATTACAACATTACTAAAGAATGTTAAAGTTTGCGTGGCTCGCTCCGCTCGCCACGCTTTACAAATGTTAAAACTATAACACACAAATGTAAACAAGTGTTAACCGCTAAACGCTAACAAATGTTAAACGCTCACCACGCTCTTTAACATATCCCACCCAGAGACCACCCAGACCCGACCCATCTTTGACACAACGCTAACTTTTCTCATTCCAGAAAAAATTTGTACCTTTGCCGACGATGCGAAAGGCTTACTAATTGTCAGCACTCCCGATGAAATGGCGCTAAACACGCAGAAAAGGGCGATTTTCGGGGGTATTTCATAAGGTTTGCCACGCACACACACAATCTATTATAATATATACTCCTAAAACCCCCCTTTCTATGGCAAAGCAAACTTCACTTTTCGGAAAAGTTTCGGGCAAACTTGGAGCCGTTGTTTTCTCTTCCTCTGGGGGTGAGACGGTCACAAGGGAGTACAACCCGAATGTTGCCAACCCATCCACAGGCGCACAGGTCAACCAACGTGCGAGGATGAAGTTAATGTCGCAGCTTGCAGCCGTTTTCGCTCCTGTTTTGGCTCTTAAGAGAGTAGGGAATAAAACCCCTCGCAATGAATGGATAAAGCGTAATTTCGGCTTTTCAAATGCGGTTGACGGACAGGCGCAAATCTCATACGAGAATATACAATTAACTTCTGGTACCACGGCATTACCTCAAATTGTATATGAACAGAATGCGCAGACTAATGCTTATGCATTATCCTTGCAAGATGACTCGTCTTTGATTGTTGACCGTGTTGTCTGGGTTATTTATAGAAAGACTGCGGACAGCACATTACAACTTGTTGAGAGCCATATCGTTAATGATGCAGGTGCAGACGGAAAGTTTTCTCTCGAAATCACGCTGAGTGACAACTATATTGTATATGCGTATGGAATGCGTGACACCAACGCTAAAGCCACCGCTAAATACTACAATTATAGCGTCACAACCGCCAATGACTTGGCGCAGTTGATTGCCTCTCGTCAGATTGATGCAGCAGATTATCAACTCACGAAGACAAGAGGAACAACCATCGTATCAGGCGAGCCAGTACCGCCAACACCATCGAATGAGGTTCGATTGTTTGTTACTGCAGGAAGTTGGGGAACTGCTACAGGTGCAGGAACATACACTATCGGTGATACTGTACAAGTTGTTGCAACTCCTAACCCACCACAAGGTGACTATACATATGGATTTGACGGATGGTATGATAATACAACTCAGCAACGGTTATCTACTTCACGAACTTATAGTTTTGTTATCTATGAAGATACTGACTTATTAGCGAAATTTACCCGTCAAGAGGAAATATAATACTTTTACTTTTCACCCCTAATTTTTATACACTATGGCTAAGCAAACATCACTTTTCGGCAAGATCTCCGGTAAACTCGGAGCAGTCGTTTTCTCTTCTTCTGGTGGAGAAACCATATCAAGGGAATACAACCCTAATGTCTCTAACCCTAACACAGAGAGACAAGTTAATCAGCGAGCACGTATGAAACTGATGAGTCAGCTTTCAGCCGTTTTTGCTCCTGTAATCACTATGCGCAAGGAGGGACTTGTTTCCGCTCGAAACAGATGGGTCAAGGCAAATTTCGCCTATTCAGATGCTATTGACGGACAGGCGCAAATCTCATACGAGAATATCCAGTTGACAAGCAGTTCAACCGCTCTCCCTCAGATTGTTTACGGACAAGACCAGACAACGCAGAACTACGTTTTGCAACTTCAAAACGATGCGAGTGCTATCGTTGACCGTGTTGTCTATGTTATCTACCGCAAGACACAGGACGGTACTTTGCAGTACTACCAGAGCGTTATTGTCACGGAGGCAGGAGATAACGGCACTTTCCCATACGTTGTCACCCTAAATGACAATTACGTAGTATATGCGTATGGTATGCGTGACACCAACGCTAAAGCCACCGCTAAATACTACAACTATAGCGTAACAACCGCCAATGACTTGGCTCAGTTGATTGCCTCTCGTCAGATTGACACCGCTGATTATGCGCTCACAGAGACACGAGGCGCATCCATCAACAATGGAGACCCAATCGAGCCTACACCGTCAGGACAGGCACGAGTTTACGTGACCGCTCTGGGTCCTGGTACTGTTAGCGGTGGTGGTACATTCGCAGTCGGTACAACCGTAACCGTTACCGCAACACCTACAGGTAGCGCTACTTTCGTAGGTTGGAAACGTAACGGACATAACGGCATACTCTCAACATCTAACCCTTATTCATTCGAACTCAACGGACTCACAGACCTTATCGGTGTCTTTGAGGGCGAGGGAAATGAGAGCCTCTAATTTCCTATCTCTGTAGGTATTTTATATATAGTCAACCGTAATAGGTTGTCCCACATCAGATTGCTTTGGGGAGTGCGTCAGCGGTTGGCGCACTCCTTTTTTCATTATCATTTCGAGCATATCCTCGAAATGTTATTAATACACTCCAGATTATGGCATTACAAGAAATCAAGACAGGAAAGAAAGCAGGGGTTATCACCTACAAAGTGGGTGATACCTATCTTGTGAGAGAGTACACCCCAAAGGTTCACAACCCAAACACACTAAAGCAAGTGCAGCAGAGGGCAAAGATAAAATTGCTTTCTCAGATTACCGCACTTATGCGCTTTTATATCGCCATTTTTCCGAGTTCGGGAAAATCGGCTCGCTCTATCTTTCAACGGCTCAACTATCCTTTCATCACGGCTCAGAATACTATTGCATCGCTCAACTTTTCGCAAATGCTTTTGTCTGAAAGTGTGCGACCTTTGCCACAGGTGGAAAAAGATGTCATTCCTATTGACACAAGGTTTAGAAAATACATCCACTTTCTTGACGAGCCAACGGCAGATATTAAACGAGTGTTTTATTTCCTTTTCACGAAGTCAGACGACAACAAATTAACACTTGTTGAGTGCTATCTTTCAGAGCGCAGAACGACACCAACGGCAAGAGGCTTTTTTAATTGGGCAGGCGCACCCTTTGAAGTTGACACCGAGGGAAAATCACTATACGACTATGTAGTGTATGCCGTTGGAATGGGGGACAACTCGGAAGAGGCAACAGAGTATTTCCTCAACCTTGATGTCGATTACATCGAACAAGTGGGGCGCTTGATTTCTGAAAAACTCATATCCTCAGCAGATTACTACTTCACGGAAACGAAGTCGCTTTTGTGGCATAGTGGGGACTAAAACGCAAAAAGTTGTTAAAAAACAATACCCTTTTGTGTTAAATTGCTCTGTTTGTAATACAACATCGAAAGAAATGCTTATCTTTGCAACTGCGTAGGATAAGGAGCAACGCAGAGGTGCGACTCCCGAACGTAACGCAACCGCCAACGGCAAGGGGAGGGTGACGTATTGGAAGATACGACCCTCCTTTTTTTTTGTCTCATACCAAATTAGAATACCTATTATGATTGTAAGACCGCCTTAACAAAATAGCAATTCTGAGGGGTCATTTTCCCACCTCTGGGGAATTGTCCCACCTCGTCAGCGTTTTTCGACTGACGGAGATTTTAACATTTCGAAAAATAGTATCAAAAACGCATTTTTCTATGAAAGAGAACAACCCTAAAAACAAGCCGTATGTGCGGACTGAAAACAACGTGCTTGTTTCCGTACGCATAGAAACGGACATTCTTAAGGCGATAGATGAATGGTGTAGGGGACACCCGAATTTCAACCGCTCAATCGTAATCAACCGCCTTTTGTACGATTGTGTGGCACTTGCCAACCCAGAAACTTTTCACTCTCTCGTTTCAATGTACAGACCAGACGCAAAAGACCATTACTTGATCCTGCGCGACTGGGAGAGCCTTTAGCGGTAGGGCTGTGATTGGGAAACCTTGCCGAAGCGGACAACGTAAAAAACCTAAGTACAAAGTAATTCGATGATGGGGTAATATTACCCTAATAAGTTAAACACCTAAATTTTCATATTATGTTTCAATCAGTAGTAATCGGCAACCTCGGAGCAGATGCAGAGGTTAAGTCAGTAAACGGAAAAGAGTTCACAACCTTTAGAGTTGCTCACTCTGACAGATGGAAGGACGAGAACGGGCAGAGCCACGAACAGACACAATGGATTGACTGCACAATGTCGGGCAGACCTAACGTGGTTGAGTACCTAAAAAAGGGTACGACCGTGTATGTCTCTGGTTCCGCTCAGTTACGTGTTTATTCTTCACAGAAAGACAGATGTATGAAAGCAGGGTTGACAATCAATGTCAAGACTATTGAGTTGATAGGTGGCAAGACCGACCCTGTGCCATCCGTGCTATATCGTGGGGACACAGGCGAGCAAGTAGATATTACCAAGTGGTATCTCGCTCGTACCCTAATACGTGAAGAGTCCGACCAAGAGTGGATAGCCCTGTTGTCAAGAAACCAAGAGCAGTTTATTGCAGACCGTCAAGGTTGGGTTATTCCTTTCAAGGAGGAGGAGGCACAATGATACGCTTTTCCGATATGTTGGTATTGTCTGCGGTTGAGAACCGCAGACAATCACTTATTGAGGACGGCTATAATGTACTATTCGAGCACCACGACAAATACGGATATTATGTCAAGTTAAGGCATCGCAATGGTACGATTGTTTCACTTAATGCCACGCTCAATGATGGAACAATCAAACAGACAACTAACGGAAAAGTCACCCACACCGAAAAGGTGTGTCAATCTCGATTGGTTGGAGGTTCACGTTAGAGAACCAATCGGGCAACCGCATACGGCAGACTATTTCAGAAATCACGGATGCACCGTTACAGAAAGAGAATATGGTACACGAGTGTACAAGGAAATGTTTGTTATTGACGGTTCGGACGGACTGCCGGCTATTGAAGTGAGGCGCAATCCTGCCTCACAAGGTTTGCACGGCATACACGACCCAGAGGAAAGCCACATCAGAATAGTGAACCGCATTTGCTATTTCGATGATGCAGCCGAAAAACTTCACGATTTCTTGATTTTTCACGGTTACACCGATATACGTATCTCCAGAGTAGATATATGTCTGGATTTTGTTTTGTTCGATTTTGGCGATGACCCCTTCAAGTTTATCCGTAGATATATGAAACGCAAGTATTCCAAAATTAATGCAGGAAGAATTGATTTACACGGAGAGGACACTTGGGAGTCGTTAGACATAAATTCAGTAAAGTGGGGTCGGGCAAATTCAACCGTTTCAACCAAACTTTACAATAAAACGATGGAGTTGAAAGATAAGAAGTCGGGACTATTTGGAAAGCCTTATATCCGTCAAGCGTGGTTTATTTGTGGCTTTATAGATGATATTCAACACTGCACCAAAGAGGGTAAGGAAGTGAATGTCTGGCGAGTGGAGTTCTCTATCCAATCGGCTAAAGCTAATTGGGCACCAATTGAGTTAGACGGAAAAGTAAATAAAAGATACTCTCTGCGAAACACGTTGGATATGTACAAAGGTCGTGAAAATTTGCTAACTGCATTTGCAAGTCTCTCAAAACACTATTTCCATTTCAAGAAATACAAGCACGGAGTGAGAAAAGACCGTTGCCCAGATAAGAAACTATTCAATTTCGAAGAGGTGCAACAAGTCTATAAACTCACGAAAGATTTGGAAGTATGCGGAGAGGGTGACAGAAACTTGCAGAAATACAACAGACTATTGCAACTACTTCAAGAGTACGATATGAGCCGTTTCGATGCAGACCAGAAAGAGGCTGCACAAACGCTTATTAATGCACTCAAGGAAGATAACATCAATTCGGATTTGGCAAGACCTTGGAGCGCACAAGATAGGGCAATTATTCGTGCTCTGATACTTCGCAAGTGCGTAGAAAACAACTGGAGCGAATTAGTCGTTAAAGACGAACTCAAACGAGCGTTTAAGATTGCCGACTCCATTTTGCATAAATTTTAACTACAACAATTATGAGTAAACAATTAGATACGTGCGTTTATTGCACACACTTTTACGACATCAAAGACAACGGGACGGGTAAGTGTGAACTATCGGAAAAGACCACTTGCCATTGTCTCGGTACGTGTCGCAGTTTTGAGGCATACCGACCCTTAGTCGATAGGTCGTGATGCGCCAGCTTTAGGCGGTACAGTAGAACCGCCGTCGAATTTCCATTCGCTACGACCGTAAGGGAGTAGGTAACAAGTAGTTACACGGATTTTCTTTCGCCCCCGCGGGGGCACACGCACACACACACGCGAGGGGCAAAGAATTTCCATATTAAAAATGATACATTATGTTAGACCAAAATACGCTATTTATTCGCAGAGTTGCGAAGATGCGCCAGAGGCAGAAAGAATTTTTTCGCACTCGTTCATCATCAGCTTTGCGAGAGTCAAAGGAACTTGAAAGGCTTGTCGATGATATGATTGAGAAGTTACTCCCAAACATCGACACAGAGCCAAAGCAAACAGAGTTATTTTAAGCACTATGAATAAAGACCGCATTTGTCAATACTGCATCCACTATCAAGCATCAGAAATGGACGGTTTAGGTATATGCCAATATCGTAGTATCTGGAGCAATAAATACGTTGCGTGGTGTGATACGTGTGCGAGTTTCAAGCGAAAGTGCACTATCATCAAACTATGACATAACAACCCTTAAAATTAGATTGTGAGCCTTAAGCCCCTCGGAAAGCGTTAGCCGTCTGGGGGGCTTTGCTATTGCCCGACCCGCCCAGAGCCGTGAGCGTTCCCGACCCGCCCAGAGCGTAGGGAGTTCCCGACCCGCCCAGAGCCGTGAGCGTTCCCGACCCGC
>JBGVGJ010000060.1:0-40041 GCA_045121635.1 Alloprevotella sp. | reverse complement strand
TGTCTAAATTTATTTCCGGTGGTTATAGCGTCGGGGTTCCACCTCTTCCCATTCCGAACAGAGAAGTTAAGCCCGTCCGCGCCGATGGTACTGCGTATAGCGGGAGAGTAGGTCGCCGCCACTTTTCAGAGAGGTTCTTCAAGATTTGAAGAACCTCTTTTTTTGTTTTCTATTAGTCTTTTTTTATGTGAGAGTTGACTCAAGGTTCTATTTTTAGAAGTGTGCAATCTCCTTGATAAAAGGGGGTTGCACACTTGCATAACTGCGGGTAATAGAGACGAACTTGCGGTTGTGTAAGTGTGCCTTTATTTCATTGTAATTGTGTTCTAAATAATTTGAGGGTCAAGAAAATTTTTTTATTTTTGGGGTTAATAATATGGTAGTTACTTGCGTGACCTTGGGAAACTCAAGCGTATTTTTAGATGCGTTCGGTGTCATGAATTACTTGCGCGCTTATAAATTGGGGACTCTCTAAGGATAGGGCAAGTGAGTTGGTCGGGGATATATTTCCTGGGTAAACTTCTATATGATTACTTTTTCTTTTGTAATTGGAACGTTTTCTTGACTTGCGCGTATGCAGTAATGAATGGCCATCAATCTGATATTCTATTTTTACTGTAAACGATTCAAATAATTATTCAAATGAAAACACTTAGATTTACCGTTGCCCTTGGTTTCATGCTGACTACGTTTCTATCAATCTTCGCTCAAAAGGCAGAACCCGTTCGCGCCGTTATTATTTCAGGGCAAGATTCGGCGTGGTATTCTCGGCAGGCAGAGGCTTGGGAACTTGAAGTTAAGAAACATCCGAAGTCCGAAGCGGCTTGGCGCAACCTGTTTAACGCAAAGTATTATCTGAAGTTTTGGTTTGATGGACTAAAGGAGCATACTCCTGTTGAAAACTTTGTTATGACGCGCATGGAGCAGGCGATTCCTGAGACTTTTACCTACAACTATTGCCGCTATAGGATTTCCATGGCGAGCGATTCGGAATTTGCGGAACGCGCACTCACAATGATTCCCGATGATGTGGACCTTGAAACGGTGGATGGCCTTTTGGGTTACCTTTGGCGCACTGGGGCGGACCTTGACAAGGGGGAGCGTGGCGCGCAATTCAATGAAATGCTGAAGTGGCAGTATGAGGGTGGTTACTATCCCGATTTCGCTTTGCGCTATAACTACAACCAGTTGGAGGGTATGCCCGAGAATGCCATTTATATCGGACAGGGCGACCTCGACCTCTTTTCCAAAATCATGATGCAACGAGCGATGAACTTGCACAAGGATAAGTTCATCGTGGTAAGCTCCTTCCTTTTCCTCCCCAACTATCGCGACGGTATCTGTAAGCATCTTGGCATCCCGCCTTATGAAATTGAGGCGTCGCAATTCCGACTCTCCAAATTCATTCACTACTTGAGTGAAAATACGGACAGACCTATTTATTTGAATGCCTCAGTACCCTATAATTTGGAGTCGTCTTCAAGCCAGGAAATCAAGGAGTTTTGCGATAACCTCTATCAAGAGGGGCTTTTATTGAAGTATAGTTCCACGCCTTACGACAATGCAACGGCGGCGATGCGCGCCTTTGAAAAGTATCACTTGGAGTACCTCACCGAACCCCGCTTCCGCACAGAGATTTACTGGAAGGGGAGCGAAAAATTGCAAGTGAATTACGCCACCCTCCTGCCTAAATTCATTCAGCGGTTTAAGGCGGCGGGCGATGAGAAGCGTGCGCAGCAGTTGTACCGCATCTTGCGTGCCTCCATCACGAATACGCAGTTGGACGAGGCAACAAAGCAACGCTATCTTCAACATCTTGAAAACTTCCGCCCATGATACGCCTCTTCCGTAAGACCTCGCTCACCGCATTGACCGATGAGCAGTTGATGAGTCGGGTGGGAGAAGGGCAAGACGAGAAGGCGTTCAACGAACTCTACTCGCGCCACGCCCGAAGACTGATGGGTTTCTTCCTGCGTGCCTTTCGTTACGACGAGGATGAGGCATCCGACGCCTGTCAAGAGACTTTCTTGAAAGTGTGGCAGGCTGCCGAGCAATTCAACCCCACCTCCGCCTTCCGCCCTTGGCTTTACACGATAGCCTACAACCTGTGCCGCTCCCGCTTTCGGCATTCCGAGCAAGCAGAGCGCTATCGCTCCGAGCAATTAACCACAATGACAGACGAATATACCGATGCTTGCGAACTGCAATTAGATAATGCCACGCTGTTAAAGGCTTTGTCAGAAGTCTTAGAAACTTTGCCGCAAGAGAGTCGCACCCTTTTCGCCCTGCGTTTTGAAGAAGAACTCGGCATTGCGCAAGTCTCTGAAATTATTGGCATTCCCGAGGGCACCGTCAAGTCGCGCCTTCACCGACTCCTCAATCATCTGAAACAACAACTCCACGACTATGAATAAATTTGAACATCAAATATCCCAAGCGGCGAAAGCATTGCGCGACCAGCACGATGCTGCGCTGAAAGTGCCCACACCGCCACGCGTGAGTGCCACAAAAACTGGGCACCCCTTCATCTGGTGGACAGGCATTGCCGCCGCCCTCTGCGTGGGTTACTTCTTGGGTGCAGTTTCCCCCTTCCGCGCCCCCGAAACTCCTGCGCCTCTTGCACAACTCCCCAAGACAGAAATCCAGCGCGACACTATTTTTACCACCATTCGCGACACGCTCTTCCTCGAGCGAGAAGTGCCCGTCTATCTCCATACGCCAGCAGAGAGAAACCTTGCAGTAGTTCTTCCCCAAACAGATTCTGTGCAAATAGTTCCTCTTCAAAATTCCACCACATCTGATATGGAAATGGGCAAAAGTATCCTCGACGACACCATTCATTATGCCCTGTTGGTTTCTATGTAATGTAGTCTATAAAACCGCCTATCCCCTCGCAAGGAATAGGCGGTTTTTTGCTAAAACAGGTAGTTTTATACTTAAAACTTGCCGGTATCGGCAAAAATAAGGTATATTTGCAGTGGTTTTACATAGAAAACTTGCCGATAACATGGGATACATTTCAATTAATCAGTTTGCTAAATTACATAACATCAGCGAGCGCACAGCGCGAAATTACTGTGCGCAAGGGAAAATTGAGGGCGCCTTTCTGACGGGTAAGACATGGAACATTCCCGAGGATACTACGTTGCCGAAAAGGGGGAAAGTGCGCCTTTCGCCCTTGCTTGAGCGTTTGCGAGAGGAAAAGCAAAGTCAACTGAAAGGCGGGATTTATCATCGTACACAGATTGACCTTACCTACAATTCTAATCATATTGAGGGGAGCAAGTTGACAGAAGAGCAGACACGTTATATTTTTGAGACGAATACCCTTGGGGTTACAACTGAAGATACGCGCATTGACGACATCTTGGAAACCGTGAACCACTTCCGTTGCATCGATTATATCATTGACCACGCAACGGATAAAATAACCGAGGCGCATATCAAGCAACTGCACTTAATGTTAAAATCAGGAACTTCTGATAGTAATAAGGAATGGTTTTCTGTGGGCGACTACAAACGTTTGCCTAATGAAGTGGGAGGCATGGATACTACTGAACCAGAAGAGGTGCACCACGCCATTAAAGAATTGCTCAAGGATTACACCGCCATTTCAAAAGTAACGTTCCACGACATCCTTGATTTCCATGTCCGCTTCGAACGTATCCATCCCTTTCAAGATGGTAACGGACGTGTGGGACGCTTACTCATGTTTTGGCAATGCCTACAAGCAGGCATCGTTCCCTTTATCATCACGCAAGACCTTCGTCTGTTCTACTATCGAGGCTTGCAAAACTGGGGAAATATAGATGGATTTCTGACCGACACATGCCTCACTGCGCAAGACCAGTATAAGGCGCTGTTGGATTATTTTAGGGTGAAATTGTAAATATAAGAGAAACAGTGTTGGCAATCGCTTTTGCCGACACTGTTTCTTGTCTAAACCTAATTTCTTTTTATATATTGTTGGAAGGTCTATCAGTTATGGTTTAACGCACGATTACTTTAGCGCTTTCAACCTTCTGACCATTCTTAATAACAGTTACGTTGTAGAAACCTGCACTAAGGTGTGAAGTGTCTAAACGTACACTCTTATTTCCTGCGCGTAAAGTTGTGCGGTATGCTGTGCGACCATCTGCTGCGGTGACAAGAACTTCCAAATTGGTATCAGCTTTATTTTCTAACAGTTCTACATTGATGGGCTCATTGCGGTGAGGTGTGCGAGGTTGAATACTGAAATTACTAAATTGCTGAACTTTCTGAATGTCGTTGGTTTGATTGTTGATTTCGTAGATGTCGCTGCCCTCTCTACCTTCTTCTTGCCAATCACAAATTAAATAATTCTTATTATTGAAAGTAAACATTTCTACCCAAGAATATGATGCTGTTGGTTCAAATTCGTGAATAATGTTACCATCTTCGTTGATTACCTGAAAACTTTTTAATTTTGAGTCATAATTTATTGTTCGTTCATAAGCAAATTCTTCTTCTCCATAATGACCATCTAAATAATCAGTGTAGTTTATGTAACCTTCTTCTGATCGTGCATAAAAAGGAACTATAAATTCATATTTCTCGTCGTTATTGAAAAAGTTTTGTGAAAGGTATACTTCGCTGAAGGTATTTTTATCTAAATTATCATAATCAACAACTTCTACACGATATGTAAACCAGTTATTTTCTTCTTCCTTAATAGTTTCCCATTGGTCTGACAATGTAACATGACGCCATAATTCTCCACGAATTATAAGACCACTTTGGGGGTTATATGTAATTCCATCTATTGATATATTCTGGTCGTCTATAGTCGGAATTCCTATAGAATCGCTGGATAAGAAGAATATTCCTTTAATAATCATAATGTCTTCTGGCTCATAGGCATATGCATTATCCCCATGGTCTTCTATTAACAATGCATTATAATATGCGCAAAACTCTTCAAGACTTTTGCCAGTTTCCCAATAAGAACCATAGTATTCTTCTACATTATACACTAATAAAGTATCAGTATATCCATTTACTTTTCTTTGTTGATATACTGTTTTGCTCGCAGCGCTGGGGGTATTCCATGAAAATTCTTTTTCTATCTGAAAGTTATCATCTAATATTTTGAAAAAAGTACCTGCGTCTCCCGAATCGCCATAGTAGTCAGCATTAGAACTAAACATTTTTGCTTTTCCGTTGCATTGCAATGTATTTGGTACATGATATAAATATCCATCAGAACTACTATCAAAATGAATTTGTGCAGTAGCAGGCGTAAGACTTGTTGCAGATAAGAGTAAAACAACTGCTGATTTTAGTGTGTTCGTAAAATTGTTCATAAGTTTTTCTTGTAAAGAAATTGATCTTACTCACTTAACGGCTTTTCAGAAACTCCGTTGTTCCAAAGTCCCTTGAGACATACGCACACAAAAAAGCGCGGAACTTTTAGTGTATTCCTCTATCCAAGGTGTTTGGCGTTACCTATCCGACAGAATAACCAAAAGCCCACGCCTATACAGCGTGAGCATTTTTGCTATTACTCTTGTCGGATTCTTTAGTCGCCAAACTTTAGGATAGACAGAATAAAGCTAAAACGCTTTTCCAATATGTTTATAATGTGCGTATCAATTATACGCTATGCTTCATAGGCAAAATGGGTGAATTTGTTAATGATTGAGATTGATTGTGCAAATATAGTAAAAATACAGGAGATAAGTCTGAAGTGGAAATTTATTTTGGGGGCAAGTCTCGTACGGTTTGTTTTTCGGAACTTCGTAAGAATTTGCTAATATATAGATTATTGTCTTGTTGAAATAGGTTGTTTCTTAAATTCCTCAATCTTGTTTACGCTTAAATTTAAGGGAGTTCCCCCTCCTAATAACATCCTTAAAAATGAGTCTTAAATAAGACGAATTCTTCCTTACTTAATTTGTCTTAAGTCTTAAATAAGAACCCTTATTTCTATCTTATTGCTTCTATATAACAAAACAGTGCCGTAACGTGCTTGCTGAGGGTTGGGTTATATAGAAGTGAGTAGTGAGGAACCCTTGCGGAGTGAAGGTTCGGATGGCGAAAAATTGTGACAATTTCAACCTTCATTTTTCGTCATTTTTCGCCGAAAACTTTAACACATATTAACATTCAGGGTGCTCGCCATTGCGCTAATGTCTATTTGTGGCGCCACAATAAGTAACATAGAAAACCGGTTGTTTAACCTTGAAAAAACAATGTAACTTATTTTTTGACCCCTAAAAACCGGTTTTTGGGACGAAAAAAGTGGAGATACCCCCGATTCCTAGGGACTATCTCCACTTCCGTAGTACAAAGATACAAAATTTGGGAGCAAAATGCAAATCCGTTAACACTTGTTAACACGACATTTATTTTTCATTTTTCTTCATTTTTTGCATCAGAAAAAGGCGATAATATAACCTTCATCGTCATTATACTGAAACGTCCCCCAATATGGAGCAACTGCTATATTATTATTGGGGTTGTCTGAATAGACTTTTTATTTGAGTATAGCCTCAGCCAGTTCCTCCATTGCGGGAAGGTCTTCTGCTTTCATGCGGGCGCGTATGGTGACCATGGGGGCAACGATGTCGAGGTTTTTCATCTCGAGGAGCATGTTGCGCATGACTTTTCCTGCGGTGGGTGCCCATGAACCGTTTTCGAGGATGCCGACGCGGCGGTTTTGGAAGTTCTTAATGAGCAACTTATGGAGAAATTCGTGCATGGGTGGGAAGAGTCCGGCGTCGTAAGAGGAGGCGCAGACGATGAGTTTGCTCATGCGGAAGGCGTCTTCTACTGCCTCCGCCATATCGTCGCGTGAGAGGTCGGCGATGGATACTTTTGGCGCACCCTTTTCGCAGAGGATTTCAGCGAGTTTGTGGGCAGCCTTTGCCGTACCGCCATGGATAGAGGCGTAGGCAATGAATACGCCCTCGGTTTCGGGTTCGTATTTGCTCCAAGTGTCGTAGAGACCGATATAATAACCGAGGTTTTCGGTAAGGATGGGACCGTGGAGGGGGCAGATGGTTTGGACGTTCGTTCCCGCGAGTTTCTTGAGCAATGCCTGCACTTGCACACCGTATTTACCGCAAATGTTGAAGTAGTAACGGCGGGCTTCGCATGCCCAATCCTCTTCGTGGCAGAGCGCTCCGAATTTACCGAAGGCGTCGGCGGCGAAGAGGATGCCTTCCGTCTCTTCAAGACTCACCATCACCTCAGGCCAGTGAACCATGGGCGCAAGGAAGAAACGCAGGGTGTGCGTGCCGAGCGAGAGGGTATCGCCTTCGCCCACGGCAATGCTACGGTTGGAGAAGTCTGCACCTTCAAAGAAGAGGGGCATCATTTGGAGGGCGCGCTGTGTGGCTACTACTTGAAGGTTGGGGAAACGTTGCATCACTTCTGCTACGAGCGAGGCGTGGTCGGGTTCCATGTGTTGCACAACAAGGTAGTCGGGCGTGCGACCTTCAAGGGCTGCTTCAAGATTTGCCCACCATTCTTTCGCCATGCGTGCGTCAACGGTGTCCATGATGGTTACCTTCTCGTCGAGGATAAGGTAGGAGTTGTAAGAGATGCCGTTGGGGATGATATACTGTCCCTCGAAGAGGTCAAGGGTGGTGTCATCGACACCGATGTATCGGATGTTGGGGGTGATAGTCATAGTTGAGGTTTTGAGGGTTTTAGGTTTTGAGGTTATGAGAGGGCGTTGCGATGGTATCGCAACGGAGCGAACTTCTGTTTTTTAGGTTAGCGAATTTATGAAAAATCCTTGACAGGGCAATCTTCCAAGTAAAGGTATTTCCACAAGGGGGCTGCCATGAGAGCTTGCTTGATTTCGTCGTTGAGCAGGATGCGCATGAGTTCTTCCTTAGTGAGTAGGTGGACGGTGATGTCCTCTGTGGCTTCAAGGTGTTGGTTGTCTATTTTTTCTACACCCTCGGCTACGAAGCAGTAGGTGAGGTTGTTTGTCGTAGAAGGGTTGCCACAGATGACGGTTAAGAGTTTCCACGTGCCACCACCGTAGCCCGTTTCTTCCATCAATTCACGGCGTGCCGCTACTTCGGGAGATGCATCCTCGGGGTCGATACATCCGGCGCAGACTTCGTATGCCGTTTGGCGTAGCCCGTGGCGGTATTGACGGATGAGCACAAAGCGTCCGTCCTTCGTGCGGGCAATGACGTTCACCCAGTCGGGATATTCCAACACATAGTGTTCGGGATTTTCAGAACCGTTGGGCAGGCGCACATGGTCGCGACGCGCGGTGAGCCAAGGGCGACGGATGAGGTATTCGGAGTGGAGGATGGTCCAGGGTTGGGGATCGTTTTTCATAGATGAAGATTTTAGCACAGCGACAGTGTCGCTGTGTAGAGAACAACGGACAAGCTATTACACTTTCCAGAAAATTTTGTTGCGGTACATCCAACGGAGTATGTCGAGCGAGGCAAGGCGTTTCATTGAGGGAGGAGGGGGATAGGAGGGGAAAGCGTGAATTTTAGCTCCGCGAAAATGTTGCTGCGTAGAGGGTTATGAGGACAGGAGGGACTTCTTTAGAATTCCCACTTCACAGCAAGGGTGGGGATGGCATAAAACCCATCGAAGCGGGCAAAGTTGTTTGACAGTTCAACTTCTGTGCCGACACTGAGGTTAAAGTCTTTGTCTGCCCACTTGAAGCGGTTGAAGTTCAACCATAATTGTGGCTCCGCAAGGAATACAAAATCGTGAGAGTTGCCCGAACCGTCCATGTGCTTCTCACGCCAGAAGTCGGCAAAGCCAGTGAAGGAGAGTTTGCCGTCAAGCATGTGGAGGTACCACGTTGCGGTCAACTGAAAATTGTGAGGGGTATCGTTTTCGCTGATGTACTTGTACATAGGGGTAAACGTCCAACCCTTGCTGAAGTCCTTTGCGTCCCAACCGTAAGTAGCACCTACGAGGTAGGCATCCTTAATGTAGTTGAGACCGCCGTTATATTCGAGGTGGAGCGAAACGGGTGCCTCCCAGAACTTCAATTCACGGGCAATTTCCCAATAAGCAGACTTCACTTCGTTGTCAGCATACTCCATATCAACAAAGAAGAAGGTGCTGCCCCACTTGTCTGCGCGGAACATTTCAACGGTAGTAGTCAATTCGGGACGCGTAGGCATTTCATCGTAAAGGTGACGGCCAAAGTCGTAGTGCATTTGGATATTCTGTGCTATAGCAGCGGTGTTCATCACAGCGAGAAGCGCAAGTGTGAGAAATATTTTAAATGTCTTTTTCATAGTTAGTGGGTTTGAATTTACCGGGAGTAGTGTATGAATTTCTGCAACCATTTGGCAGACACGTCCCGCCGTTGGGCATAATCCAAGAATTGTTCTTCAGAAACGGATCCTACATTAAAATACACCGCTTTGGGGTGCGCAAATATAAGACCTGAGACCGCCGCGTGCGGAATCATCATGCCACTTTCGGTGAGCGTAATGTTTAGTTCCTTGAAGTGTAAGATCTTGTCGAGCAAGAAGTTTATGCTCATGTCGGGCAGTGAGGGATAACCCACTGCGGGACGGATGCCCACGAGCGGTTCTGTTAAAGGTTTTCCCCACTCCGTATGCAACACCTCATGGTGTAACCTTTCAGCGGCAGCTTCGGCAAGGCGGTCTGCCAAGGTCTGAAGCATCATTTTCTGATATGCTCCCAATTCCTGTTCCAACTGAGGGGCGTGTGTGGCGGTGGCAAAAACGCCCAAGCGATTCCCAATGGGATGGTTCTTTCCCACAGGTGCTAAGTAATCAGCCAAACATCGGCACACCTCACTGCCCTTGTCGCACTGCTGTTGTCGTAAACAGGGGATGCGCAGGGTGGTGTCGGAGCGGTAGAGTAGGAGGTCGTCGCCCTCGCGTGCGGCATCTACAACAATTGCTCTTGCTTGGGTATGCGCCCCTTGCTGCTCCATTTCAGAGAGTGCGGTGAGCGCCTCCGCTTTCAAGTCTTCTGCCTTTTGTGAACTCATGGCAGCGCCCTTAAATCCCCATGCGAAGAGAAAGTGAGGCCAATCAATGAGCGGGAGCAAGTCGGAGGGAGAATAACTTCGGTCAATCATTGTTATCTGTCAAAGGTAACGCGCTGTCCCTTAGGTGCATTTTCGAGAATCTCACCCTTGTCGTAGACCAACGCCCCGTTACAGAAGGTTTGCTCAACCTTCCAATCAAAAGTCTGTCCTTCAAGCGGACTCCAACCGCACTTGCTTTGGATGCAGTCGGTTGTCAAAGTCCACGGCGCATTGGGGCGCACCACAACAAGGTCTGCCTTATAACCTTTGCGTAAGTAGCCGCGTTCTTTCAGGGAGAAACGCGCTGCGGGGTTATGACTCATGAGCGCTACAAGTTGCTCAAGGGGAAGCACACCCTGGTTGACGAGTTCCAACATAGACACAAGCGAGAATTGCACCATAGGCATGCCCGATACCGCTGAGAGCGCACCGCCTTGCTTCTCTTCAAGCAAGTGGGGAGCATGGTCTGTGGCAACGGTGTGTATTTTACCGTTGGTTAATGCCGAGCGAAGGGCTGCGCGGTGGGACTCATCCTTTACGGCAGGGTTACACTTGATGCGTGTGCCGAGTGTCGCGTAATCTTTGTCGGTAAAGACGAGGTGGGGGATACACACTTCTGCCGTGATGTTAGGAGCGGTAGGATTGATGAGTGAGAGTTCTTCCTTTGTGGTTAAGTGCGCCACATGGAGCTGGGCATTATATTCTTTTGCAAGACTTACCGCCAATTGTGTAGACTTGAAACACGCTTCGGCAGAACGAATTTCGGGATGATATTCCACCCCAGGTTCTCCGCCAAGTTGCTCTTTGAGGCGCTGGGTGTTCTCCGTGATGACAGTCGTGTCTTCGCAGTGCGTCATGATGGGGAGCGTGCAGTTTGCAAACAACTCTCGCAACGCCGCTTCCTTATCTACAAGCATATTTCCCGTAGAAGAACCCATGAAGAGTTTCACGCCGCAAGTAGTTTGTGGGTCAAGCGCTTTGACATCCTCAAGATTGTCGTTTGTTGCCCCGAAGAAGATGGCAAAGTTTGTGAGACTGTGTTCAGCAAAGTGCTTATTCTTATCTTCGTAAGCCTCCATGGTTGTTGTCTGCGGCACGGTGTTGGGCATGTCAAACACTGTGGTCACGCCTCCTGCAATGGCAGCACGACTTTCACTTGTAACATCGGCTTTGTGCGTCAAACCCGGATCGCGGAAGTGAACATGGCAATCTATAACGCCCGGAAGCAGGTAGCAACCAGTTGCGTCGATAATATTGTCGGCTTCGGGCAGTGGGGCATTTGCTTCAAAAACTTCAGCAATGCGGTCGCCCTCAATCAGCAGTGCTCCGCTGAAGGTGCGCCCTTCGTTGACGAGGGTAGCGTTTATGATTAAGGTAGTCATGGTAGGTGAATTTTAAAAAGAGAAAGGAGAAATGAAAAAGGAGAAAGACCATGCGGTGGTGTTAGTGCACCCGCTGTTTTCTCCTTTCCCCTTTCTCCTTTAATAATTATGCTTTGGGTTTAATCTTTCCGAACATGGAAGCGAGGCGAAGCTTGATTACTCCGAAGAGGGCTTCGCTGAAAATGCCACCGCTCATCTTGCTGGTACCCAGTTCGCGGTTTACGAAAATCACGGGTACTTCCTTAATCTTGAAGCCTAACTTGTAAGCCGTAAACTTCATTTCAATCTGGAAGGCATAGCCCTTAAAGCGGATGGCATCAAGGTCGATAGTTTCAAGCACCTGACGACGGTAGCACTTGAAACCTGCCGTAGTGTCGTTGACAGGAATGCCCGTAACGAGTTGTACGTACTTAGAAGCGTAGTAACTCATGAGCACGCGTCCCATAGGCCAGTTCACAACATTTACACCAGTGATGTAACGCGAACCGATAGCTACGTCGTAACCATTGTCGCGCACTTCCTTGAGAAGGCGGGGCACATCCTTGGGGTCGTGACTGAAGTCGGCGTCCATCTCAAAGACGAAGTCGTACTTCTGCTCAATCGCCCACTTAAAACCGGTGATGTAAGCCGTGCCGAGGCCTAACTTACCCGTGCGCTCAATGATGTGGAGGCGACCCTTGAAGTCGCCCGCCATAAGTCGCTTTACGATGTCGGCAGTGCCGTCGGGCGAACCGTCCTCAATAACAAGGATGTCAAAGTTGTCCTCAAGCGCCATCACCGCACGGATGATTGCCTCGATATTTTCTTTTTCGTTGTAGGTAGGAATGATTACAACACTCTTTCCTGATTCCATTTTATTGTTGTTTTAAGTTAACTCCGCAAATATACTAAAAACAGTTGATAGTAAAGTTAACCTTTGTCAAAAGTTTGTGTGTAAGTGCCCAAAATGTGCTACCTTTGTCGGGAGAAACTAAAACAAACTTATGATGAATATGAAAAAAATCCTCTTTACCTTGCTCGCAGCAGTGGGTTGCACCACCGTTTCTGCGCAGCAGTATGAAATCAATGGTACAGCGCCCCGCGGTGTGCTCAAAGTGTTTTTGCGCAATTTCGAGTCGCAGCAGGTTGACTCAACCTTTGTGGCAGATGGCAAGTTTAGTTTTAAGGGCAATGCCGAAGGAAAAATCTTTGGTCAAGTGAGTGCAGAAAGTGCTCGTAGCCTTTACGTTATTCTTGACGGAAACGTGACAATTGATTTGGCACAGGGAACTGCCACCGGCACTCCCGAAAACGACGGTCTTACTGCTTGGTCTACTAAATTAGAAACTCCCGTGAATACTTTGAGGGACCTTCAGCAGCAGGCACAGAGCATGCGTCGTGAGGGTACTGCTACGGAAGAAAAGATGCGTGAACTTTCTGCGAAATACGACTCTGCAATGGCGCAAGTGGTTGGTGGTATGAAGCAGATGTGTGAAGAAAACATGCAGATGAAATACCCCGCACTTTACCTCGGACTTTTCGGTACATACCTTGGAAATGATTTCCTCGTAGACCTTTCAGAAAAGCAGCCTGCTTATTTCCAGGTGTCGTTGCTCCATCGTTTGACAATGGCCATCAAGGGTTGGACACTCCAGAAGGAGGGTGCTGAGGTCGTTGACTTTGTTATGGCAGACACAACGGGCGTAGAGCGCCACTTGACCGAATTTGTGGGCAAGGGCAAATATGTGCTCGTTGACTTCTGGGCAAGCTGGTGCGGTCCCTGCCGTCAGGAAATGCCCGAAGTGAAGAAGATTTATGAGCAGTATAAGGACAAGGGTTTTGACATCGTAGGCGTGTCGCTCGACAATAATAAGAAGGCGTGGACGGGTGCGATTAAGAAGATGGAACTCCCCTGGCATCACATCTCTGACCTCAAGGGTTGGAACTGTGAGGGTGCTGCTATTTACGGTATCAACTCTATTCCTGCCACCATCCTTTTCGGTCCCGACGGCAAGGTCGTTGCTGCAGGACTTCGCGCACATCAGTTGGCGGAGAAGTTGGCGGAAGTGATTAAGTAAATGAAAAATGAGAAATGAGAACCAGAGGTCGACACAAAAACAAAATGAGAAAGTCCGTCCAGATTAGTTTCCTCTTTCGCGTAAACCCCGCATGGCCTTTGGCTTTGACTCCTTCGGGCGCCTACCTTCAGTTCTCCTTTTTCCTTTAAAAATTTCCTATCTATGTTTAGAAATTCATTTCTTCGTGTCCTCATTGTGTTGGGCATAGGAATATCCTTGGTTATTTATTCTCAGGAGGTTGCGCGCTATATTGTACAGGCATTAGGTGTGCTTTTTATCCTCCCGGGATTGGTTACAGTATTTAGCGCTTTTTCAAAGGACGATTACACACGTTCCGTACCAGTGATGCCCTTTGTGGTTGGTGGCGGAAGTGTATTGACAGGAGTAATATTGCTCTTATTCCCCGAACTCTTTATCAATATTCTGCTTTACTTGTTGGCAGTGTTGTTGCTGTTAGGAAGTAGCGTGCAGATTTACCAGTTGATAAAAATGAGTCGCGAGGGCATGAAGAGCGGTGCTGTGTATTACCTCTTCCCCATTACGATTTTCTTTGTCGGCCTTTACATCCTGCTTTATCCCATGGAGACCGCAGGATTGCCTTTCCTTTTTGTGGGATATGCCGCCATTCTTTTCGGAGTGATTGAATTGCTTACACTTCTGCGCGTGTCGCTTTTTCGTTATAAGACGCGTGTTGCCGCAGAGCGTAAGGCAAAAGAAGCAACAGAAGTCGTGCCCGAGGAGGTGAAGCATACGGAAGAACTCCCCGCAACGGAAACTCCAAAAGAATAAAGTTAAACGCCCCTCATTTTTTGTTGCCCATTTGTGGTATGGTGAGGGCTGAAAGATCATAAATAGGGTTGATTCCTCGCACAGGATTCAACCCTATTTATTTGTAGTGAAATTGGTAGAAGCACAGAGGGGAGAATATGGATTGTGCATCCCTGGTTACTCTTAATTTTTCCTCATTTTTCACTCAAAACTTTAACACATATTAACATTCACACGACTTACTATCGCAACAAAATCTATTCTCGTAAGCACGATAAGTTACCTTGTCGCGCCGATAAGTTACCTTGTAAAAACGATAATACTTATTTTTTTGCCCCTAATAAGTAACCTTGTGAACGAAAAAAGTGGAGATAACCCTGATGTTTAGGCTATCTCCACTTCCGTAGTACAAAGATACAACATTTCGGAGCAAAATGCAAATCGGTTAACAGTTGTTAACACGGTTTTTATTGGTCCGTTTTTTGCATTTTTTCAGAGTTCCTAACTGAACAGTCTGTTCATCACCTGTCCACTGATTTGCAAGAGCGAGATCTCACAAATCTTTGTGCTGTATTGTGCGTCGAGCAAGCGCTCGCGGGCGCTGAGCAAGTTTTGTTCGGCTTGGCGCATTTCGATACCCGAGAGGTCGCCGAGCATGAAGCGTTCTTGTGCTGCTTCGTATTGCTCTTCGGCGGCGCGGAGGTTTTCTTGTGCAAGTCCGAGGAGTTGGTGGTTGTTGATATAGGACTTCCAAAGGCGCTCCAACTGTGCGCGGAGGGTGAGTTCAAGGTCTGCCGTGGCGAGGCGTGCTTGCTCGATTGCTACTAAGGCATTCTGTCGCTCGCGCTTGCGCTGTCCGTCAAAGATTTTCATACCTACGGTCACGCCAATCTGACCTCCCCATTGGTGACGCTGCAAAGAGGGCGTTTGAGGTTGGTTGTTGTACGTATAACCATAGTTTGCCGCCAACTTTACATAGGGGAAATCACGGCTCTGCACGGCTTTGTAATCCAACTCAGAGAGGCGCTCCGTAGAGGCTGCCGCAATGAGGCGCGCATTAGAGCGAAGCATGGCCCTTTCAAGCGTGTCGATGCTGATGGCTGAGAGTAGGGAGATTGCCGTGTCGGTGGGGTTGATAATGTAAAAGCCGTAGCCGTCGGAGAATTGCGCTGCCGAACCCATGAGTTCCTGTAGGTCGACATAAGAAGTGATGAGCGATTCATGCTGTGAGAGCACCTGTGCGCTATCGGCGTTGAAGTCCACTTCAGCACTGCGAAGGTCGAGGCGCGAAGCACTACCTAATTTGTAGCGCTCACTCACAATGCGCAGACGCTCACGCGAAAGTTCGAGCGACTCGCGGAGGTTTTTCATGCGCAGGCGTTGGCGCACCACATTGAAATACGCCGTAGCGCCTTCAGCCACAAAATCTTCAATAGCAATGCGCGTTTGCACTTCGCTCTTGCGCTGAAGTTCCTTGAGGCGCTTGTAATTTGTCTGGATCTTAAACCCATCAAAGAGCGTCCAGTCGGCATTTATCTGCGCTCGCGCGGTGTGTGCCAATTGATTGGTGTTTGTAGAGGTTACACCGCCTTGTTTGGTTTTTGTAGAGGAGAGATCTCCTGTATATCCAGCCGTAGCGTTGACGGTAGGCAATGCCCCCGCATTTGCAAGGGTTGCATTGTTTTCCGCCACCTGCTGGTCGAGGCGCACAATCTGAAGTTCGTAATTGTGCTTCAACCCACGGTCAAGGCATTGGCGCAGGGAGAGCGTCAGGCTGTCCGTCTGTGGTTGCGCCGTGGCGGTGAGTGTCGCGAGGGCGAGGGGGAGTATGTTGAAAATACGATTTATTTGCATAGGAATTGGCAAGTTTGACAGTTCATAGCCAAGTAGGAAAATTTATCTGGGAGATTGTTAAAATTATTCGGGAGATAATTTTTTCTATCTCCCAAATAGTTTTAACTAACTCTGTACGAAAACGGAGTACATATCGGACTCGTGAAAATATACACCTGCAAAGCGCCTTTACTTCTTCTTAATGAATAAGTAGATGGCAGGCACAACATACATTGTGAGGAAGGTAGAAATGAGCATACCGCCCACTACCGCCGTACCCATGGCTACGCGTCCGGCAGAACCTTCTCCGTTGGCATAAACGAGGGGGAGAAGACCGAGAATGGTAGATGCTGCCGTCATCAAGATGGGGCGTAGACGCTGCACGCAGGCGCTGCGGATGGCTTCGTGGAGGGGTTCGCCTGCCTCAAGTTTCTGGTTGGAGAATTCCACGATAAGGATACCGTTTTTCGCCACAAGACCAATCAACATGATGATACCGATTTGTGAGAAGATATTCATTGTCTGGTCTCCGAAATACATGAAGACGAGAGCGCCGAATACCGCCAAGGGCACGGTGAGCATGATGATGAAGGGGTCGCGGAAACTTTCAAACTGCGCTGCCAAAATCAAGTAGATAAGCAAGATGGCAAGACCGAAGGCGAAGAGCAATGACGAACTACTTTCGCGGTATTCCTTCGAGTCACCCGAGAGCGCTGTGCGGAAGGTGTCGTCGAGCACTTCGGCTGCAATCTTATCCATTTCGTCAAGGCCTTGACCGATAGTGTAACCTTCTGCCAACGCTGCCGAAACCGTTGCCGAAGCAAAGCGGTTGTAGCGGTAGAGTTTCGGGGGAGCAATGCTCTCCTTGAGGTCCACGAGGTTTTCCATCTGAATCATTTTTCCCGCTCCGTTGCGCATGTAAATGGCGCGCAGGGCTTCGGGAGTATTGCGCTGCTGACGGTTGATTTCACCTACTATGTCGTATTGCTTACCGTTCATATAAAGGTAACCCATACGCTGACCGCTCAATCCGTATTGGAGTGTCTGCGCCACATCCTTGGTGTTCACGCCAAGCATATTTGCCTTTTCGCGGTTTACGCTCAATTGCAGTTCAGGCTTTGAGAACTTAAGGTCCACATCCGACATTTGGAAGGCAGGATTTTCGGTTACCTTCGCCATAAACTTGGGCAACACTTCTTCCAACTTCTCAATGCTCTGCGCTTGAAGCACATACTGAATAGGCATACGGCTTCGGCGTCCGCCAAAGGTACTCTGCTGCTGCACGAAAGCACGAGCGTCGGTCTTGCTACGCACGGCACGCGAAAGTTTGTCGGCTACTTGCATCTGCGTATAGTCGCGGTCGGCAAGGTCCTTAAGGGTAATTTGAAGGTTGCCCCCACCGCTGGAAACGCGTGCCGTCACAAACTTGGCGTCGGGCACAATGCTGTCGACAAGGGCGCGTACATCTTCCGTATAGTCGCGCATAAACTCGTAGGTCACGCCTTCAGGTCCGCTGGTGCGCACTGTGATTGAAGAGCGGTCTTCAAGTGGCGCCATTTCAGAGGGAGTCGTGTTCCACAAGTAAATGGCGGTGCCGAATGCTGCCACCATAATGGCGATAGCAAGGTAACGGCGGTAGAGGAAGGAGTTGAGCGTGCGCAAATAAAGGTTGTTGAGGCCTTCAAAGAAAGGTTCCGTCTTGCGGTACAACCAATTGTGTTGTTCGCGGCGCTTCAATAATTTTGTGGCAAGCATCGGCGTAAGCGTCAATGCCACGAAGGTACTGATGATTACGGCACCTGCGATTACGAAACTAAATTCGCGGAACAATCTTCCCGTTGTTCCCTCCATAAACACGATGGGGAAGAACACGGCAAGCAGGGTAATTGAGGTAGAGATGATAGCAAAGAAAATTTCCTTCGCCCCTTCAATACCCGCCTCAAAGGGGCGCATTCCCTTCTCAATACGGTTATAGACATTCTCGGTCATTACAATTGCGTCGTCCACCACAAGACCTACGGCAAGCACTACCGCCAACATCGAAAGCACATTGATGGAGAAGTCGCAGAGGTACATGATGAAGAAGGTACCGATGAGCGATACGGGAATCACGATACAGGGTATCAAGGTTACGCGCCAGTCGCGCAAGAAGAGGAAGATTATGAGAATTACGAGGATGAAGGCTTCGTAAATCGTTGTTTCTACTTCCGCAATAGAGGCACGGATGAAGCGCGTGTTGTCAAAACCATATTCGAAGTGTACGTCCTCGGGAAGGTCCTTCTTCATTTGCTCCATGCGCTCATACACATTGTCGGCAATGTTGATGTGGTTCGCACCAGGTTGGGGAATAACGACCACGCTGACCATGGGCACACCATTCATCTTCATGTAGCTCTTCAAGTCGCGCGGACCAATTTCTGCAATCCCCACATCTGAGAAGCGCACAAGGCGACCGGCGTCTTCCTTAATTACGAGGTTGTTAAATTCCTCCGTAGTGTGTAGCTGTCCGAGCGTACGAATTTCAAGCTCCATCTTGTCGCCTTCAATAGAACCCGAGGGGAGTTCCACATTCTCACGGTCAAGGGCACTCTTGATGTCCATCGGCGTGATGGCATACCCTGCCATTTTCACAGGGTCAAGCCAAAGGCGCATGCAATAGCGCTTCTCACCCCAAATTTCCACGCTACTTACTTCGTGGATGGTTTGGAGTTGCTCTTTTACGGTGAGGTCGGCAATTTCAGAGAGTTCAAGTAGCGAACGCTTGTCGCTCTGAAGCGCCACCATGAGGATGGGCGAAGCGTCGGCGTCGGCTTTTGAAATTGTGGGAGGGTCGCAGTCGTTGGGCAACTTGCGCTGTGCACGCGAAACCTTGTCGCGCACGTCGTTTGCCGCAGTTTCAAGGTCCACGGTGAGTTCAAATTCCACCGTAATGCGACTCATACCCTGCTGACTCACACTTGTGAGCGAGCGGATGCCTGGAATCCCGTTGATATTCTGTTCAAGGGGTTCCGTAATCTGGTTTTCAATAACTTCTGCGTTTGCACCCGGATAGGAGCAAGTCACAGAAATTATTGGATTGTCCACAGAGGGAAATTCGCGCACCCCAAGCGACACATAACCCACGGCACCAAACAGCAAGATGATGAGCGTGAGCACCGTGGCAAGCACTGGGCGGCGTATACTTAATTCGGAAATGTTCATGTTTTTGAGGTTTAGAGGTTAAAGGTTTTAAGGTTATGAGGGGCATTCGCACTGCGCAGTTCTCACAACCTAAAACCTATAAGCGTAGCGACCTTTAACCTTAATTTTATTTTATGATTTCCACCTTCATACCCATGCGCAACTGCATTGTGCCACTGGTAATCACGGTGTCGCCCACTTCGAGGCCCGAGATAATCTGCACTTCTTTATCCGTACGCAAACCCTTCTTGATTTCTACGGGTTGCGCCGTACCATTGCGGTAGAGGAACACCTTGTCAATACCCATTTCAGAGATGATTGCTTCCGAGGGCACGGCAAGTGTATTGTTAAAGTGCTGCGTAGTGAGCGTCACCTGCACATAGCGTCCAGACATGAGCGCGCGACTCGCATTATTGTAAAGCGCACGAACCGTGTAGGTGCGCGTGTCGGTATTTACACGAGAGTCTGTGGCATAAATCGTAGCAAGACGCTTTTCAAGGTCACCTTCAACGACGAAACTCAAAGTGTCTCCTGCATGAAGGTTTCCCGCATAGCGTTCGGGTACGGCAAACTCAATCTTCAGCACATCCGTAGCCGTCAGCGCCGCAATTGCTTCTGAGGGACTCACATATTTCCCCACACTGACTTTACGCAAACCAATTGTGCCGTCAAATGGGGCGCGCAATTCTGTCTGCGCTATTTGCGCCTGCACCTGTTCTATCTCAGCACGGAGCGAAAGCAATGCCGCTTCTGCTTCCTGGAAGGCTTCCTTACTCACCGCCTCCTTCTCAAGCAGAATGCGTTGGCGACGCAAGCGGTCTTCCGTCAATTGTTGCTGCGCTTGTAGGCGACGCAAGTTGGCTTGTAGCGTAGCGTCGTTAAGTTTTGCCAGAAGTTGTCCCTTATGTGCGCGCTGTCCTTCGTTGAAATAGATGTCGGTAATCTTCCCCGAAGTTTCAAACGAAAGATTTACCTCTTCATTGGGCAGGAGCGACCCAGAAATGGTCATCGCGTCCGTCAACTTTCGCGGTTGCATCACTTGCGTGCGCACTTGCAACGCCTGACCCTTTGCCTTTCCGGCAGGCGCAGCCTTCAAGTCGGCATTTTCCTGGGGCACAAAAGCATTGTATGCCATAAAGCCAAGACCAATACCGATAATGCCCACCGTTGTCCAGCGGAACAACAACTTAATTTTTGCTTTGTCCATAGTGTGTGGATGGTATAATTTTTATTTGATGATTTTCAAGTGAGAAAATACGAATTTGCTCCTTGCAAATTTATAAAATTTTGACGTAAAAATGATGAATATTTCTGGGATTTTGACAGAATTTTTAGGGGGAATTATTCACAAGTAACGAAATTCAAAATCCATCTCTTGGAAATCCGTTTTCATTACTTAAAAATATCTCAAGAACAGATGTGAAAATATCCCCTTTATATTAAAGGAGGTATCACCGAATTTTATAAATTTGCAGGATAGAAAATTCCCCACCAATACGCTGTAAGAATGATAATGCCCTTAATGACTCCCGTTGCATTGCCCGAGCGCAGGGTGCAGATTGCTCCGCAGTCGCGCCTGGTGCTGCTCGGTTCGTGCTTCGCCACGCATATCGGCGCTCGCCTCCGAGGGGCAGGGTTGCGCACGGAGGTAAACCCCTTCGGTGTGCTTTACAATCCCGAGAGCATTGCGCTTGCGGTGGATGCCTTGCTGGATGGTGAGGTGCGGGAGGATTGGCTGTTCTACGGGCGCGATGAAATGTGGCACAGTTGGTTACACGCCACAGAATTTTCTGCACTTGATAAAGACACTTGTCTGGGACGGGTGGAAGAACGCTTCACGGCGGCACGCGAAATGCTCTTGCAGGCGGATGTGGTGTGCTTTACTTTTGGCACCAACCGCGTGTACGAACACGAGGGCAGGGTAGTGGGGAATTGCCATAAGCAACCCGCTGCGGAGTTCAAGGAGCGCGCCCTTTCAGTCGGCGAAATTGTGGAGCGTTGGCACACATTACTGAAACGTCTGCACGAGGCGAACCCGAAGTTGCAAGTCATTTTTACCGTGAGTCCCTACCGCTACGCCAAGTATGGTATGGTGGAGAACCAACGCGCGAAGGCAACGCTGCTGCTTGCTGTGGAGCAGTTGGTGGAGGGGGAAAGATTAAAGGTGAAAGGTAGAAGTTTAACGGGGGACGACATGCCCGAAGTTTATTACTTCCCCGCCTATGAAATCCTGCTCGACGAACTTCGCGACTACCGCTTCTACGCCGAAGACATGCTCCATCCCTCGGAACAGGCGGTAACCTACATTTGGCAACGCTTCACTTCATGGGCATTCACGCCCGAGGCGGTGAAGTTTTCTCAAGAGTGGGAGCGCACGGAGCGCGACCTCGCACACCGCCCTCTAAACCCCGATTCGGAGGCGCACAAATCGTTCCTCAAGAAAGCATTGGAGCGGCGCGAAAAGCTCAAATTATTATTGCTTGATAATTAGAAAATTATAAGTACTCCTAAAATGGCGAAAATTATTAGTAACCTTTTTTAAATTACATTACTAATAATTTTTCTTAGGTTACTAATAATTTTTACGGAAATAGGTTTAGTTTTCAGCTCCCCTATTCCGCACCTATAAAAATCCCTTTTTCGGAGTTGAATATCGCACGAAAATCCGCACGCAATTCACCCCAATTCTGCAATCCTTAACGTCATGACGCTCGAAAAAGTTGCCACCCTCATCGGTGCGCGCATATTTGGAAATACATCCGACCGACAGGTCGATTGGTTGCTGACGGACAGTCGTTCGTTGGCCTTCCCTGAAACAACCTTGTTTTTTGCGCTCCGCACGCGTAGTGGCGACGGCCATCGCTATGTAGCAGACTTGTACCGCAGGGGTGTGCGCAGTTTCGTTGTTGGGCAAGTGCCCGCCGATGCTGAGCGCCTCTTCCCCGATGCCGTTTTTCTGCTCACGGTGAGTCCGCTTAAGGCGCTGCAACGCCTTTCAGAGCGCCATCGCGAGGAATTGCAACTCCCCATTATTGGCATTACGGGGTCTAACGGTAAGACGGTGGTTAAGGAATGGCTTTACCAACTTCTGGCGCCCCACCGTCGTGTGACGCGTTCGCCACGCTCGTACAACTCGCAGATAGGTGTGCCCCTCTCCGTGTGGCTCTTGACACCGCAAACCGAAGTTGGTATTTTCGAAGCGGGAATTTCGCAAGTGGGCGAGATGCAGGCGTTGCGCGCCATAGTGCAACCCACCATCGGGATTATGACCAATATTGGCGAGGCGCACCAGGAGAATTTTGAGACGAAGGAGGAAAAGTGCTTGGAAAAGATGGCGCTCTTCCAAGATGCCGAAGTGCTGATTTATTGTGCCGACGATGCGATTGTGGCAGGCGGTGTGGAGGCTGTAGGTTTCAAGGGACGTCGCTTCTCGTGGACACTTGAGGGGCGCAGTGAGGCTGCTGTGCAGGTAAGTGCCGAGCAGGTGAGCGCGCATGCCACTCGAGTTACATACACCTTTGAGGGCGTAACGCACGCATTTGACCTTCCCTTCATTGATGCCGCTTCGCTTCAAAATGCCCTCCATAGTCTTTGTGCTTGCCTGCTGCTGGGACTTTCGGCAAGTGATATTGCTCAAGGAATGGCGGCTCTTGAACCCGTTGCGATGCGCCTTGAAGTGAAGCAGGGCGTACGTGGTTGCATGATTATCAACGACTGTTACAACTCCGATATAAATTCGCTCGATATCGCCCTTGACTTTGCTGCGCGTCGCTTTGCGCAAACGGCTGCACAGCGTCGGGTGCTCATTTTAAGCGACATGGAGCAGACGGGAGTGCCGCCCCGTGAACTCTACGAGCGTGTGGCGCAGATGGTAGCGAGTCGTGGGGTTGATTATATTATAGGTGTGGGTGCGGAAATTGCTGCCGCGCACGCCTGTTTCTCTCAACCGAAACGCTTCTTTACTTCGGTAGAAGCGCTGATGGAAAGTGGTGCGCTCTCGGAATTGAACGCCGATGTGGTGCTGCTTAAGGGTTCGCGCCGTGCGGGTTTTGAACGCTTGGCGGAGGCACTTTCGCAGAAGGTTCACGAAACGACGCTCGAGGTAAACCTTGAGGCGGTGGCGCAAAACTTAAATTATTACCGCTCGCTCTTGACGCCCGGCACGAAGATGGTGTGCATGATCAAGGCTTCGGCATACGGTTCGGGCGCTGTGGAGATTGCGAAGACGCTGCAGGAGCGTGGCGTGGATTACTTGGCAGTTGCTGTGGCGGACGAGGGAGTAGAACTTCGCAATGCGGGAATTACGGGCAACATCATCGTGATGAATCCCGAGATGAACTCCTTTGCTACGCTCTTTGCCCACCGTCTGGAGCCCGAGGTGTATAGTTTCGGTTTGCTTGAGGCGCTCATTCACGCCGCCGAGCGAGAAGGCATCACGAACTTCCCCGTGCATATTAAGTTGGATACAGGTATGACACGCCTCGGCTTTCACCCTGAGCACGATATGGAGCGTTTGATTGCGCGTATGAGTCGTCAGACGGAGCTGCTGCCCCGCTCCGTGTTCTCCCACTTTGCGGGAACCGACGGTGTGGATTTTGACGCTTACACACAGCAGCAGTTTGAGGCGTTTGACACTGCCAGTCGCCGCTTGCAGGCGGCTTTCCCGCACAAGGTCTTGCGCCACATCTGCAACAGCGCAGGCATAGAACGCTTCCCCCAATATCATCTCGACATGGTGCGCTTGGGACTTGGACTTTACGGCATTTCTCCCGTTGACAACCGCACTATTTATAATGTGGTGGCGCTTAAAACGACGATTCTCCAAATCCGTGAGGTGGAGGCTACTACCACGGTGGGGTATAGCCGTCGTGGTGTGTTAAACCGCCCTTCTCGCATCGCAGCCTTGCCCATTGGTTATGCCGATGGCTTAAACCGCCGCCTCGGAAACGGTCGTGGTTACTGCTTGGTCAACGGTCAGCCCGCGCCTTACGTTGGGAATATCTGCATGGACGTATGTATGATTGACGTGACCGACATCCCTTGCAACGAGGGCGATAGTGTGGAAATCTTTGGCGATAACCTTCCTGTCGCTCAGTTGGCTACGTGGCTCGAAACGATACCCTATGAGGTGCTGACCTCAGTAAGCGAACGCGTAAAGCATGTGTATGTGGTGTAACTTTATAGCTGTCAGCACTGTTTAGTTTATAGAATGTAAGAAGTGGGTGTGTCAAAACAGGCACACCCACATTTCGGATGGTTAAATCCTCTGACGAAAGTTTTTTTACTATATTTGGGTCAACTCCTATATTATTACCCAAAAATAACTTGTGACTTTTTTATTAATAATGTTTTATGGAGGCATTTAAAGAGTTGTCTTTATGTCGCTTTCGTTTTTGTTCATCAGTCACATAGCCCGCTATGCTCCATCTTCACAAAAACGAAATCAACTAAAAATACAATTAAAAACTGTCCCAACTTATTATTTTACCGTTACTTAAACGTTCTTACACCAAATTGTGAGGATGCCCCAACAAAAACTATTGGGGCATCCTCTTATTTTTGGGGGAGGATAAACGCGTCAACTATATGTGGGTACTTCATTGCAGACTACTGATGGCGAAAAACAAGTTAAAAAAACAAATATTTGGTCACGAATTGTTAACTTTGCCCGTAGTATATCATATTAATTCTGTGTTATGGACAATAAACTTCGCAGTCGGTTATTTGGGGTAACGGCATTTTTGTGTTTCTTATCCTTATTTTTATTTTTGGGATATAGTAATTTTCATACTCGAGGAGAACCGCGTGAGGCGCTTGTTGCAATGGCAATGTTGGAAGATGGAAACTGGACACTTCCCATTACGAACGGTACGGATATTGCCTATAAACCACCTTTGTTTCACTGGGCCATTGCAAGTCTGTCTACCATAGCCCATGGAATTAGTGAGTATACCTCTCGCATGCCATCTGCCATAGCATTGGCAGCAATGGTGTTGATTGGTTTTTTATTTTATGCCAAAAGGCGAGGCGCTGAAGTGGCTTTCCTGGCAGCTATCATCACACTGACTAATTTTGAGGTCCATCGTGCAGGTGTGGCTTGCCGCGTGGATATGTTGTTGTCGGCGTTGATGGTACTGGCGCTTTATGCCCTTTATCAATGGACGGAGCGTAACATGAAGGGTGTTCCCTGGTGGGCAATCCTTTGTTTGAGTGGGGCTTTTTTAACTAAAGGCCCTGTTGGTGTTGTGCTTCCCTGTGCGGTAGTTGCTGTGTTTGCCTGGATTCGAAATATGGGATTCCTGCGCATTTTCGTTCGCTATTTGGGTGTGGTCTTGGCTGCTTGCGTCTTACCTGCTCTGTGGTATGTTGCGGCATGGCAGGAGGGTGGAGACCATTTCCTTTCGCTTGTCATTGAGGAAAATGTACTTCGATTCTTGGGTAAAATGACGTATGCTTCTCATGAAAATCCATGGCCCTACAATGTGATGACGGTTGTTGCGGGATTTGTTCCATATACCATACTTCTCCTCCTCTCTTTGTTTACGTTAAAGTATACGCGTATTTCGGTAAAACCCAAAGAATGGTGGCAGAAGTTTGTGGCATACATCAAGCAAATGGATGATGCTCGCTTGTTCTCATTGCTCAGTATTGTCATTATGTTTGTATTCTATTGTATTCCGAAGAGCAAACGTAGTGTCTATTTGCTGCCTATTTACCCGTTCATTGCCTATTTTATAGCTGAGTATATGATCTATTTGGTCAAGAACAAATCTAAATCCATACGTTGGTTTAATGCCTTTATGTTTGGGTTGGGGCTGACGCTGACCGCTATGTTTGTGATTGTTAGATGTGGACTTGTACCTCATTCGCTATTTCAGGGAAAGCATGCTGCAGAGAATCTCGCATTTCTGAATGCCCTGGAAACGCTTCCGCTTTCAATTGGTAATTTATTGATTGTTCTGGTGCCACTCGTTGTAGCACTCATATACATCAAATTCCCTAGACAAATCATTTATGGTCCCCTCATGGCATTTGCCCTATTCTTTGCCTTAGATGGAGTTTATCAACCTGCTATCTTGAATGTAAAGTCTAACAAATCTATTGCAGAGCGCGTAGAAGTTTTGGCTCCCGAGGGTAACATCTATTCCTACATCACGCTCATGGCAGAAGGTAACCGCCTGCATCCGTTTACTCTAAATTATTATTTGGGGAATCGCGTTGTGCCGTTTGTTGATTTCGCACCCACTGAAGGATATTTGTTCTTGGGAGATAAAGAATATGATGGGTTTGTGAAAAACTATGGAAAGACTTTTGCCTTAGAACAACTACCCGATAGTCGTTTTAAAAGTAATGACAACCGTGACTGGATGAACGTTTATCATTTTAAAAAGATTGAACAATGAAAATAGATGGGCTTCAACGCGCTAAGTTGGCATTGATATATCTACTGAAAATCCACATTGCTTCACTTCTGTTGTTTACGATATTCCGTGCCGTCTTGTTTTTCAGTATGGATTATACGTTCCCAGTCGCTGTACAAGATGACTGGGGATTACAGACCATAGCATTCGTAAAGGGACTTTGGTTTGATAATGTTATAGCTTGCTACATACTTGTACTCCCACTTGTAATATTGTGGGTCGCTTTGGTATGCAACTATACTAGAAAGTGGATATACCTGTTCACTGGAGGATGGTTCATCGCTCTCTACTCATTGGCGTTTATTATCTCGGCTGCCAATATTCCCTATTTCCAATATTTCTTCAAGACCATCAATTCATCCATTTATAATTGGTTTGGATATGCGGGAACAACCGCGGGGATGATTTTTGGAGAAACCTCCTATTACTTCCCTATAGCTTTGGGAGTAACAGCGATACTGCTTTGGGGTTTTGGCATTCATAAATTGTCAAAGCGAACCTATGACGATTGTTTAAAAACACATCAGAAAGTGTCTCTTCAATCACGTGGTGTAATCTTTCTCGCTGGTGCGACCCTCGTTGGACTTTGTTTCTTCGGAATTCGCGGTCGTGTAGGGTATAATCCCATTAAGGTAAGTCAGGCGTACTACTGTGAAGACCCATTCCTCAACCAGTTAGGGGTGAACCCCGTTTTCAACCTCTTGACGAGCACACTTGATGATGCCCGTAAGGAAAACCGACAGTTGCAGTTGATGGATGCTCAAACCGCTATAAGCAACGTGCAAAGGCTGCTGAATAGAGAAGGGGTAGAGGGCGTTTCGCCTATTGCTCAGATTGTCGCACCAGATACGAGCATCATTGGACGTCCGAATATCGTGTTCTTTTTTATGGAATCAATGAGTGCGAAACTGATGGGCGCTTATGGACAAACGAAGAATCTGACCCCATATTTGGATAGTCTTTATCACAAGTCTTTGGTCTTTGACAATATTTATTCTGCAGGTATTCATACCAATCATGGTATGTATTCTACGCTCTATTCGTTCCCCACGATCATGAAGCGCAATGCCATGAAGGGTAGCGTTATACCTGTATACAGCGGATTGCCCACCGTGTTAAAAGATAACGGTTATTACAACCTCTTCTTTATGACCCACGAGAGTCAGTATGACAATATGAATGCCTTCTTCCGCACCAATGGTTTTGATGAAATTCACGCTGAAGAGAACTATCCTAAGGAAAAGATTGCCAACCATTTTGGGGTGCAGGATGATTATCTGTTTGAATACGCCTTACCCATTCTCAACGAGCGTGCTCAAAGCGGACAACCTTTCTTCTCTGTCTTACTTTCCATTAGTAACCATCCGCCTTATGTGATACCTTCTTATTTTCAACCTAAAAGCGAAAAGATTGAGGACCAAATTGTGGAATATGCCGATTGGAGTATTCGTAGTTTTATGACAAAGGCACAGGAGCAACCCTGGTTTAAAAATACAATTTTTGTACTATTAGGTGACCATGGAAAAATAGTGGGTACACCTGAGAATGAAATGCCAGAAGCTTATAATCATGTACCTTTAATGATGTATGGCAAAGACATAGAACCCTGTCATATTGCAGAGTTTGGTGGGCAAATCGATGTGGCACCAACGCTTCTGGGCATGCTTGGTATTGGTTATACGCAAAACAACTTTGGTATCGATTTGTTAAAGGATCAGCGTCCATGTAGTTTCTACACTGCTGACAATTTGATTGCTGCCAGAGACAGTGCACACCTTTATCTACATTCACCCGAAACCGGACAAGAATTCTGTTACTCTATCCAGAATGGTACACTGAAGTCAAGTGCTTCAAACGCTAACTTTGAAGCGCTCAAGGAATATGTGTTCTCCATGCTTCAGGCAACCGAGCAATTAGTGAAAGAAGGTAAGACAACAACTAACCAGTAAACTTAATGATTCGATGAAACCGATTTTGGGAGAACTCATACGTTTTGTGATAGTGGGGATTTCATGTACAGTGTTGCATTATGTACTCTATTATGTGATGCAACTCTACATGAATGTCAATATTGCCTACACCGCAGGTTATGTGACAAGTTTTATTGCCAATTTCTATCTTACCTCATGGTTCACATTCGGCACTACACCCTCATGGAGGAAACTTTTTGGTATGGGGGGAGCACATGCAGTTAATTACTTTTTACACATTATTCTGCTTAACCTTTTTATCTATATAGGAATTCCCCAAGAATGGGCTCCCTTCCCCGTTTTTGCTATAGCTATCCCAGTGAATTTTCTTTTAGTACGTTTCGTCTTTAAATATAAAAAGTCATGAATAACAGTAAGGTCGTCATTGTTGTACCCTGCTACAACGAGGAAGAAGTCCTGCAGGAAACCACTCGCCAACTTTCAAATATTCTTGAAGGTATGGAGCGAGACAAAAAAATAGTTGAAGGCAAATTGTTATTTGTTGATGATGGAAGTTGTGATGCAACTTGGGATATAATAGAGAAACTTTCAACCGACAATCACCGTGTTATGGGGTTGAAACTTGCTCATAATGTGGGTCACCAGCAAGCGTTGTGGGCGGGATTGGAATGGGCCGCTAATGCGCCTTTCGATGCTGCTATATCCATTGATGCGGATTTGCAGGATGATGTACATGCCATAGTCGAAATGACCGACCGATTTAATCAAGGGATAGACATTGTTTACGGTGTGCGTAAGGAACGTAAGACGGACACCTTCTTCAAGAAGCACACCGCTCAATTCTTCTATAAGTTGATGCAGACAATGGGAGGCGATGTTGTGTACAACCATGCGGACTTCCGTTTGATGAGCAAGAGAGCATTGCAAGCTTTGATTGCACACCCCGAGCGAAACCTTTTCCTTCGTGGCATCGTTCGCGCTTTGGGGTATCCGTCTGACTTTGTCTATTACGACCGCAATGAGCGCTACGCTGGAGAATCAAAGTATCCGCTTTCAAAAATGCTGAATTTTGCGATTGATGGTATTACATCATTCAGCGTAAAACCGCTTCGACTTATTACAACCTTGGGAGTGCTGTTTGTATTGATAGCCATAGGCATCATTGGTTATGCTATTTATGAATATCTTAGTGGGCACACCGTAGCAGGTTGGACCTCGTTGCTGGTCTCTATGTGGTTTATAGGCGGTGTTATTTTGACTGCTATAGGTGTTATCGGCGAATACATCGGAAAAATTTACAGAGAGGTAAAGCGTCGCCCACGCTACTTTATTGAAAAGCAAATTTAGTAGGAAGATTCCGTAAATTTTGAGGTGTCGAATTACGAACATCATAGTATTCCTGCTGCAAGAGGTGGCAAAGGGTGCTAGCATTGAGATAGTGGAACTTGAATAAGTAGCAGATAAGGTATTAAAGTTATAAGGTCGCTTCGCTTTAAGGTTTTAAGAACTGTGTCATGTACTTCTGTACATTCCCCTCATTCTCCATTTAAGTGCCCTGCATTTTACTCTCTCTTACACATTGAGTTGCGATTACCTATCTGATCTAATTTCTGGTTATACTCGTTAAGTTTTTCACGATGCTTCTCTAGTTCCTTAACTTGCTTCTTAACCTTACGCTGGGTAGTTTTCTCTTCTTTTGTCTTGGGCGCATCTTCCTTGGAAAGCGATTCCTTGAGTTCATCAATCAAACTACTTAAAGATTCAGCAGTAAACTCCACAGACTCTGTGTCTAATTGTTTGTCTTGAGCAATAACCTCATCGAATTGTTGAAGCAGCACACGGATTTTCTCCTTCAATTTCTCACGATTCTTTTCTATACTCTTGCGCCAAACAAAAGTATACTTGTTTGCTTTTGATTCGATTTTAGTTCCATCTATATACTCCACATCAAGGGTAATAAAACCGCGACTAGCCAACAATAAGACAATTTGCGTAAAGATGGTGTTGATTTCACTCTTTACACGATTGCGAAAACGATTAATAGTTATAAAATCAGGATGCTCATACCCTGCTAACCATATAAAATGAATATCTCTGAGTAATAGTTTCTCTATCTTGCAACATGAATAGATATTGTTCATGTAGGCATATAGAATAACCTTGAGCATCATCTTGGGGTGATAGGGACAACGACCTGACTCCTTGTATAACTTATGAAAGGGCTCAAGATTTAGATTGTCAACTATCGCACTGATGATGCGGACAGGATCATTGTCTGCAATATTCTCATCAATTTGTTGAGGAAAAAGTACCAATTGGTTGGGTATGTAAGGACGAAAATGTAACTTTGGCATGTTTTTGAACTTATGCCTAAAGTTACAAATATTTTAGGTAATAGCAAAGTCCTGGCTTGTGAAAGTCGGGACTTTGTGATATAAAAAGTGGGTGTGCCTGTTTTGACACACCCACTCCAACATTCCGATAATTTTATAAATTAGCCGCTGCTGCTCGCCTTGCTTCACGTGATGTGTCTAGGCGACTCTGTATTTGTTTGTTCATCATCATATTAACAATGATTTTTGCAACAAACCAAACTCCTAAGGTTACGAGTGCTGCTGTAAAATCAAGTAAGAACCACATCAAAATTGCTAATGGCCATAACCAAGAAACAATAGTTTTTATGCGTTCTTTTCCATTGACAAATGCAACTTCTTCTTGGTTTATAGGCGTTGTCATAGCTGTATTTTCACCCAAACCATCCATAATGAAATAATGTTTTTCATTATTATAGGTATAATATACGAACCAGAATGGTGCTAATACAAAGCGTCCATTATGCTTCAGATTATAGCTGTTGCTTGCACGGAAATCTATAATATCTTCTCCTGAAAGTTGCTGCTTTGCATTATCACTAGCCATTTGATTTACAAGACTATCTCCATATTTATTCCAAATCAAGTCTGTATCTGCATCAAGTGGAAGAGTTATCGGACTATCTTCCGCATCTAAACCTAACAAATTAGGGTCATACTCTTTTGAAGCCATTGTATTGTATGGAAACTGAGTACTGAAAGTGCGGAGCTCTTCAGGTATATCCTTACCCTCATATGCTAAACAAAGGAAAGCAAAATTGCCTTGTGATGTACCTGTTTGCGGAGCATACTTTTTTACAGTCTTATTCTTCACGCCTTTACCATCAGATGTAGCTCTGACTTCTGTAGCTTCGTATGCAACCTTACAAGACCAAGATGATTGATATTGTCCTTCATAAAGGAACATAGGGAGATATGCCTTGATAACATTATCAGGATTAATACAATTGAAAATGTCTGTAGGAACATAATCACGCTCTACCAAATTTGAAATTAAAGCCTGTTCAAAATCATTTTCATTGGTTTTGAATACAATCAAACGTTCAGGAACAGGAATCTTTTTTGCAGTGATTAGCGGATTAAATGCCTTATTATGACAATAAGGGCATTCAACTTCAGCCGCAAACGGGCTAAATGAAGTAATTACTTGTTTACAACTTGGGCAAATGACCTGTTGTAGCTCTAATGAATCTGCCATACGGATAAAGTTTTAAATTATTTAATTAATGGGTTCTGTATCTTTTGATAATAGCGTTACGGTCTTGGACTGCATAAATCACTCCTTTGGCCTTTTTATCTATATCTTGGTAATCTCCATTTTCTATAGCAACACACAATATTTCAACCGCATTACGAAGAATTAACTCCGCATCTTTAGCTTCAGGATAACTTTGTAACGAACTATTGTTTACAGCATCGTAACACCGTTCAACTTGTTTCTTAATATTCATATCTGAAATTCTACGCATACAGGTTCTTATCCTTTGAGCCATAGTTTGTATATAAATAGATTCCTCTTTCTGCTTTTGCATAGTTTGTATTGTTGCATCATTAGCCAATACACTCATAATTTGAAGAACAAGGAATATCGCTAATAGTATGCCTTGAATTATAAGAGGCCATGTTGGGCTTTCAGGAGAAATAGCGATACAAACGATTCCTACAATCAATTCTGTAAAAAAGTAGAATAAGGCTCTTAGATAAAGGCTATATGATAATACTTCTAATCCTTTTCCTGATTTACAAAACAGAGGAGTCAATAATATACATAAACATGATGCGTGGATAAAAGCATAACATATCCAATTAACTTCAGTATGTTCTGTACCTCCTAAATAGAAGAACAACCCATTAAAAAGTACTAGAAAAATTAGTCCTATTACGACTTTTAATATATTATTTTTCATGATGGTATGTATTTCGATTCTACATTCTACTCATTATCTCTGCAACCTTTGCATTATAGATGTCTTGTGTTATTAAACCAGCATCTAGCATCTGTTTCATCTTCATCAAAGATTCCATAGGATCGGGTTGAACTAGTTGCTGACTTGGTTGCTGTTGTCTATTATTTACTCCGAAACGATTTTGCCCACCAAAACTCATAGGTTGCTGCGGAGTCTGAGGTTGCTGCGGTTGGGAGAATGCTGTTGTTGCCATTTGGGCAAATGCATTACCTGCTGCCATTCCCATACCAAGTCCTGCACCTGCACTTGCAATACCACCAGCCGCAGGATTAATGGCAACATCCTTTAACAATTCTTGCTGTACAGCTTTATCGTAACTTCCTGTATGTGCTGCAGCAATAAGTCTATCAAGATATTTTTTACGCTCTTCGGTTTCATCTATAGTCAAATTATAGAATGAGAAATTGACAAGTTCTAATCCATAATCAACAAACAACTCATCAAAAATTGGTTTCAGTTCTTTGGAAAAATCTTTTAGTTGACTTGAAATTGCATTGATAGACCTCTGCATAGAACGCTCTTCCAATGTTTTTCCAACAACATCACTAATCTCTTGAGATATTTGAGCCCTAAATAACATACTCAAATCATTTGAAGTATAAGAACTTTTATCTCCCATAAGTCGCATAAAAGTCTGCTTGCTGGCATCATCATCTTCACGGATGTTAAATCTCACACGAAATTCTCCTGCTCCACGAATTAATGTAGGAACCCCAATCATGCCACCACCTAAAAAGAAATCTTGAATTTCAATAGCACTACTAGTACCCCAACCGACATTTTGCTCTGAAGTGTTTACATGATAAACTTGACATGTAAAAGTGCTCATGCCTCCCGTAAGCATATTACGGATTCGACTAAGGAGAGGATAGTTCTCACTTTTAATTTCATGTCGCCCAGAAGGTAAAGTGCCATAAAATTCACCATTTTTAATAAAAATGACTTGTTCATTTGGCGCAACAGTAATAACCGAGTTGGTGTTAAAATCTACTTGGGGGTCAAGATATATCAGCGTGTTGGTATCTGTCGCACGCTGTATTGACTCCATTACATTTTTACTTCCTCCAGCAAAATTTGCTTCACTCTCATTTCTGTGAAATAATCCCATAAGTTTAATGTTTTAATTTTCAATTCATATCTTTCTTCTATCCATTTCTATTTCTAATTTCCTCATTTCAGACTGTATTTGATTACGCCGAGCCGAAACATCATTTTGAGCACTTATTTTTTCATCAATGTAGCTATTCCACTCCTTTTCTGAAGAATAATAGGCTTTATCGCAACTGATTTCTGCAATCTGTTTGTCATACAGTGCATATTGATCTCCAAGTGCAACATCATGAGCATAGTTGTCCTTATATTTTTCTACAAGCTCTTCATAAGAAAGATTCTCAAAGTTTGTTTCATTCTGTTCTGCAATCTCATAGGCTTCCATTTCAGTGGTTTGCTCTTCAGCAATTTCATAGGATATCTGCTCCTCTATCTCTTCAGATTTTTCTCCTATTCTTAATTCTGTTCTTTTTTCGTCATATTGCCCATACTCCTCCTTCCATTTATCTATAGCATCCCTTTTCTCGATATATACTTCATTGTATTGTTGCTTTGCATATTCTCGTTCTTCTTCAGAAAGATATTCGCAATTCATATCTTTCTCATAGTCATCCAAGCGAGAGTTGTATATCTGTTGGTTGCCATAAAAAGCATCTTCCTGAGCTATATCAATATTATTCTGAGGCTCTTCTGCTTCGGTTTTCTGTTCCAAATCAGGATCATCTTCATTCCATTCGGACATAACTATTTAAGTCTATTGTTATTCTCAATAATTTTACTCCTTACTTGCTCCATTTCTCTCCCAATATCTTCTTGTATATTGGCAAATCGGTCACGGTCTTCTATATTGGTAGCATCAACAGCGCTATCAAATGCAGCTTGTTTCCTATCCATTAAATCTATGTACTCTTTATTTAGAGCATCCGCTTGAGCTTGTACATCTGCCTCAAGCGTAGCCCTTTCTTCTGCCTCTACTTCTGCCTGACGCTGCGCTTCAGCTTCCTGCTCTGCTTCCATCTCTGCCTGACGCTGAGTTTCGGCTTCCTGCTCTGCTTCCATCTCTGCCTGATTTTCTGCTTCTGCGTCTTTTATACTATCTTCATAATCTTTCCTTAATGACCCATCACTCCAGCGCTCCATTCCATTTTCATCTGCCCATTGTTCAGCTTCTTTTTGAGCTTGTTCCATTTCTTCCCGACCTTTTTCTGAAAGTTCCGACGGAGATAGTTGACTCTCATCCATATCATGTGATACCTCATCTTTCTTTTCATCAGAATTTTCTTCGGCAATTTCATTGGCCTCCGCCTCGGCTTCCGCTTGGGCTTCTTGTGCTTCCGCCTCCATCTCAGCAGCCTGCTCTTCGGCAATCTCATTGGCCTCCGCCTCGGCTTCCGCTTGGGCTTCCTGTGCTTCCGCCTCCATTTCAGCAGCCTGCTCTTCGGCAATCTCATTGGCCTCCGCCTCGGCTTCCGCTTGGGCTTCTTGTGCTTCCGCCTCCATTTCAGCAGCCTGTTCTTCGGCAATCTCATTGGCTTCCGCTTCGGCTTCTGCTTGGGCTTCCTGTGCTTCTGCCTCCATTTCAGCAGCCTGCTCTTCGGCAATCTCATTGGCCTCCGCTTCGACTTCTGATGCTGAATCTTCGATGTCCGATTCTATTTCACTTGATGAATCATTGAATGAATCATCAACACTACTCATATCATCATTAAATTCCTCACTCATATTAAACTATAGTTTTATTCTTTAATTAATGATTTTTGAATTGTCCCCTCTGCTATCCTTATATTGGTCTCATATTTGATTTTTCGCCATAAATGAACTTTTACGCAAGACAATAAAGGTCTATCAAAAGTTTCATCATTGAGTTCGCTGACAATTAAACTGATAATCTTCGAGAATACGAATACGACTTTTTCGATATCCTTTGCTCCTGCTTTTATGTGCTTATTAAATATTCTTCGCGCGACTTCCTTTGCAAGAACACGTCGGTTATAGTCACAGGATTCTTTGCAATAAGGACATAATTGACATTCAGGATATGGACGTAATTTATCTTGTTTGTCTTTCCAGTATGTAGACAGTTCTTTTATACTTTTATCTGAAAGAGATATGGAGATTTTATTTTCCATACGATAATTTGGGGTGATAATCTCTTCTGGCTCATCCAATCTATTAAAAAATAAGAATGCTTCACCTGGCTTAAGTTTAGCCAAGCGAGATTTTTGAATATCCGACATACTTGTTGAATCCGCTAATATCTGCTTATCTTGACCTTCAACTAATCTGAATGCCACTTTGATATCGGTCAATGCAACAATGTCAATACCTACTTTTCGTGGCGATTGGTCCGCAATAGCTAATCCTACTCCGTAAGAGCGTATCTCGGCTAACATCCTTTTTACCAATCCTTGTGCTATAGCCGCAGGATTAGCAGCCCCTTCACCTCCTCCACTTGAAGTATCAAGAAGTACGTGAGCTTCTTCCAATAATATGAAATTACGTAAACCACCTTCTCCTACATAATTTGCATTAACATATGCTAGAATAGAGAGAAGCAACAGAGCAATAATCAAAGCCTTTTGATCTGAATTCTCAATTGCCGCTAACTCTATTATGGTTGGTTTTGTTAGCATATCCTCTATTGGAATAGAGAAATAATTATCGAACAAGTTTACAAGACTTTTTAATCGAACAATACCAGCTCTTCCTATATTTCGTGCATCGCCAGTATATCCGATTTCATCAAATGTCTCTTGAAAACATTTGATGAAATCCGTAATGTTAAATCTTTGTCCTTTGTCGTCAACGGTATAAGTATCAAGCCATCTGAAGTCCGAATAACAATTATTTATCGTATCCTCAAAAATTTTATCCAATGGAGAAGACATAGAAACACCTGCGGCAAAAGCAGTTTTTAATGTAGATTTATATGTTTCAAGCTTTACATTCTTAGGCGGTATAAAAGGGTTAAATACAAAAGGTGAAATAAAATTCTTTCCAGGTGTGAATACTTGAAGTTCAGGAATACTTTGAACCAATGCTCTATACTCGTTCTTCGCTGGCTCAATAACAAGAAACGGAATGTGATGTTCTTTCCATAATCTATCTAACAAACCTACGGAAAAAGTCGTTTTGCCAGAACCTGGTGTACCTACGACCAACATATGTTTTGCTAAATCCTTCAAGGTCAATCCGATGGAATCGTTACGGGACGAAGACTTCAATTTACCGAATTCTATATCGCCTGCATTGATAAGATTCTGTGAATATGATTTACTGGATTTTCCAGTTTCGTTAACATTCAATCCTGCATTAACTTTATCGCTTCCTATAGGTAAGCGGAAAAAGTTTGCTGCCTCATCAGCTGTAATTATATATGGCAATCTGTATAATGCATTGGATATCATCCCACTATTCCAGATACTCATATTTCGGCCTTGACTTACTATAAAGTCATTAAGTACCCAAGGTTGCGAATACAGAGTTTCTATTGAGTCCAAAGCTGTAGATTTCGGAATTTCAACAAACTTTAGATTAGGCGTCGTCTTATATGTTGAATTAAGCTGTCCTAAAACTCTTGTAGAGACACTTGTCAATGATGTACCCCTACCAAAAATCAAGATGTTATATGTAAATAAAGATCTACTTTTATTGTCAAAATAGTATTTATATAAATCAGATACTTTATCTGCTGCCGTAATACTCATATTACCAACCTGCTGATCTGAGACTCCACGACTTAATGTACTTAAAGCTTGATTAGACTTATTTATTTCAACAAGTTCGTCCTGAGTATAATATGTTGGTATAAGTTGAAAACTTACAGCGCAATCTGGATTCGCAATTAAGATGCTTACAATTCGACTGAGATCTTGATAATCAGTAGGGAATGTGTCAAACGCATAACAGATGGGGAAGTATTGATTCTGGAGGTCTTCCAATCGTTCTTCTTTGGTTATTGCCTGTACATTATCTCTATTGATATTTTTTAGTAATGAATGATATGATAATAATGACTCTTTTTTATATTCATATTTATCAGTGTCAAGAGCTGATGAAATTAGTGTCATAATTTCATTAACAACATTTTCTGCCAATGTTGAATTTTGATTAATGGCTCTAACAGATATATATAGATTAATCCGTGCCTTATAGGGCTGATTTATGACAGGTTCGGTTACCCAAGTTAAATCCAATGCAAACTCAGGATTAACTCCCGTACGAGTGAATTTATCTTTATACTGTTGATAAATTTCCGTCAGAGTATTCGCCATACTTTGAGCATATGACATTACGATTTGGTTTTGTTCAACTGCTGAACGAGATTCTGATAAAATGGATATATGAGGTATTGATGATATTTTCAGCACCTCAAATGCAATAAATTCTCCGCTATGTATCTGATATTTATCCATATAACTCTTTTTAATTAATAACTTCTCTTGGGAAGAGAAATTACTTAGTACTTTTCATTTGAAATATCAATTAGTTAACACGAAAGGTATAATCAATTTGCTCAACGATTCAAATTACGCTCTTAACAAAATGTTAATTTGGAGAAACTTTTTTGAGTAAAATTGGTGTTATTTGCATTATTTATTATAATTTTGTATAGGCAATCATTTCTCTTCCAAAGAGATATAATTTCTCTTCCCAAGAGACCTTTCATTTGCTCAACAATCTCTCTCTTACAGAGATTTCAATATCATACTATTCGCTTTGTCTATTGCCATTGTGTCCAATGATGCGAGATAGATGCGAGTAGTAGTTTCTGAATCGTGTCCCATTCCCTCACTGATTACCGATAGCGGTACATTCTTGCTCTTGGCGATGCTCGCCCAAGCGTGTCGGGCAACATACAGGGTAAGCGATACAGACAATCCGAGTTCCTTACCAATGATTTTCAGACAGCGGTTGATGTTATGAGCAGCATAGATGTATTGCTTGCGTTCATCAATATTGCTAAATGGTTTGATGATGGGTAATAGATAGTTGGATTGTGAAGTATCGTACTTATCCACAATCCCCTGCATACATTTCTCCCATTTGACAAAGAGTTGTTGCCCCGTCTTGCGTCTGCGATAGGACAGCACACCGTTCTGCAAATCCTTTTTTCGTAGATATGCCATATCCACGAATGACATACCACGAGTGTAAAAACTCATCAGGAACATATCTCTGGCAAAATCAAAGGTCGGATTCATTGAAAAATCCTTCTCCTTGATTCGTTTGATAACTTTAAGAGGTACTGCTCGCTTAACGGTCTTATCCACTCCCGTATAGACCTGCTTGAATGGGAATCGCTGTGAAGTCAATTTCTTTTCTACGGCACGGTTATATACAGCCCGAAGATTACGCATATAGAATGATGAAGAGTTGGGACTCACTCCGTTATTCTTCAAATAGGCTTCGTATGCCATCATCATATCGGAATCCAAATCATCCAATGGCACATCCCTGTCCTCTCGGAAGCGTCTGAAACTACATAGGGTTGCTGCGTAGGTTTCCGATGTGCGAACTTTACCCAATGTTTTCAAGTTGGAGATTACACCTTCCATAAACGAGAAGAGGAAATTCTCAGGGTTGTCCGTTACAAACTCCGCTATTACATCATCGGCAGTGTAGATATTCGTATTGTGTTCCAATGACGCAATGATTTTATTGAATTGGCGAATATCCATCCTGATTCTATCGCCAATATCCGAGAGATAGCGTTTTCTGCTTTCGTTGAACTTAGGTAATACCACCTCCGACAAATAGCTATTCCACTCATAGCCGTAGAGACGGTAGCCCGTCTTTTGCTGACGGGCTACACGATTATGGATTACTTGATAGAAGATTGCACCTTGTCCGCCATCACCCGTTGATGGTCGGAACTTAATCTTTACTGTTGCCATATTACAATCAGGGTTTAGATTTATTTATTACTGTCCGCTAAAACTTATTCAAATCAAAAAAAGAATGGGCTGAACTCCGGTTAGGAAGTTCAGCCCTTTTTGGTTATCTTTGAATTTGCTGATTAAAAGATTTAACCATGGGCAAAAGTACACATTTCTTCGGAC
>JBGVGJ010000059.1:0-2691 GCA_045121635.1 Alloprevotella sp. | reverse complement strand
TGGGCGAACAACCCCACCCTTGGGTGCTGCTGCACACCCAGGATGGAAAGAACCGACATCGAAGTAGCAAGCCGCAGGGTCGATATGGGCTCTTGCCTGCGACCACCCAGTTATCCCCGAGGTAGTTTTTCTGTCATCTCAGGCCCCCATCAAGGAGGACTCTGAGGTTCGCTAGGCCCGGCTTTCGCCTCTGGATTTCTTGCTGATCGAAATACAGTCAGGCCAACTTTTGCCCTTACACTCTACGGTGGATCTCTGTCCCACCTGAGTTGACCTTTGGGCGGGCTTGATACCATTTCAAGCCCGTGCCGCCCCAGCCGAACTGCCCATCTACCGATGTCCCCCACAAAAACGTGAGGTTAGAAACACAGTCATAAGATATTGGTGTCCCAATGACGAATCATACAAGCCTGGCGACTTATAATCGAATTCTCCCAATTACTCTTCAAACCTATAACCAAGCCTCAACGACAGACTGCAGTAAAACTCTACGGGGTCTTCACTTCCCAATGGAAGACTCTGGCTTGTGCACCAGAAAAGCAGGTTCACTAAGTTCTAGCTAGGGACAGTGGGGACCTCGTTCTACCATTCATGCAGGTCGGTACTTATCCGACAAGGCATTTCGCTACCTTAAGAGGGTTATAGTTACCCCCGCCGTTTACTGGCGCTTCACTGAACTGAACTCCAGCTTCACGTGCCAGCACTGGGCAGGTGTCGCCCTCTGTACACACCCTTACGGGCTAGCAGAGAGCTATGTTTTTATTAAACAGTCGGGCCCCCCTAGTCACTGAGACCAGCTATTCACATAGCTGGCACCCCTTATCCCAAAGTTACGGGGCCATTTTGCCGATTTCCCTTAGCTAGTTTACCTTAAAACGCCTTAGCCTACTCAGCTAGGGGCACCTGTGACGGATCTCGGTACGAAATAGTGAAATCTAAAACCAATTCCCTTTTCAAGGACTCCATGAATCAGTTAAACCAATTTAAAAACAATCAGCTCATCAAGCCTACACCTGGTTCTCGCTATTACACCTCTCCCCAGGCTTAAACCCTTAAATAGGACGACAATCCTACAAAACATATCTCAAAGCGTCAGAAATTAGCCCAAACGTCACCGTATATTCACTATGTACAGGAATATTAACCTGTTTCCCTTTCGACCAGCTCAACTTATGACTGACCTTAGGATCGACTAAACCTTGGCTGACGAACATTGCCAAGGAACCCTAGCCCCTCCGGCGGTGAGGATTCTCACCTCACTTTGCTGCTACTACTACCAGGATCCACATACCTGCAAGGTCCAAAGGAACTCACGCCCCCTCTTCAACCCACACAGGTCGCCACTCTACACAATCACACACAAAAAGCATGTGTTCTATGGTATCGGCAACTGGATTAATTCCCGTCCATTTTAGGTGCCTCTGACCTCGATGGGTGATCTGTTACGAACTCGTTAAAGGGTGGCTGCTTCTAAGCCCACCTTCCCATTGTCTTGGGCCAAAGACTCCCTTACACTTATCCAGTATTTAGGGGCCTTAACCATAGTCTGAGTTGTTTCTCTTTCGGGACACAAGCTTACCCCGCGCCCCTCACTCCAACCTTCTACGACGGTGACGAGTTCGGAGTTTTACAGTACGCCGAGAAGTTTCCCTCCCTAAACGTCCAATTAGTGCTCTACCCCGCCACCAACCTCCAGTCAGGCTGACCTTAGAGTCATTTCGAGTGGAACCAGCTGTCACCGGCCTTGATTGGCCTTTCACCACTATTCCCAAGTCAAGAGAGTGTTTTGCAGAACAACAACTCGTCGAACCTCCATCGCTCGTAAGAGCGACTTCATCCTGCCCAGGAATAGATCGACCGGCTTCGGGTTTCAATGCTGTGATTCCAGGCCCTATTAAGACCTTGCCCCTCACAAAAAATGCTGCGAGCATATCGGTTTCCCTACGACTACGAAGTTAAACTCCTTAGCCTCACCACAACAAAGAACTCCCTGGCCCGTGTTTCAAGACGGACGATGCAACACTAGTCCCATCCTCTCCTACTACAATGTTACCACTGATTCGTTCGAAGATATTCATTCCTTACGCGCCACATCTGGCCATCACTATCTGGTTTCAGGTACTTTTCACCCCCCTATAGGGGTACTTTTCAGCTTTCCCTCACGGTACTTCTACTCTATCGGTCTTGAGACGTATTTAGAATTAGGAGTTGATGCCTCCCACATTCAAACCCGATATCCAACGGATCCTACTCGAGAACATTACAAAAACTTTAATCGGACATATTTACGGGACTATCACCCTCTACGGTTCTAAAATTCCAAATAGAATTCAATTTACCCAAAAAAGTTTAAAAGTAAGTCTACACACCACATCTCCCACAATTCACAAAGTGGGATTCAGTTTGTTCTGAATCGTTTTCGCTCGCCGTTACTAACGATATCGCATATTGCTTTCTTTTCCTCCACCTACTAAGATGTTTCAATTCGGTGGGTTCCCAATCCTACACGGATCAACATGAAAACATGTTAGGAAGTCCCATTAGGCAATCTTGGGTTCCAAAGATGTATGCTCCTCGCCCAAGCTTATCGCAGCTTACCACGACCTTCATAGGCAACTCAAGCCAAGCCATCCCCCAGATAGCACAAGTAGCAAAATTTTAAACAACTATAATAATTTAGCAAACTATACT
>JBGVGJ010000058.1:0-112293 GCA_045121635.1 Alloprevotella sp. | reverse complement strand
AATACATACCTTTAGATACAACCCGTATTCTGACTATATTGGATATTTGGGAGATGAAATGGGTGAAGAAGGTGGTTATCACGCTACAGGTAGTATTAACTGTGGCGAAGGTGGCTCGGTAAAGAGCAGTACTATTTACTGTTACACTGGATTGGATGCCATAACCACTGATAAGGTCGTAAAATACGGCGCACTGGGCGGTCTGCTCAAGGAAGATGGAACCTGCGAGGGCGAGCACTCCTTTACAGGCATCATTTGCGATAACTGCGGTTATTGTTCCTGTACGCACGAAGGCGGTGAGCTTACTTATGCACCCACCTATGATGGTTCCCAGCACACCTACACCTGTTCTCTCTGTGGTACTACCGTAACAGAAGCCCACAATTACCACGGCAGTATCTGCATCGACTGCGGACACTTTGATGCCGATGCCACCGAGGTGGAAATCTACGACGGCTATTACAGCAGGGTCATTATAGATGATGATTACGACGTGGAAAAACTTACCTACTACCGCGAGCTGCCCAACCAGGAGTGGAACTCGCTGTATGTGCCCTTCGAGATTGAGGTGACCGATGAACTGCTGGAGGACTATGAGGTGGCCTACATGAACAATATGCATACCTATGACGCCGACGCCGACGGCAGCATCGATCAGATGGAGATGGAAATCATCAAGATAAAGAACGGTACACTAAAGGCGAATTACCCTTACTTCATCCGTGCAAAGAATACTGAAGCAATGGATATGAACCTGGTAGTCGAGAATGCGTTAGTGGAATCTACAGTAGGAAGAACTGTTTCCTGTCAATCGGTAAGATCAATATTTGAACTTAGAGGTATATACGAACGAATGGGGCAATTAGACTTTGAGGAGATGTATGGCACTCACTATGCAATATCTACCGAAGGTGGCTGGTGGCGAACCGAAGGACTTAACCCCTTCCGTGCATACCTCACCATCATACCACGCTCAGGAACACCGGTAAATGCTCCTCACATTCGCCGCATCAACATACGCGTGTTGGGCGACGGTGGTACAACGGGTATCGAGGAACTCGGTGGACAAAACGGAGCAGTGAACTCTGAAATCTACGACCTTAGCGGACGCCGTGTGTCTGTGCCTCAGAAGGGTGGGGTTTATATTATGAACGGTAAAAAGGTAGTGATAAAGTAAGTCGTGAAGACTTATCCGCATGGTGCTCTCAATAGAGCGCAGTGCGGAATGTACAAACCATTTGTCGACTTTAACCTTATCAACTTAAAAAACTAAAACTATGAAACAAAACTATATCCAACCCCAACTTCGGGTGATGGAACTTCACTTGGAGGCGATGCTCGCCGCAAGCACCGACCGCATTCCTGTCGGTGGAAGTGAGATTAAACCTTCGGCAATAAACAAATACAAGAGTCCGTGGGATTGTTCAAATTGGATGAATGAAGAGTAGGAGTAACGAGGGGCGTAAATGCAACTATGTTTTGCGTGGATTATTCACTGTTCCAGCATTTCGTAAAACTGTCTCCGACTTGCAAAAAAATATTCGGCACTTAGTTTGATTTATCTCTCAGATAATTTCAACTAAGTGCCGAATAGTTTTTGCGGTGTCTGTGCAAAATTATTTCATCAGTCCTTTGGCTGCTTCAAGCGTGTTAAGCATGAGCATGCAAATGGTCATAGGGCCTACGCCACCGGGAACGGGAGTGATGGCTTCGCAAAGCGGAGCAACTTCTGAGAAGCATACATCGCCACAAAGGCGGAATCCGTTGGGGCGTGAAGCATCGGGTACGCGCGTTGTGCCTACATCGATGACCGTAGCGCCGGGTTTCACCATGTCTACCGTAACAAATTCGGGGCGACCGAGGGCGGCGATGAGAATATCCGCACGGCGACATTCCTCCTTGATGTTTTGCGTGTGACTATGTACGACTGTCACCGTAGCATCTCCGAGTTCCTTTTGAAGCATTAAGGATGCCATGGGCTTGCCCACGATATTGCTGCGCCCGATAATGACACAGTGCTTGCCGCTTGTGGGGATGTTGTAACGGCGGAGGAGTTCGAGAATGCCCTTAGGAGTCGCAGAGATATAACATGGGAGACCGATAGAAAGTCTGCCCACATTGATGGGGTGGAAACCGTCAACGTCCTTGCGGAAGTCGATGGCTTCGGTAACGCGTTGCTCTGAAATGTGCTTGGGCAAGGGGAGTTGCACGATGAAACCGTCTACATCGTCATCGTTGTTGAGGCGCGCCACTTCAGCAAGGAGTGTTTCTTCTGTAACATCGGTGTCGAAGCGAACAAGTGAGGACTTGAATCCGCAGGCTTCGCAAGCGAGCATTTTATTTTTGACATAGGTTTCGCTACCTCCGTCGTGGCCCACAAGGATTGCCACAAGGTGCGGACGCTTCTTACCTGCAGCAACAAGCGCTTCCACTTCGGCCGCAATTTCTTGTTTAATTTGTGCGGCAGTTGCCTTTCCGTCTATAATTGTCATAAGAATTTTTCTGAAAAAATAAAAGTGCGGAATCACTATTGCGACACCGCACCCGTTTGCTGTTACTATAGTAGAATAAGGTGTTCGTTAAGATTCGCCACGCGTCTTATAACCTGAAAGCGAAGCGACCTTTAACCCAATACCTTATCTATGATTTAGCGTCTCATGCCTTGCATCTGCTGCAACTGCTGCATCTGCTTCATTTGAGACATCATGTTTTTCATATTTCCGCCTGTCATCATCTTCATCATCTTACGCATTTGGTCGAACTGCTTGATGAGGCGGTTTACATCCTGAATGCTTGTGCCCGAACCCTTTGCGATACGCGTTTTGCGAGTTGCCTGGCGCATCAAAAGGTCGGGATTGCGGCGTTCCTTGGGAGTCATTGACTGGATAATGGCTTCGATAGACTTGAAAGCGTTGTCGTCAATATCTACATCCTTAAGCGCCTTGCCCACACCGGGAATCATAGAAGCGAGGTCCTTGATATTACCCATCTTCTTGATTTGCTGAATCTGATTGTAGAAGTCTTCGAAGTCAAACTTGTTCTTCTGAATCTTCTCCTGGAGCTTGCGCGCTTCCTTTTCGTCAAACTGTTGTTGCGCACGCTCAACAAGCGAAATGATGTCGCCCATGCCGAGGATGCGGTCCGCCATACGGCTGGGATGGAACTGGTCAAGCGCTTCCATCTTTTCGCCTGTGCCGACAAACTTAATGGGTTTGTTGACAACAGTGCGGATAGAAATTGCAGCACCACCGCGAGTGTCACCGTCCAATTTGGTGAGAACAACACCGTCGTAGTCCAAGCGGTCGTTAAATTCCTTTGCCGTGTTTACAGCGTCCTGACCGGTCATCGCGTCTACCACGAAGAGTGTTTCATCGGGCTGACAAGCGTCCTTAATTGCCGCAATTTCTTGCATCAATTCCTCGTCGATGGCAAGGCGACCCGCTGTGTCGACAATAACAGTGTCGTAACCCTTTGACTTTGCTTCAAGAACACCTTCGCGTGCAATCTGAACGGGATCTTTAGACTCCAAGTTCATGTAGATAGGCACTTCAATCTGCTCTGCAAGCACGCGGAGTTGCTCAACTGCCGCAGGACGGTAAACGTCACATGCTACGAGAAGGGGATTGCGGTGCTTCTTGCTCTTCAAAAGGAGGGCGAGCTTACCCGAAAGGGTTGTTTTACCCGCACCATTAAGACCTGCCATAAGGATGACTGAGGGGCGGCTCTGAAGGTTAAGTTCTGCCGTTTCTCCACCCATCAATTGTGCCAATTCATCGTGCACAATTTTGATAATCATTTCCTTAGGCTTTACGGAAATAAGCACATTCTGACCGAGCGCCTTTTCTTTTACCGTGTCAATAAAGGTTTTTGCAACCTTGTAGTTTACGTCGGCTTCGATAAGTGCGCGGCGCACATCTTTGAGGGCTTCGGCAATGTTGATTTCGGTAATCTTGCCTTCCCCCTTAAGTATTTTGAAAGAACGCTCTAAGCGTTCGCTAAGTGAATCAAACATAGTATGTTGTAAAATTTTTAGTTTCGTTTAGAATATTGTGTTGAGGCGGTTATCTGCTTGAAAGTTCCTCCCAGAAACTATCAAGGTCGTCGCTCAATCCCGCCATGAGTTCGCCATCAAGCACGATGGTGTCATCGTCAACGAGGTAGAGGTCGCAAATCGTTTCGTGGTCTTCATCGACAAGCACGAAAGAGTAGGGTTTCAAGATGCAGAGGTTTTCAAGTTCCTCCTTGTGCTCCTGAATTGCCTTGAGCAACTGCTGCTTAACGATGTCGTAGAAGTTTTCATTGTGGTAGTTAATCCACTCTTCCACCACACAACGCGTAATCTCGATGTCCTCGTCATTGAACACGAGCAACTCACCGCTTTCTGGGTTAACCTGTATATGAATATCGGTCAAGGGTTGATTTTCAAGTTCAATCTTGAATTTCTGCGCCACCTTTTTGAGGGCGCGTCCGATTTGCTGAAGCGTGTGTTCGCTGGTGTTCATAGTTATGAGAATTTAATTTGTCGTGCAAAGTTACTATATATTTTTGAAAATTTAAGAGATACACATATATAAAAAACACCGCGTCGCAGTGCGAGCGGTGTTTTATTCCTTTTAAGAGGGGGGAGAATTACTTCTTCACTTCTACAACTTCAGCTTCCTGAACAGGTTCTTGCTTCTTCTTCGCAAGGTATTCGGGGAGGTTCAACCCAGCCATGTCAAAGAGTTCGTTGAGGGGAGGAACGCTCTGCATGAGTCCAGAAACGAAGTTCGCAGTAGAACCCTTGCCACCGTTAGCACCCTGACCGCTGTCCCAAACAGTAACGTGGTCGATGTTGATACCCTTAACGGCTTCAACCTGAGTCTTAACGAGTTCGGGAAGCTTTTCAAGCAAGAGCAACATGTAAGCCTTGTTGGCATCTCCGCCTGCTGCTTGCACCATCTTGTCGTAACCGGCAGCCTGCTTGGTAAGGATTTCATAGAGACCCTTTGCTTCAGCTTCCATCTTCGCATAGATAGCGTCGGCTTCACCCTTTGCGTTTACGCGCTTCTGTTCTGCTTCAGCTTCTGCGGCGATAATAAGACGCTGCTTTTCGATTTCTTGAGGCACAATCACATTGGCTGTTTCTGTACTGCGTTCACGCTGTGCACGCGCCAATTCAGCGTCGCGTTCAGCTGCGTATGCTTCTTCAAGCGCCTTAGCCTGTTGCACCTTTTCAGCAGCACTTGCCTTACGCTGTGCTTCCGCTTCGCGCTCACGGCGGTATGCTTCAGAATTAGCGATTTCTACCTTCGCTTCATTCTCACCCTTTACGGCCTGAGCGTTGGCTTCTGCAGTACGAATACGAGTTTCTCTAACTGCTTCTGCCTTACCGATTTCACCGACCTTTTCCTGTTCTGCAACGCGTACCTTTGCTTCGTTGATAGCGCGTGCTGCAGCTTCACGACCGAGGGCTTCGATGTAACCAGACTCGTCCTTGATGTCCGTTACGTTTACGTTGATGAGGCGGAGACCAATCTTCTTCAATTCCACTTCCACGTTAGCAGAAATCTGTTCCAAGAACTTGTCACGGTCGTTGTTCAATTCTTCAATACTCATGGTAGCGATAACCAAACGGAGTTGACCGAAGAGAATATCGCGTGCCAATTCTTGAATCTGTGTGGGAGAAAGGCCAAGAAGACGTTCTGCGGCTGCCAACATATAGTCGGGGTCGGTAGAAATACCCACGGTAAAGCGGCTGGGTACGTCCACGCGGATGTTCTGGCGGCTCAATGCGTTTGTAAGGTTTGCATCAATTGAAATAGGGATAAGACTTAAGTAAGCATAATCTTCAATAACGGGCCATACAAATGCACCGCCACCATGAATACACTTGGCAGAACCTTTACCCTTATTACCATAGATGACGAGAATCTTGTCGGAAGGACAACGGCGGTAGCGATTAAGAAGTGCTACGATGGTGAATACACCAATAACGACGCCAATAATAATAATTTCCATATCTTATAAAGTATTTAAGTTATTGTAATTCTTGAGAGTTGTTTAGGAGAGGCGTGCTGTAACAAGTAAGGTGCCTTCACCTGTGCTGCCAATGATATCCACGATTTTTCCTGAGGGAATCATCTCGTCATCATTAGTAACGGCATTGTATTCGCGGGCTACACCGTTGAGGCTCACCGTTACCTTACCCTTGCCATTGCGCTTGGCGGGAATGCGGAGATATACTTCGCCCTTTTTGCCCACTGCTGCTTCCATGCGTACGGCGCCATTGCCTTCGAACTTCATCAACTGCTTGAAAATTAAAATAAACGAAATTACGAAGAAGCATCCGCATACTACAGCAGCAAGAATTAAGAGTGTGTCTTGGGGGATTACATCGCGGAAACTGATACCTGCCCAACCGAAACCTACAAAGAATATAATGAGGTTTTTAATTGAGAAAAGGTCTCCTGCTGTTGCTGCGTCTAATCCGTCTGCCGAGTCAAAATCAACATCCATTTCAACATCGCCAATTCCGCAAAGTGAAAGGATAAACTGAACTACCATAATCGTTGTGCTAATCAGGGCACATCCCCAAAAGATTTGCATCAGCGTAGGAAGTTCTGTGTACAAATTCCAATAGTGTTCCATAATCATTAGATATTTATAGTCTTAAGGTCTATAATCTTAATGTCAAATTGTTTGCAACCTTGTTACTGCAAATATATAAATAAGTTTGCAGTATATAACATCACGTTGTAAAAAAACTTTCTCGATTATTATTTCCGTCCTCCCGCATAGATGGCGAAGATAGCAGGAATCTTTCCAAGGTCGGGCAGTCCCTTTTGCTTCCATTCCTTAAGCGTCATTGAACGGATGTATTCCTGCTCCGTCGTAATGCCTGCCGCTACGCAGAGTCGCGTTTGGGGCGCACAGGCAGAAAGGATGTCGGCAAAGAGTTTGGCATTGCGGTAGGGAGTCTCAATAAAGAGCTGTGTTTGGTTCTCATGCATGGAGCGCTGTTCCAACTGCTTCAGGCGCTTGCTGCGGTCGGAAGCATCGATGGGCAGATACCCGTGAAAGGCAAAACTTTGTCCGTTAAACCCACTCGCCATCACTGCTAAGAGAATGGACGAAGGTCCTACGAGGGGCACTACCTGATGCCCCTCACGCTGTGCAATGGCAACAATATCTGCACCCGGGTCAGCCACGGCGGGACATCCAGCTTCGGAAATCACACCTATCGACTCACCACGGCGGAGCGGTTCTAAATACTTGGAGAAGAGCGCCGCATCAGCGTGCTTGCCCATGGTGTAAAACTGAAGACTGTCAATATCAATCGACTTCTCTACTTGCTTCAAGAAGCGTCGGGCGGTGCGCAACTCTTCTACGATGAAGTGGCGCAAACCGAGTATCACTTCTTTATTATATGCGGGCAACACGCGCTCATGCGGTGTGTCACCAAGGGTTACGGGGATGAGGTATAAGGGCATTGTGGTAGTGAGTAGTTAGGAGTGAGTAGTGAGTAATGCCTTGCGGAGTGGGGCGGCGATTGTTATGGCTTGTTAAGGCCTGTCGCTGCCTGTAACGGCCTATTGCCAGTCCCCCTACAATTCCGCAAACAACTTCTTCCCCCTCGCATAAAACTGCCAGAGGATGCTGAAGTTCATGCGCTCGGGGAGTGAATCATTCACGGTCTTCTGCAAGTTTTCCACGCGCTGGGGCGTGAAGTCGGGGCGCATGCGTTGGTATTCCTTACGCGCCTTAAGGACGGCACGGAAGTTGGGGAAGTCAAAGGTTGCCAAGAACTTGAAGGCTGCCACATAATCCAGAAGGGCGCGCGTGCGCATTACCGAATGGAGTTCTGCTTCGGGTAGGTTCTTGTAAAGCATCAGGAGGTTGTTGCGGAAGTTGAGGAAGGTCTTGCGCGGATTTCCCTGGTCGAGAGTAGCACCCCCAACATGGTACGCCACACTTTGCGGTACGCACACAATGCGTCGGCCTCTATTTCTCAGACGCCAGCACAAGTCTATCTCTTCCATGTGGGCAAAGAAGCGACCGTCCAATCCGCCCGAACTTACCCAGTCCTCACGGCGCACCATTAGTGCGGCACCCGTTGCCCAAAGCACATCTTTGATATCGTTATACTGACCACAATCCTTTTCTACGACATGAAAAATTCTGCCGCGGCAGAAGGGATACCCATATCTATCAAGGTAACCGCCTGAAGCACCCGCATATTCAAACATATCCTTCTCGCGCTGACTCAAAAGCTTGGGTTGGCACGCTGCAACTTCCTTATTTTCTTCCATGTAGGAGAGTAGGGGGCGCAACCACCCTTCGCTCACTTCTACATCCGAGTTGAGCAGGAGTAAGTAGGGGTGACTGACCTGCGCAAGGGCACGATTATAGCCTTCTGCAAAGCCATAATTCTGGTCAAGTACGATAGTTCCAACTGTGGGAAACTCCGCTGCCAGCATCTCTAACGAACCGTCGGTAGAAGCATTATCTGCCACGATAACATCCGCCAATTCTTCGCTGAAGCGCACCACCGAGGGCAGAAACTGGCGCATCATCTCCTTGCCGTTCCAGTTGAGGATGACTACGGCAATCTTCTTTTCTGTCTTCATGCTTGTGTTGCCCATAAAGTTTCTTGGTCTTCAGTAAATTCGCCGAGGCGCACTACAGAGAGCGTATTGTCTGTCGCTTCGCAGCCTTCTGCTTGCGTCACTTTAATATAATTATCTGTAAATCCGCTCAATGGCGCGCCGTTCTTGGCATGCTCCCAAAGCACGGGGCGGGTTGTGCCGATGTGAGCGGCATAGTGTGCCTTGCGCTTCTCTTCTGAGAGTTCGATAAGGCGTTGGCTGCGCTCGTGCTTGGTTTGTGCATCCACTTTGTAGGGAATTTCAAGTGCGCGTGTGCCGGGGCGTTCGGAATAAGAGAACACATGGAGTTGCGAAATCTCAAGCCCCTTAATAAAATTGTACGCCTCCTCAAACAGTTCGTCCGTCTCGCCACGCATCCCCACGATGACGTCCACCCCGATAAAGGCATCGGGCATTACCTGCTTGATGTAGTTGATTCTTTCAGCAAAAAGGGCGGTGTCATAGCGGCGGCGCATCAACTTAAGTACCGCATCGCTACCACTTTGAAGGGGAATGTGGAAATGGGGCATAAACTTCTTCGACTGCGCGCAGAAGTCAATAATCTCCGTAGTGAGCAAGTTGGGTTCGATCGACGAAATGCGGTAGCGCTCAATGCCTTCCACGGCATCCAAAGCCTTTACGAGGTCAAAGAACGTCTCGCCCGTGGAGCGGCCAAAGTCACCGATGTTCACACCCGTGATAACAATTTCCTTGCCTCCCTCAGTCGCCACTTCTTGTGCTTGACTAACGAGGCTTTCAATCGTTCCGTTTCTGCTCTTCCCACGTGCCATGGGGATGGTGCAGTAGGTGCAGTAATAGTTGCAACCATCCTGAACCTTGAGGAAGTAGCGCGTGCGGTCGCCGTGCGAACATGAGGGCACGAAGGTCGAAATCTCGCGCGTAGGTACGGCAATCGCTTCGTGGCACGCCTCGCCCTGCGCCAGCGTTCCCTTCTTTGCCCAACGCTCTTCGATCAGGCGGATCACCTCGCCCTTATGCTCCATGCCCACCACTAGGTCCACACCCTCAAATGCCGCAATCGTATCGGGTTGCAACTGGGCGTAACACCCCATCACCACAACGAACGCACCGGGGTGTTTGCGCGTAAAGCGGTGAATCGTTTGGCGGCACTTGGAGTCGGCAGTGTCGGTCACACTACAGGTATTAATGATGCACAAGTCCGCTACCTCGCCCTTCTCTGCCATCTGCATGCCACGCAGGCGCAGGGCGTCTTGAAGTGAGGAGGTTTCCGCGAAATTGAGTTTGCAACCTAATGTGTGAAAGGCTGCTTTCTTATTTAATAAAGGAGAATTCACAAAATATATTATATAGTATATGTAAGGTTATGAGGTTATGAGGTTATGAGGTTATAAGGTGTGGAATCAAGCCGCATAGTCTTATCCCTTAAAGTGTAGCGACCTACAACCTATAACCTTATATCCTTATTTGCTACAAATTTACAACAAAAGCCAGACACACCCCGTATTTTATCCCACGAAATTTTTGTTCTATTTTTCGTAATGTCTTGAAGATGTTTTATTTATTTGTAAAATCAGCATAACAAAACAGGTACTTAGAATGTTAAATTGTTAAATTTTCTGCAAAAAAGTATATTTTTTTAATGGATATTTTTTTCGGAATGGAAAAAGTCTGTAATTTTGCACCGTTTTAATAGGACAATTAATTGTATCACTTTTAAAAATTAACAAAGAAAATGAAGAAGTTGGTTTTCATGTTCGCTGCTTTCGCTGCAGTTTCTTTCGCTTCTTGCGGTGGTAACGCTACTCCCGCTGCTGAAGTTGCTGCTGATTCAATCGACACTACAGTAGTTGATACTACAGTTGTTGATTCAGTTGCTGCTGACACAGTTGCTGCTGACACAGTTGCTGCTTAATTTACAGCCAAGCGAAAGACGTGTTAGCTGAGCGATAGCCGAGCATAGACACGTTTTAGAGCCCACAGGTGTTCCTGTGGGTTTTCTTTTTGTCTGTATTGGAAGATTAAATATCAAAAATGAAGAAAAAAGTAAAATAATTATAGCGTTAACAAGTGTTAACGCATTTGCTTTTCGCTCTGAAATGATGTATCTTTGTACTACGGAAGTGGAGATAGTCCCTGGAATCGGGGTTATCTTCACTTTTTTTCGTTCACAAGGTTACTTATTTTGGGGCAAAAATGAGTATTATCGTTTTTTCAAGGTAACTTATTTTTGCGCCGAGCGTACAAATTGTGCTTCCAAGAATAGATTTTGATGCGATTTTAAGCTATGCGAATGTTAATATGTGTTAAAGTTTTGAGTGAAAAATGAGGAAAAATGCAGGGGAGGTGGGCGTCGTAAAAAAATGCGTTTCTGTTCGGACGCAATAGCCCTAAAAACAAAAAAAGAGGGGCTTTCGCCTCTCGGACTTTGAAACAAGTTTTTACTCATTTCGGTGCACTACAATTGCCTATGTGAAGCAAAGCAGGGCGGATTCATTCACTAATCTAATAATCTTTACTTAATCATTCTTTAAATGTCCGGGTTCCCCTCTTTAAATAAACTGGAACCGTCCTAAATTTAAGCTTAGTCAGGTCTAGTTTAGCTGTGTTAAGCGATGCAAAGTTACGCCCTTTATTGTTGATACAAAAAGATTTACGCGGAAAAATAGTATTTCTCTGAAAGTTTTTCGTCCTATCCGTTTGCTTTGAAATATGTGTTTGACAAATTGGTAGAAGATGAGAAATTATTCTGTGAAAAAGCCTTGTAATTTACACGAAGCTCTTCTTGCAAAAAAAAGAAATTGGGTGTGTCAATTTGCTTTTTGACACACCCAATCGTGAGTTATATGAGTATTTACTTCAACGCGTCTTTCGCCTTAGTGATAAGGTCGGCAAGGTTGGCGTAGTGGAGGCGTGTGTCCTTGTCCGATGCGCGCGCATTGAGGAGTCGGCGGTGAAGGCGTTCGTAATAATCCATGAAGTAGGGGCGTTGTGGACTATCAGTTGCGTATTCCGAGAAGCGACGGTAGGCATCGTTGAGCTGAACAACCGCCGTAGTTTGCATAAGTCGGCGATGAGCGTCAAGGGTTGTGCCCATGTCCAAGCCACGGAAGAGGCGCTTGTCAACTTCTTCAAGATAGTCTTCAAAAGGAAGTTCTTCGTTGAAGGCATCTCCCACAATCCAACCACTAATGTCGAAAATGTAGTTGTGCAAAACATCTTCGCAATACTTATCTGTGAGGTCGGCAGGACGGGGATAGAGCCGTGCTACGAAGGGTTCGTCAATGAGCCATGAGGGACAGGTAAAGACGTGCTCATCAATGAAATCGAGGGCGCGGAGTTGCTTTTCGCGTGATGTGGGAGTGTAAACCTGACCAGGTTCATCCACGGTGCGGTAATTGTATTGCACACCGCCGATATTACGTGCCACATGCCCCATATAACGTCTGTATTGGTTGAAGACATTTCCAAGACCACGCTTTAAGTTTGTGTGATAAATGTCATTGCTTTCGTAGGTCCACTCAGGGAGATTCTTAATGACAAGCTTGAGGTTGAGAATGCCGTAATGGCTTGCCTTCATCGCGTCGTCGCCAAGGTCTTCCGTTTGACAACGTGGGTCATTGGTCTTGTTTGTTTCGCCATCACCAAACCAGAGTCGGGGATTGTGGGGAAGGTTTGCCTGAACGAGTTTCTCGAGTTCCCAATGGTCGCTTTCGGCATCGTAAGCGTCGAACATGGGAGTGTAACCCCATTGGATGGCCCAGATATCGTAATCGTTGATTCTGGGGAAGAGTCCCTTGCGTGAGATGCTATCTTCGGGTTGAGCAACGTAGTTGAAGCGCGCATAGTCCATGATGGAAGCGGTGTGCCCATGCTTTTCCACCCATTCCTTATTGCGCAGACTATCTACGGGCGAGAGACTTGAGGCTCCGAAATTGTGGCGCAAACCCATGGAGTGGCCAACTTCATGACTGGACACGAAGCGGATGAGTTCACCCATGAGTTCGGTGTCAAACTTCATCTTGCGCGCGGCTTCGTCAAGTGTGCCCGCTTGAATCATATACCAGTCGTGGAGTAAGGTCATCACGTTGTGGTACCAGCATACGTGACTCTCGATAATCTCTCCTGAGCGTGGATCATGAACATTAGGTCCGTAGGCATTCTCAATGTTAGAAGCAAGGTAGCGGATGACGCTAAAGCGTGCGTCTTCGAGCGACATGCTGGGGTCATTGGGCCATTCCTTACCGATAATGGCATTCTTGAAACCTGCTTTTTCGAAGGCCACTTGCCAATCGTTTACGCCCTGAATGAGGTAGGGTATCCATTGCTTGGGAGTTGCGGGGTCGATGTAGTAAACGATGGGTTTCTTGGGTTCAACAAGGAATCCGCGACGCATAGAGTCGGCCGCAAGTGAGTCCTTGGGTTCGAGGCGATAGCGTGTAATGAACGTTTGTGTGCTAACCGTTTGCTGGTCATCCGTGAAGGGCACGCAACGATTGGCGAAGTATCCCACGCGAGGGTCGAAAAGGCGTTGGTGCATGGGTTCTTTGGGAAGAAGCACAAAGGAGATGTTCAAACCAATCGTAGCATTTCCCGTACGTTGCGCACTGATGCTTCCGCTTGAGGCATAGTAAGTTTTTACGAGGCGCACCTCCACGTTTGTGGGGTAACTCTTGATGCTCTCAATGTAGGAAAGATCGCGCTGAAGGCTTGAAACGCCCAGGGTAGTCTTTGCGCTACGGTTGAGTCCGAGAGCGGGATCATCGTCCTCAAAGAAGGAATTCACCTTAATTTTATAGCCACGCTCAGAAGTGCCTTCAATCTTAAAGGCACCGATGATGGGGTCGGAAGAAGAGACATACACCGAGCGACTGATGTTGTCGGTAGAATCGGTGTCGGCAAAAAACATATTTGCACGGAGCAAGAGTTTGTTGCCTGGTGCCTTTTCCCAATAAACAGACTGCTGATTGGCTTGCTCACCGCCATATTTTGAGGTGTTGGCGGGAGTGTTTGTGTAGCGCACCGTTGCGAGGAACAGGCGACCAACGAGCGAATCGGGAATTTCAAAGAAATAATTTTCGCCCTTCTGGGTAACGGTGAACAACCCCTTTTGTGTGGTGGTTTGCTCTTGGGCAATAGCGTGGATGGGGGCTATTGTTAGCAACGAAGCAAGTAAGAGGAGTGAGAAGAGGTATTTCATTGCTGATCGTATGGGAATTAGTCAGAATTATAAGGGACCTAATTAAAATTATAAGGGACCTAATTTTAATTGTAATGGATTAAGTTTTAATCAAAGCACGCCTTGAAGGTCTCATAACTTTGGTCAAGTCGCGAAAGTTCGTAAGGTTGAAGCGTGAGTGAGAAGGTGCCTGGGAGTTCTTCCAATCCAAAGTAGGACGTACAGATGCTTGCCAAGCGGAAAGCCAGAGCGTCTCCGCGTTTCATGAGTGCGAGGCAGGTCGAGCGGAGTAGGGAGGCGTCTTCTTCTTCGGTCTTCATTTCTTGGAACAGAGCGTAGGCGGCAGGGAGGGTGGTGATGCGTAATAAGAGCGCAATGCGTTGTTGCACGTCAGCCGTGAAGTGTTGCAACAGGAAGGTTATTTCCTCATGCTTACGAGCGAGGGGAAGTAATGCTTCAAGTACCTTGCGGCAATCAATGGTAGAGATGCCCGATTGGGCATACGTGCTCAGTGCCTCGTGGGTGAGTGTGAGTGATCCTTGACGGTGCAAGGCTATCGCGCCTTTAAGGAAGGTACCCAAGTAGGCTTTTGGGTTTGTGGGCACGATGGTTGTGAAGCATTCCCAAAACAAAGTCTCGTTGAGGGAGGGAAGTAAGTCCTCGGCAAGCAAGAATCCTGCCGTCTTGAAGTCCATGCTCTTGAGGTTTGCAAGAATGTCTTGCAAACCCTTGATGTCGCCCGCTTGCAAAGGTTGCAGGAGGCGCTGGCGGAGGATGGGATTGTGGCGGCGGAGCATGGGGGGGAGAATTAGGGTGAGTAAGTTGCGACGCCGTCGCAACTTACGGGACATTTAGATTAACGCCTTGTTGTAACTTGTGGGGTTATCTCACTTCTAATAGCACTACGTTTTCAACGTGGTGCGTCTGGGGGAACATATCCACGGGTTGCACCTTAACGACGCGGTAATGGGTGTCGAGGAGTTGGAGGTCGCGCGCTTGAGTGGCGGGGTTACAACTTACATAGACAATGCGCTTGGGGTGTGCAAAAAGGATGGTGTCAATTACATCTTGGTGCATGCCTGCGCGGGGAGGGTCGGTGATGATGACTTCAGGACGGCCGTAAGTTTCAATAAACTCGCGGTTGAGGATGTCCTTCATGTCGCCCGCGAAGAAAAGAGTGTTGTCCAAATTATTGATTTGAGCGTTAACCTTAGCGTCTTCTATAGCTTCGGGAACGTACTCAATACCAATGACTTTCTTGGCCTTCTTCGCTACGAAGTTAGCAATGGTGCCCGTACCCGTATAAAGGTCGTAAACGAGTTCTTCGCCCGTTAATCCGGCAAAGTCGCGTGCCACTTTATAGAGTTCGTAGGCTTGCTCGGTGTTGGTTTGGTAGAAACTCTTGGGACCTACTTTAAACTTCAAGTCCTCCATCACTTCGTAGATGAAATCCGTGCCGTGATAGGTCTTAATGTCGAGGTCGCCAATCGTGTCGTTACACTTCAAATTGTTGACGTATAGCAAGGAAGTCACTTCGGGGAAGTTTTGCTTGATGTGCTCAAGGAGTTGCATGGCTTGTGCTTCTTCCTCGCGGGTGGTGTAGTGGAATTGCATGACGAGCATGAGTTCGCCCGTGGCAGAGTTGCGCAACATCATGTTACGGAGGAGTCCGCCTTGGTTGCGAAGGTCGAAGAAGGTGAGACCGTGTTCGAAGGCATAGTCACGAATGCCATTGCGAAGGCGATTGTTGATGTCGTCCATGAGATGGCACTTCTCGATGTCGAGAATCTTGTCAAACGCCCCAGTGATGTGGAAACCAACGGCGTTCATGTTGTCGAACTTAACGCCAGATTTCACCTGCTCGAGGGTCAACCATTTCTTGTTAGAGAAACCAAACTCCAACTTGTTGCGGTAACCGTAAGTGTCCTTGCTCCCAAGGATGGGCGAAATCTCGGGGAGTTCAATTTTTCCGATACGTGTGAGGTTGTCCACCACTTGCTTTTGCTTGTAAGCCAACTGATGCTCATACGCCAAGCATTGCCACTTGCAACCGCCGCACACACCGAAGTGCTGACATACGGGAGCCACGCGCTGGTCAGAGAGTTTGTGGAATTTCACCGCCTCTGCCTCGGCATAACTATGCTTCTTACGCTTGATTTGGAGGTCAACGATGTCGCCAGGTACTACGTAGGGCACAAAAATTACAAGGTTGTCCACCTTAGCAATAGCCTTTCCTTCGGCGGCAACGTCGGTGATGAGAATATTCTCGAGAAGGGGGAGTTCTTTCTTTTTACGAGCCATATCTATATGGAGTATGTGAATAATCTATAGGAGTTAGTGAATGAAAATATCAAGATTGTCGTAGGCAAATGCCACATTCTCGGGCAAGAGTTGCGCACTTTCGGCGTGAAGACCTGCTGAATGTGAGAAATGCGTGAGCCACGTTTGGCGCGCTCCAACGCGTTGGGCGAAGGCAACCGCCTCGGAGATAGATTGGTGAGTGTTATGCGGTTGTACGCGAAGTCCGTTAACGATGAGGGTGTCAATACCCTGGAGAAGTGTTTCATCCTCTTCGGGGATAGACTTCATGTCGGTGATGTACGCCAGGCGGTTGTTGAAGATAAAACCAAGGATGGGCAAATTGCCGTGCATCACGCGGAGGGGGAGAATACTTATGCCTCCAATCGTTAGTTCCTCATGCGGGCGAATGTGGCGAAGTTCGATGCTGGGCACTCCTGGATATTTGTTCGTTCGGAAACAATAGGGGAGGCGTTGGCGTAAGTTGTTTGCCACCATCTCTTCGGCGTAAATACACACGTCTCCAAACACTTGGAAGGGGCGCAAATCGTCAATTCCCGCCGTGTGGTCGGCATGCTCATGCGTGATGAGCAAGGCGTCAATGGGGAAGAGGCGCAAGTGGTGAGGATTATCAGGGTCGCCACTTCCCACTTCGCGGAGCGTCGCAGGGTGAAGGGCTTGAAAGTTCAATACTTGTTGGCGGAAGTCCGCACTACAATCAATCAGGATGCACTCGCCATTGTCGCCTTCCAAGAGGGCAGAACAGCGCAAGCGCTTATCGCGAGGGTCAGAAGAGGTGCACACAGGGCATGTGCAACCTACTTGAGGCACACCCGTACTGGTGCCGGTGCCGAGGATGGTAAGGCGCATGGGAAATGAGGTTATGAGGTTGTGAGGTCGCTTCGCTTTGAGGTTGTAAGGTTATGAGGTTTGAGGTTGTGAGGTCGCTTTGCTTTGAGGTTGTAAGTTTATGAGTATTCTCCGCAAGGTCCTTAAAACCTTAAAACCTAATAACCTCACTAAATAATATTTGCCTCCGGCGTAATTGTGATGCCAAACTTTTGGCGCACATCTGCTACGATGGTGTTTGCAAGCGTCGCTACTTCAACGCCCGTTGCACCACCGCGATTGACGAGCACGAGGGCTTGTTTTTCATACACGCCTGCTCTACCGAGCGATTTGCCCTTCCATCCGCACTGCTCAATGAGCCACCCTGCGGGGATTTTTATGCCCTCTGCTTGGGGGTAGTTGGGTATGTCGGGGTTGGAGGCTTTGAGGCGCTCAAATTCCGCCTCGCTCACTACGGGATTCATGAAGAAGGAACCCGCACTTCCCACTTCTTTGGGGTCGGGGAGTTTCGCGTTGCGGATGTCGATGATGACTTGGCGGAGTTGTGATGCGGTAGGAGTCGTGATACCGCGCTTGGCGAGTTCTTGCTCAATGGTGCCGTAGGCACACTTCGGTGTGAATGTGCGGTTGAGGCGCAAATGCACGCGGGTAATGGCGTACGCACCCTTGCCTTCCTTCTTGAACACGCTCTCGCGATAACCGTATTTGCAAGCGCTGTCGCTAAAGAATTCGTGAACGCCCGTTTCGAGGTTGATGGTCTCTACATTCGCCACGAAATCAGCAATTTCTACGCCGTACGCGCCGATGTTTTGCACCGCCGCCGCACCCACTTCACCAGGGATGAGCGAGAGGTTTTCAAGGCCGTGATACCCCTGTTCTACGCACCACGCCACGAGATCGTCCCAGTTTTCACCCGCGCCCACAATGAGCATCACCATGTCGGGACCTGCAAATGCCTGCTTGCCCTTGATGGCGGAGTGAAGAATGGTGCCGTCGAAGTCCTTTGTAAAAACGAGATTACTCCCCTCACCGATGTGCAGAAGGGGTTCTTCAGCATCGCGTGAGCGGAGAAATTCTTGCAATTCCGCCTCGCTGGAGTATTCCACGAAGCGCTTACACTTGGCGTCAATGCCAAAGGTGTTATGGGGGAGGAGTGAGTAATTTTCTTTGATAAACATAGGAGGGAAATGAGAAATGAGAAATGAGAAATGAGAAAGTAGCTGGCGCACTTAAGTTCAACATGGTCTTTCTCCTTTCTCCTTTTTCCTTTCTCCTTTACAAATCAGTTTTCCAATTGCACCAACTTCCATTGCCACTTAATCAAGCGAAATTTGAGGGTTGATGAGATGCCTGTTGAGGGGCTTGTGATGACCAAGTAGCGCTCGTGGGAGTCGCGTCGGCACTGTCCGTAGTTGATGTTTGTGAGCATCTCCTTGGGCAATTCGGGGGAGTAATCCCACCACGTATCCGCCGAAACGTCGCCAAAGACTTCCTCGTTGCTGTATTCGTCGTAGGTCTTAAACACATAAGGATTGCGAATGCGCTTGCGCTGGAAGACGGAGTCGGTGGCAAATTGCTTGTAGAAGGTGTAGAACTCACCGTTGGCATGGCGCTTAAACGATTGCCAATTAAGTCCCGTGAGTTTCCAGCGACCTTCCAAGCGCTTGAAGACATACTGCTTCACACTATCACAATGGAAGAAGATGAACTCCACCTTCACCTCGTTTACGCTCGTGTCTTGGGCACAAGTCATGTCTGCCTCCTCGTCGAAAATCATCGTGTTGACCTCTTCAAGCACTTCCAAGCGGTCGAAGGTCCACTCCTCGCGCTCAATGGTGCTCATCTCCCTGCCATTCTGTACGGGTAGGGGGAAGGTAATGCGCTCCTCCTGGAAGCGGCTATTGCGCACGAAGTTGAACATGAAGTCGTCAAACAACCCATCGGCACCCGAGGGAATCTCAAGTTCTTCCCACTCCAACGTGTCGGGCGGTAGGGCAAGCACAGAATCTATGTTGATAGAGGGGCGCTTTTCCTCTACGGGCGCCTTTCGACACGCCGTAAAAATGGTCATTAAGAGCAACCCCAACCACAAACTTCTTTTCATCCGTTAATTTTGAGTAGTTACAAGAAGCAAATTTACACCTTTTTCTCCGAAACTTACCGACCTTTCTCAAATAAAATACCTAACTTTGCACGAAAATCTCAACAAGGGTTTGAGGTTCGTATGGTTAAGGTTATCAGGTTATGAGGTTGTCAGGTCGTAAGGACCTTGCGGAGAATAGCCTCAAACCCTCATAGCAAAGCGACCTTAAAACCTTAAAACCTCACGACCTATTACCTCAATTAACTATGTTAGAACGCATTTCAAATTTACTCGGTGAAATCCAAACTTTGAGCGCAGCTGATGAGAAGGAACTCGAAGCGCTCCGTATTAAATATCTTTCGAAGAAGGGTCTTTTGAACGACCTCATGGCAGACTTCCGCAACGTTCCTGGCGAACAGAAGCGCGAAGTGGGTATGCGCATCAACGAACTTAAGACGGCGCTTCAAGAGAAGTTGGCAGAGCTTCGCCTCAATATCGCTACTTCTGAGGACGACCTTTCAGACCTCGACCTTACGCGCACGGCATATCCCGTGAAACTCGGCACACGCCACCCCCTTTCGCTCACGAAGCGCGAAATCATTGACATCTTCGCACGCCTCGGTTTCGCTATGGCGGAGGGTCCTGAAGTGGAAGACGACTGGCACGTGTTTGGTTCGATGAACTTTGCCGATGATCACCCCGCACGCGACATGCAGGACACCTTCTTCATCGAAGCGCGCCCCGACATCATCCTCCGCACGCACACCAGCTCTGTGCAGAGCCGCGTAATGGAGCAGTCACAGCCTCCCATCCGCGTAATTTGCCCCGGACGTGTGTACCGTAATGAAGCCATCTCTGCGCGCGCACACTGCTTCTTCCATCAGGTAGAAGGTCTTTACATCGACGAAGACGTTTCGTTCACCGACCTCAAGCAGGTGCTCCTCACTTTTGCTCGCGAAATGTTTGGCGCCGACACTAAGATTCGCCTCCGCCCCTCATACTTCCCCTTCACTGAACCCTCGGCGGAAATGGACATCTCATGTAACATCTGTGGCGGTACGGGTTGTGGATTCTGTAAGCACACGGGTTGGGTAGAAATCCTCGGATGCGGCATGGTAGACCCCAATGTGCTTGAAGCAAACGGCATTGATAGCAAGAAGTATAAGGGTTACGCCTTCGGTATGGGTGTAGAGCGCATCACAAACTTGAAGTACCAAGTGAAGGACCTCCGCCTCTTCTCCGAAAACGACACCCGCTTCCTCGAAAACTTTATGTCGGCAAACTAATAGCGAAAGTTACACATATAAAAAAGAGAATGCATTTCCGTTGGGAGTGCATTCTCTTTTTTGCTTGGGGGATTTTTTTGATTTCAATAGATGCTATAGATATTCTAGACACTCTAGATATTCTTGATTGCTTAAATCTTATGACTTCAAAAACCCGGCAATCTTTGCTTCCGTTTCTTTGCGGGCAGGTACCAAGGGGAGGCGGAGTACGTTTTTGATGGTGCCCTGGAGGGCGAGGGTGCACTTCACGCCTGAAGGGTTGCCGTCCACGAAGAGGAGTTTGTAATAGTCGTTGAAACTATGGTGGATGGTTTGTGCCTTTTGAAGGTCGCCAGCTTGGATGGCGTGAATCATTTCGGCAAATTCGCGGGGGTGGGAGTTACCGATTACGGTGATGGCACCTGTTGCTCCTGCGCTCATGAGTTCGAATGCAATGCCGTCGTCGCCACTCAACACTTCAAAACCTTCGGGTGCGCCAACGATGATTTCTTCAATCTGCCCGATGTTGCCCGATGCTTCCTTCGTAGCAATGACATTGGGACAATCGCGAGCGATGCGGAGGGTGGTTTCGGCGGTGATGTTTACGCCCGTTCTTCCGGGTACGTTATAAACCACCACGGGAAGGTCGGTGGCTGATGCTACGGCCTTGTAGTGCTGATAGAGTCCTTCTTGTGAGGGCTTATTGTAATAGGGCGCTACGATGAGCAATCCGTCAATGCCTTCGGGGATATCCTTGAGCCCTTCAATGACCTTGCGTGTGTCATTGCCACCAGCACCGAGCAGAAGGGGTACTCTGCCCGCTACACGATCAATAAAGAAGCGGGTGATGGCACGGCGCTCTTCCATGTTGAGCGTGGGCGTTTCGGCCGTTGTGCCGAGCACACAGAAGAAGTCAATGCCTCCTTCCAATTGGTTGTCTATAAGTCGAGCGAGGGCTTCGAAATCTACGCTACCGTCCTCCATGAAGGGAGTGACAACTGCTACGCCGAGGCCCTTGAAGATATTTTGTCTCATTATGTAGTTAGACTTTGTGTTAGGAATTTCAGTTTGCAAATTTAAGGATTTTCTGCAATTCAGATGTGCGAAAGTTAAAAAGTTTGAGAATTTTTCTTACATTCTGCATTCATTCTTCGGGCTTACGCTTTCGCAATGACATTTTGCCCTGCCTTTCCCCTTACTCTTCCGCCTTAATTCTCTCTAAAAAGCTTTTCTCATCCACAATCTCAACGCCGAGTTTTTGCGCCTTCTCGAGCTTTGAGGGGCCCATGTTTTCGCCGGCAAGGATGAAGGTGGTCTTCTTTGAAATGCTTGACACGTTCTTGCCTCCGTTGGCCTCGATGATGGCCTTGTATTCCTCGCGTGAGTGGTGGGTGAAGGTGCCGCTGATGACGATGCTCATGCCCTGGAGCAGGGTAGAGGTGAGTTGCGTTTCGGGCAGTTCCATTTGGAGTCCCGCTTCACGCAAGCGGCGGACGAGGTCGAGGTTGTCTTGCTTGCTGAAGTATTCCTGCACGCTCTGCGCAATGATGGCGCCTACGCCCTCCGTTTCAAGGAGTTGGTCGAGGGTAGCGGCTTGCAGGGCGTCGATGGTCTTGAATTGGCGCGCCAGGAGCTTTGCCACTACCTTGCCCACGAAGCGGATGCCGAGGGCGAAGAGTACGCGGTCGAAGGTCACTTCACGGCTCTGCGCAATGCCGTCAATAAGGCGACGGGCAGACTTCTCACGCGTGCCGTCCATGCCCATGAGTTGGTCGATGGTGAGGGCGTAAAGGTCGGCCGCATCGCGAAGGATGCCTCGCTCAAAGAGGGCGGCTACCGTCTCGGGGCCAAGGCTGTCGATGTTCATCGCTTCGCGCGAGATGAAGTGCTCAATGCGCCCCTTGAGTTGAGGCGGACACTGGGTGTCGTTGGGGCAATAATGCGCCGCTTCGCCTTCGTAGCGCACGAGGGGGGTGCCACACTCGGGGCAGGTGGTTCGGAACACGACCTTTGGCCCAGGCATGAACGAGCGCGCTTCGGTATCTACGCCCACGATTTGCGGAATGATTTCGCCCGCCTTCTCTACATACACATAGTCGCCCAAGTGGAGGTCGAGTTGCGCAATGATGTCGGCATTATGCAGGGAGGCACGCTTCACGATGGTGCCCGCAAGTTGCACGGGTTCCATATTCGCCACGGGAGTTACGGCACCCGTTCTGCCCACCTGAAAGGTGACTTCGTTGAGCAGGGTGCGACCGCGCTCGGCTTGGAACTTATAAGCAATGGCCCAACGCGGACTCTTGGCGGTGAAGCCCAAGCGCTCACGCTGGTTGAAGTTGTCGACCTTCAGAACGATTCCGTCCGTAGCCACGGGGAGCTCCTTGCGCATCGTGTCCCAATAGTCAATGAATTGGAATACCTCGTCAAGTGTATGCGCCACGCGGGTGGTTTCGGAAATTTTGAATCCCCAACTGCGCGCCTTCTGAAGACTCGCATAGTGGCCCGTAGCGGCATCGTCGGAGGCATGGAGCTCGTAGAGGTAAGCGTCTAACTTGCGCTGTGCCACGACGGCCGAATTTTTGCTCTTGAGCGTTCCTGAAGCGGCATTGCGAGGGTTGGCAAAGAGTGTTTCTTCGCGCGCCTCGCGTTGCTGATTGAGCACTTCAAAACTCTGCCAGGGCATGAGGATTTCTCCGCGAATCTCAAACGACTCGGGATAGTCGGCACCCTCGGGCAAGAGGAGCGGAATGGAGCGAATAGTGCGCACATTGCGCGTCACATCGTCGCCCACCACACCATCACCACGCGTCACGGCACGTACGAGTTTGCCCTCCTCATAGTGAAGGGAAATGCTCAAACCGTCAAACTTGAGTTCGCAACAAATGTCGAACGCCTCGCCCTCTAATCCCTGGCGGATGCGCTCGTAGAAGGCTGCCACCTCCTCACGATTGTAAGTGTTGCCCAGGGAGAGCATGGGGCGCAAGTGAGTCACCTGCTCGAAGTCGCCCGAGAGGTCGGAACCCACGCGCTGAGAGGGCGAATTGGGGTCGAAGAGCAACGGATTCTGCGCCTCCAAAAGGATGAGCTCGTCCATCAAATGGTCGAACTCCTGGTCAGAAATCGTGGGCGAATTCTTGACGTAGTAATTATAGTTGTGGTCGTGCAAAAGCTTGCGCAACTCAAGGATTCTTTGTTCTTGCATGCTTAATCGTTCGTCGTTTACCTTTCGTCTCACAAAATTACGGAAATCCCAAAGATAATGCGTATTTTTGCAAGTGAAATTTTAGAACCATCTTTATAGAAAAAAACTATGCGTATCGATATCATCACCGTTGTGCCCGAGATGTTGCACGACTTTATGAACCTCTCCATCCTTGGTCGCGCACAGAAGAAGGGGCTTGTGGAGATCTATGTTCACAACCTTCGCGACTACACCAAGGACAAGCACCGCCGTGTGGACGACTATCCCTTTGGCGGATTTGCGGGCATGGTGATGCAGTGTCAACCCATTGATGATTGCATTGCGGCGCTCAAGGCGGAGCGTGAGTACGACGAGATTATCTTCACCTCGCCCGACGGTGAGCAGTTCAACCAACCCATGGCCAACACGCTCTCGATGAAGAAGAACATCATCATCCTTTGTGGCCACTACAAGGGCGTGGATTACCGCATTCGTGAGCACCTGATTACGAAGGAAGTGTCCATCGGCGACTATGTCCTCACGGGTGGCGAATTGGCGGCGGCGGTGATGACGGACAGCATCGTGCGCCTCATTCCCGGAGTGATTGGCGACGAACAGAGCGCCCTTTCCGACTCCTTCCAGGACAACCTCCTTGCCGCACCCGTTTACACCCGTCCCGCGGAATATAAAGGGTGGCGCGTGCCCGACGTGCTCCTCTCGGGGCACGAGGCAAAGATTAAGGAGTGGGAATTGCAACAATCCTTGGAGCGCACCAAGCGCTTGCGTCCAGATTTATTGGAGTAAATAGTGATTGAGATGGAAGACACATTTTACATACCCGAAGGAAGCGTAGGGGGTGTTACTATTTGTAATAATAAAGAAGGTACATTTCTCAATGTATTTACAAAAAATAAATCTCGTCGCGACATCCTTTGCCGTGTAGGGGATATGATAAATATCATCATCCACACTCCTGATAGTTTTGGTATTTCACGTTTGTCTTCTTCCAAAGAGGCTGATAGCCCTCCTTCAAACTTTGTTGTAGCAATAAACGAAAAGAGTACACAAATCCCGTTCGTTAAAGGTGAAGGTAGTGCTTCAGTTTGTGTTATCACAATGAAAAATGGAACAACCACAATAAATGTAGGTACTATTGTGACATTCCCAAAAGAAAATCCTACAGATTATATCAATGAAGAATTACAACACGGAGATAGCGTTTCTGTAAGTATTGGATAACCCCAATACGAATGGTTTTCTGTGTGTTGCGAAAAAAACGAACGGCAAAACTCATCCCCTCATAACCTTCACCCAATGAACATCCTCTTCGTATGCCTCGGCAACATCTGTCGCTCCGTCACGGCGGAAGAAGTCTTTCGCACGCTTGCCAATCGAGCAGGTGTGGGCAACCAGTTTACGGTTGATTCGGCGGGCATGATTGACTATCACGAAGGCGAATTGGCCGATAGCCGTATGCGTGCTTGCGCCCAGCGCCGTGGGTATCACCTCACACACCGTTCGCGCCCTGTGCGTAAGGAAGATTTCACGCGCTTCGACCTTATCGTGGCGATGGACGACAACAACGTGCGCCAACTTCATAACGCCGCCCTCTCGGAAGAGGCAAAGCAAAAGGTCGTGCGCATGGCGGATTACCTCACGGAGCACAATTACTCCTACATTCCCGACCCTTATTACGACGGTCCCGAAGCCTTTGAACTTGTAGTGACCCTGCTTGAAGATGCTTGTGGGGAGTTGTTGAGAAGGGTGGGGTAAACACTTGATAAGTAGGGACGTACGGTTCGTGCGTCCTCAAATGGGAAGCATTGTAATATATTCAGAGAGTTCGGATTAGGACGCACGCGCCGTGCGTCCCTACTGTATCCGTCATAATCTCCACCCCTCTGACATACCAAGGGCTGCGCCAATTTCATTATTCGGTGCAGCCCTTAATGTATTATGTATTAGATTAGTGATGCGGTAGTTTTATGCCACTGTCCATTTGCAACGGACGGGAGAAACGATGGCGCCTTCTTCCTTGAGTTGCTTCATAGCCTTGTCTACTTCCTTGCGGTCAAGCCCTGAGAGTTCAGCAATCTTACCTGCGTTGAGGGGTTCGCCTGCTTCCTTCATAGTTGCGAGTACTTTATTCTTTGTTTCCATAGTCGTAAAATTTTTGTTTGTAAGGTAATTAGGTATTAGGGGACTGAATGGTTAATAGGTATTCTTTGTTTAACTCAATGCCTTGATGAGTTGCTGGGCATGTGTTTTTGTGTTGATTTGCTTGGGGGTGAAGATGTGGGTGATGGTGCCCGTTTCATCGGCAACGTAGGTCGTGCGAAGTGTGCCCATGTATTTTCTTCCGCACATTGACTTTTCGCCCCATGTGCCAAAGAGCTGGTGCAAGTTGAGATCGGTGTCGGCAATCAGCGTGAAGGGAAGGTTGTTCTTCTCAATAAACTTCTGATGCGATGCTGCCGAGTTGCTACTCACGCCGATGACGTTGTAACCGAGCTTTGCCAATTCGTGATAGTTATCTCTCAAACTGCATGCTTGCGCCGTGCAACCGGATGTGTTGTCCTTGGGGTAGAAATAAATGACTAATTTCTGACCGTTGAATTGTGAGCGTGTCACTTCAACTCCCGCTTCATTCGTGCCGAATACTTCGGGTATCTTATCTCCAATGTTTAGCATAATTGTATTCTGTTTTTCTATTTGATGATGCAAAGGTAGGAAGCAATTTTGAATTGTGCAAACAGATAAAATCTATAAGAGTATAGATATAGTTGATGAGAACGAAGGGATATAAATAAAAGCGAACTCGGTGATTGATTGCTACCGGGTTCGCTTTCATGTGTATTTTAAAGAGATTCTTATAAAACCAATTATTCCACCTTCATCTCGCCATCTGCTTTAAATCCACGGAGAAAGTCGGTGGTTGCCATGCGCTTCTTGCCCGCAAGTTGGATTTGGCGGAGGTGGAGGTAACCATCGGAAAGGGCCACTTTGAGGTAGGTCTTACCATCGGTGTGGAGGGTGCCGAGGGCGTGTGCGTGTGTGGTGAATTCCTTTTCGGTTTCATACACTTTGAGCACCAAAGTCTTGCCACCAGCGGTGAGTTCCGTCCATGCGGCGGGGTAGGGAGAAAGGCCGCGTACGAAGTCGTAACAGCGCTTCACACCCTTTGTCCAATCAATGCGACAAGTCTCTTTGAAAATCTTGGGAGCAGGGCGGAGTTCTTCGCTGGTCGCCATCTCTTCTTGAGGAATGGGCTTCACGGTGCCCGCAATGATATTGTCAACGGTTTCCGTCACGAGGGTGCCACCGAGGTGCATGAGTTTGTCGTAAACAATCTCCACATTGTCGGTGTCGGCAATGGGTACGCGCACTTGTTGGATGACATTACCCGTGTCAATTTCGTGTTGGAGGAAGAAGGTCGTAATACCCGTTTCGGTGTCGCCATTGATAACCGCCCAGTTGATGGGAGCCGCACCGCGGTATTGGGGAAGGAGTGAGGCGTGGAGGTTGAAGGTGCCGAGGGGAGGCATGTTCCACACCACTTCGGGAAGCATGCGGAAGGCCACCACGATTTGCAGGTCGGCACGGAGTTCACGGAGTTCGTTGATGAATGCTTCATCCTTCAAGCGCTCGGGTTGGAGCACACGAAGTCCCTGAGACACGGCATATTGCTTGACGGGCGATGCCTGGAGTTCCGTTTGGTGGCGCCCAATGGGTTTGTCGGGCATAGTGACCACCGCCACGACATTATATCCCCCTTCAACGAGGGCATGAAGGCTCTCCACGGCAAATTCGGGAGTGCCCATATAGATGATGCGTAAGTCTTGTTTGGTCATGAGAAAGTAGACAAGTTTAAGAGGTACGAGTAAACGAGATTTTCGCCCCCCCCTCATGGATTATTTACTCTTGCGAGAAGTCCTTCATCACCTGTCGGTAGTGCGCATAGAATTTTGTGCGTGACACGAAGCCGGCGAAGGTGCCGTCGGTGTTGAGAACGGGAAGGGTGGAGTAAGGCGTTTGTTCGAGTTTGTCCATCACCACTTGCATGGGGTCGGCCGTAGAAAGAAGGATGGTGGGCGTGTGCATGAGTTGCTCAACCGTGTAGAGGCGGTAGAGTTCGCTACGGAAGATAATCTTGCGGATGCTTCGCAAGCCGATGACTCCCACGAGCAGGTTCTTCTTATCCACCACGGCGAATACATCGGAGCGTTCGTTAGAGATAATGCGCACCAACTGACCGAGGTTCATGTCGGCTGAAAGGGTGGGGGTGTCCTTGATAATCACTTCATCGAGCGACATGAGCGTGAGTACAGAACTATCCTTGTCGTGCGTCAAGAGTTGACCTCGGCGCGCAAGACGCATGGCGTAAATGCTGTGAGGTTCGAAAGAGCGAATCACCAAGTAAGAGCACCCAGAAACAATCATCAAAGGGAGGAAGAGGTCGTAGCCACCCGTGAGTTCGGCAATGAGGAAGACACCCGTAAGCGGAGCGTGGAATACTCCCGCCATGACTCCCGCCATACCCAGCAAGGCATAGTTTTCTTCGGGTGTAGCAACATCCCACAAGCCGTAACTATTCCACAATTGTGCGAAGATAAAACCACCGATACAACCCAAGAAAAGACTGGGCGCAAAAGTCCCCCCGCAACCGCCACCACCATTAGTAGCCGAAGTGGCAAACACCTTGGTGAGGAGAATCAAACCGAGGTAAAGCAACAGGAATTCTGAATGCCCGTAGAAGAATGAGTTGTTAAGTACATCCGTTGCATTCTCCTGCCCCGAACTGTTGAGGAGCATGGTGATAGTAGAATAACCTTCTCCGTAAAGCGGTGGGAAAAGGTAGATGAGCAACGCCAGCACGGTGCCCCCGAGTGCCAAGCGTGAGAACATCCCCGTGCCGAAGCGTGAGAACACCTTTTCAAAAGCATTCATCGCCTTCGTGAAGTAGAGGGAAATCAAGCCACAGAAGATGCCGAGAAGGATTACCGTGGGCACATCCTCAACGGTGAAGGGTGTCTTCAACGAGAAGGGGAAGAGCGCCTGCATATCTCCCGAAAGGAAGTAGGTGAGGCATGTGGCGGTGATGCAACTCGTGAGCAACGGCAGAAGCGAAGCCATCGTGAGGTCAATCATCAGCACTTCAAGCGTGAAGACAAGACCTGCAATTGGTGCTTTGAAGATACCTGCCACGGCTCCCGACGCGCCACAACCGATGAGCAACATCAGCGTCTTATGGTCAAGGCGAAAGGCTTTGCCTAATGAAGAACCAATGGCGGAACCCGTCAAGACAATAGGCGACTCTGCCCCAACTGATCCCCCAAAACCGATGGTGATGGCAGAGGCAACTACGCTCGTGTAGCAATTGTGATTGCGGATGCGCCCCTGCTTGCGCGAGAGGGCATAGAGAATCTTTGTCACCCCGTGGCCAATGTCATCACGCACCACATACTTAATAAAGAGTGCGGTGAGGAAGATACCTACGACGGGATAAACGAGGTAAAGCCAGTTGGATTGCGTGGTGTCAAAACTATGGGTGAGCAATCCTTCTATTTCGTGAATAAGCCACTTCAATGCCTGTGCCGCAAGTGCCGCACCGATACCCACAAAAAGGCTGAGCACGAGGATGAACTGCCTCTGTGTGAGGTGCTTATTACACCATATTCTTAAATACTGAAACATAGTGTGTTTAGCGTATGATTGTAACTTCTCCACCCGCACCAAGCTTGATAATGCTTGAAGCCGTTTGTGTGGGAGGTTCGTCTTGGCGAGAGGTGCAGATGTAGTCAACTGCCTTTTTAATTTCTTCCGAAATCTCGGAGAAGCAACGCGGAGCGGGTTGTCCGCTGATATTAGCCGAGGTCGAAACAACGGCGCGCTTCATGCGCATGCAGAGCTCCTTGCTGAAGGCTTCCTTGGTGATGCGAATAGCCACGGAGCCATCCTCCGCCAAGAGGTTGGGCGCAAGGTTTCTGCCTCCGTCAAAAACGACGGTCATGGGCTTCTCGGAGAGCTCCATCACGTCCCACGCTACCTCGGGCACTTCCTTGACATAGAATTGCACCTTCGTTTCCGAGTCAACGAGCGATATGAGCGCCTTTGCGTCTGTGCGTTGCTTGATTTCGTAAATGCGCTTTACGGCTTCGGGATTTGTGGCATCGCAACCGAGTCCCCAAATCGTATCGGTGGGGTAGAGAATTACGCCACCCTGATTCATCACTTCAACGGCGCGACGAATGTCCTCCTTACTCTCTTGTGAGAGACGCTGAACGGGAGATGTTTCTTTCTTTGCCATAACTAAATGGAAATGTGAGGGTTAATCTTCACCCTTCAAGTTGGGAAGGTGAAGTTTATAGCGCACGGCAAGCAAGCGCATGATGATAACGGCGCCCGCACAAACGATACCCGACCATACGTAGTTGAAACCAAAAAACTCGTGGCATAACCAATAGAAGATACCGCCGATGACGCACGCAAGGGCATAAATTTCCTTGCGGAAAATGAGGGGTTCTACATTGATAAAGATGTCGCGAAGCACACCACCACCGGCACCCGTCAAAGTACCCATGAGAATGGCTGTCCAATAGGGGAAACCGTTGTCGAGCGTCTTCTCAATCCCCGTAATGGCGAAGACGGCAAGACCAATGGTGTCGAAAATGAACCATGTGTTGTCTTGCTTCACCAAGTGCTTGCGGAAGACTACTACCCAAAATACGGCAAAGGCGCAAATGAGCAAGTAAGTGGGGTCTTTCAACCAGAAGATAGGGACATTGAGCATAATGTCACGCGTCGTACCACCACCAATAGCCGTGGCGATACCTACGATGTAAGCACCAAAGAGGTCAAAGCGCTTTGCCGAAGCGAGGCGCACACCCGAGATGGCGAATGCAAGCGTACCGATGTAGTCGCAAGCAGAGTAGAAACTGATGTCGAATAACATATGTGGGGATGTGAGGTTTAAGGGTTGAGAGTTTGGAGGTCTTGATTGAAGCGATTTTACCACCGACTTTTAATTTACTACATTCGTCGGCGCACCATTCAAAAAAGCCTTGAGATTGCCCACGAGGATGTCAATGATGCGTCCGCGTGCTTCGCGTGTAGCCCAAGCAATGTGGGGCGTGATGAAGGCGCGGGGCGCAGAGAGTAGGGGATTGTCGAGCGTGGGAGGTTCGCTTGAGAGCACATCTGCGCAGAAGGCCTTAATGCGATTTTCCTTCAAGGCATCCGCCATGGCGGGTTCGTCAATGAGTTTGCCACGCGCCGTGTTTACGACGATAAGGTTGGGGTTTGCCTTGCTCAAAAGCGCGGCGTTAATCATGCGCTCGTTGTCTTTCGTGAGAGGGCAGCAAAGGCTGACAACATCACAAGTTGCTACGGCATCCTCAAGGTTAATCTTCGTTACGCCTTCGGGGAGTTGACTTTGGGGCTTTGAACTTACGGCAAACACTTCCATGTAGAAGGCTTTTGCCAGGCGTTCAACCTCGCGCCCAATGTTTCCGTAACCCACGATAGCGATGCGCTTACCGCAAAGTTCGGTCAAGGGGTTGTGCCAACAACAGAAGTCGCGACTCTTTGCCCACATCTTCTCTTCCGCATTGAGGCGTGCGTAATGCCCTACGGATGAGCACACTTCAAGCAGGTGGGCAAACACCATTTGCGCAACGGCGCGCGAACTATAACCTGCACAATTACAAACGCATACGCCGTGATGGCGAGCCGCCACCGTGTCAATTACATCATAACCCGTTGCGGCTACGAGCACTAATTTGAGCTTCGGGAGTAGGGCAAATTCCGCTTCTCCGAGGCGCACTTTATTCGTAATGATTACTTCGGCATCCTTGGCGCGCTCAATGACTTCTGAAGGCAAGGTGCAGTCGTAGGTGATGAAAGTGCCAAAGGGGTGAAACACATCCCAACTCAAATCGCCTGGGTTGAGCGTGTAACTATCGAGAAATACGATGGTCATAAGGGGTAAGGTTATGAGGTTTTAAGGTTATGAGTTTTTAAGGTCGTAGTGTGATGCGGTTTTTAGAAGGTCGGAGCTTGTGAAAATTAAGTCCGACATATTTTAATTTATGTCCGAGATAATTTTAATTAAGTCCGACTTATTTTCGGGTAAGTCTAATGGTGTAAAATGCAACACTTTACTTTACCACCTTCCATCCCACCAAACTATCGTAGCGTGCGCCAAAGGGGCGTGCGTAAACGAGGATGAGGTACTCATTCTTGGTTTGATAGAAATTGCCCTCTACGCTATCGTCGGGGGTGTCGTAATAGTAGTTGTAATATCCCTGCTTGAGCGTAACGCTGGCTTCGTAGAGGTTCGTTTCCTCGTTATAGTGCATGCGATATGTCTCACGATCGGCATTCGTTGCCCAAGTGCCGTACACATAAATGGGGCAATCAAGGCGCAAGGGGGCATTGAGGCGGAAGCGCACATCTATGTAATCGCTCTCCGTGTCGTTGTCGTAATTGTCCGTGTTGCGGATGATGAACCCACCCGTTTGGTCTTCATCATAGAGGTAATTCTTGCGCACCTCGTCGGTGTAGAGCGTTGCGGCGTAAGTGTAGCGCTCGGCATCCCACTTCATTTGGTCGACATGAAGGCTGGGGTATTCCGTTGAAATCGTTTCAAACTTACGAAACTCATTGCCCGCGCTAAAGATAAGGTCACGGCAATGTTGCCACTTCATCTTGTTAAGCGTTAAGAAGGTTGGCGCAGGACACTTGCGGATGTCGCTCCAACGGCGGTTCTGAACGATGTAAACGCTCAACTCCTCTTCAGGCCTGCTGAGGCGCAAGGCGCTGAAATCCACCTCTATGGTGAGTTGCTGGTGGCGGTTGTTGTAATCCGCATCCGTCATCGTAGTGAGCGAGGGGTTGATGCTCACGCGTTGTTCGCCCACCATGAAGAATGCTTCGGCTACGGTGACAAATTCTTCCTTCTCGTCCTCCGCTTCACGCAAGATGCTCAAGCGGTAGTTCCCCGGTAGGAGCATGCGAAGGTCTTCGTTGGGGAGCAAGAGGGAGTAGTGGTTGTAATTTACCGTCGTGTTGCGCGAAGGCTCGTAGTTGTCGATGGGCAAAGTGTTTTCCGTGGCTTGCAAGTAACTACTTTCCAAGAGTTGCTCCGTAGGGCGGAAGTGTTGGTCGCAATGTTCTACGCGGTAGAAGTAGCGCTCGTAATTCGTGTCGAGGTCGTCAAAACTAAATTCCAATTGCTTCTCGCCTTTGAGCGGAAGAATCGGCAAACCTCTCACCTCATCCGCAGGTTGCAGGCGAGGCGTCATAATATTGGGGGCAAACGCGCGCATTTGTTGTGCGTGAATGCCGATACTGCCCAATATCAAGGCGAGAGAGAGGAAAAGAGACTTCATCTTGCAAAAGTAATGATATTTTTTTATAACTTCGCACTTGAAAATGGAAATGTGGGATGAGGTAGAAGGTTATTAGGTCGCTTCGCTTAAAGGTTGTACGACCTTGCAAACCGAATGGTCCTTTAAACCTCAAAACCTACAACCTTAAAACCTAAAAATATAGAGAACAGAAGAGCTGCTTATCGCGTGCATCCCGTTGCCTTGCGCAATGTAAGTGGTGCAGGAGGAAAGTCCGGGCAGCATAGGGCGCTCCGCTTCTTAATGGGAAGTAGTCCGTGAGGGTTAAGTCGTGCAGAAGAAAATAACCTCCTTGGCGCGTCTTGTTTTCAAGATGACAGCTTCATAGGTAAGGGTGAGAAGGTGGGGTAAGAGCCCACCAGTCGTGTGGCGACATACGAGCTGTGCACATCGGAGGCTGAAAGTTCATGTATACCGGCGAATGAGGATTGCCCGTTCGAGATTTTGTTCCTCGTGAACAAAGCGCGCCGGAGGGTAGAACGATAGAGCGCATCAGTGATGGTGCGTGCGGATAAATGATAAGCACCCTCGTTTCTGGGAAGTTACACCTCCGTAATGCCCTGAGGGTACAGAACCCGGCTTATCGCTCCTCTGTTCTTTTTTATAAAAATGAGGCGAACCGTCAATAGAAATGCTATTGGTGGTTCGCCTCTTTATTTTTCCTTCGTTGGTGAGTTAGTTCCCCTCTCGCTTTCTCATGCGTTGCTCTCTACGGATAAAGAGAAGGCAAACGACGAGCATAATGGGGAAGATGGAAGCGGCAAGGATACCGCTTTGAATGTCGTTTTCGGCAGATTTTGTGTAGAGTCCTACAAGTGAAGGACCGAGGGTGCCTCCCATGTTGCCCCCTAAAGCGAGTAGGGCAAAGAGGGCGGTGCCTCCCGTGGGGATACGTGCTGAGGTAAGACTAATAGAACCGGGCCACATGATGCCTACCGCCAAACCACTGATCATACATCCGCCAAACTCATCATAGGGATGGAGGAGAGGGACGCAATTAAGTAGGCTATAAAGCAAAGGATGCCAGCGCACATCATGTAAGCTGATAGATTTAGGTTTTCACCCTTTTTGCCGTACCATAAGCGTCCGAGTCCCATGCAAAATGCAAATCCGCAAGGACCTGCCAAGTCGCCAATTGCTTTATCGACCCCTAACGATGCTTCGGCAAAGGCTGAAGTCCATTGTGCCATCGTACTTTCCGAGGCACGCGCGGCAACCATCAGGAGGAGGAACATCCACAAAACACGGTTCTTGAGTAATTGCGTCATGCTCATACTCTCGGCTTCCGCTACAATGGGTTCGATGGGGCACGTGGCGAAGTTGTAAATGTTATAGAGCGGAATCAGTGCCCAAAGGCATGCCAAAATGCGCCAATTTTCCAACCCGAAACAGGTAAAGAAGAGGGTAGAACCTATAATGACACCCACGGCACCCCATCAATAGAAGGAATGAAGCAGGTTCATCATGCCTTCCTTGTTGGGGAAAGGGCACGCTTCAATAATCGGGCTACACAATACTTCTATCAATCCACTACCTACGGCATAAATGGTGACGCAAATGAGAATCCCAATCATGGGGTTGGAGAAAAGGGAAGGGATGAATGCCAACCCGATAAGTCCAAAGGCAGCAGTAATTCTTAAACTTGGCGCAAAGCAAGTCTGTGATTAGTTGAACGATGTAAAACACCGCAGGGATGAGTGCCAAACTGGCTATCGAAACCTTGTACTCATGGTGAAACGCAATAAAGAGCAGCGGTGTGAAATTTGCCACAATGGCTTGTGTTACAAATCAGAGGTGACACGCCAGCTTCGTTTTGCTATAGTCTTTCGTGTTCGTCATAATGATTTATATTACCTTGAGACTGGGAACCTATTATTTACAATACTAGTGCAAATGTAATAATATTCTCAGCTTTTTCCCTACATGAACCACAAAATAGTTCGTTGTGGATTTTATTGTGAATAGTAAAATATAGACTAATGTGTATATGTCTAAGAATCATCTATGTTAAATATAAACCTATCCATCATAATTGTCGCAATGTATGTGGTGCTTCCTTAGATAATATGAAGTTAAACTTTACTAAGATGGGTAATCGTATTTTAATAAAATATTGTAACTTTGCATAACTTCAGGAGACTTTGTATTGATATAGTCTTAAGAATAATGTACATAAGAACGAGAATTCGCACGCTTTAATTTTGACTCATTATAATATCGAGATTCATTGATAATCAGAAATAATGCAATTCAACTTTTGGAGTATAAGTTTCCATGTCTTATTATTAAAATTATGCTTAGATTTTTTATTTTAAACATCTTTATCTTGTTGGGTATTTGCGCATACTCACAAGAGCAAGGTTTTATTCTTCAACCAGATTTAACGACTAAAACAATAGATGGTCATGACTACTTAATTGTAAGCAGAGATTCTCTTTCTGCGGAAGATTTGTATAATCAAACGCTCTCCGCAATTATGTCTTTACAGAAATATTCTAATGAATCTATTATCTGTAAAGAAAATGAGTCTATTATCTTGGAGGGATTCAGTCCTGAGGCTTTAATTTTTAAAGATATGATTGTAACTCAATATTATGGGTTACACTATTGGCTTAAATTTGAGTTCAAAGATAATAAAATAAGAGTTAGAGCCCCCAAAATTAAAGCTTTTCAAATGGGCGCACACAAAGTAGAAGGAGGTTTGCATATTGTGAAAAATCATAAAATATTTGTAAAGGGTAAACCTGGGAAAGGTAAACAGGCAACTAAAGCTCGTGAAACAATTACAGGTCTACTTAACAAGGCAGTTTTTGACATAATTGAATATAAAAATGAAGGTGATTGGTAACATCTATATGTTATAATCTTCTTTTAATGTAATACAAGAAGTTCGATCAAATCGGACTTCTTTTTTCTTTTATAGTTTGTATATGTAGTATAAAATTGCTACAAATTAAACCCAGGATTAAAATACGAGATCTACATAAATTCTTTTGTTTATATTTGCACTGTGTAAAATGTTTTTTACGTACTAAATATCTAAGTAATAATACTATGCTGAACTCAAAAATAGGTCGACGTGCCTTATGCTTGCTTATTTGTGTGAGCATGATGATGTTTGTTCCCCAAAAGGGAAGGGCGGAGCAAGGCAAGCGTAAGAAGGTGGCGCTTGTGTTGAGCGGTGGCGGAGCGAAAGGGGCGGCGCATATTGGTGCCATCAAGGTGATTGAAGAGGCGGGAGTGCCAGTAGATATGGTGGTGGGTACGAGTATCGGCGCTATTGTAGGGGGCTTGTATTCGATTGGTTATACCCCCGAGCAGTTGGATAGTATGGCGCGCAGGTTGGAGTGGGATGTGTTGTTGAGCGACCGTGTGAGAGCCCCCAAGCGAAGCCTTATGGAGCGTGAGCAGGCGGAGCGCTATTTGTTGAGTGTGCCTCTGCATCGCAAGCATCCTAAGGTGAGTGGGTTGATTAACGGAGAAAATCTCAACACTTTGTTTTCCGAACTCACCGTGGGGTATCATGGAGCGTTGGATTTTGATAGTTTACCACGCCCCTTTGCCTGTATCGCTACGGAGATGCAGACGGGGCGCGAGCATATCTTCAGAAGTGGTGACCTGCCTACGGCAATAAGGGCGAGTATGGCGTTCCCTGGAGTGTTTGCCCCCGTGTTGCTCGATAGTATGGTATTGCTCGATGGCGGTATGCGCAACAATTATCCCGCCGATGTGGCACGTGCCATGGGTGCAGATATTGTGATTGGGGTGAGTGTGCAAGAAAAGTTGCAAACGGATGACGACTTGTCAAACATGTCAGACTTGCTGATGCGTGTGATGAGTTTTATGTCGCAAGACAAATTAGAGGAGAACATCGGTCTTACGGATGTGTTTATCCATGTAGATACCCATCCATACACCACGATAAGTTTCTCACACGAAGCGGTAGATTCGTTGCTCATCATTGGCGAAAATACGGCACGTCAGCACTTTGATGCCCTTCAAGCATTGCGCACAAAAATAGGACTGCCCCCCGAAGAGTGCGTGACGTCTCCCGAACCCTATGCTTCGTATGCCACAGGGCAGGGAATCATTTTGAATAAAATCACTTTCTCGGGCACTACGCCCAGCGAAGAACAACATTTGCTGAAGCGTTCTCGCCTTAAGGAGGGTCAACACGGCACGTTGAGTCAGATAGAAACGGCGGTGGCAATCATGCGTGACGAATTGGCGTATGCCGATGTGACGTATCAACTCTACAATGAGGGCGATGGACACAGATTGCATTTTTCTTTCCAAAGAAAGAAGGAGGTGAACCTCAATGTCGGTGCGCGCTTTGATACGGAGGAAATAGCCTCGGTGATGCTCAATGCCAGTTTGCGCTTTAACACTCCCGTCCCCTCTCGCCTCTCGCTTACGGGCAGGGTGGGGAAGCGCCACTTGGGGCGCATTGACTACCGCTTGACGCCAGGGTTGATGAAGCACGTCAATTGCTCCTATCAGTATTACCACGGCGATTGCGACATTTTTCAGAAGGGCGACCGCTTGCTGAACGCTACTTACGACCGACACACGGTGGAGGTAAACTATTCCAATGTGTGGTGGCGCAATTTCCGTTATGACCTTGGGATAAGTGCCGATGCCTACACCCAGATAGATCTGCTCACGGTTCCTACGGCCACGAACTTACCTATCTTTGAAGATAGTTGGTTTGTAAACTACTTCTTCCGCCTCCGCTATAACTCTTATGATAGCAGTTATTTCCCCAAGCGAGGAAGTATGTTTAGCGCAGGGTATAACTTAGTGACGGATAATTTTTACGGCTATGATGGCAATTCTCCCTTTAGCGTTGTTGAGGCCACGTGGGAGCGTGTCGTGCGCTTGGGGCGTCGTAGTGTGTTGCAACCCTCCGTACACGGCAGAACCGTAATCGGTAAAAACACCTCACCGCTCTATTACAATGCCTTGGGAGGTGAGCGCCCGGGTTACTTATTGCCCCACCAGTTGCCCTTTGATGGGATAACGCATATAGAGACGGTAGACCGCGCGGCGCTTGTGGGCAATCTGAAGTTCCGCCAACGCATTGCGAAGAACCACTATGCTACCCTTTCCGCGAGCATTGCCGTTGCGGGGCACGAAGTGAACACCATTTTCCGCCATGCCCCCATCTACGGAGGTTCCGTGGGGTATGCCTTGGATACGAAACTCGGTCCCTTGCAAGCCCTGTTGGGATATTCGCCTTACACCAGGAAGATGAACTTCTTCGTCAATGCCGGTTTCTATTTTTAGGACAATACGAAGAGCAGATAAATGAAAAATAGGAGGTACCTTTTCCGTGGGGTATCTCCTATTCTTATTTTGTCCTATTTTAGAATCTCAAAATTAGCTTGGATAAGGTTTTGTACAAGTGAGCGACCGTCGGTAGTACCTACAAAGTCCATGAAGACCGTTCCGTAGGTAGCAGGGCGGGTTTGCGTAAGTGGGGCGAGTTGTGCATTTACGATTGTGGCAAATGCTTGAGGACCATCCTCGGGGAGGGCGGTGGCGCTAGCAAAGGTGAAGTGCCATTTGTGAGAATGCTTATCTGCATTCATGGATTGCTTCATGTGTGACCATGCAAGGGCGGATTTCTCTTTAGCACTTTCCGCCGTGGGGAATTGGTAATGGTCTTCAACGGATGCTTCCACTTCATTGCCGTGTCTGTCCTTTAAGGTGACTCTGCTTGAGGTGTTGTTTTGCCAACCGTGGCATTGCGCACCAGGGAAGTCGGTGAGTAGGTTGTCGCGATGGATCAAAATGATTTTTCCGCGACAAGTGCCGAGTGTGATGTTTTTGGTGAATGTGCTTACGAAATACGGAGCGTTCTGGGGCGAGGCAATACTTTGCGTGAGCAGGTCAGTAAATGCGGTGTTGCTTCCACCTTCCTTTTTTACGAATACGATGAGTGTTTCGGAGGGGTGTTCTTTAAGAAAGTTGATGAAGGTAGGGAGCACCTCGGTTTCCCAATACATATCCTGAAACACGATGCTATGGTACACGCCGAGGAGGTTGTTGTCGCATGCCTTCAGGCGGATGTCAAATCCTCGGACACCCAATTCAAGTTGTTCCTTCAGAGTAAGGTCTTGTGTTTGGAAGGCTTCTCCTCCCTCAATCGCCCCGCTATCGTGAGTGGCGGGGATGGATAGGTGACAGAGCGGGATGGAGTCGGGGAGTTGCTTCATCCATGCTATAGGAGTGATGTTTTGTGAATGATTGGGGAGGAAGATGAAGAAGGCAAAAAGGAGGGGGAATAGAAGGCGTAGCATAGGGTGGAAATCAATTTTTAATTGCTGCTTGTAGAAGAAGAAAAATCCGAATGGCGCTCTCACTATGAATCGTAAGAAAGTACACCATTCGGAAAGGTTAAGCATTGTATATTTATCGTTTCATCGCACGGTCCATTTCTCGGCGGTCTTCTTTTTCCTTGATGGAAACACGTTTGTCGTATTCCTTCTTACCACGGCAAAGACCGATGACGAGTTTGGCACGTCCGTTCTCGTCAATGTAGAGGCGCAGGGGGACGAGGGTGAAACCAGGGGCCTTTGTCTCGTTCATGAGGTTGTAAATCTCTTTCTTATTGAGGAGGAGTTTGCGGTCGCGACGGGTGAGGTGGTTGTTGTAACTTCCGAATTCGTATTCGGCAATGTACATGTTCTTCACCCACACTTCGGCGTTATGGATGTAGCAGAAGGTATCAACAAGTCCCGCCTTACCGATACGGATGCTTTTGATTTCCGTACCCGTAAGCACAATGCCCGCCGTGTAGCGGTCAATGATGTGGTAGTCATATTCCGCACGGCGATTCTTGATATTTATATTGTTTTTAGGCTTGAGTTTCTTTGCCATAGTGTTATTAGGTTTTAGGTCGCTTCGCTTTAAGGTTAAAGGTTATAAGAGGCGTCCGCAAGGTTCTTAAAACCTTATAACCTCACACCTCCATAAGACCTTATTGAATTTCAACGAAATCGTTGAGGTGGTCATCCACATAGCAAGCAATGCGTGCCGTGATGTTCTCTTCGTCTTCAATAAAGGCATCGTCGAGGTTGTCGAAGGCTGGGTATTGTTCGAAGAGCGCCATAAATTCATCGTCGGTGCATTCGCGCGTGAGTTCTTCCTTGTGCTCATCGTAGAGTTCCTTTGCCTTGTAGATGAGTTTTGAGAAATCCTTAAGCCCCCAGAGGCGCATGGCTTTGGCGAAAGGATTGTCGAAGAAGAAGGGACCGTAGCCGTTGTGAATGAGTTGGATGAAACCGCCGTCCATGAGTTCTTCATGAAGGATGGTGTAGCCCCAAAGGGTGATTTGGTCACCATTGAGTTGTTGAAAGGCTTCTGCATTGAGTTCACCACCCACACTATCTTTAATAGCGTCGGCAATGCATTTTACGAAGGCGTCCATGCCCTCTTGTGCTGCTATGCGGAGTTGTTCGTCTTTGATTGTAACCATGGGGAAAAGGTTTTAGGTTATGAGGTTTTCAGGTTATAGGGACTCTCCCTCTTGTCGCATGGTTCTTAAAACCTATGAGCGACCTTATAACCTCACAACCTTACTTCATATCTTTCATTTCGCCACTCCGTAAAGGGGAGTTCCTCGGTGAGAGGGTAGTGGCGGAGGTACTTTCCTTCGGAGAATTCTACGACTTGGCGCTTGAGTAGTGTGCCATCAGGCAATTCCACTTGGGCATATGCAATGCGTTTCATTGTTAATGATTTCCGAGGTGAAACTGCTTTTGTTGTACGGGTTGAGGTTCTACCTCACGGAAGGGCTTACGCGCTCTCTTGTCGCTATTGCGCACGCTATCCGTGACATGCTGGCGACGCTGAAGTTTTGTCGAATCGGGATTCAGCGAGATGGGCTTTTCTGAAAGTTTGGGCGTTGTGCTATGATAGCGGATGAGGGAGATGTCGGAAACGACGAGGAGTTTGGGTTCGGCCGTCCAAGGTGTGTGCTGATAAATCATGCCACGGATGCCCTCAATCTTCTTCTTCCCGATGCGCAAGATAACTTGTTGAGGTCCAGTTGCCGAGAATTGTTGCGTAGAAGTAACTACGCTATCTCCTTCATACTGAACGGCTAACACGGCCGTACCCTGGCGTTGCCCCTCTTTGTAAAGCCATCTTGTGGAGAAGTTGAATTCCAACTTGTCGCCCTCGGCGAGTAGTGTGTCGGTGGGTTGTGAGAAGGTGATGTAATTACCAAGCGCCGCGGTCAGCATATAGAGTTTAGGACCCTGCCAAATGTCTGCCGTATCCCCCTCGGCGGTGTACTTTGTTTCCGTAATATCGCCTACCAAGAAGTTCATGCGCTCCTCAATGTTCTTGTAGATGTCATGAAGTTCGGTGGTGTGGCGGTGGTAATAACGGAGTGAATTGTTGAATTGCTCCTCCGTAATTTCGTGCTTCTTAAACACCGCTTCGGCATACACACGAATGCGGAAGTCGGCACTATCTCCGCTCTGATTGACCAAAGATTGCGCCAAATGGTAGTCGAAGAGCACATCTTCCATATCGTCAGCACTTAATACGGCATTGGCATCGCCCTTGTTGGAGCATGCCGTAAAGGTGAGGAGGGAGAAGAGCGTGAGGAGGGAGAGGAGCGTACGCATAAAAGTGAGGAGTTAAGAGTTAGAAGTTAGGAGTGAGGTTCTCACTTTCACTCATTATTTTCCTTTGACTTCTTAAAACTAAAATTCAAGTACTTACTATAGAAGCAAAGTGCCAACACAAAGGCAATGGAGATGGCGGCGTCGGCCACATTGAAGACGGCACCGAAGAAGACATTGCCACCGATAAGGGGCACCCAATCGGGCCACTCAAAGAGGGGGAAGTAGAACATATCCACCACCTTGCCCGAGAGGAATTCGCCGTAACCTTCGCCGAAGGGTACAAAGTGAGCGGGACCTTGTGCGAAGTATATGGGAGCGCTTTCGGAGAAGATGAGTCCGTAGAAGAAATTATCCACCAAGTTACCCAACGCCCCGGCAATGAGCATTGAGACGATGACTATGAGGCCCTTGGGATATTTCTCATCCTTTATTATCTTGTAAAGCAAGTAGATAAAGAGTCCTGTGGCAACGATTCTGAATAATGCCAAAAACATGGTGCCAACAAAACTCATACCGAAGGCCATGCCTTTGTTTTCGGTAAACAGGAGTTGGAACCATGGGGTAATCTCTATCTTTTCGTACAAGCACATTGATGTCTTGATGGCAATCTTTGTGGCTTGGTCAATGAGGATAATAAGGGGAATTACAATAGCCGGAATAATGGCGCGCATAGGGGATTGGGGATTAAGGATGAACGGTCAACGGATAACGACAACTTGCTGAATGATAGCTTGTTAATCGTCAACCGTTGACCATTGTTGTTCCTGCATGTTGGGGATTACTTGCCCTGTTGTTGCTTTGCCTCGATAGAGAGCGTAGCGTGAGGCACGGCACGAAGGCGTTCCTTGGGGATGAGTTGACCCGTTACGCGACACACGCCGTACGTCTTGTTTTCAATGCGCACGAGTGCTTGTTGAAGGCCCTGAATGAACTTCAATTGGCGTGCCGCCATCTGCTGGAGTTCTTCAGTTGATTGTGTCTGACTACCTTCTTCAAGCGCCTTGTAAGTGGGCATTGTGTCTACGATGTCATTGCCATGGGGATGCTTGATGCTGTCCATGATGTCTTCGTAATCACGCTGGGCAAGGGCAATTTTCTTTTCAATAATTTCGCGAAACTCTTGGAGTTCTTCGTCAGAGTATCTGGGGCGATTGTTATCCATGGTGATAGCTATTGGATTAAGGGGTTGGTGGGCGAGGAAGGGAGCACTAAAGCAGTGCACCCTTGCACTCGTTCCAACTGAGTTAGTGTGAATTATTTCTTTGTAATCGTTACATTTACCTTGAAGTCTTCGAAGTCGAACTCTACGCCGCTATTGTCGGCAATTTCAAGTGCGTCAGCAAGCACCTGTGCGCAGATGTATTCGCGGTAAGCTTCAATAGCGGGAGTAAGTTGCTCGTTGGGTTGAACGGTGATGCAGATGCGGTCGGTGATTTCGAATCCGCTTTCCTTACGGTAGTTCTGAATGCGCTTCACCACTTCACGCGCAAATCCTTCCTTGCGGAGGTCGTCGGTGATTGTGAGGTCGAGCGCCACGGTGAGCGCACCTTCGTTGGTAACGGTCCAACCGGGCATGTCTTCAGAAATGATTTCTACATCTTCGCGCTCAATGACGATGGGCGTTGCTTCCACTTCGAGTGAGAGTTGACCTTGCTCGAGTTGTGCAATCTGTTCCTTTGTGAGGGCTTCACAAGCAGCTGCTACGGCCTTCATCATCTTGCCGAACTTCTTACCCATGACGCGGAAGTTACACTTCACCTTCTTTTCGAGCATGTCGCCTTCCACGAATTCGAGTTGCTTCACATTCACTTCGTCGAGAATGAGTTGCTTCACCGCTTCGAGGTTGGCCTTCATGTTGGCGTCGTTGACGGGGATAGAGATGCGCTGGAGGGGCTGACGCACGATGATGCGTTCCTTCTTACGCAATGAGAGCACCATTGAAGTGACCTTCTGTGCGAGTTGCATCTGCTGTTCGAGGTTCTTATCGATAAGCGCTTCTTCTGCCTTGGGGAAGAGTGCGAGGTGCACGCTTTCAGCCTTTTCACTCACTACGGCGGTCAAGTCGCGATAGAGGCGGTCGGCATAGTAGGGAGCGATGGGCGCCATGAGGTGACTCACGGTGAGGAGGCATTCGTAGAGTGTCTGATAAGCAGAAATCTTATCCTCTGTCATTTCGCCTGCCCAGAAGCGTTTACGGTTCAAGCGCACATACCAGTTAGAGAGGTTGTCCGCCACGAAGGTCTCAATCAAGCGACCCGCACGCGTGGGTTCGTATTCCTCATAAGCGGCTGTAACACCCTTGATGAGCGTTTGGAGTTCGGAGAGAATCCAACGGTCGATTTCGGGACGCTTCGCATAGGGCACTTGTGCGGCGCTATTGTCGAAACCATCGACATTGGCATACATTGCAAAGAAACTGTAACTCTGGAAGAGCTTTGCAAAGAAGCTGCGTGCCACTTCCTTCACACCGTCCTTGTCGAACTTGAGGTTGTCCCAGGGTGCAGAGTTGGTAATCATGTACCAACGCACGGGGTCAGAACCAAATTCCTTGATACATTCGAAGGGGTCGATACCGTTGCCGAGGCGCTTTGACATCTTCTGACCGAACTTGTCAAGCACAAGACCGTTAGAGATAACTGCCTTGAAGGCTACATTGTCGAACACCATTGTTGCGATAGCGTGGAGCGTATAGAACCAACCGCGTGTTTGGTCAACACCTTCCGCAATGAAGTCGGCGGGATAACAAGTGCGATTGTCGAGCGCTTCCTTGTTTTCGAAGGGGTAGTGAATCTGTGCGTAAGGCATTGCACCTGAGTCAAACCATACGTCGATGAGGTCGAGTTCGCGTGTGAGCACCTTGCCTGATTCGCTGACAAGCTTGATGTTGTCCACATAGGGGCGGTGAAGGTCGATGAGGTCGTAGTTGGCCTTGTCGTAGTTGCCAGGCACGAAACCTTTTGCCTTCAAGGGGTTTTCGGTCATCACGCCTGCTACTACCGCCTTTTCGATTTCGTTGTAGAGTTCTTCTACCGAACCGATGCAAATTTCTTCGCGGCTTTCAGCATTGCGCCAGATGGGGAGGGGCGTACCCCAGTAGCGTGAGCGGCTGAGGTTCCAGTCGTTGAGGTTTTCAAGCCACTTACCGAAGCGACCTGTACCCGTTGATTCGGGCTTCCAGAGGATGGTCTTATTGAGTTCCATCATACGCTCCTTAGCGGCGCTTGAACGGATGAACCATGAGTCGAGGGGATAGTAAAGCACGGGCTTGTCCGTACGCCAGCAGTGGGGGTAGTTGTGGACATGCTTTTCAATCTTGAAGGCAGAACCCTCTTGCTTCATTTCCATGCAGATGACGATGTTGAGGTCTTCGGCCTTTTCAGCCGCCGCCGCGTCATACTTGCCACCTACATTAAATTCGGGAGCGTAAGCGTTCTTCACATAGTCGCCAGCGTGGTGTGCATAAGAAGCGTCGAGGCAAGCCGCCTTAAACTCGGGAGCGAGTTCTGCTTCTACATAATACTTACCTGTGAGGTCCACCATGGGGCGTGTTTCACCCTTTGTGTTGATCATGAAGAGCGAGGGGATCTGTGCGTCGCGTGCCACCTTGGCGTCGTCGGCACCGAAGGTAGGAGCGATGTGTACGATACCCGTACCGTCGTCCGTAGTTACATAGTCGCCGGCAATCACGCGGAATGCCAATTCAGAGAGTTCTACAAACTGGTCAGCGCCTACGGCAAATACCTTTTCGGGGTGTTCCTGTGCGTATGCGTTTACGAAGTCTGCCGCGAGGTGACCTGCCTTTTCAAGGGGCTTCACCCAGGGCATGAGTTGCTTGTAGTGCATGCCTACGAGGTCTGTACCCTTCACTTCGGCAATCACTTCGTAGGGGATTACCTTGTCGCCCGCCTTGTAGTCGGCAAGTGCGATTTCTGCGCCTTCAGCCTTCAAGTAAGCGTTGAGGCGGCTCTTTGCAATCACGGCCGTTACGGGAGCAGCGGTGTAGGGGTTGTAAGTCTTCACCACGACATAGTCAATCGCGGGACCTACGCAGAGCGCGGTGTTAGAGGGAAGCGTCCAGGGCGTTGTTGTCCACGCAAGGAACACGGGCGTTCCCCATGCGCTCCAAGCCTCGGGAGCGTCGGTGATTTCAAATTGTGCGGTCACCGTAGTGTCCTTCACATCGCGGTAGCAACCGGGTTGGTTCAATTCGTGGCTTGAAAGACCAGTACCCGCACCGGGAGAGTAGGGCTGAATGGTGTAACCCTTATAGAGGAGGTCCTTGTTGTAAAGTTGCTTCAAGAGCCACCAAAGCGTTTCGATGTACGAGTTTTCGTAAGTGATGTAGGGGTGTTCCATATCCACCCAGTAGCCCATCAAGTGGCTGAGGTCTGCCCATTCCTGTGTGAACATCATCACATTGCGACGACACTGCGCGTTGTATTCCTCAATGCTGATTGTCTTGCCGATGTCTTCCTTGGTGATGCCGAGTTCCTTTTCCACACCGAGTTCTACGGGGAGCCCGTGAGTGTCCCAACCCGCCTTACGCTTCACAAGGAAGCCCTGCATCGTCTTGTAGCGGCAGAATACGTCCTTGATGGTACGCGCCATCACGTGGTGGATACCGGGGTGACCGTTTGCCGAGGGAGGACCTTCGAAGAATACATATTCCTTCTGCCCCTCGCGTTCAGACATTGACTTATGGAAGAGGTCTTGCTTGTCCCAATCGGCAAGCACCTCGCGGTTCACCTCAAAGAGGTTGAGCCCTTGACGTTCTTGAAATTTCATAGTCAGTATAACCTTCTTTACATTTTGCTTGGCAAACAAGAGAGAATAACGCTCTGCTGCTCCGCAAAAATAGGAAGTGGATAATTTAGTTTTTAGTTTCTATTTTCTTTTAAGGCGCAAATATACAAATTATTATTGAAGCGACAAGCGGGGAGGGGAGTTTTTATATAATATGTGGTAAACGGTTGGTGCAACGATTGTAAATAAAACAACGGACAACAATCCAAGTACGGATGCTAGGATTGTTGTCCGTTATCAATTGTCTGTTGTCAATGCCTCACTTCAATTCCAGCATTTTAATATTCCCCTTTGAGGAAAATCGATTGAGGTCAACGGTGGTAGAAATGCCGTTTAACCTTGCCTTCTGCGTGAATTGCCAAATGAGGTAGGGCGAACTAATTTTGGGCGGCGTATTGCTATAACAAGCTATCCAAAGCGGGTGATGCGGAAGGCGGTTTTGGAGGTACTTGTTGTAGAAATTTTGCCCCGTATAAATCATCGGTTTTTGACCGTAAACTTTTTCTAAAAGTTTGGACATGAGTGCCACACTATCAGCAAGTTGCTGAGAAGTCCAATTCTTGCATTCTTCCACGTCAATTACGGGTACGAGGTCCTGCTTCTTTTTGGGGACATGACTGACAAAATTGAGGAATTGGAGCCACACGCTACTCGTGGTGCGCATGAAGTGATAACTCCCCACCTTCAACCCACGGCGGCGCGCTTGCTTGAGGTTGTGCTCGTATTTGGGGTCTTGATAGGTGCCACCCTCTGTAGCTTTGATGTAAACGAATTGAAGGTCCTTGTGGCGCGCCACTTTCTTCCAATTAATTTTCCCTTGATGGTGGGAAATGTCAATGCCGTCGCCGTTGCACGTTGTGGAAGAGGTGCTTCGGCAAGATGTTGTAAAGCAAAGGAAGAGGGCGAATAATAGGGCGCTTGTTGACTTGAATAAATGTGGCATGCCCTTTAACCAATACTTAAAAGTTCAACTTCAAAAATCAGTGTCGAACCGCCTGGAATGGGGCCCGAAGAGCGCTTGCCGTAGCCCTTGTCGGCGGGGATGTAAACCATCCATTTATCGCCCGCATGCATGTGGCTGAGCGCGATTTGCCACCCCTCAATGACCTCGTTGAGGCGGAAGGCTTCGGGGTAACCGCGTGTGTAACTATTGTCGAACTCGCGCCCATTGACAAGCGTGCCTCGGTAGTGCACACAAACGATGCTGCGCAGGGTGGGGCAGACGGCGCCAGCGCCCGTTTCAATCACTTCATAAAGTATGCCGCCAGGGAGCGACTTAACGCCCTCTTGTCGCGCCTTTTCGGCGAGAAACTCTTGGTTTTGGCGGAGGTAATCTTGCTTTTTAGACATAGTAGTTTTTTTGAGAGGGGGCTATAGTTTTTATAGTTTCCATAGTTTCTATAGCGTCTATAGCGCCTATCGCCTTCACCTTGTTAAATTTTCCCACAAACTTACGGATTTTCCTCAATATTACTTCCCTGCGCGCGAAGAAATTTCTAAATTTGCATGAAATACCGTAATTATATAATTAAGTGTGTTCGCCCCTGTGTGAACCTATAAAATCTCTAAACTGCTATGACTAAGCAACAACTTATCGACAACATTCGCGCGAAGAAGTCTTTCCTTTGCGTAGGTCTCGACACTGACTTGAAGAAGATGCCCAAGCACCTCTTGGATGCTGAAGACCCCATCTTCGAGTTTAATAAGGCAATTATCGACGCTACAGCGCCCTACACCGTGGCGTATAAGCCCAATTTGGCGTTCTACGAATGCTTCGGCCTTCAGGGTTGGATTGCGTTTGAAAAGACCGTAAACTATATCAAGCAGAACTACCCCGATCAGTTCATCATTGCCGACGCAAAGCGTGGTGACATCGGTAACACTTCAGCGATGTATGCGCGTTGCTTCTTCGAAGAAATGGATATCGATTCGCTCACCGTGGCTCCCTACATGGGCGAAGACTCTGTGACTCCCTTCCTCCAGTATGAAGGCAAGTGGGTGATTCTCTTGGCGCTCACAAGCAACAAGGGTTCTCACGACTTCCAACTCATGCAGGACGCTGAAGGCGAACGCTTGTTTGAAAAGGTGTTGCGCACCTCTCAGCAATGGGCAAACGATGAGCAGATGATGTATGTCGTAGGTGCTACTCAGGGCAAACTCTTTGAAGACATCCGTAAGATTGCCCCCAACCACTTCCTCCTCGTGCCTGGTGTAGGCGCACAGGGCGGTTCGCTCGAGGATGTGTGCAAGTACGGCATGACAAAGGATTGCGGTTTGCTCGTCAACTCAAGCCGTGGCATCATCTATGCCGACACTACCGAGCGCTTTGCGGAAGTCGCGGGCGAAAAGGCACGCGAACTCCAGCAGGAAATGGCTGAAATGTTGGAAAAATATAACGGTTAATAGGGGGTAGGTCACGACCTTGAACCTCAAAAACTTTTCTATGCAAGAAAAAGAGATTTATAAAGGGCTCTCTGAAGCAGAAGTTGCGGAGAGTCGTGCGAAGTACGGCACAAACATTCTGACGCCTCCCGCGAAGGAACCACTTTGGAAGAAGTTCCTCGGCAAGTTTGCCGACCCCCTCATTCGCATTCTTATCGTTGCGGCGGTCGTGTCGGTAGGTATTTCCTTCTACGAATTCTTCGGTCATGAAGGTGCGGGTATGGAGGTGTTCCTCGAACCCATTGGTATCATCGTAGCCATTCTCCTCGCAACGGGACTTTCTTTCTACTTCGAGATGAAGGCCGACAAGGAGTTTGAATTGCTTAATCAGGTGAACGACGACGAACCCGTGCAGGTCATCCGTGGCGGTAACACGACGGAAGTGGCGAAGAAGGACATCGTGGTGGGAGACATCATCATCCTTTCTACGGGTAACGAAGTTCCTGCTGATGCCGAATTGCTTGAAGCGTCGGCAATGGCGCTCAACGAATCAACGCTTACGGGCGAACCCCTTTGCCGTAAGACTACGGTGAAGGAGGACTTTGACGACGAAGCCACCTTCCCCTCTAACCACGTAATGCGTGGCACAACGGTGATGGAAGGTCACGGCGTAGCGCGTGTGTTTGCCGTGGGGGATAAGACGGAAAACGGTAAGGTATTCGTAGCCGCACAGATTGACAATAGTGTGAAGACGCCTCTTAATGAGCAACTTGACGGACTTGCGGCGAAGATTACGAAGATCAGTTACACCTTCGCAGGTATCATCATCATTGCGCGCCTCGTAGCATTCCCCTGGGGAGAAAGTTTCGGCACGATGCTCTTCCTCAGCCACATGCTTCAAACGTTCATGGTGGCCGTTACGCTCGTCGTAGCAGCCGTGCCCGAAGGTCTTCCTATGGCGGTGACTTTGAGTCTTGCTTATAGTATGCGCCGTATGCTTAAGACGAACAACTTGGTGCGTAAGATGCATGCGTGTGAAACGATGGGCGCTACCACCGTGATTTGTACCGATAAGACGGGTACGCTCACGCAAAACCTCATGCAGATTCACGAAACGCGCTTCTTCGGCCTTCCCGAAGCACAACAATTGGCAAGAGACGAAATGTCGGACATCATTGCTGAAGGCATTGCCGTGAACTCAACCGCTACGCTCGACCTTACAGGCGAAAAGCCCCGCGCACTCGGTAATCCTACGGAAGGCGCACTCATCCTTTGGTTGCGCGCTCAGGGCGTTGACTTCATGAAGTTGCGCTCGGATGCGCAATACATCAGCGAATTGCCCTTCTCTACGGAGCGTAAGTACATGGCTACCGTGGTGCATTCTTCAAAGTTGAACAAGAAGGTGCTTTATGTCAAGGGTGCTCCTGAATATGTCTTCGCTTTGTGTAAGCAGAGTCTTGGTAATGTGACGAAGGAAGCGCTCGACGCCATGCTTCTCAATTATCAGAACCTCGCCATGCGTACGCTTGGTTTCGCTTACCAGGTGCTTGAAGAGGGCGACGCTACCTTCAACGACAAGGTGGTAGAGGCAAAGAACCTCACCTTCATCGGTGTTGTTGCGATTGCCGACCCCGTTCGTAGCGACGTACCTGCGGCCGTAGGTGATTGCTTGAGCGCAGGTATCAATGTGACTATCGTGACGGGTGACACACCCGGTACGGCGCGCGAAATTGGTCGCCAAATTGGTATTTGGAACGAAAACTCTACGGAGCGCAACTTGATTACAGGTCCTGAATTTGCCGAACTCACCGATGCCGAACTCGAAGAGCGCATCCTCGACCTCCGTATCATTGCGCGTGCGCGTCCTATGGATAAGAAGCGCCTTGTAGAAACCCTCCAGCGCCTCGGTCAAGTAGTAGCTGTAACGGGCGACGGTACGAACGACGCTCCCGCACTCAAGGCGGCGCATGTAGGCCTCTCAATGGGTGACGGTACAAGCGTGGCAAAGGAAGCCAGCGACATTACAATCGTTGACAACTCGTTTGCAAGTATTACGCGTGCCGTGATGTGGGGACGCTCACTCTATCGCAACATTCAGCGCTTCATCCTCTTCCAAATGACGGTGACAATGGGTGCCTGCTTCATCGTGCTTATCGGAGCACTCCTCGGCATGGAAACGCCCCTCACCGTGACGCAGATGCTTTGGGTGAACCTCATTATGGACACCTTCGCGGCTATGGCGCTCGCATCACTTCCTCCCTCAATGGCGGTGATGAAGGACGCTCCCCGTAAGCGTGAGGACTTCATTATCGACAAGGCCATGTGGGCAAACATCCTCTCCGTTGGCGCCCTCTTCACCTTGCTCATCCTCGGCTTTGCTTACCTCGCGAATATTTACGACATCACTTCGCTCACGCAATTGGCAAACCTCTCGGCACTTACTCCAGCTGAAACAGGTGTTACGCCTTATGAACGCAGCTTGATGTTCACGCTCTTCGTGATGCTCCAGTTCTGGAATATGTTCAACGCTCGTGCTTACCTCACAGGTGCTTCAGCGCTCCACTTCAAGGGTTGCAACTCCTTCGTAAGCATTGCCGTAGTCATCGTGCTCGGTCAGATTGCAATCGTTACGCTTGGTGGCACCATGTTTAACGTAGCGCCTCTCTCTACAGAAGACTGGCTCTTCTGCATCTTCGGCACATCCCTTGTGCTTTGGATTGGAGAAATCTTCCGCTTGTTCAAGAAGTAAGATCTTGCGAAAAGGAAAAATGAGAAAGGAGAAATGAGAAAGATGCTGGCGCGCTGATGTCCCGCATGGTTTTCTCCTTTCTCCTTTCACCTTTCTCCTTTAAATAAAAAGGCGCACCCTCTTGGATGCGCCCTTTTTATTTGTGTCAATGTATTAATCCCATTCAAGGATAACCTTACCACACTGACCTGATTCCATGATGTCGAAGCCCTTCTGGAAGTCGGCAATGGGGAACTTGTGTGTGATAACGGGAGTGAGGTCGAGGCCAGAGATGAGCATCTGCTCCATCTTGTACCAAGTTTCCCACATTTCGCGGCCGTAGATACCCTTAATTGTGAGTGCCTTGAAGATGATTTCGCTCCAGTCAACCGTAGTTGTGGGAGGAAGAATACCGAGCTGTGCAATCTTTGAACCGTTGTACATGTTGCTCACCATGTCGCGGAAAGCGATGGGAGAACCTGACATTTCAAGACCTACGTCAAAACCACGGATGCCGAGCTGTTCCATTGCTCCAGCAACGGTTTCGCCCTTAGAAGCGTTTACGGTGTGAGTAGCACCCATCTTCTTCGCAATTTCCAAGCGGTAGTCGCTAAGGTCAGTTACAACGATGTTCTTCGCACCTGCAAACTTCGCAATAGCGGTAGCCATTGTGCCGATAAGACCAGCACCAGTGATGAGCACGTCTTCACCGAGGAGGGGGAATGAAAGCGCTGTGTGTGTAGCGTTACCGAAGGGGTCCATGATAGCCGCCATATCGTCAGAAATACGATCGTCGAGCTTCACAACGTTTGATTCGGGGATGCAGAGGTATTCAGCAAACGCACCATCGCGGTTAACGCCTACGCCGATGCTATTTTCGCAAATGTGTTGCAAACCACGGCGGCAGTTACGGCAATGTCCGCAAGCAATGTGACCTTCACCTGTTACGCGGTCGCCCACCTTGATATTACGCACTCCGGGACCTACTTCAGCTACTACGCCTACGTATTCGTGACCAATGGTCATAGGAGTCTTAATTGTCTTTTGGCTCCATTCGTCCCACTTGTAGATGTGCAAGTCTGTACCGCAAATAGCAGTCTTCTTAATCTTGATGAGAACGTCGTTCACGCCTACTTCGGGCATGGGAACTTCTTCCAACCAGATACCCTTCTGGGCTTCTTTCTTGACTAAAGCTTTCATTGTCTTATTTTAGTTAAAAAGGTAAATCATATTTTCAAAAGCAAAATTACAGATTTTCTTTTTTTGAAGGTATAAATCCGCCAATTTTTTTACAGACTTTTTATTTCATGCAAAGAAAAAGGAGACGGCACGGGGTGTGTCGCCTCCTCATGATGCTACCGCAATGAAGATTTGTTTTTACTCTTGATATGAACGCATGAGAAGCGGTAGCGGAAATGTAGTGAGTAGTTAGGAGTGAGTAGTAAACCATGCGGTGCGCTCGTCCCGCAAGGTCGTTGTACTCTGTACTCTGTACTCTGTACTCTAAAAAAGTTGTACTCTGTTCTCTGTACTCTAACTCTAAATATTACTTCCCTCCCAAATTCAGACGATAAATCGCATGGAGCATGACGTAGCTGAGGAAGCATTCGGTGCGGCTGAAGGTGCGCGAGATGGCGCTGAGGTGGCTGAATTCCGAGGTGCGTTCTTGTAGGAGGTCGGTGACTTCGAGTTGGAGGGTGAGCGACTTATCCTTCAGGAAGGTTTGCGAGACGGAGGCGTTGATAATCCATTGGTCGTGGTTGAGCATGGGGTCGGAGAAGCCCGTGCGGGTGTAGAAAATGCATTGAGAGTTAATCTTCATGCCGAAGGGGAGGTCCACTTGTGGCGAAAGGATGACTTCGTAGGTATGTCCGTCTTGGTTGTATTGAGGTGTTTCCTTATAGCGGGTGTAGCGTCCTTCGTACATCCCGTTGAGCGACACGCTCCAAATGTCCTTGCGATAGCGAAGTCCGAGGCGTGCGGTGGTGTTAACATTGTTGATGCTGGAAAGTCCGAGGTCGTTGCCCATGGCGCCTACAAAACCCGTAGAGTGGTCGTAACTCATGTAGAGGCTTGAGGTGAGCGTCCAGTGGCGCGCCGTGTCGAGCGGTTGCTCTGTGCCTACGGAACCATATGTGTGGTAACTGCCATTCACGTTCTTCTTGTTGTAACGTGTGAAGCCCGTTGCGGGGTCAACCTGCATGATGGTCACTACGTCATTAGACGATTGGCTGAATCCACCCCACACATTGTAGGAGTCGCCACGCTTCGTGTTGAAGAAGTTGCTGGAGAAATAAAGGTTGTTATACCATCCCGTCTTCAAGTCAGGATTGTTCACCGTTTCCGACATCGGGTCGCTCGTGTCGCGAATGGGGAGCAGTTCCTGGAGGGTGGGGCGGAAGGTAGCGCCTTGATAATTGAGCTGAATGTAGTTTTGAGCGTCAAACTTATACTTCAATGTCCCGAAGAGGTTCCAATGTGCCGATGTGCGGGTGGGAGCAAAGAAGTCCTTACCCTTCTGATAATACAGATTTTCATTATTGAGCGTTACCAACGGAGAAATTGCCATGTCCACCTTATCCCATTGCCCCTGAAGGCGCAAAACGACGCGGTGCGCATTGTTGTAAAGGTCGGAGAACGTAGAGTTTTCCACATTGCGCACAAACTCTAACGAGTCGCCGGGAGTGGGGCGGAAACCTACGGGCACGTTGGGGTTGGCATAGTAATCATAGCGGTCCAGCTGGTAAAGGTCGTGGCGGTTGTCCTTCTTCTCGTGCGTGTAGTTATAAGTTGCCTTGAGTTTCAGGTGCTTGCTCAAGGGTTCGCTATAACTCACTTCGCCACTCAAGTAATAATTATCGCTGGGACCATACGTGAATTGGCGGTTGGTCAATTCGGGGCGCGGAGCGTCGGGGCGGAAGTAGCGGTAATGTTGTAGGGCATCGCTCTCGTTGTCCGTAGTGTTGTATTTCCCCGAAACGTAAAAGTCGATGGTGCGTCCTGCCTTTTGGAACACGTGCGTATAGTTGGCAATGAAGCCCATACTGTGGTTGTTATACGTGCCCAATCCCGCACTACGTTGTGCATTCACCGCTTGCTGGCGGAGCGCTTCGGGAGCGTCGTTCGCCATAAGGCTACCCGCCAAGTTGCCATTGTCGGTGGGCGCTTCGTGATAGGTGGATGAGAAAGATTGGCTCTTACTATCGTTGGCGTTATACGAATACTTGGCACTCAAGTAGATGCGGTTGAGCGAGTCGATGTTGTACCTGAGGGTGGCATTTGCATCTCCCCCCACGCGATGCGCCTTTTGCTCAGCGTGGGCAAAGCCGTATTGCGACTTTCCGCCTCCGAGGAAGGTTTCATTGTTGTTGTCGGTGATGGTCGTCTGGTCGTTGTGCCAGAGGTTGACGTTACCGTTCACGCGCAAGTTGCCCGCTTCCTTGTTGCCCTTGCCGTTGTCCCATTGAAGCATGGCGCCCGCCTTGCGATAGGTGTAGATGCCGTTCATGCCACCCCAATACGACCAGTTGCCGTTTTCGTCCACACTCTGATTCTGGCTGACGTTGTTCACCTGCCCAAAGATGGCGGTGCGACGGCGGTCGGTGAAGTTCGTGGTAAACACCTTGCCGATGTAGCGGTCGTGAGTGCCGGCGCCGAGGTCGATGTTTGCCATCCACGACGACTTATATTCGTCCTTAATCGTGAGGTCAACCACGGTAGCCTTGTCCGTGTCGAGTTCGCCGCGAAACTCCTTTTCCTCGTCCGTCTTCTCGTACATCTTTACATCCTTCACGGCGTCGGTAGGCATGTTGGCAAGTGCCGTACTCACATCGCCGAAGAAGGGTTTGCCGTCCACGAGCACCTGACTCACTGTCTTGCCCTGAAAGGTGAGGTTGCCGTCTTTGTCAATGGAAATGCCGGGCAACTCCTTCATCATTGCGGCGAGCGAAGCGTTGGGCGGAAGGCGCAGGGCTTTGGTGTTAAACAGGAGGGTGTCGGCCTTCACGGTCATCATGCGCGAGAGGGCAGTTACTTGCGCTTCGTCGAGTTGGTAAGATTGTGCCGTAAGGGTGAGTTTGCCAAGGTCAATGGCGGATTTTTTTGTAGTAAACTCCACATTGTGATAGAGGGGTTCGAAACCCACCATTTCAGCGCAGACAATGTATTTGCCCGCCTTCTTGGCTTTGAGCAGAAAAGCGCCTTCTTCGTTGGTTGTGGCGTGCGATTCACGCACGGAGTCGGTAGTGAGCAGTTGCACTTTCACCGTGGGAAGTGCGTCCTTTGTACCTTCTTCAACGATAGTTCCCTTCACGCTGAACTTGAAGGTTTGCGCTTGTGCCGAGAGGGCGAAGAGCGCAATGAGGAGGGGGAATAGGTGTTTCATGAAAATTATGCGTTAAGTGTTATAGATAGTCGTTTCGCAAGAGCTCAACTCCATAGGTTATGAGGTTCTGAGGTTATAAGGTTTTAAGGCTGTGCAGGAATTGAACTCAGAGTATAAAAGATGCGTCTCTAATTATATAACGATCGAGAGGCTTTTTTGTGACAGATTTTTTAGGGAAATTTTATATTTTTTTGGTAGGGTAATAAATCGGTGTTTTCAAAGTGTACGTTAGACGCTGAAAGCGTCTCCGCTCAGTAACCCTGGGTTTGAGCATCGCGAATACCCAGGGATGTGGGTACTCCCCATCGATGCACCCCGAAGGGTGTGCCCCATTAATTGGAGCATGTGCTGGGGCACCCCGTCAGGGTGCATCTCATCAGTGTCTCGCTACCAGGGGTATTCGCTTCGCTCAAACACCCTGGTTATTGAGCGGTGACGCCTTCAGCGTCATGAAAGAATGCTAATCCCTAAATGGCGGACATCTGCAAGTTCCTTTCTCATTTGTTTCTAAAAATTAGGTTTATAAAATACCATTTCCAAGCAAGTCAAAATAAACTTTGAACTCCCTAAAACTATTAGGCACTTCATTCAAATTATCTCCGACTTAACTTTTGGTAAGTGGAATATCGTTTTGCGTCATACTATTTTTATAGCACATCAGTGGGTGAAAAAGGGGAACGGAGGTGTTTGGGGCTTCCGCTCCCCAGGGTTGTTCGTGCGTATGCGTTTATTCCACGACCACGGTTTCCTTAAACGTGGCGATGTGTTGTTGTGCTTGAAGTGTGCTGACGGGAATTTTGTAAAGAGATTTGCGAATGCCCCAACCTGTAGTGCCCTTTACATGCTTGGGCATAGGACCGTCGTTGATGATGTCAATGGTTGTGCATTGCTTCGTGAGAGGTGGGAAGACAAGGAGGCGACAACGCCATTCGCCCGGCACACCTTCTATCCAAAAGACCTGATCCAAGGGGTAACCCAAGAGTTTGATGATGGGGTAGGTTTTGCCTGTTTGACTATCGCGGAGGTGAAAATCTTTGGATGTTTGATGGTATCTGCGGGTCCACATTTGCTCGTCCACGATAGCGAGGTAGGTGGCATCCTTGGTGCACCATATCGCTAAATTGTCAGTGCCTTGGGGGCTCTGTAAGGGTGCCACGGTGTGCGGATGGGTATAGACGGCAAAGGTGTTGTAATCCTCGGGGTCGTAGTTCTCGGCAGGCTTTTTGAGTGTGGCAAGGCGGAAGTTGGGGATGGTGTCGTAAGTCAGTGCGTTCTTTTTCAGACGCATTGTCTCCGCTTTTTCTGCCTCCGTCATTTCTCTTACGGAGAGGATTTTGCCTTGTTCATCGCGCTCGGCCACAATGTAATACTTAGGACCGCATCCGCATGACGTGATGAGAAGAAGGGTTATAAGGGGGAACAGAAATCTCTTCATGTTTTTTTACTTTTTATTTCTGCAAATGTTGCTTTACGTTGATTCGCTCGCCACTCTGCAAATGTGAGGTAACTTGGTAGAGTGAAATCCATCGGGCAGTGTCGTGGATGCGAGGAAAGACCACGGTGATGTCCACGGTTTTTCCCTTCATGCCTTTGACGTGGAAGTAATGCCAGGCGTAGGCGGGAATGCTACGGCGGGCCTTGTAATGGTAACCTGTGGCAGTGTCAACAATGTAACTATCGGGGCCTCCGAAGCGCACGAGTTCGTCGTCGCTACTTATGTACTTCGCAAAGGTGATGTGGGTTTCGTTTCCCTCGTGGCGAATCCACATGCGACGTTGGTCATTGGGGTCGTGCAAGGGAAGGTCCATGACATAGCGCCAACCGTTGTGGTCGTGGGTGGGAAATTCGTATTCGGTGGAGGTGCTTTGTGGGGTAGGTTCCTCGCTCGCCTCTTGTTGAGGCGCGGGAGATGGAGCGGTAGGTGCTTGCTTTGCATCTTGGTGCAACTTATCTACATCTGACAATTTGAGCACGATTTGCACCTGATTTTGTATGCGACTCGAAATAGCAGTTGCTTCTTCTTTTGAGCGAGCAGGGTATTTGACGATTAAGTGTTGTGAATACATGCTATCGGGAGTCTCGCTAACGATGCTCGTAAACTCCGAGGAATCCCCATGCCCATGTACGATAAATGAGGGTTGCGTTATGGTTACTTGCGTTGGGGTAGCGCTTTCTTCTACATAGCAGGTGTCAACGCCCATAACGCGTGTGTCTTTTATGATGTGCACAATCGTAGCAGGCTTTTGGGGTAGGGCAAAGGCAACCGTAGCGCCTATAAGCATAATTACCCACAAGGCGGTAAGGAGTTTGCCAAAGCGACTAACGCCTATGCGCTCCGTGCGCTTCATTTCCTTGATGCGACGGCGGATGAAGGAGTTGTTGAAACCGTTGGCAATAATGCTACAATCTTCCGAAGCTTCGCCCACGAGTAGGCACTGATAGGTGTAGGCATCCGCACCTTGTTCGAGTACGAGGCGGTCGGCTTCGAATTCGTGAAGGTCGCGTAGCGTCTTGCGCACCATCCATAATACGGGGTTGAACCACAAGAGGCGCGTGAGCAACTCAATTGTCCACACATCAATGTAATGTCGGCAAGCGATGTGGGCTTGTTCGTGTTGGATAAACAGACGCTCATCGGCGGGTGTGCGACCAGCGGGCAAGAATATCAGGCGTCCGAAGGAGAAGGGCGTTTGTATCCACGCCGCACGCAGGATATTGCCGTTGGAACTATCACCCTCGAACGAGAGTTTGCGCATCTTGAAGCGCAATTGCACGAGGGGCACTATTATAATGAGGAGCAAGACGGCAGACTCCGCAGGGAGGGCGATGCAGAGGGTTGTGCGCAACGACGCTTCGGTGAATGAAATGACGGATGGCGCTTCCGTTGGAGCAACTTCCTCGGTTGGCATTTCTGTTCCTACTTGCGGTTCGGGGAGCGTCGGGATTACCTCTTGTTGCATCACTGCCTCGGGATGCTCCTTGAGGTAAACATCTGCTTCCGCTTGCGTCATCGTCAATACTTCGGGTGTTTGTTGTGCCTCAAAATAAGACTTCGCGAAGGATGCCCCCACCTGCAACAAGCACACCACGGGGATGGCGAGCAAGTAACTGCGTTGGAAGCGGAATGAGTGCTTCCTGGAGAGGAATATGATGTAGAAAACCAGCAGCAAAACGGACACGAGCATCATGCTGGCGTAGCCGTAGAGCAGGGGATAAAATGAACTTATCATGGAGCGGGAGAAATTCGTTGAATGGGTTTAATATCTCTTGTGTAATTCCGTTTACTTCTCGCCATTGATTTCTTCAAGAATTTCCTGAAGTTCTTCCTTGCTCAACTTCTCGCTCTTTACGAAATAAGAGAGGAAGTTGCGGAGCGAACCGTGGAAGAGCGTGTCGCGCGTTTCGTGCATGAAGCCGTTGATGTATTCTTCGCGCGAGAGTAGGGGGCGGAATACGTGTGCCTTGCCTCGGCGCTCGGGGAATACTACTTCCTTGCGTGTCAATACTTGCATCACGGTGAGCACCGTAGTATAAGCAGGTTTCGGTTCGCCCATTGCCTCAATAATTTCACTCACCGTGGCTTCACCTTTCGCCCAAAGTATGTTCATCAATTGCAATTCTGCCTTCGTCAAATTCTTTTGTTTCATAGCTATAATTGTTGTGTTTTTATTTTCTACGGCAAATATAGTAGTAAGATTTTAATTGGAAAATACTTTCTACGATAAAAATAGTAATTAACTACGATATTTATAGTATTTTAAGATTTTGTAAGGGTGAGGAGTCCTTCTTTAAGCCATAAAATAGGTGGTGTTTGAAAAGAATGGGAGTTGCTAAAAACTAAGTCTCAAAGAATTTTAATTAAGTCTCAAATATTTTTTTCTATTAGAGACTTAGTTTTCTGTAAGTGAATAGGTGGTTAAACGGGAGGAGATAGCGTTTCATTTTTCAAACCAACCCTAACAAAAAAGAAATCCACACTACCTTGTTATCGGCAATGTGGATGTATGAATTCTGGTGTTTCAATCGTTGTAGAACAAGCGCTCGCTACTTCACAAGCACCTTTTTCTGGTCAATGATATTGATGCCCCTTTGAGGCGCGCTTAGGCGTTTGCCCGCCACGCTATAGATGGTGCTACTTTGTGGTTGTGAGTTGAGCGTGCCTTGAATACCGGTGGGGGTGTTAAACTCCGCGATGATTTCGCTTGCTTGTGCTAAGTCGCATTCTAACCAGCATTGGTTGGCGGCGATGGGTTGCGAACCAGTGAATGCCTTGAACGTTTTTTCGGCAAGGAGGAATTTCGTTGCATCGCCCGTTTGTGATAGATTTGCCTCTACATAGTTGCCCTTGAGTAGGGAAGAGGGGAGGGAAGTAACGGCTTCGCTATCGGACATCGTGATGACGAACTGATGCGTGCCTTCGCTTCCGCTCACGATTGTGGGCGTGCCGCTCTTGAGGGTTTCGCCGGCCCCTGCTATGGCTTGCATGGTGCAACTATACCTATTCGCTCCGTTCTCCTTGATGTCGGTCGGCGTTGCATCATAGGCAATGACGCCTTCGGGAATGATGACATTGAAGGGCAGGCAGAGGGAGGTTACGCCGTCGGAGGGAAAGGTGAGGGGAAAGGTGGCGACTTGCTCAATGGTATATGTGGCAAGCCCTGCCTTGGTGGCCTTGTCGTTGCCCGCTACACCGTGTTCCCTATAGACATTCATGTAGTTGATACCCTCGCTACTGCTACGAATCTTGTAGATGTCGGCCGTTGAAGTCTCTTCAAAAAGGTAGTTACCTGCTTCTGACTCATTGTCGGAAAAGAGGATGTGTCCCCACTTGGTGAGTTTGGGTTCCTGAAGGACTTTGCCTTGCATGGAGAGCATAAACCCCGCTCCCGAGGGGCGAATGATGAAGATTTCATCGCCAGGCGCGGTGGTAGAGTAGTGGTCGGGGGAAATCAGTTTGTAACCCTCGCTCCCACTATTGTCGTGGGTGGTGTTGTAACCGATGAATAGGGGACTGCCGTTGTAATTGATGTGGTAGGCACCATGAAACTCGGGGTTGATGATGACGGAGAAGAGGTATATCGTGCCGTTGGGTAGGGTCACAACTCCCGTGTGTGCACCGTCGCTGAGGTCGCTCTTGATGGTAATCTTCTTGAGGTCGGTGGCATCGCCCGAGATGAAGTCGCCCGTTACGATGGCCCCTTCTTGTGCCCCGAAATAGGGAGTCAAGTCGATAGTTTCGCCCGCCTTGGCGATGATGGAGATTTCATCATATTGTCGGTTGCGAATCTTCTCGAGTTGGGCAGAGAGGTTATTCACAATGGCGGGGTTGTCAGTGGCGAGGTTCTGCGTTTCATCCGGAGTGCTTTCGGTGTACTTGAAAATCTGGGGAGTGGTGGAGTAACCCGTTTCAATCTCCGGTCCCCAAGGAATCATTGCCGCACCGCCCTTGGGTTCGATGAACTTCCAGGTAGTCGTGCGGAGCGTGAGCGTGTGGTTTTGAGCCATTCCCATAGCGAAGGGGCGCCCTTGCGTGTCGTTGCCAAACCATGTTGCGACCTCTCCGGGGAAACCATCCATTGAGCGTGATTCGCCATTTCCGGCGCCCGAGATGCTTGCCATAACGTCGAGGAAGTCAATCTGCGAAACAAGGGCATTGCTCACCGCCTGCTCCTTGATAACCGCTGGCCAATGAACGATGAAGGGCACGCGTGTACCACCCTCATAGGCGCTATACTTACCGCCACGAAGACCTCCCGTAGGGCTGTGTTCGCCCACGAGTTCTTCCGCCTGATCTACGTAACCATCATCAAGCACAGGGCCGTTGTCGCTCGTAAGGATGATTACCGTATTCTCAAGCAAACCCTGCTCTTCGAGCGTGCGGATAATCTCGCCTACGCTCCAGTCAAATTGCACAATGGCATCACCGCGCAAACCCATTTCGCTCTTTCCGCGGAAACGCTCGTGGGGGAAGCGGGGCACGTGGACGTCGTTCGTGGCAAAGTACATGAAGAAGGGCTTCTCGCGATTCTCACGGATAAAGTCCACGGCGTGCACCGTAATGCTGTCGGCAATGTTCTCATCCTTCCAAAGCGCCTTACCTCCGCCCTTCATGTAACCAATGCGCCCGATGCCGTTGACGATAGAGTTGTTGTGTCCGTGACTCGACTTTAAGTTGTAACACAATTCGGGATTGGCAGCACCCGTGGGTTCGCCGTCAAAATTCTTATTGTAATTCACGTAGATGGGCGCCGAGGGGTCGTAGTTAGCCACCGCACCGTTCTCAATGAACACACACGGCACGCGGTCGGCCGTAGCCGCCATGATGTAGGAATAGTCAAAACCAATGTCTGCCAACGCTGGCGTAATAGGAGCATTCCAATCCTGCTTGCCCGTTTCAGCACCCAATCCGAGGTGCCACTTTCCGAAGGCGGCGGTAGTGTAACCTGCTTCCTTAAAGACATCAGCCACGGTGTGTTGGTCGGGCGAAATAATCATACCCGCATCTCCAGCCGCAACGTCCGTACCCGCCTTGCGCCAAGGATATTGCCCCGTGAGTAGGGCATAGCGCGAGGGCGTACTCGTAGCCGCTACGGCATGCGCATTTGTGAAGCGCACACCGCCCTCCGCCAATCGGTTGACATTAGGCGTTTGCACCCCAACGGCGCCATAACATTCCAAGTCGCCAAAACCGAGGTCGTCGGCATAAATCATCACCACATTGGGGCGCATCTTCAAATAAGGTTCCACATCAGCGCGCTCCTGCGCCACCATTGGTTCCGATACTGCCGCCAATGCCAGCATTCCAATATTCCAATTTTTCATATCAGAGAATTTGTTAATGACTTGACAAAGTTACTATTTATTAGTGAAATTTGGAAAGCAAAATACAGAGTTTACAGGTGAGGTTTGTATTTAGGGCAAGTAGATGCAACTTGCCTAATATTTTTACTTAAATAATTGCGCGTTTTTATCCAATCTATTGTAGTGAAAATTATTAGCAACCTATTTTTAATTATCTTACTAATAATTTTTTTTAGGTTACTAATAATTCTCTGCAAAAACGGATATAGTTTTTAGGTGGAAGTAATGTCTTAGAATTTTGATGTTTATGGACTTTAGGGAAGTATACAAAAAGGGCGCACCAACAAATGATGCGCCCTTTATAGTGGGATTGTAGTTGTCGATTAATATTCCTGCCAGCTCTTAATCTGGATGTCTTCGAGCTTCATTGCGCAGAATGATTCGATGAATGCCTTTGCGAGGCGTGCGTTAGTGAGCAAGGGGATGTTGTGGTCGATTGCTCCGCGACGAATCTTGTAACCGTTAGTGAGTTCGCGCTTCGTGTGGTTCTTGGGAACATTTACGATGAGGTCGAAAGCATGAGCGGAAATCATGTCCATGATCTTGTTGTCGCCTTCTTCATCGGGCCAAGAAACTTCGATTGCGTCAACGCCGTTTTCCTTGAGGAACTTCGCAGTGCCCTTCGTTGCGTAGAGGGTGTAACCGTTAGCAGCGAGCATCTGTGAGGGTTCGAGAAGGTCAACCTTGCCGTGAGCTTCGCCAGAAGAGATGAGGATGTTCTTCTTGGGGATTGAGTAACCCGTAGCGATGAGGGCGTTGAGGAGCGCTTCGTGGTAGTCGTCGCCAAGGCAACCTACTTCACCTGTTGAACTCATATCTACGCCGAGCACGGGGTCGGCATTCTGAAGGCGTGCGAATGAGAACTGGCTGGCCTTCACACCGATGCGGTCAATGTCGAACGCGCTCTTGTCGGGACGGCTGTAGGGTGCATCGAGCATGATGCGTGTAGCCGTTTCGATGAAGTTGCGCTTCAAAATCTTACTAACGAAGGGGAATGAGCGGCTGGCGCGGAGGTTACATTCAATTACCTTCACCTGGTTGCCCTTAGCAAGGAACTGCATGTTGAAGGGACCTGAGATGTTGAGTTCCTTAGCAATCTGACGTGCAATCTTCTTGATTTGACGTGCTGTTGCGAAGTATATCTGCTGAGCGGGGAATACGAGTGTAGCGTCGCCTGAGTGTACGCCGGCAAATTCAACGTGTTCAGAGATTGCGTATTCAACGACTTCACCATTCTGAGCAACGGCGTCGAATTCGATTTCCTTAGTTTCCTGCATGAATTGAGAAACTACCACGGGGAATTCCTTGCTGACTTCAGTAGCCATCTGGAGGAAGCGTTCGAGTTCTTCTTCGTTGTGACATACGTTCATCGCAGCACCTGAGAGCACATAAGAGGGACGTACGAGCACGGGGAAACCTACTTCCTTAACGAATTCCTGAATGTCTTCGAGCGATGTGAGGGCACGCCAAGCGGGTTGGTCGATGCCGAGCTTATCGAGCATTGCAGAGAACTTGTCGCGGTTTTCAGCGCGGTCAATGTTGATAGGAGAAGTACCGAGCACGGGAACACCCTGGCGGTGGAGCTTCATAGCCAAGTTATTAGGAATCTGACCACCTACAGAAACGATAGTACCGCGGGGCTGTTCGAGGTCGATGACGTCGAGCACGCGTTCGAATGAGAGTTCGTCGAAGTAAAGGCGGTCGCACATGTCGTAGTCAGTAGACACGGTTTCGGGGTTGTAGTTAATCATGATTGACTTGTAACCCAAGTTGCGTGCTGTCTGAACGGCATTTACAGAACACCAGTCGAATTCTACTGAAGAACCGATGCGGTAAGCACCTGAACCGAGAACGACAACTGACTTTTCATTCTTATAATAGTTCACATCGTAACCTTCTACGGCGTATGTCATGTAGAGGTAGTTTGTGAGTTCGGGATGCTCTGAAGCAACTGTGTTGATGCGCTTAACGGCGGGAGTGATGCCGAGCTTCTTACGGTATTCGCGCACTTCAAGCAATGCCTTTTCCATGCTTTCGTCAACCTTCAATACGAAGCGAGCAATCTGGAAGTCAGAGAAACCTGCTGCCTTAACTTCGCGGATGAGTTCAGCGGGAACGTCTTCGAGCTTGTTGTATGTTTCGAGCTTGTGCTTGAGGTCAACGATGTTCTTAAGGCAGTTGAGGAACCACTTGTCAATCTTTGTGAGTTCTTCGATGCGCTCAACGGTGTAACCTTCTTCCAACGCCTGAGCGATAGCAAACACGCGGAGGTCAGTGGGGTTAGCGAGTTCTTCATCGAGGTTTTCAAAAGAAGTGTGGTTGTTGCCCACGAAGCCGTGCATGCCCTGGCCAATCATGCGAAGACCCTTCTGAATGATTTCTTCGAAGCTACGACCGATAGACATGATTTCACCTACTGACTTCATGCTTGAACCAATGAGGCGGCTTACGCCAGCAAACTTGGTCAAGTCCCAACGAGGAATCTTACAGATCATGTAGTCGAGTTCGGGTGCCTTGTATGCAGAGTTGGGAGTGCCCATCTCGCCGATTTGGTCGAGTGTGTAACCCAAAGCAATCTTGGCAGCTACGAAGGCGAGGGGATAACCAGTTGCCTTAGAAGCGAGCGCAGAAGAACGGCTCAAGCGAGCGTTTACTTCGATTACGCGGTAGTCGTTAGTCTCAGCATTGAACGCATACTGAATGTTACACTCACCCACGATGCCGAGGTGGCGGATACACTTCACAGAGAGCGTCTGGAGCATTTCAACCTGCTCGGGAGTCAATGAGCAAGTGGGCGCAACAACGATAGATTCACCAGTGTGAATGCCGAGGGGGTCGAAGTTTTCCATGCTTGCCACGGTGAAGCAGTGGTCGTTAGCATCGCGGATGACTTCAAATTCTACTTCCTTCCAACCCTTGAGGCTTTCTTCTACGAGCACCTGGGGAGCGAAAGTGAAGGCGCTTTCAGCGAGTTCCTTAAACTGCTTTTCGTCCTTACAGATACCTGAACCAAGACCACCAAGCGCATAAGCCGAACGAATCATTACGGGGAAACCAATCTTGTGAGCAGCAGCAAGTGCGTCTTCCAAGCTTTCGCAAGCCTGACTCACGGGAGTCTTCATTTCGATTTCGTCCAACTTCTTCACGAAGAGGTCGCGGTCTTCTGTGTACATGATACAGTCAACAGAAGTACCAAGCACTTCTACACCATATTCCTTGAGTGTGCCGTTGAGGTACAATTCAGTACCGCAGTTGAGGGCAGTTTGACCACCGAATGCCAAGAGGATGCCATCGGGACGCTCCTTCTTGATGATTTCAGTAACGAAGTGTGCCGTTACAGGCAAGAAATATACCTTGTCCGCAATGCCTTCAGAAGTCTGAATTGTAGCAATGTTAGGATTGATGAGAACAGAACTGATGCCTTCTTCGCGAAGTGCCTTCAAGGCCTGAGAACCTGAATAGTCGAACTCACCTGCCTGGCCAATCTTGAGTGCGCCAGAACCGAGGACAAGAACCTTTTTAATGTCTTTTTTGTTCATCGCTGAATATGGTTTAATTGTAGATAATTTTCAGGGTGAATAGGAATTCCGAAAATTCGGACTTATTCAATATGCAAAGAAACTAAAAAAAACTCACATAGTATCTCTGCAAGGAGGATTTTTTTCTGCGAGGAGATTTTTTTATTTACCTCCATAAAAAAGGCTTCCGCAATGATGAGTTGCAGAAGCCTTTGAGTATGTTAGGAATTACTTGTTTTCCATCATAGCCTTGAGAGCAGCGAGAGCGTCGTTGTCACCGAGGCTTGTAGAAGCAGCTTGGTTCTGGATAGCGGGAGCTTCTTCCTTCTTAGTAGCACGCTTTGCAGCAGCCTGAGCCTTCTTAGCTTCACGAGCTTCAGCCTTAGCTACATCTTCGAAAGTGCGGCTGTGTGAGAGGAATACGCGCTTGCTGTCCTTGTTGAATTCAAGTACCTTGAATGTCAATGTTTCACCAACCTGAGCCTGTGAACCATCTTCCTTAACGAGGTGCTTGGGAGTAGCGAAACCTTCGATGTCGTTAGCGAGCTTGATAACAGCACCCTTTTCGTGGATTTCTACGATAGTACCTTCGTGTTCAGTACCATCAGCGAACTGTGCCTGAAGCGCTTCCCAAGGATTGTTTTCGAGTTGCTTGTGACCGAGGCTAAGACGACGGTTTTCCTTATCGATGTCGAGAACTACAACGTCCATCTGAGCGCCAATCTGAGTGAATTCAGAGGGGTGCTTAACCTTCTTAGTCCATGAGAGGTCAGAAATGTGGATGAGACCATCAACGCCTTCTTCGAGTTCTACAAATACACCGAAGTTAGTGAAGTTGCGAACCTTAGCATTGTGCTGGCTACCTACGGGGTACTTAGCTTCGATTTCCATCCAGGGATCAGCCTTGAGCTGCTTGATACCGAGAGACATCTTGCGTTCGTTGCGGTCGAGAGTAAGGATTACTGCTTCAACATCGTCACCAACCTTCAAGAAGTCCTGAGCTGAACGGAGGTGCTGGCTCCAAGACATTTCAGAAACGTGGATGAGACCTTCAACGCCAGTAGCGATTTCTACGAATGCACCGTAGTCAGCCATAACAACAACCTTACCAGTTACCTTGTCGCCAACCTTGAGTTCTTCGCTAAGCGCATCCCAGGGGTGGGGAGTGAGCTGCTTGAGGCCGAGAGCGATACGCTTCTTAGCTTCATCGAAGTCGAGGATAACAACATTGAGCTTCTGATCGAGTTCAACGATTTCCTTAGGATCGTTTACGCGGCCCCAAGAGAGGTCTGTGATGTGTACGAGACCGTCAACACCGCCGAGGTCGATGAATACACCGTATGAAGTGATGTTCTTAACTGTACCTTCGAGAACCTGACCCTTCTGAAGCTTAGAGATGATTTCCTGCTTCTGAGCTTCGAGTTCTGCTTCGATAAGAGCCTTGTGAGAAACAACAACGTTCTTGAATTCCTGGTTGATCTTAACGATCTGGAATTCCATTGTCTTACCAACGAATACATCGTAGTCGCGGATGGGCTTAACGTCAATCTGAGAACCGGGAAGGAACGCTTCGATACCGAATACGTCAACAATCATACCACCCTTAGTGCGGCACTTGATGTAACCCTTAACGATTTCCTTAGATTCGAGAGCAGCGTTAACGCGATCCCAAGACTTAGAAGCACGAGCCTTATTGTGAGAAAGAATGAGCTGACCCTTTACACCTTCGAGACTTTCAACATAAACTTCAACTGTATCACCTACAGCGAGTTCGGGGTTGTAACGGAATTCAGAAGCGTTGATGATACCATCGCTCTTGTAACCGATATTAACTACAACTTCGCGCTTGTTAATAGCCTTAACAACGCCGTCAACCACTTCGTTTTCGCTAACGCGACCGAGGGTTGTTTCGTAAGCAGCTGTGAGCTCTTCAACGCTCTGACCACCTGCTACGTTACCGCTTTCGAAAGATTCCCAATCGAAATCAGCCAAGGGAGCTACATTCTTAAAATTTTCCATTTGTTTGTTTTGTTTTGAAATTAAACAAGTTAGACATTATGTTTGTTAATTTGCTAACTACCCCGAAGGATAGATTCGCAATTCGGGTGCAAAATTACAACTATTTATTTGAATGAGAAAATGTTTCAGTGCCTTATTTTCTGAAACACATGCATTTTCTGCTGAGTTTGTGTAGAGAGTGGAGGGAAACTTTATCAAAAATTTTGTACTATAATAACTTCGTACCCCCTTTTTTGCAATTCAGATATCTTGAGGGAAAAATTGTTGTTAATAGTGCTACGTAGCGATGTTATATAGTATCCAGTTTTAGTTTTGTCAAGGAAAGATTCTTTGAATATCTCTGTAATGACTACGGCATCTTCATCGTAAGCAACGAAGAAACCTCCATAATCAAACAAGTAGAGTGCTTGTTTCTTTTCTTTAAGTTGTAAGAAATCTTTATGCAACATACCTGCGTGGATGTATTCAACATCATATTTTTCTTCATTGTTGGTTTGGGGGAGTTGACTCATATTATTAGTTTTTGGTTTAATGGTTATTTCTAAATCTAATGCTTCACAGAGTTTTTCGATGTTAGAGATTCTTAAATCTCTTCTTCCAAGTTCAATGTCAACAATGTAAGGTGGGTACTTGCCAATCTTGTCTGCTAATTCTTTTTGTGACAGACCTTTTCGCATTCTGGCTTCTCTAAATAAAGTGTAATTCATAATTAATTCCTTTTTAAATTTCCGCAAAATTACAAATAATTATATCAAATACAAAATATTATATATTAAATTCACGAGATACAATCTATAATATAGTTCAGTTTTAGGTGTGTGTTTAGACGCCTTCAGCGTCATTGATGATTAGTGATTCACAACTCAAGCAATTGCTATATTATTGCAAAAAAATAACCTTATATAATATGGAGTGTTTCTGGGAAAGTTGTAAATTTGTGGATAGATAGTAAAACCTTAATCTAATTAAATATATGTATACCCTTATTGCCGATAGTGGAAGTACAAAGACCGAGTGGGCGCTCTTGAATGAGCATCAGATGATTCGCACGCTTACTACGGAGGGGATGAACCCTTGTGTGATGGATGATGCTGCACTTGAGCGGGTGCTTACGGAGCAACTCTTGGTGCGCTTGAGCGAACTCCGCCCGGAACGCATCTTCTTCTATGGTGCGGGCTGTAAGGATATGCACATTTTGCGTATGAAGCGCTTGCTCACGAAGGTGTTGGGGGCGACGGAAGTGTGTGTGGCGAGTGATATGCTCGGTGCGGCGCGTAGTGTGTGTGGTAAGCAAGCGGGAGTCGTGTGCATTATGGGCACGGGCAGTAACTCCTGCTTGTATGATGGCGAAAAGATTTGTGCCAACGTCTCTCCCTTAGGTTATATCCTGGGCGACGAGGGTAGTGGTGCTTCGTTGGGAAAAATCCTTGTTGGCGAGGTGATGAAGGGCGATTTGGAGTATTTGCGCACCGCCCTGTTTGATGCTTTGGGCGTGGATGAAAGTACGCTGATTGAGCGTGTGTATCGCAAGCCTCTTGCCAACCGCTTCTTGGCGAGTTTAACGCCTTTCCTTCACGACCATCTCGATGATGCGAAGGTGCGTAAGGTGGTTGTGGATGAATTCGTCCGCTTTTTCCACCGCAATGTGCGCCACTACAAGCGCCCCGACTTAAAGGTGCATTTCGCCGGCAGCATTGCTTGGTGGTTTAACGAAGAACTCCATGAGGCAGCCCGTCTGTCGGGGTATCAAATGGGCAAGGTGATTCAGAAACCCTTGGAGGGCCTTGTGGAATACCACCTTTCAGAGCAGTAATAGTATTTTTCGTGATAGGCAAAAAGAAAGGGACGGCACCATACGGCGCTGTCCCTTTAATTTGTGTGGAAGGTGGAGCATTTAATTCATTTCGTGCTCTTCCTTCATGTCAATTTCTTGTTTGTCCTTATCGTAAAATTTGTATTCGAGGAAGGAGAGTTGCTGGTTGGGCACGATGTGTACGCCGAAACCATACTTCAATTTCCAAAGTAACTTACGAGAAAGGAAACCTCTGCTGATGTATGCTTCTACAAAGGGGTGAATGTGGAGGTAGAACTTCTTAATCTTCAACTGATTGACCATCATGTCAATCTTGTTCTCAATCATATCGACAAAGAGGAGACTTGCCTTGATTTTACCCGTTCCGCCACATGTGGGGCACTCTTCTTCAACGCTTATGTTCATTGCTGGGCGCACGCGTTGGCGGGTGATTTGCATGAGACCGAACTTTGAGAGGGGCAGGATGTTGTGCTTTGCTCTGTCGTGCTGCATGTTTTCGCACATGCGCTCATAGAGCTTTTGGCGATTCTCTGCCTGGGCCATGTCAATGAAGTCAACGACGATGATACCGCCCATATCGCGAAGGCGTAATTGGCGTGCTAATTCATCGGCGGCACCCAGGTTTACATCAAGGGCGTTCGCCTCTTGTCCGTCGGGCGACTTTGAGCGATTACCGCTATTTACATCCACTACATGTAGGGCTTCGGTTTGCTCAATAATCATATAGGCGCCGTGCTTGTAGGTAACGGTGCGCCCTAATGACGACTTGATTTGCTTGGTAACGGAGTAATTGTCGAAGATGGGAACTTGACCGGTGTACTTCTTGACGATACCTGCACTTTCAGGGGAGATGAGTGAGACGTAATCTTTAACCTCGTTATATACCTGCTCATCGTTGATGATGATGTTTTCGTAAGATGGGTTAAAGAGGTCGCGAATCATTCCTACGGTGCGACTTGTTTCTTCAAAGACGCAAGTGGGGCGTTGCTGTGCTTGACGGGCGCGTTCAACGGTGTCTTCCCATCGCTTCAGCAAAACTTTTAATTCTTGTTCGAGTTCGTCGATGCGCTTTCCTTCGGCAACAGTACGGATGATGACACTGAAATTCTTAGGCTTAATCGTGTGCATCAGTTGCTTAAGGCGTGCGCGCTCGCCGTCGTTCTTGATTTTTGTCGAGACATTGATCTTGTCGGCAAAAGGAATAAGCACCAAGTAGCGTCCAGCAAAAGAAATTTCGCATGTGAGGCGAGGACCCTTTGTGTTAATGGGTTCCTTTACGATTTGCACGAGGATTTCTTGACCCTGCTTGAGGTGGTCTTGGATTTGACCTTCCTTCTCGAGTAGGGGAGTGGCTTGAATGCGTGAAATCTGTGGGTGGTGCTTACCAGCGAGCAAGATGTCTGTAAATTTCTCAAGTGCTCGGTAATGAGTGCCCAGGTCAAGGTAGTGGAGAAAGGCGTCTTTCTCGTGTCCAACATTCACGAAGCATGCATTAAGTCCTGGCATGATTTTACGAACCTTCGCCAGGTAGATGTTACCAACGGCAAAATTTTCTTCGCGTCCCTCTTGTTGGAATTCCACTAACTTTTGGTCTTCCAAAAGGGCGATAGAAATTTCTTTCGGTTGGACATCAACAATAACTTCGCTTTTCATTGTGAGTCTTTTTTTAATGTAAATAAGAACAAACCTGAACACCCGTAGATAATCAAGTTTGTTCTTAATTCTTTTAGACAAGCAAATGTTTACTTGCTCTTATGTCTGTTCTTGCGCAGTCTTTTCTTACGCTTGTGAGTAGACATTTTGTGTCTTTTTTTCTTCTTTCCGTTAGGCATAGTAGTAGTAGTTAAATGAGTGAATATAATCCTTATTACTTAATGTCCTCAATGAAAGTCTTTGCAGGCTTAAATGCGGGGATGTTGTGCTCGGGGATGATGATAGTCGTATTCTTAGAGATGTTACGAGCTGTCTTCTGAGCGCGCTTCTTCAAAATGAAGCTACCGAAACCACGGAGATAAACATTTTCTCCTTCTGCGAGCGAGCCCTTTACGCTTGCCATGAAAGCTTCAACTGTAGTGAGGATTGTAGCTTTGTCGATACCAGTCTTCTGCTGGATGTCGCTTACGATGTCTGCCTTAGTCATCTTAGGTTATTCTTTTATAGTTTGTTATAGTCTAGGTGCTTGTTAGTTTAAGCGAGTGCAAAATTATACTTTTTACTTGATAACAAGAAATCTTTTGCAGATTATTTTTTTAATTCTCAACGAACTACATCAAAAATAGGCGTCAAGATGCACAATTATTGGCAAATTGCAATCTTATTCACACGATTGATGTGGCGACCACCTTCAAATTCTGTGGTTAAGAACTCGTCCATAATTCCCTTAGCGGTATCAGTATCAATGTAGCGACCGGGCATTACGAGCACATTGGCATCGTTGTGGAGGCGTGTCATGTGAGCGATTTCAGGAATCCAAACGAGCGCTGCACGAACATGAGCGTGCTTGTTGAGCGTCATTGAAATACCTTCTCCGCTACCACAGATGGCAATACCCTTGTTTACTTCACCGTCCTTCATGCCATTAGCAAGAGCATGGGCGTAATCGGGGTAGTCACATGAAGCTTCGCTATCTGTACCGTAGTCTTTGTAAGCAATGCCCTTTTCATCAAGGTACTGCTTTACATATTGCTTGAGTTCGTAGCCGGCATGGTCGCTGGCAAGACCAATAATTGTAGTCATATTCTCTTAAAGTTCTGAGGTTGTGAGGTTTGAGGATTATTCTGCCAAGAACTTCTTAATTTCTTCACGCATGTTTGCGGGAGTGAAGCCCAACTTTTCATCGAGCACCTTGAAGGGCGCTGAGAAACCGAAGCTTTCAAGACCGTAAACCTTGCCCTGTGCACCAACAAGTCCTTCGAATGTTACGGGGAGACCTGCTGTGAGTGCGAAAATCTTCTTATCCTTGGGGAGAATAGCTTCCTGATATTCCTTGCTCTGACGGCGGAAGAGACCTTCACTGGGACAACTTACTACGCGAGCAGTGATACCGTCTTCCTTCAAGAGGGTTGCAGCTTCTGCCAAAGTAGAAACTTCCGAACCACTACCTACGAGGACAACATCGGGATTTTCAGCTTCAACAACATTGTAAGCACCGAAGCGCACCTGGGTGTAATCCGTAGTTTCGGGAAGGTCGTTCACATTCTGACGGCTGAAAATGAGCGCAGTAGGAGTGCTCATGTTTTCCATCGCAATGCGCCAACATTCAGTAGTTGCGTGACCGTCGCAGGGGCGGAATACGCGAACTGCATCCAAACCGCTGTGGTTGCGGAGTTTTTCCATGAGGCGGATTTGTGCTTCCTGTTCAACGGGTTCGTGAGTGGGACCATCTTCACCTACGCGGAATGCGTCGTGACTCCAAACGAACTTCACGGGAAGTTCCATGAGGGCTGCCATACGGATGGCGGGCTTCATGTAGTCAGAGAATACGAAGAATGTACCCATAGCCGTGATGATACCGCCGTGGAGTGTCATACCGATACATACGCAAGCCATTGTCAATTCAGACACACCTGCCTGGAAGAAACCGCCTGCAAAGTTGTCGCGCGTGATAACTGTTGTGTGCTTCAAGAAACCGTCGGTCTTGTCAGAATTGCAGAGGTCGGCACTTGACACAATCATGTTCTTCACGTGCTTTGAGAGCATGCTCAAGCAAGTGGCAGAAGCATTACGTGTGGGAGCATTCTTAGCCTGCTCAATTTCGCCCCAGGGGAGTTCGGGAAGCTTACCAGCAAACCAATCCTTGAGTTCAGCAGCCTTTTCAGCATTTGCCAAAGCCCAAGCCTGTTCTTCAGCACGGCGTTCAGCCACGATGGCCTTCAATTCTTCCTTGCGTGCAGCATAGAGTGCTTGTGACTCTTCCCAGATGTGGAAGGGATCAGCGGGGTCTGCACCGAGGTTCTTCACTGTATTTACATATGCGTCGCCACCGAGGGGAGCACCGTGAGTAGCGCAGTTGCATTCGTATGAACTGTTGTCAGCCTTACGCGCACCCTTGCCCATTACGCAATGGCCAATGATGAGGGTGGGGCGCTTTGTTTCTTCGTTAGCAGCCTTGAGGGCAGCACGAATTTGGTCGGCATCGTTACCGTCAATTTCGAGGACGTTCCATCCCCATGCCTTATACTTTGCACCTGTATCTTCGGTGATAACATCAGCAGTAGGAGTAGAGAGCTGAATGTCGTTAGCATCGAAGAACATGATGAGGTTGTCCAAGCCCAAGTGACCTGCTACACGACCTGCACCCTGGCTGATTTCTTCCTGCACACCACCGTCAGAGATGTATGCATAAATCTTTTCCTTCTTGAAACCGGGGTTGCCTGTACGAGCATAGAGAGCCTTTGCTGCAATAGCAGCACCTACAGCGTAAGTATGACCTTGACCCAAGGGACCGCTGGTGTTCTCAATGCCACGGCTGAAATTCTTTTCGGGGTGACCGGGAGTGGGAGAGCCCCATTGACGGAAACTCTTCAACTCTTCGATTGTGAAGTTACCAATCATTGCCAACTGTGCATAGAGCATGGGCGACATGTGACCGGGGTCGAGGAAGAAGCGGTCGCGACATTCCCAAGTGGGACACTCGGGGTCGAAAGTGAGAAACTCAGAGTAAAGAACATTGATGAAGTCGGCACCACCCATTGCACCACCGGGGTGACCAGATTTAGCCTTTTCTACCATTGACACCGCCAACACTCTGATATTGTCGGCTACGCGGTTCATGAGTTCTTTTGAATGTTCCATTTTATAATGTTGGAATTTTTTTGATGATGCCCCACGGGGCGTTAGTTCATATTTTCGGCAAAATTAAAAGTTTTTTTTTAGATGGCAAAACTAAAACCTTGAAGATGTTAAAAAGTAAAAACAGAAAATGCCATTTCTACTCCGCTGCTGATTGTCTTGGATGACATATTACGGCAATATTATGCAATAATGTAGGCAGTAACCCCATCATAGGGATGCTTGTAATGATTTATAGATATCTCCTCCCTTTAGTAATGTTAACTGCAAATAATAACCCACATAGCAGTCATTTTTTTTTGTCCAACAATTCCCAATCATTAGACAGCAAAAAAATGCAGAAAAATTCAAAATAATTGTGGTGTTAACAAGTGTTAATGAGTTTGCATTTCGCTTTGAAATGTTGTATATTTGTACTACGGAAGTGGAGATAGCCCTAAACATCAGGGTTATCTTCACTTTTTTCGTTCACGAGGTTACTTATTAGAGGCAAAAAATAAGTATTATCGTTTTTTCAAGGTAACTTATCGGCGCTATAATGTAACTTATCGTTTTACGGAGAATAGATATTGTGCCGATTTTAATTGTGCAGAATGTTAATGTGTGTTAAAGTTTTGAGTGAAAAATGAGGAAAAATTAAGGCAGGGGAGAGGGCGATAAAGTTAAGAGGTTCTGATGTTATGAAGTAAACCATTCGGACAGATAAACCGCATGGACCTCTTAACTAAATCCCTTAGCCTCCCAATAATCCACAGGGTTTTCATCTCATGTTTCCTCTTGCTCTAAGGTCTCATTGATAAACTCTTCCAGCGAGAGGTCTGTGGTCATACCAATCTTTTGGCGGAATCGGTGTCGGAGCATGAGTACACTTCGTGGCGCAATAGCTAAGAGCTCGGAAATGCGTTTGTTATCTTGTTTTAACACGATGAGTATGGAGAGGAGTTCTTCACGGCGCGTAATGGAGGGTACTTTTTTGCGTAGACGGGGGAGGAATAGCGGATGAAGCAGTTCAAAGCACTGGCGGAACTTAGATTCTCCTTCTGTTTGAAGTATCGTAGGCGTGAGCGTTTCTAACTCTTGGCGCTTGTTCTTATCATCCAGGATTTCCTTGATCTCCTGTGCCCTTATTTCCTTTTCGACATTTGACTGATTCAGTTTTTCAGTTAATGAAGTGAGTTTTTCGTCGGCATGTTTCATCTGCAAGTTGTGCTGCTTGCGTTGTTTCAGTAGGAGCACAACGATTGTAGATATAACGACGAAGGACGCTGTTATGCAAATGATGAACCATAGAAACTGATTGGTGTTTTGGAGTTGTACGAGTTTTAGTTCTTGTTGCTTGTGTTCTGTTTGCAACCCGACGATGCTCTCAACAAGGTTGTAGTTCAGTTTCTTCTCCTTGAAAATTTGTCGTTCTTGAAGCATCAGTTTTGTGTATTGTTCTACCTTCTGGTGCTTCTTGCTTTTCATGTAGTGGTTGAGAATCGGTTGGTAGTCTAAGCGGATGTAGGTCGTTACATCCCCAGGATGCAGTAGGGCATACATGCTATCAAGCATCGCCTCTGCCATGCTGTATTTTTCGCACTTCAAGTAAGTTTGTGCCAACTGGTGGTAGGCTTTTGCACGGTTGATGGGGGTGCCTTGGCGGATAACGGTTTGTAACTCTTGAATGCCAAATAACAGGGTGTCTCCGCTCATCTCTGTGAGGCGAGTGCCGTGCAGTAAGTCAACATCAACCATTCCGCTGTTGTAGGGTAGGGAGTTGCAGCGTTGGCGTGCCAATGCTGCGTAAAACGCGACGGAATCCGTTTCTCCCAATAGGTGTAATGCGCGTCCTTTATTTATATATGTTTGTGCAGAAACCATGGGGTTCTTTACGCTCATACTGCTCTCCACGCGTAGGGCTTCTGAGGCATAGATGTTGGCGTATTCAGGTGCATCCCAGTAGAGAAAAAGGTCCACTAAGGTATGAATGCTGTTAAGAACCCCCAAGTCATCGTTCTTACGTTCAGCCTCTTCCTTGCTTTGTTGGAATAGTGCTAATGCCTTATTGAGGTGCCCATTACGCTTGTAGAGTGTACCCAGCATTGCTGTTACCCATTGTTTGCCCGAGGTGTTTTTGCATAAATTCGCCTGACGCAACGCCTCTTCGCACCAGTTTACGACCTCCTTCTGATACTTTGGATTGCTGTAAAATACAGCTGCTGCATAGGCGTAGTCGCGGAAATAGCGCTCGGGAGTCGCTTGATGAAGGGGGAGTGTCAACGCTTTCAGCATCGTCTCCTCTGCCTCTTTCATGTTTTCCGTGCGTGATAAGGCATACCCTAAAACGGAGTAGTAATCTCTTAAACAATGTTTTTGTAGGGTAGGGGAAGTCTTGAATGTTTCTTTCAGTGTAGCGACGCATGCTTCGGGTTCGCCCTTGCTTTGGAATGTATTCATTAGTTGCACCAACGCTTCGGTGTATAGGAACTGTTGGTGTTCGGTGAATGTGTCCTCATTTATCGGTTGCGACAGGTAATTCTTAAACGCACTGATGGCCTCGTCATGCTTTCCATTGCGCTGCATTTCTCGCGCTTGTTGATAGAGGGCGTCATTGGCGTGAGCAACATAGCACACCAATGTTAGCACGCTTAATAGTATTCTTTTGCTCCAAAGGGATCGAATCATAGGATTGCGGTGTTATTATTTTGAGATAAAATCGATGTTGACCTCAATAAGGGAGGCTATGGTTTTTAGTCTTGAAGTGACTTGATTAACCTTGGGTGCCGCTCTCTATATATAGATATGGGCGGCATGAAATCAGGGTAATCTGTTCTTTGAATCGGCCTGCTATTATGCCCAATTTAGATAATATCGGCGGTGTTAACCCCTCTTTTCTTTGTAAACATCCGAAGTATCGATAGGGGTGTTTTGTAAACCAATTTTTGCAAATTTATGTAAATTCTATGTGCTAAACGCTATATTTATGTTTACATTTCTGTTTACAATGCTAATTTTTGTGAATAAATCTTTCATAGGTAGGATGAAATGTAGGATTTAAATATTTTAAGGGATGAAAATGACAAAGTATCTTTGCGTAAAATATGACGAAAGGGGGTGGTGCCCGAAGAGATACGAATTTCGATTTGATAATCTAAACCAAAATAATGATAACCTTTTTTATTAACTAATCAATTTTTTTTGTATTATGAAGCGTACATTCAAAGCTGCTGCTGCGGTTCTCGCATGCGCATTGGTAACAGGTTGTGCAACAGTTTCTACCCCTGTTACAGTTACTACTAACCCCTTCGGCACAAAGTGTGGTGTTGCTGAAAGCACTATCTACTTGGGTACTTGGAGCTCTAAGGGCGAAGAAAATGGTATTGACAAGGCTGCTAAGCAGGCTGGTATCACTAAGATCTCTCACGTAGATTCTTACACAAAGAGCTACTTCTGGGGTATCGTAATGAAGCAGACTATCAAGGTTTACGGCGAATAATCGTTAAACACACACAATTGAGAAGAGCGTATATCTTTCGGGGTATACCTCTTCTTGTTTTCTCAATATTGTTAGTTGTCACAGTGCTATAAATCGCTGCATCTATGATTACTTTCACGCTTGCGCTCCTTGTGCTCATTGCTGGATATTTTATCTATGGGGCGTATGTTGACCGCATCTTTGCTCCCACTGACCGCAAAACACCTGCTATTTCCATGGCGGATGGGGTAGATTACATTCCGCTTCCCACCTGGAAAATCTTCATGATTCAGTTCCTGAACATTGCGGGATTGGGGCCTATCTTTGGAGCCATTATGGGTGCGCAATTCGGCACAGCTTCTTACCTGTGGATTGTCTTCGGTACGATTTTTGCGGGTGCCGTTCACGACTTTTTCTCTGGAACACTTTCCATCCGCAATGGGGGAGAGAGTCTTCCCGAAATCGTCGGTCGCTACTTAGGGCAGCGCACCAAGAAGGTAATGACGCTCTTTACGATGGTGCTGATGATACTCGTAGGTGCCGTCTTTGTAAGCGGTCCCGCTGAACTTATAGCCAGCATGACGCCCGACTGGATGGATGCCTATTTTTGGATTATTGTCATCTTTCTTTACTATGTGTTGGCCACATTGATGCCCGTTGATAAGATTATTGGAAAGATATACCCCCTCTTTGCCGTTGCCCTGCTGTTTATGGCGGGCGGCATTTTGGTGATGCTTTACGTGAAAAGCCCTGCCCTGCCCGAAATGTGGAACGGAATGGGCACGAAATACGAGACTAATCCTATCTTCCCAATGATGTTCATCTCCATTGCTTGCGGAGCCATCAGTGGTTTCCACGCAACACAGTCGCCCCTTATGGCACGTTGCATGACGCATGAAAGGCATTGCCGTCCCATCTTTTATGGAGCAATGGTAGCCGAAGGTATTGTAGCCCTTGTTTGGGCAGCAGCCGCTACTTACTTCTTCCAGGAGAATGGCATTGTTGACCAACTCACGGGCAAGGCCTTTTCAGGAGCTGCCGTCGCCACATACATTTCAAAAGAATGGTTGGGTGCATTTGGTGGAATCTTGGCGATACTCGGCATTGTTGCCGCTCCCATTACAAGTGGCGACACCGCTCTGCGCTCGGCACGCTTGATTGCGGCTGACTTCCTACACTTCGACCAGCGCCCCATGAGCAAACGCCTGCTCATCTGCATTCCCCTTTTCTTGATTACTATTGGAGTGCTCGTTTATAGTTTGAGCGACGCCGAGGGCTTCAAAATCATTTGGCGCTACTTCGCGTGGTGCAACCAAACACTCTCAGTCTTCACCCTTTGGGCAATCACTGTCTATTTGGTGCGTGAGCGGAAAAACTTCTATATCACTCTGCTTCCTGCATTGCTAATGACACTCGTGTGTTCCACCTACATTTGCATCGCCCCCGAGGGACTTTCGCTTCCCCAAGGAATTTCCTATGCCATCGGTGGCAGTTGCGCCGTAATCGCCTTGATTTGGTTTATTGTTTGGTTCAGAAAAAAATAACTAATTTTCAAACTAATAGCATACACCCCTTATGAAAAAGTTTCTATTATTTTTCACAACCCTGTGCACGGCTTTTGCTCTTCATGCACAAGACAATGTTCCTTACTCAAAGTATTTGAAATTCAGCAAGCAGGAGTTTAAGGAAAATCGTTTTAAGTACGATGACGAAACTAATACTTGGGCTTTGCGTAAGACAAGCGGACTTCAAACAACGCTCAATGTCCTCTCCATCATTGCCAGTGCTGAGGACGATGTGCGCCCCAACAAGAAGGATTACGCAATCGTTGTGCAGATGGGGGAAGAGGTGGAAAAGGCTGCGTATGTAACGGTGAAATTTTACAGCGATGAAACCTATCATACACTCCTAACCTTCTTAAAAGACAATGGGAAAGACCTTGTTGAAACCACTTCGGGAAAGTTGGTGAAGCATCAGGCTTTCCATGGCGATTATGCGCTTGAATTGAATATGAAGCAGCACAATGTGAGTCGCTCTTCTTCACACACCGCTCACCGCTACATTGATAGTAAGGCGAAGAAGACTCTTGATGAGTCGTACAACGAGTATCAATTCACCATCACTACCGATGTCGCCCCCTGGTCGGAGTACCTTGAAAAGCAAGCGGCTAAGAAGGCAAAGCGCGAAGCTAAAGGCAAAAAGAAACAGAGTGTGGATGAGTTGATGTAGACTTTGACAAGAAAGAGATTGGAATTTACAAAAAAATAAGTCTCAAATAGTTTTAATTATCTTCCTCATATTTTTTATGAAGTAACTCAATAGAATTAGTCGTAAAGTTTAAGTCGCTTCGCTCAATGATTGTAAGGGTAATGCTGACCGAATGAAACTTTAGGACCTAAACCTCAGAAATTAAAACACTAATAATAACCCATTATGTTCAAACCAAAATTTTACCTTTCCCTGTTGTGTGCAACAACACTTGCGTTTGCATCATGTAGTGATGATGATGATGTGCCTGTAACACCTCCTCAAATAGATGATTCAATACCATCTGCTGAGAATGTTGATTTGAATTACACTGAAAATTCTCGTGCCTTTGCGCTCAAATTTTACGACTATATTGGTGGTGAACCCAATGTCAAGCGTCTTGATGCGGACACCGTTCGCATCGAAATAAATGAAGGTTTGCTTACTTACCTTAATATCTCTGAACTCAAAGAGGGTGATGCCTTGAACATTTGGGAAAACATTGATTGTCCCCCTTACATTCGTGTTGTTGATGCCGTAGAGCGCACCGCATCTGGTTATATTGTTACGACTCATGCCGGTAGCATGGGAGATCTCTTCCAAACCCTTAATGGTTGCTTTGACACCGAATTGTTTAGTGATCCCTCAGATCGCCCCGTGCGCCTCACTCAGCGTTCAAGCAATACGGAGGATCACTACATGTATGTAGATGATGAAGAAGATTTTGAGCAGTTTGTTGATGACGAAGGTAAACTTCACCCCTTCATTATCTATACGCCCGACGAGGATAATCTCGGTGAGTTTGACTATAATCTTGCAGAGCATCAGTACGATGAAATGGTTGAATTCATGCTTCAAACGCGCTTGGCGTCTTGGGAGAAGACATGGCACCTCATCAATAAGAAGAAGGAAAACATCAACATCTATCCCGAGCGTGATGAAAACAGTGTTCCCTTCGGCATCTTTGTTGCTGACGCGAGTTTTGAAGTTAAAGCTGACCTCGAAATCTACTTCCAACTCAACCTTTTTGAGAGCAATCGCTTTTGGGCAAAAATGAGCGGCGGAATGAGAATTGATGCGCCCATTCACTTGCGTTTTGGTGGTAAGCAGCTTCAGAAGGAAAAAGAAATTCCCGTCTTTGAATTCACCCCCGTCTTCACAGCCTTTGCAGTTGGTCCCTTCGTGGTTCCTGTGGTAATTCGCAACGGTTTCATCTTCAAGTATTCAGGTGCTATCAACGCAAACCTCTCAATGATGGTACCTTTCTACTACAACGCATCGTTTGAAACAGGTCCTAAGTACGAAAGCGGACGATGGGGCAGTTTCAAGGGTTTTGAATGGCATGCAGGTATCAATTACGAAAAACTTACTGTTGTTCCCTCTGCTACGCTTTCGCTTGAAGCAGGTGCTGGCTTCTATTTCCATACAGGTGCATACCTCGGTGGTGCGGTAGGTCCTTACTTTGAATTTGGTCCTCAGGCAGAAGTTTCGGCAAATGCTGCCCTTTCAGGTAATGAGGTGTACTTCAATACTAACGGTAATGTGTCTATCGGTGGCGAAGTGGGTGCTGAAATCAAAATTTGGAAATTCGACCTCGGTAAGATCAAGATACCCTATAAGGTTGTATCAAAGGACTTGTGGGATGTAGACCTCCGCTTTAACAAAGATGATATTGTCAATGCGATGAAGCCCAAGCAGTAAATATGTATCAATAAGATTTGACGCGTAAAAGTTAACTCTCTGAAAATATTGCAAATAAGAATTTTTCTAAAAACTAAAAATTAAAAACTATGAGAAAGAATGTATTTAATCTTGCTCTCCTGTTCTTCGTGGCCCTCTTTGCGTCATGTATAGATAAGGACTATTACTACACAACAGAGGTTCCTGAGGAACCCAAGGACAAAAGTACGTACACCATCATGATGTATGGCTGTGGTGGTGGAAACTTGGATTTACCCATGGTGACAAATATTCGTGAAGCGTTGCTTGCTGGTGCTTCCGATCGTGTGAAGTTTACCGGACAGATTAAGTTCTCAAGTAAACTTCAAGAATACGAAGAGACCGCTGGCACACAACGATTCATTGTTGGGGATACTCCTGAAAATTGGTATACGCCTGTTGAAGTTCTTGATACGGACCTCAAACTTTACGATCCTCAGAACTTGACAGACTTCATCAATTGGAGTAAGGAACAATGCCCCGCAGATGAATATATCCTGTTGCTTTGGAATCATGGTGGCGCATGGGTGCCAAGTCATGATGCCCCAACCAACCGTGCTGTCGTCTACGATGATGTCTTGAATAAAGAGGGTTTGACACTTGATGACTTGGTAAAGGGCATCAATGACTCAGGCACGAAGATGAAGATGATTTATTACGATGCTTGCCTGATGGGTATGGTTGAGGTTTTATCTGGTCTTACGGAGTGTGCCGATTATGCTTTAGCAGCAAGTCATATTACTCCAGGTATTGGTGGCGATTATAACTCGCTCATGTACCATTTGAACAACTCTACAAACTTCGAGCAAGCCATTAAGGATTATTGTTATGAGACCGTATCACATTGGGGTGTGTTAAGTGACCCCTTAGATCTTACATTTGTCAATCTTAGCAAGATGGATAATCTGTTGGGAGAAATCAACGTATTTTCAAGCTATTTGGAAGAGATGGTTCAGATTGCCGCAAAGTACAATGAAGATCCTGAAAGCATGACAACTGATGAATTAGGCATCTACTTTACGTTACTTACTGCTTTGAATAATTGCTACCAGTATGACTCAGGTTTCCCCTTCTACGATATTCGTAATTTCTCTGAAATTCTCGTGAATGGTGGCTTCTCCAGTTACACTCCTCAATTGGTAGACATCTCAAGTCGTCTTAATCGTGCGTTAAATGAAGCGGTTCTTTGCAAACAAGTCAATAAAACAGCTCTCAAAGACTTGAACCTTTCGTTAGGTGTAACTATTGTTAATACCCTCGTTTGGGATCAATTGGGATATGAAGCTGCATACCCAGGTTTGAAGTTCCAGCAAGCTACAGGTTGGGGAGACTGGATCTCTATCAATCCTTACTATCCTACAGGTAATCCAAACCCCGACAGCTTCATTAGTGATGAAGATGAGTCAGAAGGTGTAGATGAAGAAGATGGAGATGAATCTGATGAAGAAGAAGGTGATGATTTTGATGACGAAGAAGGCGATGAGTCTGATGATGAAGGTGAAGATGAGCATGAAGAAGGGTTAACTCAAGAAGTCATAGATCTCATTCTCGAAATCATCGGCAATCGATAGTCTGAGATATGAGTTCTGTTTGCCCCATGGTGGCAAGTAGATCGTTATAGCAGACGAATATGAAATTACAAATAATTATTCGTATTATAGCCTTGACAATTGGGGTGGGTAACCTTATAATGTGTTGCCCACACCCCAATTCTCAAACCGAATTGGTTGCACAAGATACACTTAAAGCATCAACTCCCGAGCAAGCTCTGATGAAACTTATGGCCGGTAACGAACGCTATGTGTCAGGACAGAGCATTCATCCGCGTAGTGATGCAAATCGTGTGAGAGAAACAGCACCACATCAGGCGCCATTTGCTGCTGTGGTGGGTTGTTCTGACTCTCGCGTTCCTGTAGAAATCTTGTTTGACCAAGGTATTGGCGACATTTTCGTTATTCGCACAGCTGGCAACAATGTCAATAGCGATATGGTAATGGGTAGCGTAGATTATGCCATAGAGCATTTAGGCGTCAAGGTGTTACTTGTGTTAGGACATGGTTCTTGCGGGGGCGTAACGGGTGCTATTTCTGAAGGAGAAGAACATGGAAATATTGGACATCTCCTCGGCACCATTCGCCATGATATAAGTCAGTATGTAGGTAAAACAGACAGCCTTGAGGTTGCAATTCATCATCATGCTCATGTGCAGGTTGAACGCATCATTGCGTATCCTCACGTGGCAGAAAAAATAGCGAAGGGCAAGTTGCTGGTAAAGAAAGCCTACTACGATATAAATACTGGTAAGGTAACGTACTGAAAGATAACGAGTAAATAAGATTGCCCGTTGTCTTAAATACCCGTTAAGGGTAGAATCATAAATACAAGTACAGGTATTAATTATGAGTAAACAACACAAGAATGACAAATTGACCTACGTCAGCCCTATGGCAGAGGTCGTAGACTTTGAAAATGAATCGGCGCTCTTGAGAGGTTCTCAAACAGAGGATCTTGGCCAGAAGCCTGAACAAAATTGGACTCGCAAAAGAACCGGGTGGAATTTTAGTAACTATGAAAGCGGTGAAAGCTATTGGGGAAACTAAAAGTTAAAGTGATATAATTGAACGCACATTCTTTATAAGGTTATGACTAAGAAACTTATATATTTATTATGCCCCTTTGCGTTGTTCAGCGGATGTGATGCTTCAGATGATTTTGGAGCGAAGAATCAGTCGAACTTGCTGAGCGAAGTTCCCGAAGTGCTTTATGCTTCCATAGCTGATGAAAATGATAATGCGAGCGAAGGTGAGGGCACCCACAAAATGACTCGTACTTATGTGGATGACAAGTCGGTGGTTTGGCATGGCGGCGATGCTATTTCCTATTTTGCATCGAGCAATCACAATGTAAAGTACCAATACAATGGTGAAGATGGTGCTTCAACTGCTGATTTTACCCTTGTGCAGAATACGGGAGCTGTTGGCAGCCCAGTCACTACTACCTACGCGGTTTACCCCTATAGCGAGACTACAACCAGTTGGATTGATAATGGTGTGGAGAAACTCACAGTAACTTACCCTGCCACTCAGAACTACCTTCCTAATTCATTTGGTCGTGGTGCCAATATGATGGTGTCTGCGGGGCTCGATATTAATGACAACAACCTATACTTCCGCAATGCCTGTGGTTATCTTGTCTTGAAGCTCTATGGCGAAGGGGTGAAGGTGAAGAATATTAAACTCACAGCGCTTGCTGGAGAGAAGCTTTCGGGTAAGGCCCATATTGTGGCAAAGCATGATGCCGCTCCTATTGTGGACATGGATTCTGAGTCAACCCCTTCCGTTACGCTGAATTGTGGTAATGATGGTGTGGCGTTGGGCGCTGACATGGCGAGTGCAACAGAGTTTTGGTTTGCTTTGCCCCCAGTGACCCTTAATAAGGGTTTCCAAATTATCGTGACCGATACCGAGGGCCGTTTGTTTAAGACACAGACAGCGAAGAAGGTGTCCATCACCCGCAATGACATTCAGCCCATGGCGGCGATTCAGTTTGTGAACAACATTCCTGCTAATAATCAGTTGTGGTACACTAGAAAGTCGGGAACAGAACCTTTAACATTAATAACAGAAATGTTCACTCCCTACCTCTATCATCATTACTACGATTCCGAAAAGGACAAGATTGTCGTAACATTTAATGGAGACCTCCGCGAGATTGGTCCCAATGTCTTCAGAGGAACTGATATTACTTCAATCGAACTTCCCCAATCGCTTACTACCATTGATGAGAATGTATTCTACCAATGTGCGGACTTGACTTCCATCTCAATTCCAGGATCGGTAACGAAGATCGGCTGTAATGCTTTCTATGAATGTACGAGTCTGCGAACTGTGAACTTTGAGGAGGGCGATGCTGATCTCAACATCGGTTGTGGATACACTTCAATATTGGAAGACCTGATAGGTCCGTTCTACTACTCGCCTTTGAGGTCTATCACGTTCAATCGTGAAATGGTTTATAAAGATAAATATGGTGATAATTTGACGGCCACAGATCTTGACGAAGGTATCTTCAGTATAGAGAAAGGTACGTATGCTGGTGTTAATGCTGTTGTCACATCACTTACCATTGGCGGAAAGGTGAAGACGCTCTCTAATTATATGTTTGCTGGTTTGGGTATAGAGTCGCTTGTTATCCCCGGAAATGTGACTAAAATTGGTAATAATGTATTCGAATACTGCAGCTGTTTGGAGAACATTAAATTCCTGCCAGACCGCAAACCCCTTACCATCGGATTCATTGACAAAGCTCTAGACTTAGGACCTTTCTACTATGCGGAATTGGTATCTATCGATCTTGACCGTGAATTGGATTATGTAAATGATGGTCCTGGAGGGTTGAATTCTTGGGACGAAGGTATCTTTGCCAATCAAGGCCGCTACAAAGAGACTGATGATGGTGAGGGATATTTGGATCCGGACTATGTCGTGAAGGTAAACCTCGGTCCTAATGTGAAGACCATCTGGCCTTGGATGTTTGCCACTTTGCCTATTGAGAATCTCTGGATACCGAGAGAAATTACTTCAATTGGTAAGGAAGCATTTTACAAATGCAAGAAATTCACCTCCTTGACTTGCAACCACACTACGCCTCCTACATTGGGAGAGGATGCATTCTATAATTGTAAAAACTTTAAATATATCATTGTCCTTGAGGAGAGCGCAGAAGCCTTCAAGACAGCCCCTGGTTGGAGTGACTATGCTAGCATGATTAGAACTTGGAAAGCTGAATAATATAAATCAGGCTGGAACAATAATCAGAACAGGATATCCAGATGCGAACCTTTATTACACGACAGAGCCACCCTTTAGAGGGTGGCTTTTTTCTTTTGTGAAGTAATATTGAACGCAACCAGATTTTACACGTACAGAGAAGTGAAACCCAACAACGAAAAAAGACACCCCGCAGAGAAGGTCTCTTGCGGGGCGTCAATGTTTTTGTGAGGTTGTAAGATACGTTACTTATAAGGTAATCGGTTATTAGGTCGCTTCGTTTTTAGGTGATAAGGATTATCCATCCCTAATGAAGCCTCTTAACTTCAGAACTTCTTAACCTCAGAACCTTTTATAACGCCATATCAATTGCTACGGCGACACATGCCGCGAAAAATATGCCGCTTAGGGCGAACAGAATGATAAAGATGTAGTAGAGGGTGGTGAAGACGGACTTCATGATGGCCTTAAACCATGACTTTACACCGTACACATTGCGGAAGGCGATGGTGAGATAGGTGCAGGCACCGATAAGCAATATCCATTGCAACACCTCTATGGGGACGGCAAATACGAGGTAAAGAATATAGATGCAGAGGATGAGCAGCTCGAGTATTGCCGTGTAGTGAAGGGCGAATACCAGGTGATGGAGCACTGGGCGCTTTTCCTTGCGCTGTACAAGGCGTAGTGCAAACACTACGAACGGCGCTGTGAACAAGATCATCATGGGGAAATACTTTGTGGTGAATTTCACCAACTGCGTCCATACGGCTATGAGTATTTGGACATCTTCTGACTCCGCAACATTCTTTGTGTTGATGCGGTAGCAACCTTCCGTTTCGGGTAAGAGGTATTCGTCTTCAATGAGCACTCGGGGAACTGTAGCTTTCCAAATGTCAAGCGAGTCGCCTTTTGAGTCGTGAATCGTTTCGAGATGGGCGATAAGGTCGGCGTGCTGTGTTGCTATCGCTAATGGAGCGTGGAGGATTACGGTATCGCGTGGACTTGCTTTCAACTTTTGGATGTAGGTCGTATCATTGGCGAGCATCCCCACTTGGATGCCTGAGGCATAGCGCTCATCTTCGGTAAAACTTTGCACAGAGTGACTTAACTTTTCAGAACCGAAGAATACAAACATGGTGATGAAAACGAAGAGCAGGAACATGTTGAGCTTAATAGGGTGCTCCTGACTGGTAAACTTTCCTGCGATGTATTCGTTGGTGAGTTGCCCTGGTCGGCGGACAAGCGTTTTGAGCGTGCGGAAAAAACGGGGGTCCCACACGAGACTGTGGTTGAAGTATATCTTAATGAATGCCGGTATGCTTGGTACTTTCGCCGTAGCGGGTTGTCCGCAGATGTGGCAATATTTACCTTTGAGTTCCGCTCCGCAATTCAAGCAATGCTCGTAAGGAAGTACGAAGGGCTTCTGTTCGGCGGGCGCGTCTTGTTTCTTCTTAAATTTGAACATTCTATATATAATTATGTGTAAATTTTAGGTTGCAAAATTACTTTAATTGCTTGTTTACACCAAGTGAAAACCCTCTTTTTTAGAGATTTTTAGTGAATATGGAGTAGGGGAGGTTACATTTTGTAATGAGCATTCGTTGGTTCGGAAATATTCCTTTAATTTTGTAACTCGTTATACAAGAGAAAATATTATTGTTATGAAACGTCTTATTATTCTAATTCTAAGTGCTCTGTCACTCCTTAATATTGCAAACGCCCAACAGCGTGTGGTGGATATTATGGATAATACTCCTATTGCTTCTGCTACAATTTTTGATGCCAACGGCAGTGTTGTCGGAATAACTTCTACAGACGGTGATTTTTCCGAAGTTCCTGCGTCGGCATATCCAATTACAATTCGCTGTATTGGGTTTGAACAGTTGGAGATTGATAGTTTGGCGAATAGGGAATGGCAAATGATTCCCATTGTTTATGAATTAGATGCTGCTGTAATTTCTGTCAAACCCCAAGTTCTGAGGCAGACCTTTTATGTTCGTGAGTACACCACGCTCACTTTGGGCGATGAGAATTCCACCATTACCTACTTTACCGAACATATGGCTGACCGTTTTATTCCAGCAAACAAGGATGTGAAGTTTAGCAAAAACTCAATGCGTATTCTTCGCTCGCGTTGTTATGAGCATATTAAGATTGCCGACCTAGATAGCGTAGCGGTTTCGGATACAACGAAATTTCTTTCTGTGTTGGAGTGGAATGAACCTGAATCAGAACCTATTACTCCACACAAATCCTTGATAAATTCGGACGGACCTACCAAAGTCTATGAGAAGGAAGGAAAGTCGGGGGCGTACCTCATTCAAAAGCAAAATGCCCAAACATTTACGATAGTTGAGGATATCCTGGCGAAGAAGAAGTCCCATAGTATCTCCCTTTGGGGATTAAAACTTTTTGGTGTCAAGGTAAACATCAATGAGTGGTACACCAATCATATTTATCGTGCTAATGATAAAAACTTGTATATGCCTAAGGATTTGATAGAGGCAAGTTTTATGATGGAAGCAGCGGGTACGTGGAAGAAACTTAGTAAGGCGTTGAAGTCAGATAAGCCGTTGCGAATTCGCACAATGGTAGAAATGTATGTTGTTGATCGCGACTATTTCTCAAAAGAGGACGCAAAAGAGGCTTATAAAAATAAACCCACCGATGTGGAATTTGAAATCCCAACCTCAGTGCCTGAGTTGAACGAGGCAACAGAAGCACTCGTCAAGCGTGTGAAGGAGGAGGTTAAAAAATAGGAGTTAGTAGATAGTAATTAGTATCTAATAAAGTCAAGGGTCAAGAGTCAAAGGAGTGCCTCGTGTGTGGTGTCTTCTTTGTCTCTTGCCCCTTGTCTCTTGTCTATATTTTTGAAAAATTCTAACTTAAGTCTTCAGCATGTCTGTTTTTTCTGCTAACTTTGCACGGATAAAGACAAACTTTGAAATAATAACCCAAAAGATATGATTAAAATTACTTTTCCTGACGGTAGCGTTCGCGAGTATGAAAGCGGCGTGACTGGTTTGCAGATTGCGGAGAGTATTTCAAGTCGTTTGGCGCAAGATGTCATTGCTTGTGGCGTGAACGGCGAGACGGTGGAATTGAACCGTCCGATTCTTGAAGATGCCTCCATCAATCTTTATAAGTGGGATGATGCTGAAGGTAAGCATGCCTTCTGGCACACTTCAGCGCACTTGATGGCTGAAGCTATCGGCGAACTTTGGCCCGGCACACAGTTTGGTATCGGTCCTGCAATCGAAAACGGCTTCTACTACGATGTGATGCCCCCCCAGGGCGTTTCTATCCGTGAAGAAGACTTCGTGAAGATTGAAAAGAAGATGCAGGAACTTGTTCAGAAGAAAGAAGTCCTCGTTCGTGAAGACATCTCAAAGGCTGACGCTATTAAGTTCTTTGCTGACCGCGGTCAGACTTATAAGAACGAGTTGATTGAAGAACTCGAAGACGGTAAGATTACGACTTACACACAAGGGGCCTACACTGACCTTTGCCGTGGGCCTCACTTGATGACTACTGCTCCCATCAAGGCGTTTAAGGTGATGAGCGTAAGTTCTGCCTACTGGCGTGGCGATGAAAAGCGTCCTCAGATGACACGCGTTTATGGCGTTTCATTCCCCAAAAAGAAACTCCTCGACGAATACCTCCAGCTCCTTGAAGAAGCAAAACGCCGTGACCACCGCAAGATCGGTAAGGAAATGGAGCTCTTCATGTTCTCAGACCTAGTAGGTAAGGGCCTCCCCATGTGGATGCCCAAGGGTACAGCCCTCCGCCTCCGTCTTGAAGATTTCTTGAAGAAAATTCAAAAGAAGTTTGGTTACCAGCAGGTAATGACCCCCCATATCGGTTCAAAGAGCCTCTATGTAACTTCAGGTCACTACGCAAAGTATGGTAAGGACTCATTCCAGCCCATCCATACCCCCGAAGAAGGCGAAGAATACATCTTGAAGCCCATGAACTGCCCCCACCACTGCGCTATCTACGCTTGGAAGCCCCGCTCATATAAGGACCTCCCCATCCGTATGGCAGAGTTTGGTACGGTTTACCGCTACGAACAGAGCGGTGAACTTCATGGTTTGACTCGTGTGCGTGGCTTTACTCAAGACGATGCTCACATCTTCTGCCGTCCCGACCAGGTGAAGGATGAATTCCTCCGCGTAATGGACATCATCATGATTATCTTCAAGGCGTTGAAGTTTGAGAAGTTTGAAGCTCAGATTTCACTCCGCGACAAGGTAAATCGTGAGAAGTATATCGGTTCAGAAGAAAATTGGGAACGCGCTGAGTCAGCAATCATTGAAGCGTGCCAGGAAAAGGGACTTCCCGCAGTTATTGAATACGGCGAAGCAGCCTTCTATGGTCCTAAGCTCGACTTCATGGTGAAGGACGCTCTTGGTCGTCGTTGGCAGTTGGGTACTATCCAGGTTGACTACAACTTGCCCGAACGCTTCCAGTTGGAATACACCGGTTCTGACAATCAGAAGCACCGCCCCGTAATGATTCACCGTGCACCTTTCGGTTCAATGGAACGCTTCACAGCCGTTCTTATCGAGCACACAGCAGGTCACTTCCCCTTGTGGTTGACTCCCGACCAGGTGGCTATTCTTCCCATCTCAGAGAAGTACAACGACTATGCAGAGCAAGTGCGCTTGGCGCTTGAAGCACAGGATGTTCGCGCTATCGTAGACGATCGCAACGAAAAGATTGGTCGTAAGATTCGCGACAACGAAATGAAGCACATTCCTTACCTCCTCGTAGTGGGTGAGAAGGAAGCAGCAGAAGGTCTCGTTGCAGTGCGTAAGCAGGGCGAAGGTGACCAGGGTAGCATGACTATCGCTGACTTTGCGAAGAAGGTGAACGACGAAGTGGCAGAAATGACACAAGTATAATACACATCTGTAAAAAGTTAAGCAAGTAAGAGCGTCAAAGTGGTCTCTTACTTGCTTCTTTGTTGTTAAAGGCGTTGGGCATAATAACAAAAGTGCAGATCTTGCTTAACAATATGCCCTTATGTTCTTCTGTCAAAAAATAAAACAAGTTTAATATTGAGAAATAAGGGGCTTTAGGGTTGAAAAATAGACTAAAAAATTTTGTTCAACAAATGAATTTTAGTAATTTTGCACCCGAATTGGGCATACGTAGTGTCTAATTTGAATTTTATAATCAATCAAATTGACAAAAAAGAAACTATTTATTCTGAATGAAGAATGATAAAATGAAAGCGCAGCACCGCATCAATTCACAGATTCGTGCTCGCGAAGTGCGCATCGTAGGTGATGACATTGAGTCAGCAGTAATGCCTACACGCGATGCTCTGAAATTGGCAGAACAGAAGGGCGTTGACCTCGTAGAAATTTCTCCCAATGCAGAACCACCCGTATGTCGATTGATTGACTATTCAAAGTTCCTCTATCAGCAAAAGAAGAAGCAGAAGGAACTCAAGGCTAAGCAGGTGAAGGTAGAAATCAAGGAAATCCGTTTTGGACCCCAAACCGACGAGCACGACTATAACTTTAAGCTCAAGCACGCCAAGGAATTCCTCATGGAAGGCGATAAGGTAAAGGCACATGTCTTCTTCCGCGGTCGCTCTATCCTCTTTAAGGAACAGGGCGAAGTGCTTCTCCTCCGTTTTGCTAACGACCTTGAAGAAGTAGGTAAGGTAGAAAGCATGCCCAAACTCGAAGGTAAGCGTATGATTATTTATATCGCTCCCAAGAACGTCAAGAAAGCAAGCAAGGCTGTAGAACACGACGATACGGAAGCAGAAGAACACCTTCAGAAGTCGGAAAAGAAGCAACCCCAGCAGAAGGCGAAGAAGGAATTTACGCTCAGCGTAGAGGGTGAAGACTTCTAATTCCTACACACGCACACACAAGAGAAAATGTAGCGCGTTAAGTTTGGTATCTCACTTAACCGCACACTATAGTAATCATTAAATATTTAAAAGAAAATGCCAAAAGTAAAGACTAATTCTGGTGCAAAGAAGCGTTTTGCTCTCACTGGAACGGGTAAGATTAAGAGACATCATGCCTTCCACAGTCACATCTTGACTAAGAAGACAAAGAAGCAGAAGCGTAACCTCGTTCACGACGCAATCGTTGACACAACAAACGTTAAGCAGGTTCGCGAACTTCTCTGCATGCGCTAATCCCTAAATTAGCATCTTTTTAATCTAAACAAACTAATTTCTAACCGAATGCTTAGCAACGCAAGTCCGTTTAGTCGCATAAATTAAAGAAGGGCGATGTAGATTCGGCGCTAACATTCAAAAAGTACATTAACTATGCCAAGATCAGTAAATCACGTAGCTTCACGTGCTAAGAGAAAAAGAATTCTTAAGTTGACTCGCGGTTACTTCGGCGCTCGCAAGAACGTTTGGACAGTAGCAAAGAACACATGGGAAAAGGGTCTTACCTATGCTTTCCGTGACCGTCGTAACAAGAAGCGCAACTTCCGCGCTCTCTGGATTCAGCGTATCAACGCAGCAGCTCGTCTTGAAGGTATGTCATACTCACAGCTCATGGGCGCGCTCCACAAGGCTGGTATTGAAATCAACCGTAAGGTCCTCGCTGACCTCGCAGTAAACAACCCTGCTGCGTTCAAGGCTATCGTTGCTAAGGTAAAGTAAATCCGCGCAACAACCGTGAAAGTTCTGTAAATACACAACAGAAATAAATATTTCACAACATATACATTAGTGGTACACATGATGAACCGTAAAAAGTTCCCCTGTGTGCCACTATTTTTTTTGTTTGCTGTAGTGTAGTTCTTGATGCGAACTGCTGTCGTTAAGTTTGTGTCTTCCCAAATGCTCAGGTGTTCAAAAGTGAAAGTATGTTTTTATGTGAGCTATGCGCAATGTCACTATAATAACCTCTTTTGTGGCAACCCGTTCTTATTTCATACTTGAAAGTTGTGACTATATGCGTGCGATAAGAAAAAAAGCAGTATATTTGCAGAAAATATAGGACTTATACTTATGGACAACCTGCTTACGAATCAAGAGTTTGAAGAGGTCATGGCATGCTGCCGTAGTTTGTATCTCAAAAAGATGCATGACTATGGTTGTGCTTGGCGTATAATGCGCCCAAGTTCTGTCACGGATCAGATATACATAAAGGCAAATAGAATTCATACTTTACACGAACGTGAGGCAATGGTGGATGAAGGTATTGCCGGTGAGTTTGTTGCTATTGTGAATTACAGCATTATGGGTATGATTCAGTTGGAACTCGGTGCTGCTGATCGTGCAGATTTAGATGCAGATAGAGCAACTGAACTTTATGACCGATATGCCACGGAATCTTTGGACTTGATGAAGCGCAAAAATCATGATTATGGAGAAGCCTGGAGGGAAATGCGCGTGTCAAGTATTGCGGATATGATTTTGATGAAAGTATATCGTACGAAGCAAATTGAAGACCTCGAAGGTGCAACACTTGTTAGTGAGGGGATTGCTGCGAACTATATGGACATGATGAATTATTCTGTATTTGCACTGATTAAATTAGGGTTCGGAAAAGAGGCATGATGAGTGTCAGAATGAAAGTTCGACTGTGGACTGTAAATGTTTGCAGATTTTTACTTGTCGTAGTAATGTTGCCCTCTGGGTTTGTAAAATTGGCAGACCCAATGGGGATGGTCTATAAACTACAGGTCTATTTAACACATTGGTCGCTTGGTGTCGATGATTTGTGGTTAAAGGTGGCAACAGTCGCCTTAGGTGCGATTGAACTACAACTAGGAGTGTATTTGCTTCTTGGGATAAGAAGACGTACTACCGTTTGGATGACGTTGCTCATAATGTTGGGGTTCTTGGCGCTTTCTATGTACCTCTATATAGATGGTGGAATCGCAGATTGTGGATGCTTTGGTGCTGCAGCAGAACTTTCTCCAGGTGTAACGTTGCTGAAAAATCTAATTTTGGTCTTAGTTACCACATACGTTACTATTTATCCGCAGCGAATGCGTCGACTGGTTACAGAGCGCAATCAAGGCATTGCTACAGTATATGTTTTTACCTATAGCATAGTCCTTTCTCTTTACAGTCTGCATTATCTGCCATTAGTTACCTTTACGGATTATCGTGTAGGTGAAAATTGGGCAAGACAGTATCAGTTTGGTGAAGAACCTGCAAGAGATGGTGTTGTAAATTTTGCGTTATATGATAGTAAGGGAGATGATGTTACAGGTAAGTATCTGAATGACTCTGCAACCGTGTTCTTTGTAACGCTTCCAAATGCGATAAAGGCGGATGATAGTTCTACAGATCGTATCAATGATTTGTATGATTTCGCGACAGACCACAGGTATAGATTCGTCGGATTGGTGGGTGATATAGCTGATTATGGTGATTGGAGCGATAGAACAGGTGCAAGTTATGATGCATACTCTGTAGACGAAGATATATTAAAGGCAATGGTTCGCTCGAATCCAGGTGTCCTTTTACTGCATAAAGGATTTTTGTTGGGAAAATGGGGAACTAATGATTTGCCCGAGATCGATGATGTTTCAGAACTAATAGAACAAAATTCCACAGAACTCCAATCGGATTTTAGCGAACATATGGTGTGGATGCGTTTGATAGTACTTTTAGGTGCTCCGCTCTTCTTGCTGATATCCCTTGATGGTTTATGGATTGGTCGTAAGTACAGGGGGCATAAGATAAGGATGCGAGAACTCTTGCAGCATAAAAGCAGTGTATAAGAAATCAGAATTATTTTATAAACCTATTCATTTATTTAATATCAAATTGTTATGAGAAAGAAAATTGTAGCTGGTAACTGGAAGATGAACAAGAATCTTCAGGAAGGTGTTGCACTCGCAACAGAACTCAACGGTTTGCTCGTTGCTGACAAGCCCAACTGCGAAGTTGTAATTTGCACTCCCTTCATTCACTTGGCAACAGTTGCTGGTTTGATCAACAATGAAGTGCTTCAGCTTGGTGCTGAAAATTGTGCTGACAAGGCAAGCGGTGCTTACACAGGTGAAGTTTCTGCTGAAATGGTTAAGTCTACAGGTGCACAGTACGTAATCCTTGGTCACTCAGAACGCCGTGAGTATTATAACGAAACTCCCGAAATCCTCAAGGAAAAGGTAGATTTGGCGTTGGCTAACGGTTTGAAGATTCTCTTCTGCATCGGTGAAAGTCTTGAACAGCGTGAAGCTAATCAGCAGAACGAAGTATGTAAGGCTGAACTCGAAGGTTCTGTATTCCACCTTACTGCTGAACAGTGGGCAAATGTTGTTATCGCTTACGAACCCATCTGGGCTATCGGTACCGGTAAGACAGCTACTTCTGATCAGGCAGAAGAAATTCACGCATTCATCCGTTCATGTGTTGCTGAAAAGTACGGTCAGGAAGTTGCAGACAACACTTCAATTCTCTATGGTGGTTCATGTAAGGGTTCTAACGCTCCTGAACTTTTCGCTAAGCCCAACATCGATGGTGGTTTGATTGGTGGCGCTTCATTGAAGGCTGCTGACTTCAAGGAAATTATCGATGCATTTTAATCAGTAATATATCTACTGAAGATACTTTTATGTATAGAGTTAGCCATTAAAGGGGATTTTTATTCCCTTTGGCTAACTTCTTTATTAGGAAACTGTTCAAATTCAAAGGCGACAAACAACCTGAATTTCAAGACTATACTTATGAAACATTTATTTCTGATAGTTTCTGCTTCTTTGCTGTTCATAAATGGTTATGGACAGCAGTTTACAGACGTGATTCGTGCACAAAGTACAAAAGGTGGGGCGGTTGTGTTGATACAGTCTCCTAAAATAGATAGTTTGGTAAATGGCGTAAAGCCTAAAGTAGAGATCAAGTCTACAGAAACGAACGCTCTTCCTGTAGTCGGCGACTCTGTTCAGTTGGATAGTCTGGGATACCCTATTGCTAAAGGATTTGTTACTAAAGATGGTTTTCGAATTCAGATTTTTACTGGTGGAAATTCAAGACAAGATAAAGAACAGGCTTTAATGTTGCAACACCGTAGTCAAGGACTATTTCCTGATGTAAAAGTATATTGTAATTTTATATCGCCACGTTGGGTGGTTCGCATTGGTGATTTTGCTACGCGTGAAGAAGCCATGACGCGTCTTGTGGAAGTGCGTGAAACTGGTATATCTAAGGAGGTGAGATTGGTGAGGTGTAAGGTGCAAATCCCTGTTTATTAAATCGTTACAATAGAAAATGGAAAAGTTGGAACAACTCAAATATCACTACCAAGAGATTTTAAAACTCATTGGTGAGGATGTGACTCGTGAGGGATTGTTGAAGACTCCTGAGCGAGCAGCTAAAGCAATGGTGTCGCTAACTCAGGGATATAAGAAGGATGCTGTATCTATTCTACAATCGGCCGTATTTATGGAGGAGATTAAGAATATGGTGGTAGTGAAAGATATCGAGTTTTATAGTCTTTGCGAGCATCATATCTTACCCTTCTATGGAAAAGCCCATGTCGCTTATGTTCCCAATGAAAAAATTGTAGGGCTATCAAAAATACCAAGGGTCGTGGATGTATTCAGTCAACGTCTTCAGGTGCATGAACGCTTAACGAAGCAAATACGTGAAGCTATTGATGAGGCAATTCACCCTAAAGGCGTTATGGTTGTTCTTGAAGCACAACATCTGTGTATGCAAATGAGAGGAGTTGAAAAGGCAGGAAGTGTAACTACCGTATACGATTATAGTGGGGTATTTGAAGATGTGGCACTACGCTCTGAATTCCTTCAGATGCTAAAATCGTAATATTTATTTCCGATTGTATATTCTTTATGTATATGTAATTTGAACATATCAAAAAAAAGAGTATTTTTGCAACGCCAAAAAGTAGGTGACGATATTAATCTTGTTCACGATATTATATTTAAACCACGAACCTAAGGTAACGCATTGAATTTGACTTTTAAGACATTTAATGTTTTGCCTTATTCGTGACAAAAAATGATGTGAAATTTATCTGTGGACAATAATAGTTATGTAATTCTTAACACTAGTGCGGTAGTAGCTCAGTTGGTAGAGCATTGGCTTCCCAAGCCAAAAGTCGCGAGTTCGAGCCTCGTTTACCGCTCAATATTATAAAGGTGAAAGGATAAACGGTACCAGTGGTCGTTTAAAATATCCGTTTCCTTTCAATCGTTGACCGTTCTCCGTTAACCTTAATTACTATGACAGCCATAATCCTTTGTGTAATTTTAGCAGGGTTTCTGCTTATCGCTACAGAAAGTTTCCACCGTATCAATAAAGCTGCGGTGGCGATGCTTATGGGGGTGCTCTGTTGGATGCTTTACATTGGGTATGGTACGGATTATGTGATGCAAGAACATGGTACGCAATTTACCGACTTCTTAGCGAACACTCTTAATGGCAATGAACATCCTGCAAAGTTGTTTATTGCAGAAAACGTTTTTGTGAATTACCTGCAACAAGGTGCACAAATCGTATTTTATTTACTCTCAACTATGTCTATTGTTGAGGTTTTGACAAATAATGGATGCTTAGACTTTCTTAAAGTATGGTTGAGAACACGTTCTTCACGAAAGTTCTTTTGGGTTCTTTGTTTGATAACCTTTTTGTTGTCAATGAACCTTGACAACCTCACAACGGTTGTATTGATGTTGGGTGTGGTGCGTGTGCTTATCAGAGAAGCAAAGTTACGTTGGGTATTTGGTTGTGCAATTGTGATTACAGCAAATGGTGCAGGTGCGCTAACTGTTATTGGTGACTCTACTACATTGATGCTCTGGATCAAAGGGTTGGTAACTCCAGCAACCTTGTCCATGAAACTGTTGTTGCCCATTTTGGTGGGATTAGCGGTAATTCTTCTACTGATTTCTCGCAAACTTCCCCGACAGTTGCAATTCCAAGATTCAACACCTCGCTATCGTGGTGATGACTCTATCTTGGATAGGTGGCAATCTCTTTTGATGCTCTTAGTGGGAATTGGCGGTTTGTGGTTTGTACCAACTTTCCATAGACTTACACTTATGCCTCCATTCGTGGGGTCATTGTGTGTTCTTTCGTTGTTATGGATTTTGAATGAATTGTTCAACCGAACTTTGTTCTCTTCTGGCAGAATGGTACACAATACTAACAAACCATTAGCATTGCAATATGACACGCTACAGAATCTGCTCTTTTTTATGGGTATCTTCTTGGCTCTTGGTGCGATGCAAGAGACCGGTAAGTTAAATACGTTCTTTGTTGATATCGCCAAAACGATAAGCAATGAATATAGTTTATGCGGTATCGTTGGAGTCTTGTCGGCATTTTTTGGCAATGTTACTACAACTTTAACAAGCATTTCATTGTTTGCAAGTCCTGAACTCATTCCTAACGCAGATTTTGCCCAAGCATTCGTTACGGATGGTAACTTTTGGATTCTGCTTAGTTATACTACGGCATTTGGTGCTTCAATGCTTACAATCGGTTCGGTTTCGGGATTCTCATTGATGAAGATGGAGGGTGTTAGTTTCCTTTGGTACGTGCGCCACATGACTTTCAAAGTTGTTGCCGGATGGTTAGCTGGACTTCTTGTCTACGGCATTATTGATATGGGATTTTAAGTTGATATACTATAGAAATACAAGCAAAGTTAAATATGAAAATAGGTTATATTTCGCAGATTATTGGTCCTGTTGTGGATGTCTGTTTTAAGGCAGAAAGTAAGAACAGTGCCGACCTTCTTCCCCGCATTCACGACGCTCTTGAATTGGTTCATCCTGACGGTCGTAAGATTGTTATTGAAGTACAACAGCACATTGGTGAAGACACCGTGCGTTGTGTTGCAATGGACAATACCGACGGCTTGAAGCGCGGACTTGAAGTAAAGTCGCTTGAAGCGCCGATTTCTATGCCCATTGGTGAGCAGATTAAGGGGCGTATGATGAACGTAATTGGTGAAAGCATCGATGGTTTGAAGGCGTTGGACAAGGGTGAAAATGCATACCCTATTCACCGCGAAGCGCCCAAGTTTGAAGACCTCAAAACCAGTCAGGAAGTACTTTATACAGGTATCAAGGTGATTGACCTTCTCGAACCCTATGTAAAGGGTGGTAAGATTGGACTCTTTGGTGGTGCTGGTGTGGGTAAAACGGTGCTTATCATGGAGCTCATCAATAACATTGCAAAGGGACACGATGGTTTCTCCGTCTTTGCCGGTGTAGGTGAGCGTACGCGTGAAGGTAATGACTTGCTTCGCGAAATGATTGAATCAGGCGTTGTAAAGTATGGCCAGGAATTTACTGAAGCAATGGAACGCGGTGAGTGGGACTTGTCGAAAGTTGACTATGAAGAGATGGCAAAGAGCCAGGCAACACTTGTTTACGGTCAGATGAACGAACCTCCCGGTGCGCGTGCAAGTGTAGCGCTTTCAGGTTTGTCTATTGCAGAATCATTCCGTGATAGCGGTGCAAGCGAAGGTAAGCAAACCGACATTCTTTTCTTCATCGACAACATCTTCCGCTTTACTCAGGCGGGTTCTGAAGTGTCAGCGCTTCTTGGTCGTATGCCCTCTGCCGTAGGTTATCAACCCACATTGGCAAGTGAAATGGGTGCGATGCAGGAACGTATTACTTCAACGAAGAATGGTTCAATTACATCAATCCAAGCGGTGTATGTGCCAGCCGATGACTTGACCGACCCTGCTCCTGCAACAACATTTACCCACCTTGACGCGACAACCGTGCTTTCACGTAAGATTACGGAATTGGGTATCTATCCAGCGGTTGACCCCCTTGACTCTACATCGCGCATTCTTGACCCCAATGTGATTGGTCATGAACATTATAATTGCGCTCAGCGCGTGAAGCAGATTCTTCAGAAGTACAAGGAATTGCAAGACATCATTGCCATCTTGGGTATGGATGAACTTTCTGACGAAGACCGCCTTATTGTGAACCGTGCGCGTCGTGTGCAGCGTTTCCTCTCACAGCCCTTTACCGTGGCTGAAAAGTTTACAGGCGTTCCAGGTGTGATGGTACCTATCGAAGAGGTTATTCGTGGTTTCAACATGATTATTGATGGTGAAGTTGACTATTTACCCGAACAGGCATTCCTCAATGTAGGTACTATTGACGATGCTATTAAGAAGGGTGAAAACTTGCTCAATCAGGCAGTGTAGTTAAACTATGAAAATAAAGATTTTATCACCCGAGAAACAACTCTATGCGGCAGAAGTGAATAGGGTACTAGTGCCAGGTGAAATGGGGCAATTTGAGGTGCTTGAAAATCATGCTCCAATTATTTCCACCTTGGTAAAGGGTACCATCTTTTGCTATGGTCCTGAAGATTACACCATTGCTATTCACTCGGGATTCATAGAGGTGACGAATAATGTGCTGAACATTTGTGTAGAACTTTAAGTTATTGTACATGAAATCAGCATTAAAGTCAATTTGGAAGTTGGGACTTATATACGCATTACTCACACCCTTAATGTGCTATATAGAAGTGGCGCATGTAGAAGGTGGAATCAGTATGGTGGCACCTTTGATTGTGCTCCCCATCATCTTCTTTGTAGTAACGCTTGTCTCACTTTCTGTATACCACTACCTTCAGGAGAATAAGTCGAAGTATATAACACTATTTCACATGGTGAACAATGTCGCACGTTTGCTTTTAACACTTGTGATAGCATTGGTATATTTCTTTATTATTCTGCAAGAACATAGAGTACTGTTTACGATTAACCTACTCATAATCTATCTTGTAGCGTTATTCTTTACCTCAATACATTTCATTGTGTGTGAGCGTAAACAGAAAAAGAGTAGTTCAAATTAGCGATTGAATATACATGATTAGATACTTAAAATGGATACTTGTCGTTGGTCTTGCCGTAATGATGTCGCTTCCTGTTAAAGCATCAGGAGACAGTCATGAGGATGGTAAGATTGATGTAAAGGGTATCGTCTTAGGTCACATGAGTGATGGTTACGATTGGCACATCACTACTTACGAAGGTCACCACATTTCAATACCACTCCTTGTGATTGTGAAGGGTGAAACTTCGGGTTGGAATGTGTTTAGCAGTAGCAAAGTAACTCATGGTGACACTTACAATGGTTTCTACATAAATGAAACCAATGGTAAGATTTACGAGAAGTTGGCAGACGGAAGTTCCGTGCGCCCTTGGGATATCTCAATCACCAAGAATGTTGTACAACTTTGGATAGTTGTAGCATTGATGCTCACGATCTTCTTGAGTGCCGCTCGTTGGTATAAGAAGAACGGCGCTACACAACAAGCACCCAAAGGATTCTTCGGTGTGGTAGAAATGATGGTGATGATGGTTCACGACGATATCATCCGTCCGAGCGTAGGTGAAAAGCAGTATAAGAAATTTGCTCCTTACTTGCTTACCTGCTTCTTCTTCATTTTCATCAGCAATCTTTTGGGATTGGTTCCAATCTTCCCTGGTGGTGCGAACCTTACGGGTAACATTACCATTACGTTCTTCCTTGCATTCTGCACCTTGATTGCCATCAACTTGTTTGGCAACAAAGAGTATTGGAAGGAAATCTTTTGGCCTCCTGTTCCCGTGTTCCTCAAGTGTCCCTTACCTATTATGCCTTTGGTTGAAATGCTTGGCATTATTTCGCGGCCATTCTCGTTGATGGTGCGTCTCTTTGCCAACATTATGGGTGGTCACGCAGCGATACTTTCGTTCACCTGTGTGATTTTCATCGCCTTTACTATAGGTGTTGGTATCGGCTCCGCCCTTACTCCTGTGAGTCTTGTGCTTATGATTTTTATGAATTGCTTGGAGTGCTTAGTGGCGTTTATTCAGGCATATGTGTTCACTATGTTGTCGGCAGTTTTTATCGGTATGGCACATCCTGAACCTCATCATCACTAACTTACTATTAGTTTGAAATAAATAACTAACAATTTAATATAAATTACTAATAAATAAAACTTTACAACTATGTTATTACTCGCAGTAGGTCTTACAAAATTAGGCGCCGCTCTTGGTGCAGGTCTTGCAACTGTAGGCGCAGGTCTCGGTATTGGTAAAATTGGTTCTTCAGCAATGGAAGCAATCGCTCGTCAGCCAGAAGCATCTGGTGACATCCGTACTTCAATGATTATTGCTGCTGCTTTGGTAGAAGGCGTTGCCCTTTTCTCAGTAGTGGTTTGTGCGCTTTGTTTGTTCATCTAATTTCAGAGCAGTATGAGAGTAAAGAGTTGAGATAAGTGAGTCATGATTCTCATTGAGTGTTGACGCTCAGTCTTCCTTCCTCTTTACTCCTACATCTGAATTCTGCCTTATGGATTCTTTGAACCTCCCATCTATTCTTAGTCCTGATTTAGGGTTATTGTTTTGGATGTTGATAGCTTTCCTTGTGGTATTCGGTCTTTTAGCGAAGTTCGGTTTCCCCGTTATTACTTCTATGGTCGAAGAGCGCAAGAAGTTTATAGACGAGAGTCTTACGAATGCTCGCGTTACGAATGAAAAGTTAGCAACATTGAAAGCAGAGAGCGAGAAGATTTTGAAGGAAGCCCACGAGCAACAAGCAGCGATATTGCGTGAAGCAAAAACTACTGGCGATAAGATTATTGCCGACGCACAACGTAAGGCTCACGAAGAAGGTGCAAAGATTTTGGAAGATGCAAAACTCCAAATCCAAGCAGAGCGTGAGCGTGCACTTCAAGATATCAGAGGTGTAGTTTCTCAACTTTCTATTGCCATTTCTGAAAAGGTGATGCGACAGAGTCTAGCCACTACAGAGGCGCATGAAAACTACATCAATACATTGCTTGATGAAATCCAACCTTCTAAAGACTAATTGAAGCGTATGGACATTGGGATTATTTCTTCGCGTTATGCGCGCGCCCTTCTGTCTTTTGCTATTGAGAATAAGGAAGAGCAGCAGGCTTATGCAGAAATGCAGCAACTTAGTGATTGCTTTATGAAGCTTCCTAAGATTCAGCAAACGTTGCAAAACCCTGTAGTCTCCAACGAAAACAAATTGAAGTTGCTCTTGGCTGCGATAGCGGTTAAGGGTGAGGTTACTGCCTCTACGTCGCGATTCTGTCAGTTAGTCATTGATCAGAATCGTTGCGACATCATGCAATTTGTTGCCACTTCTTACATTGCGCAATATCGCAAACATTGTGGTATTACGAAGTCACGTTTCATTGTACCCACGCCCGTTTCTGACGAAACTTTGGCACGTATGAAAACCATCGTTCAGCAAGCGGTTAACGGACAAGTGGAATTTGAAACCGTGGTTGATGCCACAATTGGTGGTGGTTTCGTTTTAGAGTACGACACATATCGTGTGGATACTTCTCTAAAAACTCAGTTACAAAAAATTAGTAAGGGAATGTAGAAAATATAGTAAACAAGTGGTGAGGTAACACGCAGGCAATAAGATTAAAGGAGTCTGTGTAGTTACGAAGAAAACTTGTCTACTAAATTATTATTACTATGGATAAAATTAAACCAAATGAGGTATCAGACATATTGCTCCAACAACTAAAGGAGGTAAACATCGATGTCCAACTAGAGGAAGTCGGTGTGGTTCTCACTGTTGGTGACGGTGTGGTACGCATTTATGGCTTGAATAACGTTACGGAAAACGAATTGATTGAATTCGAGAATGGCGTAATGGCCGTAGCGATGAACCTTGAAGAAGATAACGTCGGTGCGGTGCTCCTTGGTCCCTCGGTGGGCATTAAGGAAGGTCAGTCGGTAAAGCGTACGGGTAAGGTAGCCTCTATTGAAGTAAGTGAAGAAATGCTTGGCCGCGTCATCAATCCGCTTGGTGCGCCCCTTGATGGAGGCGTTGCGATTGGTGGTGAGAAGTTCCTCATGCCACTTGACCGCAAGGCTCCTGGTGTAATCTACCGTCAGCCTGTCTGTGAAGCCATGCAGACAGGACTCAAGGCAGTTGACTCGATGATTCCCATCGGTCGTGGTCAGCGTGAATTGATTATTGGTGACCGCCAAACGGGTAAGACGGCTATTGCCATTGATACGATCATCAATCAGCGTGGTGCCTACGAAGCGGGCAATCCCGTTTATTGTATCTATGTGGCTATCGGTCAGAAGGCTTCAACCGTGGCAAATATTGTGAATACTTTGCGCTCGGCAGGTGCTATGCCTTATACGATTATTGTAAGTGCTACTGCTGCTGATCCCGCTGCCTTGCAGTATTTTGCTCCTATGGCTGGTGCCGCAATCGGTGAGTATTTCCGCGACCAAGGTAAGCACGCCCTCGTTGTATACGATGACCTCTCAAAGCAGGCGGTTGCTTATCGTGAAGTATCGCTCATCCTCCGCCGTCCTTCTGGGCGTGAAGCATATCCCGGAGACGTCTTCTACCTTCACTCACGTCTTCTTGAACGTGCTGCAAAGATTAACAATCAGCAGGAAGTTGCTGCTCAGATGAATGACCTCCCCGAATGTCTTAAGGGCAAGGTGAAGGGTGGTGGTTCTCTCACGGCATTGCCCATTATTGAAACACAAGCGGGTGACGTTTCTGCCTACATTCCTACCAACGTAATTTCTATTACTGACGGTCAGATTTACCTCGACACCAACCTCTTTAACCAGGGTTTCCGTCCTGCGATTGACGTAGGTATTTCAGTGAGTCGTGTGGGTGGTGCTGCGCAGATTAAGTCTATGAAGAAGATTGCCGGTACGCTTAAGATTGATCAGGCGCAGTATCGTGAACTTGAGGCCTTTGCGAAGTTCTCAAGTGATATGGATGCCGTTACGGCTATGACTATTGACCGCGGACGTAAGAACAATCAGCTCCTCATTCAGAAGCAGTATAGTCCCATGCCTGTAGAAGAACAGGTTGCCATTCTCTATTGTGGCATACGTGGTTTGCTTAAGAATGTGCCCCTTGATAAGGTTAACGAATTCCAGGAGCAATACCTCCAACTCTTGCGCACGAACCATCAAGAAACCATCCTTCGCCCCCTTGCTGAAGGTAAACTTGATGATGAAATATCAAAACGCATTGAGAAGGTTGCTGCTGATTTGACGGCACAGTTTAGTTGAAATGAGAAATGAGAAAGGTCACTCAACCGAGTGAGAAGTCGCATGAAAGGAAATGATGCGTTAGCATTTTTCTCCTTTCTCCTTTCTCCTTTCTTCTTTTAGTTCTTATTTTATGCCCAGTCTTAAGGAAGTTAAAAATAGAATTGCCTCGGTACAAAGCACGCGAAAGATTACCAGTGCTATGAAGATGGTGGCGAGCTCAAAACTCCACCATGCTCAACAGCGCATTGATCAGATGCGCCCTTATGAGCAGCAACTTGGTCGTATTTTTCGTGCTTTCGTGAGTGACGCTTCTGAGTATGTTCCCTATGTCACTCCGCGCCCTGTAAGCAAGGTTGCATTGTTACTTTTTACATCAAATTCAAGCCTTTGTGGAGGCTTTAATAACAACGCGATAAAGAGTTTCACGGCAAAAGTGGCAGAATTGCGTGCTCAAGCCATAGAGATTGCGCAGGTTTACGCCGTAGGGCGTAAGGGACTTGATGCTGTTCGTCGCATGGGTTTCACTCCAGACGAAAGTTATTGCGAGCTCCTTGATCATCCTAATTACGACGGAGCCAAGCAACTTGCAGATCGCCTCATGGCCAATTACGATGCCAAGGAGATTGATGCTTGCTATATGATTTATCATCATGCACAAAGTTCTGCGCATCAAGTGCTTCGCTATGAGCAATTTTTACCTTTGAGTTTGCCAACAGATGTATCAAAAAGCGATGCCAATTATATTGTAGAACCCTCCTCTGAAGTGGTATTTGAGTGTCTTCTTCCCAGGGTTATCAACCTATTGCTTTTTGCTGCATTACTTGATTCGTTGGCTTCAGAGCACGCTGCTCGCGTTGTGGCGATGCAAATTGCCACCGACAATGCCGATGAGCTTCTCCGTTCACTTCAGTTGCAGTACAACAAGTCGCGCCAATCTGCTATTACCGCTGAATTACTTGATATCGTGGGTGGTAGCATGCAATAAGTTACAAAGAATCCGCAAAGCTTTGCGGATTCTTTGTTTGTTATATATGTAGAAAATTCTTGGATCAGAGTGGTGTGAGTTTTAAGTTAATTCCTGTCTAAGTAGAAGTCCTTTGTGAGTTCATTATATTCCTCAGAGCGTGAACCATGTGAAGTTGATAAGATGAGTTCATCGGTTATTAAGGCATCGTTATTAACTCCCTTTTTAAGCGTTAGCATAGTTCTCTTGGGGGGCTTTTGGGGGGTAGTTCGTACGTTAGTGATGCGTATAGGAGTGAAGTGCTTAACGATGCATGTGTTGATAAACTGTTTTATAATGTCGCAGGGTAGGATGACCGAGAAGTGTCCGTTGTGACACAGCAAACGGTTGGCTGCATCAATAAGTTGGTGGAGTGGGAGAGAGGATGTGTGACGAGCTTGAGCACGCTGTTTGTCAGGACATTCCAATGCGTCGTTAAAGAAGGGTGGGTTGCTTACAATCAAGTCAAACTTCGTTTCAGATGTATAACAAAGGATGTCGGCATTTACGATTTCAATACGTGATGCAAATCGAGATTGCTTAACATTCTCACGCGCTTGAAGCGCTGCTGCTTCGTCTAACTCAACTCCAATAATGGTCGCCTCAGTGCGCTGAGCAAGCATGAGTGAAATGAGTCCACTTCCGGTCCCGATGTCTAAGATTCGTTTGACATTTTCAGTGGGTGCCCACGCGCCTAAGAGCACCCCATCTGTGCCCACTTTCATGGCACAACGGTCGTGGTATACTCGGAATTGTTTAAAGTCAAAATATGACATGAGGAATTGAAGGTCAGATGTTTGAGGTTGAAATTTATTTTGACTACAAATTTACTTCATTTAATTATATTCACTCTGTCCGTATTCATCATTTTAAACATATAAATTCAGAAACGAGATTTAGATACCTACTTTTTTTGTAAATTTGCAGAAATTCCCCTAATTGTAGGATTTAACGAATAGAAGATAGTATATGCCACTTACTTTTCAACTTCTGCATACCGATACGAATAGTCATGCCAGAGCAGGGATTATAACAACGGATCATGGTCAGATAGAAACTCCGATTTTTATGCCCGTAGGCACGGTGGGTAGCGTAAAGGGCGTTCACCTGCACGAGATTAAAGACGACATCCAGGCGCAAATCATCTTGGGCAACACCTATCACCTTTACCTTCGCCCTGGACTTGAGATTATCGAAAAGGCTGGTGGTTTGCATAAGTTCAACGGATTCGACCGCCCCATGCTTACCGACTCTGGAGGCTTCCAGGTGTTCTCACTGACGGGCATCCGCAAGCTGACCGCTGAGGGCTGTGAATTCCGCTCTCACATTGATGGTAGCAAGCACTTCTTCACGCCCGAGAAGGTGATGGACATTGAGCGCACCATCGGTGCCGACATCATGATGGCGTTTGACGAATGTCCCCCTGGTACCGCCGACTACAACTATGCGCGCAAGAGCCTCGACCTCACACACGATTGGTTGAAGCGTTGCGTAAAGCGCTTTAATGAGACGGAACCCAAGTACGGTTACCACCAGGCGCTCTTCCCCATCGTTCAGGGTTGTGTTTACCCTGACTTGCGCCGCGAAAGTGCGCGCTTCATGCGTGACTTTGATGCCGAAGGGTATGCCATTGGCGGACTTGCCGTAGGCGAACCTGCCGAGCAGATGTATGAGATGATTGAGGTGGTAAATGAAGAACTCCCCACCGACCGCCCCCGTTACCTTATGGGCGTAGGCACTCCCATCAACATCCTTGAAGCCATCGAGCGCGGAGTAGACATGTTTGACTGCGTCATGCCCACACGCAACGGACGCAACGCCTGCCTCTTCACCTCTGAAGGCATCCTAAACATGCGCAACGCCAAGTGGGCCGACGACTTCTCACCCATCGACCCCATGGGCCATAGTTTTGTAGACACACACTATACCAAGGCCTACCTCCACCACCTCTACAAGGCGAAGGAGCTTTTGGCGCTTCAAATTGGTTCCATCCACAACCTTGCCTTCTACCTTTGGTTGGTTAAGGAAGCGCGCAAGCACATCCTTGACGGCACCTTCACCGTGTGGAAACGCGAGATGGTGGAAAAGTTAGGAAGAAGACTCTAAAAAAGGAGAACAATACGCAGACCGCAACGCACCCCCGTTTTTTTCCCTACACCCTAAGCGCACTACATATAGAAGTGCACGGCAAAGACGGGCCATTTTACGATGCACCTCTGCAATCTGTTACCCTACTAATTCACATCGCTTATGCTTGACCTCAACAAGTTGGGAATCTACAAGATTGACCTCTACATCATCAAGAAGTTTCTCACCACTTACCTTTTCTTGATTGTCATCATTATTACGATTGGAATCATCTTCGACTTCAATAATAATATTGATAGATTGACACAAAGTAATGCCACGACAGAGCAGATTATCTTTGACTATTACTTGACCTTCATCCCCTACTTCACCAATCTCTTCAGCCCGTTGTTTGTCTTCATCTCGGTAATATTTTTTACCACCAAGTTGGCCGACAACTCCGAGATTATCGCCATGAAGAGCACGGGGATGAGCTTCAAGCGCCTGTTGCGTCCCTACATGATTTCCGCGGGGCTTATCGCCATCACCACCTTCCTGCTCGGTGCCTATGTGATTCCCAAGAGTAATGTGGCTAAAAACGACTTCTACATCACCTACATCAAGAAGCGCAACATTACGGTGGCCGAAAACATTCAGATGCAGGTAGACACGGGCGTTGTGGCCTACATCACGCGCTTTGACAATGTGCGCAAGAGCGGATACGGCTTCTCGCTCGATAAGTTTGAGAACAAGAAACTCGTCAGCCACCTTACGGCACAGACGCTTCAATACGACACCCTCGCCGAGCGCCCCTACTCCTGGACATTGCGTAACTACAACATCCGCACCATGGTCGACGGCAGAGAAGAAATCAAGAGCGGTGCGATGATTGACACCGTCATCATGATGGAACCCAAGGACTTCTTCTATGTCAAGGGGCAGCAAGAAACGCTCACGCTTCCCGAACTTGAAGAGTTCATCGAGAAGCAACGCTTGAGAGGTGCCGCCGGCATCGCCACCTTTGAGGTTGAATACCACAAGCGCTTTGCCTCGCCCTTTGCTGCCTTTATCCTCACGCTCATCGGCGTATCGCTCTCGTCCGAGAAGCGCAAGGGCGGTATGGGCTTCTCCATCGGCACGGGAATCGCCTTGAGTTTTGCCTACATCATGTTCCAAACCATCTTTGCCACCTTTGCCATCAACGCCGGATGGTCGGCAATGATTTCCGTTTGGATTCCCAACATCATCTTCGCAGGCATAGCCTTCTGGCTCTTTAAGCGCGCTCCTCAGTAGCACTCAATAAAAAAAAGGAAGAACCGAAGGTCGGCGCCCGAAGGGGCTAAAGCCAAAGGAGAAGTCTTTCCATCCAGGGAAGCACTTCTAAATAAATTCCCAAGAAGATAAGCAAACAAGCAAGTTTTTGCAATCCTACATTTTCTCCTTTAATCCGACTTCGTCGTCTTTTCCTCCTTCCCACCCTATGTATTTCGAAGACCTTCCCCTTTCCGAAGATATCCTCGACGCACTTTACGACATGCGTTTTGAGACCTGCAGTCCTATTCAAGAGCAATGCATCCCCCATTTGCTTGAGAATAAGGATCTTGTGGGCATTGCACAAACGGGCACGGGTAAGACCGCTGCTTACCTCTTGCCTATTCTTACACTCCTTCAGAATGAAGACCACCCCCACGATGCCGTAAACTGCCTAATCATGGCACCCACGCGCGAGTTGGCGAAGCAGATTGAGCAGGCGCTCCAGGGATTTGCCTACTACATGAAAATCTCCTGCGCCGCCATCTACGGGGGCAACGACGGCATACGCTATGAGCAAGAGCGCAGAAGCCTACAACAAGGGGCTGACATCGTCATCGCCACACCTGGCCGACTCATCTCCCACCTCCAGTTGGGCAACCTCGACCTTTCGCGCACCACGCACTTCATCCTCGATGAAGCCGACCGCATGCTCGACATGGGATTTGCCGAAGACATTCAGACCATTGTGAAGCAACTCCCCCAGCAGCGCCAAACGATACTCTTCTCGGCCACCATGCCCGACAAGATTCGACAGCTCTCAAAGAGCATCACCAACAACCCCATCGAGGTCAACATCGCCATCAGCAAACCCGCAGAGACGATTGACCAGTCCGTCTACATCTGCCACGAGGCCGACAAACTCAAAATCATCGCTTCGCTCTTCAAGGACACGAAGCCCGAGCGCGTCATCGTCTTCTCTTCTTCAAAGCAGAAGGTTAAAGAACTCTACCTCAACATGGTGCGCCTCAAGTTTAATGTCGCACAGATGCACTCCGACCTTGTCCAAGCCGACCGCGACAAGACCATGCAGCAGTTCAAGGCGCGCCAAATCGATATGCTCATCGCCACCGACATCGTCGCCCGAGGCATCGACATCGACGACATCACGATGGTCATCAATTTCGACACACCCCACGATGCCGAAGACTACATCCACCGCATCGGGCGCGCAGGGCGTGCAGGGCGCTCCGGAAAGGCCGTAACCCTCGTGACGAAAGAAGACTACTACCGCCTCGTGGCCATCGAAGAACTCTTGGAGAAGGAAGTGCCACGCGCTACCCTCCCCGAAGGACTTACCGCTCCTGACCCTGAAACACTTATGACTGGAAATAAGAGACAGGGACGTTCTGGTAAGGGAAAATCTTCCAGAAATGTTGGTAAGAAACGTAAGCAACCACATTCGAAAAATACTCATCAAGCACAGCAAAAATCTGCTACCGAAAATGGGGCAAAACCTGCTTCGCACAAACCTCGCACAAACTATAAGCGCTCGGTTAAGAAGCATGAACCAAAGGATTGATATAATTATGAGGGCGTGTAGAAAAAATCGGCACGCCTTCTGTTGTGTAAGAAGGGTTAAAATGCAAAGATGTAACTATGAATTCGAACCTTAGATTGGACGGTGTTGTTGTATTTTTCACCTGTAAACAATTCCGAAATTTATGACACTTCTAATTGGAGATTTGTTCGTGCAACTAAGTCACTTTTAATTCTAACTATCTCTCAACGAAATGCAATTCACTAACTAATCTTTATTATTACTGTCCGCTAAAACTTATTCAAATCAAAAAAAGAATGGGCTGAACTCCGGTTAGGAAGTTCAGCCCTTTTTGGTTATCTTTGAATTTGCTGATTAAAAGATTTAACCATGGGCAAAAGTACACATTTCTTCGGAC
>JBGVGJ010000057.1:0-40470 GCA_045121635.1 Alloprevotella sp. | reverse complement strand
AGTACAACTAATATAGAGTACAGCTGACAGAGTACAACTCCATCCGGGACGTTATTATAGAGTACAACTGACAGAGTACAGAGTACAACTAATATAGAGTACAGCTGACAGAGTACAACTCCATCTGGGGTAATTATAGAGTACAACTAATTAAAATCAAAGTACAAAGTAATATTATGGGTGTCAATAGCATTCTACATACTAAAAGTAAAGGTTTTGCCTTGCGAATTATTCGTTTCTACAAATTCCTAACTGAAGAGAAGCGAGAATTTGTACTTTCGAAACAACTCTTGCGCTCTGGCACAAGCATTGGCGCTAATGTTCGTGAAAGTTACTCTGCCGAAAGTCAAGCAGACTTTATCCACAAACTTTCTATTGCGCTTAAGGAAGCAGACGAGAGCGCCTATTGGTTGGAACTACTTGTGGAAAGCGAACTTATAGACTCTGTTATGTTTGACTCTCTTTACAATGACCTAAAAGAGGTGTCTTCTATACTTGCCGCATCTATCAAAACAGCAAAGACAAATCAGGCAAATCAAAATTCATAAATCTACATTTAACCATTTAATAAATTGAGTGGCATTGTGCGGTAGCAAGTTGTACTCTGTTTCTTTACTCCGGTTTAACTCCGGACGGCAGTTGTACTCTGTTATCTGTACTCTGTACTCTAAAAGAGTTCCTATGGCAAACATTCCTGAATTCAAGTACGCTCCTATGTTCCAACTTGGAAAGGACACTACGGAGTATTACCTCCTTACAAAGGACCATGTTAGTGTTGGCGAATTTGAAGGCCACCCCATTCTTAAGGTGGAAGCTGAAGGTATCACAAAGATGATCAATCAGGCGTTCCGCGATGTATCGTTCCTCCTCCGTCGTGCGCACAACGAGCAGGTGGCAAAGATTCTCTCTGACCCCGAAGCTTCTGACAATGACAAGTATGTAGCCCTCACCTTCCTCCGCAACGCTGAGGTTGCGGCTAAGGGCCAACTCCCTCTTTGTCAGGACACAGGTACTGCTATCATTCACGCTGAAAAGGGTCAGCAGGTGTGGACAGGCTTCTGCGATGAAGAAGCTATCGCAAAGGGTGTGTACAAGACTTACACTGAAGAAAACCTCCGCTATTCTCAGAACGCGCCCCTCAACATGTACGACGAAATCAATACGCGTTGTAACCTCCCCGCGCAGATTGACATCGAGGCTACGCACGGTATGGAATACGAATTCCTTTGCGTGACAAAGGGTGGCGGTTCGGCAAACAAGACTTACCTCTATCAGGAAACAAAGGCTATTCTTAATCCCGCGACGCTCGTACCTTTTCTCGTGGGTAAGATGAAGACGCTCGGCACAGCGGCTTGTCCTCCCTACCACATCGCGGTTGTTATCGGCGGTACTTCTGCTGAAAAGAACCTTCTCACGGTGAAACTCGCTTCTACTAAGTTCTACGACAACCTCCCCACTACAGGCGACGAAACAGGTCGTGCTTTCCGCGACATCGAGCTCGAAGAACAGCTCCTTAAGGAAGCACAAAACATCGGCCTCGGCGCACAGTTTGGCGGTAAGTACTTCGCTCACGACATCCGCGTAGTTCGCCTCCCCCGCCACGGCGCAAGTTGCCCCGTAGGTCTCGGTGTAAGTTGCTCGGCAGACCGTAATATTAAGTGTAAGATTAACAAGGACGGTATTTGGATTGAGAAGATGGACGACAACCCCGGCAACCTCATCCCCGAAGCACTCCGTCAGGCAGGCGAAGGAGATGTTGTTCGCATCGACCTTAACCAACCCATGAGCGAAATCCTTAAGCAGCTCGATAAGTACCCCGTGAGCACACGCCTCTCTCTTAATGGTACAATTATCGTAGGTCGCGACATCGCACACGCGAAGATTAAGGAACGCCTCGACGCAGGTCTTCCCATGCCCGAGTACTTGAAGAACCACCCCGTTTACTACGCTGGTCCCGCAAAGACTCCCGCTGGCATGGCGTGCGGATCTATGGGGCCCACTACGGCAGGTCGTATGGACTCTTACGTAGATCTTTTCCAGAGCCACGAAGGTTCTATGGTGATGTTGGCTAAGGGTAACCGCTCACAGCAGGTTACTGACGCTTGTAAGAAGCACGGCGGTTTCTACCTCGGTTCTATCGGTGGTCCTGCAGCAATCCTTGCGCAGAACAACATTAAGAGCATCGAGTGTGTAGAATATCCCGAGCTCGGCATGGAAGCTATCTGGAAGATTGAGGTAGAAGACTTCCCCGCATTCATCCTCGTGGACAACAAGGGTAACGACTTCTTCCAGCAGATCAAGCCTACTTGTAGTTGCAAGTAAGTCCGTTGGAAAGGAGAAAGGAGAAATGAGAAAGGAGAAAGTGCTGCGCACCATCCTTCGCATAAAAACCATCCTTTTTCCTTTCGGACTACTATCAATTTGAGAAAGAAGAAAGAGGGAACGAAGGGCGTGGAGTCTTACCCCGCACGGAATTTCTCCTTTCTCCTTTCTCCTTTCTCCATTAATTACCATGCTTCAATCCATCTGTAAATTCGTCTTCCACAAGATGCTTGGTTGGAAGAGCTTTGTTGAAGTCCCCGACTTTGACAAGTGCATTTATTGCGTAGCTCCCCACACCAGTAATCTTGACCTCTTTATTGGCAAACTCTTCATTACGGCAAACGGTCGCAAGTCGGCTTTCGTGATGAAGAAGGAGTGGTTCGTTGGTCCGCTTGACTACATCTTCCGCAACTGGATGGGAGGCATCCCCGTCAATCGCGGTAAGGGCACAGCGCTCATTACGGAGCTCATCGACATTGCCAATAACAGCGAAACCTTCCGCCTTGCCCTCACTCCCGAAGGCACGCGTAAGGCAAACCCCAAGTGGCACCTCGGTTTTTATGTCATTGCTTCAAAAGCCAATCTCCCCATCGTGCTTATGGGCATTGACTATAAGAAGAAGGAGGTGCGCATGACAAAGTATATCATGCCGACAAGCGACCGCAAGGCCGACCTCCGCGAAATCTATGCCTATTATGAAGGTTATCAGGGTCGTCATCCTGAAAACTTCATTGTGGGTTCGGTATAAAGCAATTACCTTTATTACTTAAGAGGGTGTGTCAAAATTTATTTTGACACACCCTCTTAAGTTTTTAGGTTAATGACACTTGATATAAAAGGGATGTAGAAATATGTTCTAACCCATCTCGAATCAAAAACGAGCGCTTCAAAATCTGGACTAACAAATTCTATATAACTCCATTAAATACATATCACCGAACGCGCTAATTACTCTATTTTGTTGATATCCTACATCACTATTTTGCAGAAATAACATTACCTTGCTTATCGAGCAAATACCAACTACGACTTTCAGGATCTTGAACCTCAAACAAATCCTTTGAAAGCATATTAACATCTAAATAAAGAGCAGGAGTGATAGGGCTTCCTGTTATGCGGTTCATGATACCAAAACGATTCATAACAGTATACTTAACATAATCAGCAAAAGCATATTCTATTTTCCCACTCTCATTATAACCAATTGGATAGTTGAGGTAGTAAGAGTCATCAAACATAAATGACTGAATCACATTACCCTGATAATCAACTTGCCACTTCCTTCCTCCTTGAGTTAAAACAAAACGGTCTGACAATATAACTATATAATCGTATTCTATAGGATAAACTTCATTACACATTGTATCAAAAATACCAAATTTTCCGTTATCACCAATTATCCTATATCCACTTTTATGAGGCGCCCATATTTCATCATAAGCGGGTTGGAGAACCCAATCACCACTCTTGTTTATCAATCCTAAATCACCGTCCTTATTTGTCATTATACAATAACCATCATGAAATAGATAACCGAAATTAAACATACGGCACTTTGAAGAATAGTCAAATTTAAAGGGGATAACCACTTCGTTCCTTGAGTTGATAAACCCAATCTTACCATCTTTCATAACTGCAGCAAGTCCTTCTGAGAATACCCAAGCTTTATGATAATCGTTCTTTTCGGCATCAATTACAATTTCACCAGTCTTAGAATTGATGTAACCGCGTTTATTGGTCAAGGCATAAACAACCAATGAATCATCCTCCGAAGCGCCAGATACCCAATTAACATTAGGAGTGGTATATTTACGTGTACTTCGGTTATATACACGATATTTGTTATCATAGGTTTCACGAGCCACAACATTCTTTGAGAGGGTTTTATCTCTCCAGTAACATTGGTTATACGTTATCTTGTAATAACCATGAATAACAAGAACTACATACCCTACTGAAAGTAAAACAACAACAGTTACAATCAAGTAACGGGCCCATTTTGAGCAATTCTTCCACCATTTACAAATTGTACGCCAAGCAAATCGTCCCATAACTAAGATAGCGGTAAGAAGTAGTGCGCCTGCTCCGAGTAGCGCTTGAAAAAATTGAGTAAATCGTTTCATCTTTTTTATAATTATTAATAAACTTAGTGTATTCCTCTATACCATGTTCTCTCTTTTCACAAACTCCCTTTTACTTATTATTATGTATACTTCTACCATACCCTATAACCTTATAAACCAACCTCTCCAGAGGATATTGGTCAGAAAATAGGATAACTATAACCTAATAGTTCCATTACAACATCAACCTTCCATGTGAACAGATGTCATACAGTCTCATGTAGTTGAACTTCAACAACATCATGATGTGACGTTGCAAGAACTGAAAATGAAGCACACATTTCCATCATTGCAAAAAACGACTTTCTTCATAAGCATTTACCCCATTCTGTGTCGGGCGCTACTCCTAAAGGTCCTTCTTACTACTATAGATATGTTAAAACGTTGTTTTCTATCAGAGCATAAAAGAAAAAATCCGCCAATCTTATAAGAATTGACGGATTTTTCTTTAGATGATATCAGTTCTGTAATACAAGGAACTGACTATTGCTTCGTTTATTCAACGTTAAGGGACCACATAGACAATAGTGGATAACGCCCTTATAAAGCGTTACAAACTCAAATAGTCTACTCCTTAACAATTTTGAATCCTAACTTGCAAATTAACTTAAGTGTGCCAAGGGCTGTATCTCGATCATACGCCTTTTCCACTTCAGGCAGTTCCTCATAGGGCACCACACAAGGATGTTGTTTCAACGCATCACTCCGCTCTTCTCCCCAAGTCCATCCTTGCTCCATCCTACTCTGCGCCCACACTTCGTGCACATTCTTCGCCATCTGCTCTACCAATTCGCTCAATTCTTCAGGCAACTGGATATCACTCGTATCCACAGGTTGCGGTACATAATTCTTTTTCATAGTTCTTTTAGGTTAAAAAAAGTGTTTTTTGTATAGAGGCGAAAAAGTGAGCAATTCTATCAAAATTTTCTTTGAAATGCATAAATTTTGAGAAATAACAGAACACTTTGTTTATAAGGAATTATTGCTTCTATATAACAAACGCTTGTTTCAGGGGAGAAAACTCTATTGATTGATAATTTGGCTCACGCAGACTGCGCAGACTTTCGCAGAAGCGCACACACTTTGTTTGTGCTTGCCATCAGGATGGTAACGCAAGCGTAGCGTGCGTCTCTGCGTAATTCTCTACATAAGACCATGCCTATCCGCATGGTCTCTGCGATTTCTGCAGAGTCTGCGTGAGAAACATAAAACTATCTTCTATACGCCAAAAACATCATCCTGGTGTTATATCCTATTTTTGTTTGCCTTAGGCAATGGGAACTGTCCGGTAAAGTTTTTGAGAAGTAACGGCCTGAAAGGCCAATAAGCACCCAACCCAGGGCAACGCCCTGGGGCTATGGATATTTGGGTTTGCGCCCTGAAAGGGCAAAAGCATTGTATTTCAGGCTCTTATAATTGCTTTTGCCCTTTCAGGGCGTAAGTCTCGACTGCAACAACACCCAGGGCGTTGCCCTGGGATAATGACTTTATCCCCTTTCAGGGGAATCATGCAAACTGTGGGGCTTATACCATTCAAACAACTTTATATTCATAGAGTTAGAGGCGTTTACCGGACAGCAATAATAAGGAATATATTACGCTCATAAAGGAAGTTCTTTATCTTTGAAAATACATGCTAATATTATCCATCAAACGCTTCTCAAACTCAGGAGTTTTATCATACTCAATATAATCAATGCTACATAAATCATATTCAATATTTTCATCGTAAGAAGTCGAATCTATTTTTATGGGAATAATAGGTTTATCATTCTTTACAGCTAGACCTATCTCTTTCACCACATTAGGAGATTTATTGGAATTTTCAGAGGAAAGAAACAAGACCATAGTGGACTTTTTTATTTGATTCACGATTACACCTTTAAAATTACTACCTGAATATTTTCCCACCTCATCAATCCAATAATCAAAATTATGCTTGACTAGTAAAGAACATATTTCACGTGCCGTTTCAAAATCCTTGCGAGAATAACTTACAAATATAAACGGTGTTTCTGTTTTCTGTATATTTAAATCGGAATTATTTTCTTCTACCTCCAAATTTTCATTCGGAAGATATTTTCCAATAGCTTCAAAAAACATAACAAAATCCCACTCTGTCATTTTATGCCAACGATCGTACAAATAGAGTTCTACCTTCAATGCCTTATTAGTACGCAAGAGATTAGCAATAATTGTACTTATCATATACAAAGCTACTTCCTTATATGGAATTTTTGCCACACCAGCACCGATTGTAGGAAATGCAATTGAGTTCAACTCTAAACTAGACAACAAGCGAAAACATTTGTTCACGGAATTCTCTAAAACAAACTGGTTAAGATTTATATTTTTTTCAACTTGTTCAAAAGAATGCGCACCAATAGTAACAACATGAAACACATACTTATTAGGTAGTTCCCCCGCACTAGTTACAACTACATCCCCTAACTTCGCTGGAACAAATTTCTGTCTGTCCAAAAGAATACTTTCACCAGCTCCTCTGGAAATAGAACGGGACACTCCGCCTCCCATAGATAAATGACAATCATCAGAACTCACTATAACATCTGCACTCGTTTCTAATATAGACCCGAACACAACTCTTAATTGGGAATTCTTGATAAAATAACTATGTTCTTTCATGACTTATTTTCGTAATTTCATGAGATTGGGTTTCATTTCCAACACATCTGCCAACTCAGCACTAATATCATCCTTCATTTTCAGCATCAACGTTTCTATATCTTTGTAATCTCGCCAATATGCCTTCTTGCTATCTACAAAATCTCTAAATCTAACAACACTTTCATCTTGTTGTTGAGGAACATTAGAAATATCATTATAAACAAAAATAGTTGGACGTTCTTCATTTGTAGATTCAAACGTTTCTATAGCGACTTTATATTCATTTAAAGTTTTCTCACCAACATAATTGCATATTATAAAGATTGCACAATTAGCTTTGTTTTTTATAAACTCATCATATTCATATTGATGACCTTCAATTTTGTGTTTGTTTTTAAAATCTTCAAATGTATGAGCTGTTATATAGAAATTATATTTATCATATTGGTTGTAAAGTATACTTAGTACAGATCGTGCTGCGTTACGCTCATTAACAATAGATGTTGAACCTCCGATAAAACACCTATATGTAATTAACTCCTTATCTACATTTTCTTTTAGTTGTATTGGTAATATTTTATTATTGTGTTTGCAATCAAACTTATAATGAATATTATCTACGACTCTATTATCTGTCTTGATAGTCAAAATATACTCTCCCTTTTTTCTTTGTAAATGTAATACCTCAAGAGGTTTAATATTAGCTTCAAAATTACCATCTACAAGAAGAGATAACTCTTGTTTATTGCTTCTGTTATGAATTTTTAAATGATACTTCTTGTGAGTACTTACATATACCAAAACTAAAATCACAATTAGGATTATAATTCCCCAAATGATTAGCATCGAAGTCGACTCAGACTCCTCATATGGAGAAGGGCAAGGACCATCTGCTACAATAATACTATCATCAATATAACTATACTCATATTTCTTATCATCGTCCATTTTATCTATGCTATCTAAACTAGCACTATCTATAGTTGGTGGGGAACAATTAGGTGAAGATGTTGTTGTTAAGAAAAGAACCAATATAAAAGAGAGTAATACAACGAATAATAAAGTTAATGTTATTTTAAAACACCCAACTTTTGGGGGTGTTTTATTCCCTAATTCATTCTTTTGGGGGTGAGACTCTAACTTATCTTGTCTTAATGTTTGTTTTTCATTGCATATAGAAACTCTTTCTTGGAATTTCCCTTTTAAAGAAAATATAACAGTTTCAACAACCCGATATAGTTCTTCTTCACTAAAGTCTTTAACATTTATAATCTCACATTTGCTTAACTCTGCTTGTCTACTAAACAAAATCTCATTCAGCTGAGCACCAATATTAAGAACAATTATTTGTTTATTTAAACTAACTGCATAATTAATTTCATTTTGAACCCACCTTGATTGTTCCGAATTTTGACTATAAAGATACAATACGACATTACATGAATCAATTGCAGAACTAATTATATTTGCAAAGTCTTGCCCTCCTTGTAAGTCGTTTCTATCAAAAAAAACGGTAAAACCATTTGATGAAAATCTTTCACTCAATACGTTACCATACCCAAAATCTTCTCGGGAATAACTTAAAAATATATCGTACTTCATAATAGTAATTTTTAATCACACCCTCTTCACCAAATCCCACCCGAGTTTCTTCAACAACTTAATTGTATTCATTGCCATATCTCGGTCAAAGGTCTTTTCGGATTCGGGGAGTTTGGAATAGGGCACCATGCAGGGTGTTTGTTTTTTCTCATCGTCGCGTTGGGGACCGTAAGTCCAACCCTGTGATTGGCGTTCTGCTGCCCATACATTGTGAGCATGCTCTGCTATTGCTTCGCGAAGTTCTATGAGGTCATCACCCAATTCTACGTCTGTGAGGTCTATAAGGTGGGGTACGTAATTTTCAGGGCATTCATTTTCAACCGTGACAAGATAATTTTTGGAATCTGCCCAAGCATCCATAAATTGCTCTAAGGAATAGGTGTCTTGAGAGTTCATAGAGTTGGGGTCATAAATGGTTACAGTTTCATGCTGAATATCACACGAAAGGACTACCACACTATGGTCGGGAAATTCCCCAATGAGTAAGTCTTCCAATATTTCTTCTTCACGATTACCCAACAATTCTCCACCATCGACTGCAACAATAACATGTTTACCATTTTTAAAAGCATTGACTATATCTTCAGCACTACATTTGTAACGACGCGTCACAACTAATCCCATACTTTCTATATGGCGACCTATATTATGTAGTGCCGTACCTTGCTCTTTTTGCCAACCATTCTGAATAGCACTCTGGAGGAGTTGCTCTTCATCAAACTCAACACCCAGTTTTCTAAGCACATATTTTTCACATTCTAAGCAACAATAGTTTTCTTCATTACATGTAGCCGCCATTGCAGTCATTGGAATCAATTCACAGTCATAAGGCATCACCCCCATCTCGGCATCAACCAATTGAGAAATATGCAGGAGTTCTCTCAATTCAGCATCTGCAGGGAGTGCATCTATAATTTCGGCATGTTCCTGCGCTGTAGCATTACCATCCAGGTATGCCGCCAGCACCTCTGCAGAGAGGTTATTTACGTCTTCTTTTTTCATATTTCTCAACTTCATTAAGTGCTATTTCTGTCAATGCCGAGATGGCACGTTTTTTGATATTATACAGATTATCTACATTGGTTCCAAGTTCTTCAGCAACCTTATTCGGTTCTGCTTCTTCCAAAACCAAACGCCGTATGACATAAACATAACGCTTATTAGGCATCAATGAGAACAAACGCTCTACGTCCATACGCGCAGTGGTCTTCTGTACTTCATCAAATGAGTCTCCATGTTCAGCGCATTCTGTAAGAGCCACCTTCGATTCCATATCTATCATGTTATCACGCTTGGCAATAAAGTAGCGAATGGCTACCACTTTCATCCACTGATATATGGTGCTACGCCCCTGAAACTGACGCAAACGGATAGCATCGTTCTCCATCAAGTGTAGATAAAACTCATTAACAAACTCATCATAATCAACCTTGTAGGAAAACACATAACGCATGACACTCACGAAGAGCGGGCGACACGTCTTAAAGAAAAACTGCTGAGTCACCCACTCGTCACGAGATATGAGAGCGTCTATTATTTGTTGGTCGGTCATTTGTTTTGTATTCTTTGTATAAATCATCTTACTCGCAACACATCGTCTTCGCCGCTAGGCATGACGATGTGTCAAATTCATCACAGTCGGTATTTATTTTTTTCTCGGCACGAAAATAAATTTTCTCGGCATAAAAATAAATTTTCTCGGCATGAAAATAAAGTTCCAAAGCATAGAAATAAAATTACCTAGCATGGAATGACTTGTGAAGGTTCCCCAAAGCTACAATCACTATGACTTTATCTTTTTCATTTCCTCTTCCTTGTAAACGTCCTTAAGAACCTCAAGTATCTTCATATTCACATCATACTCTGACTTAAGAACTTTCAATAGTACTGTAAATGCACCCCACAGAGAAAGTGAGACAAATGCCAAGACGCAAACGGTTTGAATCCAAATCACAGGACTATAGGATTCTTCCGAAACCTTAACAGGTAAACTTTGAGTAACTTTTGTTGATTGACAAGACGTCAACACAGTGTTCTCAATCACATCACTTTCTGTCACTTTCTTCACCTTGTACTCATCGGGACTATATTTATAGATTCCGCATCCAAGCAATACAAAGGAAAATACCAATGCAGACACGACTAATGCGATGGCACGATACTTATTATTTCTATTAATTCTAACTAAACGGTCTATTTCTTTAAGATGCTCGTTCATAACAATATCCAATTTAATAGTTTAACATTCTTAAAATATCAGGTAGCTTGCTTACAATATTTCTATCCAATTGCTTTTCCCCATCGGTTAAATCAGCATAAGGTTTGATTAAATTGTGTACATACATGTTGTTCTTCAATTTACCCAACGTCTCCTTATCAAGAGTCTTACCCTGTTCGTTTTTGCCTAAAGCTCGATACCCCATCAAGAGTTTTTCCATATTCCAACGATTATGCTCAGTGTAGGCCATTCGCTCAATTTGTTTTTCTGAGAATGTAGCGTACTTAGCCTTCTCTTCATCCAATCCAATAGAACGAAGTTTGAACTCTACAGAGTCTGCTAAATAAAAATTAGACCACTTGTTTGCCGTAGATACAGGTTTCCACTTCTCTAAGAGCGACTCAAAAGAAGGCAAGCTATAAGGTAGTGTATTATCATGTGCATAGTAGAAATCATAGATATAGTGAAAAGCCATAGCTAGATGGTTGGAATGATAATCCACTGCAAAACTATCGTCAATCATTCCAAACGGATACATATTGGCATACTTCTTATTCTTTGCTCCATCAGACTTTGCTGAATCACCAAATGCCTTTATCAGTGCCCCAGTCTTCTCTTGTCTTACAAAAATATTCACAACCTGGTCAGGATCTACAACGCCCCAAGGATTCACCCCGTCGTTTCTGCCTCGTGTATAAACCTCTTCGGGGAGATACATGGCCATACCAAAGTTCTGAGAAGGATTATGGACACAAAATGCAATAGTAACTATCGCATCTTTATCATCCAACTGCTTAGTAATCCAATCTCTGACGTACTTTGATTCTACACGTCCTTTAATAAACTCAAACTGAACATCCAGAAAATTATTACGCTTGACGTCCTTGCTCCACTCCCAGAAATAACAATCTGAAAGATTAGTATATTTTATCGGTGCAATATCAAAATATCCAGCATGACGCCCGATAAAGAAATTCATTTCTCTGTCTGCATGGTCGTCAATAAAAGTAATGCGCGTTCGATTCTTACCTGTTTTTTCATTAAAGTTTGGGAAATGCATCATGTGGGCAGCCTCCTTAGCAAGAGCAATCCCCATTCGATTCATGCCCACAACGATTAGGTGAACGTGTTTTGAACTGTCTGCGGTGATACCACCATGGTCTAGTTCAGGATAAACAATCCTTTTATCTCCCTTACCATAATCGCTGTTCGTCAAGAGTCGGTTTGCCCAACGTTTGTAGAAGTTGTAGGGCTTGAATTCAAAATACTTTTTCCATTCCTCACTAATATCGTTGAGTTGAAGTGCGGCAAACGATGCTTCATTTTCAAACCATATTGTCAATGATTTCCTTTCCGTCATTTTGTGCTTAGCATGTATCTCTACCAAAGTTTCAAAAGTATACATATTTTCAGCATCATGGTCTGTCTGAGTACGTTCACCTACCACAAAAATCTCCTTTGCATTTGTCGTATACAACATCTCCAACTCTTCTACAGAAAGACGTGGCGCATGCACCAATATGATACGCTTGAGTTCCTTTTGTGGCAATTTTGAAAGTAGGTCATTTCTGACCTCATCAACAGCTGTCGACGTTTGTAGCACTATTTTCAACTTGGGATGTTTATGCATTTCAAGTAGTTCCGCAATTATTGAAGGGACGATTGTATCATAACCAATTATAACAATATGATTTTTGATATTATAATGAACATGTCCCTCCTTTATCGCTTCAACATTTCTCAAAATCAAGGTGGTGATGATTGAAATAATCAACCCTGAAAAAAAGATATTCCCCATGCATTCTATAAATAGTAGCACAACATGATTGCCTGCAAATTCATGCGTGTTTTCGAGAATACTATTAGAGTTTATAAATAAGCGAAGCGTCTCCCACAGTTTAACATCGTCCCTAAAACCGATAGAAGAATACAACAAGAAACCTATCAAGAAAACGCCAAAATTGATTATGGAAAAAAACAAAATTTGATACCACAATCCACTTTCTAACCATTTATTTATCCAATATTTGAAGTTCATAATTGTAAAATTTTATAGGTGTTATCTCCCCCCCCCTTAAGTTAATACTTCAAAATGTCATCTAATGCATTCTTCAATTCAAAGGTATCTTGAACGAAAATAAGTTTAGCATGCTTTGAATTTAAACTATCCTTGGTGCATGTGATATATTCTTGAGTGTATTCAGAAACCATTTCATCGTGAGTCTGGTCAAGGTACAACTCACTATTCATCTTATAATCTATCACATACTTAAATGCAGAAACTGTATTAACCAAATCAACATAAACAGGTTGCTGAGATTCAGTAAAGTTCACCCTAGTGATGTCTAAATTTCGTTTACGAGTTGAAGAATAATAAAATTCCTTTGAAATACTATCAATCGCATAATTGGATTTCATAAAATCGTAGTACATATCACCTCTCTTTTTATTATCCAAATCATTATATGTCTTTGGCATCAAGAAAATAAAAGATGACTTATCTAACGTACTATCCATTGATTCAAGTAGTGGAGACATAAAATTATTGACATAACCAACTACTAAAGAGTATGGGAATGTCTTTTTCTCGAATTCAGACAAACGGTGCTTTTTGTAAAATGCATAACATAACGCCAACAGAATAACCGAGAATATGGTACTTAAAACTATTATACGTTTACGAGCACGCGACTTTGCATAAACCATATAACGATTAAACAACACATTGAAATCAACATCAAGCAAGAATTCTACTATATGGTAAAAACAATACTTATTGTCTAATCGATGTTCGTCTTTCTTTCCTGAAGTAAAATACACAGGACAATTTCGACTACCAATAATTTTATCTATAATTGGGTAAATGTTATCACGAGTTTCATCTATAAGTATAGGTAGTATTAGATCCGGACATTGATTGTGTGTTTGACAAAAGTACTCTATTTCTTTTTTTACGTAATCTGATTTAGCCGAATTCTTTGAACATATAACTATTAGATACTTCGCCTCAGAAATCTTCTGCTTAATTTCATCAGTAAATTTACGCTCACGAGCCGAAAGATCTGTTATATCAAGAAAGACCTTCCTGATATATCGAGACTTATAAGGGCGACGCTCTTCACTAACCTTTTCTTTTGGATAAGGATACTTTTCAAGTTTACGTTGTATATCACGAGCAACGTCAACATCTTTTCGTGAATAAGATATAAAAGCAAATATTTTATGTTTCATAAATTTGGAAATTTTGATATTGGATATAGTGTACCTTTTAGGTTTGAAATTATAGACTTATTTACAGAGAGTTTGTTAATTATCTTCTAGATTTTACGGGTCTTATAGGCAAACCTATATATGGAAGACACTTTTCTAAGTTAGGTTCATTACGTAAACTAACATAACATAATACGATAGGAAAGCCATTATTATTTGCACTGCTAGTCCAATAATAATCAACACCAGAATTTGCAAGTCCTTCCTTATGACCAACTCCAGGTATAAATATGGAGTTTCCATTTTTACCTGTCACAAGTTTTCCAACAACTCCAAAAAGTTCATAATTTTCCCACTTACATTCACGAATCAATTCTGCAAAATCTTTTCTTGTCGGCATTCTATAGTTTTCTCCTAATATCTTGGTTACTACATCAAAATTCGTTCCATGTATATTATACTCTTCAAGTCTAGGATACGCTTCAAGTCTAGGTCCATGTACATAGTTTTCTTCAGAATACTTATCCTTTTCTTCCACTTCTCCCCAAGCATAATATCCCCCGGATTCTTGTGGGGAAGATGCTCCAAGATTGCAACTTGCCCACATCACACTTAATCCCAAGTCAACAATTCCTCCTCAGACACAACAACGGTATCTACCGATGTTAATTCCTTATCTACAAATTCATCATGGTACACAACAATGGTGTCAGCTGATTGTTCATCAGTATTATATTCCTCATTATCAGGGTTATTTAAAATTACAGCTCCAATTATTAAGAATAGTCCACATGAAATAAGAGCAAGAAAGCATCCAATTAATATTTTTATGATATTTGACTTTAAAGAAGAATGGGATTTTGTTTGCCCTCTCAAGGTTTCATTTTCTTTCTTACAAGATTCTAACTTTTGGGATAATGAATTAATTTTGACTTTTTGATTACCTATTTGAGTTTCTAGATCTTTATTTTTTGATTCCAAGCATGAGATAGTTTCTTTATTAATAGTTGTTTCTTTATTCTCCCATCGTGACTTTGCCAAAATTAGAGCAGACTTATCTACTTCCACGTCCGTCCCCTCTATTTCCGACAAAGAAGGAAAGAACCAACCACAAGCTTGGCAATAATCAGCTTCGATATCAACCTTACTCTCGCAGACTGGACATTGCTTTTGGGTTATGTCTATTGAACGTAGTTTCTTGTAAATACTTTCTAACAAGGCATTGCGAGTTTCCTTGAGTTTCTGTAATTCGTTTGCCTGTTCTTGAATTTCATGCTTTACCGACTTTTTCCACTCACGTTTTTTAAGTTCTTCACGGCGCAAAGCTTCATCCGCTTCAATCTTGGCAATTCTTGCCTTTTCGTTTTCAACAGCTTTGAGCAAATCAGTCAAAGCGTCATTTTTTGAAAAGTCAATATAGTCAATGGGATTAAGCAAGAGTTTGAACTTCTTATTGTATTTACTTCCATCTATCTTAATGGGAATTATCAACTGATTATTCTCTATCGCTTCAAATATCTCCCCAGCAGTATAGATAGACTCATTAGAATGCTCTGAAGAGACGAAGATCATCATCTTTGAATCGGCAATAGCATTGGCTATCACCTCCACAAATTCAGAACCGCTATAGATGCCCTCCTTATCAAACCAATAACTGATTTGATGTGCATCAAGAAAGTCCAATATTGCTTTCACAGGACTATCAGCCTTTACAACTTCGTGCTCATCCACATAATCCTGGCGTGAATAACTTATAAAAACGTCGTATTTCATTATTGTATTTGATTGTTAATTTCTTAATCTATGCTTGTGTAAGCACCTCTATCCTGCATCTTACTACAATCATCAAACTCCTCTACAAAGTGCCAATCTAAAAAAGGTTGTGGATTCTGATACCACTCAGATTGACTAACCATTGGCATTGATTCCCACAAGTTCTTTCCTTTCCACCTCAAAATCGAGCAATTATTCCGTGTAATAATTCACAAAAGTATTAAATTTTGTGTAAAAAAGAAAATTATACAAAAAAATACAACGATAAAAGTTCTAAAAACCTTTAACTTAGCACCTTGGTTTCTACGTCATTGCTTCGCAAGCCAACCTCCCCATCGTGCTTATGGGCATTGACTATAAGAAGAAGGAGGTGCGCATGACAAAGTATATCATGCCGACAAGCGACCGCAAGGCAGACCTCCGCGAAATCTATGCCTATTATGAAGGCTATCAGGGTCGTCATCCTGAAAATTTCATCGTGGGTACGGTATAATAATACAGCCATCAATATCTTAAGAAAACCAGCACGTCAACGTAACGCGCTGGTTTTTTTTATTTTAGGGGTTTCAGATGCGTGTCATGTCGTACAATTTTCGTAATTTTGCAAGGTGAGGTATTGTGCACTTTATGAGTCGCATGCACACAGGTATTCGAAACAAAACAACAAATCATTTTATTCACTAATCTATTTTTTATGAAAAGAATTTCGACATTCATCGTTGCGCTGCTCTGTGCAGTGTCGACGGTCCTTGCCGATGGGCCTTTCAGAAACCATCGTTACGATAGTTTCAAAGCCCTATCCGTTACCAACGAGAACATTCTGTTCATTGGTAACAGTATTACCGACATGCACTGTTGGCCCGAAGTCTTCGTGACTTCTAACGGCGACTACTTGCCCATCGTAAACCGTGGTAACTCGGGTACTTACTCAACAGAGCAGAGTGATAACCTTGAATCGTACATCAATGGTAAACCCAAGAAGGTGTTTATGATGATCGGCACAAACGACATCGCTACTTCGGGCGGTCTGAACTTCAGTCCCGAACAAGTGCTTGCGTATGTCAAGAGCATCGTGACACGCATCCATGCCCGCTCTCCGCAGACTAAGATTTATCTCTACAGCATCTTGAAGAACAACACTTCAAACCGTGTAGAGGCGACTTGGTTGAAGGCAAACGAATTGACAAAGGCATATGCTGATGCAACTGACAAGGTGACTTACATCGACCTCTACGACAAGCTTGCTAACGTCGCTGACGGTGGCGCTTGGAGTTACGACAAGCTCCACCTCACTGCCGGTGCTTACCAGGCGTGGGCATCTACGATTTGTCAGTACCTTGCTGAGGATGAAGACTTCACCGTGTCATGCGTTTATCCCGAAAACACGTTGACGGCGCAAAACAACGGCGGCCTCGGTGGTTCTCACGGTATGCGCGCTACTTACTTCAGCATGCTCCCCATCAAGAGCAACGATGTGCTCGTGTTTGGTGACTCATTCGTGAAGAACGGCGAATGGCAAGAACTTCTTGGCAACCCCAACGTGAAAAACCGCGGTACGGGTTGGGGGAATAGTGGTGACATCGCTACGACCAGCAAACTTGTAGACGCTACATTTGCTACTATCGAAGGCGTTGAAAAGGTTGCTCCTAAGGCAATTTTCCTTTACACGGGTACGGGCGACTGCACGGGTTCTACCGACATCGCTACCGTAAAGGCGAACTACAAGGCGCTTGTGGATAAGATTGCTCAGAAGGCTGCCGCTTCAAAGGTATATTTGATGGCGGTATGCCCCGTGAATAATGCAAACAGCAATGCGCGCATCGCTGAGTTGAACGCTTACATGAAGTCGTTGGAGTCAGAAAAGATTGGCTTTGTTGACACTTACACTCCCATGTTTAATGGCGACGCGGTAAATTCAAAGTATGTCTTCTCAAACAATTACATCGGCGGTTTGGCTTATGCAAAGATTGCCAACTTGATGAAGGATGCGCTTCTCGCTGACTTCCCAGAAGATGTCTATAATGTGACTTCTGAGGCAGATGCTGAAGTGCGTTACAACCAGGCTACGCTTCGCAATCAGTTGACACAGGTTATCGCTCGCGGATTGGTGGCTGAGCGTGGTAATGAAGCAGGTCAGTATAGCGCTGAAGCAATGGCGGCATTTGATGCAAAAGTTGTTGAAGCCAATACGCTTTTGGAAAAGGACAATATCACTGCCGACGAAGTTACTGCCTTTGCTAACGCCCTCAATGACGTGCTTAACAACGCGCTTTCTATGCCTACCTATAGCACTGAGGCAAATGAAGTGTGGTATCAGTTGAGCACGCCCAACCGTGATAGCAAGTACCTTACGAGTACGGGGGCTGGCGCTGGCGTAGTTGGTGCTGACAAGCACAATTATGCTACGGGTATGTGGAAGTTTGTGGCGCGCCAGGACGGCAGTCTTGACATCATCAACCGTCACGATAATTCTTACCTCGCACCTACGGCTGCTTACAATACACAGATTTCTACGGCTGCTGCTCAACCCGCTGCGGGATGGACTTTGAGTTATGCGAATACACCCGGTCTTTTCATCGTAAGCAGTGGCACGGTGCAGTTGAACCAAACTACGAAAGCCAACAACCCTGTTTACAACTGGAGTAATGGACAAACTGGTGCTGACCGAGGAGATACAGGTTGCCAATACTTGATTGAACTCGTAGAAGGCGAACCCGAAGAAATGCCCGACGCAGATGTTTTGACATTGACTTTAGGCATTGACCAATTTGCCAGTGGTGCTGCTATTTGGACGAAGAATGTAAGTACTTCAGACAGTTGGTACGGTAAGTTTGTTACGAACACAACTCCTGCCGTTACTGTTGAAAGCGTTGACAAGGCCGTTAACCCCATGGGTTGGTCACAGAAGCGCCCCTGGTTGCAGACTGGTTATACTTACACTATTTCGTTGCCCGAAGGTCTCTTGATAACGGGTTACGAATTGACTACTTTAGAAGCTAACGGTTTCAGCGGAACTTTCACTTATACTACTACCGACGGTACTGCTACAAGTCCCGTTCAGACAAGCACGGCTCAAACTGTAGAAGCAAATGGACTTTCAACACAGACCATCACTATCAAGGTCGGCGAAGGGACTGACGGCACAAAGGGTATCATGATGACCAAATTGGTTCTCAACTATAAGGTAAATGAAACTACCGAACCTGAACCCGAGCCCACAGAATTAACCTACACTATTGACAAACTCAATGGTAATCTCTACAATGCAAATGGTTCGGCAAACCAAAATTGGAATGCCTCTTGGAAGAGTAATGCTGAACCTATGTTGCAGTTGGTATGTGGAGCAAATAATATGAATTGGGCAGGCAACAATGTGCAGTTGATGACAGGTTCAAAGACTAATGCAACCTACACTCTCACAGCACCGGCGGGATATGTGATTACGGATTATAGTTTCACCTTCACCAACAACAACCACAACACGGGCATTGCCTTGACTATGGTTGACGATGGTGCGGCATACACTACTTCACAGACTCCTCAGACTATCAGCGAAAATGGTATTAAGAAGGCTTCTGTAGCATTTACTATCGTTGGTGATAATGGCAAGGGCGTTGTGCTCTCTGACTTCACTGTAAAGATTAAGAAGGATGTGCTTGAAGCGCCCAAGGTGAGCACCGAAGGCAACGAGCATTGGTATTATATCACAAGCGCTTCTACACAGACTTACTGCGCGGGTAAATCTATCTATTACGATGACAGTACAGGCAAGTTGCGCTTTGGCGACAAGACTTTCAGCGCTAACCAAATTTGGAGTTTCTGGGAACAGAACGGCAAACTCGCTATCAAGAACTACAACGGTGAGTACTTCGGCACAGCAGGTAACGGCACGGGTGGATCAACTGCTTTTGGCGTTGTCAATACTCCAAACTATAGCTACACTGTCAGCGAAGCTCACGGCTTCTTTATCATTAAGGACAGCGGTGTAGAACTTCATGCTCAGTCAAGCGGTCAAACAATCGTACGCTGGGCGGCAGCTGCGGGCAATGCTTCACTTTGGCGCTTTGACGAGGTGGATGCAACAAATGCAGCGGCAGCGGTAACTACCACAAGAGTGGAACAAGGTAAGGTTAGCACTGGTATTGGTAACATCAACCAACCCATCGTCCGTGCTACTATCCGTGTGAGCGGTCTTGAAGGTAGCGTAGATTTCCAGGGCGTTAAGGGAACATTCGTTGGCACGAACAAGAACGATGTTACGAATGTTAAGGCATATTTTGCGACTAACGAACGCGAGCTCTTTATTGATGCAGACAAGCAGATGACTTGGCGCGAAGAAAACGGCACACAGTTTGGTGGAACCGTTACACTTGCAGAAGACGGCACCTTCACTATCACTTCAAGCAAGGAGATGGTGCCCGGTGAATACTACCTTTGGATTACCTACGACATTGCTGAAGAAGCTACAGAAGGTAACCTCGTCGATGTAGCTATCACAGGTTATATCGCCGACGGCAAGGAGATTGCAGAAAAGAATGGCAACCCCGAATACAGCGCTACGATCTTCCTTTCAGAAGGTGCAGTGCTTATGCCGATGGACAAGGGTTCGCTTTACTACCGCATTCCTTCTATCACTGTTACCAAGGACGGCAAGCGCCTCGTCACACTTACCGACGACCGCAAGCAACACAATTCTGACCTTCCCTCACACTGCTACCTCGTAGCGCAGTATTCTGAGGACAATGGTAAGACTTGGAGTAACCCTGTTACTGTTGCGGGTACTGCAGAAACTGGTGGTAACTACGGTCACGGTGACGCTTCTATTGTTACCAACCGTGACAACGGCGACATCATTGGTATTATGACCAGTGCAGGCACTTACGGTCACGGCTTCTTTGCCGGCACGGCGCAAGAACCTCCCCGTTGGAAGACTATTACCAGCCACGACGGCGGTTTGACTTGGGAAACTCCCGTTGACCATACCGATGACCTCTTTGGTGCGAACTGCGATAATCCCAAGACGAATACTTGGAAGAGTGGTTTCTCTGGTTCAGGTGCAGCGCTTCAGAAGCGCGACGGTACGCTCGTTTCAAGCTTCGTAAACCGTGAGGCTGACAACAGTCAGAATTTCTACTTCTTCATGAGTAAGGATGGTGGTCAGAGTTGGTATGTTAGCGGTACGAGCGGTACTAAGGCTGCCGACGAACCCAAGACTCTTGAGCGCAACAACGGCGACCTCGCCATCAGTGTGCGTGCAAGCGGCTACAACTACTACAACTACACTTCTGACGACGGTGAAACATGGCACAATCCCTCACAGACGCGCTTCACAACGGGTATCTCGGGCAACGCCTGCGATGGTGAATACATGGTATGGTGTTCTACGCTCGAAGGTAACCCCTGGGACATCGCCTTCCAGACACTTCCCAACAACAGCAGCCGTCGCAATGTGAGCATAGCCCTTTCTACAGACGAAGGTGCTACATTCGGTTCGCCCAAGACGATTTGTCCTCGTGGTTCTGCCTACAGCGCAGCAGTCGTGCTCCCCGATGGCACACTCGGTGTGTATTATGAAGAAGAAGGTGTGTATGGCGGTTTCGTAATGCGCTTCGTTCGCTTCTCGCTCGACTGGGCAAGCAACGGCACTTACAAGTTTACTGAAGACGCTCCCTTCCACCCCATCGCTTCAACAGTTCCCACGGGCATTGATTCAGGACTCACTATCGGCAATGCTGACGGAGCCATCTACGACCTCTCTGGTCGTCGCGTTCAGAAGGCCGGCAAGGGTGTTTACATCATGAACGGTAAGAAGGTTGTATTCTAAATAGAATTTCACCGAACATATATTTCAGCAGAAGTGCTGATTGGAAACTTAAAAGAGGGTGTGCCGAATTCGGTACACCCTCTTGTGTTGGGTAAACACATATCTCAAGCAGACGACCACAACATCTACTTGGTGTCCAGTAAAAAAATGGCAATGATATAGCAGTTGACCTAAATTTAGAATCTTGTACTTTAAATGAATATTCCGCATGATATTAACTTGCACGCCCCTCGGCTATGAGAAAATCTACGGAATCTGCGTAAGATACAGATATGCACAACATCGCACTTGTCGGTTAATTTTTCCTCATTTTTCACCCAAAACTTTAACACATATTAACATTCGGACTACTCAAAATCGCAACAATATCTATTATCGGAAAAACGATAAGTTATATTGTGGCGCCAATAAGTAACCTTATAAAAACGATAATACTTATTTTTTGCCCCTAATAAGTAACCTTGTGAACGAAAAAACTGGAGATAACCCTGATGTTTAGGGCTATCTCCACTTCCGTAGTTCAAAGATATAAAATTTCAGAGCGAAATGCAAATCCATTAACACTTGTTAACACGGTATTTCTTTTGCATTTTTCTGCATTTTTCACTGATGTAAATACAATGTTTGTGCTAATGACGGACGCACTGACCGTGCCTTTTAAAGTAATCCGTAGCTGAGTGCATCAATATAATTATACACGATGCTGGCGATGCCGAGGAACACGACGCCTGCGGTGCAGATGAGGAGTGCGAGGCGGGTGTAGTTGTCTGAACGGAAGGGGGCAATGGGCGACTCATTGGGCTGAATGTACATTGCCTTTACGATGAGGAGGTAGTAGTAAAGTGACACAACCGTATTGACGAGGGCAATGAAGACGAGCAAGATGTGTCCGCCCTTGAAGGCTGCCATGAAGATGAAGAACTTTGAGAAGAAGCCTGCGAAGGGAGGTATACCTGCCAAGGAGAAGAGGCAAAGCGTCATGAGGAATGCCAACTTGGGGTTGGTCTTGTAAAGCCCATTATAATCGCAGATGTTGATCTTCCCACTGTTTTCTTCTACGCTGCTCATCACGGCAAACGCACCGAGGTTGGCTGCCATATACACGAAGAGGTAGAACACGAGAGCTGTCATGCCTTGTGCCGAACCGTCCATCAATCCCAACACGAGGTAACCTGCCTGTGAGATGGCAGAGAACGCCATGAAGCGCTTGAGGTTCTGCTGGCGGATGGCAAAGAGGTTTGCCAAGGTGATGGAGAGGATGATGAGCCAGAAGAAGATCTCGTTCCACATTTCTACATAACTGGTGGCGCCAAATACCTTCACGAGGATGGTGAAGAGCACAAAGGCTGCAGCACCCTTAGAGATGACGCTCAAGTAACCTGTAACGACTGTGGGCGCACCTTGGTAGGTGTCTGCCGTCCAGAGGTGGAAGGGCACGAGTGAAATCTTAAAGCCCAACCCAGAGATGATGAGCGCAAGACCTGCTACGGTGAGGGGTGTCCATGAGTTTGCCGCCAACGCCTGTCCCATAGGTTCGAGATAGAGCGTACCTGTAGCACCATAGAGCAACGACATGCCGTAGAGCATAAGGGCTGCAGAGAAGAGGGCGAGGAGAATGAACTTCGCACTGGCTTCAGCACTTTCGTAGCGCTTCTTGTCGAAAGCTACGACTGCTGCCATGGGCACAGATGCCAACTCAAGACCGATGAAGAACATGAGGAAGTGGCCCGCAGAAATCATGAAGAACATGCCGAGGAGGGTGAAGAGCGTGAGCAGGTAGAATTCGCCCTGCTTCACCAAGTTTTCCTCACGGCTGAGCCACTTGTGTGCCATCAAGAACACGATAAGTGTGCCGACAGAAAGAATGCTCTTTACGACCGTCATCATAGGTGTGTGCACATACATGCCACCGAAAGCGGTGAAACTTTCCGTCGTGCCACACGAAGCGCAAGGCAACAAGTTGAGGACGATGTGCACCAACAGAAGAACCGCAGGCAAGCAGGTGTTATAAACACCCTTCCCGCTCTTCTTGTCGGGACACATGAAGAGGTCCGCAACAAAGAGTATGAGAATCACTGCAAGGAGCGAAAGCTCGGCGTGCATTGATAAGAATTGTGAATAATCCATAAGTGTTATTTTATGAGTAGACGAGTTTATAGTAGACAAGTAAACAAGAAGGTTTGAGAGGTAAACGCTTGTAATTTCCTATTATCTAATTAGTGTTGTCAAAGTATAAACAAGAGGACTTTAGGTGTGGACTTCAGTAACTATCTTGTTTACTCGTTTACTTGTCAACTCGTCAACTATCCGTTACATAAACGGGTTCAGATCAATGAATTTGTCCAATTGGTTGATAATCGGCGCTACGCCATCTCCAATCAAGTTGCTTACCCAAAGGGGAGCGATACCCAAACCTGCAACGCAAGCGATGAGGCAGATGACAGAGAAGCGTTCGTCCCATGTGGCATCAGTGAGGTGGAGGTGGTGTTCATTCGTGCAGGTGCCGTAAAGAATCTTTCCGACAAGGCGCAAGATGTAAACCGCCGTCACTACGATACTCGTACATGCAATGATGGTGAGCGTCGTGTAGAAGGTGCCTGTGTTTTCAAACGAACCTACGAAGATTGTCATTTCTGCTACGAATCCACTCAAACCAGGGAGGCCGAGGTTTGCCAAACCGGCAATCACATAACAAACTGAAAGGAAGGGCATGATGCGCATCAATCCTGAAAGTTCGCGGATGTCACGTGTGTGCGTTCTACCGTAAATGAAACCGATGAGGGCGAAGAAGAGGGCGGTCATCAAACCGTGGCTCAACATCTGAAGTACAGCACCCGTGCAGGCAGTTTCGTTCATCATCAAGATGGCAAAGAGCACGAGACCACAGTGAGATACTGAAGAATAAGCGTTGATGTACTTCAAGTCGGTCTGTACGCATGCCGAGAAGGCGCCGTAAACAACCGAGATACCCGTAAGGATCAAGAAAATCCAACCCAATTCGTGTGCCGCCTGGGGCATGAGATACATGGCGATGCGGAAGCAACCGTAGCCCCCGAGTTTCATCAACACCCCTGCGTGGAGCATAGATACAGCGGTGGGCGCAGAAGCGTGACCGTCGGGACTCCAAGTGTGGAAGGGGAAGAGGGCACCGAGTACACCGAAACCTACGAAGGTCATGGGGAACCACAAGTATTGGTTGTCAAGTGCTACACCGTGTTTCGCAATGTCAAGAATGTTCATTGTAGAAGCGCCCGCATCGAAGTAGATACCGAAGATACCACACATCAAAAAGGCAGACCCCCCCATGAGCATGAGGGTGAGTTTCATGGCAGAGTACTCCTTCTTACCGCTACCCCAAACACCAATCAAGAGGTACATGGGGATGAGGGCGATTTCGTAGAACATGAACATGGCGAACATGTCGATGCTGATGAAGAACCCGAATACACCCATAGAGAGGAGGGTGAACCAAAGGAAGTATTCCTTCGTGAGGGGTTTGAGTTGCCAAGAAGCAAAGGTGCCCGTAAACACGATAATCGCAGAGAGCAAAATCATCGCTACAGAAATGCCGTCGACACCTACAGAGTAGCAGATGTTGAGGGGTTCAAACCAAGAGATGGCGCCCGTATAGAGCATTTCTGCCGTTTCACCCGCAGCACGGTCGCCCAAGAAGCGAGCGGTAAGGTAGATGGCAAGCCCAAGAAGCGCTGTGCTACCTGCAACCATCACACCACGTACTTGATTGACGTTTTTCGCCAACCACAAACCTAGGAGCATCACCAAGGGGATGAACACAAAGGTAGAGAGATAGAGAATATTTTCCATAGTTGGCTACATGATCAAAATGAGAATAATAACGAGGATGCCGAGGAGGAACACCTGTGCGTAGAGTTGTACAGAACCACTCTGCAAACCGCGGATGGCATGACTCAACTTGTGGGTTCCCCAAGCGAGGAAGTTGAAGAAACCATCCACTACATTACGGTCGAACCACGCAATGGGGCGAGAGATGTAGGCGAAGATGATGCGGTGAGTCACGAACTGGTACACCTCGTCAAGATAGAAGCGCTTGAATGCCCAACGGTGGAGTCGGGGGAAGGCACCGTGGAGTTTTTCAGCAACGGGTTGGCGACTGCCAGCGTAAATGTAAGTTGCCAATGCGATAGACACTACTGCAACGACGATGCTTGTGGCGGCAACTGTCCAATCCAAATGGATGTCATACGCTTCACCTGATGCACTTACGAAATGACCGAAGGGGATGAAGCCCGCAACGAGCGTAATGCAAGTAAGGACCATCAAGGGAAGGGTCATGGCAAGCGGTGCTTCATGAGGCGTGTGATGCGCATGGAGTTCCTTGTTTTCTGTACCCCAGAAGATGCCGAAGTACAAACGGAACATGTAGAACGCAGTCATTGCCGCTACACCTGTCATAATCCAACCGACAACGGGACTGTAGTTCATGCATGCCGTAAGAATTTCGTCCTTTGAGAAGAATCCTGAGAAGGGAGGAATACCCGCAATGGCAAGACACGCAATAAGGAAGGTGATGTGGGTAATGGGCATATACTTGCGGAGTCCACCCATCGCCGACATCTCATTGCTGTGAACAGCATGGATGATACAACCTGCGCCAAGGAACAAGAGCGCCTTGAACATCGCGTGGGTAAAGAGGTGGAACATAGAAGCCATGTAACCCAGACTGGCGTGGTTGTCAATCACCGCACCGTGTTCGCCAGGAAGACATACGCCCAATGCTACCATCATGAAGGCAATCTGCGAAATGGTAGAGAATGCAAGTACGCGCTTGATGTCACTCTGAACGCAAGCCACCGCTGCTGCATAGAAGGCAGTAATAACACCTACCCACACGACAATCGTCATCGCTTCGGGAGCATACTGAATCCAGAGGGGGAAGAGTCGTGCAATCTGGAACACACCGGCAACAACCATCGTCGCTGCGTGAATCAACGCACTGACGGGAGTAGGACCTTCCATTGCATCGGGCAACCAAATGTGAAGGGGGAACATCGCACTCTTACCAGCACCACCAATAAACATCAATACGAGGGCGGTGGGGAGCATGAAGGCACCTGCGGCAAAACCTTCCGCGTTGAAGTCAAAGCCGAATGACTTGCAGTAGTAACCGTAGATAAGGATACCCACGAGGAAGAACATGTCGGCAAAGCGCGTTACGATAAATGCCTTTTTAGAGGCGGCAATCGCTGCGGGAGTGGTGTAGTAGAAACCAATGAGGAGGTAAGATGATACCCCTACAAGTTCCCAGAAGAGGTACATCTGGAAGATGTTGGTGGCTACTACCAATCCAAGCATTGACATGGTGAAGAGGCTCAGGAAGGCATAGTAGCGCTGGAACCCGCGTTCGCCCTTCATGTAGCCGAAAGAGTAGATGTGTACCATGAGCGACACCGTAGAGATGACAATAAGCATCATCACCGAAATGGGGTCGAGCAAGATACCCATATCAAAGTGCAAGTCGCCAAGGGGCAACCAAGTAATGTTGTAAGGCATTACTTTCTCGAATACTCCGTTTACGCGGTCTGCGGTGAAGTATTCGAAGGCAGTGAAATAAGAGAGGAGCGTCACCGCACCCAAACTCATTGTGCCGATAATGCCGGCCGCCGTCTTGCTGATCTTACTGTCGAGAAGTCCGAGCAGTAAGAAGGAGCAGAGGGGCAAAAGGAGTATGAACAATGTATATTCCATAGTGGCTTACCATTTCATTTTCTTCAACTCATCCACAGAAATGTTTTTGAGCATTCGATAAATATTGATCATAATGGCGATGGCAATAGCGCTTTCCGCTGCAGCGATGGCAATGCCGAAGATGGCAAAGAAGTAACCTTCGTGACCTTCGGGGAAAAGCATGCGATTGAACACCGCAAAATTGATGTCGGCAGCGTTGAGCATCAGTTCGATAGAAAGCAACATCGCAAGGGTGCTCTTTCTCGTGAAGAAACCGTAGATGCCGGCAAACAGCATAACTGCCGAGATGATGAGGAGATATTCTAACTGAATCATAGTCGTAGTATTAGCGTTTACGGGCAATAATCAATCCGCCAACGATGCAGGCAAGTAATAAGATACTCACCGCTTCGAAGGGAAGCAAGAAACCGCCTTCGCCTGTTGAGAGCATGTGCTTACCAATTTCCTCAATGCTGATGAAGGAAGCGTCTGCTTCACTGGGAGCAGAAAGTGCTGCGGCAAGGAACTGCTGCTTGAAGAACATGGCAATGAACACAGCAAGCCCCGCAATGCAGGACATACCTACGGCAACTTTCTTCATCAAATACACGCGGTTGAGCTTTTCCTGCTGACCGCTTGTTAAGAGGATGGAGAAGACATAAAGCACAATGATACCACCAGCGTAAACCATGATTTGCACAGAACCGAGGAAGGTGTATCCCATCAAGAAGTACAAACCTGCTGTACCCAGCAGCACAAAGAGCAGGTAAGTAGCCGCACGGATAATGCTCTTGCTCACAACCGTTGCAATGGAGGAGAGCAAGATGATTACCGCAAGGGCAACAAACATGATATTTTGTGAATCCATAATTATTTAATTTTAGGTTTTAAGGGCGCTTCGCTTTTGAGGTTTTGAGGTTTTGAGGGTCTTTAAGGTCTTTAGAGTCTTTAAGGTCGAGAACTTGCAGGAATTTCATCCCCGCATGGTCCTTATAACCTCACAACCTTATAACCTCCAAACCTTATTGTTTACTTTTCCGCCACCTTACTACCTTCTTTGTTCAACACTTGGATGAGTTTAGAGCGGTCGAACACGGCGTTTTCAAAACTTTGGTCAAACTCGATAGCGTTATGGGGACAAGCACGAGTGCAGAGCATGCAGAACATACAGCAACCGAGGTCATACTCGTACTTCACAAGGCGCTTTTTCTTCTTGCCGTCTTCCGTTTCGTAAAATTCACTACTCACCTTAATAGAATCGTTGGGGCATGCCATTTGGCAGAGTCCGCAACCGATACACTTGTGTTCGTTGGCTTCGTTGTGGGGCATGATGAGTGCACCACGGAAGCGGTCGAACATCTTCAGCTCCTTACGGTTCTCGGGATATTGTTGGGTGATTTTCTTAGTGAAGAACTCACGCATCGTAATCTTCAACCCCGTGCAGAGTGACTTGATGCCGCAAAAGAGTCCTTCGAAATAATTCTTTTCTTCCATATCTTATTTAGAAATGAAGTCCGAACGCTACGAGGAGCGCCATCAAGACAAGGTTCAACATACTTAACGGCACGAGATACTTCCACTCCAACGCAAGGATTTGGTCAATACGCAAGCGGGGGAAGGTCCAACGCATCCACATGAGGAGGAACACCACAAAGAAGGTCTTACCAATAAACCATACGGCACCGGGGATGAAGTCCATCACATTGTTGAAACCGTCGAGACCAGCAATGTGGAGGGGCGCCCAACCGCCGAGGAATACCAAGGTGGCAATACCTGCACAGATGAAGAGGTTGAGGTATTCCGCAAGGTAGTAATAACCGAAGTGCATACCTGAATACTCTGTGTGGTAACCTGCAGTCAATTCGCTTTCACATTCAGGAAGGTCGAAGGGACCACGGTTACATTCGGCATTACCCGCAATCAAATAGATGATAAAGGCAATTACGGCAGGGATATGTCCGCGGAAGATGTTCCAACCTTCGGCATACTGCTGCTCAACAATGCCCTGCACAGACATTGTGCCTGTCAAGCAAATCATCGTGAGCATGGTCATGCCGATAGAGAGTTCGTAAGAAATAATCTGCGCACCACTACGCATTGCACCGATGAGTGAGTACTTGTTGTTACTACTCCAACCTGCGAGCAAAATGCCCACTACGCCTACGGATGAAGCGGCGAGGATGAAGAACAAACCTACGTTGAAGTCCACAATCTGCGCACCACGGTTCCAGGGCAAACAAGCGAAAGTAACCATTGACGCAGTGACAACGAGGAAGGGGGCGAGGTTGTGGAGGAACATGTCCGTGTTGCGAAGGTTGATGATTTCCTTGGTCAACATCTTAAACACGTCGCAGAACACCTGCAAGAGTCCCCATTTACCCACACGGTTCGGACCGAGACGGCATTGGAAGAAGGCACACACCTTACGTTCCATATAAATGAGGACGATGGCAAACACGGCATAGAGCGTGATGATGGCCAGTGCGACGAGCACACTCTCCGTCAGAATCGCTGCCCACTCGGGCATTACCCCCGTAAGGGCGCAGTGCAACCATTCGGTAACTATTTTGAAGTCAAACATAACTATTTTGGTTTGAGAGTACAGAGTTCAGAGTACAGAGTACAACGGCCTTTCGGCATGATTTTTTAGAGTGTATCCATTCCGGATGGAGTTGTACTCTGTTATCTGTACTCTATGAATTATCTATCCACATCAGGCACAATATAGTCCACCGTACCGCCGATGGTAATCAAGTCGGCAAGCATTGAACCGCTACAGAGGGTGTCCATCGCAGCAACGAGGGGAAGACCTGTAGAACGGTAGTGCAAACGATACGGACTCTTGTCGCCCTTACTGATAAGCATTACGCCAAAGATACCACGGCTACCTTCAACGGCACTGTAGTAAGTACCTTCGGGAACCTTAATAATGGGCTTCATCTTTTCCTGGATGCTACCTTCGGGAATGTTGTCCACGAGTTGTTCAAGGATGCTGAGGCTTTCCAAGATTTCGTCCATACGAATCATGTAGCGGTCGAAACTATCGCCACCCTCGCGAACTACTTCGTTGAACTTCACGCGATCGTAAGCAGCATAGGGGCGCGTCTTGCGCAAGTCGTTGTGCCAACCTGCAGCACGACCCGTACCGCCCGTGCAACCGTAAGAAATAGCCTGTTCCTTGGTCAACACACCTACGCCCTTCGCACGGTTCTGGAAGATAATGTTACCCGTAAAGAGGGCATGAAGTTCCTTCAAACTATTGCGCAAATAAGGAATCAACTCCTTCACGCGTGTCACGAAGTTGGGGTGAAGGTCGTGCATCACACCACCAATCGTGTTGTAGTTCAAGATGAGGCGTCCGCCACAAGTTTCTTCGAAGATGTCGAGAATCTTTTCGCGGTCGCGGAACCCATAAAGGAAGGCTGTAGTAGCCCCAAGGTCCTGCGCCAAACAAGAGAAGAAGAGCAGGTGAGAGTCGATACGCTGCAACTCATCCATCATAGTGCGAATCACCTTTACGCGGTCACTGACTTCTACGCCAAGCGCCTTTTCAATACACATGCAGAGCGCATGGCGGTTTTGCATGGCACCGAGGTAGTCCATACGGTCGGTCAACGCCAACGTCTGGGGATAGGTGAGCGACTCGTCAATCTTTTCAATACCGCGGTGGATGTATCCAAGGATGGGGTCAATCTTCTTAATCGTTTCCCCTTCGAGTGCCACACGGAAGTGGAGCACACCGTGAGTAGAGGGGTGTTGCGGACCGATATTCACCACGTAATCACCATCCGCAAAAATAGTATTGCGCTTGCTGGTTACCGTACCATCGGCATTCAATGTCAATTCTTCAGTATCGTCCGCCAACGGTTCGTTGGTCATGCGGAGCGGATTGTTCTTCTCCGTTTCATCGTCCTTACGGAAAGGATAACCCACCCAGTCTTCGCGCAAGAATACGCGACGCATATCGGGGTGACCTGTAAAGCGGATGCCGTAGAAGTCAAACACTTCACGCTCATAAATATTTGCTACCGCCCAAAGGTCGCTTACGCTGGGGAGGAGGGGATTCTCGCGGTCGAGGGTTGCGGTTTGCACATGCACCATCTTGCCCGTTTCGGTAGAGGTCAGGGTGTAGATACATCCCAATCCTTCTTCCATCCAGTCAACGCCCGTGAGGCATTCCAGGAAGTCCATGCCTTCCGCCTTTTGGCGCTCCATTTCAGCGCGCAATTCCGCAGGTTCCACAACAATGGGTTTTACCTCGTTTTCAGCGGGAACAGCAGGTGCTGCAGGTTTGGGTGCGGGTTTTGCAACCGCAGGTTTTGGCGCAGCAACTGCTTCTGCTGGTGCTTGTGTCTTAGTGTCTACTGTTTCCATTACGCTTCCTCCTGCTGGTTTAAGAGTTGTTCATTTTTAGTTTCCATCTCCGTTGCAAAGGGGTCCTTCTCCTTGCGGTTGGTCGTGCCGAAGAAGTTTTCCGCCTTCACCTTGCGTTGCAACTGCATCATGCCGTAGAGGAACGATTCGGGGCGTGGGGGACAACCGGGCACGTAAACATCCACGGGAATGACCTTGTCAGCGCCCATAACTACATGGTAAGACTTGGTGAAGGGACCACCTGAAATGGCACAACCACCAACGGCAACAACATACTTTGGGTCGGCCATCTGGTCGTAAAGGCGCTTCAACACGGGCGCCATCTTCGTAGTAATCGTACCACTTACGAGAATTACGTCCGCCTGACGGGGTGAGTTACGCGTTACTTCAAAACCGAAGCGGGCAATGTCGTGGCGTGCAGCACAGACTGCCATAAATTCGATACCGCAACAACTTGTGGCGAAGGTCAAAGGCCAAAGTGAATTACTGCGTCCCCAGTTGATAAGGTCGTCGAGGGTGCTTACGATGACATTCGTGCCGTTCTGGTTGAGTTCAGCCACGAGTTTTTCAAACGTTTCGTTGTCCTTAAATTCCTCGTAGGGAATATTCTTGATAACGGGTTTCTTTGTTACTGCCATTTGAGCGCTCCTTTCCGCCAAGCGTATGCCAAGCCCAGCACTAAGATAAACAAGAAGAAGAGCACGCTAAACAGGCCGGCAGGACCGAGCGTGTTCATCACTACTGCCCACGGGAACAAGAACATTGTTTCCACGTCGAACATCAAGAAGAGGATGGCCAAGAGGTAGTAACCAATGCGGAACTGCATCCAAGAGCGTCCGCGAGTGGGCACACCACACTCATAAGCCTCTTCCTTTTGCGCATTGTAACTGCGGGGAGCAATCAGTTTTGCCAAGATTGTCACCACGCCTACAAAGGCAATACCTGTCACGATAGCGGTGACGAGTAGGGTAAAGTTCATAGTTGTAGTATATTTAAGTTATTTAGTAGACGAGTAAATAAGTAGACGGGTTGGCGAGAAAATAAGCAAACCCGCACTTTTTGTCTTTTAGCGATGTGAATAACAAAATTAAGGGTAACACCCCACTTGTCGAGCGCATTGTGGCGCTACGAGGTATTACCCTTAAGATAGGTCTTCTCAAGATGTGATATTCACATTCAAGTTCTGTTTTATGCAACTACGCAAAATGAGCGACGAACACATATTCGCCGCTACACAAATATCCTTGACGTACTCAAAACGACTATTAAGTCGTGACGCACTGATAGTTGCGCTATTGCTCCTTTTCACGATACTTAGATTTTACCGCAAAAGTAACACTTAAATTCTTATATGCAAAGCAGAGTTTGCATTTTGTTTTCAAATTTAACATTTCATGCACTCCGCATTTTCTCCACCCCTTGTTCTGCTCTCCACAATCCTCCCGAATAAACCTCCTCAACTGTAAATATCCGGTACATTTGCACTTGCGTAAAATAAAAAATAGTATCTTTGCTCCGAAATAGTGGGTAGTAGAAGTGCACCCACGCTGTGAATAAGAAATGACACTTATAAAGAAATTAGACCTTTTTATCCTCAAGAAGTTCTTGCTGGTGTTCGCCGCAGCCTTTTGCATCACGCTTTTCGTGTTTATGATGCAGTTTACTTGGCGCTATGTGGACGAACTCATCGGCAAGGGACTTACGCTGGATATTTTGGCGAAATTCTATTGGTATATGGGCATCACGCTGATGCCTCAATCCCTGCCCTTGGCAGTGCTGTTGGCTTCGCTGATTACTTTTGGGAATATGGCGGAGCAATTGGAACTGTTGGCCATGAAAGCTGCGGGCGTGCCGCTCATACGCATTATGCGCCCCATGCTGATTGTGGTGCTGCTCTTGACGGGTACTTCGTTTTACTTTCAAAACAAAACGGCCCCTGAGGCACAGGTAAGTTTGCGCCAATTGCTGTTTAGCATGAAGCAGACCTCGCCCGCATTGGAGATTCCCGAAGGCCAATTTTACAATGGTGTACCTAAAGTAAACCTCTTCGTGCAGCGCAAAACGGCTGAAACGGGGATGCTCTACGATGTGATTATCTACAAGACCGACCGCGGTTTTGACCGTGCGCAGATCGTGCTTGCCGACTCGGGTAAGTTGGAGATGTCGGCGGATAAGATGCACCTATTCCTCGAACTTTGGCAGGGTGAACAATTTGAAAGTCTGCAGGGGCAAAGTGGTCTCGGTTTGCAGAAGACAGCAGAAGCTCCTTACGACCGTGAAACCTTTGACTATAAGAAGTTCATCATCGACTTCGATGCCAACTTCAGCATGATGGACGCTGAGGCGCTTCGCAATATGCCCGAGACGAAAAATATGCACCAGCTTGAGTTGGGTGTGGACTCGATTAATCAAGTGTTGGATAGCTTGGGTACTTCTTACTACGACAATATGCGTCGGGCGTACTTGCGCAATCCCGAAATTCTGCGCCGTGATTCAGCAAAGTATCTGGTGGCTGTGGAGCAAGTGGCGCACTTCGACACGATTCTCGCCAAGCAGACGCGCCGCAAGGTTTCCAATGCCGTACAAGGAGCACGCAATGCCGTGCAGTCCTACATCTTCGACCTCGATTGGAAGTCAAAGACGGTAGAATATAGCGAAAGACAGGTGCGCAATCACTGGTTGGAATGGCACAAGAAGATGGCGCTATCGCTTTCGTGCCTACTATTCTTCTTTATCGGTGCTCCGTTGGGCGCAATTATCGGTAAGGGCGGATTAGGTATGCCTGCCGTGGTGAGTATTCTCATCTTTATTGCCTACTTTATCGTAGACACCGCCACCTTCAAGATGGCGCGTGATGGAAGTATAGCCGTGTGGCTCGGCACATGGGTGAGTCCGTTGGTTCTCTTGCCCTGTGGTACTTACCTTACGGTGATGGCAAACCGCGACTCGGTGGTATTTAATAAAGATGCCTACATCCGATTCTTCCGTCGCCTCTTTGGTTTGCGCACGAAGCGCAACCTTTGGAAGAAGGAAGTAATCATCTACGAACCCGATTACGAAATGCTTTATACCGAGGTGCTGAACCTCTCCAAGGAATTCCAGTTCTACCGCGATCGCAAGAAACTCTATCGTGCTCCGAATTACATGCACATCTTCTTCCGTCGCCGTGTGGACCACACCATGGAAGACTTGAATGAGCGCCTCGAAGCGGTTGTTGAACAACTCTCGAACTCGCGCAATCAGCAGATTTTGCGTGAAATCAATAAGTTGCCCCAAATCTATATCTACGCTCACACGCATCCCTTCGCTCGCAAGCGTTACAACATCCTTGTGGGTGTATGCTTCCCCATCGGTTTCTTGATGTGGATCCGCATTTGGCGCTTCCGCCTACGCCTTATGAAAGACATTAAGCGGATTGTGAAGCGCATGGACCGCTTGCACGGATTGATTGGAGCAGAACTTGAACGTAACAAACAGGCACGTGAATAAGTCCTGTCAACCTCTATAAACTCTTAACCAAATAATGGAAGAAAAATATACTGTTGCTTCTATCGAAGAAGCTCTTGAAGACTACAAGCAAGGTAAGTTTCTTGTGGTAGTTGACGACGAAGACCGCGAAAATGAGGGCGACCTCATCATGGCTGCAGAACTCTGTACGCCCGAAGCGGTAAATTATATGTTGCGCCACGGTCGCGGTGTGCTTTGTGCGCCCATCTCGTTGGAGCGTTGCAAGCAGTTGGACTTGGAATTTCAGGTGCAACGCAACACCAGCATGCTCGGCACGCCTTTCACTGTAACGGTGGACAAACTTGAGGGCTGCACAACGGGTGTGAGCTGTCACGACCGCTGCGAAACCATCAAGGCACTTGCTAACCCCAATAGCAAACCCGAAGACTTCGGTCGCCCCGGTCATATCAATCCGCTCTATGCACAAGATCGTGGTGTGCTTGCCCGTGCTGGTCACACTGAAGCGGCAGTTGACCTTTCGCGCCTCTGTGGTCTCCAACCCGCAGCTTGCCTTATTGAAATCTTGAACGAAGACGGTACGATGGCACGCATGCCCCAGCTCCAGGAATTTGCGAAGCGCGAGGGCTTAAAGATTATTACCATCAAAGACCTCATTGCTTACCGCTTGAAGCAAGAATGTCTCGTAGAGAAGGGTGAGGAAGTAGATATGCCCACTGCCTACGGCCACTTCCGCCTCATCCCCTTCCGCCAAAAGAATAACGGACTCGAGCATGTAGCACTCATCAAGGGCGAGTGGAAACCTGGCGAACCGCTCCTCGTTCGCGTACACTCTTCATGCGCGACGGGCGACATCTTCAGCAGTGCGCGTTGCGATTGTGGCGAACAACTTCACCGCGCTATGCGTATGGTGGAAGAAGAAGGCAAGGGCGTGGTGCTCTACCTCAATCAGGAAGGTCGTGGCATCGGTCTCATGGCAAAAATCGCGGCTTACAAGTTACAGGAACAAGGCCTTGATACCGTTGACGCCAACATTCACTTGGGCTACGACCCCGACTTGCGCGACTACGGCGTAGGTGCACAAATCCTCAACCTTCTTGGTGTGAGCAAAATGCGCCTCATGTCCAACAACCCCGTGAAGCGCGTCGGCCTTGAAGCTTACGGTCTTGAAATTGTAGAGAACGTTCCCATCGAAGTAGAACCCAACCAGTACAACGAGCGTTACCTCAAGACGAAGAAGGAACGCATGGGGCACAACCTCCATTTGAAATGAGAAAGGAGAAAGGAGAAAGGAGAATACCCCGTCCTGCCGACTGCGTGTCGGGACAAATTAAAGTATAAGAAACACCATGGATAATAGAAAGGGTTATGTATACATATTGATTAATCCTTCACACGAAGGATTAGTAAAGGTGGGTAAAACAACAAAAGATCCTAACGAAAGAGCGAAAGAGTTATCAGCATCTACGGGTGTGCCAACACCTTTTGTGGTGGTATATAAAAGAATGTTTAAAAATTGCCACCTTGCTGAAAAAATTGCTCACGAAATACTCACCGAGCGTGGATGTAGAGTGAATGATTCTCGAGAGTTCTTTTCTATTAATATTGCTGAAGCCATTGATGTTATCTTGCAAATTCCTGATAATGACAATTCCGAAGTTGATGACAAATTGGATGCTGGCAACGATTTTGGGTTTACCCAAAACGACATGGGTAGATACTATTATATGTTAGGGGATGACTATTATTATGGAAACAACGACAAATTTGAGGATGTAGATAGGGCGATATTTTATTTTGAAAAGAGCGCTTCACTTGGTTATGCCATGGCGTACAGCAGATTAGGCGATATTTGGTATGACAGAGACAACTCAAGGAGAGCCGTTGAATATTACCAAAAGGCAGTTGAAGGTTATGATTCAGCATCTTATGCGAAACTAGGGGATATTTACATGAATCCTTATGATGTCATGCATAACGAGCGAAATGCAAAATTGGCTTGGTCAAAATACTTTGACTATCTTGAAAGGCATAAAGAAAACCTCTTAACGGAATCAGACACCAATGGAATGTATGTAGGGTTAAATCTCTATCACTATTTCTCGCATTATCTTTCAGAAACATCACTCCCTGATGAACACAAGGATTTTATACATGAAAATAAAGATGGACTTATTTCCGTTCTTTTTGCCACAATAAATCAGACGAACAAGTTTGGCGACAAATATGAAGTAATATCTAAAAAGATTGAAAATGATATTTTGCCTTATTTATTTGATTTAAAGTCTATAGATGAAGTTATAACAACTTATTATCCTTGCGAGAAAGCACTTAATCATTTATTCGGAAAGAATGATTATCAAAAAGATGTGAGTAGAGCCCTTAAGTTTCTTATTGAATACGAGGAAAAAGGATCTATCATAGCAGAAGCCTATATCGGTATTGCTTTTTACCAAATAAACCGAAAAGATATCACAGAGACTGCTTGGAGAGGTTTTTACAACAAAGTTTATGATGAAATAGTTAGTGGTAATATTTCAAATGCCAGTGACGAAGATAAACAACTGCTGTTAGATGCCTTTTATGAAATATTCTATTGTGCCACAAAGTGGAATGAAGAACAGCTCATTCATAAATTCTATTACCTCACGGCTCTGCACCTGGGATTTATAGATTATTTAAAGCAGAAGTTTGCCTCGCTAGCATTAAATATTGTGAGCCAAATTACAGGCGATATTTCAGATTCTGAAGAAGATGTCTATACCTTAAAAGAAATTTTAACCCGAATCAACGACAACTTGCAAGCTGTTGTCTCTGAAGAGCAAGGTGGAGGACGACAGAAGATACATCGATTGCCAGAGGAATAACAACTAAATTCAATTCATAAAAACCATAATGCCCACTCCCCCTTCTCTCAACTCTAAACTTTAAACTCTAAACTCTAAACTTTATTACGATCATGGAATCTTCTTACATGAAATCATACTACAATAATTCACGCGCGATTGACCGCCCCACGGCATTTGCTATGTTGATGCGCAAGGTTTATACTTGGATGGCGCTTGCTCTTGCCGTAACAGGTCTTACTGCTTACTATTGTGCTTACAACACCAACATTGTTTATGCGATTGCTACCAATCAGTTGTTGTTTTGGGGATTGATCATCGCAGAGTTTGCTGCAGTTTTTTATCTTGCCGCACGCATTGAACGCATGTCGTTTGCTACGGCAGGCATTGTGTTCCTGGTTTACTCTGTGCTCAACGGTGTGTTCTTCTCAACCATCTTCTTGGCCTACACATTGGGTTCAATCGCGTCTACCTTCTTCATCACGGCAGGCACCTTTGGTGCAATGTCGCTTGTGGGCTATTTTATCAAGAAAGACTTAAGTGCCCTTGGCCGCTTCTTGATGATGGCACTCATCGGGGTGATTATTGCTACAGTGGTGAATATCTTTATTCAGAGTAGTGGCTTAATGTGGATTTGCACCTACGCCGGTGTATTGATTTTCTCGGGCCTTACGGCTTACGACACGCAGAAGATTAAGCAAATGTTCCTCATGCACGGCGCAGAGATGAACGAATCTACTATGAAGTTGGCATTGATGGGCAGTTTGACCCTCTATCTCGACTTCATCAACCTCTTCATTTACTTGCTCCGCATTTTTGGCGACCGCAAGTAAACTCTATCAAGAAACAGGGGTTGCTCGCTATCAACATCTTGTAACCTTCTTGTCTACTCGTTTACTAAAAACTTGTCTACTAAAAACAAATTCAAATACTATGCAGACACTTTCAGCAACTCTTAATCGCCTTGCCCCTTCGGCAACGCTTGCTATGTCTCAGAAGAGCGCCGAACTCAAGGCGCAAGGTCTTGACATCATCAACCTTTCTGTAGGTGAACCCGACTTTAACACGCCCGACCATATTAAGGAAGCGGCAAAGAAGGCTGTTGATGACAACTTCTCTCGCTACTCTCCCGTGCCCGGTTATCCCGCCCTCCGCGAAGCAATCTGCGCAAAGTTGAAGAACGAAAACGGTCTCGACTACACGCCCGCGCAAATCTCTTGCTCAAACGGTGCGAAGCAGTGCGTATGTAATGCCGTAATGGCGCTTACAGGCAAGGGCGATGAGGTGATTATCCCCGCTCCTTATTGGGTAAGTTATCCCCAGATGGTACTTCTTGCTGATGCAACCCCTGTATATATTGAGGCAGGTATTGAGCAGGACTTCAAGATTACTCCTGCGCAGCTCGAAGCGGCAATTACTCCCGCTACTCGTGCGATTATTCTCTGCTCACCCAGTAACCCCACAGGTTCTGTCTATACACAGGAAGAACTCGAAGGGCTTGCAGAAGTGCTCCGTCGCCACGAACGCGTCGTAGTAATCTCCGACGAAATCTACGAACACATTAATTATATAGGCGCACACGCATCTATCGCTTCATGCGAAGGAATGAAGGAACGCACCGTGATTATCAATGGTGTGTCAAAGGCATACGCCATGACAGGTTGGCGTATCGGTTTCCTTGCTGGTCCCGACTGGATTGTAAAGGCGTGCAACAAGCTCCAGGGTCAGTACACTTCAGGTCCCTGTTCTGTAAGTCAGGTAGCAGCTACCGAAGCCTTCGCTGGACCCCAGGACTGCGTAGAAGAAATGCGCCAGGCTTTCGAACGCCGTAAGAACCTCATCGTAGAACTCACGAAGCAGATTCCCGGACTCGAAGTCAACAACCCCACAGGTGCCTTCTACCTCTTCCCCAAGTGCAGCAGCTACTTCGGAAAGACCGACGGCACACATGTTATCAACAACTCTATGGACCTCGCTATGTACCTTCTTGAAGTAGGACATGTAGCAACCGTAGGTGGCGATGCTTTCGGTTCTCCCGAATGCTTCCGCATGAGTTACGCTACCAGCGACGAAAACATTGTTGAGGCAATCCGTCGCATCAAGGAAGCGCTCTCAAAGTTGAAGTAATGGGGACGTTGAAAGATTAACGTTTAACGAAGAACAATTCGTTCAGAAGCTCAGAGTAATCTACGGTTTATTCTGAAATTCTGAGGTTCTGATGTCCATGCGGATATGATGGTGACGCTGTGTCATAATGTGCAAACTGCTACGTTGCTCATCAATTTCGGATTTGGTCATGTACTTCAGTACACTCCCTTCATCCTTAATTTCAGCGCCTTGCATTTTACACATTCTTACCCAGCTAAAGAGGGTGTGCCG
>JBGVGJ010000056.1:0-109700 GCA_045121635.1 Alloprevotella sp. | reverse complement strand
TGTCTAAATTTATTTCCGGTGGTTATAGCGTCGGGGTTCCACCTCTTCCCATTCCGAACAGAGAAGTTAAGCCCGTCCGCGCCGATGGTACTGCGTATAGCGGGAGAGTAGGTCGCCGCCACTTTTCAGAGAGGTTCTTCAGAATTTTGAAGAACCTCTTTTTTTGTGTTTTGGAATTTGCCCATAAATCAAACATTAACAAACAAGGCAACCATGCTGGTTATCATGCATGGTTGCCTTGTTGTTGAATGGTATAGTCGTTGTTATTATCTTTTCATTACGCTTCGGGTTGCCGTGGTCCCCAATGTTGGTGACCTGCGACACCGGCGCAGAGGATGCTGATACGGATTCCGGGAATCGTTGCGAGTACTTGACTGCAAGATAGTAGCGTGGCGCCTGTTGTGAAGATGTCGTCAATGAGTAAGATGTGCTTATTTTCTAATGGGTGGTAAGGAGTTCGCTGAACCGTTTTTTGTGTAGGGACAAGGATGTTTAGTGGGGTGAGGTCTGGTTTAACTAAGCACTCTTGTGTTAGTTCAAAAATCCCCTTCACATTTTCGTGGCGCAGTAGTTTGTGCGTCTGTGTTTGTTGCATATTTGCTGTGGTGCGCCGTATCGATGTATTGTCGATAGGGATCGATACTACCTCTTGTATGCCTTTGGCAATCAGTTCGCTTTGATTGTAACCACGCTTAATTTGTCGTGACTTAGCGAGTGGTACGGGAATGATTCGGTCAATGTCGTTAAAGAATTCCGTGTGCAGCAGGTCGTTTGCCATGAGGCGCCCAATGAAAATGCCAAAATCAGGGCGGTTACTGTATTTTAATTGTGTGATGATGCGTGCGTATGCCGTATGAGGTTTGTAGTGAAAATAGGCATTTGCGCGAACGATTGGTATTTTCCCCCAGAAAGCGCGCTCTATGGGGTTGCCCTCACATGCTTTGTAATGCGTAAGTGGGAGGTTGATGATGCAGGTAGTGCAGCACACCTTCTCGGTAGGCACTAAGGGACGCCCACACACAATGCAAGTGCGTGGTAGCAGAACTCCGACGAGGTCGTTCCATAGTTTGTGGAGAAGGGTGGGCATAAAGAAACCGCAGATTTGAGGATTTATAACGACGATAGACTGTGTTGCGCTAATAGGAAAGACTTCCACAGGAAATAATTCGGGCTGTACCAAAGCACAGACGCTTGGCACAGCCCGTATGTGGTGTGTTTTTTAGAAGGGGAGGTCATCCTCGGGTGCTGCGGGTGCTGCAACAGGGGCGGGGATTGCTGCTTCGGGTGCTGCGAATGATTCCGCAGGTGCCGCCGCAGGTGCTACCTGTGCAGGAACTACGCGCCAAGCACGGATGTCGTTATACCAGCGACCGTTGTATTCGCGAGCATTGATGTCGAACGAAACTGTTACCTCAGAACCGATCTGCAAGTTGTATTCGTTGATTTTGTCTTCACCAAACACGTTGAACAAGCAACGACGGGGGTACTGTTCGTGTGTTTCAATAACATAGTCTTGTGATGCCCAAGCATTTCCAGAACGCTGAGACTGTCCGCTGCGCTTTTCCATCACAGCGATAATTCTTCCTGTAATATCCATAATAAATTTGTATGTAGTTTCAATGGTGAATGTTTCACTTTCCAAAATAGCGTATGCAAAAGTAACCAAATTCTATGATTGGGCAAAGCGAGACGGGTGAATTTTATTTTATCCTTTCTGAGAAACTTATCCCATCAAGTCATCTAAAAATTCTTCCCTTTCTACCCCCTGCCTTTCATATCTTTATTGTACCTTTGTGGAGAAAACCAAAATTAAAATCGCATATGAAATTTGTTGTATCCAGTGCTGTTCTCTCACAGCGTCTTCAAACGATAGGGCGCGTCATTGTGCCCAAGGGCAGTCTTACTATTCTTGAAAATATATTGTTCAAAGTGTCTAATAATGAGTTGACACTTGTGGCTGCTGATAACGAAATCACGCTTACTTCAACACTTGAATTGGTGGAATCAGAAGGAGCAGTAGACTTCTTGATCAACGCAAAGGTGATTCAGGAAGCGATTCGTGAAATTCCCGAGCAACCCGTAGATATCTATGTGAACGAGGAGAATTATGCCGTGACAGTAGAGTACCAGAATGGTAAGTTCAACTTCGTGGCACAGTCGGCAGAGCAGTATCCTGTTCCTCCTGCAATGTCGGAAGACAAGGTAACGTTCACTATGGACTCGCAGTTGCTTTACAATGGTGTGAACCGTTCGCTTTTTGCGGCTAGCAACGATGCGCTTCGTCCTCAGATTGGCGGACTTTATTTTGATGTTAAGGAGAATGAGACTGCGATTGTTGCAACTGACGCACAGAAGATGGCATGCACGCAGTATCCTGGTGTGGGCGCTGGACAGGTGGGTTCGTTCATCCTTCCAAAGAAACCCGCAAATATGTTGAAGGGCTTCTTGGTAAAAGATGAAGGTCAGACAACCATCGAATTTGGTTTGCGCAACGCTGTATTTACAACAGAAAGTTACACGATGAACTGCCGCCTTGTAGAAGGTCGTTATCCCAATTATGCGGCAGTTATTCCTACTGCAAACGATATTCTTGTAACCGTTAATCGCGTGGCGCTTATCAGTGCTTTGCGTCGTGTGTTGCTCTTCTCAAATGTAGCAAGTGGTTGCGTGAAGTTGAAGTTGGAAAATAATAATATGCTTATTTCCAGCCATGAGTTGGACTTCTCAAAGTCGGCAGACGAATCCCTCCTTTGCGACTACACGCAGATGCCTATGAACATTGGTTTCCGTGGTAGTTTCCTTTTGGAAGTGCTTAACAATATTGACTCCGAAGAAGTGTTGTTTAAACTCGCAGGTCCCAGTCGTGCAGGTTTGATTCTCCCCGTAGAACAGAAGGAAACAGAAACTGTATTGATGATGATCATGCCCATGATGATAAACGACTAATTCCTTGTGCTGATGAAACTCCACCTCACCCGCCCCCTCATCTTCTTCGATATCGAATCTACGGGACTCTCCATTTCTTCCGACCGTATTGTGGAACTCTGTTTCATTAAGGTTTATCCCAATGGGAACGAAGAGGCGCAAACCCTTCGCTTTAATCCCCTCATTCCTATTTCTCCCGATGCTTCTGCTGTTACTGGTATTACTAATGAGGATGTGAAGGACTGCCCCACGTTTAAGGAAAAGGCCGCAGAGTTGGCGCAAATCTTCTCGGGTTGCGACATTGCGGGCTACAATTCTAACTCTTACGATGTTCCCCTGCTTGTAGAAGAATTCCTCCGTGCAGGTGTAGACTTTGACATTACGAAGGCAAAACTCGTGGATGTGCAGAGCATCTTCTTCAAGCGTGAACCGCGCAACCTGACGGCAGCGTATAAGTTCTACTGCGATAAGGATTTGGAAAATGCCCACAGCGCTTTTGCCGACACCCGTGCAACGTACGAAGTGTTGCTCTCGCAGCTCGAACGTTATCCCGATTTGCAGGGTGATGTCAACTTCCTCTCTGAATATACGCGCCGTGGCGACAACGTAGACCTTGCCGGTCGCATCGTCTACAATGCTCAGCGCCAGGAGGTGTTCAATTTCGGTAAATATCGCGGTCGTCCCGTACTTGAAGTGCTTCGTCAAGATCCCAGTTTCTACACGTGGATGATGCAGGGCGACTTCACGCAAAATACAAAGCAGGTGCTTACAAAACTTCGCTTGAAGTTGATGTAAACCATATACACAAAGCAGGATTCAAACACGCGTCTGAATCCTGCTTTTTTACGTTGTGAAAATCGCTTCCTGTTGGGGACGCGAATAGGTATTGTTTTTTGGACCTACTTTACGACCTCAAAACCGAGTGCTTCTACCGCCAAAATGACTGCCTCTAAATCGGGATTTCCTGTGATAATTGCTTCGCCAGAAGCGAGGTTGATGTCGACAGCAGTTACGCCACTCACACCCAATATGGCGCGCTCGGCGCTGCCTTTGCAATGGTTGCACGACATACCCTTAATCTGAATTTTCATAGTTGTGGGAGTTTGAGTTGAACATGCGCAGTGTGTCGCCTCCGTTGTGCAACCGCAAGAACCACCGCAAGAACACGCGCTGTGCGATGTGTAACGGCGAATCAAGGCGTGCGTTAAGAGTAGAATAAGGATAATGGAGCACGCGAGGTTGAACGTAGATGGTCCGCAAGCGCCACAGGTGTGGATGCCTGCAATGGGTGCGGCAAACCAACTGTGTGGCAGCAGGTAGTCCACGCCGAGACCAAATGCAAGTGCGCCGCCCACGATGGCAAGCAGGTAGAGCAAGAGCGTCTTGCGCCCCATGACCTTGCTGATTACCAACAGCGAGGCTACGTTTACCGCTGGTCCTGCCATGAGGAGTACGAGAGCCGTGCCCGGAGAAAGTCCTTTGAGCATAAGTGCTACGGCAATGGGGATGCTGCCCGTAGCACAAAGATACATAGGTATGGCACAGAGCAAGACGAGGAGCATGCTCAGCAGGGGAGTGTCAGCGAAGTGTGCAAAGAACGTATCAGGTACGAAAACCGTAATAAGTCCTGCAACAATAAGTCCCACCACGAGCCACTTACCGATGTCCTGCATCATCTCTACAAAGGCATAGTGCAGTGCCGTTTTTATGCGCTGCATGAAGGTCTTAGGTGGAGTCTCTTCACACCCTGTTGTGCACGTGTCGGTTGTGTAAACGGCAGCGTCCGACTTCTCAAAAGCATTTACCAATGTACCGCCCAACAGCGCCGTTATCAGTGCTACGATGGGGCGGATTAGGGCAAAGGGGAGTCCCATGAGCGAGTAGGTGGCAATGATAGAATCTACTCCTGTTTGGGGCGTGGCAATGAGAAAAGATACTGTAGCCCCCTTGCTTGCTCCTTCCTTGCGCAGCGACATTGCCGTAGGGATTACACCGCATGAGCACAGCGGAAGTGGAATCCCTAAAAGTGCCGCATTGCACACACTGCGGAATGAAGCGCCCCCGAGAAAGCGTCGGTAAAGGGTAGGGGGCACAAAGGCATGCATCAATCCAGCAAGGAGAAACCCCAATAGCAGGTAGGGCGCCATGCTGGTGATGAGAACGAATATTTCTTGCATAATGCGGGAGGAGTGAGGAGTTAGTAGTTAGTAGTGAGTAGTGAGTAACCCTTGCGGGATGAAACTTCGCTACAGTCTAAAATAGAATTTTCAAAAGTGGAGGCAGTCCAGTTTGTCTTGACCGCCTCCACTTATTGTGCAGTATGAGTTTATGCCTGCTTGTAGTCTTCCATCGTTTCAGGCGTGAGATTCATCACCCATGTGTAGTGCTTCATCACTTCTGCTTCTACATAATTCGCATAAACGCGGGCGCTCTTCGCAAACATTTCAGGACAGCGCGTAGCATTTTGCGTGAGGAGGTGGAGCATGATGATGCTTGCAGCCATTTCGTAGAGGTGGCGCGCACAGAGGTCGTGGAATTCTGCATTTGCAGCATCCTTTACATGCGTTGTGGCCGCTTCAAACTTATCTGCCATTGCCTTTGCACGCTCGATAAGCGAAGCAAATTCAGGCGCCGCAGGCACTGCTTCGTAGTCGCGCATGAGGGCGAGGTAAGCACCGTTGGTTACGTAACGGATGGCTGCCACTACCTGCAACTGCGTAGTACCTTCATAGATGCTTGTGATACGGGCATCGCGGTAGATTTGCTGACAGAAGTATTCCATCATGAAACCTGAACCACCGTGCACCTGGATGCAGTCGTAAGCATTCTGGTTGCAGTATTCCGAGTTCATACCCTTGGCAAGGGGTGTGAGCGAGTCGGCAAGCTTTGAATACTTCTTGAGTTCCTGACGCTCCTCTGCCTCAAGTTTGCGTTCGCGGGCAATATCTTCGAGCGCCTTGTAGATATCTACGTAGCGTGAAGTCTGATAAAGCAACGCACGACCGGCATCGAGCTTCGCCTTCATGAGTGAGAGCATGTCGCTCACGGCGGGGAAGTTGATAATTTCTTTACCAAACTGCTTACGGTCGCGGGCATAAGCGAGGGCTTCGTTATAAGCCGCCTGTGAAAGTCCCACACTCTGCGCAGCAATACCGAGGCGCGCACCGTTCATCAAGGCCATAACGTATTTAATAAGCCCGAGTTTGCGGTCGCCACAGAGTTCTGCCTTCGCATTCTTATATACAAGTTCGCACGTGGGCGACCCATGAATACCCAACTTATTTTCAATGCGGCGCACATCTACCCCACCGTCGTTTTTGTCATAAATAAACATTGACAAACCACGTCCGTCGGTTGTTCCTTCCTCTGAACGCGCGAGCACCAAGTGAAGCTGTGCGTCACCATTGGTGATAAAGCGCTTGCAACCATTCAGGCGCCAGCAACCTTCAGCTTCGTCGTAGGTTGCCTTGAGCATTACGCTCTGAAGATCAGAACCTGCGTCGGGTTCTGTGAGGTCCATTGACATCGTTTCGCCTTGGCAAATGCGGGGAATGAAACGGCTGTGCTGGTCTTCGTTGCCAAATTCGTAAAGTGTCTCAATACAGTCCTGCAAACTCCAGATGTTGCTGAAACCCGCGTCGGCTGCTGCCACGATTTCGGCACACATCGTGTAGGGAGTGATGGGGAAATTCAACCCACCGAAACGGCGGGGCATGGTCATCCCATTCATTCCTGCGCCAACCATGGCATTGAGGTTATCATAAGTGCCCGAAGCGTAACGCACTCTGCCATTTTCGCAATGAGGTCCTTCGGCGTCAACACCTTCTGAGTTGGGCTTAATCACATTTGCCGTAATGTCGCCCACGATGTCAAGCACCTTGTCGTAAGAGTCCATCGCATCGGGATAATCAAGAGGAGCTTCGTCAAATGTTTCCTTGTCGCGGAAATTGCGCTCCTTGAGTTCAACAATTCGCTCCATGAGCGGATGGTTGAGTTCGAACTGAAGTTCTTTTATGTCGCTATAATAGTTAGCCATAACTTTGAGAAATTTAGAAAGGAGAAAGGGGAAAGGAGAAATATGCCTGCGGGACATAAATACTACCGAAATTTTTCGTCATAACTGCTCTACGAAACAAGAAGGAATGTAGCACTGGACACTCACTGCGCCAGCCTATTTCTCATTTCTCCTTTCTCATTTCTCCTTTCAAGGGCATTAGCCCTTATAATACTTAATCATTTTGGGCAACACCTCTTCTACCGAACCGTTAATCACGTAGTCCGCAATTTGGTTGATAGGCGCGTTGGGGTCTGTGTTGATAGAAATGATGATACCGCTTTCTTTCATCCCCGCTACGTGCTGAATGGCGCCTGAGATACCACATGCGATGTACACCTTGGGACGAACGGTAACGCCTGTCTGACCAATTTGCATATTGTGCTCACAGAAACCTGCGTCAATCGCCGCACGACTCGCACCCACTTCGGCATGGATTTCCTTAGCCAAGGCATAGAGCAACTCAAAGTTTTCCTTCGAACCGACACCATAACCTCCGGCAATCACGATAGGCGCACCCTTGAGGTTTGAACTTGCCTTTTCTACCTGGCGGTCGATCACCTTCACCACATAATCCGTTTCGGGCACAAACTTCGCCACGTCTTCGATGACAACTTCGCCGGGGTAATTTGCATCAAGCACTTCCGCCTTCATCACACCGCTACGCACGGTAGCCATCTGCGGACGGTTTTCGGGGTTAATGATTGTCGCCACAATATTACCGCCAAAAGCAGGACGGATTTGGTAAAGTAACTGGTCATATACCTTGCCCGCACGCTTATCTTCGTGACTACCAATTTCGAGAGCCGTACAGTCGGCTGTCAATCCCGAATGGAGCGCTGAAGAAACGCGAGGACCGAGGTCGCGGCCAATAACTGTAGCGCCCATGAGGCAAATCTGGGGTTCTTCCTGCTTAAAGAGGTTTATCAAAATCGAAGAGTGGGGCAACGATGTGTAGGGGAAGAGTCCGGGGGCGTCAAAAATGTGAAGTTTATCCACGCCGTAGGGCAAAATTTGCTGTTCTACTTTTCCCGTAATGCCACTTCCGGCAGCCACGGCTTCTAACTTCACGCCCAAAGTGTCGGCCAATTTGCGACCTTTGGAGAGAAGTTCCTGACTTACTTCGGCAACCTGCGTGCCTTCAAGTTCGCAGTAAACATATACACTGTTCATAGTATATCTTGGAACGGGGAACGTTTAACGTTTAACGATAAACGATGAAAGTAGAGAGTTGAACGAACCTTTAATCGTTAATCGTTAACCATTAATCATTAACCGTTAACCGTTAATCGTTAATCTTTATATTATCCAATAGTGTGATTTGCCAAGAGCTCTTCCATGAGGCCCTTAATATCTTCGTCGGAACCCGTGAGCACCTTACTTTCCTTTGCCTTGAAGACAATGTTTTCGATGCTCTTCACCTTCGTGGGCGAACCCGAAAGTCCGCACTGCGCGAGGTCAGCATTGACATCGGCGCAAGAGATTTGACCTAATGTGAGCCAAGGCTTCTTGTCGTACTCTTCAGCATACGCCAAACCGTCAGCGGGCTTTTCAAGCGGAGCCAAGCAACGCTTGTACTTCATCACAAGTTTCGCATTGCGGGGGCGACAAGGCGCAGCGCTACCGTTCACCGTAAGCACGAGGGGAAGGGGTGCCTGAACGGTTTCTACACCTCCGTCGATGTGACGCTTGGCAGTAAGAAGACCGTCGGTAAGGTCGAGAATTTCTTCCACATAAGTGATTTGGTTCAAACCAAGCTTCTCAGCCACCTGTGGACCTACCTGAGCCGTGTCACCGTCAATCGCTTGGCGACCACCGATAACCAAGTCCACATCGCCAATGTGGCGAATAGCCGTTGAGAGGGCGTAGCTCGTAGCGAGTGTATCAGCACCTGCAAAAGCGCGGTCAGTAAGGAGGTAACCGCCATCTGCTCCGCGGTACATAGATTCACGAATAACTTCCGCCGCACGGGGAGGCCCCATCGTAACGATGGTCACCGTAGTGCCGGGGAATTTATCTTTCAAACGCAAAGCCTGCTCAAGGGCGTTTAAGTCCTCGGGATTGTAAATGGCAGGCAACGCAGCGCGGTTGATTGTACCTTCTGCAGTCATTGCGTCAGGACCCACATTGCGCGTGTCGGGCACTTGCTTGGCAAGTACAACAATTTTAAGACCCATAACTTTTTATTGTTTATGTAAGTAAATTCATGTTTAGGTTACGAGGTTTTAGGTCGCTACGCTTAAAGGTTTTAAGACGATGCAAACCGAACGCAAACCTCATAACCTTATAGCCTTACAACCACACGAAACCTATGCAGCATAATTGCTATTTATAGTTGCCAAAAGTAAGAGATTTTCACGACATTACCAAATTTTTGGTGTAGAAAACTGCCCTTACTTCACAATCACCATCGTAGCTCCAAATCCGTATTCGCGGAAGGAGGCGTCTTGGAAGATGCAGGTCTTGTAGGTTTGGCGGAGCTCTTTTATAATTGCGTTGCGGAGCACGCCGTCGCCCTTACCATGAATGAAGACAATCTTGGAGCCCTTCTTCTTGAGGTGCTGCTTCATCTCTTCGTGGAAGACTTGAAGCTGATATTCCAGTATGGCTTTGCTGTCCATGCCTTGCTCCGTTTCGAGGATGGCGGAGGCGTGGAGGTCTACTTCGATGATGCCGTTGCGCATCGTGTTGCGCGCGGTTTGCACCTGAGGTCGTTCTTCACGCTTGGGTTCAATAATCGCGTCGCGGAGTTGCTTGGCGTCGATAAACACGGAGCGCGCGGGCTGGTCGTCCTTCATGACATCCACGATGTAAGAGGGCTGCTCAAAGAATAGGCTTTCGCCAAAGGTGTGGAGCTTATAAAACTTCGGGCAGTCCAAGCGGAAGCCTACATACACGGGCGCTTTGGGCAGGAAGGGTTTCTCCGCCTTATACGCTATTGCTTGCAGCGTAAGTTTTTCTAACTCAGGGAGGTCGCTGCGGTCAAATTCCTCGAGGAAAAGTTTTGTGTTGGGTTCAATCACACCGCTGTGGCGCACGTGGCAAGCGCTGTTGGTTTGCGTAAGCAGGGTAAAAGCGAGCGTGTAGTTGCAATCGTTGATGAGGTACATTTCAAATGCCGTAGAACTCAACTCGCGCACATTTACAGGGGTGAAGCCGAGGCTGATGTTCAGCATATCTCCGCCGCGACGCTCCACGGGTTTTGCCTTAAAGGTCATGGGGCGCAGGAGGTGCGACTCGTCGTCTGCTTCGTCGTCCTTTGCCGCAGGTGTGGGGGAAGGTTTCGGTTCGTTCTTAGGCTTCACGGGAATGTTGTAATCGTTCGTGTCAATCACCACACACTCCGTGATGAGCATGGGGATTTCAAATCCGTCTTCATCTTCCACAAGCACGGTGTTCTTACCTTGAAATCCGGCAACAATGCCACCGCCTACTTCGTTGAGGAATCTTACTTTATCTCCTATCTTCATAATCGTGTTATTGTTTCATATTCCAATTACAAATATACATCAAAACTTTGTGTTTCCCAAGGTGTCTGTGATAGAAATTGTTCCTTATGATAAGGGCATATCTGGAAGTACAAAAAAAGACGCTGTGTCATAATGTGCAAAGTGCTACGTTGCTCATCAATTTCGGATTTGGTCATGTACTTCAGTACACTCCCTTCATCCTTAATCTCAGCGCCTTGCATTTTACACATTCTTACCCAACTAAAGAGGGTGTGCCGAAATTTTGCGTTTCGACACACCCTCTTTTATATTTAGCAGTATTCTGTTGGGTGTTTTAGAACACCACCTTCTTGCCATTTACAATATATACACCTTTACTCGCCTTTTCTACGCGACGGCCAGAAAGGTCGTAGATGCGCGTATTTGCGTTGACAGTAGGCATACCTGTGATGCCGGTTGTGTCGTCTTCGGGAGTGCTATACTTACCCTTTGTGATGTCTTCAATAGAGAGGGGCGTGTAAACCATGCAGTAACCCTTCGCTTGGTCATCTCCAAAGCAAGGTGCTTCCTCGAAGAAGAAGGCAATTTTGCCGTCGTCCTGAAGTGTCATAGCGCTGTAAGCACTCTGCTGGGTGCTCACCTGAAGACCCTGTGTCCAGTCGCTTGCAATCTGTGCCGAAGTGTATTTGGCATTTGTAACTTCCTTATACCAGATGGTTACATCGCGACGGTCGTAAAGTCCGCTGCCGCCCTTGGGCTGTGACTGCAAGAGGAGTTTCACCGCCTTGCCATCCGCATTTACGGCATCGATGCAGTAGGGTTCGCCGTTACACGTGTTGCTACCGCCGTTGCCACAACCGTTCGCATTGCTGTCCCAGTTACCCGCGTTCGTAGCCTTGTCGGTGTATGTAAATACATTAAACTGGCGACCGCCACCGCGACGGATGCTCAACAAAATCTGTCCGCTGGGAAGGATTTCCACCTTGGGTTCGTCCTGATTGGCAATCGCGTTCTGACTGCCACCAAGGATGTTCCAGGTAAGACCGAGGTCGTCGGTATAGATGACGTAGTTACCCGTTCCCGAAGCCTTCTTCAGGAGCAACGCACCGTAGATACGCGCCTTGCCCGTGCCGTTGTAGTTTTCATCCACTGCCAAACGACCGCTGCCGAAGAATGCCGTGAAACCGTTCTGAATCGTAGCGTCCTCACCGAGGAACAAGGTTTCAGAGATATCCTGCTTTGTCCAAGTCACACCATTGTCTTCACTGAACACGCGCACGGCACGGTTATGTGCTGTTGCGCTACCGTTGCCAAACATCACGTCACCCGCAGCAGCCATTACGAGCACCTTTTCGCCTACAACGGCAATCGCTGCGTCGCCATAAGCGCAGTCGTCTGTGCCACGAACGCGCGAACCTGCCGCAATCGTTTGCTTGTCGCTCCAAGTCTTACCGTTGTCGTCGCTGGTGCGAATCACAAGGTCAATACCGGGATTTGCTGTGCCAAAATTGTAACGACCAATGTCGTCAAGGCTATAGCGATAGTCGCTTACAGCAATAAGGCGACCTGTAGCAGTCTTGCCAATAGCGGGAATGCGGTAAGAGAAAGGATCGTTGTCAGAGAAGAGCATCACATCGGCAGTTGTCGTAAACTTCGCCACGAGGGGATTTTCCTCGGTGATGCGTTCCTGAAGAGCTGCAGTCAGTTCGAAACTGGTGCCCAAACTTTCTTCACCCACGAAATAACCTTGGAATTCAAAACCGCGGTAGGCGCGTGTGAAGTCGATGGTTGTAGTCTGCGTACCGTCGAAACTGAAGAAGGTAATGCCTTCGCCCTTCTGCAACTTTGTAGTGAGGGCGCCATTGGCATTCGTTGCTCTTACGCTACCGAGATACACGTTGGGATTGTTCTCTTCCAACCCTTCAATCACGGCAGTTACGGGAAGTCCCTTGTCGTAAGTCTCAATGAGGTCCGCAATCTTCTGCAATTCTTCAGCGGGAAGGATTCCCACGAGTGTCACCTTGTGGTTGCTACCCCCATCGTCGAGTTTGCTCCATCCGCCCGTCCAGTTAACAAGTCCTGTGCCGTGAACGGTAGAGTGGTTTACAACACCCGCATTGTCTGTTGAGAACATGATGGGGTATTCCGCAGAACTGCTTTGCTTAAATGTCAAGGTCTTTCCAGCGGGCGTGCTGACGAAAGGAATGCTTGCGTTGTTGCCACTCTGGATGCCCATAAACTGCTGCTTACCGATGTTGTAGAGGTAGTAGTTGCCGTTGTTTGACTTATACACCGTCCATTGGAAAAACGCATTTTCCGCATCGGGAGTCACGCTGGTGCGTGCAGTTGAGATGACATTGCTGTTGTCTGCCGTAGCACCCATCCATCCGCGTGCCGATACGAAGGTGTAGAGACCGCCCTTGATAAATTCTTCAGGACTGCTCACCGTAGTGTTTGCAGGAACTTTCGAGTAGTCAATCATCGAAATTTCCTCTGCGTTAAGTGCCCCGTCAAAGAAATGTACGGAGTGAATCTTACCGCCAAACTTATCGTGTGCGGTAGTGTTGTTTACAACGCCACCACCGATATAAAGTTTTGCATTCTCGTTTGTGGCAAAGTTGCTGAACGATTGCAAATCATATCCCACAACAGGATAAGTTGCTGTGCTCTTCAACGCGCCATTTACATAAATAGAGAATTGCTGGTTGGCTTTATCAATAACATACACCACCTTGTAGTTGGTGTTGACAGCAAAAGTATGGTCTCTGTAAGTAAACTTATCGCCACTTGCAGAAGAGGGAAGATATACGGGGTTACTGCCGTTAAGACCGAAACCTACATAGGGAGAATTAGTCTTTGTTGCCCCAGTAACCCCCTTCGTAGGGTCGGCTGCACACACAAGTGCATAACGCGTATTGTTGCTTATTGATGCAGGCATAGTCACATCAATAGCAATGGTGATGTTTTCTTTTGCGAATACCTTCGCCGCAACCGCATCACTTACCGCATAAGGGTAAGCCTGAAACTCTGTGCCACCGACAAAAGCAAAAGCTGTGGGAGCGAGGTCGGGAGTAATTTCAATAAATGCGTACTGACATCCGCCGTCTGTGGTGTTTGTGCCGCTACCCCAGTTGTAGAGTTTGAAACTCTGCCCACCGTTTGTCTGGTTAAACTGCACCGTGCCACTAGTAACAATCACTTGTCCCTTTGTGTTTGCAGGTTTCAGTGTCCATCCTGCTGCAGGTTCTGCCGCCACGCAGTTGAGCGCAGTGTTGTTGCTGCTCGCAGGTGAAATGTAAGTACCATCTGCAAGGTTGATGATATTGTATGAACCATCTGTGCGTGTTACAAACTGCCAGATAGAAGCATTTGTCGTAGGGTTCTGTTCTCCGATAATCGCATTGTCTGCGCCCTTACCTGTAGGGTAGCGGCTGTCGCGACCAGGAGTATACATTCTATAATAACTGCCGCTTACGGGCTTGTTCATGTGTTCTGCTGTGAGGTTTGCCAAGAAGGCTGTCCACGCTTCCTCGAGTGCAACCAACTGTGCCGCACGTTCTTCGGCAGTCATGGTAGTATTGTAAGTAGCTTCCACTTCTGCCACCTTTGCATCAAGAGCTGCAGCTGCACTTTCGCTCCACAAACCAATGCTTGTGCCGATGTATGCTCCGCGGTCGCGCTTGATGTTGCTAATCTTGGCTGCTACGCCTTCCGTAGTCTCGTCCATGCACTGGTTGGGCGAGTAGATAAGACCTTCAACGGCATTCTTACCTTCAGTGTCGGTGAAGACGCAAGTAAACATCCACTTCTTCAAGCGGTAACCCTTATTGAAGTAGGGGAGTTTGAGGAACACCTTGTTCCAACCCTTCTTCAAAGTTACCTGAATGGGCTTACGGCCGGGGAAGTTCTCGTTCTTCAACATTACTTCCTTGTTGCTGACGCTCACACCAGTGTTGTCCCAAGTGGGTGCGGCGATTTCCTCGCCATTCACCCAAATCTTTGAGCCAAAGTGGTCCCACTTTCCTGCGGGAGCTGCCGCATCCTGTTCCGAACGGCTGTAGTTCTGGAACTCAATCTGTGCGCCTACAGTCTGCTCTTCGGGAGAATAAACATAAGTCCACGCATAAGCTGTGTGGTTGTATTGAGGATTGCTGTAGTAAGCGTCGATGATAGAGTTGCCCCAAGTGTGCGCAAGGTAGATACCCGCACCTGTAGCCATACCTGTGTAGTAAGTCTTACCGTCGTGCGTATACATTTCGGGGAGGAGGTCTGTAGAAGCCGTCTTGCCCGCTGCTTCAGGACCAAACGCAGCAGTTTCCGAACCACCGTTGGGGAAGGCATCCGTAATGCGCCAACGCACATTTGTCTGCTTCACATAGGGGATGGGTTCGTCCTTCAAGGAGTTGGCCTTGTGGAAAAGGAAACGCGTTTCCCAGCTCTTAAACTCGTCGTATTCTTCGCCCGAGTTGGGAAGCATTACACCGCCATGACCACCGTCAACCTTGAGGTTTGCAGGTGTGTTGGTCATATTATCAATATACTGCTTACCGCCACCCATCCAGGTACGTTCTGCAGTAGCGATGACATTCGCCCAAACGTTGTTCTGCGCCATGATAGCGACCTCGTCAGCCACCTTGCGGTCGTTCCAACAACTTGAAATCGCACCAGCTACTTCAGGTGTACCTTGTGCGTGGTAGTAGATGTTGCTCTTGTAGATACCTACGAGGTCGGCAAAGACGTCGAAGTGGTTGATGTAGTTGTAACGGCAGTCGATGTTTGCCTTACCTGATGCCAAGTAACCGCGTGTACCCCACATCTGCGCCAAAGTGTGCTTCAGCGCATCCTGACCGATACCGTTAATGGGGTTCCAAAGTCCGCCCTTCACATTCACGCCCTTGCTTTCAGCGTAGGCAATCATTTCGTTGAGGTAAGCCGCTGTTGTTGACACTTCGTCACCACCGATGTGGAGGTAGGGAGCGCCTTCAAACACAACTGCCACTTCGTCAAGCACCTTCTTGAGCACCGTCTTACCCTCTTCGCTCTGCATGTTGAAGCCCATGGCACGCTCAAACGCTTCACTATGTCCGGGCATGTCGATTTCGGGAATGACAACCATACCATGCTTCTTCGCCACCTGCATCAAGCGCTTGCAATCTTCCTGTGTGTAATACTGACCGGGGAAGCGCGTCATGCTTGCAGCAGATGTGAGTTCGGGATAAGCCTTCACCTCAAAGCGCCATGCCTGATTTTCAGTCATGTGCCAGTGGAAGGTATTTACCTTGAAGCGTGAGAAGAGTTCTACCTGCTTGATAAGTTCGTCGATAGAAATAAACGAGCGGCCCACGTCGTGCGTATAACCGCGCAACTTAAATGCAGGCCAGTCCTTCATCGTAAGCCCTTCGAGCGCCTTTGCGCCATCGTAACCCTCCGCCAACTGTGCAAGGGTTTGCGCTGCACGAATCACACCCGTAGCCGTAACCGCCGCGATGTTGATTTCGTTGGCAGTGATTTCCAGAGTATACGCTTCGTTTTCGTAACCATGGAGCGCGTAATCGTGAGCACCATCAATGCTCTGCACATAGCTCACATTGACCGCCTTGCCGCCTTCTGCGATAGTGCAACCATTTGCAGTAAATACTTCTTCCAAAAGTGCGCACTGCGCCACACCATCCGCATAATTGATGCTGACAGCACCGCTCAAAGCGAAAGTCACTCCGGGAGTCACAGTCACCTCCTGTGGCTTGGGCAACAAGTGTTCCACCTTTGCCTGCATCGTGCAAGGAAGGCACATGATCAGGGCAACAAGCGCCAAGAAAGATTTTTTAATCATGTTGATAAATATTAGATTGTGAATAAAATTTACTGATAAATAGCATGGTGTAGGCTTGGGGATGACAATACCCCATGATGAGGCAAAGTTACGAATATTTTGTGAAATAGGCGGTGTAATTTAACAAGAAACGGTCGCGGGCAAGAGGGGAAGTGCTCCCAGCATAAATCCACGCACATCCAGCGTGCCTCAACCGACATGCTGGATAATGAAAACTCCAAAGGAGAAAAATTAAATTTCAAAGGGAAGAATTTAAATTATTCGCCGAACTCTTTTCAATACCAAAATTCAATAAAAGACTATAACCGGAAGCCCCTCCAATTCGCGCATTTCTACCACCCCATATACCTAAAAAAATCGCTGTAGCACACGGAGCGCTACAGCGATTTCAATATTCAGTTTTGGAAGGTTATTCCCAGGTGTGAGTCCAAGGATTCTTCTTGTTGCTCAGATCAGCATCACCAAATACACCTCCTCCGTTGCCATCACCACCTTCTTCACCACCGTAGACAGGGACATCTGTAGTGGGAGAAGCAGCGATAATATTTTCAGTTTCTAAATAGAATACTTCAGCAGTAGGAGCAGTATAGATTTTTTTGTTTGTCATAGTTGTCATCATTTCAATTATGTTATTCTACTCCGTTTTAGAAAATCACCTTCTTACCATTCACGATATAGACGCCCTTCGTTGCCTTTTCTACACGGCGACCAGAGAGGTCGTAGATTTCACCGTATCCGTTGAGTGCTTCTGTGGGCACTTCGATGATATCGGTCGTGCCATCGTTATTGTTGAAGTGGAGGCGGATAGAAGCAAACGTGGTGGCAGGGACTTTCAAGTAAGCCTTGTTGTTTGATACATTAAAGTTATATCCCTTCTTGTAGAAACCAGCATTACCGTCTACTACTGTAAGAATGTAATAACTTGATTCATTATTTAATATAACTTCCTTCTTGCCAGAATTTACTTTTGTTCCTTCATAACCTTCAAACATGTTGCCTGTAACCGCAGTACCATAACTGATAGAAGGAATGAACTGGTAACCTTCATCATTTCGAGCACCACGGAGTACAACCCCCGTCTTAGCAGGAATAAGATTTTCCAACTGGCGCAAGGTGATTGTACCTACCTCATTATTTTCAGCGTCCATAACAGGAGTTTCCTCTGCTACATATGCTTTCACACCTTCAGGAATCTGCATAGCTTCAGAAGCGTAGAATGTACCGATTTCATACTGACTGATAGAACTATTCACGGTGTAGAGGCTGTACTTATCTGCAGTAAGTTCTTCCAAAGTATAAGGAATGTATACCATGCTGTATTCGCCAGGTTCTTCTTCAAAGAAGAAGCCGATACGACCGTCTGCCTGAAGAATCATAGTAGAGTAAGCAGAACCCTTTTGGCTTACTTGCTTACCAACAGTCCAACCATCAGCAAATGTAGCAGGAGTGTAGCGAGATGTATAATCCATTTCCTTGTACCACACCGTAACATTCGTACGACCTGAACCTGCGGGAACAGACTGCAACATTACATCGCAAATCTGACCATCGCTCTTGCGAATTGCCTTTACCTTGTAGATTTCTCCGTTAGTACCGCCACTACCATCGCGTACTGTTGTGCTGTTTGCAACAGTGCCCCAAGTACCAGTAGTGTAAGTGTTGTCGTTGAAAGTAAAGACGTTGAAGTAACGACCTCCACCTACGCGGCTACTGAGAATCACAGTACCATCAGGAAGTTCTTCACACTTAGGTTCGTTACCATTAGGAGCAGGACGATCGTCTATTGTACCGAGTACGTTCCAAGTGCCCCCGAAGTCATCTGAGTAGATAACGCGGTTACCCTGGTCGCGAGTCCAAAGTGCGCAATAGAGACGGTAGTATTCGCCCTTCTTCACCACGCGGCTTTGACAAATCTTACCAGCACCGATAAAGTATGAAGTTACGGTTGCGTTGTTGCTACCATCGAGGAAGAGCTTATAGATTTCGTCGGTTACTTCTTCAGGCTGTGTCCATTCCCATTCGCCTGTAGATTCGTTGAGCGTACCGTAAATGCGAGCAGCACGATTTACTTCAGTAGCTTCCTTATCACCAATCTTACTTGCATCCCAACGGCTATTGCCACATACAGTGCGTCCAGCAACCATCATCACAAGAATCTTGTTGCTTTCGCGGTCAACTACGATAGCGGGGTCACCATAACCCGTTTCCATACGGTTGCTGTTACCACCGTCGCCGTTAGCAAGCGTGATTTCGTCGCCCCAAGTAACACCATTGTCGGAAGAGATACGGCAAACGATATCTACATCACCATTACCAATATCCTTGTTGCAGGGACGGTAGTCACAAATGGCAAAGATATCACCGTTAGGAGCCGTAGCTATTGCAGGAATACGATAGGGGTGTCCATCTTTGGGAGAATAGAACAATGTGCGTTCGTCGTTAGCGGTGTAAGAAGCTGTAAACTCTCTGTTATTATCGGTGCATCCGTTGTAAGTATAACCACGGTAAGTCATTGAAGAAACTTCGTAGGTTGCACCTAACGGAATGTAAAGAGGCTGACCTTCTACATTACCAAGAATGCGCGTCTGTCCAGCAATACCTCCGATAGTCAAAGTCAATTCTGCCACACGAGGACTGCTTTCCCAAACCTGGTCCACTTCAACATTGAGGGTCAAAGGATTGTTGACATCCATCTTTTCAACAAGCCATACCGAACCACCGTCGCCAGCACCAAAAAGTTTGATGTCATTACCAGCACCACCGTGCATGTTGAAACTCTGACCTGTATTTGCCTTCGGACAAATAGCATAACCATTATCCTTAGCAACCAAGCAGAAGTCAGCATTTGTAGCTGTTGTGTTCATGCTTGCCGCACTACCACCACCTGTGCCAGCCAATACCATATGGAGACCAGTACCTGCAACGCGGTTGTAGATCTTGAAACTTTCATCCGTACCAACGAGATACCAGATTTCGTTTTCACCATAGGCAGTTTCGCCAGTATTTACAGCGTGACCTGTATAGTCGTTGCTTGCGTTAAGGCGCAGCGTGTACTTGTTGCTTCTGACATTGCGGATTCTTACAGGTACGAGGTCGCCTGCAGCTGTAGAAGCTGAGAAGAACGAGGGTGTCACCTTTGCTGTAATGGTGAGGTTACCATCGAGCGACTCAATTTCTGTAGTCATACCCAATGAAGTTGCACCATCATAGAGACCGTTGAATGTGAAGTTTTCTGTGCCAGCAACGCTGAGTGTAGCGTCGGTAATAACTGTTTGAGGAGTGATTACCCATGAGGCAGGAAGCGCCTTCGTTTCACCATTCCATGTAGCCTGAGCGTCAGACTGGATAGAACCGTTCACCGTAAGCACCTTAACATCGTTGACAGGCATAAAGACGAAGTCTGTACACCAGTCAGCACTTGTTTGGTTGTAGGTATCTGTAGATTGGTTAAAGTTTGTACCATCATTCTTCACTACAAAGTAGCGACTTGCAGCATCAGAGTAAAGTGTTGCAGCGATAGCATGCGTTGCATTGCTCTTGTTGAGGGTAAAGTTATAAGCAGCATCTTGAATGCCCTTATGTGCAAGATACTTGCCTGCGCCATTCTGGAACTGTACTTTACCACCGTCAACAATCTTACATGTCCACTTATAAGCATCTGTTACATTCAAAGATGTGTTCAACTTCAAAGTGCTACCATCGACATACATATAGCGGTTGACATATTCACTATTATAATATGTGTCGCTATAGATGTAATAGGTCTCACCATCTACGGGGAAGTTGTATTCTTCAAACTTGTAGACTGTAGAGAAATTCGTGGTTGCAGGATTGTAATCACCTCTATCTGCTTGGCTAAAATCACCGTTCGTATTCATAACGAAGTACTTTCCGCCAGGAGTCTTGAGGTTTACACCATCAAGGTATGTTGCTAACTCAAAGTTGTAAGCGGCATCCTGAAGTCCCTGATGTTTAAGGTACTTACCCTTCATGTTCTTGAATTGGAAGTACTCGCCGTCAAATGAACAAGTGAAGAGATATTCGTTACTCCACTCTGTGCGCTTTTCTGACACCTTAAGCGTACCGCCATCGTTGTAGAAATACTGACGCGTGTCGTTATCACAATAGATGTAATAGGTGTGTCCGGGAAGGGGGAACTTGTCGCTGAGCAATACAGCATCTTCGTTCACCTCATAGAACGCATAAGAGTGGCAATTGCGATATAGGGCAAAACTACCTGCATTACCATTCCAGCAGTTGTTTCCTGAATTTCCTTCCTTGCTTCCACTAATTGTAAACACGCCATTACCTGCAGCTAGGTCCTTCCATGTGGTCTTAGTACCATCTGCATTTTCACTGCTGTGAGATTCCTTTGCTGCACTATCAATACTACTTTTTGAGGTAGCAAAATCCTGAATATAAATCAGCTGACCAGTGGTGTTGGTTGTAGCCTTGGTGGCAGCACTTGCATACTTACCATTCGAAGACTTGATATAATATTCGTTATTTTCGGCATTTACCACCTCTACAGTCCAGATATAACCTTCATCAGTGGTTTTGAAATTAGTGGGTTTAATAGACGAACCGCTGTGACCCAGTTCTGTACCAGCATTTTTAATGAAACCAGTACGTGAAGTGCTACCATTGAAGGTGGTATTATAAATGAAATACTTTTTACCAGGCTCCAATGTGGTAACACGTGCACCAGGAGTATACACCTTCACAGCTACCGAGCGGCGCTTGGTGAAATCAATCACAACAGTCTGGCCCTGATTACAAGGAATAGTAGCAATACCATTTTCAACTGTAGCAGCTACTTCAGTGCCGTTCACAGTGATAAGCGCTTCTTCCATATCTCTCGCACCACGGTTGCAACGCACCTTGAGGGGAGCACCCTTGTGGCTAACGATTGTCACTTGCTGTGCCTGACCGTTCTTCCAGTTGAAGTCAACGGTAAAGTTACCCATAGCCTTCATACCAGTAATTATACCTGTCTTTCCCCATACTGCGGGCAAAGCGGGAAGGATGTTGATGTAACCGTGAGCACTCTGCATCAACATTTCTGCCATACCAGAGCAAACACCGAAGTTACCGTCAATCTGGAAAGGAGCGTGAGAGTCGAAGAGGTTGTAGTAGATACCACCAGCTCCGGCATTAGTGCCGTAACTTGTAGAGTGCTTCAACGCATTCTTAATGATAAGGTGCGCATGGTCACCATCTTGAGCACGTGCCCAAAGGTTTACCTTCCAACCCATAGACCAACCAGTAGCTGCGTCACCACGAAGTTTGAGTGAGTTTACAGCAGGTTCAAAATAGGGGCTTTCGGGAGTAATCTGGTCCATGGGGAAGAGCGCCATCAAGTGAGAAAGGTGGCGGTGACCGGGATCGCTACTTACATCATAAGGACTGTATTTCCATTCGCGGAGAATGGTATCGCCTTGATTTACACCATTGCGGGGATTTGTCCATCCGCTGTTCAATGCAGAGTTTGCGGTATAAACTTCAGTATGCAAGCCCTTATCGGTCTTTGCCAAATATTCGTTGAGCGTAGCAACCTGCTCGTCTGTAAGATTTACATTTTCGCGACCGAGAATTGTGATAGCATCCGAAAGGTTTTGGAAGAGGTAACTAATCATCTGCTGTGCGTGAGCCGTACCATCTTCGCTATTGTGAGCATCCTGTTCTGCGCTGTATTCGTTAGGCGCCACATAAGTGCCATCGGGGTCAAACTTATAAGCAGTGCCCTTATAACCACTGTTCTGCGTAGCGCTATCATAACCCTTATCAGGAATCAAGCGGTGGAACCAGAATTCTGCGGCGCTCCACATTACGGGGAATGCCTGCTTCAAGAATTCTGTATCTTGCGTATAGCGGTAGTGTGTCCAGAGGTGACTGGTGTACCAAACGTTTGCTACGAGGTAGTTGTTACCCCAAGTACTCATACTGTTATAGAGCGAAGTTTCGGTAAGTGTACTCCAACCGTGACCTTCATTGTAGCGTGTAGCAACTTCCTTCCAACCAGGACTCTGCGCACCACGGATGATGAAGTTTACGAAAGGCTTATGGAGATCAGAAAGGTTTGTGATTTCCGTAGGCCAGTAGTTCATCTGGATGTTGATGTTCGTGTGAACGTCAGAGTTCCAAGGAGAATCAGACGCGCGGTCGTTCCAAATACCCTGAAGGTTGTTTGGCGCAGCAATAGCCTTACGGTTAGAGCTGATAGCGAGGTAACGACCGTAGTGGAAGTAAAGTTGTTCCAAGAAGAGGTGGTCGTTGCTGGTGCTCGTGCCTTCAGTATTATTGGGATAGTAGTTGTCCACCAAGGTCTTAGTATCTACCGTGGGAGTAGTAAGACCGAGGTCAAATGTCATACGACCCGTAATTTCCTTGAAGTTTGCGATGTGAGCAGATTCAACAGCTGCATAACCCTTTGTGTGAGCCGCATCAATAGCAGCCTTAGCATCAGCGTTGACATCTGCGGGAGTGTCTGCAGTGAAGTAGTTGCTAACTTCTGTTACATCACCATTGAAGTTTGTTGCACCCTTGAGGTAGAAGGTAACTTCAGAAGCATTTCTTACTTCAATACCGTTGTCGGTAGTGATAATTTCTGCACCGTTGTCTGCATAGACATGTACGCGAGCAGCATAGTTTACAGCTGTCAAGGCACCTGTGAATGATGCCATGCCGTTTTCGTACTTCACATTGCTACCGTTGTTCACATACTTAGCGTCAAGTTCGCTTTCTGCTTCCAACTTGAAGAGGAGGTGCATCTTGTCAGAACCTTCACTTGTATATTGTGCAGCAATTACCTGGTCGGGGGCAGAGCTGAAGTACTTACGTGTCTGCTTCGTACCGTTCTTGTTAGTGAACTGTACGCCAGCAATACCTTCTTCGATGTCAAGGTAGCGCACGTAGTCGGTCACACCTTCAGAGAGGGTTTCGTCGAGGTTCTTGATAAACAACGAACCGAAGTTGTAGAAGGTACGGTTACCACCGCCTGCACCTACAACGTTTGCAGGACCGTTCCAGAGTGTCTTTTCGTTGAACTGGAGTTCTTCCTTCAATACGCCACCAAAGACCATACAACCCAATTCACCATTACCAAGAGGCAATGCGTATTCCATCCAGGGATAGCTTACGCCTGTTGCCTGAGCAGAAGTTGTGTACCAAAGTGTATTGGCATTGTCGGGAGTGAATGAGGTTGCGCCCTTAATCAAGGCTGCATCAAGTTCTTCCTTTGCTTCGGGAACGATGGGAAGAATTTCGTCTACGAGGTCTGCATAGTCTACAGCGTTGATATAGAACTTACTACCTTGGTCGTCACCCGCGGCCTTGTTATCGTTCCAAAGCGCTAAGTAATCTCCGCGTTTGTTCCAATAGTTGTTAGCAGAACCTTTGAGCTTGATGCGGCCATCCGTGCCGTCAAACTTGATAGTGCCGTCAAACGCAGTTGTAAATCCTTCTGCGTTCACAGAAACCATTGAAGCACGCGCTTCGCCTTCACTGCCGGTCATACCCAATACCTTAGAGAGACCTGTAGTGAAGTTGTAAATCTTATAGGCACCATCTTCTTCAACGAAGGTCCAAAGACCTCTTCTGTCCTTGATTGAAGAAGTGTTGGTCAACTTAAGATTGCCATCGCCATCGCAATAGTCGGGAGATACACTCAAGTAACCATTGTGACCACCCTTGATGGTGTAGAACTGCGTGTCGTTAGCAAAGTAGCTTACGTAAACACCGTCTTCATTAACATTGACAACCGAGAACTTGCCATCTACTGCGGGAGCAGTGATGTCAGATGCTTGAAGATTGCCAAGTGCCTTCATATCAGCACCTTCCTGATAGGTGTTGCCCTGGATGGTTACTGTAACATCGTCTGCACCGAGCACATGGAGGAGGTAAGGTTCGCCAACTACTGTAAGCGTGAAGCTTGCAGTCTTATTAGAACCGTCCTTGGCTGTAGCGGTGATGGTTACAGTACCTTCCTTCTTGGCAGTTACAAGACCACCAGCAACAGTAGCTACTTCGGGATCACTGCTTGTCCAAGTCAAAGCGGGGAAAGTAGCATTAGAATTCACTGCTGCCTTGAGTACCAAAGATTTCTTAACGACAACTTCAGTAGCGCTGTTTTCAGCAGTGAGAATGATACTGCTCACATTCTTTATAGTAGCATTAGCGTCAATACCTTCAAATGCATATACGCTACTACCAGGAAGTGTCACAGTGATACTTTCGTCGATACCGATAGCAGAACCTTCAGTGAGCCCCTGAAGCGTAGCTTGGTCGCTGAATGCACTACGCAAGATGATACTACCACTTACATTTGCAGGAATATTGAGCGCCTGACGCAATGTGAAGGTGTAAGACTGCTCGTTGTTAGAACCATTACGAAGTGCAAGAGAAGACTTCGTGCCGTTCCAAGCAGCCCAACCATAGATGTTACAGTTGGTGTTGTCCCAAGGATTGCCACCAACCCAGTGAGCATCGGGGAGCACATCAGCATTGCGCTTCTGCCATGCGATACATTCTGCGAGGTCTGCCCAAAGTGCACCACCATTGATGCTGTTCATCAAGTCGTAGTCGTTGTAGAGTTCCACCATACCTGAACCGCAGAGGAAGGCACAGCGGAGTTCGTTGCGTACACTGTTATAATCGCGGGGGTTGCCTGCGGGAGGACCGAACTTTGTGAGAATGAACCCGTGCGTCATCAAGGTGTTGATGGGGCAGATGGGAGAATTCTTTACATAGTTCTGATATACGAGACGGTCACGATAAGTAATCCAGTTTTCACGAGAATTACTGTTGTTACCAGTTTCTCCATGGTCGTTTTCCTGACGCCAAGTAGCATCCGTGATTTGGTACCAGAAGGGAGAAGCCCAAGTACCTACAGTAGTGTTGAAGAAGATGTCTTCACGGAGCTCTTCACGCACGAAGCGTTCGAGGCGGATGATACCTTCTGCATTTTCGTTACCAGTGTCGCCAGCGTCGGGACCAACCGCAGAGAACTGTGCAGAGATACCGTCGAACTTAAAGAAGGTGTAGTTGTCACCTTGATTCTTTACGAGGTTGTATGCTGCATCCTTGAATGCTTGATAATAGCGAGGATTAGAGAGTTGCATGCCTCCCTTATCACTCCAATAGTTACGACGGTAAGTTCCGCTCTGCCCGTAACCACCTACAGGTCCGAGCCATGCACCTACACCAGCACCGCCAAGTTCCTTGGCTCTTGCAGCGATGTCGCGCATTTGGTTGGGGAAACCAGAGTGGAAGGTCCATTCTCCATATTCGTCCCATCCATCGTCGATGATATACATACTGGCACCTACACCGTAGCGGTCGTACATATCGCTCTTCCAGTGAGCGAGTACATCAAGCACTTGGTCTGCTACCATGTTGGTGTGTTCCGAACCGGGCGCTGCATTATTGCGGTTGATGTTGAGTTCGTACCAGCTGATGTAACAGGGGTTGGCACGCCAAGGCACTGCACGCTCGCGTTCTGAATAAGCAAGGAACGAACGACGCTTCTGTGTAGAATGAATATCGTCGTTAGCCTGTGTGCCATCCTGTGCAATAAGACCAACTACCGCACCTACCTTCCAGGTTTCGCCTGCTGCAAGTGTCGTGTTGCGACTCCAACGGCCTTGGATACCGATGACATCTGTATTGATGACGATACCTTCCTTAGGAGTATAAATCTTTGTAGTAAGCGTACTTGTGGCATCAAGTGCTTCAGTCTTATTTTCTGCGAAAATGCGGATGGTATAAGTACCATCGTTAGGAGCAATGAATGTAAAGGTATTCTTGTCTGACTGATTTCCAGAGTAACCGCTGTGATAGTCATTGGCAGCGATATTACCATTAGAAGCAAGCAAGTCCGCTCCACCGAAGTTGAGGCGCTTCTTACCAGACTTGAATTGTACCTTCACTTCAACCTTTTGACCTTCCTTAAGCGTTACGTTTTCTTGCTTATAAGCGTAAAGGTTGGGATATGTAGCACCAGTTGCTTCTTCTACACGCTTCACTGCTTCCGCTTCCGCTTCTGTCAACTGCACCCAATCGGTGGGAGCAAGTTCTACATCAGCCATGGTTGTAGTGAGGTTATAATTATCCTCTTCACCTGTAGCATCACCAACGGTGTTGTAAGCTGTGGGAGTTTCAAGACCTGCAAAAATCTTGTCGCTCATGAGTACGGCACCACGCGTGTTACCAATAGTTTCAGGTGTAGAACCTGCGGCTTTGGTATCTACATTGTAAATCATGGGGATGATGTTGAACATATCCACATCATTTACGCCTGTAAGTTCCATTTCTGTGCGGAGGTAGTGAGAACCATCGCGGAGCACAGCGCGCCAAACGATTGTAATCGTACTTTCGTTGTAGGTGTATGTGTAGTTTGCTTCAAGTGCCTTACCATTATAGTGCTCAGCACCACCGATAGCATTTACTTTTGGTGTGAGGTCCTTTAATGCTACCCTTGTAAGCGTCATCGCAGAAGCAGGAACATTGTCGCCGTTACCAAAAGCAACAGTGAAGGGTTCTGTGCCAGGCAAAAGGTCCATAGCCTTAGAACCCGCAAAGTAGAGGGCACCGCCCATCTTTGCGAAAGACGCTGCCAACACATTGTTGCTAAGGGTATAAACATTGTTTGATTCAGCAGCCTGTGCATTACCAATTACGTTCTGCTGTGCGGGATAAAGCACGGGAACCTGGTAAGTTTCACTTGTTGTCTGCTCGGGAATTGTAGCGAAGTAGACGTTGATAGTGCTTTCAGCATCGTTGATAGAAACAGCCGCAAACTGTCCGTCGGGAGCAACAACAGTGATGTCACTCTTATTTACAGTTCCTTCAATGGTGTAGGTACCGCCATCACTGATAGTTTGGTCGCCAATCTTGATGGTTTGATTCTGTGCACCACCTTCGAAATTGATGGTGTAGGTCTTTACTTCGGGAAGTGTAACTTCAACGAATTCATACTGCGAGCCACCACCTTCACCAGTCCAGTTCTTACCACTGGGAGTGCCAAGCCAACAGTGAAGACTAAGTTTTTCAGTATTCGCTAAATCAGCTGTTGTTGAAGTGGACAAGTTGTAATAGTTGGGCGAACCAGCAGTGCGCACATAGAGATAGAAATCAGCTACTGCTTCTGCGGTTCTCCAGGCATCACCTGGGGTTACATACTTGCTGGTCTTTTTGTTACGCAGCGTGTACTTACCTTGAGTAGATGAAGCCTCCAAGTACCAAATCTTGTAATCTTCATCAACACTCGTGTCTGAACCGCTTATCGCCGTCAGACGATTGTTGTCGTTGACATTGTCGTACACAATTGAAGCGTCATGTTTACACTTCAGTTTGTAGTACTTGCCAACCGCAGGCTGTGCCCACGCCACATTGCACACCATTCCCAATAGGAATAGGCACAACGTGATTCTTAATGAAAGGAATCTTTTCATTTTGTTGATTGGTTAGTAAATTAAAGTATATAATATGTTTCTTATGCGAATTTTCGAGGCGCACATTAACCCATTATTCTACAAAATTATTGATTTACTTGAACGTATTAAAATTTGTTAAGTAAAGTTATTCTGGCAAGTGTAAAAATATATTTTCACCCCCCCCATTTTGAAAAGTCGAGATTGCAAATATATATAAATATTTTTTAATATTTATGAGCTTATTATTTAGAGTCGCGTTCACATTTTTATAGGTACAAAAAAATGGAGACAGTCCAGTGGACCATCTCCATGCTATAAAATGTGTGTAGGTTCTAAACTATTCTGCTCCAGGGCGCTGGATGTAAGCAATCACATCGCCCTTCTGAACGTGTGCTCCCTGGTTGGCATTGATTTCAACGAGCTTGCCACCGAGCGCAGCGGGGAGTTCGTGGATCTGTCCGTAGTTGTTTTCGATGTAGCAGAAGAACTCACCTTCCTTATATTCCTTACCGATGTAAGGAGCGATAGCCTTAACGCATTCGCCGTCGCCACCAATCTGCCAGAGCACTGTGCCTGCTTCGGGTGCTACGATGGCATCTGCTTTAGCGTGCTTGAATGCTGCTGCTTCTTCGGGAGTCATTGAACCTGCGTTAGCCTTATCCTTTGCCGTCTGGAGGTCAGCGAGGAAGCGCTTCTTGGCAGCACCGCTCATGTAGTCGCGATACTGCGTTTCGTGCATCGCAAATTCGAAGAGTTCTTCTTCATCTTCGCCGAGGGGCCAGCCATTTGCTTCCATTTCATCGCGGAAGCGGTCGAGGTCATCGGGATAGAAAGTCTGAGGATCTTCAGTTGAAAATTCAAAGCCCTTTTCCTTGGCGAGCGCAATGATTTCTGGATCGAGCTCGCCGGGGAGCTTACCGCTCTTGCCGAGAATCATGCCCCAGATAGAGTTGTCCATCATTGAGTAACGGGGCTTACCCATAGACTCTGTGAGGAGGTTCATGAGGGCAATGTTCTTCACGTATTGTGAGAAGGGCGTTACGAGGGGAGGATAACCTACGCGGGGCCATACGTATGCCACTTCGTCGAAGAGGCGTACGAGGAGGGCGTCTTCAGAAAGCGCTTCTTCACCCTTCGCCACGCGGTTGTTGTTGATCGCTGCCATGACGCCTGTCAAGTCTGCCATCATAGAACCCATCATACCACCGGGAAGACCGCAACCGAGGAGGAGTGAACTCATCAACTTATTACCCGAGTTCATGAAGTAACCAAGGAAGTCGTCGATAAATTCTTGTGTCAACTTGCGTGCCTCCATGTAGGCTTCCATGTTGATTTCGGGAACGTCAAAGCCGGCGTTCTTCAACATGCTCTGTACAGAGATGATGTCTGGGTGTACCTTACCCCAAGAAAGTGGTTCGATAGCAGTGTCAATCACATCACAACCGTTGCGGCACACCTCAAGGATAGTTGCCATTGAGAGACCGGGACCAGAGTGACCGTGATACTGGATGATGACTTCGGGATGCTTGTCCTTAATCATCTTACAGAGTTGACCGAGCATCGCGGGCTGACCGATACCCGCCATATCCTTCAAGCAGATTTCGGGCGCGCCGGCTTCGATGAGTTGGTCGGCGATGTTTGAATAATACTCTGCTGTGTGGATGGGAGAGTTGGTGATACAAAGTGTTGCCTGGGGTGTCATACCCCCTTCGAGAGCGTACTTGATAGAAGGGATGATGTTGCGCACGTCGTTCAAACCGCAGAAGATACGCGTAATGTCTACACCTTGAGCGTGCTTTACGCGGTACATCAACTTACGAACATCGGCAGGTACGGGGAACATGCGGAGCGCGTTCAAGCCGCGGTCGAGCATGTGAGTCTTAATACCAACTTCGTTAAAGGGTTTTGTGAAGGCGCGCACGGCCTTATTGGGGTTTTCACCATAAAGAAGGTTCACCTGTTCGAAGGCGCCACCGTTAGTTTCTACACGTGAGAAGCATCCCATCTTAATAATGACGGGAGCAATGCGTTCCAACTGATCCTTGCGGGGTTGGAATTTACCGCTTGACTGAAACATGTCGCGGTAAACAAGACTGAATTGTATTTTTCTTGCCATAATTCAAAACTCGTGGGGTTTGTCCACCTTGCAAAATTACGCTTTTTAAGGGAATTGAGCAAAAAGGGGCATGAGATTTTATAAAGGAAGGAGAGAGTATAGGGACTCTAGACTTTCTATATGTTCTAGATTTTTAGATTTTCTATGAGGGCTATTTACTGCTTTTCTTGAAAGCACGTATGCCGTAGATTGTAATAATCAAGAAACTGATGAAGGGGAGAATGAATGAGAAATTCACAGCGGGGTGGTTCATCACCGTACCCATATCAATGATGAGTCCTTGGAGGGGAGGCATAATGGCGCCGCCTACGATGGCCATCACGAGGAAGGCTGCACCGAGTGAAGTGTCTTGTGCTTCTACATTTTCAAGGGCGATGCCATAGATCGTGGGGAACATGAGCGACATGAATATGGAAATGCCGATGAGACAATAAAGTCCCCAAATGCCTACAATGCCAATAGTGCCCGCAGTGCAGAGCATGGCGCCAATACCGAAGAGGGTGAGAAGGCAACGCGAATTGATGTACTGCATTAAGAAGGTTGAGATGAAGCGACCGCAGAGGAACATACTCATAGCAATGATGTTATAGTTCTGAGCAGTTGCTTTGTCAATACCTAAATTGTCGGCATAATGGATGATGAAGGTCCATACCATGATTTGCGCAGCTACGTAGAACATCTGTGCCACGACACCTTCGCAATAAATGCTGTTGCTCCAGAGGCGGCGGAGGGTCATCGATGCACTATCCTGCTTGGTTGTGGTCGTGGTTTCAGGCATCTTTTTCCAGGCAATAAGAAGGAAGATGAGCAACACTAAGATGCCAAGCGCTACATAAGGGTCGCGGATGATTGCCAAGTCGTGAAGGCGGATGTTGGCCTTTTCGGTTTCTGAGAGTGTGGAGAAGATAATTTCTCCAGTCTCATTGCGGCGGTCGCTCCACAACTGTGGGAGTATGACGAGCGAAGCTACTGCCATACCTGAGAGGGATCCTATGGGATTGAATGCCTGAGCAAGATTGAGGCGACGTGTTGAGGTTTCCTTGCTGCCTAATGAAAGGATGAAGGGGTTAGCAGTAGTTTCAAGGAATGCCAATCCGAAAGTTAGGATATAGAGCGAGAGGCAGAAGAATAAGAAACTTTGCATCGCCGCAGCAGGAATGAATAGAAACGCGCCAATGGCATAGAGGGCAAGTCCCAAGAGGATGCTGCTCTTATAACTGTAACGGCGGATGAAGAATGCTGCAGGAAGCGCCATGGTTGCATAACCACCATAAAATGCGAGTTGTACCCACGAAGCTTCAAATGCTGAGAGTTCCATGAGCGTTTGGAATGCCGCCACCATGGGGTTGGTGATGTCATTCGCAAATCCCCAGAGCGCGAAGAGCGAGGTAATGAGTATGAAGGTGATGAGATATTTTTTTTCTACGAGTTTGTTCATAGATGAAAAGTTAATGGTTAAAGGTTAATGGTTAAAGGGGAACGCGTTTAAGGTGGAACGATTACTTCTTTCAACGTTAAACTTTCAACGTTAAACTTTCAACTTTCAACGTTCACCGTTATCAATACAAATGGAAAATGCGCTCCATGAGTTGCCATTTTTCGGCAGAGGAGAGGCCTTCCTTTACGAGTTGAAATTCCGCCATATAGTCTTCCCATTCTGCTTGTCGGGGAAGGGTAGAGAGGCGCGCCATAGCGCTGTCCCACTCGAAGTCGAGAGGTGTTTCAACAATCATAAAGAGGCGCGTTCCGAGGAGGTAGATTTCCATTTCAAGGATGCCCACTTCGCGGATTCCAGCAAGGACTTCTTTCCAGGCGTGCTCCTTGCTGTGACGCTTGCGGTATTCGGCAATGAGTTCGGGGTTGTCGCGCAGGTCAAGGGTTTGGCAGTAGCGCTTCACGGGACCATGGTATTGCTGTACAGGGTAACCCTCGTGTGATTGAATCATTGTGTAAAAGTTATATATACGAGAAAAGGCAACCACGCCTTATTATAGGGGTTGCCTCTCTCTCGAATATGAGATTAATAAAGGAATCCGAAGAGCCAGAGGGGAATTTCGTTGCCACGGCCCACTTCGGTGTTGTAACGTGCGTAAATCATGTTGGGCGAAGTGCGAAGTCGCTTTGCACGGTCGCACACGCAGATGTCCGTAGTGCCATTGATTTGGAAACAGCCCGGACGGCGCTTCTTGCGCACCTGGTGGTGGCGCCAGAGCGTGTTGACAAAGAACGTTTCCATGATGAGTTGGTCGTCCATGCTCGGTGTGTAAAGCGAATAGAGCATGTTGGTGTTGTGAATCATCACAGCTGCAGGTTTCTTTGCCTGGGTGTCGCCTTCGCGATACACCATATTTATAAGACGTGCTTCTTCAAGGCATTTGAGGTAGTTCATTACCGTAGCACGACTTGTGCCGATTTCTTCTGCCAACTTACTAACGTTGGGTGCTGAGTCCTCAGCTACGGCCAAGAGGTAGAGCAACTTTTTGAGGCGTGAGAGGTACTTCAACTCAATTTGCTTGTTGAAGAGTACGTCTACCTCAATCATGTTGTTCATGGCCTTCAAAAGCGCTTCGGTGAAGTTGCGGTTTTCAAGGAAGAAGGGGAAATAACCGTGGTGTAAGTATTCCTGGAAGTATTGCCAGGGGCGCACCTTAGGCAGGATGGTTTTGAGAATCTGCTCGTGGTTGTTGAGCAACTCGTCAATGGAGTAGGGACGGAAGTCGTTGCCCGTCTGCAAATTGATATATTCGCGGAACGAGAATCCGTGAAGTACATAGGTGCGTGCAATCTTAGAGAGTTCGTCGTCGTCCTGAGTGTCGGGCACAGACGTTGTGGTATAGACGATGCGCAGGCGGGGAAATTTGTTGTAGCATTCAAGCACCTGCTCGCGCCAATTTGTTAATTTAAACGCCTGGTCGAGGAGCAATACCATACCGCCCTGCATGACAAACTTGCCCGCAAAGTCAACGATGCCACAGCCCTGGAAATAGAAGCTGTTGCAGTTGATGTAGAGGCAGTTGCGGAGGCGTACGTCATAATGTTCTTTCGCATATTGCAAGAGGAAAGACGTGCGACCTACCCCGCGCGGACCGCGGATTCCAATGAGACGATAACTCCAATCAATAGAGTCCATCAAAGCACGACGAACGGGAAGGTTCGTGCGCTCAATGAGGTAAGCATGGGTTTGAAAAAAGGTTTCCATAATTTAAGGTGTGCATTTTCTCTGCAAATTTACGTTTTTAATTTTGAAAATGATACATGTAAGTGTCAAAAAATAAATATATTTTTTTGTAAAGAGTAAAGAGTAAAGAGTAAAGAGCGGGTAGATGCTTCTGCTTTTACATTTTTTTAGGGATAAAAAGCAGGCGTAAAATTTGTTTGTTTCTAAAATGTTCTTTAACTTTGCCCATACCGAAACCATTAGATGCGATGCAGACGATTGAGCAGTTTATAAGTTACTTGTTGGCGGAGAGAGGTTACTCGAATGCCACGGCGGTTTCTTATCGTGCGTCGTTGACGGATTTGTGGAAGTTTTTTCGTTGGGTGGATGAGCAAATTAGCTGGGAGACTCTGGATAAAGATGTGATTCGTCGCTGGATGATGCGTGAGATGGAGTGCGGAACTGCTGCACGTACGCTGAGCCGTAAGATGAGTGCAGTCAGGAGTTTCTATCGTTACTTGTTGCGAATGGAACGTGTGGCGGTTGATCCTACGGCTATGTTGAAGAATCCGAAAGCGGAAAAACGCTTGCCGAGTTTTGTGGGTGAGCAGGAGATGGATCGCTTGTTTGACGAGGTTGCGTTTGGTGAGGGGTATGAGGCAGAGCGAGATCGCTTGATTCTGCTTACGTTTTACAGTACTGGGATTCGCATTTCTGAACTCCTAAGTTTGAAGGTAAGTAGTGTGGATTTAATGGCGCAAGAGTTGAAGGTTTTGGGGAAGCGCAATAAGCAGCGCATCGTTCCATTTGGGCGAGAACTGGCAGTGGCGTTTCGAGCGTTCTTTAAGTTGCGCAGTGAGGTGGTGCGAACAGATTTTGAAGAAGTCTTTCTGCGTCCAAACGGCAAGTTGATGTCGGGGCTTGAAGTTCGTAATGTGGTAAAGACATATTTGTCGTGTGTAACCACGCAACAGAAACGATCGCCTCACGTATTGCGGCATACTTATGCCACGGTGATGCTTAATAATGGCGCTGATCTTGAAGCGGTAAAGGAGTTGCTTGGGCATGAGAGTGTGTCAACTACGGAAGTTTACACTCATACTACCTTTGCTGAACTAAAAAAAGCATACGAAAAGGCCCATCCACGGGCATAGTACTAACCAAAATAATTTAAGGAGGATTACTATGGAAATCAAGATTCAATCCATCCACTTTACGGCAACAGAAAAGTTGCAAGAGTACATTGACAAGAAAGTCTCTAAGTTGGAAAAAGCAAACGATATTGTCCGCGCAGATGTTATCCTCAAAGTAGTAAAGCCTGAAACGGCTATGAATAAGGAAGTTGGCATCAATGTGCATGTGGCGGGTGCAGAACTTCGTGCTGAAAAGGTGTGCGATACGTTTGAAGAAGGTGTAGATCTCTGCTGTGACTCACTTACACGTCAGCTTCAAAAACATAAGGAAAAGCATGCTAAATAAGGTTCTTTATTGATATGCACAACATCCGGAAGACGACTTCCGGATGTTTTCTTTGGGTAAAATCACTTTATATGTTGGTTTCTTATATATATATAATATAATGTGTGCCGAACGAAAGAAATGCGCGTTTGGGTGTTGTCTGCCTTCGGGCGGAAAATATTTTTTAAGAAAAACAGGTGAAAATGTTTTGTGAATAAAAAAATATACCTAACTTTGCACCCGATTAGAGGAATGACCTCTTTTCGGTAAGGGCAAATACCAGAGTGGCCAAATGGGGCAGACTGTAAATCTGCTGGCTTACGCCTTCGGTGGTTCGAATCCATCTTTGCCCACAAAAGTGAAAGCTTTTGAAACTTAATGTTGCGGAAGTAGCTCAGTCGATAGAGCACTAGCCTTCCAAGCTGGGGGTCGCGGGTTTGAGCCCCGTCTTCCGCTCTAAATGCCTCAAGGATTACTGTTGCTGTTATAGCTCAGCGGTAGAGCACTTCCTTGGTAAGGAAGAGGTCGCGAGTTCAAGTCTCGCTAACAGCTCTCAATTTGCGAGGACTTTCACTTAGACAATATTCACAAAATTAATAGTTTAAAGCAATGGCTAAAGAACAATTCCAACGTACCAAGCCCCACGTGAACATTGGTACAATCGGTCACGTTGACCACGGTAAGACTACTCTTACTGCTGCTATCACAACAGTATTGGCAAAGAAGGGTTTCTCTGAACTCCGTTCTTTCGACTCAATCGACAACGCTCCTGAAGAAAAGGAACGTGGTATCACTATCAACACTTCACACGTTGAATACCAGACTGAAATCCGTCACTATGCTCACGTAGACTGTCCGGGTCACGCCGACTACGTTAAGAACATGGTAACTGGTGCTGCTCAGATGGACGGTGCTATCATCGTAGTTGCTGCAACTGACGGTCCTATGCCTCAGACTCGCGAACACATCCTTCTCGCTCGTCAGGTAAATGTTCCCCGTCTCGTTGTGTTCCTTAACAAGTGCGACATGGTTGACGATGCTGAAATGCTCGAGCTCGTTGAAATGGAAGTACAGGAACTCCTCGCTGCATACGACTTCGAAGACGAAACTCCTATCATCCGTGGTTCTGCTCTCGGTGCGCTCAACGGCGTAGCTGAATGGGAAGAAAAGGTAATGGAACTCATGGACGCTTGCGATACTTGGATTCAGGAACCTCCCCGCGATAAGGATAAGCCCTTCTTGATGCCCGTTGAAGACGTGTTCTCTATCACAGGTCGTGGTACTGTAGCAACAGGTCGTGTTGAAACTGGTGTTATCAAGGTAGGTGAAGAAGTTCAGATCCTCGGTCTCGGTGAAGACAAGAAGTCAGTTGTAACTGGTGTTGAAATGTTCCGCAAGCTCCTCGATCAGGGTGAAGCTGGTGATAACGTAGGTCTTCTCCTCCGTGGTATCGATAAGAACGAAATCAAGCGCGGTATGGTAATCACTCACCCCGGTGTTATCAAGCCTCACAAGAAGTTCAAGGCTTCTATCTACGTTCTTAAGAAGGAAGAAGGTGGTCGTCACACTCCCTTCGGTAACAAGTACCGTCCTCAGTTCTACCTCCGCACAATGGACTGCACAGGTGAAATCTCTCTCCCTGCAGACGTTGAAATGGTAATGCCTGGTGACAACGTTGAAATCACTGTAGAACTTATCTACGCTGTTGCTCTCAACGTAGGTCTCCGCTTCGCTATCCGTGAAGGTGGTCGCACAGTAGGTTCTGGTCAGATTACTGAAATTATCGAGTAATACTACCAAACTCATAATATAATAGGTTGCCGCTTCTGCGGCACCTATTTTCTACGGGAATAGCTCAGTCGGTAGAGCACCGGTCTCCAAAACCGGGTGTCGGGAGTTCGAGCCTCTCTTCCCGTGCTAAATTAACATTGATATGCTGAAGAAGATTATTTCATCTTTCAAAGATTCATACGAAGAACTCGTACATAAAACTACGTGGCCTTCACGTGCTGAATTAACTCGTAGCGCAATTGTCGTTTTAGTCGCTTCCATTGTCATTGCGCTTATGGTTTTCGCAGCAGATACACTTATTGAGACTGTGATGAAGTTCATCTACGGTGCTTAACAACATGTTTTTCTATGGCTGGAGTTGCAAAAAAATGGTACGTATTGCGTGCTGTAAGTGGAAAAGAAGCTAAGGTCAAAGAATACATCGATGCCGAAATTAAAAACGGTCACTTCGGTGGACATGTTGCAGAAGTATTAATTCCGACAGAAAAGGTTATTCAAGTTCGCAATGGCAAACGCGTTGTGAAGGAGAGAATTTATCTGCCGGGTTATGTTTTGGTGTTAGCTGAACTCGTAGGTGAGATTGCTCACGACCTGAGATTTACGCCTAATTGCTTAGGTTTCTTGGGTGGTCTTGATAATCCCACTCCGCTTCAAGAGAGCGAAGTGAATCGTATTTTAGGAAAGGTAGATGAGACCGTTGACGATCTCGAAATCGAAATTCCTTATGCTGTAGGTGAAGCCGTTAAGGTTACTGACGGTCCGTTTAGCGGATTCTCTGGAGTTATCGAAGAGGTAAATACAGAAAAGCGCAAGTTGACGGTTGCCGTTAAGGTCTTTGGTCGTAACACGCCGCTTGACCTTAGTTTTACTCAAGTTGAGAAAGAATAATTACCTGAATGTTACGCAGGTGGCGATATTCTTTCCATACTAATTTTTTAAATCATTTAGAAGAAAATGGCTAAAGAAGTTGCTGGATTAATCAAATTACAGATTAAAGGTGGCGCTGCAAATCCTTCTCCTCCCGTAGGTCCCGCTCTCGGTTCTAAGGGTATCAACATTATGGATTTCTGCAAGCAGTTCAATGCCAGAACTCAGGAAAAGGCAGGTAAGGTACTTCCTGTTGTCATTACTTATTACAATGACAAGTCTTTCACTTTCGTAGTTAAGACTCCTCCTGTGGCTATTCAATTGCTTGAAGCTACTAAGCAGAAGAGTGGTTCTGCACAGCCCAACCGTAATAAGATCGCTGAAATTACTTGGGATCAGGTTAAGGCTATTGCAGAAGATAAGATGCCTGACTTGAACTGCTTTACTATCGAAAGCGCTATGCGCCTCGTTGCTGGTACTGCACGTTCTATGGGTATCACAGTTAAGGGAGACTTCCCCGCTTAATTTCATTAACACTTCAATTTTAGAACAACAATGAGTAAACTTACTAAGAACCAAAAGTTGGTTGCAGACAAGATTGAAGCAGGGAAGGCTTATTCATTGAAGGAAGCTTGTGCTCTCGTTAAGGAGATCACTACAACTAAGTTTGATGCTTCTTTCGATATCGACGTACGCTTGGGCGTTGACCCCCGTAAGGCTAACCAGATGGTTCGTGGCGTTGTTTCACTTCCCCACGGTACTGGTAAGACTGTACGTGTGCTCTGCCTCTGTACTCCCGATGCTGAAGCTGCTGCAAAGGAAGCTGGTGCTGACTATGTAGGTCTCGATGAATATATCGAGAAGATTAAGGGTGGTTGGACAGACATTGATGTTATCATCACTATGCCTGCAATCATGGGTAAACTCGGTGCGCTCGGTCGCGTTCTCGGTCCCCGTGGTTTGATGCCTAACCCCAAGAGTGGTACTGTAACAATGGATGTTGCCAAGGCTGTACGCGAAGTAAAGCAGGGTAAGATCGACTTTAAGGTAGACAAGGCTGGTATCGTTCACGCTGCTATCGGTAAGGTATCTTTCGATACTGAAAAGATGGTAGGTAACGTTAAGGAATTTATTGCTACAATCAATAAACTCAAGCCTTCTGCTGCTAAGGGTACCTATATTAAGAGTATTTATCTTTCTTCTACTATGAGTCGTGGTGTCAAGGTTGACCCCAAGACTATTGAAGAAAATTAATTTAGTAGACAGTTATGAGAAAGGAAGATAAAGCTATCATCATCGAACAACTCGGTGAAAAACTCAAGGAATACGCTCACTTCTACCTTGTTGACGTAACAGGTTTGAACGCTGAAACAACAAGCAACCTCCGTCGTAAGTGCTTCGCTTCTGATGTGAAGATGATTGTTGCTAAGAATACACTTCTTGAAAAGGCATTTGACAATGCAGCAGTTGATTACTCTGCACTTAAGCCTTGCCTCAAGGGTACTACAGCATTGTTCTTCTCAAATGTAGCTAACGCTCCTGCGAAGCTCATCAAGGAATTTGGTAAGGACGGTATTCCCGCACTTAAGGGTGCTTATGCTGAAGAAGGTATCTATGTTGGTGCTGAACACCTCGCTACTCTTTGCGCTATCAAGAGCAAGAACGAAGTTATCGGCGACATCATTGGTCTCCTCCAGTCTCCCCTCCGCAACATTCTCTCTGGTCTCGAAGCTCGCTTCGACAAGGAAGAAGGTGCTGCAGAATAATAAGCTCCATCATGATGCTTGCGCAGCATAAAAATAAAGAACTTGTGCAAGTATTATAACAGTAATTAGATTTAAAAACAAAAAAAATATTTTATAAAATGGCAGATATCAAAGCTATTGCAGAAGAATTGGTAAATTTGACTGTAAAGGAAGTTAACGAATTGGCTACTTACCTCAAGGAAGAGTACGGAATCGAACCCGCTGCTGCTGCTGTTGTAGTTGCTGCTGAAGGTGGTGCTGCTGCTGCAGAAGAAAAGACTTCTTTCGACGTAATCCTCAAGAGCGCTGGTGCAGCTAAGCTCCAGGTTGTTAAGGCAGTGAAGGAAGCTTGTGGCCTCGGTCTTAAGGAAGCAAAGGACGCTGTTGACGGTTGTCCCGCTAAGCTTAAGGAAGGTGTAGGTAAGGAAGAAGCTGAAGCACTCAAGAAGGCTCTCGAAGAAGCTGGTGCTGAAGTAGAAATCGCTTAATCACATTCCCTATAGGGTAACGGTTAAGAATCCTCTGGTAGGGGGTTCTTAACCTTTTTGTGTCTAATAAATATTAGTAGTTGCTATTCTAGTTCTAGATCGTCTAGATGTGCTAGATTTTCTAGATCATCTGGATTATCACTACAAATTTAATTACATATTATGTCTTCAAGAGTAATTAACCAACGCGTAAACTTTGCGTCTGTAAAGAATCCGATGGCATATCCTGACTTCTTGGATGTGCAGTTGAAGTCTTTCCAGGACTTTTTGCAGCTCGATACGCCTTCAGAACTTCGTAAAAACGATGGTCTCTACAAGGTGTTCGCTGAAAATTTCCCTATTGCAGACACACGCAACAACTTCGTACTCGAGTTCCTCGATTACTACATTGATGCTCCTCGCTACTCTATTGACGAGTGTTTGGAGAGAGGACTTACTTTTAGTGTGCCTTTGAAGGCGAAACTTAAATTGTACTGTACGGACCCTGATCATGAAGATTTTGACACTGTCGTTCAAGACGTGTTCCTCGGTCAGATTCCTTACATGACTGCTAATGGTACCTTTATCATCAATGGTGCTGAACGTGTTATCGTTTCGCAGTTGCACCGTTCACCCGGTGTGTTCTTCGGTTCAAGCATTCACGCTAACGGTTCACAACTTTATTCTGCGCGTATCATTCCTTTCAAGGGTTCTTGGATTGAGTTTGCTACTGACATCAACAATGTCATGTATGCTTACATCGACCGTAAGAAGAAGTTGCCCGTAACAACATTGCTTCGTGCGATTGGTTTTGAAACCGATAAGGACATCCTCCAGATTTTTGACCTCGCAGAAGAAGTTAAGGTAAACAAGACTTCATTAAAGAAGGTTCTTGGTAAGAAACTCGCTGCGCGTGTGTTGAAGAGTTGGGTGGAAGACTTTGTAGACGAAGACACTGGTGAAGTTGTTTCTATTGAGCGTAACGAAGTTATCCTCGACCGTGAAACTGTAATCACAGAAGAAAATGTTGAAGATATCCTTGATGCGGGTGTTTCTACAATCCTCGTTCACAAGGAAGAAGGTGCTTCAACGGACTTCTCTATCATCTTTAATACCCTTCAGAAGGACTCTTCAAACTCAGAAAAGGAAGCGGTTCTCTACATCTACCGTCAGTTGCGTAATGCTGACCCCGCCGATGATGCTAGTGCGAAGGAAGTTATCAACAACCTCTTCTTCTCGGATAAGCGTTATGACCTCGGTGAAGTTGGTCGCTACCGTATCAACCGCAAGTTGAACCTTACAACTGATATGGATGTACGCGTGTTGACGAAGGAAGATATTATTGAAATCATCAAGTACCTCGTTGAGTTGATTAACTCTAAGGCAGATGTGGATGATATCGACCACTTGAGTAACCGTCGTGTACGTACTGTTGGTGAACAGCTTTCAAACCAGTTTGCTATTGGTTTGGCACGTATGAGCCGTACGATTCGTGAACGCATGAATGTGCGTGACAACGAAGTGTTCACACCCATGGACTTGATTAACGCTAAGACTATTTCAAGCGTTATCAATTCATTCTTTGGTACGAACGCCCTTTCACAGTTTATGGACCAAACGAACCCCCTTGCTGAAGTAACGCACAAGCGTCGTCTCTCAGCCCTTGGTCCTGGTGGTCTTTCTCGTGAACGTGCAGGTTTCGAAGTGCGCGACGTACACTATACGCACTACGGTCGTCTCTGTCCTATCGAATCTCCTGAAGGTCCTAACATCGGTTTGATCTCTTCACTTTGCGTATATGCGAAGATTAACGAACTCGGCTTCATCGAAACACCTTACCGTAAGGTTTCAGGTGCGAAGGTTGACCTCAGCGAAGAAGGTGTAGTTTACCTCAGCGCGGAAGAAGAAGAAGGCAAGATTATCGGTCAGGGTAACGCACCTTTGAACGACGAAGGTGGTTTCATCCTTCCCAAGGTTAAGTGTCGTCAGGATGCAGATTATCCTGTTGTAACTCCTGAGAACGTAGAACTCATGGACGTTGCACCTCAGCAGATTGCTTCAATCGCAGCGTCACTCATTCCCTTCTTGGAACACGACGACGCCCACCGTGCATTGATGGGATCTAACATGATGCGTCAGGCAGTTCCCCTCGTACGCTCTGAAGCTCCTATCGTTGGTACTGGTATCGAACGCCAGGTGTGTGAAAATTCACGCACAATGATCACTGCTGAAGGTCCTGGTGTTATTGATTACGTTGATGCAGAACGCATTATTGTAATTTACGACCGCACTGAAGACGAAGAATTCGTTTCTTTCGAATCAAACGTTAAGGAATACCTCATTCCTAAGTTCCGTCGTACAAACCAGAACATGACTATTGACCTCCGTCCTATTTGCGAAAAGGGACAGCGTGTTGAAGCAGGTCAGATTCTTACAGAAGGTTATGCTACTGAAAACGGTGAATTGGCACTTGGTCGCAACCTCCTCGTGGCTTACATGCCTTGGAAGGGTTACAACTATGAAGATGCTATCGTACTTAACGAACGCGTAGTTCGTGAAGACCTCCTCACTTCAGTACACGTTGACGAATATTCACTCGAAGTACGCGAAACAAAGCGTGGTGAAGAAACGCTTACGAATGACATCCCCAACGTAGGTGAAGATGCTACGAAGGACCTTGATGAAAACGGTATCGTTCGCATCGGTGCACGCATCACTCCTGGTGACATCATGATCGGTAAGATCACTCCTAAGGGTGAAAGCGATCCTACACCTGAAGAAAAGTTGCTCCGCGCTATCTTCGGTGATAAGGCAGGTGACGTGAAGGATGCTTCATTGAAGGCTAATCCCTCACTCTCTGGTATCGTTATCAACAAGCGTCTCTACTCACGTGCTCAGAAATCACGCGCTTCTAAGAATCAGGATAAGGTAATCCTCGCACAGATTGACGAAAAGTTCAAGCAGCAGACTGAAGAACTTAAGATGATTATGGTCGAAAAACTCTTGAAGTTGACTAAGGGTTACACAAGTCTCGGTGTGAAGGATAACATCGGTGCTGAAGTTATCGCAGCAGGTGCTAAGTTCGGTAAGTCACTCCTCGTGTCTTTGGACTACACTTCTGTACAACTCAGCAACTGGACTGATGACGAACGCACTAACCGCCTCATCCGTCAGCTCGTAATCAACTACTTGAAGAAGTATAACGAGTATGACGCGAAGCTCAAGCGTGAAAAGTTTGCGATTACAATCGGTGACGAACTTCCCTCTGGTATCCTCCAGCTCGCAAAGGTTTACATCGCTAAGAAGCGTAAGATCGGCGTAGGTGATAAGATGGCAGGTCGTCACGGTAACAAGGGTATCGTATCTAAGATTGTACGTCAGGAAGATATGCCCTTCCTCGAAGATGGTACTCCTGTAGATATCGTATTGAACCCCCTCGGTGTGCCTTCACGTATGAACCTCGGTCAGGTATTCGAAGCCGTACTCGGTGCTGCTGGTAAGAAGTTGGGCGTGAAGTTTGCTACTCCCATCTTTGACGGCGCTAAGCTCTCAGACCTTTGCGAATGGACAGACAAGGCTGGTCTCCCCCGCTACTGTTCTACACAGCTTTATGATGGTGCAACAGGTGATCCCTTCGACCAGAAGGCAACTGTAGGTGTGACTTACATGTTGAAGCTCGGTCACATGGTAGAAGATAAGATGCACGCTCGTTCCATCGGTCCGTACTCGCTCATCACGCAGCAACCCCTTGGTGGTAAGGCTCAGTTCGGTGGTCAGCGTTTCGGGGAAATGGAAGTTTGGGCAATCGAAGCCTTCGGTGCTTCTCACGTGCTTCAGGAAATCCTTACCATCAAGTCTGACGACGTTACGGGTCGTGCTAAGGCTTACGAAGCTATTGTTAAGGGTGATCCCCTCCCCACACCGGGCATTCCCGAGTCACTCAATGTCCTCCTCCACGAACTCCGTGGTTTGGGCTTGAATGTAACGCTCGATTAGTTATAACACCGTGCAGCGGAGTAGGGCGGAAGTAGTGTCACTTCCAGCCCCATCCCTGTGAGGTTGCTTAACCACAAATATAATTATACTATATAATATGGCATTTAAAAGAGAAAGTAAGGTAAAGAACAACTTTACGAAAATCACCATCGGTCTTGCTTCTCCTGAAGAAATTCAGGCGAACTCTTTTGGTGAAGTTTTGAAGCCTGAAACCATAAACTACCGCACCTATAAGCCCGAGCGCGATGGTCTCTTCTGCGAACGCATTTTCGGTCCTACTAAGGACTACGAATGTCATTGCGGTAAGTACAAGCGCATTCGCTATAAGGGTATCGTCTGCGACCGTTGTGGTGTAGAAGTTACTGAAAAGAAGGTGCGCCGCGAACGTGCCGGTCACATCCAACTCGTTGTGCCCGTAGCTCATATTTGGTACTTCCGTTCGCTCCCCAATAAGATGGGTTACCTCCTTGGTATTCCTACTAAGAAGCTCGACTCAATCATCTACTACGAACGTTACGTTGTTATTCAGCCCGGTATTCTCGGTGACAGCGAAGAAAATCCTGTTAAGGAACTCGACCTTCTCACTGAAGATGAATACATGGAATTGTTGAAGAAGGTGCCCAAGGATAATCAGTACTTGGACGACAGCGACCCCAACAAGTTTATCGCTAAGATGGGTGCAGAAGCAGTTTACGACTTGCTCCAGCGCATCGACCTCGACAGCCTTTCTTACGAACTTCGTGACCGTGCTAACACAGACACTTCTGTACAGCGTAAGAACGAAGCCCTCAAGCGTCTTCAGGTAGTAGAATCATTCCGCGCAAGCAAGGACCGTAACCGTCCCGAGTGGATGATTATGAAGATCCTTCCCGTTACGCCCCCTGACCTTCGTCCCCTCGTACCCCTCGATGGTGGTCGCTTCGCTACATCTGACCTCAACGACCTCTACCGTCGTGTGCTTATTCGTAACAACCGCCTCAAGCGTTTGCTCGAAATCAAGGCACCTGAAGTCATCCTCCGTAACGAAAAGCGTATGCTTCAGGAAGCTGTTGACTCACTCTTCGACAACTCTCGCAAGAGTAGCGCAGTGAAGAGCGACAGCAACCGTCCTCTTAAGTCACTCTCTGACTCACTCAAGGGTAAGCAGGGTCGCTTCCGTCAGAACCTTCTCGGTAAGCGTGTTGACTATTCAGCGCGTTCGGTTATCGTCGTTGGTCCTGAATTGAAGATGGGCGAATGTGGTATTCCTAAGCTCATGGCAGCCGAACTCTATAAGCCATTCATCATCCGTAAGCTCATTGAGCGCGGTATCGTGAAGACGGTGAAGAGTGCAAAGCGTATTGTTGACCGCCGTGAATCAGTAGTTTGGGACATCCTCGAACACGTAATGAAGGGTCACCCCGTGCTCCTCAACCGTGCACCGACACTTCACCGTCTCGGTATCCAGGCGTTCCAGCCCAAGATGATTGAAGGTAAGGCAATCCAGCTCCACCCCCTCGCATGTACGGCCTTCAACGCCGACTTCGACGGTGACCAGATGGCAGTCCACCTCCCCTTGAGCAACGAAGCAATCCTCGAAGCACAGATGTTGATGCTCCAGAGCCACAACATCCTCAACCCTGCGAACGGTGCGCCTATCACAGTGCCCTCACAGGACATGGTGCTCGGTCTTTACTACATCACAAAGATTCGTCCCGGTGCGAAGGGTGAAGGTCTTACATTCTACGGTCCTGAAGAAGCAATCATTGCTTACAACGAAAAGCGCGTAGACGTTCACGCTCCCGTTAAGGTGCTCGTTGACGATATCGACGAAACAGGCATGCACATCCGTCGCCTCGTTGAAACTTCAGTAGGTCGTGTGATTGTAAACGAAATCATCCCCAAGGAAGTAGGTTTCGTAAATACTATTATCTCTAAGAAGTCACTCCGTGGCATCATCACCTCTGTAATTAAGGGTGTAGGTATGGCACGCGCAGCTGAATTCCTCGATGGTATTAAGAACCTCGGTTATCGCATGGCTTACGAAGGTGGTCTTTCGTTTAACCTTGACGATATCATCATCCCCGAAGAGAAGAAGGAAATCGTGGCTCGTGGTAACGAAGAAATCGACCAGATCACGATGAACTATAACATGGGTTTCATCACTGATAACGAACGTTATAATCAGGTAATTGACACATGGACACACGTTAACTCTGACATCAAGAAGACCTTGATGAAGCAGATGACAGAAGCCGACCAAGGTTTCAATGCCGTGTTCATGATGCTTGACTCTGGTGCCCGTGGTTCTGCCGATCAGATTGCACAGCTCGCTGGTATGCGTGGTTTGATGGCGAAGCCTCAGAAGGCAGGTGCTGAAGGCCGTTTGACTATTGAAAACCCGATCCTTTCTAACTTTAAGGAAGGTATGTCCGTGTTGGAGTACTTTATCTCTACCCACGGTGCTCGTAAGGGTCTTGCCGATACCGCGTTGAAGACTGCCGACGCAGGTTACCTCACACGTCGTCTTGTTGACGTCAGCCACGACGTAATCATTACTGAAGAAGACTGTGGCACACTCCGTGGTCTTGTATGTACTGACCTTCGCGATGGCGACAAGGTAATTTCTTCACTCGGCGAACGTATTCTCGGTCGTGTATCTGTTCACGATGTGATCCATCCTCAGACTGGTAAACTCCTCGTAGCTTCTGGTGAAGAAATCACAGAATCAGTAGTTGCAGAAATCGAAGCTTCACCCATCGAGAGCGTAGAAATTCGCTCAGTGCTCACTTGCGAAAGCAAGCACGGTGTATGTATGAAGTGTTACGGTCGCAACCTCGCTACTTCTCGCATGGTACAGAAGGGTGAAGCCGTTGGTGTCATCGCTGCACAGTCAATCGGTGAACCTGGTACGCAGTTGACACTCCGTACGTTCCACGCCGGTGGTATCGCGGGTGGTGCTGCAGCTAATGCTACTATCGTTGCTAAGAACGACTGCCGCCTCGAGTTCGACGAACTCCGTACGGTAGACGTAATTGGTGAAGACGGTGTTTGCGGTAAGAAGGTTGTAGGCCGACTCGCAGAAGTTCGTTTCGTAGATCCTCATACGAAGATTGTACTCTCTTCTCAGAACGTACCCTACGGTTCTGACCTCTTCGTAAACGACGGTGACACTGTTGAAAAGGGTACTATGATTGCTAAGTGGGACCCCTTCAACGCCGTAATCGTTACAGAAAGTGCTGGTCGCATCCAGTTTGAAGACGTTATCGAAGGTGTTACTTACCGTGTCGAAGAAGACGATGCTACAGGTCTTCGTGAACGCATCATCATCGAATCTAAGGAGCGTGGTCGTGTGCCCTCTGCTCACATCGTTGATGAAAATGGCGAACTCATCCGCACGTACAACTTCCCCATCAACGGTCGTATCTCTATCGAAGACGGTCAGATGGTTAAGGCAGGTGACGTACTCGTTAAGATTCCCCGTGCCGTTAGCTCTGCAGGCGACATCACCGGTGGTTTGCCCCGTGTTACCGAACTCTTTGAAGCGCGTAATCCGAGCAACCCCGCAGTCGTTTCTGAAATCGACGGTGAAGTTACAATGGGTAGCGTGAAGCGCGGCCACCGTGAAATTGTCGTTACTTCTAAGCTCGGTGAAGTGAAGAAGTACCTCGTACCCCTCTCTAAGCAGATCCTCGTACAGGAAAACGACTACGTTCGCGCAGGTACGCCCCTCTCTGATGGTTCTATTACGCCCAGTGACATCCTTGCAATTAAGGGTCCCACTGCCGTACAGGAATACATCGTTAACGAAGTACAAGACGTGTACCGCCTCCAGGGTGTAGGTATCAACGATAAGCACTTCGAAGTTATCGTACGTCAGATGATGCGTAAGGTGCAGATTAACGAACCCGGTGATACTCGTTTCCTCGAACAGCAGATGGTTGACAAGCTCGACTTCGCTGAAGAAAACGACCGCATCTGGGGTAAGAAGGTGGTAGTTGATGCCGGTGATTCTGAAACTATGAAGCCCGGTATGATTGTAACTGCGCGTAAGCTCCGTGATGAAAACTCACAGCTCAAGCGCCGCGACCTCAAGCAGGTTGTAGTTCGCGATGCAATGCCTGCAACTTCTACTCAGATTCTCCAGGGTATCACACGTGCTTCTCTCCAGACGAAGAGCTTCATGTCTGCAGCATCCTTCCAGGAAACTACTAAGGTGCTCAACGAAGCTGCTATCTCTGGTAAGACTGACTACCTCGAAGGTATGAAGGAAAATGTAATCTGTGGTCACCTCATTCCTGCCGGAACAGGTCTTCGCGAATTCAGCAAGATTGTTGTTGGCGATATGGATGACTATGAAAAGAAGAACGTTGACTAATCTCTTAGTTGGGAATAGCCGTTTCATACAATAAGAAAAGGGAATCACCGAAAGGTGGTTCCCTTTTTTGTGTATTGCTTGTAGAGACGGTTCTTTGAATCGGTAGGGGACTCTCGTTTTGCTGTGTTGGGGGAGTAGCAGAAAAAGATATTTATTTAATGCAAATACAATCTAACATAGTGCTTCTTATTTGATACTTACGATGAAATAAAGCAGTTATGTTTCTAGCGCCTTACGGATTAGTGAAAGGGGAGTATAGATACGGCCTATAAAGTTATAGAAGAAGCTCTAGGGGAGAAAAGCATGGGCGATGTTGAATGGTAAAGATTTTTAGTCGTAAATTTGCCACATATCACTATGGAGCTTGGCCTTTAGGCTTTCCCAAATGTAATCTTGAATCTACTACTAACCTATTTGCTATGAATTTAAAAACGATATTTGTTCTCCTGCTTTCTCCCTTTTTGTCTTTAATGGCTTTTGCCGCCCCCATTGATGTGGAGCAGGCGAGGGGAGTAGCTGCGAAGTTTTTGAAAGAGCGTAATTCTGATGCCACATTGGAGCATGAGACGTTTGCGCTTACGCGTAAGCGAATGGGGATGAATGGCGCTGGTGCGGAGGCTCCTGTATATTATGTGTTTAACGCCGAGTATGATGAGGGTTACGTGATTGTTTCTGCCGATGACCGTACGGATGCAGTCTTGGGTTATGCCACTCGCGGACGTTTCGATTCCGAAACTATGCCCCCGAATGTGCAGGCTTGGATGGAGAGTTATGCGCAACAAATTTCCTCGTTGGACTCCTACGCAAATGCTTCTCAACAAGAGTCTGACACTCGCGAGGCAATAGCACCTTTGCTTACCACACTTTGGAACCAAGATTCGCCTTACAACGACCAATGCCCCTTGCAGGGTTCATCCCGCACCTATACGGGATGCACCGCTACGGCCCTTGCGCAGGTGATGAAGTATCACGAATGGCCCTCCGAGGCAACTACTTCCATTCCCGCTTATACTACGGCTACGGCACAAATTTACGTGCCCGAACTTTCGCCCACCGCATTCCGTTGGGATGATATGGCAGCGGATTATCACTATACGGACTATGCACCTGCCGTGTCCGAATTGATGCGCTATTGCGGTCAGGCATTGCAGAGCGACTTTACACGGTATTCTACATCCGCTTATTTGGCAGACATTCCCAGTGTGTTGACCACTTATTTTGGTTACGATAGTGGTGCAGGACTCCTCTATCAATCCAATTACCCCGTTAGTGCGTGGGAGGACATTATTTATGCCGAACTCCAATCCGGTCGCCCCGTACTTCATGCCGGCACTTCGCTTGGCGGCGGTCATGCCTTCGTGTGCGACGGTTACGACGGGCATGGCATGTTTCACTTTAATTGGGGGTGGGGTGGTATGTATGACGGTTACTTCAAACTCTCGCTACTCACGCCCGGTTCTGGAGGCATCGGCGCAGGAACGGCAGATGGGTTTACTGCCAACCAGCGCATTGTGGTAGGGGTGCAACCGCCCACATCGCAACCGCAACAACCCAAGCCTTTCACCGCTCTTAACCTGCAACAGAGCGGCACGAACCTTTACAGTTATTTCCAGAATCCGAACACCTCGGTTGTTACTGCCCGAGTGGGTTTTGCGCTTGTTGACGAACAAGGCGACATCCTGCGCGTACTCAAAGATTGTGGCAGCATGACACTTAAGGGGTATAACTTAGAAAACAATTGGGCGGGTTTGTATTTAGGACCTTACGGCGAGGTCAACCTTTCGCCTGGTACTTACCGCATTGCTGCGGTGTGTAAAATGCAGGACGATGGTGCATGGGTACGCGCCGGAAACACGCAAACGTACTTTGAACTTGAAATAACCGAAAATGGCGAACTGACAAACGTTGTGCTTCATCCCATTACGAAAATCGAAATTGCGGGTTTTGATTGCCTTGGCAGTGCGGTGGTGGGAACGAACCTTAAAGTGCGCATTATCATAGCAAACCGAGGGGATGACCTCAACTCGATGCTCTATTTCTACGTTAGCGAAACCGACCGTATGCCGACAGCCCTCACGCGCATCCCCTTGTTGCTGCATGGTGGTGAAACGTTTACTTACGATGTGTCGTTCTTTGCGCAACATGTAGGCAAGTATTACATGTGGTTGTCCGATGTTGACGATGGTGTGACCTATTTGGAGAAGCGCGAACTGGATGTTATTGAAGCGCCCACCCAACCCTCTGACCTTACACTGCTAAACCTTACTGTTGACCCCACGGAAACGACTGCTGTGGTGCAGGTACGTAACAATAGTGATGAGGCGTATTATCGAGGTATTAAAGCCTACCTGTATGAAGAACTTTATGGCGACGGTAATTATTATTACGTTACGAGTGTGGAGCAGCATGGCGCAATAGCACCCCTCGCCACCGAAACGTTCCATTTCACCTTTGATGGATTCTCCACCATCAACCCCTGCTACATTAGCGTTGGTTATTATCAGCAGCACACCGACGAGTTTGCCACACCATTGGGCGCACCTTGCTATTTCCAACCTGGCACAACAGCGATTGAGCACGTTCCTCAAACCGCCTTGCGCCATAAACCCACTATTTATCGCTTGAATGGAACGCCAGTTACGCAACCCACGCGAAAGGGTATTTACATTGTGGATGGAGTGAAGAGGGTAGGGGGACGGTAGTAGCCCCATTTATGGAGAATTACGCAGAGGCGCACACGCTACGCTTGTGCTTTGCAGTCCGGAGGGGAACATACGAGCGAAGCGATGTATGTCTTTGCGTAATCTTTATGAAGGACTGAATAAATACTCTGCATAGCCCTTCGCGTACTCTGCGTGCTTTGCGTGATATATATATGTTCAGCATAACTTCTTAACCTCATAACCCTATTCATTTTTCCTCATTTTTCACCTAAAACTTTAACATATATTAACATTTGTACTACTCAAAATCGCACCAATATCTATCTTCGGAAAAACGATAAGTTACATTGTGACGCCAATAAGTTACCTTGTAAAAACGCTAATATTTATTTTTGAGGCACAATAAGTAACCTTGTGAACGAAAAAAGTGGAGATAACCCTGATGTTTAGGGCTATCTCCACTTCCGTAGTACAAAGATACGAAATTTTAGCGCGAAATGCAAATCCATTAACACTTGTTAACACTGCATTTATTTTGCATTTTTCGGCATCTTTTTCCGACGGGAACTGCCGTAATGTGATACGATGGCGCATCCCCGACTCCCTGCGTATCAGTTGTGATAAAATGACAGGTGTAAGTAACAAAATCTTAATAAATGTTGCGGTATATAAATTATTGTTGTACATTTGTCGAACATAAATCCCCTATGATAACACTTGTGATGACCGAATTTTACGCATTGATTTTCAAGCAGAGAGCGTTGTTTAATGAACAACGTTCGTGTTTTTGTGGTGTAAATTCAGGAATTACCCCTCCCTATAAACGACTGACATATAGGGTTATACGTTTGTTTGTGCAAACGTATTTTGCCTTAGTCTGCCCGTTTCGGTGCGGACACATTAAGTGTGCCTCTACGTTTTAGCCTTTGACATAATCGTCAAGGGCTAAAATTGTATGTGCATACGTAGCGTGTTCCCCCTTTTTACTTTTATCCTTTCACCTTTCCTCGCTTATGAGAACATCGTTAATCTTACTCGCAATGCTGTTCGCCCTTCATGCTACGGCGCAGGTGAACGAATTAGACTCTATACGCAATCAGTTTGAGGCGGATGCGCGCCAAACGGTGGACGACTTTGAGGCTTATAGTCAGCAGGCTTATGAAGAGTATGCCGCTTACGAGCGCCAGGCGCGCCAGGAGTTTGAGGCTTACGTTAGTTCCATCAACGCTGTGTGGGGCGATACGCTTACCGATACACGTACGGAGTGGGTGGCGTACAATGCCGACCGCACAGAGCGTTCGGTGGTGGACTTTGAAACAGGGCATGTTGATGTGGAAGTGGCGCTAGATGAAAATGCTACGGATGCGGAGCTCAGAAGCAAGTTGGAGCAAGCTATAGAGCAACTGCTCACCAATCGCGGTACTACCTGTGCTTACAGCTCGAAAGTAGATGCCTCAAAACCCATCTCCAAGCACCCCATTTTGGACGGACTTGTCGACCTCTCGGCGTACGAATCCGACACCGACGAACAAGTAGCAGCGACACCCACACGCAAAGCGCCCCCAACGCCTGTGGTGAAGGGGCAGGAGTTGCCCGTTTACACGCCCGCCCAACCTGTCACTCCGGTGAAGACAGATGCGGCGAAGAAGAAGAGTTCAAGTGTCGCAGCCAATACCCTTGCAGAGCGCCGTGCGCAAGCAGCTGCTCAGGCAAAGAAGAAGGCCGATGAAAAGGTGGCAAAGTGGAAGCAGTCGCCCAAAACGATTGCCAAGCGCGTGGTAGAGAAGGTGGTGCCTAAGGTAACAACCGTAACCGGGGGCGACGGTAAGGAACGCAAGGTGGCGAAAGTGGAAATGACGCTTGTGGCGGACAATATATCAAAAAACGCAGCCCTCTATAAAGACCTTGTGGCAGAGTTCTCCAACCGTTTCCAGGTGGAGCAACCCTTGATTTTTGCCATTATGGAGCAGGAATCGGCTTTCAATCCCCAGGCAAAGAGTTGGGTGCCTGCTTATGGTTTGATGCAGTTGGTGCCTAAGTCGGGCGGTCGTGATGCGTATCGCTATGTGTATAAGACCGACCACATCCCCGAAAGCAGTTACCTGTTTGACCCCCGCAATAACATCGAACTCGGCACTGCCTATTTGCGCGTGTTGCTCAATCAGTTTGGTAAGGTGAGTGACGATGGATGCCGACGCTTGTGCGTCATTGCTGCCTACAACACAGGGGCAGGTAACGTGAGTCGTTGCTTTATCGGCAGTACGAAACTCAATAACGCCTTCCCCAGCATCAACCAAATGGACTATACGCGCCTCTACAACCACCTGTTGACGCAACTTCCCTACGACGAAACGCGTAACTACGTGAAGAAGGTGGTACAGCGCAGAGAGAAATATATGAAGTAAATTAAAGGCAATGAAATAGGAGTTTCCCCATTGGAATTTAATCGTTATAAGACACATACCTCTCCGACCTTTGGACACCTCCCCCAAGTTAGGGGCGGATTTTAGATACTTTCTTTCGTTTGTTATTCCCAACTGAAACCTAAAACGAGGCGGTCTAATTAAAATAGTCCCCATAATTAGGGGGATTAGCAGTTATGCTGCGGAGGGGGCTGTTAAAGGAGTATGGATAACTGCTATATTATTCGCCCTCAATTAAAATTTAGAAACTATGTTTTGTCCCGAATGTGGTAGCAATATAGGAGAAGAACTGATGAACTTTTGCCCCGAATGTGGCGCAAAGGTTTCCGATGTTTTTAAAGATTATGCTGCGCCCTCCAATCCTCCCCAACAGGCGTCGGCGCCAGTCGCAGTGCAGGAGGTAAAGGTGTCGTGCTGGATGTCAGGAGTGGTGCTAACCAACATTCCCCTGTTGGCACAGAAACTTGAAACCTCAACTTCAAAACTTACAGATGCCATCGAAGCATTTATCAAAGGTAAGGTAAAATGTGGTGTGAAGTATGAGTTGATAGACGTTGCCAATTATAAATTCCGCATGCGTAGCAAGCAGGCTTCGTTAAAGGGTGGGGAACAGGTTAGCACGTACCTTGAAATACTGAAAGACGCTTACGACTATGCCGTAAAGCAGGGCGATAAGAAGTGGCGCTATCTGTTTATCATCGGTAGCACCGACATCATCCCCATGCCCACGATTCCGCATTACAAGACCGGAAACTTTTCCGATAAGGATATAGATACCGACATCATCTACGGATATGCTTATGGCGCCGACTTGATGGAAAAATTGAAGAGTGAGACCATATTCCATGACCCCCAAATCTATGCCGTAGGTCGCTTGCCAGTGGGTGAAGATACCACAATGGGTGAGGTGAAAGATTACTTAGAGCGTGCCGTAAAGCATGCCAACGGTATCGCCATGAAGAGCGCCTACGGACAGTGTGACCCCCATTGGAAAAAAGTGAGTGAGCAGGTCACGAAGGACTGTCAGTTGAACACATGGTTGCGCAATCTTGATGGGCGCTTGAAGAGCGAAGTTTACTACAACCGCTTGATGCTTACGCCTTATGTGGATAAGGATAATGTCGAACAGGTGTTTGACAGTGCTTCCACATTCTATTATTATAACCTTCACGGTTCGGCAGCCCGAAGCACTTCGGGATATGTGGGCGAATATCCGCCGCATCAGCGTAAGTATGCTACGGGAATCACGCCCCAGTTGATGGAGGCGTGTGAGTTGCCCAATGTGGTGATGACAGAGTCGTGCTACGGCGCGCGCCACATAGGGCTGAAAAAGGCTGAAAGCATGGTGCTCAGTTCTATTTACGGCAACACACTCGTGTTTCTCGGTTCGTCGCGCATCGCATGGGGTAAGGTCGACTCTGGTCAGCAGGAAGGTGCTGTCAAGGTGTCGTTAGCTGACACTATGGTGCTTGCCTTTGCCAACACCATGCTCTCGGCACGTTCAGCAGGAGTATCGCTATTGCGAGCGCGCCAAAGTGTTTTTAACGAAAACCGTGCGAGTGCGGAGCGTGCAGCAACACTCGTAGAGTTTAACCTCTTTGGCGATCCTACGCTGTCATTCGCTATCGCGGAGAGCAAGGCGTCAAACCAGGATGCAGTATCCAACATTGCTGGAGGTGAGCCTACCAAGTACAAGGTGGAATGTCTTAGTGAAAAGGGTAGTGGGGTTGTCAACTCCCTATTGAGCATGGTGCGCCGCGAGGTGGATAGGTCGTTAGCCGAAATTCAGCATAAGGTAGGCGACCACCTCTATAAGCATTACGGATTGCCCCCACGCCCGGTATCGCAAGTGCTCCTCATCACGGCGCCCGATGGTTCGAAAGTGTTGCAGTTTGACTATGCAGAAACCGACACCGGCGAACTCTCAACTTATTATAGCGCAGTAACCTCAGAGAGGGGAGATGTGCTTGAAGTGATTTCATCAAAGTAATAACATTTAAATACTATAAAGATTATGAAATGCCCGTATTGTAATGCAGAACTTCGCGAGGGTGCTAAGTTTTGTGCAAAGTGTGGACAAAAGATAAGTCAGCCCGCTGTATGTATCAGTTGTGGCGCAGAACTCCGTGCTGGAGCAAAATTCTGTGGTAAGTGTGGCACGCGCCAAGCACCTGCAACCGAATCGCCAGTTGCTCCTCAGCAAGCACCTGCAACGGACTTGAAGCAGACAGATAACCGTCCCGCAGATATGAACATGACTAACGGACGCATCTACTGGAATGTGCAACCCGGTCAGGTGGCGCGCATTATTCGTGAGGACGAATTTGAAACGTACTCAAAAATCAAGGGTGTAATCGTACCCGAGGGTACCACGGCCTATATCCGCGCCAATGGTAAGATTATCGCTTCCATCAGTGGCGGTGCGTACGACTTTGTAGGCAATCCTCCCGAGAATGTAAGTGCGCTGCGCAGAGGTTGGCAGTTCCTTTGCAATCTGTTCAGCAGTAAGAAAAAGACGGAGAAGGTGCTTTCTGAAGAAGAACAACTCTACCTTAACCAGCAACAGGCGATCTTGGAGAACGCCAAGAAGGGTGCTTCGTTTGCCATTATCATTGTGCTCAACAAGGCATTCCCCTTGCTTATCGGTGCAAAGCAGGCGTCGATTGACGATTATAAAAATTTCGTGCCTATGCGTATCCAAACACGCTTCTTGGAAATGAATGTAGGTGTGAATGTATATCTTAAAGTTGCCGACCCCGAGCAGTTTATCGTGCACTACCTTACGGATAAGCAGCAACTCAACTCGGCGTATATCGTTGACGAAATTGCCGATTTGGTGCGCGTGACACTTCAAGATGCGCTTTACGATACGGAACTCTCTACGAACCGCATCCCCGCCGAACTCCATGTTATGCTGAAAGACCGCATCAACGCTGTGGCACAGGAGGCATTCTTCGGTTTGAACGTAGTGCGCATCGTGGAAATTTCGGCTGAAAGCAAGGATCTCGAACGTTTTACAAAACTCAGTCAGGAACTGTATTTGTCGGAAAAGGAACTTGACTTCCTCCACCGCACAAACGATTTTAAGAATCGCCTTGCCGATGCGGTCAACGCACAGCAACTGCATGAGGCTGCAACGGAAACCGAACTTCGTGCGCGCTTGAACGAAATCAATCGCAACCGCCATAATGAAGAACTCTTGAATGCCGACGAACTCCGCAAGTTTGAGCATCTGCTTAACAACGAGCGCATCCTTCGCGAAGCAGCAAGCGACTCTGAGCGCGACCTTGCCTTGATGGAAATTGCAAGTACCGGCCTTGTACGCAAAGAAGAACTGAATGCCCTTTGCCATCAGTTGACAACGAATCAGTTCCAGCGTGGTGCAACGCTCCGTATGATGCAGTTGAACGATGCTATTGAGTTTGAACGTGTTCGCACAGAGGGCGAAACGGATCGTGCGCTCCTTGTGGTGCGCAAGGAACTTGAAGCGCAGGGATTGAAGGATGATTATGCCGACGCTCAATTCTATAAGGAACTTGACCGACAGTCAGCCGTTGCCAACCGTCAGTTGGATATTGAGCAGCGACAGCGCGATATGGACTTCAACGACGAACAACGCCGTCGTGAACTCGACCGTCAAGAAGATGAAGCGCAGTTCCAGCAATTTATGGCGATGCAAGAAGCAGAAGAGCGCAACCGCGAGAATCAGCGTCGCCACGAAGCGCAGATGGAACAAAACCGTATGCAGAATCAGTTGGATACGGAACGTCTGAAATGGGAAAATGCACAAAATCTTTCAGCCGAACAGGTGTGGGCGCTCCAAGGCGGAACAGAAGCTGCTGTGGCGTATGCCTCAACACTTAACGACGCCAAGCGCGAACGCGAACATGCTCGCGAATTGGCAGCGGAGCGTGAAGCGGCTAATGCACGTTACGATGAACGCTTGCGTCAGCAGGACGACATGTTGAGAGCAAATCAAGACCGCATGTTTGAAATGATGAACAACCTCATCAACGTAACGGGTGGTGTGCAGGCGCAGCGTGCTGATGAGCGTGCGCAGTACGACCGCGAGCGTCAGGAAGAAAAGGATCGTCAATTACGCGAACGTGATGCGCGCATCCAGCGTCAGGAAAATCGTATGGATACTGCCTATGACCGTGCGCTTGATTATACAACACGTAACAATGTACCTCCTCAGCCACAGGCGCAACCAGTTTATGCACAACCCGTGCAACAATCTGTACAGCAACCCGTGCAGCAGTCGGTTACACAACCCGTGGTTTCACAACCTGATGAAAAGAGTGTACCTGCCTGCATTTGTAAGGACTGTGGCGGTGAAATCGCTCCCGGATCTCCTTTCTGCGATAATTGTGGCGCACCGCAATAGTAGAAACTTAGATTGCCTAAGGAGGAGTATGACAACAAAGTGTCTACTCCTCCCTGCAATAACAATTCTAACAATGATGTAAAGATGGAAACGTATAATGGTGTTTTGTCCCTTCGACTTATGAACGAGGGTTCAAAGTCCGAAGCCGTTTATGCATATCTCACGCTTGACTCAGGTGAGGAGTACATTCTCTATCGTAAGGACAACTTTCCTGCTGACGATGATTACTTCGTTCCCTTTAAGGGTAAGGCGGTGCAGGTTCTTGGTGAAGTGGAAGATGAATATATGGTTGTGGAGGAACTGCAACTTCTCACATCCTCATTAGCCCCCAAATGTCAGAACTGTCAGCAGAAAAAGCGCGCAACTTGTGCTCCGAACAATCGTAGAGCAAAAACAGTGACACTCTATGACCTGATGCGAAACAGATAGTAATACACTTAAAACAAATAGACGAAACTTATGAGTACTGAATTTATTTGTCCCGAATGTGGGGCTGTTATACCCGAAGGTAATTCGTTCTGCGATGATTGTGGTGCGACCATCAAACCACAAACTGCCCCCGAAATGCCTCAACCCCTGGCGCACCAAACGGGTGAAGTGATTGGCGCCGGAACTCGTGCGAACATCACTGGTGGCGTGCACTCTTCGCATTCTACCAATCAGCAGATGACTACGAATAATATAGACAACTCTTCAAGAGTCGACAATTCTTCTGTTTCAAATACCATTACGAAGAATACAACTTCTTCAAGTGTAGATAACTCTTCTACCGTCAATAATAGTACCACTATTGTGATGAATGGTTCGAAGGATGAGTATTGTGCCGTGTGTGGTAATCCTTTGGAAGAGAAACATCCTCGTTGTCCGAAGTGTGGTAAGGGCATTTGTCCCGATTGCCGTGTTCCGGGTAAGAACAGATGCGTAGCGTGCGAAAAGAAAGCGATGAATGAATATCGCACTGCCTTCCAACAGTTACTCTTGACAACAAGCGGAAATATCGGTGTGGCAGGTCGTCAAATGATGGACCAGAAAGCACACGACCTCGAATTGGAAGATAAAAAGGCAAGCATCGAAGATGAACTGATGAAGGCGTATAAACCTGCTCCGAAACCCGTGCAACCACAGGTTATCGTCACAGTAAGTAAGGAGGAGGAGGAAGATGAACCAGCCACAATCGCAGATAAACAAGTATACGTAGCGCCTCCCGCTCCACCTGTTGCAAAGGTGGGCGGTAACATGGGACGCATAATAATTGGTCTCTGTTTCGCTGCAATTATCCTCGGATTCGCCTTCCTATTCAGCAATGATGCGGAGGAAGAATCTGTCAATGCGGAAACTGTTGTTGCCGAAACTCCGGCACAGCAAGTTGCGCAACCAACGGTAGAACCAGCTAAAACATCTACTCCTGCGGTTACAGCACCTGCGACCGTTTCTACTCCCACACCAGCACCTACTCCCGCTCCTGCCCCTGTACAGGAAGTGAAAACTGATGCCAACTATGAGGCGGGAATGACGGCATATAATTCAGGTAAGGGGTTGGATGCGGTTAAGGCGTTTACAAATTCAGGTACTGCTGAGGCGTATTACATGCTTGGCGTTATTTACGAAAAGGGATGTGGTACGGTAGGTAAGAATGCAATGTTTGCCCGTAAGCACTTTAAGAAGGCAGCCGAAATGGGTAGCGCTGCAGCCAAGGCAAAATTGTAATTGCCTGTTACATGTTAGTTGCATAATTCATTAAAAACGCAAACGTATGTATCGGACCTTATTCCTATTGGGAATAGTTATCAGCGCTATAACACTTCTTACGGGATGTGAAAGCAGGAAGAAACCTGTGAGGAAAGAAATCGTAATCGTAAAAGTTCCCGTCCCCCAACCTGTTCCTGCTCCTTCCGCAGTTGCACCTGATTCCGCAGTTGGAGCACCTGATACTGTGGCAGAAATTCCTGTTGTAGAAGAAACTCCCGCACCCGAACCTGCTGTCCCCGACGCTCCTTATGAAGAGGGGATGACTGCTTTTGAAGCAGGCAACGGACTCGGCGCAATTCAGTCATTTAACAGGTCAACTTATCCCGAGGCATATTACATGCTGGGTATCATCTACGAACAGGGATGTGGCACAATAGGCAAGAACCCCATGCTTGCTCGTAAGAACTTTAAGAAAGCCGCTGAAATGGGCAGTGTTGCCGCCCAAACCAAACTTTAAACAAATATTTAAATTCTAACACAAAAAAACTATGTTAAAGAAAACTCTAACTCTCGCATTTGCTGCGATGGTAGCACTTGTTGCACAAGCTCAGAAACCTGTAATGGTTGCAGGTACTTTCAGTGCAGGTGATAATGTAGAAACTGACTATGCTCGTCAGGTGCGTGCAGCTGTAGTTGCTGGTTTGTTTGAAACGGGCCGTTTTGAATTGAAGGACGTTGATGCTGAACGCCAGATTGCTGCCGAAAAGGAACGCCGCTCTTCCGAAGACGCTATGAACGATGCCGCAGCATTGATGGAACATGCTACTGAAACTGCTGCTGAATACTTGCTCTATGGTAACATCACACAGTGTGCGATTTCAAAGTCAACAGGTGATGACGGCAAGGTGCGCTACACTGCCGAAATCTCGCACACTGTAAAGATTGTGAAGTATTCAAATAAGGAACTCGTAGTTTCTCAGGATTATAAACTTGCTGGTCTTCGTTGCGGTATGGGCGACACTCCTGGTGCTGCTGTTATTGACGCTACTGCGCATATTGAGAACGACATGAAAAACCTCGTTGACGAATACTTCAAGTTGGAAGGTGAAATCCTCGGTGAAGGTATTACGAAGGATAAGAAGGGAAAGAAGATGGAAACGTGCTTGATTTCTCTTGGTGCCGGTCATGGTTTGGAAAAGGGCCAGCGCTTGGAAGTTTCTTGCGTTGAAGTAATTGCTGGTCGCAACATCACAAAAGTTATTGGTCAGCTCACGATTACAGAAGTAATGGCTGACGACCTTTCACAGTGTAAGGTTACTAAGGGCGGCGATGTGATTCTCAAAAAGATGAACGAATATCTTGATATCAAGGATACAGCCCCCGAAAATGCAATTCCCCTTAAAGTGAAGACCATGAAGCAAAGTGCTGCTAAGAACTTCTTGAAGCAGGGTGGCGCAATGTTTGGTTTCTAAAAAAATAGTTACACTGCGAGTGAGAAAGCACTCGCTCAATGATTACAGAACTTATGAAAAAGTTTAGTTTAACGCTCCTCCTCAGCATCATGTGTGTGATGCTTTCTGCACAAGATTATTTGCAGATGGTATCCGTGCTTTCAGAAGGCAACGGTCGTGCCACATTTGTGTCGTCGGGTATTGCTGATTCAAAAAGTGGAGTGGCTGAGAACGCTGCAAAATCCATAATCTATACCTTGTTCTACCAAGGTGTAGCCGGTGTTAACGATGGTAAGCCCTTGATCACTCAGGACAATCAGGTTTATACCAACTCTTTCTTCAACTCAACAGCACGTTATGCTTTCTATGTAGCGTCTTCAGAAGAGGCTTCAAAACCTAAGAAGGTGGCTGGTAAGTATCGTGGCGACTACAATGTTACTATCTACTTGACACGCCTTATGAACGATCTCGTTACCAACAAGGTGCGTGCAAAGGAAGTTTCTTACGAAGATATTGATGAGGAAGAAGGTATTACAAAACCCACCATCACTGTAGTTCCCTTCTTGCGCGATGGAGAAAGTTACGAAGCGGTGTTGAAGGACGATTTCGACCGCCGTATTGCTGTAAGTAGTGTGCAGGATGGTTTCCGTTCGCGCGACATCGTCACACGTGACTTCCTCACCCACCTTGAACAGGAAAAGCGCAACCAGAATTACGAGGCAAATGCGGCTTACTCAAATGCGCGTGCGTTGTTGCTCTCGTCAGGTGCTGATGTGTATGTAACGGTGGATATGATTAAGGATACCAACGCCCAGGGTTCGCGCGTGTCGCTCATCATGAAGGCTTGCGAACGCGTGACGGGTGATGTGCTCGCCTCTAAGGATGGTTGGACCAACCGTATCAACACCACATCGACCGATGCCCTTTGCAGTGCAGCCGTTAAGGCATTGCTCCCCAGTTTTCTTGAAGATATTTGCCGCAACTTTACGGCACGTATGACTCAGGGTACACGTGTGGCAGTGCGCTTTTCTATCGATTCAAGTTCGGGCATGACAATGAGCACTCCCGTTGGGCCTAAGAACTATGCGTTGAGTGATGTCATTCGCCAGTGGGTGCGCAAGAATTCTTACAAGGGTAAGTACCACATTCAGGGTGTTGTGGACGAAGGTATGATTTTCGATTACATCACAATTCCTCCTCGCGCTGCCGACGGTATGTTGATGGATGCGGGTGAATTTAAGTTCCAGTTGGAGGAATACTTGAAAGAAGAAATCGGCATCAACTGCACATCTTCATACGATGGTGCTACCATTGTATTCTTAATTTTAGATTAACACAAGAGGTTTCCCCAGGTTAACGGCCGTCGGTTACAGGTTTGCATGAGGTGTGCAAAACTTAGTAAACCTGTAACCACTGCCGACCGAAACTTACGAACCTAAATCCCTATGAACTATGAAACACCGCATTTTAACACTCACTCTCGGATGGGTGTGCACCCTTGCACTTTGGGCGCAGGCTCCGGCATGGGTTACTACGCATCCCACTTCCGCCGACGCATATATTGGTGTGGGTGCTGCTCCGCTGTCGGATGCTGAGCATGTGAAGAAGGCTACTCAAAATGCCTTAGCGGATATTGCCAATCAGATTGCGTTGAAGGTGGATAATCAGTCGTTCCTCCATGTGGTGGACGTTGATGGTAAGTCGCGCGAACTATTTGAAGATAAAATCCAGACGAACCTTACCGCTTGGATTGAAGGTCAGGAATTGACCGACTCTTATCAGTCGGGCGATACCTATTACGTGTGCTACTCTTTGAATAAGGAGGTGTATGCTCGTAATGCTGAAAAGCGCCGCCAGCAGGTGACGCAACAGGGTTTGAGTTACCTTAACAACGGACGTGCTGCTGAGGCCGCACTCAACCTCCCTCAGGCCATGCAACTCTATGCAAAGGGACTTGAAACCGTTGAGGCATGGACCTTTATGGACCTTACGGCGCGCTATGACGATGTGTTGATTAACGTGCCTGCCGAACTTTATGCCGCATATCTTGGCGTATTCTCAGGTATGGTAATCACTACGAATGTCACACAGGTGCAAGGCGAAACCTTTAAGCCCGTTAGCGCCCCCATTGCTGGTTGCTTGTCAAAGGACGGTACTCCCCTCCCCAATGTGATGCTCAAAGCGGTTTTTGCTTCGGGAAGTGGAGCGATAACATCGGCTACAAAGACCGACTATAACGGCACTGCCGAGTTTTACATTACCAACATCACCGCAAAGGATGCTGTGCAGGAAATTGTGATCAGTATTGATGACCAGTTCTTCAACGAACTTCCTAAGGCCTATCGCACACTTATTATGCGTCAGGCTTTGCCCTCGGCGAAGATTACGGTGTCGGTAAAACCCTCGGGCAATACTGCTTACATCTATATCAACGAAGACCACGACATTGAAGGACTCGAACGTGCCATTACCACAACGCTTGGTAACAATCACTTTAAGGTGACCGAGAATCCCGATGCAGCAAACATCTTCATCGACTTTTCGTCAAAGATGGCAATGGGGCCCGAAGTAACAGGCGGAACGTACAACCTCAACACCAACCTTTGTACCTTGGTGATGAAGATTTATAACAACGCAACAGAGGAACTCCTCCTTACGTACAGTGTGAATAATCTTAAGGTACTCACTCCCGTACACATGAGTGCTGAGGAAACCTATGGCGCGTGCATTCGTGAAATTATGAAGCGTGTGAATCGCGAATTGCCCACACGTCTTAAGAAAATAAACTTGAACTAATCTCTTACCCGTATGAAAAAGATTCTCTTTTATTCCGCTCTTGCACTCTGCAGTTTCGGATTTGTAGCATGTAGCTCTTCTAAGAAGGTTGAAAAATCTCCCGTGAAGACATTCGTAATGCCCTGTCAGGAATTTGTAAGTGGCGATGGTGCGCTCCGTGCTTGGGCTTCTGGAACTTCAGACAGCGAAATGACAGCACGCAAGAAGGCGCAAGTAGCAGCAGCAACAGGTCTTGCTAATCAGTTGCAACGCACACTTCAGGCTACTGTTGAGGACTACACTACCACCCTTGGGAAGGCAATGACTTCTGAGTCAAAAACCTTCTTCAATGAGCGCATCAAGTCGGTAACCAGTCAAACACTTAAAGGCACAGCTGTCGTTTGCGAACGCTGGCATAAGGACGAAACTACCGGTCAGTACACCAATTACATGGTGATTGAACTGCGTGGTGAAGAATATTTGGAACAGATTTACAATCAGTTGAAAGCCAACGGAACAACTGGTGTAGACAAGGAACTCCTCGAACGCCTCTTCATTGAAAACATCAATAAGGGTGTGGAAGAATAATATTTCACCCTCATCCCAAGAACGGTGAGCAGTGAGCGGCGAGCAATGAATCCCATTATTGGTTGGATTTATCGCTCACTCATCAGTGCTCACCGCTTTTTATTAATAAAGGCAATGATATAGCAGTTGACCAATAGCAACTCGCCTAAATTAAGAAGATATGAGAAGATTATTTTCACTCATTACCATGCTTACGGTAATGACTCTTACAGCAACAGCCGATGAACTTGTTCCCTCAAAGACATGGCCATGGCAAGGTAAACCAGAAAGAATATTCCGAATGACTTCTGGCGCTAATATCACAGTGGGAGGCGATGCCTGCCCCGGAACTGTTGGTGAATTTGCATTCTATGCTGTTGAGGATGTCAAAGATGCTTACTATATTTATAGTGTAACGGAGAACTTATGGTTTAATTATGCCATTAAACCTACTTCCAACGATTATTCAAGGGGCGCAAACTTTGTCATTCTGTCCAATGAGCCGATGTATTATTTCCACATAGAAAAATGCGAAGTCTACTCGTCTTATTATCAAATCCGTCCCTATGCCTATGATGGTAGTTTACCCGAACTATATCTCAACTTCATCGGAGGACAGTACGCTGAGCCTCAAAATAGATTAGGTCTGTGGGATTATGACCGAGGTAGTCGCTATTTTATTGCTGAGGTTGGCGTTAACCAGCTTACAAATCTTGAGGATTTCAATCCTTATAAGTGCTACACCATGACAACAGAGCGTGGAGCCTGGACTGTAAGCGGTGATGAATTGAAGGTTACTGGCGAAGTGGGAGAAGAACCCTCTAACGACAATGTGAATCAGCATTTTGCCATTCTTACTGTCGATAACGAAAATTATTACCTGTATAGTGTGGCGGCACAGAAATTTGTAGCTTACAAATCCGCCTTTGCAGGAGGTTTAGTTGCAGCGCCCGGTGACCCTATCGTTCTACATGAGGCGAGTTACCTGGGAGCGATCCGCGTTATGGTCCAATTCAAAGACAAAGAGGCATATTTCAATATAAATGGAATGAATAAAACCGCAATAAACAATTGGAATACAGTTGATGGCGGCAATGCCATCCTCTTCACCGAGGTGGGTGACTTCGACCCCACTATAGCCTACAAGATGCTTAAAGACCCCAGTGCTATTGAAACGGTGCTCTCTTGTGAAAAAGATGCTCCTAATGGTATTTTCGACTTGGCAGGTCGCAGACTCGTTAAAATCACTACCCCAGGTATTTACATTGTTGATGGAAAGAAACAGGTTGTAAAATAACCGTCTGCCGTATGGCACGCGAATAGAGCAATCGAATTTGCGCCGTACACCCCCTATGATTCGGGCACATTCCCGTCGGTGAAAAATGCGGGAAAATGCAAAATAAATACCATGTTAACAAGTGTTAACGCATTTGCATTTCGCACTGAAATGTTGTATATTTGTACTACGGAAGTGGAGATAACCCTAAACATCGGGGTTATCTTCACTTTTTTCGTTCACAAGGTTACTTATTGGGGGCAAAAAATAAGTATTATCGTTTTTACAAGGTAACTTATCGGCGTCACAATGTAACTTATCGTTTTTCCGAAGATAGATATTGGTGCGATTTTGAGTAGTGCAAATGTTAATAGGTGTTAAAGTTTTAGGTGAAAAATGAGGAAAAAGGAATAGGGTTATGAGGTTAAGAAGTGTTGAGGTTAAGAGGTTATGCAGAACATATATTTCTCACGCAAAGCACGCAGAGTACGCTAAGGGCTATGCAGAGTATTTATTCAGTCCTTCATAAAGATTACGCAAAGACAATGATATAGGAGTTGACCCAAGCGTTTTTACAGATCCCCTCCGCTCCCTGCGTCGCTCGTCCCCCTAACTTATGAGGACAATTTTAGTTCGTCTACTTCGTTAAAAAAATCCAATTGGTATTAACCAACGAGAGGAGTATTCTAAATTCCTCTTTCTCCCTCTTGTTAAGGGGGAGTACCACCAAAGGCGGGGAGGGGGTATTAGGGGAGCCGACGCTCGAAGTAAGAGCAGAGGACAAACTTGTTTGTACTTTGCCTTATAAGGAGGAAGACCGAGTAAACGAGGTCAAATGCCCGTAGGGCGAAGGGGTTGTCGATCATCACAAACATTCCTTTAATGGGTCAACTTCTATATCCCCCCCCTAAATTATCGATTCATTATACCCCGCATGGGATCCTACTAATTACTATCTACAACCTCCCTCCTTCTTTCAAATATCCCTCCCCCTTTCTCATTTAAAAAAATAAATGTAAATTTGCAGGCGGAACAGTATGCTCATTAAGGAATTACCAAAATAAATAAGATACGAAGTATGAAAAAAACTCTCTTTGTTTTGATGCTTATGCTCTGCGGTTTTGCAGCACAAGCAGTGGCACAACTTCCCAGTGTGAAGTTGAAGGATATTACAGGTAAAGTGGTGGACACTGCTGAACTTTCTAACGAAGGTAAGCCCTTTATCATCACGTTCTTTGCAAAGTGGTGTAAGCCCTGTAATCGTGAACTTACTGCTATCAGTGAAGTGTATGAAGAATGGCAGGAAGAAACAGGCGTAAAGGTTATTGCCGTTTCGGTAGACCAAGCACAAGATGCTCTTAAAGTGAAGCCCTTCGTGGATAGTAACGGTTGGGAATTTCAGGTGTTGCTTGACCCCAATAGCGACTTTAAGCGCGCGTTGGGTGTAAACCTCATTCCTCACGCAATCGTGTGTGACGGCGAAGGCAATATTGTGCAGACACACAGCGGTTACACAGAAGGTGGCGAGGAACACCTTATTGAAGAAGTGCGTAAGATTTTGGAAAAGAAGTAAGTTTGACTTCCTCGCATATCTGCTAATTTGCGGACACCAACAATTCAACAAACACACATGAAAAAGACAATCCTCGCCCTCTGTGCCCTTGTAGCGCTCAACGCTCAGGCACAGGAGAATAAGGGCATTACGCTGTCGGGTAGCATTCAGAGCGATATGCTCGTGTTCCCCGAAGACGACCCTAAGATTGGTACGGATTACGGCACAAATAAGGACTTCTTGACCAATACGTATGCCGAACTCCACTTGCAGTCGAAATACATCAGTGCCGGCGCACGCCTTGAATATATGGAGAATCCCCTCCCAGGTTTTGAAAAGGACTTCGCCGGTTGGGGTGTTCCTTACATGTACTTGAAGGGACATTTTAAGTCTGCCGAACTCACCGTTGGTGACTTCTACGATCAGTTTGGTTCGGGACTCATCTTCCGTACTTATGAAGAGCGTGCGTTGGGTATTGACAACTCGCTTCGTGGTGCACGCCTTACGGCTACTCCTTTCAAGGGCGTAAACTTGAAACTCCTTGCGGGTCAGCAGCGCGAGTATTGGCAGGACCGCTGGACGAGCGACCATGCTCCCCTTGTGAGTGGTGTGGACCTCGAAGTAAACATCGACGCCTTCTCACGCAAGATGCAGGAGAAGAACATCTACCTTATGCTCGGTGTTAGTGGCGTGGCGAAGTTTGAAGAACAGGAGGACTTGATGACATTTGTCAACAATACACCCTGCCGTCTCAACCTTCCTGACAATGTTGGTGCTTTCGATGTGCGTGCCAACCTTCAAGCAGGTAATTACAGTTTCCTTGCTGAGTATGCTTGGAAGTCGCAAGACCCCTCGTTTGACAACGGTTATATTTACCGTCATGGTAACACCCTGTTGCTCTCAGGTTCTTACTCGAAGAAGGGATTTAGTGCCTTGCTCCAAGCAAAGCGCACGGAGGATATGAGTTTCCGTAGCGAGCGTAGTCAGACGCTTACGGCACGCTTCATCAACCACCTCCCCGCTTTCTCTACACAGCACACTTATGCTCTTGCTGCACTTTATCCCTATGCTACACAGAATGCGCTCGGTGAATGGGCGTTCCAGGGTGAAGTGGGGTATAACTTCAAGCGTAAGACCTTGCTCGGTGGTAAGTACGGCACAAAGGTGAAACTTAATGCTTCGCACATTCGCGGTATTGACCGCAAACCACTTGCTGGCGTTACCGATGTGATGGGTACGGCGGGTTACACTACCAGTTTCTTTAAGATGGGTAACGAAACCTATTACCAAGACATCAATGTGCAGGTAGATAAGAAACTTACGAAGAACTTCAAGTTGAACTTGATGTATATGAACCAACGTTACAACCAGTTTGTAATCGAAGGTCATGGCGATACCTTTACCTCTAACATCTTCATTGCTGAGGGTAAGTGGAACATCTCAAAGAAGGTGGCACTCCGCGGTGAGGCGCAGTACCTTACAACTTCGGGCGACCAGGGTGACTGGGCGTATGGTTTGTTGGAACTCTCTATCCTTCCCGGTTTTATGTTTACGGTGTCGGATATGTACAATGCCAACGTTCCCAATGCTGACGGTACAGGCACCAGCGCTCAGCACTACTACAACCTCGGTGGTTGCTACACGTACAAGGCGCACCGTTTGCAAATCGCTTATGGTAAAACACGCGCTGGTTTCAACTGCTCGGGTGGGGTGTGTCGCTACGTTCCTGCATCCAAGGGTTTCACAGTTTCGTATAATTTCAACTTCTAAATCTTGACCCGTCGTTATGAAACTAAAAAATATATTGGCGCTCACATCGCTCGTGGCGTTTACCTTTGGTTGTGAAGATATTAAGGAGAATGACCGTTTTATTCCCGTAGAAACTCCCGAAACGCCTGAAACTCCTGGTGTGACTCAACTCAAAAATGTGCTTGTTGAGGACTTTACAGGTATGCTCTGTATCAACTGTCCGGACGCAGCAACGAAGATTACGGAACTCCAAAGCTATTATGGTCACGACCGCGTAATTGCAGTGGCAATTCACGGAGATATGCCCGGTCTTTCAGGTCCGTTGAAGAACGACCTTGGTACGGAATACTTCAAATATTGGGGCGTACAGAGTTTGCCCACAGGTATGGTTGACCGTAAGGGTGGACTTCAAAATTACACATCATGGATGGCTATTGCTTCGGAGCGCCTTAACGTAGAAACTCCTGTGAGCCTTTCGTTGGGAAACACAACTTATGACGCTGCCGAGCGCGCACTCACGGTGCAGGTTGATGCATTGGCGGAAGTAGGTCTTAATGCCAAACTCCAAGTGTGGATTACGGAAAGCAATATTGTAAGTTTCCAGAAGATGCCCGACAATTCTGTTAACGCAAGATACGTTCACAATCACGTGCTTCGCGGAGCTGTAAATGGTTCTTGGGGAGAAACGATTTCACTTGAATCAGGTGTGGAAAAGAATGTGACATATCATTACACCGTGCCTTCGGTTTGGGTGGCAGAGAACCTTTCGATTGTAGCTTTCGTTTATGATAGTAGTTCTAACGAGGTCATTCAGGTGATTGAGCAGTCGCTTTTTGAATCGGAAGAGACTGAAAATCTGTAAAGTTACATACTCCCTATAAGAAAAGAGACAGACTGGCATGCATTAGCAGCAGTCTGTCTCTTTTCTTTGCTCGAAGGTATGAAGTCTGTGTCAGATGATAGGTTTAAAGTATCTTTTTGTTTGTGAAACAAGGGGAATCGTCAACAGATTGTATCCTTTTGACCCTGTTTGGGTGTGCATAGTGGTAGTTTTTTGTATTTTTTTTATAAAACAGTTTGCCACCCACAAAAAAAATAATACCTTTGCGCCCTATACAGAAAATCCAGACTTAAAAAATCAATAAAATAAAAAGACAAAACGACATGAAGAAATTCTTTTTCTATGCTGCAGCGCTCTTTATGACTGCGGTTGGCTTTACAGCTTGTACTGCCGAAGATGAAGTATTCCCCGATCCTGTTTTGAGCATAACAGAAGATGCAACTTCTATTGGTGCTGAAGGTGGTGCGATTACTTTCAATTTGACAGCTCCCTCTAACGAAAGATTTACAATCGAAACTCCCGATTGGATTGAAGTTGATGATGAGAAAACAACTCGTGGTGTAAATACAGTAAGTGACTTACACTTTATTGTTGCTCCCGCTGAATCTTGTCAGGAACGCGTAGGCGTAATCAAAATTACCACAGTAAGCGGTAGAACAGAATCTATCGAAGTGGTTCAGAAGGGTGTTGAACCCGCATTTGCTGCTGAAAAGGCTTCTCTTGGTTTCGTTGGTGGTGAATTCTCAGTAGCACTTACAGCAGTTGACGGTTACACAATTACAATGCCCGAATGGATTCAGGTGCTTGATGATGTGAATACAACTCATGATGACAAGCAAACTGCTGTGCTCAATTTCGTTGTTGCACAGAACACCGAAGGTCAGCGTTCTGGTGAAATCGTAGTGACTTGCGGTGATGGTTGTGGTAAGTCTGCAACACTTGTAGTAAGTCAGTTGCCTCAGGCTATTCAGTATAAGGGCCAGTTGACATCACTCGCTTATGGTGATGTGTATGACTCTAACGTTACAATCATTTGGGACGATGCAGATCCTACACTCGTTTACGTGTGTGACCTCGAACCTTACTATGCATCATCAGGTCGTAACTTAGCAAATGGTGAAAACATCTTGCCTTCTTACTACTCTGCTCCTGATGCCACCATTGTACTCTTCTCTGGTGAATCTTTCAACATTGACAACTACTTCTTCTTGGCTACAACATCTGCTGATGATCAAGGTGAACCCACAGATTATGGTTACTTGGTATTCAATGCTGATATGTCTGCAATGATGCTTCCTTATGCATTCTACACTGCATACGCAACCGCAACTGGTACGGGCGCAGATGACCTCTATGCTGGTAACGCTGTTTACACACTTGTTACAGAATAAAACAACGTCTCTCTTTCATAAAAATCACTGCTGGTGCTTGCGCATCGGCAGTGATTTTTTTACTCAACCAACTATTATTTTGTTATTTAAATAGGAGCGCAGAAAGAAAACTTGTAATTTTTCCCAGGAAAAGGACTGATAATCTTTATATTTTTCTTAATTTTGCGCGACAAAGTGGACTCCTCCACTGCATAAGCACGAAAATAATAATCAATAAATAAATAGTTAAGATAATGGCAGCATTACAAACAATCAGAAACCACGGAGCTTTGATCGTAGGTGCAATCGGTCTTGGTTTGTTCGGTTTCATTGCCGGTGACCTCTTCAACGCTATCGAAACAACATCTGCGTTTAAGAAGCAACAGGCAGGTGAAGTGTATGGCACTTCAATTGACATTATGGAGTATCAGAACCTTGTGGAAGAAATGACACAAGTAATGAAGATGCAGCGCGCTATGCAAGGTCAGTCTGAAAACCTTACTGACGCTGAAATCCAACAGGTACGCGAATATGTGTGGAACGACTTCGTACGCTCACAGGTAATCGCTAAGCAGGCAGAAGAAGCAGGCATTCAGGTAACTACTGCTGACTTCCAGAACGCTCTTGTAAAGGGTGAGTCACGTAGCCTCTCAATGATGGCAGCTATTCTCGGCTCGCAGGATGGTAAGCTCGACTTCGCAGCACTTCAAGAATTCCTCAAAACTAAGGAACAGATGCTCGCTCAAGCAGCTCAGTCACAGGACGGTTCACTCGAACAGGTGATGATGGTTGATGCTATTTGGAAGTGGACAGAAAAGCAGTTGAAGAAGGAACTTCTCGAAACTAAGTTCTACACAATCATCAACAATTGCTGTATCGGCAACCCCGTTTCTGCAAAACTTGAAGCAGCAACAGCTGACCAAAAGCGTACATTGGTAGCAGCATTCCCCTTCAGCGCTATTGCTGATGCTGATGTGACAGTAGAAGATGCTGATATGAAAGCAATCTACGACGCAAAGAAGGACTTCTACAAGCTCTACTCACAGACACGCGATGTGAAGTTGCTCGACGTTGAAGTTAAGGCAAGCACTGCTGACCAGGTCGCACTTATGATGGAAGTAAACGAAGTTGCAAATGCACTTCGTGCTGGTAATAACCCTGCTACAACTGTTGCAGCAAGTAAGTCTATTGTTGCGTTCAACAATGTTCCCGTTCGCAAGGATGCTTACAAGAGCATGAACGACATCTACAGCCGTCTTGATACTGCTACTGTCGGTTATGTTTCTCCCGCGTTCTACACTGTTGCTGACAACACTGTTAATACTTACAAGCTCGTAGCAAAGACACAGTTGCCCGACTCAGTACTCTATCGTCGCATCTTTGCAGTTGCTGCTGACCTCGAAGCAAGCAAGACGCTTGCCGACAGTATTGCTACAGCTGTTAAGGGTGGTGCTAACTTTGCGGAACTTGCTAAGAAGTATCAGCAACCCACTGACTCTATGTGGTTGACTTCTGCACAGTACGAAGGTGCTGCGCTCGACGCGAATACTGCTGACATGATCAACCTCCTCAACACTACTAAGGCTGGTCAGGTAGCTGTGCTCAACCTCAACAACAATTACAGCATTGTACTCCAGGTTCTTGAAACTAAGAACCTTGTTGACAAGTACAACGTTGCTGTTGTGAAGTGTAAGAACGAATTCTCTAAGGAAACTTATAACAACGAGCTCAGCAAGTTGAACAAGTTCCTCTCTGAGAATACTACTATCGAAGCTATCGAAGCAAATGCTCTCGCTGCTGGTTACATGGTAGCAGACCGCATTATCTCTGCTCCCGATAACTCTCTTGAAGCAGAAATGAGCGGTGCTAAGGAAGCAGTTCGTTGGGCGCTTGACGACGCTAAGGTTGGTGATATCTCTCGTATCTACGAATGTGGTGCAAACAAGGAACACCTCGTTGTGATGGCAGTAGCAGGTATCAACGACGGCGAATACGTAGCTTGGGACAACAAGAATGTGAAGCCCGAACTCGAACGCCTTGCTAAGCAGAATAAGAAGGCTGAAAAGGCTCTCGAACTCGTTGCTACTGCTAAGACTATGGACGAAGTTGCTAAGGTAGAAAAGGTTGTTGTAGATACCATCTCTGCAAACTTTGTTCGCAACGCTCGCGTTGATTATGTAGGTGTCGCAGAACCCGCCCTCTCTGGTGCTATCGCAGGTGCTAAGGCTGGCGAATTTGTTGGTCCTATCAAGGGTGCAGGTGCCGTTTACTTCGTTCAGGTGCTTGAAGACCTTCCCTCAGAAGTGCCCTTCAACGAAGCAAATGCCCTTCAGCAGGCTACACAGAACTTCATGAGCAACATCATGCGTTACCAGTACTATGGTCAACCCCAGGAAGTATTGCTCAATACGTTGATGCTTGATGCTAATGTGGTTGATAACCGTTACAAGTTCTAATTTTGTAAATAGTATGACTTGACCGCAAACCTCTGAGTTTGCGAATCAAAATACACACTCGGGGTTGCGTCAGTATATTTGGCGCAACCCTTTATTTTTCCTTTTCTCGTACTCATGAAATACCTACGCATTCTGGTCATCACTTTCTTCGTGTGGAGCATCGGTGGAGTCATCCTTCACCGCTTCGTACCCGTGCCCATCACGCCCGTCATGATTCGCTACTGCTTGTCGGAACTTATTGACGGACGCACTCCGCAATTGGCGCACAAGTGGGTGCCCATGGAGCGCATTTCGCCACACCTGAAGGCGGCGGTTATTGCGTCGGAGGACCAACTCTTTTACGAGCACTACGGTTTTGACTTTGACCAGATTGAGAAGGCACTTGAAGAACGCAAACAGGGAAAGCGCAACCGCGGTGCCAGTACGATTTCTCAGCAGACGGCAAAGAATGTCTTTACCTTCGGCACCCGCACGTGGTTGCGTAAGGGGTTGGAGGCGTATTACACCTTTCTCATCGAACTCATCTGGCCCAAGGAGCGCATCCTTGAAGTGTATCTCAACAGCATTGAGATGGGCCCCGGCATCTATGGCGCAGAAGCCGTTGCGCAAGAGCATTTTAATTGTTCCGCAGAAAAATTGCGCCGCACGGATTGCGCCTTGATCGCAGCAACCCTGCCCAACCCCAATAAGTTTAGTTCGAAAAATCCCTCGTCGTACATGCGCAAGCGCCGCCAACAGATTTTGCGACAGATGCGCCTGATGGGAAACTAACCAACGAACTCTTAATTATAATATAGTGTCGAGTTGCTCAGTGCAGCTCGGCACTTTTTTGTGCCCATACGGTTTCTGTTTGAGACAGAAGAACATAAGAACAGATTATACCCCTATGTTCTTTTGTTCTTATGTCTAAAAAATAGACAAATTGGGGTGGTGGGCGTAAAAATATGGTACTATGTTTTGCAAGGTACCAAAATAATACATATCTTTGCCGTGTAAATCATAAATCCCTTGCTTATGAACATCGAAAATGCCAAGTCGCAATTGCGCAAAGGTATGTTGGAATTCTGTGTGTTACTGCTCATCAAAGGGCGACCGGCATATACGAACGACATCATCGCAAAGTTGAAGGCGGCAAACTTAATTGTGGTGGAAGGCACCCTTTACCCCCTGCTTACCCGCTTGAAAAAGGATGGTTTGCTCTCTTACGAGTGGCGGGAATCCACTCAGGGACCGCCCCGCAAGTATTATTCGCTCACGCCCGAAGGAGAACTGTTTCTCCAAGAGTTGGATAGTGCATGGAATGATATTGCTCAAACCGTCACCTATTTGCAGCAAGACGCCTAACTGAACTATCTAATTTAATCCATAACTTAACGTTCAAACCGACATTATGAAAAAGACGATAAATATTCATTTGTGCAACCGCATCTTTACCATTGATGAAGATGCTTGCCAACTCCTTGAAAGTTATCTGACGAATATGCGTACTTACTTCTTGAAGCAAGAAGACGGTGCTGAAATCGCAAATGATATTGAGCAGCGCGTGTCAGAACTTTTGGAGGAATTTAAGAACGCTGGTACAACCTGTATTACCCTTTCACAAGTGCAGGAAATCATTGCGCGAATTGGTAATCCTGAGGAGATGGATGGTGGTGAACCGCAATCCGAAGTATGTGATGACGCTCAGGATGCTACGACGGAAGATACTCAAAGTGATACAGCAACGGATTGCAGTCGCACACTGCGTCGTAACTTAAACGATAAGATGTTAGCAGGAGTTATCAGCGGGTTGGCGCGCTACCTCGGTTTTTCCGATGCTACGCCCTGGCGCATACTCTTCATCATCATCTTCGTGTTTACCATTCCCGTGGCAACAGTGTGCTACCTCGTAGGGTGGCTCATCATTCCCGCCGACTCAGATGTAGCGCCCGTTGGGCAAACTGCTGACAAGGTGCAGCGCCAACTGTTCCGTAATGGGAAAGACAAAATGCTGGGCGGTGTGATTAGTGGTCTCTGCGCTTACTTTGGCGGAAAGGATGTTACCCCTTGGCGTCTGCTCTTTATACTGCTGTGCTTCATGAGTTTCTCCCTGCTGCTCATCATCTACCTTGCCATGTGGTTTATCGTACCCGAAGCAGTTACGGCAGAAGACCGCCTGCGCATGCGTGGCGAGCATGTAAATTTTGAGAATGTCAACCGCGAGGTGATGAGCGAAATGCGCACCTCCGAAGGGCATTCTGCAAAGCAAAATCAGACTGCATTTCGCTGGGGGCGCGTACTGCTTCACATTGCGCTCCTCATTATCGCACTCCCCTTTATCTTTGTGCTCCTCATGGGTGGAATTGCGGCATTCTCGTTCTTCTTGATTCTTACTGCGAGTGTGACCAACGTGTGCAGTTTGGGTGCTATGCCCCACTTGCCAGAGTTGACCGCTTGGATTACGGTTCAACCCGCTGGACTCTCTTGGTTGCTTTATACGTGCACCATCTGTGGTTTCGTTGTTGTAGTCATCCCGCTCTACGCCCTTATCCGCTGTGTGTTTTCCTCGGCAACGCCACTCTCCAAAGGTGTTAAAATCACGCTGGCAACGCTGTGGGTGCTCGCTCTTAGTATCGGTATTTCAGCCCTCATAACCACCTGTTATTTCTGTGTGCCGGTGTAGTGAAAACATCTCCCTTACTCTTGTGCAGAGTAGGGGATTTTTTTTAGTTCTTCAACCATCATATTCCATAGAAACAGCACCTTCATTCCGTTTCTTTTATGTAACTTTGCGACACAACCTTTTAATCCTACAACAACATAAATTATTAACTATACAACCTAAAAATATATGGCAAAGAAAGAAGTAGAAGTTTTGGATCCTAAGACTGAAAAACTCAAAGCCCTTCAGGCGGCGATGGCAAAGATAGAAAAGGACTTCGGTAAGGGGTCGATTATGAAAATGGGCGATGAAAAGGTAGAGAATATCGACGTTATTCCTACGGGTTCGTTAGGTCTTGACCTCGCCCTCGGCGTTGGTGGTTACCCCAAGGGACGTATTATAGAAATCTACGGTCCTGAAAGTTCGGGTAAGACAACCCTTGCCATCCACGCTATTGCCGAAGCGCAGCGCCAGGGCGGTATTGCAGCTTTCATCGATGCTGAACACGCCTTCGACCGCTTCTATGCAGCGAGTCTCGGCGTAGATACCGACAACCTCCTTATTTCTCAACCCGATAACGGCGAACAGGCACTCGAAATTGCCGACCAACTCATCCGCTCTGCGGCAGTAGACATCATCGTGGTAGACTCTGTGGCAGCGCTTACACCGAAGGCGGAAATCGAAGGTGATATGGGTGACAACAAGGTGGGACTTCAGGCGCGTCTTATGAGTCAGGCGCTTCGCAAACTCACTGCGTCGATTAACAAGACCAACACGACGTGCATCTTTATCAACCAGTTGCGCGAAAAGATTGGCGTAATGTTCGGCAACCCCGAAACTACTACGGGCGGTAACGCCTTGAAGTTCTACGCATCTGTGCGCCTCGACATCCGCAAGGTGACGATGCTTAAGGACGGCGACACTCCCGTGGGCAACCAAGTGCGCGTGAAGGTTATTAAGAACAAGGTGGCGCCTCCCTTCCGCAAGGCAGAATTTGAAATTACCTTCGGTCAGGGCATCTCGCAGATTGGCGAAATCGTAGACCTCGGCGTAGAGGCAGGCATCATCAAGAAGAGCGGTTCGTGGTTCAGCTACGGCGACACAAAGATTGGTCAAGGTCGTGAAGCCGTGAAGCGCATCCTCGAAGATAACCCTGAGTTGGCAGAAGAAATCAAGCAGAAGATTTTGGGTAACTACGAAAGTCCTGTAGATACCCAGGCGGTTGAAGAAGAATAGTCGTAGACGTTATGGTCAATTTCAAAAACGTTTTCTGCGCACTGCTCCTTTCGTGCATGCTCACCGCTTGCGGTTCAGAAGTGGTCGACCAATACATCACAGAGATAGAGCGCACCACCAAGGAAATCAAGGCGGCAACAACCTTTGAGGAAGTCACCGCAGCCACCGAGCGACTGATGAAGTGGGAGCGTGAGCATTACGACGCACTTTCCGAAGAACTTGAAGATGATAAACTGAAGCAGGCGGAAGTCAATCGTGCCCACAAGGAATTTATGCACGTAGGTATGTCGCGTTCCCTTGAATTAGCAAAGGAAAAGGCTGAGACGGAGTAACCGTCTGCACTGCCGCCCTCAGCTTTTGCTTTTTGGTAGTTCCGCATCTGGCGAAACTCCAACTGAATACGTAAAAATTAACTCGGGCTTAATTCAATATAAGTCCGAGTTAATTGCATTTATGCCCGAGATAATTTGAACGGTGAGAGGTGAACGTTTAACGGTGAACGTTTAATGGTGAAAGACCATGCGGAATGTCAACGCGCCAGCCCCTTTAACCGTTCTTCTTTAACCTTTCCCCGTTCTCCTTTAACCTTTCCCCGTTCACCTTTCACCTTTCCTCGTTCACCTTTCACCTTTCACCGTCCCCCTTCTTACCCCATCTTTCCTGTAAGGTAAGCGCGTGTGCGTTCGTCAATAGGATTGGAGAACATCTGGGCTGTGTCGCCAAACTCTATCAGTTCCCCGAGGTACATAAACATAGAGCGTTTTGACACACGCATAGCCTGTCCCATATTGTGGGTAACAATGAGGATAGTAACCTCTTTTTGTAGCTCCGTCATGAGTTCCTCAATGTGCTTTGTGGCAATAGGGTCAAGCGCCGAGGTTGGTTCGTCCATAAGGAGCACATCGGGTTTCATCGCCAAGGCGCGAGCAATGCACAGACGCTGTTGCTGACCTCCCGAAAGAAACGTCCCCTTTTTGCCCATCACATCCTTAACCTCATCCCACAGCGCCACACTACGCAGACAGCGTTCTACGGTTTCGTCGCGGTCACTCTTAGGTAAGTGGATGCCGTTAAGTGTAAATCCCGCCAGTACATTATCGTAAATACTCATCGTAGGGAAGGGCGTGGGGCGCTGAAAGACCATGCCAATGCGGCGACGCACATCGATAGGTTCCATGTTGAGGATATTTTGTCCCTCCAACAGGATTTCACCTCCCACATGGATGTGCGGATAAAGTTCGTGCATTAAATTTGCCGCTCTAAGGAGCGTAGATTTTCCGCACCCCGAGGGACCCATGATGGCTGTAATCGTATTTCGCTCAATGGCGGCAGAAACATACTTTACTGCCATTGTTTGCGGAGTGTAAGAGACGCACGTTTTTTTGAATTCAAGGATAGGAGTTATTGATTCCATTTTTTAGCAAGATACTTAGCGGTGAGATTAAGAGTGAGAACGAAGAGCAGCAGGAAGAGCGAAGCACCCCAAATCAACTCTTGCAAGTTCGGGTCGTTGAAAAATTCCCAAATCAATAGGGGTACGGCAGAAATAGGTTTGTCTACCGAGAAGCGCATCAGCGAACACCCGAGCGCGGTAAACATCAGCGGTGCCGTCTCTCCGATAACGCGAGAAATGGCAAGCAGGATGCCCGTAAATATTCCTCCGAAGGCAGCCGGGAGTTGCACTCGAAGCATGACGCTCGCTCGGTTAGCCCCCAGCGCAAGGCCCGCTTCTTTGAGTGACTCGGGAAGCATTTTCAGCGTCTCCTCCGTAGCGCGTACAATCAGCGGGAGCATCATGATGCCCAGTGCTACGCTTCCCGCAATAGCTGAGTAACCGCGCATGGGAACTACAACCCAAATATAAACGATAATCCCAATAATCACAGAGGGCGTACCTTGAAGCAGATCGGTAAGGTAACTTACTACTTGTGCGAACCTATTTTTGCGGTACTCCGCCAGAAAAGTGCCACATAGTATTCCGATGGGCACAGCCACAGCAGTTGCCATTCCTAACATCAGCATTGTACCCACAATGCCGTTGGCAATTCCTCCAGGGATGGGTTGTCCCGCTTCCATCGCTTTCATAGCGCGGTATGCAGTAGGGGTAGGCTCGGTAAAGAACGACCACGAAAGTTGGTCGTAACCTCTGAGAAACACTTCGCCCAATATCGCCACAAGCGGAACGGCAGTCAGAACAGCCAAAAGGCATATCGTCCAAAGCATCAAGCGATTTTTGGTCAAGCGGTATGTTGTATTTACTTTCATTTTGATAGTTACAAGTTGAAAGGTACGAGTAGACGAGAACCGTGCGGGATGTATTGAAGGTACGTTCTAACCATCTCGTGTACTTGTCTACTGAAAACTCGTTTACTTGCTTACGCAATGCGTGCGCGTTTAATCATAATTTTACCCACCATATTAATAAAGGCTGTAATAAGGAATAGCAGCAACCCGATGGCGATGAGTGACGAGAGTCGTAAGCCGTCAGCTTCGCCAAACTGGTTCGCTATGATGGAAGCCATGCTATTACCCGTTGCGGTGAGAGATCCTGGAATGTTGTTTGTGTTTCCGATAAGCATCGTCACGGTCATCGTTTCGCCCAAGGCGCGTCCAATGGCTAAGATGTATGCCGAGAATATCCCCGACCCCGCGAAGGGGAACACGATGTGGCGAATAACCTCCGCCCTCGTAGCTCCAAGACTGTAAGCTCCTTCCTTAAGGTCGTTGGGTACCATCTTAATAAATTCTGCACTCAACGAAGCTGCATAAGGGATTATCATAATTGCCAGCACAAGTGATGCTGTCAACACTCCCGAACCCTGTGGAGAAATATCAAGCGCCATAATCACGGGGCGGAGTGTGTAAAATCCCCACAGCCCATAAATTATAGAGGGAATACCCGCCAGCAGGTCAGTTACCGTGCTAAGTACCGCCGCCAACTTCGTTCCGCGAAAATATTCACCTACAAAGAGTGCTACGGGTAAGGAGAACGGAATGCAGAATAGTAATGCGAGCAGCGTTGTAAGCAGTGTACCGACCACAAAGGGTAATGCTCCGTAGGTCTCTGAACCTTCTGTGTAGCTCCACTCCGATGAAGTTAAGAAATTCAGAAATCCAAAGTGGTTAAACGCCTCAGTGGCATCGGTGACGAGGGCATAAACAATGCCCCCACACACCAATGGTACCACTAAAGCCGCCAGCAATAACAACAAATTATAAATTTTATCGTTCATACTCGGTTTGAGATTACTTCAAAATCGCAATACCATCGTAAGTTACGGTCTTCAAATTCACTATGCTTTGTTCTTTCGCCTTTAGGGGAAGGGGAGCGTAATGCACTTCTGAAGTAATCGCTTGAGCTTCGTCAGAGAGAAGGTATTGCATGAGGTCAAGCGTAGCCTGTGCTTGTTGCTTTGTGCGGTTAGCGTAATGTTGTTCCTTGTAAATCACTACCCATGTAAAGCAACTGATGGGATAAGCGCCCACGGCTTCTGAATTGGTGATAGACGTGCGCGTGTCGGCAGGAATTTCGCCCGATGCAGCCGCAGAGATTGTTGCTGCCGTGGGCGTAACAAACTCGCCGTTCTTATTCTGCACCTTTGCATAGGGGAGTTTTTGGGCAAAGGCGTATTCCGAACCCACATAGCCAATCGTGTTCTTCGTTTGCTTGATTACACCTGCTACGCCGGGATTACCCTTAGCCGCTTGACCTACGGGGAAGTCCACCGACTTACCCGCACCATACTTTTCAGCCCACATGGGACTTACCTTGGTAAGATAATCCGTGAAAACAAAGGTCGTACCCGAACCGTCTGAACGGAAGGTTGGGATGATGGCTTCAGCAGGAAGCTTGGCGTCGGGATTGAGTGCTACCAAGCGCGTATCGTTCCACATGGTGATGTTACCCGCAAAGATGTCGGCGATTACTTCGCCTGAGAGGTTGAGATTGTCCACCCCATCCAAATTATAGGCAAGCACTACGGCGCCCATACAAGTAGGAATGTGCACCACAGCTGGGATTTCACTCATTTCCTTGTCGGTCAAGTAAGCATCAGTTCCTGCAAAGTCAACAATCTTATCGCGAAGGTTGCGCACACCTCCGCCAGAACCGATGCCGCCGTAGGCAACTGCGTCGCCATGCTTCTGACCAAATTGTTCAAACACTACATTGTAAAAGGGAAGTGGGAATGTTGCGCCCGCGCCAGCCAATTCCTGTGCATCACGACCGGCCTTGTCTGTACTGCCACCACAAGCGGTCATCACAAGGCCCATTGCCATTGTGAGAAGGGGGAGAAAAATCTTTTTCATAATTGTTAGATGTTGAGTTGTCTATTATTATTTTAGAAATATAAGGAGAGGAGAAAAAGCCACCCGGCGAATTGCGAACTATGAAGTTGGTCTACATAAAAAGCCTATACATTCCTTTACTTTTCCGGGCGGCACTATGTGATTTGTGTTGGTTAAAGTCCGAAGTAACAACTTACATAAGCTGAATACTTCTCATCGGCACCATCCGCCTTAGGCATTGCCATGCGGAAGTTGGGAGCAATCTTGACATACTTACCCACTTTGAATTGCGCACCAAGGATTGCCGCTTGTTCATCCTTCTTAATATTCCAATCATCCTTTGAAGAGAGGTCGTCGAAGCGGGCATAGAGATTTACATTCTTGGATGCGTTTACCGTAGCGTAGATAGAGTAACCCTGCTGGTCGGCATCCTTTTTGTTAGAAGCGTTTTTCATGAGGTTATATTCAGCACCGATGCTAAAATTCTTTGCCTTGTAACCTACGAATGCCGCAGCGTTGAGAATGTCCTTGGCGTCGTCTGTGCTGGCTTCGTTGATGCCGGCGTAAAGTCTGATGCTGAGACCCTTAATTGGAGTTAAAGTTGCACCAAGTCCGTAATTCAAACCGTCGTTCTTCTGAATCTTTTTATAACCCTCGCCATTTACTACAATTGCGTCCGCAGAAATCCAGTCGGCAAACTTGTAAGTGGCAGAGATACCGAGGTCGGCGCTGCTACCAAACTTATATTGGTCCTGGAAGGACTTCATGACGTAGCGGTAGCCCCAAAATTTTTCTTGGAAGTTGAATTGTGTTGTAGAAATCAAACCACCGTTGAGCGTAAGTTTACCCGTCTTCCATGAGAGTGACGCATTTTTGATATAAGCAAGGCGATTGTTGTCGCTTACGTCGTTGGACTTGCCCATGTCCATAACTCCCTTTACGGTGAGTCCGTTGTCTAACTTATACTCATAGCCTAAATAGCTACGCTCAAGCTCAAAACCGCGATCGTCATTCTGTGCGCCAAAACCGGAATGGAAATTGCCAAACACTTGTACGATAGCCTTGCCCTTAGGCTCAGCCTTTTCAGAATTTTGCTGCGCTGCAGCGCCTGTTACCATGCAAGCAGCGAAGCCTGCTAAGAGAAATTTTTGTTTCATTGTGATAGTAATATAAAATGAAATGAATAAGTGGTTCCAACTGTTGGAGTGGGTGAATCAATGGGCGACTTATGTGACTGCGCTTCCTTGTTTTCACGGTGCAAAATTACGGGGGGAATGTTACAAGGTTGTTACAAGATGGTTAGGATTTTGTTAATTGTGAAAAGGACGAGGTTTGGCTGAGGCATCGTCTCAAATTGTTACATTTTTGTTAAATCTAATTGTCCCCATTCCCCTGCCTGAGAATTCTCCGTAACTTTGTTGCGAAAACAGTTGAAACTTACTTATGACAAACCAACGCATTTTGATTGTAGACGACGAAGAAACCCTCTGTGAGGTACTGAAACTGAACCTTGAGAATGAGGGATTTGAAGTGGATACGGCTCTGAGTGCAGAGCAAGCACTGAAACTTGACCTTAAGCGTTATGCCCTGATTTTGCTTGACGTTATGATGGGCGAAATCAGTGGTATAAAAATGGCGAAGATGCTTAAGGCTGACATTAACCTTTCGGAAATCCCCATCATCTTTTGTACGGCGCGCGATGCTGAGGACGATATGATTATGGGGCTTAACTTAGGGGCGGATGACTATATTACAAAACCATATACCGTGCGTAATGTTGTTGCGAGGGTAAAGAGTGTCTTGCGCAGAACTTCTGCAAGTAAACCGCAGGCTGTTGCTACCACAAATGAAACCCTCCAAGTGGAAGGCCTTTGCCTTGATCTTGAATTTAAGCGGTGCACGGTAGACGAAGTGGAGGTCAAACTTACGCGAAAGGAGTTTGACCTTTTGGCTTACCTGCTTTCTCACCGTGGCAAGATTTGTTCGAGAGAACAAATATTAAACCACGTGTGGAGCGAAGAGGTGGTGGTGCTCGACAGAACTATTGACGTGAACATTACTCGCCTTCGTTCCAAGATTGGAACTTACGGGAAGTATATTGTAACTCGCTCAGGATTTGGGTATGGCTTCCGTGATTAAACTTTCTTACCATCGCCGCCTCTTCCTTGTGCTGTTGGCATTCTCATGGCTGATGACGTGTTGCGTAGCCGCTTTTCAGTACGTGCGAGAGCGGCAATACAAGAGCGACTTTATTAGTGCGCAACTACAACTCTACAATCGCTACCTGCTTGAAACCATAGAGCTGGGGGCGGATTATCAACACTACATCGCGACTCACTCGCAACCGTTTGAAGACCTACGTGTGTCGGTGATTACGCTCTCTGGCACCGTTGTGTATGACAATGAATTGGTTTCAGATTCGCTTGACAATCACCGCAGTCGCCCCGAAGTTGCAGAGGCTCTGAAGAAGGGCGCAGGGTATCATATCGGAAGGCGCTCGGCAAGTGATGGGCGCCAATATTTCTACTCTGCCACACGTGGCGAAAGGGTTATTGTGCGCACGGCTATACCTTATTCCGACTCGCTTCGAGAACTGCTCAGTGCCGATTGGGCTTTCTTATGGGGTATGATTATATTGAGTAGCATCATGAGTGTGGTAGCTTATTTTGTAACGCGTAGGCTGGGAAAAACGATTGACCGTCTCAATCTTTTTGCTAAAAGGGCGAAGCGCGGGGAGTCGTTTAATGAAGAAGAACCTTTCCCGGGTGATGAATTGGGCGCCATCTCTAACAGCATCGTCCAACTTTACGGGCAGTGGCAGCAAACAATTCTTGACCGCGACCGCGCTCATGAAGCGGCTATGCGTGAGGAGCAAGAGAAGATTCGCATCAAGCGTCAGCTCACCAATAATATTAACCACGAACTCAAAACGCCCGTCGCCTCTATACAGGTGTGTCTTGAGACGCTGCTTTCGGGCATTTCTTTGACCGAAGAAAAGCGGATGGAACTCATTGAGCGCTGCTATGCCAACGCTGAACGCTTGCGTCGTCTGTTGGGTGACGTCTCGCTCATTACGAGAATGGAAGACGGCAGTGCACTTATTGCTAAAGAACCCGTGTGTCTGAACGACATTATCGATGAAGTGGTGGCGGAGGTAGGCATTATGCCCGCCGATGAGCGGATGGAGGTGAATGTGGAGGTGAAAGAACGCGTGAAGGTGGTGGGAAACTTGATGCTCATTAGCTCTATTTTTCAAAACCTTACGGAAAACGCTCTGGATTATTCGGGCGGAAAAAACATCTACATCACCTTATTGGAAAACACACCAGAAGTATGTCGCCTGCGTTTTGAAGACGACGGTCGGGGAGTGGCGCCTGCCGAACTGCCTCGTCTCTTTGAGCGCTTTTACCGCATAGACAAGGGGCGCTCTCGGAGAATAGGGGGCACGGGGCTGGGGCTCGCCATCGTGAAGCACTCCGTGTTATTTCATGGTGGGGAAATCTCAGTTCGGAATCGTGAGGAGGGAGGATTGTGCTTTGAATTTTCACTCCGAAAATAGACTCCTCAAAAACTAAACCTATTTTCGTAAAAATTATTAGTAACCTAATTAAAATTATTAGTAATGTAATTTAAAAAAGGTTACTAATAATTTTTAGTATTAAAAAGCCAATTGATTATCAGGTGATTATAAGAAGCGTTTTTTAAGGCCTAAAATCGCTCCGATTTTAGGCCTTGTTTGTAATCGTAGATGCAGCTTTTCGTAAACTGCTGACCTGCGAAAAATGGTTGGGCACTTTCTTGTTTTTTACCCCAACTTTCCCCTGCGAAAATGCCTCGTATGCTAAAGAAAAAGTGTAACTTTGCAGTTCAATATTGAGATTCTAAAAACTTAAACAATTTATACTTATGTCAGCAACTAAGAAAATTAAGACAGCTTTGGTGTCTGTGTTCCACAAGGACGGTCTTGACGAACTCCTCACAGCGCTCCACAACGACGGTGTGCAGTTCCTCTCAACGGGCGGTACACGCGAATTTATTGAAAGCCTCGGCTTCCCCTGTCAGAAGGTGGAAGACGTGACTTCTTACCCCTCAATCCTCGGTGGTCGCGTAAAGACGCTTCACCCCAAGATCTTTGGTGGTATTCTCGGTCGTCGCGCGCTCGAAGGTGACCAGCAGCAGATGGCGCAGTACGAAATTCCTGAAATCGACCTCGTAATCGTTGACCTCTATCCCTTTGAGCAGACGGTGGCAAGCGGTGCTTCTGAAGCGGACATCATTGAGAAGATCGACATAGGCGGTATCTCACTCATTCGCGCTGGTGCGAAGAACTTCAACGACGTAGTTATCGTGCCCTCAAAGGCAGAGTATCAGCCCCTCCTCGACATCGTGAAGGAAAACGGTGCGCAGACTACCCTCGAACAGCGTCGTTGGTTCGCAACTCAGGCGTTTGGCGTGAGCAGCCACTATGACACTGCGATTCAGGCTTACTTTAAGAAGTAAGTTGGTAAACAGGTGTATTAAAAGAGTAAAGATAAAAGAGTAAAGATAAAAGATACCATGCGGGACGACAATCGTTTATCTCGCAAACTCTCTCTCTCGTTTACTCGTACCTTGTTTACTCGTCTACTAAACAAAAACTATTATGAGCTTCTTTAAGAATGTAATTTCAAACTTCTTTTCGCTCAAGCAGGAACTTGCTATTGACCTCGGCACGGCTAACACGATTATCATTTGCAACGACGAAATCGTGGTAGACGAACCCTCCGTGGTGGCGCTCGACCGCCATACGGATGCGATGAAGGCCGTAGGGGGCAAGGCAAAACTGATGTACGAAAAGACGAACGATAAGATTCGCGTAATTCGCCCCTTGCGCGATGGTGTGATTGCCGACTTTAATGCCTGCGAACAGATGATGCGCGGGTTGATTAAGATGGTGCACAAAGGCAAGCGCCTCTTCTCGCCCTCATTGCGCATGGTGATTGGCGTGCCTTCGGGTTCTACGGAAGTGGAACTTCGTGCGGTGCGTGACTCTGCGGAGCATGCTGGCGGTCGTGACATCTTCTTGCTTTACGAACCCATGGCGGCAGCAATCGGTGTGGGTATCGATGTGAATGCCCCCGAGGGTAACATGATTGTAGACATCGGTGGCGGTACAACGGAAATTGCCGTGCTCTCATTGGGCGGCATCGTTTCTAACAGTTCTATCAAGATGGCAGGTGACGACTTCACCAACGACATTCAGGAATATATGAGCCGTCAACACAACGTGCGCGTCAGTGAACGTATGGCGGAACGTATTAAGATTGCCGTGGGTGCGGCGCTGACCGACCTTCCTGGCGAAACTCCCGAGGACTATGTGGTGTATGGTCCTAACCGTATCACGGCAATGCCTATGGAGGTGCCCGTGTGCTACCAGGAAATTGCGCACTGCCTTGAAAAGTCAATCGCGCGTATTGAGCAGGCAGTTATCAACGCCCTTGAAAGCACGCCTCCCGAACTTTATGCCGACATCGTTAAGAACGGTATTTGGCTCACCGGTGGTGGCGCCTTGCTCCGCGGTCTTGACAAGCGTTTGACCGATAAGATTAACATCCCCTTCCATGTGGCGAAGGATCCCCTCCTTTGCGTAGCGCGCGGAACGGGTATCGCGCTTAAGAATGTGGACAACTTCACGTTCTTGATGCGATAGTTTTTTAGAGTACAGAGTACAGAGAACAGAGTACAACTACCATGCGGCGTGTTACTCTGTGCTCTGTACTTTGTTATCTGTACTCTGCCAGTTGTACTCTGTACTCTGTTATCTGTACTCTCTCTCCATGTCCCATCTCTTCGATTTTCTCCGGAAATACCATTACCTGCTGCTCTTCATCGTGTTAGAGTATGTTAGTCTGTCGCTCCTGATACGCTTCAATAGCTTTCAGGGGAGCGTGTGGTATACCGGGGCGAATACCGTTGTGGCAGGGATAGATCGGTGGTACTTGGACTTGTGGAGTTATGTGCATTTGGGCGAAGTCAATCGTGACCTCTCTGCGCAAAACACCCAACTCATGCTAGAAAACGACCGCCTGCGTGAGGCGATGATGACCCTCAAGCACGATTCTACGGAAGTGGAGCGCGCGATGGTGCGCAACTTGGTGGACTACGAGATGATACCTGCAAAAGTTATTTCAAACTCTAAGGGTACGAAGGACAACTACCTGGTGCTCGACCGCGGTGCTGTGCATGGCGTGAAACCCGAAATGGGAGTTGTTGGCGGAGGTGGTGTTGTCGGGGTGGTCTATCTTGTGAGCGACGAGTACAGTCTTGTTATTCCCGTGACCAATCAGAAGTCCAGCATCAGTTGTCGCATTCAGGGGCAAAGGTATTTCGGTTATTTGCAATGGGACGGCAAGAATATGCGTCGAGCTTCTGTGGACGATATTCCCCGCCACGCCCATGTGGAAAAGAATCTTGTAATCGAAACCAGCGGTTACTCTTCCGTCTTTCCCCCCGGCATTTTTGTAGGTAAGATTGAGAAGGTAAATAACTCTGCCGACGGACAATCTTACAAACTTGATGTTGCCCTCGGTACGGACTTCTCCACCCTTCGTGAAGTCAATGTAATTGCTACTCCCTATAAGGCCGCTATCGATAGCCTTTTCTCAAAGATAAGTGAATAGTTTTTTAGTAGACGAGTAAACGAGTAGCCCCCTCCAACCTCCCCCTGAAGGGTGAGGCTTCGCACCGCATGGTGTTACTCACTCCTCACTTCTCACTCCTCACTCTCCTTCCCCCTATGTCCACATCGCTTTTCTCATACATAGCATGGTTTATCGCTCTCGTAGCGGGGCAGGTAATTGTGTGCAACCACATTCACCTGCTCGGTTATGCGATGCCCATGATTTACCTTTACTTTATCATGATGTTGCCCAGTACGATTGCGCGTTGGGCATTACTTGTGCTGGCGTTTGTGTTGGGCTTCGTGGTCGATTTGTTTAGCAGTACACCCGGTATGGCTTCTTCTGCACTGCTGCTTACAGCTTTGTTGCGCCCCGTCGTACTCACCGTTTTCGCTCCCACGGAGCGTGGCGATGGTGCATTAGTCCCATCAGTGCGCACCATGGAGTGGGGAGGATTTACTCGTTACACTATGGGTATGTGCCTGCTTCATACAACGACTTTCTATATCATTGAAACCTTTAGTTTCTTCCATCTTACGGACCTCCTACTGAATATTTTCTCTTCCACACTTCTCACGACGCTCCTCATCCTCTCCTTTGAGATGCTGCGCAACAAGCGATAGTTTTTGTTATGGCTCGCGACCACTCCTTCGACAATCGTAAATTCGTCATCGGGGGAATTGCAGTCGGCATTATTCTCATTTACATCATCCGCCTGTTCTCGTTGCAAATGTTCAGCGACGACTACAAGAAGAGTGCTGACTCCAATGCCTTCCGAAAGGAAATTATATACCCCTCGCGCGGTCTTGTGACCGATCGCAAGGGGCGCTTGCTTGTATATAACGAACCCTCGTATAATATCATGGTGGTGATGCAGGAACAATGGGGAGTGGACACCCTGGATTTCTGCGAAACGGTAGGGATTACGCCTGAGTTTTACAAGCAGCGCATGAAGGAAATCAAGCAACGCATCGGCTATTCCCGCCATACGCCGCAGCTCTTCATGAGTCAGATTCCCGCCGAAGAATTTTCGGTGTTTAAGGAAAAACTCTACCGCTTCAACGGATTCTCTGCCGAGAAGCGCACCATCCGACACTACGCCGACGGTATGGGAGCGCACATCCTGGGTGATGTAGGGGAGGTAAACGAAAAAGACATCCTCAACGACCCTTATTACCGCAGTGGTGACAACATCGGGAAACTTGGAATTGAGCGTTCGTACGAACATTATTTGCGCGGAGAGAAGGGGATGCGCATCATGCTCCGAGATGTGCGTGGCAGAACCAAAGGTCATTACATGGATGGGCAATACGACATTGCTCCTGTGCCTGGGCGTAACCTCACCCTCGGACTTGATAAAGACCTTCAAGCACTTGCAGAGCGCTTGCTCCAAGGAAAGTTGGGTGCCATCGTAGCGATTGAACCCTCAACGGGAGAAGTGCTGTGCATGGCCTCTTCGCCCACTTACGACCCCCGAATTATGGTGGGGCGCGACCGCGGAAAAATGCACCGCAAGTTGGCTTCCGACCCCATGAAACCGCTCTTGAACCGCGCCATTATGGGAACTTATCCCCCGGGGTCTACTTTCAAACTCACGCAGGCACTTCTGGGACTTCAAGAGGGAAGTATCACGCCCGACATTGGTTTCCCCTGCCACGGCGGTTTCCTTTACGCAGGGCTTCGTCTCGGTTGTCACGCCCACCCAGCGCCTATTCCGCTCGTACCCTCCATTGCAACGAGTTGCAACGCCTATTTCTGTTGGAACTTGCTGAGAATGTTCTCCGACCGTTCGAAGTATGAGACCGTGCAAGACGCCATGACGCGTTGGAAAGACCACCTCGTGGAAATGGGCTTCGGCTACGCTCTCGGCATTGACCTTCCGGGTGAGAAGCGTGGCATGATTCCGAACGCACAATACTACGACAAGGCCTACAAGGGCAAGTGGAATGCGCTGACCGTGATTTCAATTTCCATTGGTCAGGGAGAAGTGACCGCCACACCCTTGCAGATTGCCAACCTCGCCGCAACGATTGCCAACCGTGGGCATTACTACATCCCCCATGTGGTCAAGGACATTCAGAATGCCGAACTCGACTCCATCTACACCACGCCCAAGTACACGATGGTGGATGAAAAATGGTACGACTACGCCGTCGAAGGCATGCGTGCCGCAGTGACGGGCGGTACGTGCCGTGGCGCAGCAATCCCCGGCATTGAGGTGTGTGGCAAAACCGGTACGGCGGAAAACCGTGGGCAAGACCACTCCGTATTTATGGGATTCGCTCCCATGAACGACCCCAAGATTGCTGTAGCAGTCTATGTGGAGAACGGCGGTTACGGTGCCGTTTACGGTGTACCCATTGGCGGACTCATCATGGAGCAATATCTTAACGGCGAACTTTCAGAAACTTCAAAACTTAAGGCTGATGCGATGCAGCAGCGCACAATAAATTATGGTAAACAGGAACGATAGATTCACACGTAGCGCCATCCTTTCCGCAGATTGGGTGGTGGTCGTGGTATACCTGCTCCTGATGGCCTTTGGGTGGTTTTCCATCTGCGGGGCCAGCCATGAAATTGGCGATACCGATTTTTTCGACTTCGCCACCCGCTCCGGAAAGCAAATCGTGTGGATGGGCTTGGCGCTCGTAATTGGTTTGGTAATCCTGCTTATTGACGACCAATATTATGACCAGCTTACGGGACTCCTGTATGTCCTGACGATGGTGCTCCTGCTCGTCACGCCCTTCATCGCAAAGGACATTAAGGGCTCGCGCTCCTGGATTTCGCTCGGTCCCGTGAATCTACAACCCGCCGAGTTCGCCAAATGCGTCACAGCACTGGCGGTGGCAAAAATGTGTGGGCAATACGGTTTCTCGCTCGACAAGATGCGCAACCTGCTCAAGGCCGCATTCATCGTGCTCCTGCCCATGGCGCTTATCATTATGCAGAAAGAAACGGGTTCCGCCCTTGTCTATGCCGCCTTCTTCTTGGTGTTCTACCGCGAAGGCATGCCCGGCGCCTTTCTCTTCACCGCCTTTGCCGCAGTGCTCTACTTCGTAGTGGGCATTCGCTACGCCGAAGTCCCCCTTGAGGGCACGCTCTCCACCGTCGGCGCCTTCTCGGTCATGACCGTCATTTGGCTGTTCTGCATCGGGATGATTCACATTTTCTGCAAGCAAACCATCCACGCCTGGCGCATCTTTTGGGCAGGCATTGCCGTGGTGGGCTCCGCGCTGTTCTTCTCGCTGGCGGTCGTCCCCATTGATGTGTCGCTCGCCTTTGTGGTCGTGCTCGTGGGCGCCGTTCTCTACCTCTGCTACCACGCTTTGAGCGAGCGCATCATCGCCTATTTTTACATTGCCCTGTTCACGCTCGGGTCGCTCGGCTTTTTGTATTCTGCAAACTTCGCCCTCGACCACTTGCAACCCCACCAAAAGATTCGCATACAAGTGCTTCTCGGTGTCGTGACCGACAATGCCGGGGCTGGGTATAACGTCAACCAAAGCATGATTGCCATCGGCTCGGGCGGATTGGAAGGAAAGGGATTTATGAACGGCACGCAGACGAAACTCAAGTACGTGCCCGAGCAAGACACCGACTTCATCTTCTGCACCGTAGGCGAAGAGCAAGGTTTCATAGGCTCATCCGCCGTGCTGTTGCTCTTCCTCACGCTCATCCTGCGCCTCGTTTATTTGGCAGAACGGCAAACGCACACCTACGCCCGCGTATATGGATATTGCGTGCTGAGCATCCTGCTTTTCCATGTCTTTATCAACATCGGAATGGTCCTGGGGCTCACTCCCGTAATCGGAATTCCGCTGCCCTTCTTTAGTTATGGCGGTTCCTCCCTGTGGGGCTTCACCATCCTGCTCTTCATCTTTTTGAGAATAGATGCGGGGCGGAAAAAGTAGGAGTCTTTCTCTCACTCGTCATAACCTTGACGCTGACATTCGTAATGCCCCCGTAGGAGGGCACACTTGCCTAACCGCTGGTGAACAAAGTGAACCTGCGGATGTGATGACAAGCGAGTAAAATGTAACGGTCCCCGTAGGAGGACCCACAACAACAGGACGTCCTTCTAGAGAGGACTTGGATGCTGTGGGACTTCTACGGGGACACTACGAATGGATAAACTTTTATTACTGTCCGGTAAAATTTATCTGTGTGTTTTAGAGAACACGAATTGCACGAATAACACGAATCCTTGTGGGCTGTTACCTTGCTTATCGCATACGAACCAAAGGTCGCGCAAGCAATTGCACGAATACCATCCGGATGGTAAAATTCGTGGTATTCGCCTCTGATTAAGAAATATTCATCCCGCATGGTTTGACTAACTCGACCTTTGGTTCGTGAAATTCGTGAGATTCGTGTTCTCTTAAACATAGAAATTCTGTATTCTTTCGGTTGAATCTCTATAAGGGCTTGTATGAGTGCAACAATCTATCAGACAAAGAGTTTCCTGTATTTACCGGACAGCAATAATAAACTTTTCAATATTATTGTTCTCCTCCCCAGTATATTGTTTTCACTTTGTTCTCCCTATGATTCTCTCCCTCCTCACCCCACTTATCAGTGACCGCTTCCTCACCGATGCGCGCTATCGCGACGGACATCTGCGCGTGGTGAACACCCTTCCCTCACGCCGTGTCTTGGGGCTCCATGCTCCAGAAATGAAACAGGTGGCAAAACAACTCTCGCGCTCGGGTGGGGTGGTGAAACTGCCGGATGGCGCGTGCCGAGAGTGTCAAAGTGGGGCAGCGGTGATACGCAGTTTTGAGGCAGTGCCCAGCGCCACCCTTTGTTACGAAGAAACCGTCGTGTGGGGCTACCTTATCAACCTTGAGAAGTGCAGCCTTTCCGAGCGCCTCGCCCTGCTTCAAAAGTATATCCCTGTGCTCGACAATTGGGCGGTGTGCGACTCCTATTGCGCCCATGCCAAGTGGATGGCGCGAGCAGATAAGTCCGAACTTTGGGCATTCCTCCAACCCTACTTCCGCTCCACCCGCGAATTTGAAGTGCGCTTCGCCATCGTTGTCGCCATGACCTACTTCATGACCGAGGAGTGGTTGCCCCGCATCTTTGAGCAGTTTGAAGCGCTCCGCTTTGAGGAAATCAGTTCCGAATATCAATACGCCAAAGGCAAACCCAAGGTTGCCCAGCAAGGCACGGCGCAAGGCGCTCAACCCTACTATGTGCGCATGGCAGTAGCCTGGTGTCTCGCCACCGCCCTCGCCAAATTCCCCGACCTCACCCGTGCCTTCGTCCGCACCACCTCCCTCCCCGTAGACGTCATCAAACTCTATGTCCGCAAGGCCCGCGAGTCCTTCCGTACGCGAGAGGTTGAGGCGTTGTTAGTAAATCGTAACCCAGAATAAACTACATTTCTTGAAACTATGAAAAAACTTTTCTCCCTTCTCCTTGCCGCAACCTCCCTCATAGGTTGTCAGTCAAACACTGAGTTTAAATCTGTAGACGCCCAGCAATTTGCCGAAGTTATTGCCGACAAAGACGTGCAACTCGTAGATGCCCGCACCCCCGAAGAATTTAGCGAAGGCCACATCCCCGGTGCCGTAAACATGGATGTCAAATCCGCAGACTTTGACGCCCAAATCGCAACGCTCAATCCCGCCCGCTCCGTCGCCGTCTATTGTCGTAGCGGTCGCCGAAGCAAACTCGCAGCCGAGCGCATGACCAACGCCGGTCTCCAAGTCACCGAACTCGCAGACGGCATCCTTTCTTGGAAGGGCAAAGTGGTGAAGTAATTGTTCTGTCCCAAATTCTACAAAGACACAATATTTATATAATGGAAATGGTTATTGCAATTATAGCCAGTCTGCTCCTTGGCGGAGGAATTGGTTATGTGATTTTGAGACTGAAGAACCAAAGTCTTTTTGCAACGATAGAGCAACTCAAATGGCAGTTGGAACGTGAGCAGACCAATGCTAAAATGCAGGTTGAAAACTTGCAGACGCAGTTGGAGAAAACGAAAACTGATTTTGAGGAGCGCATCGCTCAAGTAAAGGCGGATTCCAAGGAACTTTTGGCTACTCAAGAGCGCAATCATGAGCAGGCCTTGAAAGCACAGCAAGAGCGCTTTGATGAAGTGGTGCAGAAGGTGTCGGCGCAACTGAAGTCTGCCACCGATGATATGCTGAAGCAGCGACAAAAGGAGTTTGCGGAGTCGAGCAATACGAACTTGGGACAGATTGTGACTCCTTTGCGTGAGACGATTGAGCAGATGAAGCGTACGATGAATGACAATACCTTGAAGCATACGGAATTGAGTGCCGCGATGAGGGAGAATATTGAAAATATGATGAAGCACAGCGAGGCGGCAAAGCAGAGTGCAGACGAATTGGCGCGTGTGTTTAAGCACAAGAGTAAGGTGCAGGGCAATTGGGGCGAGCGTGTGCTTGAAGAACTCTTGGACTCACAGGGACTTCAGTGTGGCATTCATTACGAGCGCGAATGTGTGATTCGCGATGCGGCGGGTAATGTGGTGAAGACGGATACGGGAGGCAATTTGCGCCCCGATGTTATTTTGCATCTCGACAACAATCGCGAGGTAATCATAGACTCAAAAGTGTCGCTCACGGCGTTTATGGATTATGTGAATGCTGAGAATGACGACGCGCGTCAGGAGTTCTTGAAACTGCATATTGACAGCATCCAAAAGCATGTTAAGGAGTTGTCGAAGAAGGACTATTCATCGTACATCCAGGCTCCGAAGTTGAAGATGGACTATGTCATTATGTTCGTGCCCCACACCGGCGCACTATGGACAGCACTGAATGCGCAGCCCGACCTTTGGCGCAAGGCGATGGAGCAAAACGTGTTTATTGCCGACGAGCAAACCCTCTTTGCGGCACTGCGCATGATTAACTTGACCTGGACGCAAATCAAGCAGGCGGAAAATCATAAGGAGGTGTACAAACTTGCCAACGAAATGATTAAGCGCGTGGGGATGTTCATCAAGAATTATGATGCTGTGGGTAAGGCCTTGAAAAATGCACGTGATGCTTACGAGGATGGTGAGAAGAAACTTTTAGAAAAAGGGCAGAGTATCGTGGTAACTTGTAATCAACTCGAGGCGCTTGGAGCAAAGCAAAATGCAAGTTATCCCATTCCCAAGGTAAATGAGATAGAGGCTTCTAATGAGTAGCCTTTTGAGCACCCCCCCCCTCAACTAAAATAGTTCTGTCACGGGTTGGCAATAATAAGAGTCTGGCATCTTGCCAGACTCTTATTGTTATTTCATATTCTTCGGTGCAAAGGATTGGGTATTATTACTGTCCGGTAAAATTTATCTGTGTGTTTTAGAGAACACGAATTGCACGAATAACACGAATCCTTGTGGGGTGTTACCTTGCTTATCGCATACGAATTGCACGAATACCATCCGGATGGTAAAATTCGTGGTATTCGCCTCTGATTAAGAAATATTCATCCCGCATGGTTTGACTAACGCGACCTTTGGTTCGTGAAATTCGTGAGATTCGTGTTCTCTTAAACATAGAAATTCTGTATTCTTTCGGTTGAATCTCTATAAGGGGTTTGTATGAGCGCAACAATCTATCAGACAAATAGTTACCTGTATTTATCGGACAGCAATAATTGGGTATAAGTTTTTTATTCGCAACAAGAGGGGATTAGTATTTCCTTCATCGGTTGCTCTTTGGTCTTGTCCATGGGCGTGGCGTAATAGGGCACCGTTGCGAAGTCAATTTTATTGAGGTCGATGTAGCGGATGGTGTTGTTGTATGCAGTCTTGAAATAGACTATTTTACTTGTCAGATTGATTACGGAGGTCCAATGGGTGGCGCTGGGAATGTTGGGCGCTTTTCCGAGAGGGTGCTCAATGCCTATGGGGATGTCAAAGTTGTTGAGAATGTGAAAACACTGCTTGATGGCTGTGATGGCATCCAGGCATTTTGGCGCGGTGGCGCAATAAAACGCTGCCCTAACGAAGCGTGAGGGAGAAGTGGCATCGCCGGGTATTCCCAAGAATCCGCTGTTGCCGCCCATGGGTTGCAGGCGTTGTTCACCCAAGCTGTGGGGCGTGGCGTTACCTGGGAACAGATTTACATAGTTATTCAGGTTTGTCAAGTGCCACTGAAAGTCGGGGGCATTTGTAATAACGCCTACGGTGTTCTCATGAATGTGGAGTTTGCCGTGAATAATTTCTATGACTACTTGCCTACCCGTCGCGTCTCCAACCCTCCAATGCACAGCGGCTTTATTGTCTAATCCGACGATGTGAATGTTCCCAGATTTGAGTACCGTGAGTACTTCCTTGACAGATGAAAATTGCGTAAGCATCCATTGATTTAATTGCAGGTCGCCAATGGTTCTTTGTCGGTTCGCAGCAGTGAATTCTTCATAACTTCCGTATTGAGGGAAGAAAAAGAGTCCGCACGAAAGTCCCCTTTCATTGATTCCCTCCACAATGAATTCACGACGCACAACAGCCAACCCTACGGCGCCAAACTTTGAGGTAAATCTCATTCCGTCAGCATCGGTGGGCGTGAAGGATTGCAGTTGTTGCCCACGAGGAATGACAACAATTTGTCCGGGCAAATCCATGTCGCTCCCCTCTACGGTTCGGGCTTGGAGGTAACTTCCGTCTAATGCTGTCGTTGAGATTCCAGTGCATCCCACTTTGGGGAGAATTTCTAAGGTCGGAAAGGTGCTCCCAGTCGTAATTTTGTTTTTCATAGTCTTTCGTTTTTGTGTTCAAATAAGTACCTGTTGCAAAAGTAGGAGAATCGTCTCGCACGCTTTTAATGTTTTGACTTAAAGAAACTTAACGGAATCCTAAAAAAACGAAAAGGTTCCCTCCTATCTATAAGACAAAGGGGTGTCTATGGGAGAACGCATTGTTGCGGTAGGGTAGAATATGAAAAAAGTCCGGCAAACCTGTATTGAGGTCTGCCGGACTTATATGTTCTATACGCTTATATTAGTAGTTCTGCTTCATTACTTCAAAGTAAGCCTGGGGATGGAGGCATGCGGGGCAGGCCTTGGGCGCTTCAATGTTTTCAGTGATGAAACCACAGTTGCGGCACTGCCAATAAACCTTGCCGTCCTTGCGGAATACTTCGTGGTCTTCAATGTTCTTCACGAGTTTGCGGTAACGTTCTTCATGCGCCTTTTCAGCAACGGCAATGTTGCGATACATAGCAGCAATCTGGGGGAAACCTTCTGCTGCAGCAGTGTCAGCAAATGCGGGATAGTCCAACGCCCATTCTTCGTGTTCGCCTTCAGCAGCAGCCTTAAGGTTTTCAACCGTAGTTCCGATAACGCCTGCGGGGAACTTTGCCGTGATTTCTACCATGCCGCCTTCGAGGAACTTAAACATACGCTTAGCGTGCTCGCGTTCCTGCTCAGCAGTTTCGAGGAAGATAGCAGCAATCTGTTCAAAGCCTTCCTTCTTGGCTTCACTTGCAAAATAAGTATAACGCATGCGGGCTTGAGATTCGCCTGCGAATGACATCATGAGGTTTTTTTCAGTTTGAGTACCCTTAATAGACTTCTTGTTTTCAGTATTCATAGTAGTATGTTTTAATTTAGTTTGTAATTCTTCTTGTTTGACAGTGCAAAGGTATGAAGCTTTTTTGAATAAAACAAACAGATTGTGTTTATGTGTTTATAGACGCTATTTATATGTACTAACTTCAGTCTCTACATGCTACGTTTCTTCTGTTACGGAGAGAGCAGTTCTAAATCCTAAAATTTGTTTGCCAACCTCGGTCACCATCGGTGTTCTTTTTGCGATAAAGAATTTATCTCACTTAATAAATCTTCATACTCTATTTTGCTCGCTATGGCGAGTGAATTATTACTCCTCCTGCTCATAGTAATATGAGTAGTCTATACCTTTCATAAAGGTCTCACGGTCGTTGATTTTGTTGGTCAAAGCAGACTGCAAAAGTTGCTTAATCTCCGACGAATTAACTACGCTCTTTTGCATCGCATTCAAGTAGTCGTTCTTGTCAATCTTACTCCAATCAACGCATTTCTGCAACTGCTTTTTGAGAATCAGATCGAGCCAAATACGAGTCGCACGACCATTGCCCTCTCGGAACGGATGAGCAATATTCATCTCAACATACTTGTCGGCAATCTCTTCGAAAGTTGTTTCGGGCATCTGCTCGATTGTTGCAAGCGTCTGCGGAAGGAATTGCGCCATCGCAAACTGGAAACCTCCTTTTGCGATATTCACCATGCGGATCTGACCGGCAAAATCGTACAAACCTCCAAACAAGTAGGCGTGAATCTGCTGTAAACCTTTTACCGTGCCGACTTCGATATTGTCGATTAGGCTACTCTCAAAAAGGGCATATGCCTTTGACTTGCTCTTGCCGTCAATAGTCTCGTCGCTATTCGTAAACCATTCGACAAAACGCATTGCACGGGCATTTGGAAAACTCTTTGCGAGAAGCAGAACGCCATCGTAGTCGAGGACATCAGTGAGTCGTCGCTTGCCATCGGGCGCAAGTAATTTCAACTGGTTAGTACCACTAACCACTTCACTATTCTCGCCTTTGAGCTTTGTTTTGAGGTATTTCCAGTAGTTTCGGTTTTTCTGGTAGTCGTCTTGGTCGTTCAGCACCCCGACAATATCGAGCACTGAGAACCACCATTTGGTATTTTCCTCATCCCAAACAGCACGCACCTCACGGTCATTATAGAATCGAATGGATATTTTGGTCATAGGTATTATACAATTTCATTGTCTAGTTTATACATAAGCATACTGGCGAAATGCAACTTTCTAATTGCATCGGTTTTAGAAATAGTTTGATTATTGTGGGCTTTTGGATTCCTAATACCTTTGATTGCACCCGAGAACATTTCCATATACCCTTGTTGAATATCACGCCCAGTTTCGGTAGATATATCTCCAATCTTTATTATTGGATTTTGCACTGAAAAAGCAGACTGCATAAGCCTTACACCATCTTTCTCCTCTGATGTTCTCTGCCTATATATAGTTTTAACTCTTACATTTATTTCTTTAAAAGCCGCTTCAACGGCATCTGCATAATGTCCATCATTAAAACGACTTTTCGCAACAGAAATTATTTGTGGATGAATGTTATCCCAAATGGACGATGTCTCGCTATTACTATACCCATTCAGATATATAATAGTTGCCATAACTTCACCAAAGGAATATGGGTTAATACCATTTTGAGGAGTAGATAATTGCTGCCCAAATTGATTCATATAGATCAAATCAGGCATCTTAAGATTGGGTAATATCTTATCTCTAAGTCTGTCGCTAAATACTTTATAATCAACAGGAATCAAAGGTGTTAATTTATATAACTCGTTATATAATTCATTACAACTAATATTGTTACTTGAAATATGCTGTACATTGATCATGTGACATATACGATCAATAATTTGTTTGCATATCCCCAATTGTGTTTTATATCTATCCATTACTCTAACTGCGTTCTATAAACTGAATCTAACGTACTTCCGTCCTTATCTTTCCATACAAGCCAGCCATTATTACTACTACCTATACAAAAGTCAGCAGCAGTACTTGGACTTGCGAATGTCTTGTCTGAGGTCATAACAAGTTTGTTGCCCTCTAACACGGTGTACTCGGCGAGTAAACTATTTCGTTTGTCTCCCCATTTAAGCGATGGTACGGTAGTTTTGGCGATCTCACTGCCTTTCAATACAGTGAAACCATTTGAACTATAAAAGCCTTTTGCGTCGCAACCTCTACCTTTGGTGTAGAAGATGTGTTCTGCCTTTGGCTGTGATACCTCAAAGATATTGCAACCGATAAACGATGCCAAGAACTTTACATCCTCGAAAAACTCATCCATTGAGTCTTGCTGATATTCGGGCAAATTTGGAGCCTTGGGTGTCTGTTTATTGTCGCTCAACACAAAAGCATTAGCTTTCTTTGCCTCGGCTATTGCCTTATGCTCTAAATACTGCACATCGGCTTTGGTCATATCCGCATCTTTGGATACGAATATGAGAGCTTTTTGCCAAAACGATTTCTTGCTATCGTGGTCTTTTACACGCTCACGGAAATTCTCTGTCTCTCCGATATATGCTTGTGGTTTGGTTGCTTCATCCTCGCCCAACAAAATGTAAAATGCAGGCTTCTGCAACTTCTCTTGCGTATTGAGATATGCAAGATTTGAGCGCGGCACAACAAACATCTGGCAAATCTTGTTGCTGATGAATGCATATTGAGTTCCCTTTGGATCTCCATCAATTAAGTATGTGGTTACGGTTTTGCCCATATTGTATTTAGTTAAATAGTTATGGTTTCATTTATCCTTGACTTATCAAAGGCTGTAAATTTTAGTAACAGTCCCTCTTTCTTTATTGTTCCAACTATGCGACTCATAGAAGAATTGATGGTTGTTGCTGATAATGTTTTGATTATTGTAAACGATTTTCTCGAAGGTTCTTTTTTTACTATAATAACACCACCACGCATTGTTTTCATCGTGGTTAATGGCATTCTATTTTGATTTCGAGCATTCACAATAAAGAATCCGTTCTTATTCTCCTCAATAAAATATTTGCCAGAATTAAAAGGTTTGCTTTTAATTGAAAAATGAGAAATGATATCTGGCTTATGAGCGGAAATATCTTCTGTCGGGATAACAGGAATTACAGTAGATGTTTCTTCTACTACCTCTTCGACAACTTTGGGCATTTCCAAATCTTGTATAAGGATCATTTCCTCGTTGCCTTCGCTCAAATCAGTTTCCACGTACTCTCTTAAGCTGCCATTGTTGCGAGAATATCCCTTTGTAGAAGTGGTTTCTATATATTCTCCATAAAAGAAAGACTCCCAATCTCGTTCCTCATCAGGCAAACCAAATCGAGAGTACATACCTACATTATCAAGTATTATACACTTTTTGTCGCCATTCTTTCGCAGGCCTCTTCCTACTTGCTGTATGTATTTAACTAAAGATTTTGTAGGTCTTGCTAATTGAATAAATTCGATATCGGGACAATCAAAGCCTTCGGAGAAAATATCAACATTGACGATAATGTCAATTTCTCCATTTCTAAAAGCTTGTATAACTTTTTCTCTGACTTTTGCCGGAGTCTTGCTATCAATATTCTCGATTGCAACACCGCGACTACGATATTGTAAGCATATGTGTTCACTGTGCTCTCTAGAGATGCTATAAATAATACCTTTCTTGCCCAGAACATTCTTTTCATAGCTATCATAAAGTTGTGCACGAATCCTTGAAGTATCACACACCTCTACCAATGCGCTATTCTTATAATCACCCTCTATATCAAATTCCCTAATGGACTCAATAGATTTAACAAGTTCGGAACTTGTAGGAATAGAATAATATTGATATGTTGCCAACCACCCTTTTTGTATAAAATCCTTAATTGACATAGAAGGAATATACGCATCAAATATTTGTGCAAAACCACTATTATTCATTCTCCAAGGAGTTGCGGTTACCCCCAACTTTTTAGCATCAGGGCAGTATTCCCATAATTTCTGATATGAATTTGCAACTGCATGATGAGCCTCATCAATAATTATAAAATCAAACTTAAGGTCATCAATCAAACATTGATTGGCAGGATGCGTGATAGTTTGAATAGAGGCTACTTGTATAGCTTGAGTCAAATCACGCTTATCCTTCATTGTGCCAGCTAAAACGCCGTGCTTGATACGATATTTATCTAGGCTACGAGAGCTTTGTTCGATCAATTCACTGCGGTGAGCAATGATCAATATACGATAATTAATATTATGCCTTAACCCCCAAATGCTTATGTCACGGATAATAGATGTAAATAATCGAGTTTTGCCAGTTCCAGTTGGCATCTGATATAGAATATTGTCAACACGATTCCACTTGCTAAAGATTTCCTCTTTGGCAAGTTGCTGATAATCACGCAATGTGATATCTTTTTGACAAAACTCGTTATAATCAATCATTAGTATTCCTCAGTTGGTACTAAACTTTGTAATATAGATTGCATTTCATTAACCTCTGCTTGGGATAGAGGTCGACCTTTTGTGGTAGTCCATGCTTTACTGAATGAAATAAGGTCATTTATCCATTTCAGTTTATCGGTCTTTGTTCTAAATGAATCTGATACCTGTATTGAAAACTCTTCCTCAAATGTAACGAATGACTCATCATCCTCTTTCTTTACACTCCAGTTACTTTCAATAATCTCTTTGTAGTCCTGTAGTGTCATAAGGTCTGTCCAATCCTGGCTGTCAACATCTTCATCGTCGCCCATACGCTGAAGACATTTACCCATAATCTTTTTCACCTTACTCTCCCAGATACTTCCGTATAATTCTTCAAGTTTTCTAAGAATGGTCTCTTTTATGTGTTTCTCGATCTGTCGGCCATACTCTTTTCCTTCCTCTTGCAAGTCTTTATCTTGTGTTTCAAGCCAAGCTTCTAGGCCTTCTGGAGCATATTCAGGCGTCTGTTTATGAATGGCATTTTGATACATTCGAAGCCATAGAGTGTCCGCACCTTGACCTTTGATTAAGCGAATTTGAGTTTGTTCATCTATCGGCATGTTGCACAAATAATTGATTAGCACATCAAAATATGGAACCATTGCATCGACTTGCTCTTTGGTGCTAGATTTTTGCGACAACTTCTCACTCCTGATAAGACTCTCATTTAAAGATGCAATTAAAGAAACGAAAGCATATGTACCGCGATTACACTCAATGAAGGTCTCATATTCTTCTTTATGCTCATCTATCATTTTGTAATATACATAAGCATAGCAATCCTTTATTAAATTAGATATGCGTTTCTGTGCATCCAACATTGCTTTGTTATGTTCAACGCAGTTAGTGTTGTATAGACAAACATCCGTATGATCCGTAAATTCTTTCTTGGTAGCTTTAGGCAGCAGTGAAGATTTAGACAGTGCCGTGTCAAATGGTTTTAATTGCAGTTTTGCAGTATCTTCTCCAATCGCGATTTTACGGGCCAAGACACTGCTATTATCCCTACCAAGTTGTTTAATAATGGATGAACGCAACGCCTTTAAACGTGAATCCAAATGTGGAGACTCCCAATTCAAATCCTCGTTCAGATCCAAACGCAAGCTTGGACTAACTGCCTTTTGATGTTCATTGATATCCATAAATATTCTGAGTTGTTCATCTGAGGGCAAACCATCAAATGCAACTACAGGAATTGTATTCGTATCTTTATATTTTGAGCCTGCATAACCATATACACGATGTTGGCCATCTATGATATATGCAATGCAATAGGCGTTTGGAATAGTAAGGTATCCTAATTTTGTTCTCGTATCATCAGAACCACCAGAAGCCAAATCAAACTGAATTCTATTTTTCCTTTCAGAGTCATCAAAGTTTATAATTACAGAGTTAGGGAAGTATCCGTTTTTCTTATCAATAAATTCCCCAATACCCTTCAATCGAGAAGGTACAAGCAACCTCTGATATGTTGGCATAGTTATTTGTGTATTGACTCTTGTTCGATGCAACACAAAACCAATCTTCAGCAATGTGGCTGGCTCGATAGAAAGCATATAATATGTGTGACCACCCATCGTGCCTTTTAATGCTGGAATACGAATTCTATCATTATTGATGCGTTCGTGGCGGAACATCAAACCATAGAACTGATATATAACAGTTGACTTATATGCTTTTATAAGACTATTCACATAATCATATGTGTTGTCGGTAAACTGGAATATCTTATTTTCTGCCAATCTCTTTTCATCTTCACATCCCTCTGCAAATGTGTAATTGCGTGTTGCAAAAATAAACTTAACCTTTTTGTCCTCTCCGTATATTTGACGCAAAGCTTTCATCACACCATCTCTATATAAACGCATATCGTCTATATCCTTTTTAAATGATGCAGGTTTGATATTTTCCGTAGCTTTACATTCAACAACAAATATCGCTTCTTCACCAATAGCAACAACGTCAAGTTGATGTTTGTCCTCTGGATTATCGCCCCATTGTACTACTAGATTCTCATCGTAATTAAGATGCCTAAATCCAAGATTATAGAACATGCACCAAATATCATCTTCAAACCTCCTTCCTGCCGGTTTGAGTTTTTGAATTTTTGCCTTGTATTTTAATTTAGAGACTTCTTCCCAACCTTTCGAGAGATAGTCATCTAATTCATTTAGCAAAACTGTTTGTGTATCGTATGGGTTCTTTTTTGCCTTAAACTTCTTGGATAGCATAGACATATCATCGGTCATATGCTCCTTAATTGCTTGAATTTGAGAGATTGTCAAAGAGGCCATATATAGTTCATTTATTTGTAAGCACTATGGTGAATTAGTAATTCATAATGAGTAGTTCTGTTTCCTTTTCTCGTTTTCCAGCATGGGCGTTTATAAATCGGTGCGCCAAAATCTGTTTAATAGTATACTCATTGTATAATTTAGCAAAATAAGACCCTCCATTATTGTCTAAAGAGTTTGAGTTACTTTGCATAATCTTACATCCCTTTTGAGTTAGTATATCGCAATATGTTTTTAAGTTTTCTTGCTCTGTATCGTCAAATATATTACGCGTATACTCAATAAAGCATGCCGAACCAGAAAGAGGTCTATATGGTGGATCTATGTAAATAAAGTTATATCTTTTGCCTAAATGTGTAGTAATATTTTTATATCCTCCTACATATATATCTACCTTCTGCAACACTCTGTGGCACGCCATAATTAGTTCTTCATCACAAATGTTAGGATGATCGTATTGACCAAATGGTACGTTGAATTTTCCATTAGTATTGACCCTGTAGAGACCATTAAAACAAGTCTTATTAAGAAATATAAAACAAGCTGCTCGCTTATCTTTTGCCAGTTCCTCATTGTTGTACTTATCTCGCATTTGATAATAGTATTGCGACTTTGTTTCTATGGCAGCTAATCGATAATACTCCTCTTTTATTTCTCGCAATGACGCTATGAGTTTTTCTGGGTCATTTTTTATTAACAAATAACAATCTATCAAATCCTCGTTAACATCATTTATTATGGCTCGTTTTATGTTAGAATAATGTGTTAACATATAAAAGAGCATAGCCCCACCACCAACAAAGGGTTCAATGTATGTCACATTTGGCTGCTTCACAAAGTCTTGTGGTAAGTTCTCAATAAGTTGACTTATTAGAGAACCTTTTCCTCCTGCCCACTTTACAAATGGTTTCGCAATAATATAATTATCTTTAATTTGGTGTTTCATATAACCATTGCCCTATAATAGATTATAGGCATAATCAAATAATGATTCTAATTTACCAACTCTTTTGTTTCCACATTTAGTACTTTCGCTATTTGCGACAGCATCTCCAACGATGGCTGCATCTTGTTTGAGCACCACTTAGAAACCGTTGAGGGGTCTTTTCCTAATTGCTCAGCAAGCCATTTGCCGGTTTTCTTTTGTTCAACCAATACTACTTTTAGTCTATTTAAATCTTTCATTATATATCCAACTTATTGGTGTTATCCGCAAATTTAACACTTCGTGAGGGGAAAACAAAATAAATTGTTTGTTTTTTATTGGTAGGCCAAGAGTGTATCCTCTTAAATCAAAGGAGTGTTACAAAATCATGGTTATGTTCCTGTGAAATTTATTACACATGGAATTATAAAACAATTCCCGATGAGGTTAGAACCTATTTGCATAATAAGCAAAAACAATGTGGAGTGGGGATAAAATTTGCCTTAGCGCTATAACAAAACCTCCTTCTTAGAATTGTCAAAAGAGTTGCTTCATCAGAAGTTAAATACCTCCTCCACAACTTGTTTATGATTAAAATTCCAATACTGGTATTTTTTGTACCAAGGTCTGGTACAAAAAGTACCACTACTGGTAGAAAAAATACCAGACCTTGGTACAAAACTATTTTCCCTTGAAATTTTAACAATCAGAATCTAACATAGTGTTAGACCTTCTAAAATTTCCAAGTAAGATAATTTTATTTTCAAGAGAGATAATTTTATTTTCATAACTTGGAAATAATTTTTTCAGTAAGGGGTGAGAAAAACAAAGGTATTATACCGTTTTCTTGTCAATATCCCCTTCAGATAAATCTTTTCCAATTTTGCAAGAATTGGAAAGAATTTGAGCGCGAGATTTCGTCGACTATTTAAAATGTCTCCGAATATTGGTTTACCTTATTCTGTTTTATATAATCAGAAATTGATGCCAAACCGCCTTGATCGCCAAAATTTGTGAACAAAAAAGCAGTTGTCTCGAGACAACTGCTTTTATTGTGGTGCCACCAGAAAATGAGTTCTATTTCTAAATGGCTCTATATCTTCGCGTTAAAGAATCGCTACAAACGTAATCTCCCGCTATTGCTCCACCTAATTTCTGCACCATTCTGCAGTGTCTCGCAGAGTCGAGTTCCTACTTTGATGCAAAGGTAGTGCTTTATTTTGAAATACAAGTATATTCTGAGTGAATATACATTAAAAGATGTCTTGTGTATATTTTACGATTTCTGCTATAACTTTTTTACGTTTATCAGCATTGTCATCCCCTTGAACTTTATCTAAATTTACATACCAATAACAGAATATAGACAAGTCACCTAGCACAGTAAAACTATCGTGTGTTAATTCTGAAAAATTTCTGATTTCATCTCCAAGGGATACATGTATTTCATTTGGATTAATTTTGCGGATTTTTGGATGAATAGTTTTTTGAATTATATCATCTTCTTCCAATTGTAACGCATCTAATACAAACTCTTTACACTTTGTATCACATATTGCATTAATACGCCTTTCCCTCACTTTTTTTAGATATGTATCTGCATTATTTTGTTTTTGCTCTTCAATTGGAATATTTATATTATACAGAACTTCAGAGAAGCAGTGAAAAAAATGCATCTTTGACTTCCATAATGGCTTATGCAAGAATTTCCTTTCAAACCAACCATCAATAAAAATGTCTTTTTGCAGGGTTTGTTTCATTAAGGTCACAAAATCATCGTCGCATGGTCTAAAAAATAGATAGTTAAGACTTGGCAACTTTATGTCACTTTTTAAAAATGCATTGAAATCACATAGCTTTCTTAAGGCTTCATCTCGATTGGGAATATTCATATGAAAAACAGCGGCAGTTTTCATTGCTTCCACTAAATAATATTGTTCAAGGTGAACTTTATGATGATTCAATACATATAGATGCTGAAAATTTTTGATATTTAAGACTCCTTCTATTTCATTGAGAGCTTTAGCAGAGAATGAAAGCTGATAGTTAGATCCATCTTTTGTGATACGAATAGCGTCAACTAAACGTTGAAGGTCAATAGAGAAATTATGATATCCTCCCGCCCAAACATCACGACAAACATAATCAAGTCCATCAGCATCTATAGTCCCATGAATAAGATCAATCATTACATTTTCAAAACGAGAGTTATCACGTTGGTCGTTTGCATCAATGTAAGGTAATCCAATTATCATCCTTACCAATAACGTCCAATTAATTTCTTGATCCAAGAGAGCATCTTTATATACACATACTGCAACATAGGCACTGAGCAACTCGTGTTCTGTAAGTTTCTGGTGGCGAGCCTGGAGGTCTGATTTAAAGGTCTCATCATTGAGACGATTTGCTAATGCTTCTCTAATATCTTTTTCATCAAAATATTCTTCAAATGTATGAGAAAATGGGGTGTGACCCACATCGTGTAAAAGGCAAGCTAATCGATATGTTTTTAATATGGAATATTCAAATTTTGGAATTTCACATTCTTCTCCTATGTGTTTGGCAATTAAAGACCCAATATGGTAAACTCCTAAAGAATGGATAAAACGGTCATGACGAGCTGACGGAAACACTGTTCGGCATGAATTCTGTTCTATCCTCCTGAGACGCTGAAAATATGGGGTATCAATAATCTTTTCGCACCAATCTTTAGGTATCTTAATTTGTCCATGTACGCTATCAAGCATTCGCTTTACTTTACTAAGTTTTTCCATACGTCGTTTATTTCAACAATATTCCTAACTGATGCATAAATCTGATTATATTTCTTAACTTCATCCAAAAGGGGTTTCGTATAAGAAATATGGATAGCGAAATCTTTATACGATAAAACATCTTCAAACACTTCTGCAAACTCAACCAAATCAGAGAAACCAAATTGTACGCATATATTTAGGTCATGTAACTGGTCTACCATTTTATTAAAAGTTCTTACTCTGAGTTCCATTATGGATACCGAATTTATTTGTTGACTCTCTAATATTGCTTCAATAAATTGGGAAGGTTTAATTTCTCTCATATTGTTTAAATTATATAATCTTTTTTGTTTCTTTCAAAGCAATACCCTTTGCTGTAAGTTGGTATTTTTGATTTTGACTTTTTGGCTTGTTTGGAATAGTCTGCTCCAATATACCAGCCTCCAAAAGTGGGTGAATGTATTTTCTCCTAAATTTAGTTCTATCGGCAAGACCCATAAATGCTAGCATTTCACCAAAAGAGCGTGCTTCAGTACAGAAAACAATCAGCTTATCGAGGTTCCCAACATCTGGAATTGACTGGGTGCCGACTGGGTGCCGACTGGGTACCATCTTGCACACTTATAGGCAAAGTTATACGAATAAAGTTATCCGTAAACTTGAAGCAATCTTCACCGTATGCTCTCAAAATACGAGGAATACCAGAGCCTAATGACTCTACCAATTCCACATCACGATAGATACGCATCAACTCCTTGTTACGAGGAATGGAGATACCATTGAAGAACTCCTCCCTTGTAAGAGATTCTGGCAAACGACCTGCTGAGGTGATTTCAAGTCTGTCAGGGAATATCTCAAATTTTGGTGGTACTTCAAATGAATAGTCATTATGTACTATTGCATTGATTACAGCCTCACGCAAGGCAACCTTATTCCACAATGGAGTTTCAATGCGCTCCATCGGGGTAATGGTTGCTGCCACCTTATTTTCAATATCCAACTTCGACAATACACTTTTGGTTGCTTTGATAAGAGAGCAATACCCATACTCATTGTTCTCTATCAGGTCGCAACGGTCGAGACTGGAATACTTTGCCACCTTGATTGAATTGCCGTTCTCATCAGCCAACAGATAGGCTACATAGTTGTATTTGCCATCGTCTGTAAGCAACTCCAATGTACGCTTGAAATTATCATTGAGCCTCTTGCCACGTTCGTCATAGTAGATACGCAACTGCTCAAAACTCAAATCCTGACGGTTAGACACAATGCGACCTATTGAATTGCGTGTACGCATAGCAAACAGGCGATCAATCTGCTCTTGTGGCATAGGTTCGGCAGATGTACCAACACGCAGATACGCACCTCGTGGAGTCATTCCATACTTCGTTTTGAAATACGGCTTCTCAATACCACTCGCTACCGTAATCTTGATTATGCTACGCCCATCCTTTTGCTCTTCGGCAATATCAAACAGGCCCATAGCAGAAGGAGAAATATTGTGCTTTATGCGGTCTTTCAACCTGAGCATGCAATCATCCACATCGCTGACACCCACAGTTGATCCATCTTTATCAATACCGATATAGATGTATCCGCCCTCCTTATAGTTAAGGAACGCCACAACCTCCTTCTCAATATCAAGTTCCGAGGTCAATTCTCTTTTATATTCTATGCGGTTAGTTTCTGACATATGAAACTTGTATTTATTTTACTAATCTACCATTTATACGTAAGTACTCTTGACAATAATCCTTTATGTTGTCTGCGGCGTTGTTATAAAGAGTTTTTAATTTTTCCTTCTGCTCTAGACTTAATTGGTCGCTACTATCAATCTTATGTTCGTGATCTTTTTTATAGGCTTCCATCATCACATCAAACTCATTCTTACTAATATTAGCACTTTGTGATTCCTTTTGAAATAAATCTACGAGCAATGTATCTGCTAATACTTTTACTATATTTTGCATATTATTTCTCTTCTTTAAAGAACAATTGGTAATAGTACATGCCTCGATCTTCATCGTAACCTCTCACGATATACT
>JBGVGJ010000055.1:0-62317 GCA_045121635.1 Alloprevotella sp. | reverse complement strand
ACATGACCAAATCCGAAATTGATGAGCAACGTAGCAGTTTGCACATTATGACACAGCGTCTGTCGTAGTACAAATATCTAACATTTTCCGTCAAAATGCAAATCGGTTAACACCCGTTAGTACCATAATTACGTTGCATTTTTCTCATGTCTGAATCGTGAAAAGATTCGCCTGCTATTCAGGGGACACAATACAGATGTAATTATGTCCCCTGCTTCCCACCCTCATAATGGGTGATGGTAAAGGGCCGATGAGTTCCGACCACGGTGATGATGTCGAAACGGATGGGTTGGTCAAGATTATGGAGGTGCAGATAACTCCCTGCTGCGATGCGAAGATTCTTAAACTTCTCTTCGTCTATTGCTGAAATGGCGGGAGCAAAATCTTCGTTTGAACGTGTCTTGACCTCCACAAAAATAATCTCACCGTACCACTCGGCAATAATGTCAAGTTCTAAATGCCCCATACGCCAATTTCGATCCAGCAAAGTATACCCTTTGCGGATGAGATAGCGGCAGGCCTCTTCTTCACCTATTTGACCGAGAATATTATGGGTCGCCATTGTAAAACGAAATAACGGGGGATGGGATACAGGAATTTGTAGGCAATCAAATGCCTATGCGATAAGTGTTAGAATGTATATCGTGGCAACAACTTGTAAGGTGATTATCGCAGGTATGCCGATGAAAAACTTCTTGTGCTGCGTCTTGTGGCGCCACACTTGTAGCCCCAACCACGCGCCAATGCTTCCGCCGATGACAGCAAGCAGGATGAGCGTCGCTTCCGAAATGCGCCACTTCGCTTTCTTGGCCTTAAACTTGTCGAGGCCGTAGATGATGAAGGTGATGAGGTTGAGTGCAAACAAACCGTAGATGATTATATGGAGCATAAGTGGGAGGATGTTTAGGGGATGAGCGTGATGTGAAGTTCTTCCCTCGTGCGACGCGGTATCTTCTTAACCACCTCATTATAACTATGGCGGATGAGGTTCTGAATGAGTTTGTCGGTGAGTGTGCCGTAAAGGTTGAGTTGGTTCCAGTGCTTCTTGTTCATGTGCCAAGCACCTGTGATTTCGGGGTGGGCATCGCGGAGCGTGAGGGCGTAATCGGGTTCACACTTTAGCACAAACCATTCGGTGCGGTCGAGGTCAAGCATCGCAAAGATGCGTCCCCCGATGCGAAAGGCAAGGGTGGTTTCGTCGAAGGGGAAGTCTTCGGTGGCGAGAGGCAGGGAGAGGCAATATTCTCTGACAGATTCGATGTCCATAACCTTAATTAGTTTGCGTAGATGGGTTCGAGATGTTCCTCATTGGGCCAATGGGGCAGAAAGAGTAGGGGGCGCGGGCGACCACCTAAGGCGCTCCAATCAATGCGTCGGAGCGCGGAGAAATCGGGTAGGCCAAAGGCAAACGAGCGTCCGTAGAGCAGGATGGCGCCTCGGCCTTCATCAATTTTCCAAAGGCCTCCGCCGTAAGGACATTCCTCGTTCCACGCCAAGAGGTCGCGGTGCTGATACACGCGTCCGAATTTCAAAACGCCGTCTTGGTTGATGATGAATTTCTGATACATAAGTTGTTGAGATTCTAAGGTTTTAGGTCACTGCGCTTTAAGGTTTTAAGACCTTGTGGATAAGTCGTCTCCCTGATAAAACTTAAATTTAAGCAATAATATATTTGTTGTCCACGATTAAATATTATAGTTATGTGCTCCACCAATTTATTTATTTTTTTTAGCCACTAATGAACACAAATTTTCACTAACCAAAGGTCGCGCCAATCAAATTCCATTCGGATTGTATTTGCCCCGCATGGCATTAGTGCCCATTGATGCAATTGACTTGCGCGACCTTCGGTTCGTGACTAAAAAAATAATCGTTAGTGGTTTCCATAAATATTGTTTGTGGACAACCGAAGGTCGCGTAAGTCAACTTCTATATTACAACCTAAATTTATTCGTAAATGGTGGCCACAATTTTTCGTGCACCGCCATAATCGCGAAATTCGCAAAGGTAGATGCCTTGCCAAGTGCCCAGGTTGAGGCGCCCGTTCGTAATAGGAATGGTTAAACTTACGCCGAAGAGCGAACTTTTGGCATGTGCGGGCATATCGTCAAGCCCTTCCATCGTATGGTCGTAATAAGGTTCGCCCTCTCGCACCAGGCGGTCCATAATCCGGCTCATGTCCGTGCGCACATCAGGGTCGGCATTCTCGTTAATGGAGAGTGCGCACGAAGTGTGTTGCACAAACAGATGGAGCAGTCCCATTTCGGGCAGCGGTTGGGGCAGATGCTCCATCACCTCACGCGTAATGAGGTGGCAACCGCGACGTTTGGGGGATATCTGAAAGGAGGTCTGCGTTATCATAGGCAAAATATAGAACTACAACATAGATTCAGCGACGAAAATACAAAGTTCTTGTCGGATGTCAAAGTTTCAATAAGAGTTTTACGACAGGAATTACTTCTCAATAGGAGAATATCTATTTTCATAGCAGGCACCATCGTATTTGTGGCAGAAAAACTGACAAAATGGCATACAATTCTTGAAAAATATTTCAGCAAAAATAGATTTTCTCGTTTTTTGGCACGGTACTTGCTTAATATAGGGTGTCGACAAGGACAAGAAACAGAATATTAACAATTAAAACACATATAACTATTATGGGAAAGATTATTGGTATTGACCTTGGTACAACAAACTCATGTGTATCAGTATTTGAAGGTAACGAACCTGTTGTAATTACTAACGCTGAAGGTAAGCGCACTACTCCTTCTATCGTAGCTTTCGTAGAAGGCGGCGAACGCAAGGTGGGTGACCCCGCAAAGCGTCAGGCTATTACAAACCCCAAGCGCACTATTTATTCTATCAAGCGCTTCATGGGTGAAACTTACGACCAGGTTGCGAAGGAAGTTTCGCGCATGCCTTACGACGTAGTGAAGGGCGAAAACAACACGCCCCGCGTAGCGATCGACGGTCGCAATTATACTCCCCAGGAAATCTCTGCAATGGTGCTTCAGAAGATGAAGAAGACTGCTGAAGACTACCTCGGCCAGGAAGTTACAGACGCTGTAATCACCGTTCCCGCTTACTTCTCTGACTCACAGCGTCAGGCAACAAAGGAAGCAGGTCAGATCGCTGGTCTTAACGTACAGCGTATCGTAAATGAACCTACTGCTGCTGCACTTGCTTACGGTATTGACAAGGCACACAAGGATATGAAGATTGCTGTCTTTGACCTTGGTGGTGGTACGTTCGATATTTCTATCCTTGAGTTCGGTGGTGGCGTGTTTGAAGTACTTTCTACAAACGGTGACACTCACCTCGGTGGTGACGACTTTGACCAGGTAATCATTGACTGGCTCGTTTCTGAATTTAAGGCAGAAGAAGGTGTTGACCTCTCACTCGACCCCATGGCAATGCAGCGCTTGAAGGAAGCTGCGGAAAAGGCGAAGTGCGAACTCTCAAGTTCTGCTGCTACTGAGATTAACCTCCCCTACATCACAGCAACTGCTTCTGGTCCCAAGCACCTCGTGCGCAACTTGACTCGTGCGAAGTTCGAACAGCTTGCTCACAACCTCATCCAGGCTTGTAAGGTTCCTTGCGAACAGGCATTGAGCGACGCAGGCATCTCTAAGTCTGAAATCGATGAAGTTATCCTCGTGGGTGGTTCTACTCGTATTCCCGCTATTCAGCAGCTCGTTGAAGACTTCTTCGGCAAGGCTCCTTCTAAGGGCGTAAACCCCGACGAAGTAGTGGCAGTTGGTGCTTCTATTCAGGGTGCTATCTTGAACAAGGAAGAAGGTGTGGGCGACATCGTGCTTCTCGACGTTACTCCCCTCTCAATGGGTATTGAAACACTCGGTGGCGTGATGACTAAGCTCATCGATGCAAACTCTACTATCCCCTGCAAGAAGAGCCAGGTGTTCTCAACTGCTGAAGACAACCAGCCCGAAGTAACCATCCACGTACTCCAGGGTGAACGTCCTATGGCTGCACAGAACAAGTCAATCGGTCGCTTCAACCTCGCAGGTATCGCTCCCGCTCGTCGTGGTATTCCTCAAATCGAAGTTACTTTCGACATCGACGCTAACGGTATCCTCAAGGTTTCTGCAAAGGATAAGGCTACAGGTAAGGAACAGACTATCCGCATCGAAGCATCTTCTGGTCTCAGCCAGGAAGAAATCGACCGCATGAAGGCTGAAGCTGAAGCAAATGCTGAAGCTGACAAGAAGGAAGCGGAACGCATTGCGAAAATTAACCAGGCTGACTCAATGATTTTCCAGACTGAAAATCAGCTTCAGGAACTCGGCGACAAGCTTCCCGCAGACAAGAAGGCGCCCATCGAAGCTGCCCTCTCTAAGCTCAAAGATGCTCACAAGGCACAGGATGTAACTGCTATTGATGCGGCTATGGCTGAACTCAACACAGCATTCCAGGCTGCAAGTGCAGAAATGTATAGCCAGGCAGGTGCACAGCCCGGTCCCGACGCAGGCTTCAACGCTGGTGGCGCAGACCAAAATGCCTCACAGAAGCCCGGTAAGGAAAACATCCAGGATGCAGATTTTGAGGAAGTAAAGTAATTCATCAGAATCATTGATAAAAACTTAAGTGGGTGTGTCAGATATTCTTGACACACCCACTTTGTTTTTTTATAACCATCAAAAATCTACGCAACCATGTTAGGATTTTTACATTTCTTTGAAGCCTGTTTCCATACACTTTCTACACCATTAGTAAGAAAAAGGAGATACGCATCAAGACTTGCAGAATCTTTACTAACTTTGCGAGCAAGAATTCTATTACCCGACTTATGATAAAGAAATTTATTATCTACCCCATTTTGGCGGCCTTCAAGTGCGGTGCCACAAGACGCAGCACAAGAAGTTTTTCATCGGCATCCCCATGATTCTTACCCTGCAAGTCATCGCCACCATCTACATCCTCTACCTTATTGCTTAAAAAGGGTGGATGAAGAGGCACAATTCCGCCACATTATATCTTCAAGAAATCCTTTCTTCATAGACAAGAAAAATTCCAAGGCAATGAAATAAAATTTTCTCCCTTGGAAATAAAATTTTCTCCCTGATAATTCAAATTAAGTGCCGATTAGTTTGAATTATCAGGGAGATAGTTTTTAGGAGGAGGGGGATGCTTTATTTCTTCGCCCAAGTATTTGCAAGAATGACGCCTACGATACATGCTATAACCAAGAGTTGAGCCGTAAGACCTATAAGATAAGGTGGCGTGTAAAGCATTGACAGCACAAAGAGGGCTGTGACTACCATCAGGACAGACAGCACGATGCGCAAGCGCTTGATATTATATTTTTCACGCTCCTTTGGCGACGCTGTATTATACCCAGCAATCATCCAGTCGCCTTTGCCAACGAGTATCACTAAGGCGAGAATCAAACAGAGGGAGGCGAGGAGAATTACTATTATATCCATAATTTTTACATGAGAGGAGAGGCGCCTACTTCAACGCCTTGCCATCCGAGAATGCCTTGCCCACCTGTTCACCGAGGGCATGGTAGGCATGCTGAATGGGGTTGTAGGTGATGAGTCCCATCTTGTTGATGTCAGGTTTGCCATCGGCGCCAAGATATTGCTCATCGACGAGAATGTTCACGATTTCCGCCACAATATAATAGCCTTCCTCGCTCACATCAATCTTGCGCTGAATGCGACATTCGAGAGTCATGGGAAAGTTAGTGAATACGGGCGCCTCAACATGCGCTGACTTCACACTTGTCCAACCCGTCTTCTGCATCTTTGAGGGATCGTTTTTCGCACTGACGATACCCACGAAATCAGCCGCCACCATCGTGTCCTTCGTAGCGAATACCACGGTAAAATCTGGGCAACGGTCAAGATTCTCAGTAGTGGCGTGCGCCCCCCATTGAGATTATGATTTCCTTTGCATCCCATTGCCCGCCCCAAGCTGCGTTCATTGCATTCGGGGTGCCGTCTTCGTTGTAAGTTCCTATGATTAAAACGGGCTGCGGAAGCATCCACGATTTTACACCAAAGTTTTTCATAACATAAGGTTATAAGGTGATAGGTTTGAGGTTTTAAGGATTGGAGGTTATAGGAAGTTAAGAGTAAAATCATTGTTATCTGAAGCGCATAACTGACGCTGAAGGCGTCACCTCTCAGTAACCGGGGAGTTTGAGCGAAGCGAATACCCCCGGTTGAAGCACTTAGGAAAGACGCACGCCCCAACAAGTAGATATACAATAGTGTTTTTACCCTTTAAAATTACACATTCCTAAATATATCTTTCGTCAAAATCAACCTCCATTTCATTCAACAAGGCAATAAGTTCATCTCGAGCAGAGATTTTGCGGTGATGTTCTTTCTGATCTATAATATATTGCATAACACGAGGCATATCATGTTCCGAATATGTAAGCGCACAATAACCTTCCGCCCATTTTACGAATGACGGGAACTTCTCTCGGTTAGCAGTTAAAAAGTTGTTTGTCGCAATCTTCAAATCATGCACAAATGTTGCTATAGCTATCGAGGGATGTAATCCTACAAGCAAATGTACGTGGTCGGGCATGCCATTGATGCGATAAAGTACACAGTTGTGATTTTTACAAAACCCGTAAATGAACATGTATAAGTCTCGCTCAAACGCTTCTACAATAGGTGCAGTTCCCTGATACGTACGCAATACTATATGATAGATAAGTTTGGTGTATGCCATAGCCTTATTGTTGGGGCACCCCTTCAGGGTGCAATGATGATGCCTGCGTTGACCGGGGGTACTCGTTTCTCTCGCACCCCCGGTTACTGAGCGGTGACGCCTTCAGCGTCATTCCTATATCATAATCCTTATGAGGACTTGCATTGTGACTACTTTTTCTTTCTATCCCAATAGACCTGCAAAAGTGTGAAGCCTACACTCATCGCGGCACCCTGGAGAGCGGCGGCGACAAAGTCAAAAGCATCTTTGCTTATCCATTGCCACAAGAGGTCGAATGCCATGAAGATGGGGACTAAAATAAGGGCAAGCAATACGTACTTCATAATTTTCTTGTTCATAATATTTAATTAATATTTAATTTTAAGGTTCAAGGTTTTAAGGTCGCTCCGCTTTTAGGTTATAAGGACCTTGCAGTGAAAACCTCACAACCTTAAAACCTCACGAACTAATAACCTAGTCCACAAACTTAATCTTGCTCAAATCACGGGGCTTGGCGGCTGGTGCTTCGTCGGGGTAACCTACGCCGAGAACATAGCGGAGCTTGTAGCCGGGAGTGAAACCTAATTTGTCGAGATAGGGTTTTGCGGATTCGTTAGTGGTCATGAAAATTGAGGGAGCCGCCATGACGCAAGTACCCAATCCGAGTTCCTGCGCAGCGAGGCACATATTTTCGCCCATCAATCCCACATTGAGAAGCGTCATTCCCATGGGGTCGTCGGGGCATGCCACAGCGATAATCGCCGTAGCATTGCGGAAGGCATTACGGAAGCCGGGCGCGTCTGTATTCACGAAGGCGGGCATTCCCTCCTTCATCAATTCGGTCACACCATTGAGGTAAGCGGCATCATCCACGATGCGCACTTCCCACTCCTGCTTGTTCATCGCATTGGGAGCGTTGACGCCACACTCTGCAATCTTCTGCAGGAGTTCGCGAGGCACTTGCTGGTCTGTATATTGGCGAATGGAGCGACGCGCCATGATTGCGTCGATAACGGGAGTGTCTGATTGTTTCATAGTCGTGTTTTCGTTTTGACAACCTGTGAGCGAAAGCATCGCAGTCAAGACTGTCAAGATAAGCGTTTTGAGTTTCATGTTTCTATATGGGAGTTAGTAAAATTTATGTCCGAGAGAGTTTGAAATAATCGGCACTTTGTGTTGAGAATTAGTAATTCCATGCGGACTGCGAGCGCTAAATTTTGCGTTTCTACCTGCAAATATAGGAAAAGAAACGGATACTGCCACCACTCGGCGCATCAGGTTGTAAAATAAATGCGCTTTTCGCCACCGCACCTTTGCCCTGTCGGCAAAAATATGCAATTTTGCAAGGACAGCGCCGTGCTGAAAATCAAACGCATCTTATGCCCTTACTCCCCATACTCTTACTGATTCTCATCCTCCTGCCCGACATTTATATCTGGTGGGTGTATGTGCGCGGAAATCTGGCTCCCGCGTGGAGCGCTCTCTATTGGTTGCCCCTGCTGCTGACGGTCGGGGGCGTCGTGTGCTTTATGTCGGGACACGCTAACCATTGGGTGCTCAAAGCCACCTTCTGCTTGTTCCTCTGTTTCTGTCTGCCGAAAATTTTATTCATGCTCTTCTCCCTGATAGGCAAACTTTTGGGATTACTCCACCCCCTGTGTGGCACGGTAAGCACATGGGCGGGCGTGGCCGTAGGAGTGCTCACATTTGGTATGGCGCTCTACGGATTCATCTGGGGATGGCAGCGCTTGGAAGTGCACCGCGAGCGCATCGCCTTGCCACAATTACCTGCAAGCTTTGAGGGGTATAAAATCATTCAGTTGAGCGACCTCCACCTCGGCACTTTCGGGCGCGACACGGCTTACATCCACCGCCTCGTTGGCGAAGTGAATGCGCTGAATCCCGACCTCATCGTCTTCACGGGCGACCTTGTCAATACCTCGCCCGACGAACTCGCACCCTTCTCCGACATCCTCGCCACACTCCACGCTCGCGATGGTATTTTTGCCGTCATGGGCAACCACGACTACACGACTTATCACCCCGAAAAAGGCCTTGCCGCCCGCAAGTCGCGCATCGAGAAATTAAGACGGGAGATTGCCGGAATGCACTGGGACTTGGTGGACAATGCGTGCCGATTCGTGCGTCGCGGAGCGGACTCCCTGGCAATTGTGGGGGTAGAAAACATTGCGCGTCCGCCTTTCCCGAGTTACGGCGACTTGAAGCGGGCGATGCAACAGGTTTCCAATGAAGCGCCTGCCGTACTTCTCAGTCACGACCCCACACATTGGCGCCGCGAAGTGCTGCCCCACTATCCCAACATCGGACTTACCCTTTCGGGACACACACATGCCATGCAATTTAAGGTTGCGGGGCATTCTCCCTCCCAATGGATTTACGACGAGTGGGGCGGACATTATCAAGAAGGCGGGCAACACTTAATCGTATCTACGGGCGCAGGTTCTAACATCCCCTTCCGCTTCGGCGCATGGCCCGAGGTGGTGGTGATTGAGTTGCATTGTTCCAAATAGGAAAGGTTGAAAGGTGAACGGATAAAAGGCAAAAGGGAACGACCTTGATGCTATACTCTGCCCCCCGTACTTTGAACTCTGAACTCTGTAAGTTGTACTCTATTTTATATTTCTCTAAACACACACACAATTATGGACTTAACTCCCCTCTTTCAAGAAATACGCATTGCGAGTCGTGACTTGCTTTTGGTCACACCGGAGAAAATAAATGCGGTGCTACTCTCAGTGGCAGATGCTATTGAGAAAAATGTAGATATGCTGCTTTCTGCCAACCGTCTTGACCTGGAACGTATGGACAAGGCGGATCCTAAATACGACAGATTACAGTTGACCGCCCCACGCTTAGAGGCAATTGCTGCCGACATGCGCAATGTGGCAAAACTACCGAATCCGCTGGGCAAAGTGTTACTTGAAAAGACACTCCCGAATGGACTAAAACTCCAAAAGACGTCTGTTCCCTTCGGCGTAATAGGCGTAATTTACGAAGCAAGGCCCAATGTTAGTTTTGACGTATTTTCGCTTTGCCTGAAATCGGGTAGCGCCTGCGTGCTTAAAGGTGGAAGCGACGCTGAAAGTTCAAATCGCGCCATTGCCGCTCTTATTGAAAAGGTGCTTACCAATGAAGGACTCAATCCGCGTATTGTAACCCTCCTGCCTTCTACCCGTGAGGCTACGACGACACTCCTCCATGCCCGTGGGTGGGTGGACCTCATCATTCCCCGAGGCAGTAGCAACCTTATTAACTTTGTGCGCACGGAGGCGAGTATTCCTGTCATCGAAACTGGAGCCGGAGTGTGTCACACTTACGTTGACGCAACGGCAAACTGTGACTATGCGCGCAGTATCGTAGTCAATGCCAAGACACGCCGAGTAAGTGTGTGCAACGCCCTTGACTGCCTGCTCATTCATCGCGATAAACTTGCGGTGCTACCCGAAATCTGTGCACCTATGGCGGACCATCGCGTCATTATTTATGCCGACGCTCCCGCCTTTGAGGCACTTTCGGGGTGCTATCCCGCAGAACTCTTGGAGCACATGCCCGAAGGTGCTTACGGCACAGAGTATTTGGACTACAAGATGTCCATCTGTACCGTTGAAAGTGCCGACCAGGCCATTGCGCATATCGCTCAATACGGTTCGGGGCACAGTGAGTGTATCGTGAGTGAGGACGAAACAATCATCCATCGCTTCCAAAGTCTTGTAGATGCCGCTTGTGTGTATGTAAATGCCCCCACCTCGTTCACCGATGGCGCGCAATTCGGACTCGGTGCCGAAATCGGTATCAGCACACAGAAGCTCCACGCACGCGGTCCTATGGCACTGGAAGAAATCACCACCTACAAGTGGCTCATCCGTGGCGAAGGACAGGTAAGAGCATAGGGTGTTGTGTCGGTAAAAAATGAGAAAAAATGCAGAATAATTACGGTGTTAACAAATGTTAACCGATTTGCATTCCGCACTGAAATTTTGTATCTTTGTACTACGGAAGTGGAGATCGCCCTAAACATCAGGGTTATCTCCACTTTTTTTGTCCTGAAAAACCCATTTTTGGGGGCAAAAAATAAGTTACCTAGTTTTTTCAAGGTTAAACAACCGGTTTTTAATGTTACTTATTCTGGCGCCGCAAATAGACATTGTTGTGAGAGTGAGTAGGTAGAGTGTTAATGTTTGTTAAAGTTTTTAGCGAAAAATGAGGAAAAATGAAGGCTGGAAGTGTCACAAATTTTCGCCAGGTAAGTAGTAAGTAGTGAGTAACCCATGCGGAGGTGAATTTAGTTAGTAGTGAGGAGAGAGTAGTGAGTAACCCATGCGGAGTTTTGCTCCGGACGGCGCTCTCCCCCTGTTTATAGGGGGAGGGGACCACCGCAGGTGGTGAGGGGGTGCAAGATTTACACCGCACGGCATGCTACTAACTACTCACTTCTAACTACTCACTACTAACTATTTTATCGCTGTCCGGTAATGCTTCTAACTCTCAAACAATGAAGTCATTTCATGTGTACAAGCCCCCTTAATTTTGGCAATAATATAGCAGTTAACCCAAATATAGTTAAAAAAACTTATGTCAGAGGATTTAACCATCCGAAATGCCCCCGTAGGAGGGCACACTTGCATAACCGCGGGTGAGCAGGGCGAACCTGCGGTGGTACTCTACGAACGAATAAATCTATCGGTCCCCGTAGGAGGACCCACAACACCTGGATATGCTACAAATGGCTTTAACTTATCCGGTCGTTGTGGGTCCTCCTACGGGGACCGATAGAGAAACTCAACTGTTATCCCTAATCCGCAGGTTCACTGCGTTCACCAGCGGTTAGGCAAGTGTGCCCTCCTACGGGGGCAATGCATTCATAAATTTCAGATGGGTCAACACCTATATTATTGCCTATTTTTTCCTGCATAGTCTTTGCGAAACTATGCGAACTGCGTGAGATTTTTACCGGACACCAATACTTTAAATTCTGTTGTACAGAGGCTGTTTCCACGGTTCAGGGCAAACAAGTATTTTCCACATATCCCCCTCGATTCCTGGGTGGAATTGGCATGATTCGTGTTCTGAGAAAAATAAATCGTGTTAACTTATGTATATTGCCTGTATTTTTTTGTACTTTTGCACCCGTAAATAACTAAACAATTATAGCGCAATGAAAATTCTCGTAATCAATTGTGGCAGCTCATCAATCAAGTACAAGTTGTACGAAATGGACGATCAGTCCGTTCTCGCTGCCGGTGGTATCGAAAAGATTGGTCTTGAAGGTTCTTTCTTGAAGACAAAGATCAACGGTGAAACAAAGATTATCAACCACGAGTGCCCCACGCACACAGAAGGTATCAAGCTCATGTTTGACACGCTTCTCAATGCGGAATATGGTGCCATCAAGAGCCTTGACGAAATCTCGGCTGCAGGTCACCGCATCGTGGCTGGCGGTCGTTTCACACAGAGCCAGGTGGTTACTGACGCGATGCTCGAAGAATGGAAGCAGTACATGGACCTTGCGCCCCTCCACAGCCCCGCTCACTTGAAGGGTTTCCAGGCGGTGAAGAACATGCTCCCCAACCTTCCCCAGGTATTCGTATTCGATACAGCGTTCCACCAGACAATGCCCGAAAAGTGCTACATGTACGCAGTGCCCTACAAGTATTACGAAAATAACAACATCCGTCGCTGGGGTGCACACGGCACAAGCCACCGCTTCGTGTCAGCTCGCGTAGCAGAGTTCCTCGGTCAGAAGGTAGAAGACCTCAAGATTATCACTTGCCACATCGGTAACGGTGCGTCAATCACTGCGGTGAAGGACGGTAAGTGCTTCGAAACTTCAATGGGTCTCACTCCCCTCGAAGGTATGATGATGGGCACACGCTCAGGTGACATCGACGCTTCTGCAGTGCTCGCTATCATGAAGGCAGAAGGTTATGACGCTGACCGCATGAGCGATCTTTTGAACAAGGAAAGTGGTGTGCTCGGCATCTCTGGCGTTTCAAGCGACATGCGCGAAGTTAAGGACGCTGCCGATAAGGGCAACGAACGTGCAAAGTTGGCACTTGAAATGTACTGCCACCGTATCAAGAAGTACATCGGTTCTTACGCAGCCATTATGGGCGGTGTAGACGTAATCGTATTTACTGCAGGTGTGGGCGAACACCAGTGGGACATCCGTTACAACTCTGTAAGCGGACTTGAATTCCTCGGTGTGAAGCTCGACGAAGCGAAGAACCTCAAGAACTTCGGCGAAGAAGAAATCATCTCTACAGAAGATAGCCGTGTAAAGGTAGTTGTAGTTCCCACCGACGAAGAACTCATGATTGCCAGCGACACACTCGCATTGATTTAATTGTACACATTATATATGTATTAAGGCGCACCCCGCAAGGTGCGCCTTTTTTATGACTTATCCGTTTTGTTTCCTATTGACAACCATCAGCATTTGTAGGTCTCCCCCTATTCTAAACGATCTGAAACGGGGCGGATGCAGAAACCTGTGTAGCGGGGTGCTTCTTCAACAGTAGCAGTATCAGCGACTCCGAAAGTTAGGGCGAAAGCCGTTTCCTTGCCCAGGCGACCACGGATGTGTGTGCCCGACCAGTAATAACCGTCTTGCGAGCAGGAATCGGGGGTTTCAAAATCGATAAACTTCTTTCCGCAAGCGGGGAGGAAGATGGTTTTTCCGTTAGGTCCTTGAACAGTATATCCCATACGGTTATCAACAGTGTCCTTAGTCCACTGACATTTTTCTACAAGTTCAGTGAGTTCATCCTTAGTCGGCATACGCCAAGTGTGACGCCAATAGTGGCGCGCAGCATCATAGTCTACGTTTCCCTGCATTTCGCGAGCATACAACTTTTGGTAAGTAGCACTATTCTCCATAGTAAAATCTACCTTAGTTGTATCCACTTCGCCCCAAGCAAAGTAATAACCACAGTCCGATTCGGCATTAGCACCTACATTTAAGGGCGACCAAAGCACACTCAAACCCAGGTCTACATAGGGGTGCTTGTTAACCATGCCATCGTAAGGCATCTTCTTATCTTCTGCCGATTCTGTACTTGATGAGCAACCAATGAAAGCGGTGCATGCTGTAAGGATTAAAAGGAGGAATGTTTTGCTGTTCATATAAGTGAGATTGAAAGATTAGAAGGTTAAGAGGTTCAGAAGTTCTGAGGTTAAGAGACTGGGAAGTGTCCTACTGGTTGCAAATATACGAAATCATTTCATATCAAGGTATACACAGCTATTATGTTTTGAGCAGAAGCCGACAAAAAACATTTTGTCGTACCACAGGCATTATTATTTAAATAAATTACAGAAGACACCTATATTTCAAAATCTTTATTATACCTTTGCGCCCGAAATACTAACATTTTGTTAGTCTCATCTTGCAAATTCATTTATTAACTAACACAAACTATTCTATGAAGAAAATTTTACTTCTTCCCTTGTTGATGATGTGCGGTGTGATTGCTGTAAACGCACAACTTCAAAGTAAACTCCGCAATTGGAGTAGTAAAGAAAAGATGGAGATGATTGAGATGCCCAAGAAACCTCTCTCTTCCATCCAAAAGACTCAGTTGGAAATGCCCGTTATGAAAACGCGTGGCAACATTGAGGATTATATCACAAATCCTTATTGGTTGACCAACAATAACGCTTCTAAGGACATCGAATATGGTACTCTTGGTCCTTCAAATACGATGGATGTTGCAACCTATTACATTCCCTCAATCACGGAGCGCTTCAGTGGCAACAAAATAAAAATGATCTACACCGTCATTGGCGACCAAGCTGACCGTGCAACAATGTGGATTCGTAAATCACTCAGTGGTGAGAACCTTTGGGAAAAGACGCTTACTACATTTAACACCTACGAAGTAATCACTGTTGACTGCGATTACACAATGGATGGTGACCCCATCATAGTTGGTTATACTTTAGAGGGTAATATTACTGAAGGTGTTGTATTCTTCACTGAAGACCTTAACACTCCTCTCTCATTGCTTGCAGGTCAGAACGGAGAATGGTATGACCTCTCAAGCTATGGTTCTGCATTCTTCGTATGTGAAACAGAAGGTGAAGCTGAACTTAAGAAAAACGACGTTACACTCTCACAACTCTCTTATGTAGACCGCACGATGGTTGGATCTGAGTACTACGCTTTTGCAAATTATGTAAACTTCGGTTACTACCCCATCCTCTCTGTTAAGGCAAAGGTAACGATTGGCAAGGACGAATATATTGAAGAACTCCCCGTAGACACGATCCCCTTCCTGGGTACATTCCAAATTGGCGTTCCTGTAGTAAGTCCTGCTCAAGAAGGCAGACACGAATGTAGTGTTGAAATCATTGAGGTAAATGGTGAAGCAGACGGTTATCCCGCAGACAACGGTTCGGGTTGCTACCTCATTGCCTTGAATGAAAGTTATCCACGCAAGGTGGTGATGGAGGAATTTACAGGTTCATGGTGTGGATGGTGTCCTCGTGGTGCTGTAGCAATCGAGAACCTCAAGAGAGATTTCCCCAATGATTTCATTGGCATTGCCGTGCATGGCCCCGAAGGTAGCGGTGACCCCAATGTTAGCGAAACTTACGCTCCCCTGTTGGATGAAGCGCCTGGTTTCCCCGCTGCCCTCATGAATCGTATTACGATTGTCGATCCTTACCATGGATTGGGAGACAAAGACTATGGCATCAAGGATATTGCTGAATATATTAAGGTATTGCCCACAGAAGCACAGATGGGAGTAAGCAGCACACTTTCTGAAGACAATAGCGAAATCGAAATCACTTCGTATACAAGATTTAACGTCTCTCTCCCCGATGCTCCTTACTACGTGGCTTACGCGTTTGTAGAAGACAAAATCAAGGGTTCACAGGCGAATTATTATTCTTATGAGTTAGCGAGTCAAACAGGATTCACAGAAGCTGTTCTTCCTGATGACCTCAAGCCTCTCTATCAAAAGAAGAGTACGTACGGCACTACTTTCAACGATATCGCACGTGAAATCTATGACGTATACGGCATTGAAGGCAGTTTGAGCGGTTCTATTCAGAAGGGCAAACTGAAGCAACACACTTACACCATCCCTGTACCCAGCAGCATTAGAAACCTTGGCAACACTACTGTAATTGCAATGCTTTTGGATGCCTACACCGGTGAAATCATTGCTGCTGAAAAGGCAAAGGTGGGTGAAGCAACACTTACAGGTATTGAAACTCTTAGCAATAGCAGCATGAATGCTGACGTCAAGGCAATCCCTGGCGAACTTATCATTACTGCTTCAAATGCTACTGCAAGCGTTTACACTATTGACGGTAAGTTGATCGCTTCTCGCTACGTGAACGGCACTGCTTCTATCTCAACAAATGGTCTTAACGGTACTGTTATCGTGAAGATTGAAGACGGAAAAGATGCTTTTGTAAAGAAGTTTACACTCTAAAGTGATAACAAACTAAAGATAAAAAAGAAAGTGGGTGCGCCAAATAAATTTTGGCGCACCCACTTTCTTTATGGTTATGATTTTACTTTTTCAACATCCCTTCCAGTTCTTCCACCTGATGACGGTAATCGGCATCCGAACTGATGCGGGTGGAGATTTGTGTACAGGCGTGAATGACCGTTGTATGGTCACGCCCACCAAAGCGGCGTCCGATTTCGGCGTATGCCATATTGGTATATTTGTGCGTAAGATACATCGCCAACTGACGGCAACGCACAAGCGACTGCTTACGACTCTTTGAGAAGAGTTCCTTTTGCGACGTGCCAAACTGTTCGGTGATTGTTTGGAGCACATTCTCCATCGAGATTTCACGCTTCTCAAGGTTGACCATACGCGCTACGATGCGCTTCACCAATTCCAAGTCGATTTCATGACTGTCCACAATGGAGTACGCCATAATCGCGTTGATGACACCTTCAATTTCGCGTACGCTACTCACTACATTCTCAGAAATGTATGAAATCACTTCCTGCGAGAATCCCGTGCGGATGCCGTTGCGCTTGAGTTTTGCCTTAACAATATCACGGCGCAAGGTGGCATCAGGCATTTCCATTTCAGCTACCATACCCCACTTAAAGCGCGTGAGCATACGGTCCTCCATACCTTCAAGTTTCACAGGCGGACGGTCGCAAGTCATTACAATCTGGCGACCACTCTGTTGCAAATGGTTGAAGATGTGGAAAAAAGCCTGTTGTGTCTTTGCGGTCGACACCTCTTGCACATCATCAATAATGAGCAAATCAATGGACTGATAGAAGTTGATGAAGTTGTTAAAGTTGTTCTTCACCACCGACTCGGTATACTGCGTCTTAAACACATGTGCCGAAACAAAGAGCACACGCATTTCAGGATTGCGCTCCAACACACTTACTCCAATCGCATTTGCCAAGTGCGTTTTTCCCACTCCTGAGGGGCCGTAGATAAAGAAGGGGTTGAAGGTATTTCCCTGTGGTTTTTCGGCAATAGAACGTGCAACGGAGAGCGCCAACTTATTACTCGCACCACTCACAAAGTTTTCGAAGGTATAATGCTTGTTGAGTTGGGGATCCAGCGGGGGAAGTTTGCGTTGCTGTATGGTGTTGAGTTGCGCCGCTTCAGCAGGTGGAATCGTCTGCTGCGGACGGGGTTGCACCAGGGCATAAGCAATGCGCACTCCACTGCCAAACGCTTCTGCAAGGGCAGCACCAATAGTAGAAGCATACGCACTCTTGTCTATCGCCTCTGCCACTTCACGCGAAGGCACACCAATGCGCAACTTACCGTCAGCGAAACCGACAAAGGTAAGTTGTCTAATAGTCTTGGCAAAGTCATCTGCGGGAATCACCTGCTTAAGGCGCTCCACGCATTTGTTCCACAGGGGAAGTTGTGTGTGCATGCTTTAAAATGGAGGGTGAGAAAGGAATGAGGAGAAACCTTTGGAGGAATACTTCTGGAGAACAGCGCGCAGGCCCATTTCTCCTTTCTCATTTTTCCTTTCTCATTTTAGAAAATTTACTTCTGCTTCTTACCAAAAACTGAGAAGTGAATGTAGCGACCGGGGCGCGCCTTCATATCAATAAGAAGAGAGTCGGCGCTATTGATGGTGCGATATAAACCATCGTAAATACCACGATCGTTAAGAAGCAATCCAAGACTATTGTCCGTAGAAGTCATGCTTGTGTTGAGCGTTGCCGTAAGTACATTCAAACGCTGTGTGAGCGTATCAGCATTCTGCATCGTAGCATGAAGGGCAGTCATCGTAGAATCAAGGTTGCCCTTAGCAATATCACCTGCCACCTTATTGAGGTTGCCCGTTAATGTGTTCATATTACATACGAGCGTCGGAATTTCCTCGCCCATAAGGTGATCAATGCGTGTTGTAGTTTGCGCAAGATTTTCGGAAATCACCGCTAAGTTCTTTACCAATGCGAGCATGGCAGAGTCTCCCGTAAGACGATTGAGGTTGCCCATAATTGAGTCTACCTTAGGAAGCATCTTCTCAACAGCGGGAATCATTTCTGCGGCACGGTCCATCGCACCAAAGTGCTTGTATCCCAGGATGGTGTCACCACGTTCAAGGAACTTTACGGGGTTCTTACCTGGCAAGAGGTGGAGTGTTACACTGCCCATGAGCGAACTTTCGAGTTCTGCCGTTGTACCTTCGGGAACGTGCATCGCCTTGTCAAGTTCGATAGACACGACAACAGCATTGTTGTCGGCATAATCATAACGCATTTCACGCACGATACCTACGGCATACCCATTTGCCAACACAGCTGCTGAGGGCGTGAGACCGCCGGCATTTTCAAACCTTACGTAATACGTATTTGTAGAGGTAAACACATTGATTCCTTTGAGGAAATTTACCCCAACATAAAAGAGCACTAACGCTACAATGGCGGTGATGCCAATCTTTATTTCTTTTTTCATAAAATTTAAATTGAAGGTTTTGAGGTTTTAAGGTTGAAGGTTTTGAGGTGCAATTCGGACTGTAAATTCCAAAAGACTTGAAGTTAAGAGCCTTGGTGGCACTTCAATCTGCACAGTCCTTAAAACCTTTAAGCGAAGCGACCTTTGAACCTTACGACCAGACCATTTACTTGCTCATCTCACGCGCTTTATCCAAATCTATACGCTCACCGTTGAGGAATGCGACAACGAAGCAACCCTTGAAACGCTTGGAGAGTTGACGGCGGAGTTTGTTAATTTCATTATAGTCAGTAGAACTACCACTCGTATATTTATACGTCTTTCCGTCCTTGTAGAAGTCTGCCTTCTTGACATTCTTCAAGCGAGCATCCGAAGTCTTGACCTTTGTAGGACTGGTAAAGATTTGCACCTTATACACGGGTTTGGTTTTAGTGGCAACAGTTGTCTGCGCTTGTGACGCGGGAGTGGAAGGTGCGGCAACTGTGGGTTCTGCGATTTCTACATCTTGTGCAATCAAGGGCGCTGCTACTTGCTTTGTTACCTTCTTGTAATAGGTAATAAAACCATTGTATAGACTCTGCGCCAACTGACGCTGACCACGACTTGAATTTAAATAATTCTCTTCATCGGGCGTAGAGATAAATCCTAATTCTGTCAGCACCGAGGGCATCGATGTTTCGCGAAGCACAAGGAACCCCGCTTGTTTTACACCCTTATTCTGTCGCTTTGCGTGAGAGGTATACTGATTCTGAATACAACGTGCAAGTTCTACACTCTGCTCCATATAGCGGTCCTGCATAAACTCAAAGATGATGTAACTTTCAGGACTGTTGGGGTCAAAACCGGCATACGTCTGCTGGTAATTCTCTTCATAAGTAATTACCGAGTTTTCGCGCTTTGCTACTTCAAGGTTCTCATCTGCACGCGCCATACCGAGCGTAAATGTTTCCGTGCCATACACTTTTCGACCTCGCGCCACTGCGTTGGTGTGAATGGACACAAAGAGGTCCGCATGATTGCGATTGGCAATCGCCGCACGCTCCTTGAGGGACACAAACTTATCCGTCTTGCGCGTGTAAATCACCTTCACCTCGGGGCACTTCTCCTCAACCAATCGACCAAAGGCAAGTGCCACATTGAGGTTAATAGTCTTCTCCTTCGCCTTACGTCCCACAGCACCGACGTCCTTGCCACCGTGACCGGCGTCAATAACCAACGTGAATTTCTTCTCAGCGAATGCCGAGAAGGGTACTGCCAAACATAGGGCCAAACATAGGGCGAAGAGGGTTACTATCTTTTTAAGCATAAGTTTTGCAAAGTTACGTCATTTTTTTGGAAGTTATCCACAGGGAACGCGAAAAACTTCTGAGTTCATTTGATGGATTTTACAATCAATACTTCCAGAAGGGGTGAAATAGGGTGTTAGGTTAAGAGGTTCTGATGTTCTGAGAAACCTGCGGTTTATTATGAGGTCCGTGCGGTCTGTGCAAACTTCTTAACCTCACACCCTCTTAACCTCAGAACTTTATTCATTTTTCTACATTATCACGACTTGCATTTACACCTGCGATAACATTCACACTACTCAAAATCGCCACAATATCTATTCTCCGTAAAACGATAAGTTACATTGTGGCGACAATAAGTTACCTTGTAAAAACGCTAATACTTATTTTTTTGCAATGATATAGCAGTTGACCCAAGCGTGCTATAGACGCTGAAAGCGTCATTTAAAGTACAAGATTCTAAATTTGGGGCAACTGCTATATCATACCCTAAATTAAAGTCAACAATCTCTCGATTCGTTTATACAAAGAAAAGTTGCAGATTTACCCTTGTGGGATAAACCTGCAACTTTTCTTGTTTTTAAGGGGATTATCTTTAGTGTTTTTTCCACCCGGGCTGATGGCGCTTTTGCAATTCCTCAGCCACTTGCTCGATGCGCAGACCTTTGGCGGTGAGCAATACTTCAAGGTGGAAGAACATGTCGGATGCCTCGTAGAGCAAGCGGTCGTTGGTGCCGTTAGTGGCTTCAATTACGGCTTCGAGCGCTTCTTCGCCCACCTTCTGTGCCATGCGGTTGAGCCCATCTCGGAATAGGGTTGTCGTATAAGAGCCTTCGGGCATATCACGATGGCGTTGCTCCACTACATCTTGGAGCTGTGAGAGGAAGAGCAAGGGATTCGCCTCATTCTTTTCGCCCCAACAAGTGTCCGTTCCCGTATGGCATGTGGGACCGTGGGGAATAACTTTCACAAGGAGCGTATCATTATCGCAATCTTCAGCGATGCTCACAAGTTCAAGGTAGTTACCACTCTCTTCGCCCTTTGTCCAAAGGCGTTGGCGAGAACGGCTGAAGAATGTAACGCGCCCCGTTGCGAGCGTCTTCTCATAAGATTCTTGGTTCATATACCCAAGCATGAGTACATTGCGCGTCGTGTTATCTTGGATAATGGCGGGAACGAGTCCGCCTTGTTTTTCGAAGTCTATCATAGGAAAATGAGAAAGGAGAAATGAGAAAGGAGAAATCTTTTTTGTGTTTATCTCACGGGAATGCCTTCCCCGCGGAGGTATGTCTTGAGTTCGGGAATGGGAATCTCACCGAAGTGGAACACACTGGCGGCGAGGGCCGCATCAGCGTGACCTAAGCGGAAGGCATCGGCGAAATGCTCCTTTGCACCTGCGCCTCCCGAGGCAATAATTGGGATAGAAAGTGAATCGGAAAGCACTGCGAGCGCCTCGTTTGCAAAGCCAGTTTTTACGCCGTCGTGGTTCATGCTCGTAAAGAGAATCTCTCCAGCGCCGCGGTCGGCCACCTCGCGTGCCCAGTCAAAGAGGCGACGCTCTGTGCGGATTCTGCCGCCGTTGATGTAGCACCACCATTCGCCGTCGTCCTCCAGTCGGGCGTCTATGGCGGTAACACATACCTGCGAACCAAAGTTGCGCGCAATTTTATCAATGAGTTCGGGGCGGCGAAGGGCTGCAGAATTGATACTTACTTTATCTGCGCCTGCTCCAAGCATTTTGTCGATGTCGGAAAGCTCGTTAATGCCACCGCCAACGGTAAATGGGATGGACACTTCGGCAGCCACGCGACTCACCATCTCTGTGAAGGTTTTGCGCCCCTCATGGCTTGCGGTAATATCGAGGAACACGAGTTCGTCGGCGCCTTGCAGGCTGTAGGCTTTCCCAAGTTCTACGGGATCTCCCGCTTCTCGGAGGTTTACAAAGTTAGTCCCCTTCACCGTGCGCCCATCTTTTACGTCGAGGCAGGGGATTATGCGTTTTGCTAACATAGTTAGTGTGTTGTAAGTCGGTTAATAAGCGCGGGAAGATTGATTCTGCCTTCGTAGAATGCTTTGCCGAACACTACGGAAGGGATGCCCGCTTCGTTAAGTGCTTCAATGTCGGCTTCTGAACTCACACCGCCACTGGCAATCAAGTGGCACTGGGGATGCTGCGCCATAATATTTTTATAGAGTGCCGTATTGGGCCCTTGAAGCATGCCATCGCGACTAATATCTGTGCAGAGCACTTGCGTAATGCCGTGTTGCATGTAAAAGTTAATGAACTCGTCGAGCGTCATTCCGCCATCCTCTTTCCAACCTTTGATTTTCACGCGACCATCCAGCGCATCAGCACCCACGATGAAGCGCTCCGCACCAAATGTTTGCGACCAATCCAAAAGCAAGTCGGGATTCGTGGCAGCCAAACTACCGACGGTCACCATTGAAGCACCGTTGTCGAAGGCAATGCGCAGGTCGTCGGCATGTTTTACGCCTCCACCGAAATCTATAACGAGGTTGGTTCGCGTAGCAACTTGTTCAAGAACGCGGTAGTTTACGATGTGACTTTCTTTCGCCCCATCAAGGTCCACCATGTGCAGACGTGTCACGCCCATGTCCTCAAAGCGCTTGGCTACATCGGCAGGATTGGCATCATAAACTTTCTTGGCATCGTAATCGCCTTTTGTAAGGCGCACGCACTTACCGTCAATGATGTCTATGGCAGGGATGAGTTCAATCATAAGTCAAGTTGCATGAAATTGGTGAGAATCTGCTCGCCCACAGTGCCACTCTTTTCGGGGTGAAACTGGGTGGCGAAGAAATTATCGCGACGCATGGCTGCGCTAAAGGGAATGCCGCCATAGTTGGTCTCGGCTATTGTCCATTCGCAAACGGGAGCGTAAAAGCTGTGCACGAAGTAGACATAACTTTCGGGCGCAAGCCCCTTAAAGAGTGGCGAACGGGTGTTCTCAATAGTGTTCCAACCCATGTGAGGCACCTTTAAGTTCACCCCCTCTGGCGCAATAAATTTCTGCACACGGCTCCCTTCAAAAACATTTAGGCAGGGCGTGTCGCCTTCGTCGGAATGTTCGCAAAGCAATTGCTGCCCGATGCAGATTCCAAGCACAGGTTGGCGCAAACTCTTAATCACGCGGTCCAATCCGCTACGCTTAAGGTGCGCAATGGTGGTTGCCGCCTCGCCCTGCCCGGGGAAGATGACGCGGTCGGCGCGCATAATTTCTTCGGGGTCGCCTGTAACAATCGGCTCTACGCCAATGCGGCGCAGGGCATTGATTACAGAGCAAATATTGCCGGCGTTATATTGAACTATAGCAGTTTTCACGAGAATTGGGTGGTTGAAATGTTCTAGAGGTTCTAGATTCTCTAGATATTCTAGAGCATATAGAGTAACGAAGTTTCTAAATCAAAGCGCCCCCTTACTTGAAGGCAACACCAAGTGGCGCACATCTCTTGCTACCGCCATCTTAATGGCACGCGCGAGGGCTTTGAAGATGCCTTCAATCTTATGGTGTTCGTTTTGTCCCTCAGCGCGGATGCTCAGGTTCATAAGTGCGGCGTCGCTAAGGCTTTTGAAGAAGTGGAAGAAGAGTTCTGTGGGCACATCGCCGATACGCTCGCGCTTAAATTCGGCATCCCATTGCAACCAGGGGCGACCTCCGAAGTCGAGTGCCACTTGGCAGAGGCAATCATCCATAGGCAGGCAGTAGCCGTAGCGACTGATGCCGAGCTTATTGCCGAGGCTTTTGCGCAGACACTCACCCAAGGCGAGGGCAGTGTCTTCTACGGTGTGGTGTTCGTCTACTTCTAAATCGCCCTTCGTGTGTACGGTGAGCGAAAGTCCGCCGTGGTGGGCAATCTGTGCGAGCATGTGGTCGAGAAATCCGAGTCCTGTAGAAATGTCACAGCGTCCAGCGCGGTCAAGGTCGATGCGCACAAGAATATCCGTCTCACGCGTCGTGCGCTTCACCTCACTGGTGCGCTCACCCGCCACAAGGATTTCCGTAATCTTCTTCCAATCCATGCCGTCCGTACCTATTTGGAGCGCACGACAGCCTAAATTTTCCGCCAGTTGCACATCCGTAGCACGGTCGCCGATAACATACGAATTTGCCAAGTCATACTCCCCCGTCATATACGCCGTGAGCATCCCCGTTCCGGGTTTGCGCGTCGGAGCATTATCCTGCGGGAAATGGCGGTCGATAAGGATGTTGTCAAATTCCACCCCCTCGCCCTTAAGCGTATCAAGAATGAAATTATGTACGGGCCAGAAGGTGTCCTCGGGGAAAGAATCCGTGCCAAGTCCGTCCTGGTTGCTCACCATAACGAGTTCGTAATCCGTAAGTTCGCGAATCGTGGTCAAAGCTCGGAAGGTGCCGGGCACAAAAACGAGTTTTGAGAAATCATCTATTTGTTCGTCGGCAGGCTCTTGGATAAGCGTGCCGTCGCGGTCGATAAAAAGTGCTTTTTTCATGAGGGAAGGTAAAGTCTTTAAGGGCTTTAGGGTCTTTAAAGTCCTTAAGGTCAATTAGAACGCGGTCAATTCCTTCAAGGCTGAGAGCAGCGCATCATTTTCTGCGGGAGTGCCAACGGTAATGCGCAGACAATCGTTACAGAGTGTCACCTTGCTGCGATTTCTTACAATGATGCCGCGGTCAACAAGGGCATTGTAGAGCGCCGTAGCATTGTCGATTTTTATCAGTACGAAGTTCGCGTCAGAAGGGTAAACCTTTTGGCATCCTGTAAGGGATGTCAGCGCTGCTGCAAGGCGTTCGCGCTCATCAAGGGTCAACTTAATCCAGTCGGCAACGAGGTCTTTGTTTTTCAAAATCTCAAGCGCCTGTTGCTGGGTGAGGATGTTTACATTGTAGGGGTATTTCACCTTGTTGAAGTAGCCGATGATTTCTTCCGAAGCCATAGCAATGCCGAGGCGAAGCCCTGCCGATGCCCACGCCTTGGAGAAGGTGGCGAGCACAATGAGGCGGGGGTGCGCATCAAGCGCAAATCGCAACGACGCTTCGGGAACAAAGTCGCCGTAAGCCTCATCCACCACCACGATACCGGGGAACTCCTTTAATAAGATGTCTATCTCTGCGCGGGGCAAGAGGTTGCCCGTAGGATTGTTGGGAGAGCAGAGGAAAATGGCCTTGGTCGTGGCGTCGGTAGCCTTAAGCACATCTGCCGCACTGAAAGAAAAATCTTCGCGAAGCAATACGCGGCAGTACTCCACATCGTTTGTTGCGGCGCAAACGGCATACATGCCATAGGTAGGTTCAAGTGCTACCACATTATCTACACCTGGGCGACAGAACACGCGGAACACGAGGTCGATAGCCTCGTCGCTGCCGTTGCCCAAGAAGATTTGTGAGGAGCGCACGCCTTTCTGTTTCGCCAGTTCTGCCTTCACCTCCGTCTGGAGTGGGTCGGGGTAGCGATTAAACGGCGCATTGTAGGGATTTTCATTCGCATCGAGGAACACGGTAGCCTGCTTGCCGGAATATTCATCTCTTGCAGAACTATACGCCTCCATCTTCAGCACATTAGGGCGCACGAGCGGCGCAACGGAATCCGACTTGCTTGAAATTATGTCGGAGATATTTTGATTTATGTCGGACTTAATTTTAACTAAGTCGGACTTAATTTCTTCGGCTTCAGTTTCTGCGCAAACGGCAAGGCGAACGGTCATCGCATTTCGGTGGGCATCCAATTCTTCTGCCGCAGCCATGAGCTCTACGGTGCGTCCAATGTTGCGAATACCTTCGGGAGTCAACTCTTGGAAGGTAATTTTGCGCATAAAACTATCGAGGCAGAGGCCGCTGTAAGAGCGTGCGAAACCTGAAGTGGGGAGCGTGTGGTTTGTGCCTGAAGCATAATCTCCTGCGCTTTCGCAACTGAAATTTCCGAGGAACACAGAGCCCGCGTGGTGAATCTTCTGCGCCACTTCACGATAGTTGCGCGTCGCGATGATTAAGTGCTCGGGCGCATACTCGTTGGTCATTTCGAGCGCCTCCTCCATCGTGTCAAACACAATAATCTTGCTGTGTTGCAACGCCTTTTCTGCAATCTCGTGGCGGGGGAGTGCGGCGCATTGGCGGGCAACTTCCGTCACTACTTCTTCTGCAAGTGCGCGGCTGGTAGTTATAAGAATCGCTTGGCTGTCTGGGCCGTGCTCTGCCTGACTGAGAAGGTCGGCGGCAACAAAGTCTGCGCGCGCAGAGTCGTCAGCAAGCACTTCTACTTCACTCGGACCAGCGGGCATGTCTATAGCCGTGCCTTTCAAAGCCACCCATTGTTTCGCCGCCATTACATATTGATTGCCGGGGCCGAATATCTTGTCCACTTTAGGCACAGTCTCTGTTCCCACAGCCATAGCTGCTACTGCCTGCGCGCCACCTACTTTGAAAATTTCGGTAATGCCGCAGAGCGAAGCGGCGAAGAGAATGGCGGGATGCACACTTCCGTCTTTCGCCGGGGGAGTGCAGAGCACGACTTTCTCACACCCTGCGATGCGGGCGGGAATGCCAAGCATCAATACGGTAGAGAAAAGGGGCGCTGAACCACCTGGGATGTACAGCCCTACTCTTGAAATGGGCAAAGCGCGCTGTTCGCACACGACTCCCGGAACTGTTTCTACGCACACCCCATCAAAGCGTTGCGCTGCGTGGAAGGCGTAAATCTGTGAGTAGGCTTGGCGGATGGCTTTCTTCAAGTCGTCAGAAACAAGTGCTTCTGCCGCAGAAATCTCTGCCTCACTCACGCGCAAATCCGTAAGACACACCTTGTCAAAACGCTCTGCGTAAGCACGGAGTGCCGCATCGCCCTTCGTCGCTACCTCATCCACAATAGGACGTACGATATCGAAGAGCTGAGTTACGTCAAGCGAGGGACGGCGTAGGAGTTCCGCCCACTCAGATTTATTTGGAGAAAGAGAAAGGGTCATAAAATGTGGTTTTCAGGTTACAAGGTCGCTCCGCTTTGAAGTTGTAAAAGGAGCGTGTGAGGTTTTCAGGTTATGAGGTTACAAGGACTATCCCGTCCGCAAGGTTCTAAAAGCAAAGCGACTTTAAAACCTCGCCCCCTTATAACCTTCCCTTAATAAATCATCTTTTCAATTGGCAGCACAAGTATTCCCTGCGCGCCCTTTGCCTTCAGGCGACCAATGATTTCCCAGAAGCGCTTTTCGTCAAGCACGGCATGGATGCTGCACCAGCCTTCTTGCGCAAGTGGCATTACCGTAGGACTTTTCATGCCAGGAAGTTCGGCAAGAATGTCGTCCACACAATCCGCAGGGGCGTTCATCAGCACGTATTTCTTGTCAATAGCGTTTTGTACAGCCGTGAGGCGGAACAAGAGGTCGTCAAGTGTGGCTTGCGCTTCCGCGTCCAATTCTTTTCCAGCGATAAGAACGGCCTCGCTGTCTGTCACGCGCTCCACTTCCTTAAGGTTGTTGCTCACGAGGGTAGAACCCGAACTTACGATGTCGAAAATAGCATCGGCAATGTCAATGGCTGTAGAAATTTCTACCGACCCCGTGATGGTATGCACTTGCGCCGTGATGCCTTTATCGGAAAGGAAGCGCTGCAAAATGCCGGGATAAGAAGTTGCAATGCGCTTGCCCTGCAACCATTCCACACCTTCGTAAGGTTCATTCTTGGGGATGGCAATCGAAAGGCGACATCCGCCAAACCCTAACTGGCGCACTACCTTTACATCCTCACCGCGCTCCAACACTTCGTTGAGGCCCACGACGCCAATGTCGGCAGTGCCGTCGGCAACGATTCCGGGGATGTCGTCGTCGCGCATGAAGAGAATTTCCATGGGGAAGTTGCGCGCAGCAAGCAGAAGCGTGCGCTTGGATTTGTCAATCTTGATGCCGGCTTCGGCAAGGAGAGCCATCGTATCGTCGTGCAGACGGCCCTTTGACTGTATTGCAATTCGTAACATAGAAGTTAGTCTTGTGTTTGTCTTAATTTCAAAAAATATCGAGGCTCACCCCATTACAACATCGGGAGAGCCTCGAGAATAAAGTTATATCATTGAGATACAAATCGTTTACACACGCCTCAACCCGCCTTTTGGAAGGAAATGATGGTGATGGCGATTATGTGTAATCTGAGTCTGCATAGTTTGTGTTGTTGTTTCGCCGACAAATATAGGGGTTAAATTTCAAAAGGGCAAGTAAAAATTGAAATTTAATTACATTTTGCTACAAATTTCCTGGATTTTGTGAAAAAGTCATTCTGTAATAGGACTATTCTATACCCCTTGAAATGAAGTCGAGTGTTGTGTCACTTTCAAGATATCATATGGCAATAAGAGTTTATCTTGAATTTCATTACATTGTTGCAAACTTTTGATGTAACCATTGAAAACGCGTCTCCAACCAGTCCTTAAATACCCGTACTTCATCTTCATAACTACCCCAAACCACGGGATTGGGCCAAACGTGATTGTATAGAGTTGGCCATTTACCATTATTCTCTATTGCTGCATATTGTAGATAATTAGCACTTTCGTCTATCTGCGATATTATATGTTCTCTTCTTTCATAGAATACTGCAAAACGTTCTTTAACTCTATTTACAAAATTAGGGTCTTTGAATAATTGGTTATACCATGCAACATTTTTCACCCAAAATCCCTCAGGACTATCACATCCATTATAATTAACATTGCCAAAACCTATATCAAAATCCCACACTGGTCCCATTTTAAGTTTCCCATTTCTACTAAGATTCATATAACAACTTGAAAAGAAACATGCGTCGTTGTTTTTGGCAATCTCATTAATCAAATACCATTCAACAAAAGATGTTACATCTATATATTTTGCATATCCATTGGTGGAATCGGAAAAATTATCGCTAAACAACACGGAATCTGTTTCTTGAAGATACTTTACAACATAATTGTATGCATCTCCACATGCTTCAATCTCTGGATCTTTTATATTGATTGGATGAGTAATGTGATTCACCATAAATGATACATCTTCACTCGTCGTTCGTGAATCTATTTCTAATAAGTAACCGTCATCACCTACATTTACTCGATTTTTCGATATTTTTAACTGTTCACATAATTGGTAAAATCCATTATATTCCCCATTTATGTAAACATCCACAAAATGTGTTCTAGGAGTGTATTCTAGAGAACTATATCGACTCAATTCAAAAGCTGTTTCATTACGTAAGGCTGTTTTATCACTATAATTCGCTAATAAGACCCACTCTTTATCAGCAGGTTCACCTAATAGGGATGTTTTCTCGTTAAACTTTAATTTATATGGTTTTTTAGGGAAATTCCATGTCGAATTTCCTCTGCCTTTGATTCTCACAGAAGATTCCCAAACACTACTTGAATTTGGTTTATTAACTATTTTGATTTGACCATTTACATAATATTCCTTTGATGTTATTGCAATTTTACTTTCTGTATCTATGTAAACTATTGGTAATCCAGACCAACATTCAACCTTTAAAATATAGGGACGAGACTCAGTACCACTTACCAATTCCAATCTGACCGGTTTAGAACAGTCTAATCTCGTTAAATCGCTTACAACCTCATTGCCATCATAAAATATCTGAATGTTAGTCGTGTTGAAAGACGGTATTAAATTCTTATTTGTTACAATATAAGGGATATAACAATAAATAATACTGTCTTCCAATATCTCACACTCAACATCATATTGTAGAATACTTGTATTGTTTCTAGAGAGAAAAGAGAATTTTTGCACCCATCTATTGGAGGCAGGGATTTCTTGTTCAAAATCGGGAATGGAATGGTCATTACATGATATTGCAACAACTACTAATTCAAAAATATAAACAAATAAGTTAGTTGTTATTTTTCTCATAGCGGAAATGTAGTAATACTAAATTTTATTTGTAAAAATTACGTAAATTTTTCTAATTGGGTTATACCTATATCGTATTTAGTATGAATGTAATTGATGGAATAACCATCTTCTAGCATATGCATATAGTTTAGCAATGCTGAATAATCGTGTCTCTTTTGCGTAAAATAACCCCAAAGTTTTTTGTCCAAACTTTGGGACTCACTATCTCCACTTCCGTAGTACAAATATACAACATTTTAGGGCGAAATGCAAATGCGTTAACACTTGTTAACGTGTGTTTTATTTGCTATTTTTTCTCATTTTTCTCGACTGCGTTGCGATGTGTTTCCGCCGCTTTGGTGTCGCCGAGTTTCTCGTAGGCAAGGGCGAGGAGACGGTGCATCTCGGGATTGTCAGGATGCAGTTCGAGTGAGTTTTTGCCATACGTTACAGCTTCGTTGTACTGCCCCACAAGGAGGTAGATGCGGGCGCATTCCTGTTGGTAGTAATAATGTGTAGGATTGCGGCGGATGGCAAAGAGCATGTCATCAAGCGCTTGTTGGTACATGCGTGCAGCGAGTTCTACCTGCGAACGGAGGGCGTAAAAGCGCTCGGTGAGTTGTGCTGCCCCTATGGTTTGCTCGTAAAGATTGTAATCAGCAACTGCCTTGCGGTACGCTCTGAGTTCGTAATAAAGATTTGCGCGTTCCATGATGTAACCTGCGTTACGAGGCGAAATAGGGCGGGGGAGGTGCATGATAGTGCTGTCCAGCAGGGCAATGCGACGGAGCGTGTCGCCACCCATTGCCTCGATGCACTTCGATGCGCGATAGTAGGTTTCAGCAGTTGCAAAATCCGTGGTACCAACTGCCTCAAACTGTTCAAGAGCCTTGGCAAAGTCGCCTCCAAGATAGTTGCACATCGCCTGATGTTGGAGGTAGAGGGGTTGGGGATTGATGGCATACGCCGCAGCGGCTTCATCGGCTGCCTTCTTAGCGGTCCAATCGGCATAAGGCGTAGTGGCTGAACTCACATAAGTGTAGAGCAATTTGCTAAAAGCATAGTGCACTTCATCTTGCTTCTCACCTACGGCAAATGCCTGGTCAATGTAGGTTTGTGCCGCGTCGAAATCCTCATACAGGGTGAAGAATGTCGCCAGGTTTAAGTATCCTTCAGGATTCTTAGGGAATGCGGTGTTGAAATCTTTGTATGCCGTGAGTGTTAGCAACGAGTCGGCAGCATCGAGCATAAGTACGTAACTCAGCGCTTGCGTTTCGTCGGCAGGGAGTTGCTTGGGAATACGAATTTTGCGGAGGTCAGCATTTAATGCGCTTGCTGCGCTGACGTTGAGACGGTTGAAGAAACGTGCATCTATCGCGCACGAGGTGGTAGCGCCGTTTGCTACGTTGCGCTGTACCATTGCCACGACTTCGCCCGTGTTGTTTAACAAGGGGCAACCAAAGTTGAGCAGAGTGTTTGCGGCAGTTGTTTCGTAATAAAACAATCCCTCGTAAGGCGAGGCAGCAGTTACTTCAACGGCGGTGGGTTGCGCCTTCTTGGCAGTGGTATAAGCGTATAATTGCAAGGGTTCGCCCACTGTGGCGCTGTCCGTAGCGATTGTAAAGAACTCAAAAGCGGGTTTCTTTGCTTCAATCGTCACCATTGCAATGTCGTAGGTGCTACTTGCGCCTGAGATGCGATGTACGGGATAGCGTTTGCCCTTGGCATCAATTACCTCGGCACGCACAGCTCCGTTGAGCAACGAATAAGGAACAACCGTCTGTCCCTCGGCACTGAGCATAAAACCGTACCCTGAAGCGAGGATGCTGCCGTCAGCCTTATAACTGATGAGGTTGACTACTGCCTGATGTGGTTTCTGTGCAACAAGGAGGGTGAGGGGGAGAAGGAAAAGGAGGGTTAGAAAAATCTTTTTCATTGTCAGTAAGGGGATGAGGAGCAGTGGAATTATTTGAGTCGCAATAGCGCCTTCGCATTTTCCATTGCAGCATCAGTAAGTGCAGCACCACTGAGCATGGTGGCAATTTCGCGGATACGCTCGTCGGGAGTTAATTGTTTGAGCGTAGAGGTTGTGGCATCGTCGTGCTCCGTCTTATATACAAAATAGTGGGAATCTCCAAGAGCTGCAATCTGCGGAAGGTGAGTGATGCAAATAACTTGACACGTTTGCGCCATATCCTGCATGACTTCTGCCATGCGTTCTGCTATCTTTCCGGAAACTCCGGTGTCGATTTCGTCGAAAATTATGGTCGGAAGATTCTGATGTGCCGAAAGAATGGCTTTCAGCGAAAGCATGAGACGCGCAATTTCACCGCCCGAAGCGATTTGCGAAACGTCTTGCATCGGCACATTCTTGTTAGCGCTGAAAAGGAAGGTGGCTGCATCCATACCTGAGGAAATGGGCGTGGCACGTTCCGTAAGTTTTACTTCTACTTGCACGGCAGGCATTCCTAATGATTTGAGGCGTTCACAAAGTCCTGTTGCAAGTGTTTTGGACGCTGCGTTACGCGACTTTGTCAAGGCTTTACCTATTGCAAGTAGTGACTTGTGGAGCTGCGCTACCTCTGCCGTCTTCTTTGCCAAGTACTCATCGCTGTTTTCAATGCGGTCAAGTTGTTCGGCAAGGGAGTCGCGGAGTTCTATGAGTTCTTCCACGCTCGTCTTTCGGTGCTTCTTTTGCAAACTGTAGAGGGTGGAGAGGCGCTCATCGAGATATGCGAGGCGCTGCGGGTCTCCCTCGGTGCGCTCTGCGGCTTGCTCGATGTCCTGTTCAAGGTCGGCAAGTTCGATTCTGCAACTCTCCAAGCGCTCTGCCCAACTTGCGGCGTCGGGCATTACGCGCTCCACTTGGCGCAAGGCATTCACGGCTTGGCGCAACTGTTGTGTGACGGCGCAATCCTCAGCGTTGAGCATCGTATAGGCACCCTGGAGCGACTGGCGGATTTCCTCGGCATGCTCCAAGAGTTCTTGCTCCTGCTCCAACTCTTCTTGCTCGCCCTCCTTGAGGTTGGCTTCCTCGAGTTGTTGCAACTGGAACTGCATATACTCCGTATCCGTTTGATCCTTCGCCACCTGCTCGCGGAGTTGTCGGAGTTCCTTTTCGGCAACAGTATAAGCGTGGAAAGCGCTGGCATATTCTTTGCGACAATCTGCATTATCCGCCATCACGTCTAAGACAGAAAGCAAAAAATCTTCGCGCCCCATGAGGAGGTTTCGGTGTTGCGAATGGATGTCAATAATATACGCCGAAAGTTCTTTGAGTACAGCGAGCTGCACAGGCGTATCGTTGAGAAAAGCTCTGCTTTTGCCCGCCGAAGTTATCTCACGGCGCACAATGCATTCCGCGCCGTCGAAATCAATGTCGTTATCCGCAAAAAATTGTTCGAGTTGCAGACCCGAAACATCAAAAGTGGCTTCGATAAGACACTTGGCGGCACCCGCCTTTAAGGCTTTGGCATCCGCACGTTGGCCACAAATCAAGCCGAGTGCGCCTAAGATGATACTCTTACCCGCACCGGTTTCACCCGTAATCACAGAAAAACCACTCGACAAGTCAATGTCGAGTTTTTCAATAAGGGCGTAGTTGGATATAGTGAGGTGGGTTAACATTTTTGAAAGAAGAAAGGAAAAAGGAGAAAGGAGAAAGAGGCTGGCGCAGTAGGAAGGCGAAGTCTTAAAAGAGTTGGGAGAAAGAAGTTCGTATGAATATCATCCGCATGGACTTTCTCATTTCTCCTTTCTCATTTCTCCTTTACTTCTGTATCTTCCTCCAATACGTATTCTGCGAAGCGTTGATACGGCTCAAGAGTTCGTAGAGTTCTTCCTTCTCTTTCGCCGTAGCCTTGCCGACATAGATGTTCACAATTTCGTCACGCTTGTACTCCGTAAAGAGTTCGGGCAGACGGGACATGGGTTTGTTTTCACGAGCTGCCTTTAAAAGGTCAAAAGCTTCCGTAATCGCAGCACGACCTCGGTCGGCGTTTTCCGCCATTACGTCTAAGCCCTCGCGGTAATACTTATACTGGAACTTGCGATAGTCCTCCATGCCATTGTCCAAGTAGTCGTTGATAATGGCAAAGCGATTTTTCTCATCATCAAAGGCTTTCCAACCCTTGGCGGAGAGAAGCAGACTCTGGGAATTCGTTACGATGGTCTTCGCCGTCTCTAAAGCATCCGTACCTCCGAGTGGCGCCATCGTGTCTAAGTCCATGCCGATGATGAGATAGGCATAGTAGGCAATGAGTGCCGTGAGGTCCTTATCAATTACGTCAGCGTTAAACTCCAGTTGGTCAAACTCGCGATAGTTAAAGTTAAAGTTGGGGTCGTTTGTGCTAAAGACGGTCGTCGTATAGGCACTGTTGTACACAGGTCTTGAACTCTGCACCATGAGTGAGGAGGTTGCGTCGCCCGTTGCGTCATCGTATTTTTCAATTGTGATAGAAAAACTACACGAAATGCGTTCGTTGGGACGGAATTGGAGATTCGTCCACTGGCGGTTATTGATAAATTCCTTCAACGCCTCTTGGAGCGCCTCAAAGACGGACGTATTTGTCCCTTCTATCTTTTGCGCATTCACCGTAACCTTTGCATCCAATTCTTGGGCGCAAAGGGTGGCGGGCATAAGGCAGAGAAGTAAGAGTAATGCCCAAAAGCGAGACGCTATGAGGGATTTTAATTGAGCGAACATAGATAGTCGATAATATCCTTGGCTACTTCCGTCTTCGATTTGAGTTCGAAGGGCACGGGAGTGCCTGATGCGGGAATGATAGTCACTTTGTTTGTGTCGTGTTGGAAACCTGCGCCAGCATCATTGAGCGAGTTGAGCACGATAAAGTCCAACTTTTTACGGCACAACTTTTCCTGTGCGTGCGCCAACTCGTTTGCGGTTTCGAGAGCGAAACCTACGAGGCGCTGATCGGCACGCTTTTGTGCGCCAAGGGCAGCAGCGATGTCCTGGGTGGGAACAAGATTGAGTTCTAACCCACTCTCGCCGCGCTTAATCTTTTCGCCTGCCACAGAAGCCACGGTAAAGTCTGCCACCGCGGCACACATGATTGCGGCATCGCAAGAGGGGAACAACGAGGTGGCACTCTCGTACATCTGCTTCGCACTTTCTACATCCGTACGTCGGATATTGGGATGCTTCACTTCGAGTTTCGTAGGACCACTTACGAGTTCCACTTCCCAACCTCGCTTGGCGCATTCTTCGGCCAAGGCATACCCCATCTTACCGCTGGAATAATTGCCAATGAAGCGCACGGGGTCGATCTTTTCATAGGTGGGCCCCGCCGTAATCAAGACACGGCGCTTCGGCCCTTCTTGTTGCGCGAAGAAGCGAGCGATGTGGTCGAAAATTACTTCGGGTTCCTCCATTCTGCCCTTACCTACGAGGTGAGAAGCCAGTTCTCCCGAAGCAGGTTCAATGATGTAATTGCCAAAGGAACGGAGGCGGTCAAGATTCTGTTGCGTAGAGGGGTGCGCAAACATATCCAAGTCCATCGCAGGTGCCACAAACACGGGCGCCTTCATCGAAAGGTAGGTCGTAATGAGCATATTGTCGGCAATGCCATTCGCCATTTTTCCAATAGATGCCGCCGTAGCAGGAGCGATAACCATAACGTCCGCCCACTGTCCGAGGTCGACATGACTATGCCACGAACCGTCGCGCTGCGCAAAAAAATCGCTGATTACAGGGTTGGAAGAGAGCGCCGAGAGCGTAACAGGCGTGATAAATTCTTTGCCCGAGGGGGTAATAACTACCTGCACCTCCGCCCCAGCCTTGACAAAGAGGCGAATGAGTTGGCATGCCTTGTAAGCAGCAATGCTTCCGGTGATGCCCAAAACGATATGTTTTCCTTTCATCATAATGTTCAAAACTTTAAGAGGGCAAGCGCCCTAATATCTTGCAAATTTAAGATATTTCTAAGGAATAGCGGGAGGTTGGGAGTGAAAAAGCGGATTTTTCAGGTGCCACACACTCAATATTATATATACAACAAAAATTATCAGGTCATTTCCGACCGCTCGTTTAAGAAATTTGTAACTTTGCACTTTATATGGAAAATTTTATAGAAGTCCTCGAAAGGTTTGTGGTGTCAGAGATACGCGCAAGTGGTGAACCTGCCGATTACAACCATGACGCAGTAGAAATTCTCGACGCCAGAAATCACCTCTTCCGCAAGCGTGAAAATTGCGCCACCGACGAGGAGAACAACATCTATGCCTTGCGCGAATTTTTCCGCATTGATGATGAAACGCTCGACTTCGTACCCGACCGCGGACGCATGAGAAGCATTGCCCGCAACTTCTTTTAAAAGTCAGCGCATTAACCGCTTGCTAAAAACAGCATCCCAAGTACGAAAAATTAGGTTACTAATAATTAAACTATTAGTAACATAATTAAAAAAAGGTTACTAATAATTTTCACAAGAATAGGTGTAGTTTTTTGACACCCTAAAACCTCCCCTATTTTGAGCATTTTCACAAAAACAAAATAACGACTATGGAACCAGTATTCAAACGCCGTGTCCCCATTCAGTTACGTTTTAACGACGTAGACGGATTCGGCCACATCAATAACAACGCTTACCTCGCTTACTATGACTTGGGGAAGGAGGATTACTTGATGAACCTCATCGACCGTGAGTTTTACCGCCGCGACATAGTACCCGTGGTGGCGAATATCAAGGCTGACTTCTTCTTCCCTATCTTCCACGGCGACGAAATCGAAATGCAAACGCGCATCTCTCGCCTTGGGTCGAAAAGCATTACCTTCCACCAACAAGCGGTGAACGTTAAGACGCAAAAGATACTCTGCGAATGCTACACCGTAGTGGTTACCTTCTCCCTCTCTCAGCAATCGCCCGTGGAAATTCCCACTTGGATGCGCGAGAAGATTGAGGATTTTGAGGGAGTGAAGTTTTAACAAAAATGAGAAAGGAGAAATGAGAAATAAGAAATGCCGTGCGAGATTTTAATGCGCCAACGCTTTCTCCTTCCTCCTTTCTAAATTCTCCTTTCAAATTACGCCTAACTGCCATGCAACAAATCATTTACGCGCAAAACCTCTGCGCTGAATTAGACAGCCTTGTCGCGCAACTTGCGCCCGACCGTGTCTTCGTTTTGACCGACACGACCACGCAAGAGTGCTGCCTGCCCCTGCTCAAAAGTAGTGCTGCCGTCAGCGCTGCCCACCCGATTATGATTGGCAGTACGGACAGCAACAAAACTTTGGAGAGCCTTGCCAGCGTGTGGCAACAATTGGGCGACAACGGGGCGAGCCGACATTCTTTGCTCCTTTGCCTCGGTGGGGGAATGGTCACAGACCTCGGCGGATTTGCTGCAGCAACATTTAAGCGCGGCATTCCCTTCATTAACATCCCCACCACGCTCCTTGCAATGGTTGACGCCGCCGTTGGAGGGAAGACGGGCATCAATTTCAATGGGTTGAAAAACGAAATTGGAGCGTTCCGCGAAGCAGAAGCCGTGGTCATTGACACGCAGTTCCTTCGCACTCTCGATACAGAGAACCTGCGCTCGGGATATGCCGAAATGCTCAAACATTCCTTACTTGAAGGTGTAGAAATGTGGGCAACACACCTGAATTTCGACCTTGAAAATCCCGATTATTCCCAGTTGCAAGACCTGGTGCGCCAAAGCATTGATGTCAAGCGCCGCATCGTGGCGGAAGACCCCACGGAAAAGGGACTTCGCAAAGCCTTAAACCTCGGGCATACTACGGCACACGCCTTTGAAAGCCTTGCCCTGCAGGAAAATCGCACCTTGCTTCACGGTTACGCCGTAGCATGGGGAATTGCGGGGGAATTATACCTCAGCGCCACCCAATTAGGATTTCCCGTTGACCGAATGCGCCAAACTGTTCAGTTTATCAATGAGCACTACGGCAAATTTGACTTCACCTGTAAGCAATACGAGCAACTCTACGACTACATGACGCACGACAAGAAGAATGTGGGTGGCGTCATTAACTTTACCCTCCTCAACAATGTCGGAGACATCTGCCTCGATCAGCATGCTACGAAGGACGAACTCTTTGATATGTTCGACTTCTTGAGAGAAGGGGCGTAGGGAAAGGAGAAAGAAGAAATGAGAAAGCAACCATGCGGGGTGCTTTACTTTTCTAAATTCTTCATACTCAGTAATACAAAATTCCCTAACACCCCAACTCACTCCTATCAATTCATCATATCAAACGGAATATTCCACCCCGCCAGGCACTTTCTCCTTTCTCCTTTCTAAATTTCTCATTTCCCATCCTATGTTCTACCTCCTCCTCAACGCCTTTACCGTAATCCTCGGCAGCCTCATCGGCGCCCTTGCCAAGAGATTTATTCGCGACAAATACATCACGGTGATGAACACCGCCATGGGACTCGCTGCCTTAGTTTTGGGCATCAGCGTGGCTATGGAAAATATGAAGTTGTCCAACTACCCCGTGCTCTTTATTGGTTGTCTTTCCGTAGGCGGACTTATCGGCACAGCTCTTCGCTTTGACCAACGCATGGAGAGTGCCACGCAGAAGGTGAGCAAAGGAAGTGGCAACGACATTGCCCAAGGAATCACCACGGCGGTACTCCTGTGCTGCGTCGGTACGCTTTCCATGATGGGGCCTGTGCTTTTGGCGCTCAAGGGAGATAGTACGTATCTCATGACGGTGGCGATCTTGAACCTCGTAACGATGATTGTTATCGCCTCTTCCTATGGCATTTGGACGGCAATCACTGCGATTTTTGTATTCCTTTGGCAAGGCGGATTTTACCTCATTGCAAAGATGTCGGCTGACTTAATCTCTGACGAATTGGTGGCAGAAACTTCCATCGTTGGGGGCGTTCTTATCGCAGCAGCCGGACTTGGTGTCATGCACATCAAGGATTGTAAAACCATCAACCTGCTCCCAGCACTCTTGATGCCGCTCTTGTTTTTCTTAATCAGAAACCTTTTCGTCTAACCTCCTACTCATGAAAAAAATATCCCTTCTCCTCGCCCTCTTCCCCCTTCTGCTCTCGGCGCAAACGCCTGCGGATGCTGTGAAGGAGTATTTCAAAAAAGTTATTGCTACGCCTACGGGCACTCCTGCCCCTGCTCCGAGCGAAGACTTAAGGCAAGCGCAACTCTCTGTGGAAGATGCTTGGGCGTTGTGGCGCGAGAGTTTTACGGAAGCCTCTTGCTACACGAAGCAGTCCATTTCTGCCGACGCGCAAGGTGCGTATGACATCCCCGCAACCTTGGAGCCCGACGCACGCATGCCTTATTATTACGGCACGAAGGGAGAAAAGCCCACCGAGGGTTATCCTTTCTTCCTCTACCTCCACGGTTCGGGACCGAAAGCCAATGAATGGGCAACGGGACTCAAACTTGCCACTTACTTTAAGGACGGTCCGAGCGCTTACCTCGTTCCTCAAATTCCGAATGAGGGAGCTTATTACCGCTGGTGGCAACGTGGTAAGCAATATGTGTGGCAACACGTGTTGCGCAGCGCACTTTTGGACGCGAATATCAATCCCTTGCGCCTCTACTTCTTTGGTATTTCAGAGGGAGGTTATGGCAGTCAGCGCTTGGCAAGTTTCTATGCCGACTACCTCGCTGGTGCAGGACCTATGGCGGGAGGAGAACCCCTGCAGAATGCTCCTGCAGAAAACTTAATGCACACGGCGTTCTCGCTTCGTACGGGAGAACTCGACCGCACCTTTTACCGCGACATTTTAACCCGTCGCACGGGTGCCGCACTCGACACTTTGGCGGCCCACTTCCCCGGTTATTACCGCCATTGGATACATCTTCCCGAAGGTCGCGGACACAGCATTGACTATGCCCCCACAACGCCCTGGTTGGCGCAATTCTCGCGCAACGCAGCGCCTCAAACGTTCCGTTGGGAGAACTTTGAGATGGACGGATGGAAGCGCAATGCCTTCTATAACCTTAAGGTCGTAGAAGAGGTGGCTGATAGCGCCGGCAACCGCACGTTCTATACCTATGAAACGCGCAAGAATGAAATCCATATCACCGCCGAGCACGTAGCGTATGAGATTACCATCCGCGACCCGGGCATGGGCATTCCCTTGAGTCAGGTGAAGCACTATGCGCCCGCCGCTCATGGGAAATTGCGCCTCTTCCTCGACGCACGCCTCTTCAATCCCAAGCGAGCAGTGACCGTGTTTGTCAACGGCAAGCAGGTGTTTAAGGGAAAACTTCAGCCTAACGCCGCCGCACTTGCGGAAAGCATCGCCACCTTCGGCGACCCCTGCCGCTGCTATCCCTATGCGGTAGATGTTGCGTGGTAAAAAGCAAAATAATCATATTACTATCCGCTAAACACAACAATTCTCTCCCAACTACTCTTTTTTAGAGGGTTGGGAGAGAATTGTTGTGTTTAGCGGATAGTAATAGTATTTTACTTACTTTTACACAACTTAAGAGGGTGTGCAGAAATTTCGAATTTCGACACACCCTCTTAAGTTTTATTTAAATGTTTGTTTTATAAGTCGCATAAGATACATGGGGTACCTAAATAAATTATAATATCCATTGCAAGCAGCGATGAACTTCCATTTCCTTTTAGATTTTAAGCGTGGATTTTCTTTAAGTAGAGGTATGAAAGTGTGGAAGTTCTCTCTAAACGTTTTTCCGTCAAAAATTAGACTGTTAAATGCTCGTGCGATGAGATACGTAGAAATCGTATTTAGGCATAACATTTTTGCATCTCCCAAAGTTTCTGCATGTAGACTAAATGTTTTAAACATTTGTATGTCTTCATGGTAACTTTTAATGGTGTATTTCTTGACTATTGAGTTTTCATTTATCATTCTGTCATAATGATAAAGAGCCTTAGGAATATATGATATTTTTATATTGTGGCGTAAGAAACTTGTTATAACATATAAGTCTTCAAAGCATGAAAACCCTTTGGGAAATTTTATATTGTACTTTTCGTATAAACTATGACGTATTAATTTGTTCCAACAACTAGCATGCAAATGAGTTAACATTTCAGATAATACACTTTGAGAATTCAGATTGTCTGGTTGTTGCTTAGAATACTTAGTGTTTTTTTTCTCTTCGTAAAAATCACATATGACCATATCGGAATTGTCAGACTTAGCTTTTTGATATAGTTCTTCAATCATATTGGGTTCCACCCAATCGTCTGGATCAACGTGAATGCTGTATTCACCTGTAGCATGAAGAATACCGAATTGCCGAGTAAGACTTACTCCTTGGTTTTGATTATGAAAAACTTTAAAAAGTTGTGGATACTTAGTAGCATATTCATCGCAGATTACACCACTATTGTCTGGACTTCCGTCATCAATCAGTAATATTTCTATGTTGGTAAAGGTCTGATTGACTAATGAATCCAGGCATCTTGTTAAGTATTTTTCCGCCTTGTAAACGGGAACAACTACAGATACTTTATAATCTGTATTCTGCATATATAATTCGTATATTATTAGTCTAACTTGATGTCAAGAAGAGGCGTTTATTCACCAATCCTATTTATTGTTTATGTTACTTAAAATGATTATAGTATGTTGTTAAAACCTTTTTTCCTGTAATTGTTCTAAAGAAGGGCATTCCTGAATGAATCCAGCTTCACGGAGGTCGTTATAACAATTGCGTCCAATGACTCGTTCATACTCTTCCTCCAAAAGTCCTTGTTTGTATAGATTATAGAAGTAGCGCCAGTGGCGACCTCCGTGTCTTCCCTTGTGTTGTTCTAATTGTTTCCCGCCATTAATCATCTTTTGTAAGAAATGTGCTTTCTCACGGATGTTGTAGTGGTAGACAAATATATTACTATCTTCTGTCTTTTGCGGGAACATCTTGACTTTATGGTTGCCCATGGAAATCTGTAAATACCCAGCAGCACGATGAATGACTTTGGGATTTTGTCTTTCAAAAATAGAGTATTGCGACAAGTTGTATTTTTGAAAATCAGCAACTGCCTTTACGGTACGAGACCATTCCCAAAAAGGTTTGCCTTCCTCTGGATAGATACTCCGCATTTCTACTCTCAAAACATTTGCACGAGTTGCTTTTAGTTCGTCTTTAATATTGCCTGTTGGTGAGTACCAAAATTCATCGGCATCAGCATTGATTATCCAGTCTGCCTTGAATTTTGTTTTTGCTCTCCAAATCATGCGGTCAATCCACTTCTTTTGTTCATAGTTGGTGGCGGTTTCATTGATAACGTCTACAATCCACCCTTTCTGCCTATATTCTTCTATAATTTGTGGAGTGGAGTCTGTGGAGTTGTTGTCAGTGATGATGAAAGCGTCAACTCCCATCTGTTTATGAAATATCAGATTCCGCTCCAACATTTGCTCCTCATCCTTAACAAGTAATGTCATGATTAGTCGAGGATGAGGTGTAAAACTAAATGTTTTTGGTATATCAAAGATTGAATATATCAATTTCTTTAGAATATGCATGAGACGAGTATTAAAGCGTTTGACTTGTTTGTTTCAACCTTAATCCAATATTCAAGATTGACGTGGATTATCTAAACGTCATATAAAGGAGAATCCAAGTAACATACAATATGTGTTGTTATGAAATAATTTTCCCAAGTTGCTCCCTAATCCCATTCCTATAACTGTGCCAAAGTTGGGGGATGTCTTTCCAACTCCATGCTTTTGTGAATGGTGCGGTGAAGAATGCTGTGGCGATATAACCGACTACGCTTATGAAACCTCTGAAGTATTTTACACCCCAATTTTGTCCGTAGTGGTGGTTGAGGTAGGCAGAGTTGCGTATTTGGTAATAGCGCTTCCACTTCTTCTTTACTGAGCGTTCTTCCCATGTATCGTTAGAGAAGAACTTGTGCTTGTCCATCAGTGCTGTGGGGACGTATAACATTTTGAAAGCTGCCAATGTTGCTCTTAAGCAGTAATCGGTGTCGTCGCAGAAGATGAATAAGTCTTTGTTCGGCAGTCCAATCTTTTCCACAACGTCTCTCCTGATGAGCGGACCTTCAAATGCCGTACCTGCAATGTAGGTAGGTGTGTTCACCTTATCGTTTTGCAGGCGTTGTTTGTACATTGACTTGAAAGGATTCGTCAAGTTGTATCCCTGGAAGTCATGACAAAATATTGCTCCATCCATCAATCTTCTTGGTGCAAGAATGCCTACGGATGCATCGTTGGTGTGCTTCAACAGTGTTTCGACACAGTCTTTTCTTGGGAACACGTCGTCGTCCATACACCATATCCAATCTGCTCCCAAGTTCATTGCCTCATTGATCCCCGTGTAGAACCCTCCGGAGCCTCCTACGTTTTCTTGATGAACGATATGAAGGTCTTTCTGGGTATCCAACCATTCGCACGTACCGTCGGTGCTACCGTTGTTGATAACAACGATAGTTGTAATGGGAGCATTTTGGCGCAGGCACTCAATCCCACGTTTGAGCAGCTCACATCTGTTATAGGTTACAACTACTGCAATAATTTTCATGGTAGGTGTTTGGTCTTAATATTTCCCGTCTATTTTTCCTGGTTGAGTACTTCGATATGCCACCATTAAGTTGTAGCATTCTTCTACGTCAAATCCTCTGTCTTTAGCATATTCCTCTGCGATCCATCTATGCATTTGTGGTGTCGCAGGCAGGCGCTCCAGGTTTTTGCACCCGTTGTTAATGTCAAGCGGTCCTATTGCCAGTCGGTTTAAGTCCACGAGGTCCAACTTAATGCCGTCCTCTTTTTTGACGAACAAGATGTTGGCTCTGCCATAGTCCTTATGTGCATATCCATGGTTGTGGAGTAGGGCGGTCAACTTGCCTACGGCGCGAAGCACCTCTTCTTCGTAATCGAAATGCTTTTCAAAAAGTTCCTGATACACGTGTTTGCACTCCGATTCGAGACACACGTAATAACTCTTATCAAACAAGCATCCCTTACGGATGTTGATGTAACCAATAGGTTGAGGCGTTCCAACCCCAATCTCTTGCATAAGAAGTGCATGCTCGTACGAACGCTTTGCTTTAGAGGGTCGGAATATCCCATAAATAAATTGATTGATGAGATGCGGACGCTTAAAGGCTTTCACGACAAAGCGCTGACCTTCGTATTCAATCGTTCGCAGTTGGTTGCGCCCATTATGTATCAGTTCACCTTCACAATCCTTGAAGCGTTGTGGCAGTGAATACATGAATTCTTTCAAATGTTGGTAATCAGGGTGGAGTACCAGTGTTGTAGGATGAAGTAAACTCATGACTATCTCCTTATGTCGTAGCATAGTTGAATGATCTATGCTTACAATATTTCTTTACTAAGTTTTAATGCTTCGGCAATGGTGTCGTCCATGTCGGCATACATATATTGTGCCAAGCGCCCTCCGAAGTACACATTCTTGCACGTTGCCGCCAACTCCTTATACTTCTGACAAAGTTGGGTATTGCGCTCGTCGTTTACAGGGTAATAGGGTTCCTTGCCCGGAGCATAATCGTCAGGATACTCATAGGTGACAACCGTTTTCTCCTGTTTGCCAAACTCAAAATGTTTGTGCTCAATCACTCTGGTGTAAGGCACATGGCGTTCGGTATAATTTACTACGGCATTGCCCTGGAAATCCTCGATGTCCAATAGTTTGTGTTCAAACTTCAAACTGCGATAATCCAATCTGCCATAGCAATAGTCAAAATATTCGTCAATACAGCCCGTGAAAACAACGTTCTCTGCCAACTGCTCAAACTCCTTTCGTTGCGTAAAGAAATTTGTGTTGAGGCGCACCTCTATACCCGCTAAAAGTCCTGCGATAAGTGTGTTGTAACCCTCTACGGGAATACCTTGATAGGTGTCGTTGAAGTAGTTGTTGTCATACACGAATCTAAAGGGCAGTCGCTTGATGATAAAAGCGGGAAGTTCCTTTGCCGAGCGTCCCCATTGCTTTTCTGTATATCCTTTAATTAAGGTTTCATACACGTCGCGTCCACAAAGTTTCAACGCCTGTTCTTCCAGATTGGCGGGTGTTTCAATGTGCGCATATTCTGCGCGTTGTGCCTCCAATTTATCGCGTGCTTCAGCAGGCGTTTTTACCCCCCACAACTGATAGAACGTGTGCATATTGAAGGGCAAATTATACAATTTGCCGTCGTAATATGCGAGTGGCGAGTTGGTAAACCTGTTCATGGTTACAAAACGGTTAACATAGTCCCACACCTCCTTATTGTCGGTATGAAAAATGTGTGCCCCATATTGGTGCACTTTGATGCCACAAACGTCAGCATTGTAGATGTTGCCACCAACATGTTCTCGTTTGTCTATTACCAGACATTTCTTGCCTGCCTTATTCGCCTCATGCGCAAATACGGCACCAAAAAGTCCAGCACCAACAATGAGAAAATCATATTTTTGAGTTGTAACCATTTCCTATGGGTATAAATTGGAGTAGTTGAGGTGTGTTCTATAAATGCTATTTGACTAAAGCGCTCGCCTCTATTCATAATAGGAGGGACGCTTAGAATCCACCTTAAATCTTGTCAAATCCCTTGGTCCACTTAATCCAGTAGTATTTCAAGGGGTTGGTGTATTTGAGTTGTTTCCAAGGTCGACTTTGATGCGGACGATGAATGACGGGGAGGTTGGTGAAGAGGTAATTCTTCATACCAATCTCGAGTGCCTTATGCGAAATCGTTACGTCAAACCAATTCTTCTCGGGGTCGAGTTCGTGGAAGTCGAAACGACGGAGAAATTCTGGGGTCAGGAGGGAGCAACAAAAGCTGAGATGCTTCTTCTCTTCGACCACCTGATTTTCCTTGCCCTTCGCATACTCATAGGGGTAGTTAATTTCACCCGCATCATTGACCGTTACGCTCGCCGCTATGGCACAATTTTCACGCTGTGCTGCACCGTTGTAAAGACTTTGTAACGTGTTGGGCGCAACCACCACATCACTCTCTACGATAAGCATTGCCGCATCGCGCTCAATACACTCTTGCTGTACGCGCTGAAGCACCAACAGATAGTTGGGCGAAGGGTGCGTCGTAAGGTCACTGAGGTTTACCAACGTAAATCCCAATTCCTTGCTTGCCTCCTCAAGGCGCTTGGTATTTTCAGGCGTAGAGAAGTCGTTGTATATCGTGTAGGTGAAAGGCACGGTTATGTTTGACGCCTTAATGGCGCGCACTGTTTCGAGAGTGGAATCAATGCTATCCTTTACAGGTGTGATGATATGAAGTGAAGTCATTGATATAGTAAACGATTTTGTTAGTAGATAAATAAACGAGAGGGTTCCCAAAATGCGATTGTTACCGCCCTCCAACCTACTCCCAATTATTATTCCAAATCAAAGTGGAGTTGACCAATGAGAGCGTCGCGCACATCGTTGGGATTTTCTTCTTCCTCAACTACTTCGGGCGAATCCTCTTCCGTTGTGTCTTCTTCCTCCTTTGGTTGGGGGAATCTAAGAGGTTCTAACTCCTTGATATCCGCAACTTCCAACGTGGTGATGCGCTTACCCTTTGCCTTGAAACTCTTGGTGCCGATAAACTGTTCCGCATCAATTTCAACGGGTTCGCGGAACGCGTCAACACCGCCATGCGACACAAGAATGCGGGGGTAGGTGATGTCGCTGAGCAAAAGAAGTTCCGACTTGGGATTTTCACCAATAAATGAGAAATGTCGACTTCCGGGTGTGCGCTCCATCGTGAAGCGCTTGATGTAGAGGAAGCCCTGCTGGTCAGCGTCGAAGAGCACTGCTGTCCACACCTTTTGTTCGTCAAACTTTTCAATGCGCAGGATGTTCTGCTCATAGTGGTTGTTGATGTCAAAGTTCGTGGTGTAAAACTCACCGTTCTTCAATACCACGAGGATGAGGTCGTCGCTATGGAATTCGCCGAGATAGTCACCACGATTGTCGTAGTTGAGGCGTTGCACATCGTGGTCAAACCACACTTGTCTGCCGCCCAACGTACTGCCCCCCTGTGACTTCAACGTGATTTTATGAATGTCGTTTTTCGTCAAGAGGTTACCGCGCGACTGCTTGCCCTTCACCATGATTTCAGAGAAGTCGCGGTCAAACAAAATCTTTTTGAGCTTACCATTTGGTTTCAGCGTAACCTTAATCACCTCGGCCTCGCCATTGGGGTTGGCTGTGAAGTAATGCACGCGACTGCCTGGTGTACCACTTGTTACATCGTACTCGCGGTCGTGCGTCACGCTGGTTACGTTGAAGCGCTTGATGTAGTAGGGACCGTCCTTTCCGTCACGATACACCACGTTGTAAATCGTGCGGGTGTCGTTACGCTTGAACACGGCAATGTGGATGATTTCTGCTTTCTTCTTCTCAGCCTTCGAACGGGTTGTTTCGCCCACAAACACCTTTTCCTGCACACGTGTCACCTTGTACGTACCGTCGCGGTAGAAGATGATTACATCGTCAATGTTTGAACAGTTGCTTACAAACTCGTCCTTCTTCAAACTCGTACCGATGAATCCATCCACACGGTTGATGTAGAGTTTTTCATTCGCTTCAATAACCTTCGAAGCCTCGATGGTGTCAAACGAACGGATCTCCGTGCGACGCGGATGCTGAGCAGCATATTTTTCGTGGATGAGGCGGAACCAGTTGCAGGTTACCTCCGTCATATTGTTGAGGTCGCGGTTGATGCCTTCCACTTCGGCGTTCATGCGTGCGATGAGTTCGTCTGCCTTATCCTTGTTGAACTTCAAAATGCGCGCCATCTTGATTTCTAGCAAGCGAAGGATGTCATCCTTTGTCACCTCGCGAATCATCTTGGGGTAGAAGGGCGTAAGGCGTTCGTCAATGTGCTCACATGCTGCGTCAACGGTCTTTGCATTTTCAAATTGCTTGTCCTTGTAAATGCGTTCTTCGATGAAGATGCGTTCAAGCGAAGCAAAATGCAGACTTTCGAGAAGTTCGCCACGACGGATTTCAAGTTCGCGTTGGAGGAGGCGCTTCGTGTTTTCCACCGAGTGTTTCAACACTTCGCTCACGCTGACAAAGCGTGGGGTCTTGTCGTCAATCACACAGCAATTGGGCGAAATGCTAATCTCACAATCTGTGAAAGCGTAGAGGGCATCAATCGTCTTGTCGGAACTTGTACCTGGCACTAAGTGTACGAGGATTTCTACATTCGCCGCCGTCATATCTTCTACCTTGCGCACCTTAATCTTGCCCTTCTCCGCCGCCTTCAAAATGCTTTCGATAAAGGCACTCTGCTTCTGCGCCGTGCCGGTAGTCTTACCGTAAGGGATTTCAGTAATGGCAAGCGTCTTGTTGTCGCGCTTCTCAATCTTGGCACGCACTCTTACGGTGCCACCACGCTGACCGTCGTTGTACTTACTCACGTCGATGAGACCCCCCGTCTGGAAGTCGGGATAAAGTCTGAAGTCCTCGCCCTGCAAATAACTGATGGCTGCCTCGCAGAGTTCGCCAAAATTGTGGGGCAAAATCTTTGAGGAAAGTCCTACGGCAATCCCCTCTGCACCCTGAGCAAGCAAGAGCGGGAACTTCACGGGCAGGCTAATAGGTTCCTTGTTACGACCGTCGTATGAAAGTTTCCATTCCGTAGTCTTGGGGTTGAACATCACGTCAAGGGCAAACTTCGAAAGGCGCGCTTCAATGTAACGAGGTGCTGCCGCATCGTCGCCCGTAAGGATGTTCCCCCAGTTACCCTGGCAGTCAATGAGCAAATCCTTCTGTCCCAACCCCACAAGGGCGTCACCGATAGAGGCGTCACCGTGAGGGTGAAACTTCATCGTTTCTCCCACGATATTCGCTACCTTATTGTAGCGCCCGTCATCCATGCGCTTCATCGTGTGAAGGATACGGCGCTGAACGGGTTTAAGGCCGTCACCCAAGTGGGGAACGGCACGTTCGAGAATTACATATGAGGCATAATCGAGGAACCAATTTTGGTACATGCCCGTCAGTTGGTGGCGCACGTCTTCGCCATTTCCTGATGTGGGAACATAGTTCGAATGTGCTTCAACTTGCGTTTCCTCTATCGATTCCAAATCTTCCTGTGAGTCTTTTATTTCGTCGCTCATAACAAGAGTAATGCTATATTTACCACAAAATTAGTAAAAAAGTCCTATCGCTTGCACCTAACTCTCAGAAAATTTGCACCTCACTATACATTTTTAATTAAAGCACCTATTTTTTTGTTCCATAAAAATGCTCTGGTGGACAGAATTTCGTCCCTTGAAGTTTGGCGGTTCAAAAAAAGGATGTAAATTTGCAACCCGTAAGCGCCTGTGGCGAAATTGGTAGACGCGCCAGACTTAGGATCTGGTATCGCGAGATGTGTAGGTTCGAGTCCTATCAGGCGCACAAACGAGATTTCTTTAGTGTGGAATCTAAAAAAAATAGTGGTTTTCAATAAGTTAAAAACTTGTTAAATCCACATGGTACGGAAGTTGTGATAGTTTTGATTGATTGCACAAAAAACTATAACAACTTTTTTTGTGCAATCAGGATTGGTCTTGAGTGTGGACGTGTGTCAAATTTGAAACTACGAAGATTAAGGTTGGTATGAATACAGAATGGAATGAGTTTGTACAATCCCTTACAGAAGAGTACGGGAAGGCGACAAACCTAATTTGGATAAGCAAGAAGAGACGAAAATATGTTTTAGACTTTGCCTACTCCAGAGTGCTCTTTATTAACGATGAAAAGTATAATTTCAGCGATATATTGTCGTGTCGTATGGAGACTGCTCCTTGTCTTTGTGGTGATAAAGAAAATGCCTCTGAACCTTGCGTTTTGCTTATTGGAACAACTGACCCAACGAATATGCTCGTATCCCTTACTGTCTGGAGTAAAAGTGTTGCAAACGAAATAGATAGTTTAATGCAACGCATCATACAATCAAACCGTAAATTCCAATGAGTTCCTACGACAACGATTATACCGATGAGATGTACGAAAGGTATATGCACACCGGAGAGGGGGCTGAATATTTTGAGGATATAACAGAAGAATATCCAGATGAATACATTGAAGAGGTAGAAGCGGAGAAGGAGGTAGAGTATAAAGATACCAACGAAATGTTGGATGATACAATACGCTATTTGAAACTACAACTAAAAGAAAAGGAGCGCATCATTAGGGAGCATAAAAGAATTGAACGGAAGAGGAAAGCGCAAGCACAGAAAAAAGGAAAAAGCAAAAAGAGAACAGTCATAGCAACGCCCCCAACGGGAGGACAGACTTTAAAAAATCCGAGAAGGTTTGCTGTTGGGTGTTTTCTGCATGTGCTAAGCTTTATTCTATTGTGGTTTATGTTTTTGGGGTAGATGTTGAAATCATCCGCAACGTAGATCCTTCTGTAAATATCTTTCGTAATGCCCTCCAGGGCGCAAAGAGTAATGTTCTATGTTGGAAATGCCCGTCGAACGAGACACCATTTTGCAGGTGAAAAATGACGAAAAATGAAGAATAATGTTGGTGTTAACAAGTGTTAACGAATTTGCATTTCGCTTGGAAATTTCGTATCTTTGTATTACGGAAGTGGAGATAGCCCATGAAATCAGGGTTATCTCCACTTTTTTTGTCCCGAAAAACCCATTTTTGGGGTCAAAAAATAAGTTACCTTGTTTTTTCAAGGTTAAACAACCGGTTTTCTATGTTACTTATTCTTGCGCCGCAAATAGATATTGTTGCGACGGGGAGTAGGTAGAGTGTTAATGTTTGTTAAAGTTTTCAGCAAAAAATGACGAAAAATGAAGGCTGGAACTGTCACAATTTTTCGCCAAAATGAGTGTGGCGGCACTGATAATTTTTGGCAATAATATAGGTGCTGATCCATCTGAAATTTATGAATGCATTGCCCTCCTACGGGGGCATTTCGGATGGTTAAATCTTCTAACGTAAGTTTTTAAACTATATTTGGGTCAACCAAAGGTCACGCAAGTAACTGCTATATTATTGCCTAGTTTTTTTGTTGTTTTAGCCACGGATGAACACGAACCGAAGGTCGCGCAAGTCAATGGACACTAATGCCATCTGGATTAAGATTCCCTGTAAGGCTTTGACTTGTGCTGTCTGCGCGAGGAAAAGTTGCCTGCATGGATTCGTTTTCATTTGTGTTCATTCGTGGTTAAAATAGATATGTGGTGCCCAAGATGCTATTTTTTTAACGTTTTACGTTCGTGTAGGGTTATCTGTTTTTCGCCCGCAGTGTGATTAGTGGCACGAGCATTTCTTCGAGCGAAACACCGCCGTGCTGGAAGGTGTCTTTATAATACTGCACGTAGTGGTTGAAGTTATTGGGGTACGCAAAGAAGCGGTTGCCCGTTGCAAAAATGTAGGTCGTTGAGAGGTTGGGCGCGGGAAGTCCGAGGCGCTTGGGTTCTTTTACCTCAAACACTTCCTTGGGATTGTAGTTGAGGTTTTTGCCCAACTTGTAGCGTAGGTTGGTATTCACATTTTTATCCCCTACTACGCGCACCGCCTCGTCTGCACGGATTGAACCGTGGTCGGTAGTGATGACGATGTCGTAATCTAACGAGGCGAGCCACTTGAAGAGTTCCTTCATGCTGGAATGGCGGAACCACGACTGCGTAATGCTTCGATACGCCGCTTCGTTAGAGGCGAGTTCGCGCACCATTCTTGACTCCGTGCGGGCATGACTGAGAATGTCGATAAAGTTAATGACCATGACCGACAAGGGTACGAGGGGCATACTGCGCACTCCGGAAAGAAATTTCTCTGCTGCTACAGAGTCGTTGAGCTTTGTGTAAGTAAATTCCTCCTTACGGCGCAAGCGCTCAAGATGTGTGCGGATGAGTTCCTCCTCATTCAAATTCTTGCCCTCATCTTCCTCTTCATCCACCCAAAGATGGGGGTAACGCTCGCGGATTTGCAGGGGCATAAGTCCAGAGAAGATGGCGTTGCGGGCGTATTGCGTGGCGGTGGGCAGGATACTGAAATAGAGGCCTTCCTCCATGTCAAAATCGTCTGCAAGGTCCTGACTGATGATGCGCCATTGGTCGTAACGAAGGTTGTCTAAAACAAGAAGCATCACCTTACGACCGTCGCGCAAACGGGGAAAGACCGCCGTGCGAAAGAGGTCGGGCGAAAGCATGGGGCGCTCCTCGGGATGCGCAATCCAATCCTCGTAATTCTTGCGGATATACTTTGCAAAGGCCACGTTCGCTTCCTGTTTCTGCATGCTGAGCATCTCGCTCATTGCGCCGTCCGTGGGCGCAAGTTCAAGTTCCCAATGCACAAGTTTGCGATACAATTCCTTCCACTCATCCGCCGAGAGATTGTCACCAATCTGCATGCCGATGCGCGAAAATTCCTGACGGTAAGAAGTCTCAACCGCTTCATGCTCAATCTCGCGGCGGTGAATATTCTTCTTTAAGGCGAGAAGAATCTGATTAGGATTTACTGGCTTAATAAGATAGTCGGCAATCTTCGCACCAATCGCCTGATCCATAATATCTTCCGTCTCATTCTTCGTCACCATCACAACAGGCACATTGGGCTGGATTTCCTTAATGCGCGCCAAAGTTTCAAGACCACTTAGCCCGGGCATATTTTCATCCAGCAGGATAAGGTCAAACGGCTGTTCGCGACAGATGTCGAGCGCATCCGTCCCGTTAGAACAGGTTGTAACTTCGTAATCCTTGTTCTTGAGAAATATGATGTGGGCTTTGAGGAGATCAATCTCGTCGTCCACCCAAAGAAGTCTGCCAAGCATAGATTGGAAAGGAGAAAGGAGAAAGGAAAAAGGAGAACCGACGCCAAACCGAGTGCAATCAAGCTTGCTTGAATTGCCGAGGTGCGAAGGAGGTAAAGACCGCGAAGCGGGATTAAATGAGAAAGGAGAAAGACCGTGTGGGAAAAAGGGGAAGGGAATAGGGAAACGATGAACGTTTAACGTTTAACGGGGGAAGAAGAAAATTAAGAGCGGAGTTTAAGGGTTAGATTCATGCCACAATCCGCAGGGCAAATTTCTCCTTTCCCCTTTCTCCTTTCTCATTTCCCGAAGTGTGCCGCCACGGCATTAGTTAAGTCGATAAAATCTTGCACAGAGAGTTGTTCGGGACGCTTTGTAAGGAGCGGTTGCGCGAGGAATTCGGTGTGGTCAATGCCTGCGCCGAGTTCGTTATCGAGTTGCGCAAAGAGCGGTTTGATAGAACCGCGCATCATCTTACGGCGCTGGTTGAAAGTAGTCTTTACCACGCGGCGCAAAAGGCGCTCATCGCACCCACAATCTGCCACATCGTTGCGCGTCATGCGGATAACGGCGCTCTGCACTTTGGGAGGCGGATTAAACACTCCGGGAGCGACGGTAAAGAGGTAGTCAACATTGTACCAAAGTTGCACCAAGACACTCAAAATGCCGTAAGCCTTCGTACCAGGTTTGGCAGCAAGGCGCTCTGCTACTTCCTTCTGAATCATACCTGTGCAACAGGGGATTAAGTGGCGGTAGTCGAGCATCTTGAAGAAGATTTGGCTGCTGATGTTGTAGGGATAGTTGCCCGTAAGCACGAAGGGGCGACCTTCAAAAGTATTTTCAAGGTGCATCTTCAGGAAGTCGTCTTCAATAATATTGGGTTCGAGCGCAGGGAAATTCTCGCGCAAGTAAGCCACACTCTCAAAGTCGATTTCAGCCACCTTTACTTCGCGCCCCTTGGGGAGCAAATATTGCGTAAGTACGCCCATACCGGGACCAACTTCAAGCACAGGAATATCAGGGCAGGCATCAACGGTATCTGCAATGGCTTGAGCCACACTTAAGTCCTTCAAAAAGTGCTGACCAAGAAATTTTTTAGGTCGTACGAGTTTCATATCATTTGTTTTTTCTATCTTTGTAAAATATTGTGGTAAGGTGGGAGGTTAGAGGTCGCTTCGCTTAGAGGTTTTAAGGGGTATCCGCGCTGAAGAGTCCTTATAACCTAAAAACCTTATAACCTAAAAACCTTCAGTTTCCTTCGCTTGCAAAATTAACGAAATAACTTGGATTTTGACTAAACTATTGGGCAATATATTAAAGGTCGCCCTGCCATTTGCATTGGGGATAGGCATCCTTTGGTGGATGTACCGCGGTGTGGATTGGGCGGACTTTTGGCGCATCATTACCTCCGAACTGCATTGGGGGTGGATGGTGATTTCGCTTGCCTTTGGCGTGGTGCCGCAAGTGTTTCGCGCCTTGCGTTGGCGCATGACGCTGCAGCCCATAGGGGAAGAAGCACGAACGCGCACTTGCGTAAATGCGATTTTCCTGTCCTACGCCGCAAGTTTGGTAATACCACGCGTCGGAGAAGTCACGAGATGCGGCACGCTGAAGAAGATGGACGGCGTTAGCTTCTCAAAATCTATCGGCACCGTCGTTACGGAGCGCATTGTTGACTCGTTGCTGATGCTCATCATTGCGGGAGTGGCGTTTGCAAGCCAGTTGCCCGTGTTTATAAAATTCCTAAATGAAACGGGCACCGACCTTCACGGATTGCTCAACCGCTTTACCAGCACGGGTTACCTTGTAACAGCGCTTTGCATCGTCTTGGCAATCGCCATTTGCGGCAGCCTCTTGTTCCGATACAAGATGTTTGCGCAGGGACGAGAAAAAGTCATGAGCCTGTGGGAAGGCATCGGTTCGCTTCGCCGCGTGAAGTGCCCGTGGTTATACTGGTTTTACTCCATCGGCATTTGGGGCGCATATTTCTTGCACTTTTACTTGGCGTTCTTTTGCTTTGACTTCACAGCAGGGGTAAATCCGTGGGCGGCACTGCTGATATTCAGCATCGGGTCGTTTGCCGTGCTCGTTCCAACGCCCAACGGGGCAGGTTCGTGGCACTTTGCGGTGAAAACAATGCTTGTGCTCTACGGAGTGGCGGAAGCACCCGCCGTGATGTTTGCCCTTGTGGTGCACACCATCCAAACAGCCCTCGTCATCCTGCTCGGAGCGTGGGGTTGGGCTGACCTTAACAAAATGAAGGTTCTGCCAAAAGTTTCAACAGAAAATATTCACTAAATAAAAATTTAATACTATGTCAGAAATTAGAAATCTCCAACCCAAGGCTATTTGGGAGAATTTTTACCTTCTCACGCAAGTGCCCCGTCCCAGCGGACACCTTGAAAAGATTCAGAAGTTCCTCCTTGACTGGGCGAAGGAAAAGGGCGTTGAAGCAAAACTTGACGACGCTGGCAATGTAATTATGTATAAGCCTGCCTCTCCCGGTATGGAGGATTGCAAGGTAGTGACGCTTCAGGGCCACATGGATATGGTGCCTCAGAAGACTCCGGAGTCTCCTCACAATTTTGAAACCGACCCCATCGAAACTTGGATTGACGGTGAGTGGGTAAAGGCGAAGAATACGACACTCGGTGCCGACGATGGTATGGCTGTAGCTACCATCATGGCGATTATGGAAGACAACACCTTGAAGCACGGTCCGCTTGAAGGTTTCATCACTGCCGACGAAGAGTCTACAATGGGCGGTGTGAACAATATGGCGTCCGACCTCTTGAAGGGTGAAATTCTTCTCAACCTTGACAACGAAACTTTCGGAGAATTTATGATTGGCTCGGCAGGAGGTGTGAACCTCACTGCTTCTTTGGAATACAAGGAAGAAGAAGTGCCCGAGGGCGACGCTGCTGTGAAAATCGGCATCCACAACTTGCTCGGCGGTCACTCTGGTCTTGAAATCAATGAGGGACGCGGCAATGCCAATAAGATGATGGCGCGCCTCGTGCAGGATGCTATTGCCAACTTTGAAGCACGCCTCGCTTCTTGGCAGGGAGGTAACATGCGCAATGCGATTCCTCGCGATTGTGATGTTGTTCTTACGGTTCCCGCTGAGAATATTGATGCCCTCAAGGAAGTAGTTGATGAATGGCGCGAAACATTCAAGGGTGAATATGGTTTCGTAGAAAAGGCGTTGACGCTTGATATTGAAGACACTGACTTACCCGCTGCGCTCGTTCCCGAAGAAATTCAAGACAATCTCGTAAACGCACTTTGCGCTTGCCACAATGGCGTGATGCGCTTCATTCCCGAAGTACCCAGCATCGTAGAAACATCTTCTAACCTCGCGATTGTAGAAATCGGTGGTGGCAAGGTGATGTTCAAGGTGCTTGTGCGCTCTTCTCGCGACAGTATGCGTGATTGCTGTTCCGAAACGTTGGAAAGCGTGTTCTCAATGGCTGGCATGAAGATCGAACTCGACGGTGCTTATCCCGCTTGGCAACCCAACCCCGAAAGCGAAATCGTGGCGCTCATGAAGGATGTGTACAAGGAACTCTTTGGCGCTGACAGCAAGGTGCAGGTAATTCACGCAGGTCTTGAATGTGGTGTTATCGGTGCGAAGTATCCCAAGATGGATATGGTGAGCTTTGGTCCCACCATGCGTTCTCCCCACACTCCCAACGAACGCTGCTACATCCCCAGCGTAGAAAAGTATTGGCAGTTTGTACTTACAACTTTGGAACGCACTCCGAAGAAGTAAATTATTAAAGGAGGCAATAGGGTTGTAAGGTCGCTTCGCTTTTAGGTTATAAGAACCTTGCGGACCGAACGGCAACCTCATAACCTCACCACCTCATAACCTAAAAAACCTCGATAGTTATGAACAAGAAACTCATTCTTGCTTCCCTCCTCTGCCTTGGCACAGCCGTTTCTCAGGCACAGGTAAGCAACATTAACCCTGTTCCGCAGCAGGTAGAAAACCTTGCGGAGTTCTTAATTGACATTCCCGCAGAATGGACGGTAGTTACTGACAAGACTGTCACTTCGTCTTATGCCCTTGACGCACTCAACACGGCAGCTCCCGCCGTTGCGCCCAAGGCTGCCTTTAAGGTAACGCTCGGTTGGGGCAATCAGAAGGTTATTAAGAAGTATAAGAAACTCGTGCCCACAAAGGCAGAAGGTTATTACCTCAAGGTGACCGACAAGGAGATTGTTATTGCTGCCGCTGACGAACGCGGTGCGTTCTACGGCGTACAGTCGCTCCTCGCGATGATGAAGTATGGCAAGTTGCAGACGTGCGAAATCACCGACTTCCCCGACGTAGCATTCCGTGGCGTAGTTGAAGGTTTCTACGGCACACCCTGGAGCCAGGAAGACCGCCTCTCGCAGTTTGATTTCTATGCGAAGAACAAGATGAATGTTTACATCTACGGTCCTAAGGACGACCCCTACCACCGCGACAAGTGGCGTCAGCCTTATCCCGCAGAAGAAGCAGCACGCCTTAAGGTGCTTCTCGACGCAGCGCACAAGAACGGTGTAAACTTCTATTGGGCGATTCACCCCGGGGTGGATATTAAGTGGACAGAAGCAGACCGCGACGCAATGATGAACAAACTCGAAGTCATGTACCAGCTTGGCGTACGCTCATTCGCCGTATTCTTCGACGACATTTGGGGCGAAGGCACAAAGGCCGATAAGCAGGCGGAACTTCTGAACTACATCAACACGAATCTCGTAAAGGCAAAGGGCGACATCAGTCCCCTCGTCATGTGTCCTACGGAATACAACCGCAGTTGGGCGAATGAAAAGGGCGGTTACCTCCGCACACTCGGTAGCGACATGGACAAGTCCGTAGAAATTATGTGGACTGGTAACACCGTTGTTCACACTATTGACAAGGAGTCTATGCAGTGGATTAACGAACGCATTCAGCGCAAGGGTTATATTTGGTTGAACTTCCCCGTGTCCGACTTCGTGCGCGACCACATCCTTCTCGGTCCCACTTACGGTAACGGTCTTGACATTGCAGAAGACCTTTCAGGCTTCGTAAGCAACCCCATGGAGCACGCAGAGTCTTCAAAGATTGCGCTCTACAGCATTGCCGACTACACCTGGAACATGGAGGCTTACGACTATATGTCAAGTTGGAACAAGGCGCTTGAAGACCTCCTCCCCCAGAGTGCTGATGCGCTTAAGATTTGGGCGTCTTACAACGAAGACCTCGGTCCCAACGGCCACGGCTTCCGTCGTGACGAAAGCCGCGAACTTCAACCCATCGCGAAGGCAGCAGTGAAGGGCGACAAGAACGCTATCGCACAGCTCTACGGCAAGTGTATGGAACTCGAGTTGGCTATCAACCTCCTCCTTGCTGACAAGACAAATCCCGCCCTCATCGTGGAGCAGCGCCCCTGGTTGGAATACGGCAAACTCGTTGCGCAGTTTGGTATGAACGTATGTGCTACTGCAATGACGAACCTTGACAAGGCTTCAGGTTTTGTGAATTTCGACAACCTCTATAAGGAAGCACGCTCTATCCAGACGCAGATGTACAACCTTGCGAACTCTGACATTCTTCATCCTCTCCAGCCCGGCATTAAGGTAGGTACGCTCGTGCTTATCCCCACGTTGAACGAAATTTTCGCAAATACGGTGAACGCTTACAACGCTGCGCACAACACAGCCTACAGCCCCGTTTGCGAATACCAACCCTACTCTATCACTGCTACTGTTCCTCAGTTGGCGAAGTTGACGGTTACGGCGCGCGGCAATGACGTTCGCGTAAACGACGTACTTGAAGTGGTAAACTGGGCACCTGGTGCAGAATTTGTAATCAACTCTGACCGCGCAGTGAGCATGCAGGGTATGGACTTCAACTTTGGTGTAAAGGGTGTGGCAGAAAAGTTCACGCTCGAACTTCAGGGTGAAGACGGCAACTGGCGCAAGGTGAGCCTCCTCCACTACTCTGCCGACGACACCGTAATCCACACAGGCGGTGAACTCACTGGCATGAAGGCACAGAAGATTCGTCTCACCAATACTTCAGGTGAAGAAGTACAGGCTTACTTCAAGGGCTTCCGCTTCTCACGCCAATAATCCGACTACACATATTATATATGACTTAGAGCAAAAACGCTCCCACTCCTCAAATATGGGGTGGCGAGCGTTTTAAATTCGCATTTCAAAAACGCTCCACAATGCACCTTCAAACCAAACCCCACTTCGCCCTTCTTGATGGGCTCCGCGGAGTTGCCGCCCTTGCCGTGTTATGGTATCATGTGAACGAAGGATTTGCCTTTGCCGAAGCCACAAACGGTGCGGGCGATGGCATCATCCGCTCGTTCAACCACGGGTATCTCGCGGTGGACTTCTTCTTCATCCTCTCCGGTTTCGTCATTGCCTATGCCTACGACGACCGTTGGAGTCAGGGACTCACCATCGGCAACTTCTTCAAGCGCCGACTCATCCGCTTACACCCCATGCTCATTGCGGGTGCCATTATCGGCGCCATCACCTTCCTCATTCAGGGTGGCGTCACGTGGAGTGGCGAAGCGGTATCAACGTCTGCGGTATTGCTCTGCCTTGCCCTCACTTTCTTGTTCATCCCCTCCGTGCCCGGTGGCAGTTATGAGGTGCGCGGCAACGGAGAAATGTTCCCGCTCAACGGACCCTTCTGGTCGCTCTTCTTTGAATACATCGGCAACATTCTCTATGCCCTTCTCCTGCGCCGTCTCTCTACCAAGGCGCTCACCATCCTTGTTGCCCTGCTCGGCATCACTTTCCTTTGGTTTGCCACATGCAACATTTCAAGCTACGGAAGTATCGGTGTGGGGTGGACGCTTGACGCCGTAAACTTCCTGGGCGGTAGCCTGCGCATGCTCTTCCCCTTCTCGCTCGGTATGCTCCTCGCCCGCACCTTCCGTCCGCGACCCGTTCGTGGCGCCTTCTGGTTGTGCACGGCAATGTTGCTTGCCCTCTTCGCCGTGCCTTACATCGAGGCGATGCAACCGCTCTGCATGAACGGCGTGTTTGAAATGACGTGCATCATGCTCATCTTCCCCGCCATCGTATTGCTTGCAGCCTCCAGCGCAACCGTTTCTTCTACAACAAAGCGCACCGCCACCTTCCTTGGCGACCTCTCTTACCCACTTTACACCGTGCATTATCCGCTGATGTACCTCTTCTATGCCGGACTTATTACCAACGGGCAGTACAACTTTACCGCAGCCCCCTGGCAATCCCTCGGCGTTATGGCGGGAAGCATCCTCGTAGCGTTTGTATTGATGAAGTGGTACGATGCACCTGTCAGAAAGTGGTTGAGTTCGAGGTTTTAAGAAAGTGAGGAGTGAGAAGTGAGGGGTGAGTAATACCATGCGGGACTATACTCGTTTAAGTCGGTGACTTTCTTGTTAACTTGTACCTGTTTTACTTGTCAACTAAAAGGTTATGAGGTTATAAGGACTGTACAGTGCGGATGCCCCTTAAACCCCCAAGCGAAGCGACCTCCCACCTTACAACCTCACTTTACAACCTCACGACCTAAAAAACTATTTTTTTCATAGTAGTCGTATCCATTAAATTCAGTAACTTTGTGCCTCTCTAAACTAAAATACTCTTGCAATGAAAGCACTTAAAGAACGAATATTGAAAGACGGGCGTTGCTTCCCCGGCGGCATTTTGAAGGTGGACAACTTTATCAACCATCAGATGGATCCCATTTTGATGAAGTCTATGGCTGTAGAATTTGTACGTCGCTTTGCCAGCACCAAGATAAATAAGGTTATGACCGTGGAGGCGAGCGGTATTGCGCCTGCTATTATGGTGGGCTATTTGTTAGAGTTGCCCGTCGTATTTGCAAAGAAGAAAGTGCCCAGCACAATGGAAAATATGCTCGTGACAGAAGTGTTCTCGTTTACGAAAAACACAACCTACAAGGTATGCGTGAGCAAGGATTTCCTTTGCCCCGGCGACAAGGTGCTGTTCATTGACGACTTCCTCGCCAATGGGAATGCCGCTAAGGGCGTTATTGATTTGGTGACTCAAGCTGGGGCTGAATTGGTGGGCATGGGCTTCCTCATTGAAAAAGCATTCCAGGAAGGTGGCGACTATTTGCGCAATGCAGGCATTCATGTAGAGTCGCTCGCTATCATTGAGAGCTTGGACAACTGCGAAATAAAATTAAAGTAGTTTTTCCCCATTGTATCGTTAGACTGTATGGAAACAAAAGTTTCAGAAGCAACCCTAAACCAAAAGCCTCAGGGCTTGATTTACGGATTAGAAGACCGTCCGCCCTTGCGCGACACGCTCTTCGCAGCCTTACAACACCTCTTGGCCATCTTTGTAGCCATCATCACGCCACCGCTGATTATCGCGGGCGCACTCAAGTTAGACCTTGAGACAACTGGGTTCTTGGTGTCTATGGCGTTGTTTGTTTCGGGCATAGCTACCTTTATCCAATGCCGCAGAGTAGGTCCCATCGGTTGCGGACTGCTTTGCATTCAAGGCACGAGTTTCTCGTTCATCGGACCAATTATTTCGGCAGGATTTGCTGGGGGGCTCCCCGCCGTGTTTGGGGCAACGATAGCGGGATCGGTGGTTGAAATCCTCGTAAGTCGCATATTGAAATACATGCGCCGCATCGTCACTCCCTTGGTATCGGGTATTGTTGTAACGCTGATTGGTTTGAGTCTGATTAAGGTAGGCATTACAGCCTGTGGTGGTGGCGAAACGGCAAAGGCTGCAGGAACATTCGGTTCTTTAGAATATGTAGGCCTCGCAGCATTAGTATTGGGACTCATCATCTTCTTCAACCGCAGCAGCAACCGCTACCTGCGCATGAGTTCTATTGTTATTGGACTTGCCATTGGTTACGTCGTGTCGTGGACAATGGGTATGGTAAACTTCTCCGACATTCAGAATTATGGCAGTTTGAACATCCCCGTGCCCTTCCGCTATGGCGTGTCGTTCGACCTTTCAGCCATCATCTCATTAGGCCTTGTATATCTCATCACAGCCATTGAGGCGTACGGCGACATTACTGCCAACTCCATGATTTCGGGACAACCCGTAGAGGGCGAGAAATTCATGAAGCGCGCACAGGGAGGTATTTTGGCAGACGGCTTTAACTCTGCGGTAGCAGGTGTGTTCAACTCCTTCCCCAACTCCATTTTTGCGCAAAACAATGGTATGATTCAGCTCACAGGAGTTGCCAGTCGCTACGTAGGTTACTTCATTGCGGGCATGCTTATATTATTAGGTTTGTTCCCTGCGGTAGGTTTGATATTCTCACTAATGCCCGAACCCGTTCTTGGTGGCGCAACGTTGCTGATGTTTGGTACCGTGGCAGCAGCTGGAGTACGCATCATTGCTTCTCAGAACATCAACCGCAAGGCTACACTGGTAATTGCCATCAGCTTTAGTATGGGCCTGAGTGTAGAGCTCGTTCCGGAAATTCTCACGCAACTTCCCGAAACGGTGCGCAACATCTTCTCGTCGGGCATTACTACGGGCGGTGTAGCAGCCATTCTCGCCAATGCCTTGATTCACATTAAGGAAGAGTAAACCGCTTAAAAGTTTGAGCGTCTCGCAACGCATTTTTTGACAGACTGAATAAAAAAAGGACTGAAACTCTGGGACACCTATTCCCAAGTTTCAGTCCTTATTTTTTTACACTCTCATAAGGTCAACCACAATGGGATTGACTTTGGGTATATTCCCCGGCAGGGTGGACAAAAAGTAGGATGAAACCTCTGTAATTACATGATTTCCATATCTTTGTAGAAATTATCATTGATATGCTAAAAAAAATGCTTTTATTGTAGTTCTTCTAAAGTAGTTAAGAATGGCTTGAGAGGACGCA
>JBGVGJ010000054.1:0-1587 GCA_045121635.1 Alloprevotella sp. | reverse complement strand
ATGTCTTGTACTGATATAGGTTTACACTTTTAGCAGAGATAATAGTTAAATTGTTAAACGCTAAAAGTTAAATTTATGGCAAGCAAGAAACGTGGCCGCATCTCGAAGGCCTTTAAGCGCGAAGTCGCAATCGAGTATATTCAAGGAGGTGGAACTATGCAGGAAATAGCCCTCAAGTACAATCTTCCTAATCTTCAAACCGTATCAAATTGGGTTAGATGTTACTTGACACCTGATGAAATCCAAAATAAACGACTATCTTTGCCGCAAGAAACGCAAAAAGATACATCTATGCCCGAAAAACAGGATACCTCGAAGGATTCGATGATATCAGCTCTGGAACAACGTATCCAGGATCTTGAAAAGCTTCTGAAGCATTCTCAGTTGAAGTGCAAGGCACTTGACACACTGATAGATATAGCCGAAGAACAAGGCATCCAGATACGAAAAAAATCTGGGGCCAAGCAGTAGAACGCCTCTGTGAGCGTGATCACCTTGCGGTTGATGTCGCTTGCAGCCTGTTTGGCCATACCCGTCAGGCTTATTATCAAAAGAAGCGTGACGAACGTGAATGGATGCGCCGGGTAAACCGTATCATCGATACCGTTTCAGAAATCCGTCGTCAGGATCCCGGAATCGGAGGTTACAAGCTTTGGCTGATGACCAAGCATATGTTCCGGCATGACTGGGTTCCTGGCAGAGACCAGTTCCTTGCGCTTCTCCACACGTTCGGATATACGCTTAGGCGTCCCAGACCTCGTCGTACAACGAATTCCAACCATCGGTATCATAAGTATAAGAATCTGATAAGGGGATTCATCCCGACTGAACCTAACGAACTATGGGTGAGTGACATAACGTACATCGACACATTGGATGGGTGCTGTTATCTGCATTTGGTTACGGATGCGTATTCCCGAAAGATTGTAGGCTGGTGCCTGTCCGAAACGCTTCATGCAGCACATACGGTCAAGGCCCTGAAAATGGCTATAGACGCAACGGGAAAAGGCACATTGGAAGGACTTATACATCATTCGGACAGAGGGGTACAATATTGTTGTGACGAGTATGTAAGCCTGCTTACGGATTACCATATAAGTATCAGTATGACAGAAGACTACAACCCGACAGACAATGCCATCGCCGAACGTGTCAATGGTACACTGAAAACGGAGGTCATTTATCGGGAACAGCGCTTCATCGGTTTTGATGATGCAGAGCGTAGGATAGCTTCGTTCATTGACTTCTATAACGACAAACGTCCGCATAGCAGTATTGGAATGAAAGTTCCTTCTCAAGCACATCAAGAGTCAGGAGAACAACGAAAGTGCTGGTAATGGCTCTCGGGGGCTGTCTGCCCCCTGCCGCATGGCATCCCCCGAGTGTTTTTCATGGTATTCTAAAGTTGGGGATGTCAACGAAAGCAGTACGATGTAAACTTTTACAGGTGGAATGTAAACTCCATTAGGGAAATGTAAACATTTTCAGGAACGTGTAAAGTTTTTCAGTTATACTTGTCAATTTATTCAGTATGACTAATTAGAGAATAGGCTAATGAGTGTAAACCCTATTCAGGAAAAGACATGT
>JBGVGJ010000053.1:0-2080 GCA_045121635.1 Alloprevotella sp. | reverse complement strand
ATAGTGAACCAGTACTGTGAAGGAAAGGTGAAAAGAACCCCTGGCGGGGAGTGAAAAGAACCTGAAACTGTGTGCCTACAAAAAGTTAGAGCCCGTTAATGGGTGATAGCGTGCCTTTTGTAGAATGAGCCGGCGAGTTACGTTAACATGCAAGGTTAAGCTTAAAGGAGCGGAGCCGAAGCGAAAGCGAGTCTGAATAGGGCGAATTAGTATGTTGACGTAGACCCGAAACCGAGTGATCTAGCCATGAGCAGGTTGAAGCTTGGGTAAAACCAGGTGGAGGACCGAACCAGGGTCTGTTGAAAAAGACTTGGATGACTTGTGGCTAGCGGTGAAATTCCAATCGAACTCGGATATAGCTGGTTCTCCCCGAAATAGCTTTAGGGCTAGCGTCGAGAGTACAAGTTATACGAAGGTAGAGCACTGAATGGGTGATGGCCCCACCTAGGGGTACTGATCTCAATCAAACTCCGAATGTCGTATAACATGCTCGGCAGTAAGACTATGGGTGATAAGGTCCATGGTCAAAAGGGAAACAGCCCAGACCGTCAGCTAAGGTCCCGAAATTGTGTTAAGTGGGAAAGGATGTGGAGTCGCATAAACAACTAGGAGGTTGGCTTAGAAGCAGCCATCCTTTAAAGAGTGCGTAATAGCTCACTAGTCGAGTGATTCTGCGCCGAAAATGTATCGGGGCTAAACACAATACCGAAGCTACGGAATTAGGTTCCTATCTAATTGGTAGGGGAGCGTACTTAGTGCAGAGAAGCATGATCGGAAGGACGTGTGGAGCGCTAAGCAGTGAGAATGCCGGTGTGAGTAGCGATAAGACGGGTGAGAATCCCGTCCGTCGGAAGCCTAAGGTTTCCAGGGGTAAGGCTCGTCCTCCCTGGGTAAGTCGGGAGCTAAGGTGAGGCTGACAAGCGTAGCCGATGCACAGCAGGTTGAGATTCCTGTACCACTTATAAAACTGAAGGAGTGACGAAGAAGGCTAATTAGTCTGACTGGTGGAATAGTCAGTTGAAGGACAAAGGGGTTGACGTAGGCAAATCCGCGTCATATAACTCTGAAGTAAGAATTAAAATTAATGAAGCCAAGCTTCCAAGAAAAACTTCTAGGATATTTTATAAGTGCCCGTACCGTAAACGGACACACGTAGGCGAGGAGAGAATCCACAGACGCGCGAGATAATTCTTGTTAAGGAACTCTGCAAAATTACCCCGTAACTTCGGAATAAGGGGGGCTCGAAAGAGACGCAGAAAATAGGCCCAAGCAACTGTTTACCAAAAACATAGCTCTCTGCTAAAGCGCAAGCTGATGTATAGGGGGTGACGCCTGCCCAGTGCTGGAAGGTTAAGAGGAGATGTTAGTCGAAAGGCGAAGCTTTGAATTGAAGCCCCAGTAAACGGCGGCCGTAACTATAACGGTCCTAAGGTAGCGAAATTCCTTGTCAGGTAAGTTCTGACCCGCACGAAAGGCGTAATGATTTGGGCGCTGTCTCAACAAGAAACTCGGTGAAATCTTAGTACCTGTGAAGATGCAGGTTACCCGCGATCAGACGGAAAGACCCCATGGAGCTTCACTGTAGCTTAATATTGATATTGGGCATATGATGTACAGGATAGGTGGGAGACTATGAAGCGAGTACGCTAGTATTCGTGGAGTCAACCTTGGGATACCACCCTTTGTATGTTTAGTATCTAACTAGTATCCATTATCTGGGTATAGGACAGTGTTAGGTGGGCAGTTTGACTGGGGCGGTCGCCTCCTAAAGAGTAACGGAGGCGCCCAAAGGTTCCCTCAGAATGGTTGGAAATCATTCAAAGAGTGTAAAGGCAGAAGGGAGCTTGACTGCGAGACCTACAAGTCGAGCAGGGACGAAAGTCGGGCTTAGTGAACCGGCTGCACTGAATGGAAAGGCAGTCGATCAACGGACAAAAGTTACCCTGGGGATAACAGGCTGATCTCCCCCAAGAGTTCACATCGACGGGGAGGTTTGGCACCTCGATGTCGGCTCGTCGCATCCTGGGGCTGGAGAAGGTCCCAAGGGTTGGGCTGTTCGCCCATTAAAGCGTCACGCGAG
>JBGVGJ010000052.1:0-263529 GCA_045121635.1 Alloprevotella sp. | reverse complement strand
TGCGTCCTCTCAAGCCATTCTTAACTACTTTAGAAGAACTACAATAAAAGCATTTTTTTTAGCATATCAATGATAATTTCTACAAAGATATGGAAATCATGTAATTACAGAGGTTTCATCCTACTTTTTGTCCACCCTGCCTAAATTTGCAGTGTTGCGGTTGCAACAGGCATAAATAGGAAGCGTTTTAGCTTTATTCCTAAACGGTGAACTTCGACAACTCATTAGTAGATAGGAATAGGTAAAAGACGTTCTCCCTTTGGTTTGTTATATGTCTTAACAACGTATATAGCCAAGGGTGTGAGCTGTTTTATCTTTCCATCTACAAGGCAGTCGAAGGCCTACCGTTGGGATAGTTAAAGTAGGCTCACACTTTTCTTTTGTGTCTATTATAATCACAATTTATTTAACCTCAGGGCCGATGGTTATTGTTTTGTTATGAAGAAGATCTTTGGATTTTTAACTCTTAGTTTGGTGATGATGTTCGGTTCGTGCACAAGTGGTAATATGGATACTGCTAAGTATAAAGAGAATCAAGATTATCAAATCCTATTTTTTAGAAATGTAGGGAGTCTTACAAACTATTACGTGCTTCTGTTATGGGATGATTTTACGGAAGATAGTCTTAAAGCCTTGGCTGATTATATAAAAGAAGAAGAGAATCCCAATGGATCTTGTAATATTCATATTTACGATTCAAAGGATATTTTACCTTTAATGGAAAAATATCCGTTAGAACCGGATGAATATGTAGATGTGGCTGACCATTTTGTCTTTACTAGAGTTTTTGATGGAACAACTGATTATTATCCATTAATAGATTGGTACTATAAGGAATGTGGTGGAACAAAAACAAAATAGTCTTTCGTAGAATTATAAAATAGGGCTGGTAATTTGCTTAATACAAAAAGTAAGAATGTTGTTATGAAAAAGTTATTATCTATCGCTTTATTAGTTTTGTGTTGTCTGGGTGTTTCCTCTTTTATTTATGAGGATAGAGAGTGTAATCAGTTAGAACAAAATAAGGAGCAAGTTGTTTATGTTTGTACAGGTGGTTCTGCGACCAAATATCATAGTCATTCTAATTGCAGAGGGTTGAATCGATGCAAGGGGAAGGTGGTCTCAATGCCAATTAGTAATGCGAAGAAGCAAGGAAAAACTCCTTGTAAGATTTGCTTTAAAGCGTCCTAATTAGAGTATTACAACTCAAGTTTGTATAGAGTTGTATATTCATATATATTGGTGTCTGGTAAACATAAGATTTGAGTAGCATCTAATTGAAATTCAACATAATATTATACTGAATATTTTGACAAGCCCCTCATGTTTGAAATATTCCCCTGGAAGGGGATAAAGCCATTAGCCCAGGGTAACACCCTGGGTGAGGAGTCAAACGAAGATTACGCCCTGAAGGGGCAAAAGCATTAAATTACAATGCGTTATCTCTGCTTTTGCCCCTTCAGGGCGAGTCCTCACCCAATCAATCTACCCAGGGCGTTGCCCTGGGCTAATGGCTTATAGGTCCTACAGACCTATTCCTCCTCCAAAAGTTTACCGGACACCAATAATTCATATATGAGAAGGTCGTCTACGGACGACCTTCCTTGTTTGTTGGATGTAGGAAACTCTAGGCTCACGATAATAGAAAAAGACCGCCCGAGAAATCGGACGGTCTTTTATGTTTGCGATGTAAAGAAGAATTATTCTTCGTCGCGAACCTTCAACTGCTGTACATATACAGCGTGCTCCATAGCGAGGCGCTTCATAACTGAAGGCTTGTCAAACTGCTGACGACGACGGAGTTCCTTAACTACACCAGTCTTTTCGAATTTACGCTTAAACTTCTTGAGGGCGCGTTCAATGTTTTCGCCTTCCTTAACGGGTACTACAATCATTGTGTTTTAATTATTTAGTTATTATAAATTTGTCTACTGTAAACTCACCGTACTTGGAGTTTCCGGTTTGCAGGGTGCAAAATTACGCATATTTTTCTGTCTGACAAATTTCGCACGCTTATTTTTAGGTGGTTACTTAAAAATAACCGGATATATGCCCAGTCTCTTAGGTTTTTGCGTTACTGGGATGCGTTTCGGGCAGTTTATCTAAACTGTGACCTTACTTTGCGGTATGATTGTAATGAGACGACCCTCCTTTCTATTGAAATTGTGCTTGGCGGTGTGCCAGGCGAGTAATGTATGTCGATGTTAGTTTACAGTCAGAATAAAGTTCTGAAGTTCTGAGGTTGAGAAGTTCTGTTTCTCAGAAGCCTACTGGATGATGCGGCGTGCACCGATGTAACGCAGTCTGTAATAAGAATCGGTAGACTTGTCTACCTTGATACCGGTACGACTGGCATGCACAAATTTGAATCGGTGTGCAGCGCTGTCAACTTCCGTTACAATGCCCACGTGACCTACGGTGCGGATGGAAGTTTCTCCTCCGAAGAATACGAGGTCGCCACGCTTCAAGTCCTTGATGTCTTTAACCTTTTCGCCTTCTCGGCATTGAGTATAAGATGTGCGTGTAAGGTCGATACCTTCTTCATTAAACACGTACTTGGTGAATCCTGAGCAGTCGAAACCTTCGGGACTGCTTTCGCCCCATCGGTATTCTACACCGAGGTATTTCAGTGCTGTGTTAATCAGATTGTCCGCCTTTGCGATACGCTTTACCTCCTCTAATTCAGGGGTCTCTTCCATTGCTACTTCGGCATACTCTATCCCCTCAGCACACTTGATGAGCATGCTGTCATTTGCCGTGGGGAGTGCCATGAATCCTACCACAAACAGGGCGATTATGTAACGAAGTTTCTGCATATGAATAGTTTAGCGGGTGCAAAGGTACGAATTTATTTTGAATTGACCAAATGTACTGTAAAATGAGCACCAAAGTACGCGAATACCCTGGTGCTCATTGGTGGTTAAATAAAGTCAGTAATATAGATATTGCGCTTTCGGCGTCATTAAAGGTATTCAATCCCCCTCGCGTCAACGCCTCCAAGCATCTAAATACCGCTGTGCTACCGTGATGTAATCGTGGTGTTTGCAGATGAAGTCTACACTATCCCGCTTCAACTGCGGAATGCGCTCGGGGTGGAGGGCAATATCTCTTAATACCTCATATACACTCTGCTTATGGGGAAGCACATTAAAGATGGGGTGCAACTCCTCTTCCTGCATGAGGGCATAATATTCGGGTTCGGCACCTCCCACTACGATGAGTCCGCGCGCCATTGCTTCGAGGGCGTTCATGGCTGGCGTGTAACTGTAAATTTGGTCGAGAATAACATCGCTGCCGTGCATCAGTTTGACATATTCGGCGAAGGGCACGCTCTCAACTTTTACGATTTCGCAACGGTCGGGCAATTCCTGCGCCACACGTTCAAGGGCGCGCAGCATAATATCCGTGCCTTTGTATTCCGAGCGACTTTTCTGAATGCCGATAAAGAAACGCACGCGCGAGGGTGTCGCTTCGCTGATTGCCACCTCCTTGTGGGGGATGATGGGGAAGGGGATGAACTTCAGTTTCTCCTGATAGTAAGGGAGGTATGCGGCATAGTATTCGTAGAGTCCGGCAATGATGCCGTCGCAGTCTTTGGCGATGCGCTGATTCAAGTCGCCCTTTGCCCCGCGTAACCAGTCGCGAATCCAAATATCGTTGTCTTCGCTCTCGCGCACCTCATTTCCCATGTTGAAGTCGGAGTAGCGGAATGTGGTGCAGTCCAGCCCCGCCTTTACCCAGTAGTGGTCCATGCCGAAAGCCCCGAGAAACACACGTTTGTTGTGCCGGCGCAGATACTTATAGAAGGGCATCATGCGCTCTGCCTTCAGGGGGAGAAATATGGGGTTGATGAGTTGCACAATGTCGTATCCGCGAAACTTTTGGAACTCCTTAATCAAGTGCCAAAAGTAGCGCAGCGTCTTGAATGTTCCCCAGCTTAAGTCGCGGTAGAGGTCTACATCGCGCGGATAGTTTTTCCACCCGTCCCCATCGCTTGCTACGGTCACCTCGTGTCCCAATAGGCGCAGTCCCTGGGCAAGAGTGGCGTGAACGTTGCTGTAATCGCCAAGCAAAAGAATTTTCATGCGAGTAGGGTGGGGTTATGCGTTCTTCGCCTCCAAGTATTCTGCAAAGATGCGCGCTGCTGTTTCTACCATCATGGCGCAAGGTCGCTTTTTGTAGTATTCTGGCGTGCGCACTTCTGCCTGATGAGGCGTAGGTTCCTGCTTGCTGAGGCCGAGGAGTTCGGAGCAAATGAGCGAACCATTCTCCTGGCGGAATTTCTCAGCAAGTTCCTGTACGACCTTGTAGTTGTACGATTTCCCTTCGTTGTCACTACCTTCTGTAGCCCCTGTGTCAAGACCAGCAAGGAGGAAGAGCCCACAGGCTGCCCCACACGTTTGGCGCATTCTGCCGATTCCGCCGCCAAACGATGCCGCCATCTTAAATGCTTGCTCGTCCGTAAAACCATACAAGTCCGCAAACGCTGCTACAACGGCCTGCGAACAGTTAAATCCACTCTTAAACAGCGCAACTGCGCGCTCAATTCTATCTTCGTATGTCATGGTGAAAAAATGTTTTGTGCTACAAAGTTAATGATTTGAGGGGAAATGAAGAATGAAATAGGTGAAATGCGTAGATTTCTGAGGTTCGGGGGGATATGGTAGTGTGCCTAATTTCACAAGTCTTATACCACCCATATAAGTGAAAATAAGTATATTTGTACCCATAACGAATTATAAAGTGGAGTATGTGCTAACCGAATACTCCTAAATTATCACATATTATGAGAGTAGCAATATACGGTGCCGGTTCGCTCGGTACGATTTTGGGCGCTTTTATCAGTAAGGCCGGTGTAAAGATTGAGTTGATTAACCGCAACAAGGCGCATGTTGAGGCGTTGCAAACAAAAGGTGCGCAGGTTGTGGGAACCCTTGAATTTACGCAACCTGTTGTGGCATATACTCCCGCAGAGATGAGCGGTGTTTACGACATTATCTTCCTCATGACCAAGCAGCAACACAATCCTGAGGTGGTGGCAATGCTGCGCCCCTTCCTTGCGGAAGATGGTGTGTTGGTAACCTTCCAAAACGGATTGCCCGAAGTGCAACTTGCTGAGGTGTTAGGCGAAGGTCGTGTGTTGGGTTGTACCGTTGCTTGGGGCGCAACGCTTCAAGCCCCTGGTGTGTGCGAACTCACCAGTGCCCCCGACGCCCTCTCGTTCTCGCTCGGTAGTATCAGTGCCGAGCGAAACAAGCACTTTGACAAGGTGAAGGAACTCTTGGAACTGATGGGCACGGTGGACGTGGAGGAAAATTTCCTCGGCACGCGTTGGAGCAAACTCTTGATCAATGCTGCCTTCTCGGGGATGAGCGCCGTGTTAGGTTGCACTTTTGGTGAGGCTGCAGGGCCCAAAGACTCGCGCCGCATTGTGCAGGCGCTGATCAAGGAGTGTATAGATGTGTGTCAAGCAGGCGGAATCCGTATTGAACCTGTGCAAGGTAAGGATATCGTTAAACTTCTCAACTACACGAATGCCTTGAAGCGCGCCTTCTCCTTCTTTATCATCCCCATTGCCATTCGCAAGCACGCCAAACTTAAAGCGAGCATGCTGCAAGACCTTGAGAAAGGTAAACTTACCGAGGTAGACGCCATCAACGGCGCCGTGTCTGCAACAGGTCGCAAGGTGGGATGCCCCACACCCATGAACGACCGCGTGGTTGAGATTATCCACCGCATAGAGCAGGGCGAACTCCACCCCTGTCGCGACAACCTCCGCTTGTTTTAGGGAGCGGGGATGGCAAACAACAAAGCAGCGTGTTACCAACGGACTTCCGTGGTGACACGCTGTTTGCTTGTTTATACGATAGTCTTCTCGGCGCCTCAGACCTTATTAACCGAGGCGGAGACCAAGTAAAGCGGGCGGGGTGGGGGGATAAGAAAAAAGCATTGACAATCTTTCAATCATCAATGCCTTACAATTCAGTCGGGGTGACTGGAATCGAACCAGCGACCTCACGCCCCCCAGACGCGCACTCTAACCGGACTGAGCTACACCCCGAATTGCGAGTGCAAAAGTACAATTTTTTTTTGACTCTGCAAGTTTTTCGCCTAAAAAATGCGCTCAAACATAAGAAAATTGTTCTTTCTCCGTTTTTAGAGAGCGTACAAGGGGAGCATATTCCCATTATTTTTCTAACTTTGCCCTACTATACATATTATATAATAAAGCGAATATCACTATGGAGACAATTAAAAGTGCAGATCTTACCCTCAGCGTAAGCAAGCAGGGTGCTGAAATACAGAGTGTCGTTCTCAACAAGAGCGGCAAGGAATATTGGTGGCAGGGCGATAGTAAGTGGTGGGGCGGTCGCGCACCCATTCTCTTCCCCATCTGTGGCGGTATGTGGGACGGTTGTTGCACGTATAAAGGTCAGGAACTTAAAATTGAGAAGCACGGTTTTGTGCGCAAGGCTGAGTGGACACTCGCTGCGCAAACGGAAAACAGTGTGACTTATACCTATGAACCTACGGCGGAAGAACTTGCGGCGTACCCCTTCCCCTGCCGTGTGGAAGTTTGTTACGCACTTGAAGGCATGCAACTTCGCATGACGATGCGCGTAGTCAACTTGGGGGCGGAAGAAATGTACTTCCAGATGGGCGGACACCCCGCTTTCAACCTTCCCGACTTCTCTGACGACAAGGAGGTAGTAGGTTATGTGCGCCTTGAAGGCACTCCCGAAAGCGTACTCCGCGCCAGCACGCAAGGATGTACCGAGCACGAGCGCTTCGGCTTCCCCCAGACTGAAGAAGGTCTTGTGCCCATCTGCGTAGACACCTTTAACAACGAAGCGCTCATATTTGACAAGCACCAGCTCACCGCAGCGACACTCCTTACGCTTGACAAGCAACCCGTAGCACGTGTAGAATGTTCCGCTCCCGTTTGGCTCTTCTGGCAACCCCAGGGCGTGCACACACCTTTCCTCTGCATCGAACCCTGGTATGGTCTTTGCGACGAACAAGGTTTCAACGGTAGCATCCAAGAACGCCCCTACATGCAAGCGCTTGAGGCGGGCAAGACTTGGGAAAACGATTTGGTGATTCAGTTCTACGAATAACAAATCTCTACACATTAGCTAAACAACTTAAGTGAAACTTCCACACCACCTACAGGCAACCATTTCGCTCCCCTCCTCAAAGAGCATTTGCAACCGCGCACTGATTATCGCCGCACTCTCGGGAATGCAGACGCAGCTCCGAAACCTTTCGGATTGCGACGACACCCGCGTGCTTGTCCGTGCCTTGCAGAGCGAGGAAGAAGTGATTGACATCATGGCGGCAGGCACTGCCATGCGCTTCTCTACGGCATATTTTGCCTCCACTCCCGGCACGCACATCGTGACCGGCACGGAGCGCATGCGCCAACGCCCCATCGGTGTGTTGGTTGAGGCTTTGCGACAATTGGGTGCCGACATTTCTTATGTAGAAGCCGAGGGATTCCCCCCACTGCGCATTCAGGGCAAACCACTTAAGGGCGGCAGCATTTCGCTCCCCGCAAATGTGAGTTCGCAATACATCTCGGCGTTGCTGATGATTGGTCCGACGCTTGCAGAAGGACTGTGCTTGCACCTTGAAGGCACGATCATTTCGCGCCCCTATATAGAAATGACCCTCTCGCTGATGCGCCAGTTTGGAGCACAGGCGGAATGGACAGACGAAACCACTATTCGAGTTGCACCTCAACCATACCGTCCCCTGAAAGCGTTTAGCGTAGAAAGCGATTGGAGCGCCGCGTCTTACTGGTATGAACTCGTGGCACTGAGTCCCGACCCCGCGGCACGCATCGTATTGCCCTACCTTTTTGAGGACAGTTTGCAGGGCGACTCCCGCATCCGCGAATTTTTCCTCCCGCTTGGCGTCTGCACAGCATTCACTCCCGAGGGTGTAGTACTCACAAAGTCAGCAGTGGCAGCGCCCGACGTGTTGCGCCTCGACCTTTCGGAACAACCCGACCTGGCGCAGACGCTCGTAGTGACCTGCGCGATGCTCCGCCAACCCTTCCATTTCACGGGGCTTCAGACCTTAAAGATTAAAGAAACCGACCGCATCACTGCGCTCCGTACGGAGTTGCAAAAAATGGGCATCCTCGTGGGCGAGGCACGCGACAGCGAACTCTTCTGCTCCGACTTCGGCGCCACAGCGTTACCCTCAAACGCGTTTGTCAGTATTGATACCTACGACGACCACCGCATGGCGATGGCCTTTGCCCCTTGCACCCTGCGCTACCCCGCTCTGCGCATCAACCATCCAGAAGTGGTGAGCAAGTCGTACCCCTCGTTTTGGGAGCACCTTAAAGGACTGAAGTAAAAACCGCCTGAAGGTCACCCGATACCCCTTATAAACTCAAAGCCTTACAACCTCAAAAATGACTTACCTCTATATTTTTCTTGCCGTAATCATACTTGTGGCCGTCGCAGCGAGATTCTTGCGCACGGACGATGCTGCCCCCGCCCCCGATGCGGAAGTTGCTGCCAGCGAACCCACTGCGCAGGAGCAGGAAGTGCCCGAAGAATGTTGCGGGCAGCACGAGACGTGTGAGAAAGACAGTCTCTTGGCCGCCGTGAGCAAGGATGTAGAATATTATGAGGATGAAGAACTCGACCGCTTCCGCACGCGCCGCTCGGATGAGTATTCCGCTGAGGAGGTGGAGGAGTTTCAGGAAATCCTCTACACCATGCGCAACGATGAAGTGGCAGGCTGGGTGCGCTCCCTGCAACTTCGCCACATCGAACTCCCAGATCCCATCAAGGACGAGGTGTTCCTCATTATCGGCGAGCGACGCATGCAGTCGTAATGCTTCTGCTGCCTCTCTGCATTTTCTCCAACGCTAATTTCAACCGCATTGACGCCGCATTTTATTACGTGAAGAAACTTGTACCCATATTCCTCCTGGCGATGCTGTTTGCCGTGATGTCGTGTTCTACAAAAAAGAATACGGCATTGACGCGTACATGGCACTCCTTCACGGCGCGTTACAACACGTATTACAACGGGCATACGGCGTACAAAGAGGGGATGTACTCTAAGGAAAAGGGGCATAAGGATAATTATACGGAGTTTCTGCCTGTGTTCCTGGTGGGTAATGAGAACAGTCGCACCACAGGGAGTGGTAATTTTGAGACGACCATTACAAAGTGCCAGAAAGCCATTCAGCAACACTCCATCAGTCGTCGCCCCAAGGTGGAAGGTGGCAAGAAGGCTTCGCCCAAGATGAAGGCGTATTTGGCGCAGAAGGAGTTTAACCCCTTCCTCAAACACGCGTGGCTCTTGATGGGCGAGGCGCAATTCCAAAAGGGGGACTTTCTGGAAGCAGCATCCACCTTCTCCTACATCACCCGACATTATGCTACACAACCCTTGATTGTTAACGAGGCGCGCGCCTACTTGATACGTTGCTACACGGAGTTGGAGTGGTACTACGACGCCGAAGATGTGGTGAGTCGTATGAAGCGCGATACAATCAGTTCGCGCATACGCAAACTTGCGGATCTAAGCGAGGCAAACTTACTCCTGCGTCAGGAGCGTTTCGATGATGCGTTGCCCTATCTTCAAAAGGCGGTGAAGGATGTTTCATCCAACCTACAAGAGGCACGACTCCATTTCTTGATCGGTCAGATTCTGCAACATCAGGGGCGTAATCAAGAGGCGTTTAAGGCGTATCAGTCGTGCATACGCAAAAATCCGCCTTATGAGTTAGCATTTAACGCCCGCATCCGTCAGACGGAGGTGATGAGCGGAGGTTCGGAAGTCAAAAAGATGGTGCGTCGCCTCAGAAGCATGGCTTCGGAAGACAAGAATAAGGAATACCTCGATCAAATTTATTACGCGATGGGTAACATCTACCTTGCTCAGCGCGATACGGCGAATGCCATTTCGGCGTACGAAAAGGGGCGTAGTAAATCTACGCGCAACGGAATTGAGAAGGGTGTGCTCGTGTTGCGCCTTGCCGAAGTATATTGGGAGCAAGGACGCTATGACTTGGCGCAATCTTGCTACGCCGAAGCGATTGGTGCACTGCACAAGGAGCATGACAAATATGAAGAGGTGAAGCACCGCTCTGCCGTGTTGGATGCCTTAGTGCCCTTTACCTCAGCAATTCACTTGCAGGACAGTCTGTTGTACCTCTCCGTGGCACCCGAAAAGGAGCGCAATGAGGCTATTGACCGAGTGATTGAGGAACTGAAACGCAAGGAGAAAGAGGAGCGCGCACTTGCTGCCGACTCTGCGGCAAATGCACGAATGCAAGAGAATGGCCAGACGCCATCAAGACAACAAAAACCGACGCAACAAACGGGTGCTGATAAGTCATGGTACTTTTACAATACTACTGCCGTAACGCAGGGTAAGCAAACCTTTAAGCGTAATTGGGGCAATCGAAAGTTGGAGGACCATTGGCGCCGTAGCAATCGCACTGTGGTGGCTTTTGAAGATGAAACTACTGATGAATACGGTGCTGAGGGGGATAGCATTACTACTGATTCATTGGCGACAGACTCGATAGCGGAGGAAAAAGAACTTACCGATGTTGAGGACCCTCACAAGCGTGCGTATTACTTAGCACAAATACCTTTTACAGACGAACAAAAGGCTGAGGCTCATGCTATTATTCAAGAGTCGCTCTATGAAGCAGCAATTATTGAGAAGGACCGATTGGAGGACTTCCCCTTAGCAGAGCGCACCTTTACACGACTGTATTCCGACTATCCCGAATTTGAGAAGATGGAAGAGGTGTACTACCAACTCTTCCTGCTTTACTCGCGCTGGGGACGGACGGATAGGGCAGCGGAATTCCGCAATTTGCTTGCTACTTACTATCCCGAGAGCGCCAATACCAAGTTGATAACGGCGCCCGACTTTGAATACCTCGCCCGTTTTGGTAAGGAAATAGAGGATTCGTTATATCGCGAAACGTACCTTGCTTATCGCGACCGTCAGAATGAGAAAGTGTGGTCAAACGAGGCGTATGCGAAGGAGAAATTTCCTAAGGGTGCCAACCGTCCGAAGTTTATCTTTGTGGACATTTTAAGTCGTATTGCCACTACGCCTAACGACACCTTAATCAAGGAGTTGCGCCAACTTGTTAGTGATTATCCCGAAAGTGATGTAAGTCAGATGGCGGGGATGATGATTAAGGGACTTGAAAGCGGGCGCACGATTGAGGGAGGTGCCTTAGATATTGGTTCGCTTTGGTCCATGCGCACCCAACGCACGGAGGAGCAGGCGGCAAATATCGCTGATGGTCAACAACTTTCAGTCGAGCGCGAAACGCCCTTCTGCTTCCTTATTGCCTATCCCACAGACTCGCTTGATGCCAACCGCTTGCTGTATAACATTGCGCACTTTAACTTCACGGTGTTCCTTTCGCGCACGCTGAGCATTACGCAACAGCGTGGTCAGGCGCTTACGCAGTTTATTGTGGGCGGATTCTCTTCCTACGACGATGCTCACGCCTATGCGCAGCGAGTTACGCTCTCGCAAGAATTGGTGAGTCAACTGCGCCATGCTCGCACGTTTATAATTGCGGAGTCAAATCTTAACTTACTCGGCACGATGTATAGTTATGACGACTACCAGCAGTTCTTTGACCAAAACTTTCAACCCCTTGAACTCGATCCGAATTTATTGCCCGAAGAAGAACCCCTCCAACGCTATGAGGACGAACTTACTCCCGAAGAGCTTGAACGCTTAGAAGAAAAAAGCTCTGGGAAACAGGAGGAAGAATACTTCGAGGATGATGGAGAGTGGTATTAGGGAGTAGGTAGTAAGTAGTAGGTAGTAGTGAGGAGAGAGTAGTGAGTAACCCATGCGGACAGTTATCCCGCATGGTATTTCTCCTTTCTCCTTTCTCCTTTCTCCTTTCATCCTTTCATCTTTCCACCCCTTCCCCCACTTTTGCCCTAAATAATTGTGCTATGTGCATAATTATTCGTACCTTTGCACGGAATATGGAGTTTGCTACTCCGTTGATATGCATAACAAATAAAATTCTATACACCAATGAACAAGAAAATTTATTCTTTTGCAATGATGGCGCTCCTCGCATTTGGTAGCGCTACTCCTCTTGTAGCTCAGGAAACTGAGGAATTCGCAACTGAGGAAACTACTCAGCCTGAAAAGTTCCAGGGTCTTCAGTTTGACGTGCCTGCGCTTGAACCTAAGCACAAGGCTGTGTGTGATGAATACATGAACAACATGTTCGTTGATCCTGAAAAGGCTAACAAGTCACTTCAACGTTTGCTCCGTTCTATTCAGCGTAAGCCCGAAGCACTCGTGGCTGTGGGTCACTATTTCGTAACAAACAGTACATCTGAAATCACCTATTACGGTCCTGCTAAGATGTGCTCTGATAAGGCTTACGAAACACCTGCTGCTACTGAAGAGTATGTACTTATGTTCTGCATGGAAACAGCAATGCTCGGTCGTGACTACGGTAACGCGGGTCGTTTCTGTGACGTGCTCCTCAGCCAGAATGAAAGCAACTTGGAAGCACTTAAATTGAAGGCGCGCATCTACAAGCTCTTGAACCCCGTTGTGGCTATCGAAGCGCTTGAATTGATTAAGAAGTACGAACCTTCATATTACTTGGCAGATAAGGACCTTGGTGATATTCATTACGAATATGCTGAAAAGTCAGAAGGCGCACAGCTCGTTAAGGACTTGAAGGCAGCTTGTCAGAACTATAAGAACTACTTCAACGCTGTTCCTAAGACACAGGCAGATATCGAGTACCGTGCCGCATTGCGTTACAGCTACTCTTTGTTCACAGCTCAGATGATGATGCCCGAAACCAATCCCGACAAGGCTACATTCTTGAAGGAATGTCAGGATTTGACTAAGATGGCGCTCAACCTCAATGTTGCTCCCGATGCTAACCGTGCAAAGCCCTTTAAGGCTTACCAGTTCTTCTGCGATGTAGATGCAGCTGACATTGATGCAGCAATGCAGTCATCAGCTTACGTAGCAAATAAGGAATACGACGACAGCCTTTACACATACTTGGACTACCTCTATGCTGCAAAGTATGAAGAAATGATGGAAAACAAGGTTGGTGCTGTTGAGTACTACAAGAAGGGCCTTGCTCTCGACTCTACAAAGGCTCCTGGTTTCAAGGCTGTTGCAGACCTCTACCGACAGCTCGGTCAGGCAGCGCTCGGTATTGAATACTACGAAAAGTATTTGAGCCTTATCGGTAAGGAAAAGAGTCTTGGTGACGACCTCGGTCTTGCTAACCTCTACCTCGCTGCAAGTAACAAGTGCGACAGCACACAGGTAGAACTTCGTGACCAGTATAAGAATTCTGCGGACAACATCTATCAGCGTATTGCTGACGAAATGGCTGCACCTGAAAACGAAGGTAAGTACGACGCTTCGCTCTTCTACCTCCCCTGGTACTACCGCGCACAGCTTTGGATTACAAATCCCGCTGCTGCCGAAGAAAAGCCCAAGATGTACTACGAAAAGGCGCTTGAACTCATCGGTGATAACGCAAAGCTCAACCGTCAGAAGGAAATCTGCGCGCAGTACTTGATGCTCTACTACTTTAAGACCAACAACGACGAAGAATGTATGAAGTATCTTGAAACTGTGATTCTCGTAAATCCCAGCAACCGCGTAGCAAATCAGATCTTGGAAGTGTTGATGTAATCGCAATAAACTCTAAGAAATACAATAACATAAGAGAGGGTGTGTCGAAATGCAAAACTTCGACACACCCTCTTTGGCTGGGTAAGAATGTGTAAAAAGCAAGGCGCTGAAATTAAGGATGAAGGGAGTGTACTGAAGTACATGACCAAATCCGAAATTGATGAGCAACGTAGCAGTTTGCACATTATGACACAGCGTCTTGTATTTTGACGCTGTGTCAGCTCTGCTCTGCTCGTATTGAAGTCTCTTTTTTTCTCTTTTACAACCCATCAGTTTTCGGATAATTGTTGTATCTTTGCGCTCGAAAACGGAAGGAAAGGTGCTCGAGTGGTTGAAGAGGCACGCCTGGAAAGCGTGTATACGTCAAAAGCGTATCACGGGTTCGAATCCCGTCCTTTCCGCTTTTTAGATAGGAATTGGATAAGGAGGGTGTGTCGAAATGTAAAATTTCGGCACACCCTCTTTAGGTGGGTAAGAATGTGTAAAATGCAAGGCGCTGAAATTAAGGATGAAGGGAGTCTACTGAAGTACATGACCAAATCCGAAATTGATGAGCAACGTAGCAGTTTGCGCATTATGACACAGCGACTTTGTTTGTTGTGTTGGGATATGTGTGCCCTCGCGTGCTAAAAATATATAAATGTGCGTTCATTCTTGGTGGTGGAGGAGGGAAATTGTAACTTCGCAGTAATTTTATAAAGAGAAAACCTTGTTGAGAATTCAGCTGTTGCAGCATGTCGCTCTGAATCCTCTCAAGTTTGTTCCCTTTTCTAAAACAGAAATTCATGAGGAAACTTCTTCGCTCCATAGGTAAAGTATTACTTGCGCTCTTGCTCTTGCCCCTGCTGCTTCTGTTAGTGGTGGGTGGTTTGCTATACATCCCTGCGGTACAGGATGCTGCAGTTCGTGAGGCTACGAGTCGTTTGTCAAGTGCGTTGGCAATGGATGTTAGTGTTGACCGTGTGCGTCTGTCGTTCCCCTTAGATTTGGACATCAAGGGCGTATTGGTGTGCGAAAAATCCGACACGCTGTTGTCTGTGGAGGTTTTGCGCGTTGATGTACCCTTATTGCCCCTTCTCTCCGGTCGTGCCGATCTTGACGAGTTTACCCTCAAAAATGCATATGTAGATACAAAGCACTACATCCCCGATACCCGATTGAGCGGTACGATAGGCAGTCTTACCGCCAAGAGTCATGGCGTTGACTTGGGCAAGGAGATGGTAATGCTTGACCTTACGCATTTGGCAGATACCCGCTTGTGTGTAGCATTGTCGGACACTGCAGCTCCCGACACTACAACCTCAGCACCTGTGAATTGGCAGATCAACACGCCCGATGTGCGTGTAGAACGCACTTCCCTTGCGGTGAGTATGCCGGGCGACAGCATGCGCCTGTTCGTGCTGTTGAAGGAAACACATTTGGTGGATGGTGCCTTTGACCTTAGGCGTGGCAATTACGGACTGCTGCGCCTTGGTATGGCTGATGCTACTGTGGCACTTGGTGCGCCTACGGCAGTTGCCCTTCCCGAGCATTTTAACCGTTTCCTCGCAGCATCAGCGTTGCAGAAGGATACCCTCTTTGCCTATCTTGCCGACAGTGTGCATGTGACGGTCGACAGTCTTTCGTATGACTCCACTGGGTGCTTGCTCTGTAGTGTGCACGGCGTAGGGTTGCGCGAACAGTCGGGATTGCACGTTAATGACCTTTCGGGAACCGTCTATATGGACAGCGTGCAATTGTCACTTCCCGCATGGAACCTGTTGACTCCCCATTCGCAACTCTCGGCTACGGTGCACCTGCCCTGGAATGCCCTTGAACCCAATGGTGTAGCAATTTTGAGAGCGCGTGTAGAAGGGCATCTTGGCAGTAATGACCTCAAATCCGTGATGCGCTTGGCTGATGCTGGCGATGCTGAACAGTTCCTTCCTGCTGTGCCTTTGCGACTGCTGTTGGAGGCCAATGGCAATATGAGTCACTTGCAACTCACGGAATGCAGTGCGCAGTTGGACGGTATGCTCTCCATGCATGCGAGTGGTAATTTGCACCATCTCTTGACCGATTCTACGCAGCAATTCACCCCCGCCATGAGTGCCGAACTTGATTACAACGTGGGTGTGCAGCAGATAAAGCCCCTCTTGGCACGCATGGGCATTGCCGACACCACATTGTGTGTACCAGCGGGAACTACCCTTCGTGGTAAGGTAAATATGGAAGGTGACGATTACAGGGTAATCAGTCGTGTGAAGTCGCTTTCCGGAGCCATTGATGTAGATGCAAGCACTAATCTTGCTACGGAGCGCTATGCCCTTTCGTTCGTTGCCGATCGCTTCCCTCTTCCCGCCTTCTTGCCGTCACTGGATGCTTCTGCATTCAGTGGTATTCTGATGGCCGATGGGCTGAAGTTTGACCCCACGGCGCCTAAGGCACTTACCGACATTAAAGCACAGGTGGACACACTCCGATTTGCAGGGATTGACTTGAACGCGTTAACCCTTGTGGCAAATATTGCACAGCAACATTTGGATGCCTGCTTCACCGCCGATAATACCGCCATTCAGGGTGAAGGAACAATTCAGGGTGACTTTATCGATGGTTATCACCTCAATCTTGAAGCATTGCTCGACCGCTGCTCATTGCAACAGTTGGCAGGTGCAAAGGCTGATGTGGCAGTAGGTTCGATGGTGGACATCTCCTTTGACAGTGATGCCACGTTCGGAACCCTTGATACAAAGGGCAGTTTGTGTTACAACCACTTTGATATGCCCGAGCGAAGTGTGATGATGAAAGACATCTTCTTCGACTTTGCTACAAATGCAGATACCACCACCACCCACCTCAGTGCCGGAAATATGACGCTGGCTTTTGGAGCAATGGGGCACATTGCCAATTTGGTCTCACAGATCACTCCGATGACCGACTATTTGGCACTCTGCTCCGACCGCCTACGTATCAGTCACGACACATTGCGCACATTGCTCCCGGGTGTTAACCTCACCCTGCATGCCGGCAATGACAATCCGATGACCAACATCCTCCGCGCTATGGGATATACGCTTGACACGGTGGCGGTGAATTTGGCAACGTATCCGAATGTGGGACTTACGGGCGACTTCCTGTTGAAGAATTTCCGTAGTGGTGATTTGCAACTTGACAATGCTACTGCCACCATCTCACACAATGATGAGGGCATCAATCTCCTGGGACATATTCTGAACGATGCGCGTCGCAATCCTAATAAGTTTGCCTTAGCATTCCGCAGTTATATTTTGGAAAATAGTGGTGGTGTTGATGTGCAGTTTAAGGACGAGCACGGCAATACGGGATTTGATGTCGGTGTGCGTGCAGATGTCACACACGACGGTCTCCGTGCGCACCTCTATCCGCAGCGTCCCAAGATTGCGTTCCGTACCTTTGAAGTAAACTCCGACAACTACATCTTCCTCGGCAACAACCGACGCCTGAATGCCGATATGCGCCTTCAAGCAGATGATGGCACGGGACTCCAAATTTTCAGCGAAAGTACCGACTCGCTCAACGACATCACGTTGAACGTTCAGAGTTTGAACCTTCGCGAACTTTCAAATGTCGTCCCCTATATGCCTAAGATGGCGGGATTGTTGCATGCCGATGTGCACATTTCTGACAACCACGAGATGCTTGCAGCAATGAGTTCGATAACCACCACCAACTTTGAGTTTGAGGGCACACAACTTGGCAATCTTGGTGCCGATGTTGTGTATCTGCCAAAGTCGGCGGAGGAACATTATGCCAGTGCCTTCGTGTCGGTGGATGGTACAGATGTGATGGAGTGCAACGGTACGTATCAGAACACAGCGGAAGGTTATTTTGAGGGCGACGCCTTATTGAATGGTTTCCCCCTGGCACTCGTAAATGGATTCTTGAAGGGAACGGATGTTTACATGAAGGGTGAAGTACTCGGAGGAGTGCACATCGCGGGTGAACTTTCTGCTCCAAAGGTAAATGGTGAGGTGAGTTTCTCCGATTCTCACATTTACTCCTCGGTGTATGGTTTTGACTTCAAGATGGATGAGCAACCTATATTGTTTGAGGACAGTCGTATGTTGCTCAACGATTTCAAACTCTATTCCTCTGGCAACAATCCGCTGACGGTCAACGGTAACGTGGATATGAGTGATATGGAGGACATGACCTTAGACCTTGCCATGCGCGCCAAGAATTTTGAACTCATCAATACGAAGCGTAAGATCAATTCTTTACTCTACGGTAAGGTTTATGTAGACTTTGACTGCACCATGCGTGGCAACCTTGACCGCATTGTCGTGCGTGGTGATTTGGATGTATTGAACCGCACAAATGTATCTTACGTACTTAAAGATTCGCCCCTTACGGTGGACGATCAGCTCGAAGGTCTGGTGCAGTTCGTAAGTTTTGAGGACACGACGACAGTTGCACCACAAGCGGTTCCGACAACAAATGTGGACCTCACGCTGAACCTCGGCATCAGTGAAGCTGCACACTTCTACTGTGCCCTTTCCGAGGACGGCAAGAGTTATGTAGACGTGCAAGGCGGTGGCGACCTCACCCTGCGCATGACGCAACAAGGGGAAATGCGCCTGATGGGCCGCCTCACGATGGAGGATGGCGAAATGAAATATACCCTCCCCATTATTCCGCTTAAAACGTTCAAACTCACGCCAGGAAGTTACGTAGAGTTTACCGGTGAAGTGATGAATCCCACGCTCAATATTCAAGCAAAGGAACGCATGAAGTCCGTCGTTACTGAAAACGACCAGCAGCGTTCTGTGGCATTCGACGTTGGTGTGGCAATCTCCAAGACTTTGGAGAATATGGGGCTTGAATTTACCGTTGAGGCTCCCGAAGACATGGGTATTCAGAATCAACTCACGGCCATGACTCCCGCGCAGCGCTCTAAGGTTGCGGTGTCGTTGATGGCAACGGGACTCTTCCTTGCTGATGGTACAGGAGCAAAGGGCGGTATGCAGGCAGGTTCGGCATTGAGTGCCTTCTTGCAGAGTGAGATTCAGAATATCGCTGGCAGTGCACTTAAAACGGTGGATATCAACTTTGGTATCGAGAACAACACTACGCAGACCGGTGCTACCACTACCGACTACTCCTTCCAATTCTCAAAGCGCTTCTTTAATAATCGTTTTGCAATCAACATTGGAGGTAAGGTTAGTACGGGTGCTGAAACCAATAATTCCGCAGCAAGTTTTATTGACAACATCACCCTTGAATACCGCTTGGATAAGGGCGCTACCCGCTATGTGCAAATCTTCTATGACCGCAGTAACTACGACCCCTTGGAGGGCGAACTCGTCAAGATGGGTACGGGTATTGTCCTGCGTAAGAAGACGAACAAATTGGGCGAACTATTTATCTTCAAATAACTCAACTTTCGCGGAACCAAGCAGTTGAGCTTATGCGAAACGTCAGAAAGTAATAACATGCGACAGTTAACATTTCTTCTCGTTGGTATACTTACCCTTGGGGCGTGTTCTACAACTAAGAACCTGCCCGAGGGGGAGCAACTCTACACGGGAATATCTCAAATAACCTTTAACGATGCCGACATCAAGAAGTCGAAGCGTAAGCAGGAGAAGGCTGACACTGTTGGGGTGATTACGGCCATTGATGATGCTGTGCAGACGGTGGGCAACCTCTTCTCGGGCACTGCTGCCGAAATAGCCTTCTTGCCAGAAGAACCTGAGACTCCGCTTACTCCTGAGGAGAAGGCAGCGCAGAAGAAGCGCGAGAAGGAACTTGCGACGCACTTTGCAGGGGTAGAAGAAGAACTGAATGCCGTGTTGAGCTACCCGCCCAATGGCGCTATTTTCGGAAGTTCTTCGCTTCGCTCTCCGTTGCAATTCCGTTTGCGCATTTACAACAGTTGCTACGACTCTCATGGAGGTATCCGCCGCTGGATGTTTAAGCGCTTTGCCTCAGAACCCGTGCTGGTGAGTACGGTGAGTCCTGAAATGCGCACCAAGATTGCGATGAACACCCTGCGCAACTACGGTTATTTCAGCGGAAGTGCGCGCTATGAAGTGCAAACTTCCAAGAATCCCAAGAAGGCAAAGATTGCCTATCACATTTCTCCAGGTGAACCTTATTGTTACGACACAATCCGCTACGAGGGGTTCGTTTCCGACCTTGACAGTTTGGTGCGTGCCACACGCTGGTTGAGTCCCTTGCAACGGGGGAAGGGATTTAGTGCGCAGTCACTCGTGGCAGAGCAGTCACGCCTGGAGCGCCTCTTCCGTGAGAACGGTTACTATTATTACACGGGTAGTAATATCACCTTCCTGGCTGATACCTTCCTGCGCAAGCAACATGTCCAACTCAAGGTGTTGCCCAAGGACGGATTGTCGCCAATGGTGACCAAACCTTATTATATTGGCCATTACTATGTGGCGTTGCGTCGCACGGAGAGTGAACCTTTGGACAGTATTCGTGTGCTTCGCACCACCACACTGCGCTATGGCGGCAAGAAACCTGCTGTGCGCTTTGGTGTGCTCCGTCGTTCGCTGGCCCACCGTGCGGGTGAACGTTACAGTCTTACGAATCAGGAGAATACGTTTGAGAAATTGGCACAATTGAATGTGTTCAGCACGGTCGACGTGCGTTACGTGCCTCGCGATACCATCGGCAGCGCTAGCGATACGCTTGATATCTATGTCAATGCGGTCATGGATAAACTCTACGACAGTTCGTTTGAAATGAACGCTACGCTCAAGAGCAACGACCAGATAGGACCTGGTGTGGCCTACAGCCTCTCAAAGCGCAATGCCTTTGGCGGGGCGGAGAAGATTACTTGGAAACTCTTTGGTTCTTACGAGTGGCAGATGGGTGGCGATGCCAACACCGATAATTCGTTGATGGACTCGTATGAAATGGGTACGCAGTTGTCCATCGAACTTCCCCGCTTCGTAGCACCGTTCATCCACCGTCGTCACCTCCGTTTTCCCGCATCCACTACGTTCTCTATCAGTGGTGACTGGCAGAACCGTGCAAAGTTCTTCCAGCGTGCTACAGTGGGGCTTGGTGTGACCTACAAGTGGCGTAAGTACAGCAATGCACAACATGAGTTGAACGCCTTCAGTTTGGACTACAACAAACTCATCTCAACCACTGCGGCGTTTGATGAAATCCGAAATAACAATCCTGCGCTCTATTTCAGTATGCGCGATCAGTTTGTGCCCTCAGCGTCTTACACCTTTACGTATAATACCGCCGCCCACCACCGCAACCCCATCTGGATGCAGTTCTCCATCAAGGAGGCGGGTAACCTTACTTCGGCCGTTTATGCCGCAATGGGGAAGGGATTCAACAAGAAGGATAAGGAACTCTTCAGCAATCCCTTTGCACAATATCTTAAGGTGACTGCTGAGTTCCATAATCACATCAAGATGAACAATCGCATGAAGTTTGCTTACCGCTTCTTCGGGGGTGTGATTTACAGTTATGGTAACAGCACAACGGCACCTTATGCCGACCAGTTCTTTGCCGGTGGTGCCAACAGTATCCGTGGTTTCACGGTGCGTGCCGTAGGTCCAGGTTCCTACCGAAGTCCAAATGTGAAGTATGCTTATATGGACCAGACGGGCGACGTTAAGTTGGAGGTGAATGCCGAACTCCGTGCGCGTCTCTTGGGAAACCTTCACGGTGCCTTCTTTATCGATGCCGGAAACGTGTGGCTCTTGCGCAAGGACGAACTCCGCCCTGGAGCAGAATTTAGTAAGGCTTCGTTCGATAATGTTGCCGTGGGCACAGGCTTGGGTTTGCGTTATGACCTCGACTTCCTCGTGCTCCGCTTCGACGTCGGTGTGGCCCTCCATGCTCCTTACGAAACAGGCAAATCCGGTTGGTATAATATTCCCAAATTCGCCGATGGATTGGCGTATAACTTTGCAATCGGTTATCCATTCTAAGGGAGGTTATAAGCCCCTCACCCCTCCCAACCTTATCACCTCATACCCTCATCCCGTTCGCTCCACTGCGACAGCGTCGCAGTGTCAATCGCAACAAGTAACAACCTCAAACAATATATGAAAAAAATCCTCTCCCTCCTCCTCTGCCTCCTCGCAGGCTTTGGAACAGCACATGCCGACGAGGGCATGTGGCTCTTGAAACTCATGAAGGAACAGCATCTTGCAGATTCCTTGAAGAAGGCGGGCTTGAAGCTAAAGCCTGCAGAATTATACTCTGAAACAGGTTCGTCGCTCCGTGAGTGTGTCGGCATTTTTGGCAACGGTTGCACGGGTGAAATCGTTTCGGGCGAAGGTCTCGTACTTACGAACAACCACTGCGGATTTAGTTACGTGCATGCCATGAGTACGATGGAGCACAACTACCTTCAGGACGGTTACTTCGCAAAGAATCGTGGTGAAGAACTTTCCGTGCCCGACCTCGACTTTACCTTCGTTATCCGTGTGGTAGATGTAACCGCCGAGGTGGATTCTGCTGCGTTGGCAAAGGGTGCTGATGTGTATACGGCGCAAAGTCAGAGCTTCTTGATTCCCCTTTCTGAGGAACTCTTTGCACAGAGCGACCTCAAGGATAAGGTTGGAATGGGCGTTCGCATTGTTCCTTATTTCGGTGGCAATCGCTTTTTTATGTTCTACGAACAGGCGTTCCCCGATGTGCGCCTTGTGGTAAACCCTCCCCAGAACATTGCGCAGTTTGGCTTTAACCAGGACAACTGGCTCTGGCCTCGTCACAACGCTGACTTTGCTATGTTCCGCGTTTACGCTGATGCCGACGGCAATCCCGCACCTTACAGCAAGGAAAACCAACCCTTGCGCACCAAGAAGTTCCTCCCTATCTCGCTTAAGGGAGTGAAGGAAGGCGATTACACCATGATTATGGGCTTCCCCGGACGCACGAGCCGCTACCTCACGGCTTCAGAAGTGGCGCTCCGCACGCAGAGTCAGAATTTCCCCATCAATCTTGCCGGCGAGGCGCAACTCAACTTCATGAAGGCGTTGATGGACCGCGACAGTGTAGCAAATCTCAAATTTGCCGACGATTACATGAGCCTTGGTAATGTGGTGAAAAACTATGGCGGTATGAACGAGAGTGTGAAGAAGACTGGTTTGATGGGCATCAAGGCTAACGAAGAAAAGGCGTTCAGAGAATTTGCAGCCAAGAGCGGTAAACCTGAATACATTACGATTATCGGTCGCATAGATTCGCTTGTGACGGCTGTAAAGGATTCGCTCCACGATTATTTCTTGGCAAATTATACTTTTGGTGCCATGAATTTCCATGTGCGCCCCACTGTGGTGGAGAACTATCTTGAAGCACTTGATTCAGACAGCACAGCGCTTCTTGCTGAAGCCGCAGAAGCCTTGCGCACTGCTCAAAAGGATGTGGCACAGGTAGACCTTGACTTCGACCGCGCCACGGTGGAACTCCTTATTCCTTATTGGGAAAAGTACAACCGCCTTGGATTGAAGCCTTTTGCGGAGGAAGTAAATATCCGCGATTTCATCGGGGAAATTTATACCAAGAGCCTCTTCCGTTCATCCGATGCACTTGAGGCTTTCTTGGCTGCGCCTTCGGCTGATGTGCTTAAGAGCGATCCTCTTTACTGCTTCTGGAACGGACTTTCGCAGTTTAGAAAGAACCACTTCAGCGACGCACTCAATAATTATAATGTGAAGCGTGCCGAACTCGACAAGATTTATACGCGTGGCCTTTGCGAAATGTATGATTGGTCAAAGGCTCCCGACGCCAACTTTACGCTACGTATGACTTACGGACATGTCAAGGGCTATTCGCCTCGCGATGCCGTACAATACGATTGGAACACAGTGCTTGACGGCATGTTGGAAAAGGAAAACCCCAAGGATCCCGACTATGTGATGAATGAGGAGCTCCGCAAGTATTACATTTCGGGCAACTACGGCGGTTATGCGCGCAAGGACGGCAAACTCCCCACGTGCTTCCTTTCAAACAACGACATCACCGGGGGTAATTCAGGTTCTCCCGTAATGAATGCGAAGGGCGAACTTGTGGGTATCGCTTTCGACGGAAATATTGAAAGCCTCTCAAGCGACCTCCGCTTCAATCCCGCCCTCCAACGCTGCATCAATGTAGACATCCGCTATGTCCTTTTCTTGATCGACACCTATGGCGGTAGCAGCTATGTGCTTGATGAAATGGAAATCCGCAAGTAGGAAAACCTGCGGTTTGTTCTGATGTTTAGAAGTTCTGAGAGGGTGTGTCGAAATGCAAAATTTCGGCACACCCTCTTTAGCTGGGTAAGAATGTGTAAAAAGCAAGGCGCTGAAATTAAGGATGAAGGGAGTGTACGGAAGTACATGACCAAATCCGAAATTGATGAGCAACGTAGCAGTTTGCACATTATGACACAGCGTCTTTATGATACCGCACCACACTTGAACGACTTCGTTGAAATTGATTAGTGGCAACCCGAATGGCACTTCTTAACTCTCAGAACCATTATAAATCTCTCAACGTTCAACCTTAATCGTTCATCGTTCACTTCTTAACCTCAGCACTTCTTAACCTCAGAACCTTATTCATTTTTCTGCATTTTTCACTCAAAACTTTAACACATATTAACATTCACGCTACTTAATTTCGCACCAATATCTATCTTCGGAAAAACGATAAGTTACATTGTGGCGCCAATAAGTTACCTTGTAAAAACGATAATACTTATTTTTGTGCTCCGATAAGTAACCTTGTGAACGAAAAAAGTGGAGATAACCCTGATGTATAGGGCTATCTCCACTTCCGTAGTACAAAGATACGAAATTTCAGAGCGAAATGCAAATCCGTTAACACTTGTTAACACTATATTTATTTTGCATTTTTCTTCATTTTTTCCTGTCGCCATACAAACACATAATGAAACCAGTCGAAATACCTATCATCCGAAAAGACAACAAAAGAAAAATCCTTTTTCTTGCCAACCCCACATTTTAACTTAATTTTGCATCGGCAACAGTCAAAGCGCTAATTTTGAAAAATTGAATTTGCATTTTTCTTTACTAAATGCCCCCAATTTCGAAAAATTGTGTAAATTCGCTGACAGTTACACTATTCACATACACGCAAGTGTTTGTCTATCTCGCCAATGAACCTAGGAAATTCATTACAGAAGAGAGAAGACGAGCTCTGCTGCGCGTTCGTATATGTCATGCACATACACGACATAGCGCAGGCTGTTGCCTTTTCTCTTTTTCGCGGTTTTCCTAGGACCTATTGGCGGAGATTAAGCAATTAGTCTGCGCCTTTTTTGTATATATACCTTGGGAAACTTAAGGGGTGTGACTGGTTGTTTAAGCGGTGGGGGAGGGCGTGTCTTTGTGTTTGGCGAAGATAGGAACTCCCTGATTGTATTACAGTGATACATATAATTAATAATTTAATGCACATTTTTTATGGCAAGTAAAGTAAGAGTTTACGGTAAAGCTCAAAACCGTACGGCTTTAGGCATCGCGCATGCTTACATGGTAATGTATCCTCAGGCAACTTTGGAAGATTTGCGTAAGGCATTCCCCAATGAATTGAATCCTGATAAGGGTACCAAGGAAATCTTCATCTACGCTGAAGAAAAGGGCACTGATGCGAATTGGGACGGTTACTTCAAGGCAGAAGAAGAGTTGCTCACAATGGGTGATGGCAAGAAGGTATCTGTAGTAAAGATGTGGACAAAGCCCAGCTTCGACCGCTTGGTAAGTCACGCAAAGCTTTACGATATTGAAATCGCTCAGTTTGAAGCTGCTGAAAAGGGTTTTGGTAAGAAGGGTGGTTTCCGCCTTGAATACTTGAATGGTTATGTTCCCCCCGTACCCGAAAAGAAGAAATCTTTGCTCTGGTTGTGGATTCTCCTCGCTGTTCTCCTCCTCGGTGCAATCGCTTTCTTTGCAACTCGTCAACCCGAAGTTATTGAAGTAGAAAAGGTGGTTGAGAAGGAAGTTATTGTTCACGACACCGTTTATGTTCAGCAACTTGAAGAAATTGAAAAGAACTTCAACGCTTCGCAGTTTGAACAGGGTAAGGCAGAACTGAATGAAGACGCTAAGTTCGTATTGCACGACCTCGCTAAGTTGATGGAAAAGAACCCCACGCTTAAGGTAAAGATTGTAGGTCACACTTCTGCAGAAGGTGATGCTAACTTGAATCAAAAATTGTCTGAAGCTCGTGCGCAGGCTGCTGTAGACTTCCTCGTGGCACGCGGTATTGCTACCGACCGTTTGGATGCAGAAGGTAAGGGCTCAAGCGAACCTCTCGATGTAAACAATCCTGAAGTGAATCGTCGCACAGAATTTGTTGTATTTGAATAACATAGGTCTACTTAACATAAAAATATTATGGCAGTAAAGAAAACAGCGGTCAAGAAGACCAAGGACGGAACTGTAGACAAGCGTACCAAGGAAGGTAAGGCTATTGCTGAGAGAATGGCTAAGGCTCGCAAGGCAAAGAACAGTTTAACTAACCGTATCAAAAGATTGTTTAAGTAATTATGAAGACAAATATCAAGAACCTCGCTACCATCTTGGCTACAACAATCTGGGCTGATGGTGAATATGATGAAGCTGAAAAGATCTCTGTAGAAGAAATCGCTGAGGCTTTCGAACTTGATGTAAATGAATTGCTCGCCGCTGTAAACGCTGAAGTGGAAGCTATCAGTGCTATGGACGAAGAGAAGGTGAATGAAGTATTGCTTCAGAATGCTGCTGAGGTAGATGAAGACGAAGCAGAACTCGTTCTCCAGGCAGTATTGCAGGTTGCAACTGTTGACGGTGTGCTTTGCGAAGAAGAAGTTGACAATATCTTGTCAATCGCTTCTGCTTTGGGTGTAAATGAAGCTCGTGCCGTATTAATGTTGGCTGACCTTGTAAAGGACGAACCCGAACTTGAAATTGTATTCTAAATTCTCACGCTGCGTTAGATGAATAACTCGCTCTTACATATTGTTCGTCAGGATGTAAATCAATTCTTAGAACAGTTTGATGAACTGCTTTTTAACGAAAGAGATTTTCAAATGCACTTGGCTACATGGTTAAGAAATTCCGCCAATTCGTATGACGATGTAGATGTGGAATACTTTGTGCCTTGGCATGAACTGGAAAAGGTTGGCGAATATATATGGAAAACAGAGTTGAGGTTAGACATCGTTGTGAAGAAGGATAGTGTTTATATTCCTATAGAATTAAAATACAAGACGAAAAAACTTGAGCGTCAGATACATCGTTTTGAAGAACTCCTTGATGATAAGGTCGTTGTGATGAAGAATCAAGGTGCGCAAGACTTAGGTATGTATGACTTTTGGAAAGACGTTCGGCGTTTGGAGTTAGTGAAAAAGCGTTTTGAACATGTAAAGGGAGGGCTGGCGGTCTTTGTTACTAACGACTCCCTTTATACTCAAAAGAGTAAACCAACCTCCAACCATTACTTGTTTAGTATGGTTGAAGGTGAGGTTTGTTCGAAACAAAAACACTGGCGTAATCCTGTAAGTAAGTGTGCACAGACACATCCTGATTTTGACGTGGAAAAAGAATATAGTATCAAGTGGTGCAAGCGTGAAATTGACGCTGTGAGTTTTCACTATTGCATCGTGGAAGTTTAATCAAGAATTTATTATGGCAAAGAAATCTGTTATTTCAGGCGAATACATCGTGTCTGTATTAGACTCTGGCAGTATTGAAGTGTATCGCATTTACGATAATGTAAAAGGTGCACTTCGCGAAATTGCTGAGAAGGAAGGCTTTGAGTATGATCCTAATTGGAATACACGTCAGTTTGGTTCTAAACTTATTGATTTCCTTAACGAAAAGAAATAACCCTATTTATTAACCATTTTAAAACTAACAATTATGGCAGAATTTAAGTTGGATGGCCGCATGAAGGTCAAGACTTTGAAGGACAACTTCAAGAAGAACTTTGGTAGCACATTGCGCGTGTACAAGAGCGTAACTTGTAAGGGCGCTATGGCTGATGACAACGCAACTTTGGCTTCACTCCGTGCTGAAGGTAAGGCAGGTGGCGAACTCACAGTAGGTGGTAACCTCCGCGTTGGTAACTTCGAAAAGAAGATTGCTGAACTTTACGGTATCGGTGTACAGGTTGCAAATGCTAATGACACTGCATTGGCTGACAACGACATCACTCTCGTTGCTGCTGGTAAGTAATCAATAAAAGGGGCAGCCACAAAGGTTAAAACTCTGTTGGCCGCCCCTTTATCTTTTGCTAGGAAAGAATAATAGTCACTTTATATCTTAACCGTTGATAATAATTTTATTAACCTATTGCAGTCACGAACAACAACTTGGTAGACAAATACAATTTCCTGTTGTGTGATTCAAGTTATGTAATATAACAACCTACTAATTATGAGCAATGTTAACGAACCTCTTACATTTACACAAGAGGAAATTGAATACGCAGAGCGTCATTTGAAGGCTGAAATTCAGAAATTGGAACGTGCCATTGAGCGCAAGAAGAAAGAGATTGAAGATTTGCAACCTAAGGGTTTTATGGGGGTGTTCAAAAGCAATAAGGATAAGATAAAAGAGGCTGAGGAAGCATTAGTTGAACTTGAGGATCAACTTATTGACCTTCAGGCGATGACAGGCGCAGATTACTTGCGCGACAAGGTGAAGGACAAGAAAGGTTTCTTTAGCGGTCTTGATAAGAATATGCTTAAGAAAATAGGTAAGGCGGCTGAAGTTGCTGGTTCTATTATCCCTGGTACTGGAGCAACTGTGTTGGGAAAGGCTACAGGGGCTCTGTTTAAGGGTTTAGCTAAAAAATAACATTCATCAATGATATAGTAGTTGCCCCATTTTGAGTCATTCCCGTCCCCACCAAAGGCAATCCCAATTGACTTCGCGTCGCTCATATCTTCCTCCTTTTTCGCAGAGGCAGATCAAGCTTTGCAAATCTCGTAAAGCATAGTACACAGTTTGTAATATGTGCATACTTTATGTGTTGATTCCCCACATCTTAAGGAGAAAGCGTCATTCAGAGCGTCCACACACATGCGATATTTACACCAAATGAACTATTTTAACGGAAATCTCAATCCACACCTAAGCGTACTTTAGACGCAAAAAGTGTCTCTGTCAACTTCTATACATTGCAAAACGATTCCCTTGGGATATAATGTTCGGATTTATTGGTGGAACTATTCGATATTTCCTAACAATGCTTGTTATACTGGCCTGCTGCGTACTGTGTGAAGGAGCGTTAGGTGGTAAATTTATAGCGCTTGGTTTCGTTAGTTGTGCTTGTGGGACACCCCTTATTAAGCACACGAAATCGGGGACTAAAGACAAACGATGTAAGGACCACCCTTTTATTTGGTGGCAAATTCTTATAGGAATTGTTTTACTTGCAATGGGCGGTTTGTTAATTCATATAAAGTCGTAATTGATTATGAAGATTCCAGGTTTATCGTTTTCATTGAAGCGAGCTATAGGCATTACTGCTGTTAAGCAAAAGGTTGCAAAGAAAACAGGGATCCCTCTTACCAAGCAAGGATTAGAGCGTAAGATTGGGGGAGCTGTGCTGAAAACTATCATAGGTAAAAAGAAATGAAAAAGTTATTTTTCGTCGTTCTCATGTTGCCATTGCTTTGTGGTTGCACAGGTGGTGGCAACAAGGCTTTGTTGGATGAGTATAACATGGTCTTGAATCGTGTTCAGGAATTAGAGAAGGTGGTGGAAACAGAAGATTGGAGCACATTTTCTGCAGACAATTTGAAGGAAATCCATGCGCTTACGCAAGATTTGTATTATGATTACAATCCCATGGATTTAACTCCAGAGCAGGTGAGTGCTTGTGAGGCATTAAAGGGGCGTGTGAAAAACTTACGCGAGCAAATAGTTGGTAAATGTAGTGAGACGGTCAACGGTTTTGAAATCACAGCCTTTAATTTTTCAGATCAACTTATTGAGGGTGAGCAAGTCTATCCTGTATATGTAAAAAAAGGTGAGACTCTTCTTATTTCTGCCAGTTCTCAACAACCCTTTACACTCAGAATTAGCAATGTAAATAGTCGTGCGACTCTAAAAAGTTTTATTGCGAAGACTTCTGTAGACTACAATATGGAAGTGAAGAATACCGCTATTTATATTGTGGAGGTTATTCCTACAAAGGCGCAGTATTTGGATTTGGGAGTTAAGTACAAGATAGCAGATATGTCTCGTTTGGAGGATCCCACGAAGATTGAGCAGGAACAGGTAGAATGCGCAAAGGGGGAATTTGGTGCCAAAGGAGTGCCTGGTGTTTCAATGATCAAATGTTTTGAAGAACCTCGTAAATTTACATTGCGCGGACAGTTGAAGGCGGCATTTTCGGGAAACTCTAAGGGACTGATTGCTGTGCAGGTGCCAGCAGGTGCGACTGACATACTTTACTCCATGCGTATTGATACAAGCGAGCAAGATAGGTCGGATGATGGACAGTTTCATGACAACCTTACTCGTAGTTACAAACGAATCAAATTCTTGGGATTACCTTTGTATGAAAAGCATTCGAGTAACGGACTTCTCAATACGCTGCTTGATGACAATCGCCCCATTCGTGAGGAGGATGCTTACTGCAATATGTATGTGTTCCGCAATCAGTCTCAAGCCAAACAATTTCAAGATGGTACGAGTCCTGTTTCTAAACTCAATTACGATGTGGATTTTTCTACGATAGGCACCCAGTCTTGCAATGGGAGAATTCCCACGAAAGGTGCTAAAACTATATATTTAGGTTTTGAGAATGAACGCATGAGATATACCAATTATTTATGGGTTGAGGTTGAGGCGGTTGTTCCGAATACAGTATATTATCGTACTAAGTATAGTATAGATTAAATGCATAGAGTTCTTGTTACGGGTTTTGCCCCCTTTGGTAAATATGTAGAAAATTCGTCTTGGGCAACCGCACAGCAAGTGGTTGCCCAAGGTGTTCAGGGAGTAGAACTCTTTTTGCGGATGCTGCCCGTGAGTTTTGAACGCGTGGCGTCAGCATTGCACGAGGCGGTGGAGGAGACGCATCCCGACCTTATTGTGATGTTGGGTCAGGCTGCTTTGAGTGAAAAAGTTAGGTTGGAGCGCATAGCTATTAACTTAATGGATGCCAAGTCGGCGGATAACGACGGCATGGTGCCCGATGAAGCACCGATTTATCCCAATGCACCTGCTGCCCTGTTTACAAAGTTGTCCATCAAGAAACTTTGTGCATTCATGGTTGAACAGGGGTTACCTGTGGTGGTGTCTAATTCTTGCGGATTGTTTGTGTGCAACCGCTTGTATTATGAGGCGCTCCGCTTGTGTGAACATACCCCCAATATGAAAGCCATATTTGTGCATCTGCCTTTGTTTAAAGGACAAACTGATGCCCCCGATGGTGCAGGGGTGGAACTGCGTGAGATGGCACGGGTGGTGCAGGAGGTGATTGGATGGGATTTGCAATAAGATTAAGATGGAACTATTAAAAGCATGAACAGTCTCCCTATAGGATTGTTGAAAAAACCTTTGTTCGTGCTTGGGTAGAATATACCTTAGAAACAGAAAAACTCGGTTAAACCTATAGTTACTTATGAGCAAGATTGCTGAATTTAAGAAGAAACTTGCCCGTGTCTTTGATAATGATTTAGGCACAGAACAGTGGGGCAATATTTTAGACTACGTCATCATTGGATTGATTATTTTGAGCACACTTGCTGTGTTCGTCTCTACATTTAATGTGTCACCTACTTGTGAAGTGGTGTTGCATATTGTAGATGTTGTAACCGTCATAGCGTTTACCATAGAGGTGACGTTACGTATTTGGACTGCCGACGAGTTAGACGCAAGATTTAAAGGTTTTTGGGGAAGGGTAAAGTATTGCTTTACTTTTTATGGATTGATAGATGTGGTTTCTACTTACTCCTTCTATGTGGCATTGTTCTTCCCCCTTCCTTATGCTGTATTGAAGTCGTTGCGTGTATTGCGTTTGTTGCGTGTGTTCCGCTACATGCGTTCATTTAAGTTATTGCAACAAGCGATACTTTCAAAGTCAAAGGAAATGTTTATCTCTTTGCAATTCCTGGTGGTAGTGACTTTGATGCTCTCCTTTGTGTTGTTCTTTTATGAACATGCGGCGCAACCTGAGGTTTATGACAATGGAATGAAGTCTGTAGTATGGGCATTCGCTCAATATATTGGAGACCCGGGCGGGTTTGCGGATACACCACCAATAACGGGGGTGGGTAGAATTATTGCTTGCATTATTGGGATATTAGGAATTGCATTATTCGCAGTTCCTGCTGGTTTGATTGGCGCAGGTTTCTCTGAAGCAATGGAAGCAGAACTTCATAAGGAAATTGTAGATAAAAATATTGAGAAACTGAAAAACGCCTTTGAACGTAAGTTGGACCGCCCTACAGGTTTTCAGATTGTGCCCCAACATATATCCATTTGTGATATGCAGGCGCGTTTGGGGATGAAGGTGGATGACATCTTTGATGCTGTGGAAGGTTCAACGGCGTTTCGTTTGATAAATTTAGCCGTTACGCAAACCATTGAGGAACACCCGCAAGATAAATTAGCTATAGCGCATTTCCCCAAGAATCGCTCGTATGGTTATTGTATTGATAGAGGATCAAAGGTAACGATAGTTTCTCCCGGAAGTTTTATAGAACCAGCAATAGGAAACTTCTCCTATTATCTCGCTTTGATAGGTGGATTTAATTATATCAGTCGAGAGTGTGGCGAGATGCGCCCCTATAAGTCTTATTATATTTTCCCCGATCGCTCTACCTATGAAGAGAATTTGGAAGAGTATATGAATGACCTTGAACAATTGACTTCTAAAGATGGTTCCTGGACCTTTACAACTTTAGTGGCGAGTGGCGCTAACGAACCTTCTTATCCCACTCACTTCCATTTCTCTGCCGGAGGAGCGAAGGGCGTAGAGCATTTTGAAGAGGAAGGCCTTGTGGTAAAGGATATGGAGGCTTACCGTGAATTCTATCAAGAGATAAGTGCAAAACTCTCTGCGGAATTTGGGTTGGAGTCTGACCACCAACGCTATCACGCATCGACATCTCCCAACCTGTTTGCTCGTAAATACAAAGAGGGGCGTGGCGCTCAAAACAATATTATCTGTCGCATCGCATGGAGTGCTTGCCTATGGGATATGAGAAGAATTGCGATGGCAAAGACAATGGCGGATATACTTAATAAGCATTTTGGACTTGGTGAGGAAATGACTTATGATACGTCACTAAAAGAGAAAAAGTGTGGTTATTAGGTAGTTTGTCATGCACTGTATAGTATTGATGTTATACAAAATTTGTGATTTATGGCTTGGAAAACAATAAAGTTTCATGGGTGGTATATTTCCTTTGAGCGTGATAGTGATTGGGGTAGATACGAAACTTTTGGAGGATTAAGTTTTCTCGATAAAATAGAAATAGAGGAAGATGCTATAGTTTACCAAGAAGTTGATTTTTCCATGGTAGACTTAGGACAAGTCGTGAAGAAACTTCCCACAAAGGATAATCCTGCTATTAAGCGTTGTAAGCGTTGGAGTGTCTTCTCTGCAAAGGTTTATACATCAGTGTTTGACCCTAAGAATTTACAACTACACTATGCAGAGGTAGTTATAAAAGTGGGGGAAGAGATGATAGAAACGGGTAGTAAAATTCTGTACTATGTAACATACAACGGTAGAAAATGCGAACTGAAATGGATTTGTAATGAGGGGGAAAAATTTCAGACAAACATTTGGTACAAGTCTCCTTTTATTTACGATCATTGTTGGTTTAATGAAGGACTTGCTGCTGTGAAATTAAATGATTGGTGCGGGTATGTAGATGCTATAGGTAAGGTGGTGGTGCCATTTCAATACAATCGAGCGCGTAGTTTCAAAGATGGGTTGGCTCCTGTTGAACTATCTGAATATGGGTGGGGATTTATAAATAAAGAAGGACGCGAGGTCATCCCTTGTAAATTCAAAGAAGTGCATCATTTTCATGAAGGGCGTGCTTTTGTACAGGAAGATGATAACCCGCACTTTGGTTTTATAGATAAGAAAGGAAAAAAGATTGTCCCTTGCATACACCGCCTTATTTGGGATGGAATAGGATTGTATGATAATCATGATTACAGAAATGGGTTGGTTCCAGTGCGGAACGATAATAATTGGAATTATCAATGTGGTTATATTAACAAGAAAGGTGAGTATATTACCACGCTTAAATACGTTCTTGCAGAATCATTCCATGAGGGGGTTGCCGCAGTTCTTAATCAGAAGTGGGGATTTATTAATACTAAAGGTGAGGAGGTGATTCCTTTAATCTACTCTAAAGTGCTCTCTTTTTCAGAAGGTCTTGCGGCTGTAAAAGTAAATGGGAAATGGGGGTTTATTGACAAAACAAATTCCATAGTTATTCCCTGTAAATACAAGGAAGTCGGTTCTTTCTCAGAAGGATTAGCTGCTGTTAAGGTTAATAAGAAATGGGGTTTTGTGGATAAAAGAGGTAACAGAGTAATCCCTTGTGAATATAGGAAAGCATGGCATTTTAAGAATGGAATGGCACCAGTCCAGAAAAATAAAAAAGAGGGGTTTATTGACAAGGAAGGTAATTTAGTTATCCCTTGTATATATGATTCTGTAGATAACTATGGTACAAATGGACTTGCTTGTGTGAAATTAGCAGGAAAAATGGGATGTATTGACCGCACTGGAAGGGTGGTTGTCCCCATAATTTATGACACAGTAGGTAATCATGAAACCATTTTGACGGCTGAACTACATGAAAAATGGGGATTCCTTGATCTTGCGGGTAATCCTATTGAAGATTATACGGTGTATAAAGCATTAGCAAAGAAATATGACCAAGTTTATATAGATAATGGGAATGTGCGAACATACACAGTCGCGTTAAACGGTAAATATGGACTTGTTGATGCTGAAGGTAAGGTGCTAATACATCCTCGCTACGATTGGATGGCAGATGAGTTTGTAAATGATTTGTGCCTCGTTGGATATCGAGGAGAAAAGGGAATTACTCGCTACATCAATAAGGATGGCAGGGAATTCATTCAGCAAAAGGATGGAGAATAATTATGCAGTGATAATTGAAACTAAAACTCGTTTAATTAAGTAATTATGGTAGTAAAGAAAACAACAACAAAGACCGCTGCAACTAAGAAGCCTACAGCGAAGAAAACAACCACAGCAAAACCTGTGGCTAAAACAACTGCAACAAAAACAACAGCAGCAAAGAAAACAACGACTGCAAGTAAGTCAACAACCTCTACAACAGAGATTTCTGTGACAGGGAATAAAAAAATTGACACTTTACGCAAGGAGTTTAACAAGAAATTCCCTTACTTGCGTTTGGGTATATATTACAGTTATGCTCGTGAGCAGGTAAAGAAAGGCGAGTCAATAACTGCAATCCCCGGTGATAAGACTTTGGCTTCGGTACGTCGTGCTGATTCTGGCGGCGATATTTCAATTTCTGGTAACAAGAAAATAAAGTCGTTGGAGAAAGAGTTTGATACCGTATTTGGACTCTATTGCCAAATTTGTTATACCGAAGGCGATGGTCGTCGTTACTATACCTCAGGTAGTACTGATGAAAAAACTCTCGCGGCATTCAATGCTGAATGCGAGAAGAACAAGTGTAAGAAGGGAGATTGGAAATAACATTGAATAATTATGGCTAAGAAAAATAACTCAATGTCGTTGGGAAATAAGATTGCCCTTGGACTGTTGTTATTGGCAGCAATTTTAACTTTACTGCAGTTTGTATGCAAGACTTACTTAGGCATCGATCTCGGCATAACCTTCTTTGGACATGAGATGTTCTAAAAGTTGGGTCGAAGTCAAGTAATCTCGTGTGACAATTCTGATTTAATGAGTCAGAATAGATTAAAAGTTGTTTGAAGTAAAAATAGGACATGAAATCAAGTATTATTGATGTTCCTCGCAAACATACTCAAGAGGACCTCTTTGGTATTCAAATTTATCAAGACGCATTGATTAAGTATGTGCGTTTGACAGACACCCCTATTACTATCGCTCTGCAAGGTGAGTGGGGGAGTGGTAAGACTTCGTTGATGAATTTGCTTAGATATAATCTTTGTGAAATTGACAATGCCCCCTATTTCCCCGTGTGGATCAATACGTGGCAATATTCTTTGATGAAGACACCCTCGCAGGCCATCATTTCAATTCTTGAAGGGATCATTTCGCAAATAGGTGCGCTTAATCCCAATGTTCAAAAGTGGGAAGAGAGTAAAAAGAAGATTGGAGGATTGTTTAAGAAAATGGCGGTAGCTGGTACAAAAGTTGCAGCTGGGGTCGTTGGTATTGATGGAGAAGTAGTGGGAGAAGTTTTTAGTGGTGGTGAAAGTTCAGCAAGTTCTGACATCATGCAGTTAAAGGACGAAATCTCAAAGTTGATTGCAGATGCACTTGCCAGAGACACCACGAAGCAAGGATTTACATTCTATATTGATGACCTTGATAGAATAGACCCTCCTGTGGCTGTTGAGATTCTTGAATTGTTAAAGAATATCTTCGACCTGGAGAAGTGTGTGTTTATTTTAGCAATTGACTATGATGTAGTAATTAAGGGATTGAAACCCAAATTTGGAGAATTGACTGATGCGAACGAAAGAGAGTTCCGCTCTTTCTTTGATAAGATAATTCAGTTGCCCTTCTCCATGCCTGTGGCTTCATATAATGTAGATACGTTCCTTGTAGATGCACTTCGTAAAATTGAGTTCTTTACCGAAAGTGAACTAAACAATCCTGCATTAGCAGAGGACTTGTCTGAAATCACTCGCCTTTCTGTAGGAAGCAATCCTCGATCATTGAAGCGCCTAACTAATACTTTAGCTTTAATCTCCATCATCAATGAGATGCAGCACACGTCGGAAGGAGATGCTGTTCAGGAACAGCATTTGAAAGTGCTCAACTATTCATTAGTGTGTATGCAGATTGCCTATCCCTATATTTACAATCAGTTGACAGAGGCTCCTGACTTTAAGTCATGGAATGAGAAAATTGCATCGAAACTTAAGTTGAGTACACTTACAGAGGCAGAACTTGATACGCTCAATTCCATAGAAGAATTTGATGAAGATTGGGAGAAGGTGGTGTATCGTATGTGTCAGAAGGAAACATATCTTGCAAACCGTGCCTTTAGTATCTCATCGCTGTTTAATAAAATTGCTCAGATTATAGGGAATGACGAACAACTGGGGGAAATTGTCTCTTCTGTATTAGAAATGTCAGCTGTCACCAATCTTAAGGCATTTGACGGGCCTATCAAGAAGGAGTCGAAATTTAATCGAGACACATCTTCTTACCAATTTAATGGCAAGGTATATACCAAGAAAAAAGAATTTGTGAATGATGTAGTTGCGTATTATCTTTCCGAACACCCTGGAACTACTCACGAACAGTTGAAGGAGGCGTTTGCATTCAAAAGAAGTATGGACTCTGTTTTCTTGGATTACGAAGAGTATTTGACTAGGTTAAAAGAAAGAGGTAAAGTTGAATTCTTTGGAAGTTCGCCTGATGTACCTACAATTCAGTTGGCGGATAAGAAGGTGGTGCTTTGTGGTAACTGGCCCACAATGGTTAATGGCAAACCCTCTGACTTCGCAAAGTTATTGGATCATCTTAAATTTAAGTTAAAGTATAATGTAGGTACTTGTTAACAGTTTAATTGTAACTATTATGAGCAAAGAATATTACAAGAAAAAGATTATTGAATTGCGTGCCAGAATTGACCGCGAAAAGCAGGATAAGAAACGCGACAATGAACGCTACGCTGATTTGATAAAGAGAGCTTCCAGTCCTTCGTCAAAGGCAGGATATCGCAAAAATAAAGTAGACGCTTCAGCTGCTCACGACCGCCGCATTGAGGGTTGGAAGAGGGAGATTGAAAATACAAAGGCTTCTTTGAAGCGGTTGAAATAAGAACGACACAGGAGGATGCTATGTAGGTGTCCTCCTGTTATTATAACTGGATCGATTATCTCTAAGTAACCATGAGTGTTTGATAATTGGATCCTATTGTACATTTATATAGACTTTCTGAGGAGTTGTTGTGAGCGTTATATTGGTTGCTTACAGATAAAAAATATTCATATATTATATATTGTGTGATAAAATAGGTGCTTTAATTATTATTTTTACGGGGTAAAAATGGATTATTTTCCACTGCTAATTTTATTTATGGGGTAATTTTGGAATTTCTGTTTTACAAAATTTAGGGTAGGGAAAATAATTATTAAGAAAAGTGCTGATTTTCTTGGTGTAACTATAAAATGTTCGTAAATTTGCACTCGCAAAAAGTAGGAAACGCTTGAAACCTGCTTTTTTATACTAAGTATTAACCCTACGCTAAGTAGGATTTCGCCCCAGAAATGGGCTACGAAGAAACAAAAATTCTAAAACATATCATTTATTAATAGTAAAACTGAAATGCCAGGATTATTAGGAAAGAAAATCGGAATGACATCCGTGTTCAGTGCCGAGGGCAAGAATGTGCCATGCACTGTTATCGAAGTAGGTCCTTGTGTGGTAACTCAGATTAAGACTGTCGAAAAGGATGGCTATGCAGCTGTTCAGGTAGGTTTCCAGGAAGCTAAGGAGAAGAATACTTCTGCTGCTCTCAAGGGTCACTTCCAAAAGGCAGGTGTTACCCCCAAGCGTCACTTGGCCGAGTTCAAGGGTTTTGACCAGGAATTTAACTTGGGTGACACACTCACAGTTGAACTCTTCAACGATGCTGCTTACGTAAACGTAGTAGGTACATCTAAGGGTAAGGGTTTCCAGGGTGTAATGAAGCGCCACGGTTTTGGTGGTGTTGGTCAGTCAACACACGGTCAGGACGACCGCGCACGCAAGCCGGGTTCTATCGGTGCTTGTTCATACCCCGCTAAGGTGTTCAAGGGTATGCGCATGGGCGGCCAGATGGGCGGCGATCGCGTAACTACACAAAACTTGCAAGTGTTAAAGGTAATTCCCGAACACAATCTCCTTCTCATTAAGGGTTCAGTTGCGGGTTGCAAAGGTTCAATCGTAATCGTTGAAAAGTAATGGAAATCAGTGTATTGAATATTAAGGGTGAAGATACCGGCAAGAAGGTTGTGCTCAACGACTCAGTATTTGGTATCACTCCCAACGATCACGTCATCTATCTCGACGTGAAGCAGTACCTCGCTGCTCAGCGCCAGGGTACAGCTAAGTCAAAGGAAAGAAGTGAACTCAGCGGTTCTACTCGTAAGCTCGGTCGTCAGAAGGGCGGTGGCGGTGCTCGCCGTGGTGATATCAACTCACCCTTGCTCGTAGGTGGTGCTCGCGTGTTTGGTCCTAAGCCCCGTAACTATGATTTCAAGCTCAATAAGAAGGTTAAGCAGCTCGCTCGTCGTTGCGCTCTCTCTTACAAGGCTCAGGAAAATGCAATCGTAGTGGTTGAAGACTTCACTTTCGAAGCTCCTAAGACTAAGGCATTCGTAGAATTGATGAATAATCTTAAGGTATCTGAAAAAAAGGTGCTTTTGGTTACTTCAGAAATCAATAAAAATGTATATTTGTCAGCACGTAACCTTCAGAAGACTCAGGTTGCAGTTGCTTCAGACATCAACACATACGGCGTACTTAACGCAGGTGTATTGGTAGTAACTGAAAGCGCGCTTGCAAATATCGAAGCAGGTTTAACAAAGTAAATTGAGGCTAAATAGATTATGGCATATATCGTAAAGCCCCTCGTCACTGAAAAGATGACAGGTATCACGGAGAAGCAGAATCAGTTTGGCTTCATCGTGCGCCCCGAAGCTAACAAGCTTCAGATTAAGGCGGAAGTAGAAGCTTTGTACGGTGTAAACGTAGTATCTGTAAACACAATGATCTACGCTGGTAAGAACAAGTCACGCTACACTAAGGCTGGTTTGATTCAGGGTCGTACAAATGCTTTCAAGAAGGCTCTCGTAACTCTTAAGGAGGGCGAAACAATTGACTTCTATAGCAATATTTAATAAGAACAATGGCAGTACGTAAATTTAAGCCCACAACACCAGGGCAGAGACACAAGGTTATTGGTACGTTCGAAGAAATTACTGCATCCGTACCAGAAAAATCTCTCGTTTGCGGTAAGAAGCAGTCTGGTGGTCGTAACAACGTAGGTAAGATGACAATGCGTTACCTCGGTGGCGGTCACAAGAGAAAGTTCCGTTTTATCGACTTCAAGCGTGAGAAGGATGGTGTACCCGCAGTGGTTAAGACAATCGAGTATGATCCTAACCGTTCAGCTCGTATCGCTCTTCTCTACTACGTAGATGGTGAAAAGCGTTATATTATTGCTCCCAATGGTTTGAAAGTTGGCGACAAGTTGATGTCAGGCGCTGAAGCTGCACCCGAAGTAGGTAACGCACTTCCCCTCCAGAACATCCCTGTTGGTACAGTGATTCACAACATCGAGCTTCGTCCCGGTCAGGGCGCGCTCCTCGTTCGTTCAGCAGGTAACTTCGCTCAGCTCACTTCTCGTGAAGGTAAGTATTGCGTAATCAAGCTTCCTTCTGGTGAAACTCGTCAAATCCTCAGTGCTTGTAAGGCAACTGTAGGTAGCGTAGGTAACTCTGACCACGCTCTCGAATCTTCAGGTAAGGCAGGTCGCTCACGTTGGTTGGGTCGTCGTCCTCACAACCGTGGTGTTGTTATGAACCCTGTAGATCACCCCATGGGTGGTGGTGAAGGTCGTCAGTCAGGTGGTCACCCACGTTCACGTACAGGCTTGTATGCTAAGGGTCTCAAGACACGTGCACCTAAGAAGCAGTCAAGCAAGTATATTATCGAAAGACGTAAAAAGTAATTTCACTAACACGAGAATAAGATTATGAGTCGTTCACTTAAGAAAGGTCCCTATATCGCTGTCTCTCTCGAAAAGAAGATTCTTGCAATGAATGAAAGCGGCAAGAAGGCAGTTGTTAAGACATGGGCCAGAGCTTCAATGATATCTCCTGACTTCGTAGGACATACAGTTGCAGTTCACAACGGAAATAAGTTTATTCCTGTTTATGTTACTGAAAACATGGTAGGTCACAAGCTCGGCGAATTTGCGCCCACACGTAAGTTTGGTGGCCACGGTGGTAACAAGAAGAAGTAAACAGGCACATTCAAACCAGATTTTAAAGAAATAAAATAAATGGGAGCAAGAAAAAGACTCGCTGCTGAAGCTAGAAAGGCAGCGCTCAAGACCCAATATTTTGCAAAGTTGCAAAATTGCCCCTCTTCACCCCGCAAGATGCGTTATGTCGTTGACATGATCCGCGGTATGGAGGTAAATCGCGCACTCGGCACGCTCCGCTTCTCAAAGAAGGCTGCTTCTGCAGATGTGGAAAAGTTGTTGCGCTCAGCAATCGCTAACTGGGAACAGAAGAACGATCGCAAGGCAGAAGAAGGCGAATTGTTCGTAACACAGATTTATGTTGATGGTGGTGCTACTCTCAAGCGTATGCGTCCTGCACCCCAGGGTAGAGGTTACAGAATTCGTAAACGTTCAAACCACGTTACAATCCACGTGGGTACTAAAAATGATTAATCTATGGGACAGAAAGTAAATCCGATTTCAAACCGACTTGGTATTATTCGTGGTTGGGATTCTAACTGGTTCGGTGGTTCTAACTTCGGTGACAATATCCTCGAAGATAGCAAAATCCGCAAGTATCTCGACGTGCGTCTCGCTAAGGCAAGCGTTTCACGTATCGTTATCGAACGCACTCCCAAACTGATTACAATTACTGTTTGCACAGCGCGTCCCGGTGTTATCATCGGTAAGGCTGGTCAGGACATCGATAAGCTTAAGGAAGAACTTAAGAAGATTACTGACAAGGAAGTGCAGATCAATGTCTTCGAAGTTAAGAAGCCTGACCTCGATGCAACTATCGTAGGTAAGAGCATCGCTCGCCAAGTAGAAGGCAAGATCGCTTATCGTCGTGCTATCAAGATGGCTATCCAGAACGCAATGCGTATGGGTGCTGAAGGTATCAAGGTGCAGATTTCTGGTCGTCTTAACGGCGCTGAAATCGCTCGTAGCGAAATGTTCAAGGAAGGTCGTACTCCTCTCCACACATTCCGTGCAGATATCGACTACTGCCACACTGAAGCACTTACAAAGGTAGGTCTCCTTGGTATCAAGGTATGGATTTGCCGTGGCGAAGTTTACGGAAAGCGTGACCTCGCTCCTAACTTCACTCCTGAAAAGGAAACTGGACGCAAGAGCGAAAACAACGGCCGCAAGTTCCGTAACAAGAAAAACAACAACCGTTAATCAGTTAGAGTATTATGTTACAACCTAAAAGAACAAAATACAGAAGACCGCATAAGGGCCGCAGCAAGGGTAATGCACAGCGTGGTAATCAGCTTGCATTCGGTAGCTTCGGTATCAAGAGCCTCGATACACACTGGCTCACAGGTCGCCAGATTGAAGCTGCGCGTATCGCAATGACACGCTACATGCAGCGTGAAGGACAGTCTTGGATTCGCATCTTCCCTGACAAACCCATCACTAAGAAGCCTGCTGACGTCCGCATGGGTAAGGGTAAGGGTGACCCCGTAGGTTACGTATTCCCCATCACTCCCGGTCGCATCATTTTCGAAATTGATGGTGTACCCTTTGAAGTAGCTAAGGAAGCGCTCCGCCTCGCTGCGCAGAAGCTCCCCGTTACTACAAAGTTCATTGTTAGACACGACTACGATAAAAACGCATAATTATGAAGATCGCAGAAATCCGTCAAATCCCAGCTAATGAGTTGGCAGAACGCCTCCAGACAGAGGTAGCTAACTACAACCAGTTGGTGCTTAACCACAGCATCACTCCTCTGGAAAATCCTGCACAGATCAAAGCGGCACGTCGTACGATTGCTAAGATGAAGACTGTGTTGAACGAACTTAACAACAAATAATCATCATCCAGATGGAAAGAAATTTAAGAAAAACAAGACAGGGTGTTGTTGTAAGCGACAAGATGGACAAGACCATCGTTGTAGCTGCTAAGTTCAAGGAAAAGCACCCCATTTATGGTAAATTCATCTCTAAGACGAAGAAGTACCATGCTCATGACGAAAAGAACGACTGCCACATCGGCGATACAGTTCTCATCATGGAAACTCGTCCCTTGAGCAAGACTAAGCGTTGGAGAGTTGTTGAAATTGTAGAAAGAGCTAAGTAATTATGATACAAGCAGAATCTAGATTGACAGTAGCTGATAACAGCGGTGCACGCGAAGCACTTTGTATCCGTGTGCTTGGTGGTACTCGCCGCCGCTACGCTTCTGTAGGTGACGTAATCGTAGTATCTGTAAAGAGCGTGATTCCGTCAAGTGATATTAAGAAGGGTGCCGTATCGAAGGCTTTGATCGTACGTACTAAGAAGGAAATCCGTCGTGCTGATGGTTCTTACATCCGCTTTGATGACAACGCATGTGTTCTCTTGAACAATGCAGGCGAGTTGAGAGGTAGTCGTATTTTCGGTCCGGTTGCACGTGAACTTCGTGCTGCTAATATGAAGGTCGTTTCTTTGGCACCTGAGGTACTTTAATCCCCGTTTAATCGAAATAGTAATGAAATTACATATTAAGAAAGGCGACACAGTAAAGGTTCTCGCTGGTGAAGATAAGGGTAAGACAGGCGTTGTTACCAAGGTCTTCGTAGAAAAGAAGCGTGCAATCGTAGAAGGTGTAAACATGGTTTCAAAGAGCCAGAAGCCTAACGCTAAGAACCCTCAGGGAGGCATCGTGAAGATGGAAGCTCCCATCCACATTTCTAACCTCAATGTGGTTGACCCCAAGACTGGCGAAGCTACTCGCATCGGTCGTAAGTTGAACGAAAATGGCAAGCTTGTTCGCTACGCTAAAAAATCAGGAGAGGAGATCAAGTAATGAGTAACACAGCACAACTTAAGAAAGTTTACGCAGAGCAGATCGCTCCTGCTTTGATGAAGCAGTTCAACTACTCTTCTAAGATGCAGATTCCTGTGTTGAAGAAGATCGTTATCAACCAAGGTCTTGGTGTAGCAGTTGCTGACAAGAAGATCATTGATGTTGCAATTAACGAACTCACTGCTATCACTGGTCAGAAGGCTGTAGCAACAGTTTCTAAGAAGGACGTATCAAACTTTAAGCTTCGTAAGAAGATGCCCATCGGTGTGATGGTAACACTTCGTCGCGAACGCATGTATGAATTCCTCGAAAAGTTGGTTCGCGTGGCATTGCCCCGTATCCGCGACTTCAAGGGTATCGAAAGCAAGTTTGACGGTCGTGGTAACTACACACTCGGTATTCAGGAACAGATTATCTTCCCCGAAATCAACATCGACTCAATCGATCGTTTGCTCGGTATGAACATCACATTCGTGACATCTGCTCCCACTGACGAAGAAGGCTACGCTCTCCTTAAGGAATTTGGTCTTCCCTTTAAGAACGCTAAAAACAATTAATACAACACATGGCAAAAGAATCAATGAAGGCACGTGAAGTAAAGCGTGCTAAAATGGTAGCCAAGTACGCAGCTAAGCGTGCAGCGTTGAAGGAAATTGTTAACAAGTCTGAGGATCCTGTAGAAGCTTACGAGGCAGCTCGTAAGCTCCAGGCAATCCCCAAGAATGCTAACCCCATTCGCCTTCACAACCGTTGTAAGCTCACTGGCCGTCCCAAGGGTTATATCCGCCTCTTCGGTCTCTCACGTATTCAGTTCCGTGAAATGGCTTCTGAAGGCTTGATCCCCGGCGTTAAGAAGGCAAGCTGGTAAGCAATACCAACAGAGATAAATCTTTCTATTATTATTTAATATTGTCGGGGCAGTCCCGATTAATTAAACAATTTTATCATGACAGATCCAATAGCAGACTATTTGACCCGTCTCCGCAACGCGATTCACGCTAAGCACCGCGTTGTTGAAGTACCTGCGTCAAATGTGAAGAAGAACATCACAAAGATTCTCTTCGAAAAGGGCTACATCTTGAACTACAAGTTCATTGAAGAAGGTCCTCAGGGCACAATCAAGATCGCTCTCAAGTATCACCCCGAAAGCAAGGTGAACGCTATCAAGAGCCTCACACGCGTTTCTAAGCCCGGTATGCGTAAGTACACTGGCTACCGTGAAATGCCCCGTGTTATTAACGGACTTGGTATCGCAATCGTATCAACGTCTAAAGGTTTAATGACAGACAAGGAAGCTTCCGAACTTAAGATTGGTGGTGAAGTTCTTTGCTATGTATACTAATTTAGGAGGAAAACAATGTCAAGAATAGGTAAATTGCCGATTAACATCCCTGCAGGTGTTACTGTAACATACCAGGATAATGTAGTGTCTGTAAAAGGACCGAAGGGTGAATTGAGCCAAGCTATTGATCCTTCTATCAATGTTTCAATTGCAGATAATGTAATCACTTTCAGCATCAACGAAGCAAGTGATGTTGAACAGAAGCAGAAGCAGGCTTTCTATGGCCTCTACCGTGCTCTTGTTAATAACATGGTAATCGGTGTTTCTGAAGGTTACAAGAAGGAAATGGAACTCGTGGGTGTAGGTTACCGCGTGCAGAACACTGGCAACCTCATCGAATTTAACCTCGGTTACACACACGCTATTTTCATCCAGCTTCCCAAGGAAATCAAGGTTGAAACGAAGTCTGAAAGAAACAAGAACCCCTATATTTGTCTTGAGTCTTGCGACAAGCAGTTGCTCGGACTTGTATGTGCTAAGATTCGTTCTTTCCGCAAGCCTGAACCTTACAAAGGAAAGGGTATCCTCTTCGTTGGCGAACAAATTCGTCGTAAGTCTGGTAAGTCAGCAGGTAAGTAATTTTAATTAGTAAGATTATGACTACGAAAAAAGAACAAAGACGCATCAAGATCAAATACAGAGTTCGTAATAAAATCTCTGGTACTGCTGCTCGTCCCCGCATGAGCGTATTCAGAAGCAACAAGCAGATCTACGTTCAGATCATCAACGATGAAACTGGCACAACTCTCGCTGCAGCATCTTCACTCGGCATGGAAGCAATGCCCAAGAAGGAACAGGCTGCTAAGGTTGGTGAAGCTATCGCTAAGAAGGCACTCGAAGCTGGTATCGAGACTGTAGTATTCGACCGTAACGGTTATCTCTATCACGGCCGTGTTAAGGAAGTTGCAGACGGTGCACGTAATGGTGGACTTAAATTCTAAAAGATTATGGCAAACAGAGTAAACGTAAATACAGAAGAATTAAAGGATAGACTCGTTGCTATCAATCGTGTAACTAAGGTTACTAAGGGTGGTCGCACTTTCACTTTCGCTGCTATCGTAGTAGTAGGTGATGGCAAGGGTGTAATTGGCGTAGGTCTCGGTAAGGCTGGCGAAGTTACTGCTGCTATCGCAAAGGGTGTAGAAGCTGCTAAGAAGAACCTTGTTAAGGTTCCCGTAATTAAGGGTACAGTTCCTCATGGTCAGGCTGCTAAGTTCGGCGGCGCAGAAGTTCTCATCCTCCCCGCATCTGAAGGTACAGGTGTTGTGGCAGGTGGTGCTATGCGTGCAGTACTTGAAAGCGTAGGCGTTAAGGACGTACTTGCTAAGTCAAAGGGTTCATCTAACCCCCACAATCTTGTTAAGGCAACGATTGCTGCACTTAGCGAAATGCGTGACGCTCGCACAGTAGCAATGCACCGTGGTGTATCATTGGAAAAAGTATTCAGAGGATAAAACAACGATTATGGCAACTATTAAGATTAAGCAGATTAAGAGCCGCATTGGTGCTTCAGTAGATCAGAAGAGAACGCTTGAAGCGCTCGGTCTCAAGAAGTTGAACCAAACCGTTGAGAAGGAAGACACTCCTGCCCTCCGTGGTATGATTCGCAAGGTTCATCACTTGGTAACTGTAGAATAATTAAGGTCTATAAAAAATAGCATTCTAATGAAATTAAATACTTTAAAACCCGCTAACGGCTCAACTCAGTCACGTAAAAGAATTGGTCGCGGTCCTGGTTCAGGTCTCGGTGGTACTTCTACACGTGGTCACAAGGGTGCTAAGGCGCGTTCTGGTTATAGCAAGAAGATTGGTTTTGAAGGTGGTCAGATGCCTCTTCAGCGCCGTGTGCCTAAGTTCGGTTTCAAGAACATTAACCGCGTAGAGTACAAGGCAATCAACCTCAGCACTCTTCAGAGCCTCGCTGAAGCTAAGGGTCTCGCTAAGATTGGCGTAGAAGAACTCGTAGCAGCTGGTTTCATTTCTAACAACCAGCTCGTGAAGATTCTTGGAAATGGTACTGTTACTGCAAAGCTCGATGTTGTAGCTCATGCATTCTCTAAGACTGCAGAAGACGCTATCGTAGCTGCTGGTGGTACTGTTACTAAACTCTAATAAAGTTTTACGTCGATGAAAAAAATAATCGAGACTATCAAGAACATTTGGAGAATTGAGGATTTGCGCGAGCGCATCCTCATGACTCTCCTCTTTGTTGCTATCTATCGCGTTGGGTCATTCGTGGTTCTTCCCGGTATTGACCCTGCGGCTTTGCAGCAGTTGCAAGCTCAGACCAGTGATGGTTTGATGGCGCTTTTGAACATGTTCTCTGGTGGTGCATTCTCTAACGCTTCAGTATTTGCGTTGGGTATCATGCCTTACATTTCAGCGTCTATCGTTGTGCAGTTGCTCGCTGTCGCTGTGCCCTACTTCCAGAAGATGCAGCGTGAAGGTGAAAGTGGCAGAAGAAAGATTAATCAGATCACTCGTGTTTTGACAATCGCAATTCTGCTCTTCCAGGCTCCCACTTACTTGATCAACCTTAAGGCTCAAACAGCTGGTTCAGGTGCTTTCCTCGTAGGTGACGGCTTCGGATTTATGTTCGCGTCTACGATTATCCTTGCTGCCGGTAGTATGTTTGTCCTTTGGCTTGGTGAACGCATCACTGACAAGGGAATCGGTAATGGTGTTTCAATCATCATCATGATTGGTATCATTGCTCGTATGCCTGCTGCAATCATTGAGGAATTTACCACTGCCCTTTCAGGTGCGGCTGGTGGTGGAGTAATCTTCTTCTTCATTGAAATGATTGCTCTTCTCTTTGTAATGATGTTGGCAATTATGCTTGTAAAGGCCATCCGTAAGGTGCCTGTACAGTATGCTAAGAGAATAGAAGGTAATCGTGCTGTAGGTGGTGCACGCCAGTACATCCCCATCAAACTTTTTGCAGCAAATGTGATGCCGATCATCTTCGCTCAGGCGATTATGTTCATTCCCCTTTCTATTGCTCAGAGTGTTGGTGCTGAGTCTTCATGGGCTCTTAGCCAGTTCCTCGATCATACAAGCGTACTTTACAACGCAGTATTTGTTGTATTAATCATTGCATTTACTTACTTCTACACAGCAATCACAATGAACCCCGTTCAGATGGCTGAAGATATGAAGCGTAACAATGGTTTCATCCCCGGTGTTAAGCCCGGTCAGGATACAGCAAATTACTTGGACAAGGTAATGTCAAATCTTACAATTCCTGGTTCATTGTTCATTGCTATTATCGCCATCCTTCCTGCAATCGTAGGTGTGTTTGGTGTTAAGCAAGGTTTTGCTCAATTCTTCGGGGGTACTTCACTCTTGATTCTTGTAGGTGTTGTTCTCGACACACTCCAGCAGATTGAATCACATCTTTTGGTTCGCCACTACGATGGTCTTCTTAACGCTGGTCATACAAGACAGAGCAAGATGTCTGCATATTAATGTGAGAGTCTGATGATCTATCTGAAGACAGACGATGAAATCGAGTTGTTGCGCAAAGCTAACTTACTTGTTAGTGCAACGCTCGCTGAAATAGCTAAAGTTGTGAAGCCAGGTGTCACAACGAAACAGTTGGACACTTTGGCTGAGCAATTTATTCGTGATAACGGGGCTATACCAACTTTTAAAGGATTTCCCAATCCTTATGGTCCTGAATTTCCAGCTTCAATTTGTGCTTCGGTAAACGAAGTTGTAGTACACGGTATTCCTAATGACATCCCATTGAAAGATGGTGATATCGTTTCAATCGATTGTGGTACGATACTTGACGGTTTCTGTGGCGATTCCTGCTACACATTCTGTGTGGGCGAGGTAAGTCCGGAAGTTAAGCAACTGCTTAAGACCACCAAGGAAAGTCTTTATAAAGCGATTCTAACTGCAATCCCAGGAAAGCGCTTAGGTGATATCGGTTATGCCGTTCAGCAGCATTGTGAATCCCAAGGTTACGGCATTGTTCGTGAGTTTGTAGGTCACGGCATTGGCAGAACGATGCATGAAGATCCCCAAATACCGAATTACGGTAAGCAGGGTACAGGTAAGCAACTTAAAAACGGAATGTGTCTTGCTATCGAACCGATGGTAACGATGAAGTCCCCCGAGTTGTATATGCTTCCAGATAAATGGGGCGTTATTACTCGCGACAAGTTGCCCGCTGCACACTTTGAGCACACGATTGCCATACATCATGGCAAGGCTGATATTTTATCTACGTTTGAAGAAATTGAAAAAATAGAAGGACATTTATATTAGTATGGCAAAGCAAGTAGCTATCGAACAAGACGGAACGATTGTAGAAGCATTGAGCAATGCAATGTTCCGAGTAGAACTTGAGAACGGTCATCCTATCATCGCACACATCTCGGGTAAGATGCGTATGCACTACATCAAGATTCTTCCCGGTGATAAGGTAAAGGTAGAGATGAGTCCGTACGACCTCTCAAAAGGACGAATCGTGTTTAGATACAAATAAAACATAAAAAAATGAAGACAAGAGCATCTTTAAAGAAGCGTACTGCTGACTGCAAGATTGTACGTCGCAAGGGCCGCTTGTATGTGATTAACAAAAAGAACCCTAAGTTCAAGACTCGTCAGGGTTAATTCAGTTTTCGCAAAAAATAAAATAAGTATATGGCAATAAGAATTGTTGGTGTTGATTTGCCTCAGAATAAGAGAGGTGAAATCGCCTTGACTTATATTTATGGTATAGGTCGTAGTAGCTCAGCAAAGATCTTGGACAAGGCCGGTATCGACCGTGATATTAAGGTTAAGGACTGGACAGACGATCAGGCTGCAAAGATTCGTGAAATCATTGGTGCTGAATTCAAGGTAGAAGGTGACCTTCGTTCTGAAATTCAGTTGAACATCAAGCGCCTCATGGATATCGGTTGCTACCGTGGTGTTCGTCACCGTATTGGTCTTCCCCTCCGTGGTCAGAGCACAAAGAACAATGCTCGTACTCGTAAGGGTCGCAAGAAGACTGTTGCTAACAAGAAAAAGGCTACTAAATAATAAATAGAAATCATGGCAAAGAAAACAGTTGCTGCTAAGAAGAGAGTTGTGAAGATCAGCGCAGAAGGTCAGCTTCACGTACACAGCTCTTTCAACAATATCATCGTGTCTTTGGCAAATAGCGAAGGTCAGGTTATTTCATGGTCTTCTGCTGGTAAGATGGGTTTCCGTGGTTCTAAGAAGAACACTCCTTACGCTGCTCAGATGGCAGCTCAGGACTGCGCAAAGGTAGCTTATGACCTCGGTCTCCGCAAGGTTAAGGCTTACGTTAAGGGTCCCGGTAATGGTCGTGAATCTGCTATTCGTGCTTGCCACGGTGCAGGTATCGCTGTAACAGAAATCATCGACGTTACTCCGCTTCCCCACAACGGTTGCCGTCCTCCCAAGCGCCGTCGTGTATAATATTGTTGAACGATAAAATTAAGATAAGAAAATGGCAAGATATATTGGCCCCAAGTCTCGTATCGCTCGTCGATTTGGTGAGGCAATCTTTGGTGCAGATAAGGTTCTTTCTAAGCGTAACTTCCCTCCCGGTCAGCACGGTAACGGTCGTCGTCGCAAGTCTTCTGAATATGGCGTTATGCTCGCAGAAAAGCAGAAGGCTAAGTACACTTACGGTTTGCTCGAAAAGCAGTTCCGCAACTTGTTTGACAAGGCTGCTGCTGCTCCTGGTATTACCGGTGAACTTCTCCTCCAGAGCCTCGAATGCCGTCTCGACAATGTAGTATTCCGTTTGGGTATCGCTCCCACTCGTGCTGCAGCTCGTCAGCTCGTTAACCACAAGCACATCACAGTTGATGGTCGTGTTGTTAACATTGCTTCTTTCAGCGTTAAGCCCGGTCAGATTGTTGCTGTACGCGAAAAGTCTAAGTCACTCGAAGTGATTGCTGACTCACTCGCTGGTTTCAACCACAGCAAGTATCCTTGGATTGAGTGGGACGAAGCTGCAAAGGCTGGTAAGCTCCTTCACAAGCCCGAACGCGCTGATATTCCTGAAAACATCAAGGAACAGTTGATCGTCGAGCTCTACTCTAAAAACTAAATAACATCCTAATTATGGCGATATTAGCATTTCAAAAACCTGACAAAGTAGTAATGTTGGAAAGCACTCCCAAGTACGGTAAGTTTGAATTCCGTCCTTTGGAACCTGGCTTTGGCACTACCGTCGGTAATGCGTTGCGCCGCATCCTGCTCTCTTCACTCGAAGGTTTCGCGATTAACACTATCAAGATTGCTGGTGTTGAACACGAATTCGCTACAGTGCCTGGAGTGCGTGAAGACGTAACCAACATCATACTTAACTTGAAGCAAGTACGCTTCAAGCAGAGAGTAGAAGAATTCGAATCAGAAAAGGCCTCAATCACCATCCAGAACAGCAACGACTTCAAGGCTGGTGACCTTAACAAGTGCCTTACTGGGTTTGAAGTGTTAAATCCCGAATTGGTGATTTGTCATTTAGATTCTAAGGCTTCTATCACGATTGAAATCACTATCAATAAGGGTCGCGGTTATGTGCCTGCTGACGAAAACCGTGAAGCATGCACTGACCTCAACCAGATTGCTATTGACTCAATCTACACTCCTATCCGTAACGTGAAATACGCAGTCGAACCTTACCGCGTTGAGCAGAAGACCGACTACGACAAGCTCGTGCTTGAAATCTCTACGGATGGTTCCATCGACCCGAAGGACGCACTCAAGGAAGCTGCGCGTATCCTCATCAACCACTTCGTACTCTTCTCTGACGATAAGATTACACTTGATGATGCAGCAGACCTCGAAAACGAAGAATTCGATGAAGAAGTACTTCACATGCGTCAGCTCCTCAAGACTAAGCTTGTTGACATGAACCTCTCTGTACGTGCGCTCAACTGCCTCAAGGCTGCTGAGGTTGACACGCTCGGTGAACTCGTTCAGTTGAACAAGTCTGACCTCTTGAAGTTCCGCAACTTCGGTAAGAAATCGCTTACTGAGCTTGATGATTTGCTCGAAAGTCTGAATCTTTCGTTTGGAACCGATATCTCTAAGTATAAATTAGATAAAGATTAATTACACAAATGAGACACAATAAGAAATTTAACCATTTGAGTCGTACTGCTTCTCACAGAGCTGCGATGCTTTCAAACATGGCATGCTCTTTGATCAAGCACAAAAGAATCACTACGACTCTCGCTAAGGCTAAGGCGTTGAAGAAGTACGTTGAGCCCCTCGTAACGAAGAGTAAGAACGATACTACTAACTCACGCCGTGTAGTTTTCAGCTACCTCCAGGACAAGTACGCTGTTACTGAACTCTTCCAGGTAGTTGCTGCAAAGGTAGGTGACCGTCCCGGTGGTTACACTCGTATCATCAAGACTGGTTTCCGTGCAAGCGACGCTGCTGAAATGTGCTTTATCGAATTGGTTGACTTTAACGACAACATGGCTAAGACTGAAAAGAAGGCTAAGCGCACACGTCGTTCAAAGAAGGCTGCTGAAGAAGTGGCAGCTGAAGCTCCTGTAGCTGAAGCAACAGCAGAATCTGCTGAATAATCAACACCACATACTTATGAAAAATCCTCGGAGCATGAGCTTCGAGGATTTTTTTATAGCTAAAAGTTAAATAAATAATCCCGTACGGGTTGAATACACTTTGAATTATTGCTGTCCGGTAAATATTTCTCACGCAGACTACGCAGATTTACGCAGAAGCCATGCGGGTCCTTGTATATTATGGAGACTTTCGCAGAACGCGCACACTCCGCTTGCGCTCCCCGTCCGGACGGCAAAGCACAAGCGTCAGCGTGTGCGCCTCTGCGTATTCTCTCATGACGAAAGGGTAATCACTCTGCATAGTTCTGCGTAAATCTGCGGTGTCTGCGTGAGAAAATAATCAGTGTGATTTATTAAAGTCAATAGATTAAACAGAAACCCTGCGGCGTGCTTCCACTCGACCAGTAGGGACGCACGGCTCGTGCGTCCGAAATTCATTGATAATCGCCACTTAACTACGGACGCACGAGCCATACGTCCCTACATGTCAATAATATGTCCTCCAGAAAAAATAGTGTAATCCGCGTGAGATTCTAAGGGGGGGTACACTTAAAATTACTTCATTGATTGAGAGTTATATGCGTTTACCGGACAGCAATACTCCAAAATATAACCATGATTCCCTTTCCCTTTCATATTTTTTACATAAATTTGCAGTGATTCGCCAGCCCAAGGGTGGGTGAGTCAAGACATAGATTTCCGCTCCGCACTGCGCGTAAGGTCGTGAACCTTGTGGCACGGGGAGCAGAAAGGACGTTTCTAACGTTATCTTCTCGTTCAAAACTTCGCAACTTTTGTGCCTTGGAAGATTTCGCAACGAAGCGTCCACGTGGGTGTATTATACCCGTATGCATGTCAGCCAGTATTGGCTGACTGCATACAGCGTTTATAATACTTTCGGCGTGGGCTGGCTAAGTTGCTTATCTTAAGGTACGGGCATTGCGAAGGCCTTGAACGGAGATAAGCGCGAGAGTTTTCCCACGTCTTTTTTGTGTCCATACGTAGGAGTGGTTATTCATATTCCGTATCATCAGAAATTAGTGTCTAACCATCAAATTATTATTATGAACAAATTCAAATCTTTAGTGCTGGCAGTAATCGGATTGCTGTGCAGTATCAGTGTGAGTGCCCACGACTTTGAAGTGAATGGTATTTATTACAACATTACCTCGTCAACGGATATGACGGTGGAGGTGACTTTTCGTGGATACAGCTCCACTTCTTATTCCAATGAATATTCAGGTGCAGTAAAGATTCCCGAATCAGTGACCTATAATGGGAAGGCCTACAATGTAACCAGCATTGTTCCTTATGCTTTCGATGGTTGCAAAGGTTTGACTTCCGTGAAGATTGGTAACAGTGTGACCAGCATTGGGGGGTATGCTTTCTATGATTGCGATGGTTTGGCTTCAGTGGTACTTCCTAATAGTGTGACCAGCATTGGGGATAATGCTTTCCATGGTTGTAATAATCTTAAAGTCGTATTTAATAAATCAAGTCTCACCTTCACAAAGGGTAGTTTGGATTATGGATATATTGCATACTATGCGGAAGTGGTTTGCAACGGGTATGAGCAAGTAGATGACTTCATTTTTACAGAAGAAGGCGGTGCATGCTATCTACGAGCATATATAGCTGATAAAACAGAATTGGTGTTGCCTGCAAATTATAAAGGTGGTAATTATGGTATTGGGTCTTATGCTTTCTATGATTGCGATGGTTTGACTTCCGTGGTGATTCCTAACAGTGTGACCAGCATTGGGTCTTATGCTTTCTCTGGTTGCTCAGGTTTGACATCGGTAGTGATTCCTAACAGTGTGACCAGCATTGAGAGGGAAACTTTCTCAGGTTGCTCAAGTTTGATTTCCGTAGTGATTCCTAACAGTGTGACCAGCATTGGGCGTGATGCTTTCGAAGGTTGCTCAGGTTTGACTTCCGTGCATATAGATGAAATTGCGGCATGGTGTAATATTGAATTCCATACTTACGATGCGAATCCATTGTACTATGCAAAGAATCTCTATTTGAATGGTGAAAAAGTAACGGAACTTGTCATTCCTAACGGTGTGACCAGCATTGGGTCTTCTGCTTTCTCTGGTTGCTCTGGTTTGACTTCCGTTGTGATTCCAAACAGTGTGACCAGCATTGGGGAGTATGCTTTCTATGATTGCTCAGGTTTGAATTCCTTAACTATTGGCACAGGAGTTCTTTCTATTGGTTCAAATCAGTGTACACCCAAGAAAACGATTTGGTTGACCAATACTCCTCCGAGTGTATGGACAAACTTAAAGGGAACTATTAATTACGTGGCTAATGGGCAGTATGGTAGTTCAAGCGATATCAAGATATATCCCTACTTGAGTTCGATGTTTGAAACAGACGGCATAAAGTATGTTCCCGTAAGTCCTTCGGAACGCACCTGTGACGCAATTGATTGTAATTATGATAGTGCGGTTGAAGAAATCAATATAGGCGAAACCGTGTCGTACAGAGGTGTTGCCATGACGGTTAAAAATGTAATGCCTTATGTGGCATACGGACAGGAAACAGTGAAACAACTCTCAGTTTCTAACAAGGGAGATGTTGGAGCGTCTGCATTTTACGGATGTACAGCAATCACCAATGCTACAATTTCTAATGAAGGGAATATTGGAACAAGCGCTTTTGAGGGTGCGATGACGTCTGCTAATGCAACTATTAATATCACTAATAAAGGAAATATTGGAGATAAGGCATTCTATGGTTGTACAGCTATCACCAATGCTACGATTTCCAATGAGGGGTATATTGGAGCAAGCGCTTTTGCGGGTGCGATGAAGTCTGCAAATGCTACAATTCATATAGCAAGTAAAGGATATATAGATAGTGAGGCGTTCTATGGTTGTACTGGAATAAAAACGGCGGTCGTTGATATCAGAAATCCGAATAGTAGTAATGAATCCTTTACATTTGAGGGTTGGACGTCACCTTACACTAATCGTAATGCGACCAGTTCAAAGACCTATAATTTTACCTTGCAACAATCAAACATGCTCTCATTTGACTGGTGGGTAAGCAGTGAATCTGGTTATGATAAATTGATTGTAGCACTTGATGGTTCAACAGTGCTCACAAAGAGTGGTGAAGACTCTGGAACCTTCTCACAGCCCGTTTCTGCAGGGACACATACTTTAGTCGTGAAATACACAAAGAATGGTAGTGGCACCTCAGGTCAGGATAAGGCAAGCGTTTATAATATTAAGATAGAAAGTAGAGATATATCACAAGAAGCATTTAGAGGATGTACCTCACTTGCTTCACTTACTTTAGGAGATAGCATACAATTGATAGGTGCCGGCGCATTCCGCGAATGTAGCAGTCTTACGGAAGTAAAGATTCCAAAATTGGTTGCACTATTAGGAGATTATTGTTTTAGTGACAGTGGTTTGGAATCCATTTCTATCCCCGCAAGCGTAACAAGCATCGGTAACTACGCATTTTATTACTGCACAAAAATGACTGACGTGGTGATTGAGGACAGAACTGCGGAACTTTCATTAGGCTCTAACTATTCAAGTCCCTTGTTTTCCTACTGCCCCCTCGACTCGGTGTATATCGGTGGTAACATTACTTACAACACTTCAAGCAGTTGCGGTTATTCACCCTTCTACCGCAATACATCATTGCGCAGCGTTGTGATTGCGGATCAGGAGGAAGAAATTTCGGACAATGAGTTTTATGGTTGCACGAACTTGAAGAACATAACGATTGGTAGCGACGTAAAGAAAATTGGCAACATGGCATTTAGAGGGTGTACCTCGCTTGCTTCACTTCCTTTAGGAGATAGCATACAATCAATAGGTGCAAGCGCATTTCGCGAATGTAGCAGTCTTACGGAGGCAAAGATGCCTAAATTGGTTACACAATTAGGGGATTATTGCTTTGCAAGCATTCCTGGTTTGAAAAAGGTTGAACTGGGTGATAGCTTACAAACGATTGGCGAATATTGCTTTAGTGGTGCTGGTTTGGAATCCATTTCTATTCCCGCAAGCGTAACAAGCATCGGTAACTACGCATTTGATGACTGCACAAAAATGACTGACGTGGTGATTGAGGATAGAACAGCTGACCTTTCATTAGGATCTAATGGTTCAAGTCCCTTGTTTGCCGATTGTCCCCTCGACTCGGTGTATATCGGTGGTAACATTACTTACAAAACTTCAAGCATTTATGGTAATTCCCCCTTCTACCGCAATACATCATTGCGAAGCGTTGTGATTACGGATCAGGAGGAAGAAATATCGGACAATGAGTTTTATGGTTGCACGAACTTGAAGAACGTAACGATTGGTAGCGACGTAAAGAAAATTGGCAAATGGGCATTCAGCGGTTGTAGCAACCTGGATTACTTCTCATTTGGTAAGAGCGTGAAATCGATTGGGCAAGAAGCGTTCTCTGACTGCGTGAACTTGACGAAGTTGATTAGTCATGCTGAGGTGCCTCCCACTTGCGGTATGATGGCTTTGGACGATATCAACAAGTGGAACTGCGTGTTGCAAGTCCCCCAATCTTGTCTCGCTGCTTACCAGCAGGCAGACCAATGGAAGGATTTCTTCTTTATTGAAGATGTGCTTACTGCTATAGGTGGGGTAACCGTAGATGGCGCAGTGCCTGCTACTGCTGATGTGTACAGCACTAACGGCATGCTCATTAAGCGCAATGCTGAATTAAAGAACTTGAAGCACGAACTTCCTGCTGGTATTTATATTATCGGTGGCAAGAAGGTGTGGGTAAAGTAAACCTATAAATACAACAGGCGGACCGCGTGAAGGTTCGCCCGTTGTTGCGTTTATGGAGGTGTAGAGACGTCATATTATATTGCTCACACTTTATTGGTTTCGACAGAGGTATAGAAGAACAAATTCTTTGCGTCCCTTTGCGTCTTTGCGTGAGATGTCTTTTTGCGGGGACGGCGCGGACCTTCACTGTTTTGTTATATAGAAGCAATAGCTTTTTTGTTTCACGCAAAGACGCAAAGTTCCGCAAAGCATCTGCGGGGTAAAATTTCTGTTTGCTATGTGGGGTGAGGGGAGACGCCATGATATGACGTCTCTACGTGTGCTGGAAATTTCGACTGGCATTAGTTCTTGAATCCCTATTTCAGTGAATTCGGAGAATAGAAGTCTTATTCACCGAATATTTTTGGCGAATAGGTGGGTAAATCCCCGAAAAGTGGTTACTTTTGTGTGTTATTAAATCTTAAATATCAGTCAGTAAAGATTATGAGAGTAGCAATATATGGTGCGGGTTCGCTTGGCACGATTCTTGGGGCGTATATTAGTAAGGCGGGTGTGGCGATTGAGCTTATCAATCGCAATAAGGTGCATGTGGAGGCGCTACAAACGCAGGGCGCAAAGGTTGTGGGGACGGTGGATTTCACGCAGCCCGTTGTGGCTTATACGCCCGCAGAGATGTCGGGCACTTATGATATCATTTTCCTTATGACAAAGCAGCAACACAATCCCGAAGTGGTTGCTATGTTACGCCCCTACCTTGCGGAGGACGGCGTGTTGGTGACGTTCCAAAACGGACTCCCTGAAGTGCAAATCGCAGAAATCTTGGGTGAGGAGCGCGTATTGGGGTGCACGGTGGCTTGGGGTGCTACGCTACAGTCACCCGGAGTGTGCGAACTCACGAGTGCGCCCGACGCCCTCTCGTTCTCGTTGGGTGCTATTACGGAGAAGAAAAATAAACACTTTGACCATGTGAAGGCGCTCTTGGAGCACATGGGCACGGTGGACGTAGAAGAAAACTACCTCGGCACGCGTTGGAGCAAACTCCTGATCAATGCCGCTTTTTCGGGAATGAGTGCCGTGTTGGGCTGTACCTTTGGCGAGGCTGCCGGCCCCAAGGAGTCACGTCGCATTGTGCAGGCGTTAATCAAGGAATGTATAGATGTTTGTCAAGCAGGCGGGATCCGCATCGAACCCGTGCAGGGCAAGGATATTGTGAAGTTACTTAACTACACGAATGCCTTGAAGCGCGCCTTCTCTTTCTTTATCATTCCTATCGCCATCCGCAAGCATGCCAAACTCAAGGCGAGCATGCTTCAAGACTTGGAGAAGGGCAAACTCACCGAGGTGGATGCCATCAACGGTGCTGTGTCGGTCACAGGTCGCAAGGTAGGATGTCCCACACCGATGAACGACCGCGTGGTGGAGATTATTCACCGCATAGAGCAGGGCGAACTCCGCCCGTGTCGCGACAACCTGCGCTTGTTTTAAGGCACAGAGGTGCGTCCGATAAGAGCACTCTCCCCTTTTATCTCAAGCGTTTGTAAAGTCAAAATACTTGATAATACTGGTTGTCCGGTAAAAAATTTCTCACGCAGACGACGCAGATTAACGCAGAAACCTTGCGGGGTTTCTTGTAAATTATAGAGAATTTCGCAGAACCGCACACTCCGCTTGCGCTTACCGTCCGGACGGTAGCATACGAGCGAAGCAATGTATGCCTCTGCGTATTCTCCCTCAACAACACTGTTCTATTCTGCATAGCTTCTGCGTAAATCTGCGTCGTCTGCGTGAGACAAATTATCAATCAATAAAGTTTTCTCCCCTGAAACAAGCGTTTGTTATATAGAAGCAATTACTTTGATAACTATAACGTATACAATATGAAAAGAATTACTACACTAATCATGTCGCTTATACTCATGGCGACTACAGCAACTGCCGACGACATTGTCGCCTCTACAACATTGCCCACAGAGGGGAAACCCGAACATATCTATCGCATGACCTCGGGTTCCAATATTACCGTGGGAGGAGATCTTTGTCCTGGTGGCTGGGGTAAATTTGCATTTTACGAGGTTGAGGGTGAGAAAAACACTTATACCGTTTATAGTATAACCAATGGAAAATGGGTGTGTTATAATCCTAAAGAAAATTATGATGAATTGGTAGGAAAGTCTGGTTTTCTATATCTCAAAGAAAATTTTGAGGCTCGTCGTTTTTTCTATATTGGGAAATGTAGAGAGCACCCTGACTATTATCAAATCAGACCTTATACTTATTTTTGGTATGACTATGATGATATTCCAATATGCCCCGTAAATTATTATCTCAACATTATTGGAGGGTCGAACGCAAATTCAGAAGAAACGTTGGGCTTATATAATTACCCAGGCGATTCAGATCCCGGCAGCCGTTTCCTTTTCACCGCAGATAGTATCATTACTCCTGCTGACCTCAACCCCAATAAGTGTTACACTATGACTACAGCGCGTGGCGCTTGGACCGTACGCACAGATTTCAATACTTTAACGACTACAAGTAGTAAGGGGGAAGACGTCTCGAGCGATAATGTGAATCAGCATTTTGCGGTGCTTACAGTTGATGGTAAGAATTATTACCTGTACAGTGTGGCAGCTCGGAAATTTGTGGCCTACGCCAATCAATATCAATCAGACTTAGTGGCAGGAGTGGGTACGCCGATCGTTTTTCACGATGCCTCTAACGCGACCGAATGCCGCGTTAAGATTGAATACAAAAATTCTAAAGTTTATTTCAATATCAACGGTTCTCGTAATCCAGCCTTCAACTCTTGGGACATTGTAGATGAAGGAAATTCCATTCTCTTTACCGAGGTGGGTGACTTCGACCCCACTAAAGCCTACAAGATGCTTAAAGACCCCAGTGGTATAGAAGGTCTTCATCCTGACGATGCCACTACGGGTGCGTTCAAGGGCATTTATGATTTAACAGGTCGCCGACTCACGAACATTGCAAAGCCCGGTGTGTACATTATTGATGGTAAGAAGCAGGTGGTGAAAAAGTAACAACACACGCCTGTAAATAACATATCCACATCCTTGAAAATAGGGATGTGGATATTTTTTGTTAGATATTGGTGTCCGGTAAAATTTCTCACGCAGTTTACGCAAAGGGCGTAAAGAGTAATATTCCATGGTGGGAATACCTGTCAAATGGGGCACAATTTTGCATGCGAAAAATGCAGAAAAATGAGAAATAATATTGGTGTTAACAAGTGTTAACGGATTTGCATTTCGCTCCGATATTTTGTATCTTTGTACTACGGAAGTGGAGATAGCCCCTAGAAATCGGGGTTATCTCCACTTTTTTCGTCCCAAAAACCGGTTTTTAGGGGGCAAAAAATAAGTTACCTTGTTTTTTCAAGGTTAAACAACCGGTTTTCTATGTTACTTATTCTTGCGCCGCAAATAGATATTGTTGAGACGGGGAGTAGGTGGAATGTTAATGTTTGTTAAAGTTTTTAGTGAAAAATGACGAAAAATGAAGGTTGAAAGTGTCACAATTTTTCGCTTTATCCGTTGGCAAATAAATACGTGTAGATTCTCGTAATACGTCGGGAGAGCGTCTGTATTGTGATATGTAGAACTAAATAAATACAAAAAAACAGTTCTCTACTTTTGTCCATCTAAAAAATCTATACTATCTTTGCTCCGATAACCAAAGTATAAACCCACATGGACGACTATTACGCGGAAAATTATTGCGATTGATAGGCGGGCTGGTATTGCGAGATGCTTTCCCCCGTCGTAACGATTTCTTTACTTTCTTGAAAGGGCTTTAGACAGAAGCGACTTGTTTGGACTGAAGAACAAAAGAACAGAGTATCAAAGTTATGTCCTTATGTTCTTATGTCAGAAAAGAGTTTTGTTTTGAAAAGAGTTCTGTCTAAAGTTGAGTCTACGCGATACCTTACTCATGCGAACTTACTGGAATTATAACAAGGCGCTGCGCACGCTGGAAGAGTGGCAGCCCGATTGCTGGGTGCAGGTGACTTGCCCCACACCCGATGATGAGGAATTCCTTGTCAACGAACTGAATGTACCTTCCTATTTCCTTGACGACATTCGAGATAAGGACGAGCGCTCGCGTTTTGAATACGACGAGGGCTGGCAACTCATTATCCTTCGCATTCCCTATGTGAAGGAGGTGCGCTCGCGTACGCCCCACACGACGATTCCCTTGGGTATCATCTTGAAGAAGGGTGTGTGTGTAACGGTGTGCAACCACGAGACAAACATGATGATTGACTTCGTGAGCTACCAGCAGAAGCGCAATATGGGCTTTACGGACTCTGTGGACTTGGTGTTCCGCTTGTTCCTCTCAAGTGCCGTGTGGTACTTGAAGCGCTTGAAGCAAATCAATGTGCTGATTGAAGAGGCGAAGCAGAATTTGGACCGTGCGATTGATAATGAGGACTTGATTAGCCTCTCACGCTTGCAGGATAGTTTGACTTACTTCATTACCTCTATTCGTGGTAATGAGACCTTGCTTTCTAAACTGAAATTCAAACTTCCTGTCGATGAACTAGACGCCGACCTCATTGAAGACGTGACGATTGAGATGAACCAGGCGCGTGAAACGACAAATATCTACGCCCACATCCTCGACTCGACGATGGAGACCTACGCCTCTATTATCAATAATAACATGGCGAGCGTCATGAAGCAGATGACCTCTGTGTCCATCATCTTGATGTTCCCCACGCTTATCGCAAGTATCTTCGGGATGAACTTGATCAACGGCATGGAGACTTCTTGGTGGGGTTTCCCGCTGGTGATTGTTTCCTCTATCGTAATTACTGCCACCTTCTATTGGTTGTTTAGACGAAGAAGTTGGGTGTAAGGGAAATGAGAAATCAGAAAGGAGAAAGGATCCTTTTATCCTTTCTCTTTTCAGTTTCACTAGAATCTGCTTGCGCTCGCCCGTAGATAGTTTAAAGGTTTGCCTTTGGTGAATGTGTGTGGTGTTCCTGTGTGTGCAAGTTACCCCAAAGGGGTTAAATCTATCAGACCAGGGCAACGCCCTGGGGTGTGTTGGGGTTGTATTCACGCCCCATCGGGGCAAAAGCAAAACAACTTATTATGGCTCAATCTCTATGTAAAATATATTTGCATTTGGTCTTCCATGTAAAAACTACAAGTCCTCTAATCTTGGAGTCTAACCTTGATGATGTGCATTGCTATATAGGACAACTAACAAACATAGCAGGTTGTCAGGTGCTTCGGGTAGGAGGTGTTGAAGATCATGTTCACATTGTCTGTCAGTTGGGTAGAGAGCAAACCATTGCAAGACTTGTTGAGGAAATTAAGCGCAACAGTAGTCGGTGGATTAAGACTCTGTCATCACATTATAGGTATTTTGCTTGGCAAAGTGGTTACGCTGTGTTTTCGGTAAGTCAATCTGGTTTAGATAAAACCATTGCGTATGTCAATAACCAAAAAGAGCATCACAAGAAACAGACGTTTCAAGATGAGTATCTCGCTTTCTTGAAACTATACAACGTTGAGTATGACGAGAAATATGTCATGAGTGATTGACGCTCCTTGCTTTTGCCCCGATGGGGCGCTTCTCGTTTGTACTGCTACCCAGGGCGTTGCCCTGGTCTGACGGATTAAAGCCCCTTTGGGGCAGATTCCCGTTCCCCACTATAGTAGTTTATGTTCCTCCAAAAAAGAGCGTATGGCTCGGCAAAGAAAGTGAACTATCTTTGCTCTCGCTTAATCGCAGATTTCGGCTTTGCCAGTATCTGCTCACGCTCTGCAAAGATTAAGTAAACTTATCTTTGCTCTCGCTTAATCGCAGATTTCTGATTTCTCCTTTAAAATTTGCTCGTGTGCGAGCAAATTTGTACCTTTGCACTCGAAATCAGAATGTGGAGAGATTTGGCTGCTTGCAACCACTATAAAAAATGCTAAAAGAGAGGGACTGCTTAGAACAGCGCCTCGGTATTGGAGCCTTAAGGTAGGAAGGACCTGCGTTTGCTCTGCATTCTGCTTTCGCGTAATACGGCGCGATGGGCAGATTTTTTTTGCTCTGATTTCTGGGTGTAATAGAATTTATAGTTACTATAGACACTATATAAATTCCCCAATCCCAAGTAACTTAAAACCTCATTATAACTATGTCTTATCTTTTTACTTCAGAATCTGTATCGGAAGGACATCCCGATAAAGTAGCGGACCAGATTAGTGATGCCGTTCTTGACGAACTTCTTGCGTATGACCCTACCTCAAAGGTGGCTTGTGAAACATTGGTGACAACAGGTCAGGTGGTTGTTGCGGGTGAAGTGAAGTCAGAAGGTTATGCAGACCTTCAGACAATCGTGCGTCGCACCATCAAGCGCATTGGTTACACTAAGGCAGAATATAAGTTTGATGCCGAAAGTTGCGGTATCCTTTCTGCTATCCACGAGCAGAGTGCCGACATCAACCGTGGTGTAGAACGCGAAGACCCCATGAGTCAGGGTGCTGGCGACCAGGGTATGATGTTTGGTTATGCAAATAAGGAAACGGATTCTTACATGCCCCTTCCCTTGGCGTTGGCACACGAAATCTTGATTGTGCTTGCTGAAATTCGCCGTGAGGGTAAGGTGATGACGTATTTGCGCCCCGACTCAAAGAGTCAGGTAACTATTGAATACGACGATAACGACCGCGCTATGCGTATTGACACCATCGTTGTTTCTACGCAGCACGACGATTTTATCACTGCCGAAGAAGCAGGTAGTCAGGAGAAGGCCGACGAGATGATGCTCCGCAAGATTAAGGACGATGTGATTACCATCCTCATGCCTCGCTTGATTAAGGAGCGCGTGAAGACTCCCGAAATTCAGGAACTCTTCAAGAACTCTACCATCAAGTATCATGTAAACCCTACGGGTAAGTTTGTGATTGGCGGTCCTCACGGTGATACCGGTTTGACAGGTCGTAAGATTATCGTTGACACTTACGGTGGTAAGGGTGCTCACGGTGGTGGTGCCTTCTCAGGTAAGGACCCCTCAAAGGTTGACCGTTCGGCAGCATACGCAGCGCGTCATATTGCGAAGAATATGGTAGCAGCAGGTGTGGCAGATGAAATGCTTGTGCAGTTGAGCTATGCTATCGGTGTGGCAGAACCTATCTCGGTATATGTAAACACTTACGGCAAGAGTCATGTGAATATGACGGACGGCGAAATTGCTAAGAAGGTGCAGGAACTCTTTGACCTCCGCCCCAAGGCAATTGAAGAACGCTTGAAGCTCCGCCAACCCATCTATGAAGAAACTGCCTCTTACGGTCATGTAGGTCGCGAGCCCCGCAAGGTAACTAAGACCTTTGGTGGCAAGTTCAGCGAACCCAAGGAAATTGAAGTAGAACTCTTCACTTGGGAAAAGTTGGATTATGTAGCTGCCGTGAAGGAGAAGTTTGGACTCTAATTTCGATTGAGGAGGCAAGGAAGAATAAGTCCGGATGGTGCTTTCTCCTTTAATCCTGCTCCGCAGTCTTGTCTTCCTCCTTGCAAGGCATAACACAAACAAGTTTGTCCTCTGCTCTTGCTTCGTTCGTCATTTCTCCTTTCTCCTTTCTCCTTTCTCCTTTCAATATGAACATCACAGTATACGCCGCCTCGAGCGGTCAAGTTCCTGCAGCTTATATTGAGGCTGCGGGAATTTTAGGAAAGGTGATGGCCGAGCGCGGTCATACCTTGATAAATGGTGCCGGTCGCACGGGTTTGATGGGTGCCACTACCGAGGGTGTGCTTGCACACGGCGGTAACGCTATTGGTGTAATCCCGCAGTTTATGATTGAGCAGGGGTGGCAGCACAACGAAATGACGGAGTTGGTGGTCACTCCCGACATGCACAGTCGCAAGGAAACAATGGCAGAACGCTCGGATGCGTGCATCGCTCTTCCTGGTGGAGTGGGCACACTTGAAGAACTGCTCGAAGTGATTACTTGGAAGCAACTCGGTCTGTACCTCAAACCCATCGTAATTCTCAACCTCAACGGTTATTACGACGCCCTGCTCCAACAATTGGAACGCGCTACCGAAGAGCGCTTTATGCGTCAGGAACATACAAAGATTTGGAGCGTTGCAACAACCCCCGAAGAAGCCGTAATGCTTTGCGAAACCACACCCCTTTGGAATAAGGAGGTGCGTAAGTATGCGGCGATGTGATTTTAAGAGAGGAGTTAGGAGTTGGTAGATAGTAGTTGATAATTCGCTCACAATTCACTCCTTCAATTACTCACCCCTCACCCCTAACTTCTCACTCCTATTTCCCCCATGCCCTACCTTCTCCGCAATGATGATGTGATTGCTGCTGCCCTTTTGTTGAGCTTTGTGTTCATCGTATGGGCGGTTGCTCGGTCGTGGACTTTTCTGGAAGGGTGGTGCGCTGGTTTTTTCAATTCGGAGCGTAAGCGGAAGAAGTTTACCAAGCACTTGGATGTGCAGTTGAACGGTTGCGCGCTGATAGTGCTGAGCGTTAGTTTGCTACTCGGTGTTTTAGTAACGAGTTACGTGCAACACGGTGTTCCCGAGGTAATGGAGGCGTATCCTCCGCAGTGGGTGTTTCTCATTGGTGCCGCAGGCGGACTGACTGTCGTATTGCTGAAACTATTGCTTTATTATTTGGTGAATCGCACTTTTTACAGTGGTGAACAGACCGCAGAATGGACCACCGCATACCTAGTGACGTTGTTGTTGGAGTCCGTATTGTTGTTGCCGTTGGTGGTCGCCACCGTGTATCTTGATGCCACCTTTGGCGTGCAAAAGTGGTGGTGGTTAGGCGTTCTTGTAGTGGTGGAATTGGTGCGCCTTATGAAGTTGAAAGTCACATTTTTCCGCGGCGCACTCGGCTATGTCCATATTTTTTTGTACTTTTGCACACTGAATTTAGCAACTGACCTTATATCTTGGCGATTGCTGACACAAATTAAACTACTACTTGACACTGTAAAGTAATGATTAAGAAGATTTTAGTATCTCAGCCGCGCCCTGCGACAGAGAAGTCTCCTTACTTCGATATAGCGAAGAAACATGGTGTGGAATTGGTGTTCCATCCCTTTATTCGTGTTGAAGGACTTACCCCCAGAGAATTCCGTGCTCAGAAGGTAAACGTGTTGGATCATACAGCTATCGTTTTCACTTCTCGTCACGCTATCGACCATTTCTTTATGCTCTGTAAGGAAATGCGTGTTGCGATTCCCGAAGATATGAAGTACTTTGCGGTGTCAGAAGCCATCTCGCTTTACATTCAGAAGTACGTTCAGTACCGCAAGCGTAAGGTGTTCTTCCCCGCAACAGGTAAATTTGTTGACATGCTCCCCTTGATGGTGAAGCATAAGACCGAAAACTACCTCGTGCCCCTCTCAGATGTGCATAACGATGAGGTGAAGAATATGATGGACGAGCACAGTTTGAAGCACACAGAATGTGTGATGTACCGCACTGTGGCTAACGATTTGCCTAAGGATTTACCTTTCGACTTTGATATGGTCGTGCTCTTCACTCCTGCTGGTGTGCAGTCGTTGATTAAGAATGTGCCCGATATTAAGGAACGTGACATTCGTCTCGTATCGTACGGCAAGGCCACCTCGGTGGCAATGTCTGAAGCAGGACTTCCCACTCACCTCGAAGCTCCTACACCTCAGGCGCCCTCTATTACAGGTAGTCTTGACATCTATCTGTCTAAGGAGAACGCTTAATAAGCACAACGCTAAACAATAACATCCCTATACTTTGTGGAAATATGGTAACCACGAGCCATCTGCTCGGCGCTGAATGGTTCCATATTTCCACAAATTCATTTTCCACCCCGATGTTCACGCACCGTTTCCCAAAAGCCGAACACCTCTGCTTACGCAACGACATAGATAATTTATTTTCCGCCGGAGCAAAAGCTTTGACGGCGTTCCCATTGCGTGTGGTTTATCGCGAGGTGAAGCATCGTGAAGGTCCGCAGGTAAAGGTGCTGTTGAGTGTACCCAAGCGCAAATTGCGCCATGCCGTAGACCGCAACCGAGCGAAGCGCCAACTGCGTGAGGCGTATCGATTGAATAAAACCATACTCCTGGAGGCGCTTCAACCCAAGCAGGGATTGCATCTCGCCTTTATGTGGTTGTCCGATAAACCCGTGGATTCCGCTTTTGTTGCGAAGAAACTCGTAAACTTGCTCCAACGCACAGCAGAGCAACTCCATCAGGAACAACCCACCTCGCCCACAGAATAACGCTATGCTTACCCGCTTGCTCATCCTCCCCATCCGTTTTTACCAAAAGTTTATCTCCCCGCTCACTCCCCCCGCGTGCCGCTTTACGCCCACATGTTCGCAGTATGCCGTAGAGGCCATCCAAAAGCACGGTCCCTTTAAAGGGTTGTGGCTCGCCATTCGTCGCATCTTGCGCTGTCATCCTTGGGGCGGACATGGGTATGATCCAGTGCCGTAGAGAGTAGAGTACTGAGTACAGAGAACAGAGTACAACTACCATTCGGAGTGGTGACTTTGGCTGTTTTGCTGTTGTTCCTTTCCCCTTTCTCCTTTCTCCTTTCTCCTTTAATCACAATGAACTTCCACACGCACTACCTTCACGCCCCCATGCCGGCAATTATCAATATGCCGATAGAGTGGTTGCGCACCCCTGAGGCGGCAGAACTTCGGGCAGATGCTACGTATTCCGTGGGGATTCACCCGTGGTGGACGGCATCGGCAGATTGGGAAGACTTGAAGGAAGGGTTGCTTCGTTGGGCAGAGCATCCGCAAGTGCTACGCATTGGCGAGTGCGGCTTGGATAAATTGCAGGGAGCGGCGATAGAGGTGCAGGAGCAAGTGTTCTTGATGCATGTAGCACTTTCGGAGCGCATCCAGAAACCCTTGACCATTCACTGCGTAAAGGCCTTCGAGCGCCTTCTTGCCCTCCGCAAACAACTGCGCCCCACGCAACGCTGGGCAATTCACGGGTTTCGCGGAAAACCAGAGTTGGCGCAGCAACTCTTAGCGGCAGGTTTTGACCTCTCCTTTGGAGCGCATTATAACGAAGCGGCTTACGCCCTCTGCCCTCCCAACCGCAGGTATCGCGAAACTGATTGAATCCCCCGTTCACTTCACAGCGATACCATCGCAGTGCTCCCCTCGCCGAATAAACTTGCCCGATGCCTCTAATAATAGAGCAGAAATAATTATCTTTGCACTACCAATTTAGAAACAATAATACGCATAATATGAATTTTGTAGAAGAACTCAAATGGCGTGGCATGCTTCACCAGATGATGCCGGGCACACAGGAACTTTTTGAAAAGGGTGAAACCGTTACGGCTTACGTAGGTATCGACCCCACAGCAGATTCGCTTCACATCGGTCACCTTTGTGGCGTGATGATGCTCCGTCACTTGCAGCAGGCGGGTCACAAGCCCCTCGCGCTTGTAGGCGGCGCAACAGGTATGATTGGCGACCCCTCGGGTAAGAGCGCAGAGCGTAATTTGCTTACGGAAGAAGTGCTCCGTCACAATGTGGCGTGCATTAAGGAGCAACTCGGTCGCTTCCTCGACTTTGAAAGCGATGCTCCCAACGCTGCAGAACTCGTGAACAACTACGACTGGATGAAGAACTTCACCTTCCTCGATTTTGCTCGTGAAATCGGTAAGCGCATCACAGTCAACTACATGATGGCAAAGGACTCTGTAAAGCGTCGCCTTAATGGTGAAGCCAGCGACGGTCTTTCGTTCACAGAATTTACTTACCAGTTGCTCCAGGGTTACGACTTCCTCCATCTCTATCGTGAAAAGAATTGTAAGCTCCAGATGGGCGGTTCTGACCAGTGGGGTAACATCACTACGGGTACGGAACTCATCCGTCGCACACTCGGAGGTGAAGCAGAAGCATTCGCACTCACTTGTCCCCTCATCACTAAGGCCGACGGTAAGAAGTTTGGTAAGACCGAGCAGGGTAACGTTTGGCTCGACCGCAACCGTACAACGCCTTACGCCTTCTATCAGTTCTGGCTCAATGTAGGTGATGAAGAAGCGAAGCGCTACATCAAGATCTTCACTTCGCTCACACAGGAAGAAATCAATGCCCTCATCGCAGAGCACGACCAGGATCCCGGTCGCCGTGTGCTTCAGCGCCGTTTGGGCGAAGAAGTTACGCTTCTCGTTCACGGTAAGGAAGACCTTGAGATGGCAATTGAAGCGTCTAACATCCTCTTCGGTAAGGCTACAAAGGAAAGCCTCTTGAAGTTGGATGAAGCAACGCTCCTCGCAGTGTTTGACGGTGTGCCCCGTTTCGAAGTTTCACGCGATCAGGTGGTAGGTGCAAAGGCGGTAGACCTTCTTGCTGAAACTACCAAGTGCTTCCCCTCAAAGGGCGAAATGCGTAAGCTCACACAGGGTGGTGGCGTAAGCTTGAACAAGGAAAAGCTTGCTGCTTTCGACCAGGAAATCACTGAAAACGATCTTATCGACGGCAAGTATCTTATTGCTCAGCAGGGCAAGAAGAAGTACTTCTTGATCATCGCAAAGTAAGAAATCGTCACTGACAGGATACAAAAATGCGGAGGCTCCTCAATCGGGAAGTCTCCGCATTTTTTATATCTATATGCAACTTACTTACGCACGTAAGTCGTAAAGGAGTAGGGGCATTCGTTCTTCTCGTCGGCGTCGAAAGACTGTTCTTCAGTTACTTCCCACTCACTTAAAGAGAATGTGGGGAAGAAGGCATCGGCGTTTGTGGGTGTGTTGTGTACATGAGTTAAATAGAGGCGATTTGCATGAGCAAGACCCTCTGTGTAAACCGTTTCTCCCCCCATAATGAACACTTCCTCATCAGCGCTGCAGGCGACAAGCGCCTCTGGCAGTGAGTGGAAGATCTCAACACCAGGGAGTTCTAATCCCTGCTGACGTGTTAAAACAATATTTCTACGGTTGGGTAAAGCGCCCTTGGGGAGTGAATCAAATGTTTTTCGCCCCATGATGACGGTGTGCCCAGAGGTGAGTTCCTTAAAGCGACGTAGGTCGCTGGAAAGGCGGTATAAGAGTCGGTTTTCGTAACCGATGGCATTGTTTTCGGCAAGTGCGCAGATGATGTTTATCATAGTGTGAATGAGATATTTACCGTGAGGGTCAGGCAGTGTTCTACTGCTCGATGTGAAGAATCATTTTCGGACGCTTAGGGTCGTTGGTGATGAGCAAAATGTTGCGTTTACCACGCTTGTTTTTTGTGTTGTGAAGGGTTACTTTTAATTTCACCTCTTCCCCCGCTTGTAGGGTGCTCTTGTTAAGTTTCACTCCGATACCGGGGTTGTATACTTGGAGGCGACGGATGTCAAGCGGAGCATTCCCCGTGTTTTTCAAGATGACCGTTTGTGTGAGTTTCTTCTTCGTTCCAAACGCAGGGAAAACAAGGGTGGAATCCGAAACTTCTAAGCAAGGCGCATACTTAAACAGTCCCTTCGTAGCGGGTTGGGGTGGGAGGATTGTGGCAGAAACCTGTAACGCATTCTCATCCGAAATTTTGTCGCCCACGAAGCGACTCAGGTAAATGGTGGTCTGTGTAAGACCAAAATCCTTTATTAGTTTGCTGTTGAGGAAGAACGTGACTTCTCCCACCGCACCAGGAGCAATAATCTCGGGAATGGTAATGGCCGTGAGGTAGTCGGGCATGTGCATAAATTCGGGGTGGAGCGCACGTGTGCCGCCGTTCATAATGGTTATCACAGCTTTTGGGGTCGTTCCCATTTTGACATCGTCAAAGTTAATCTCGTCGGTGCTCAGATGGAAATCGCCGATGTGAATGTTAAAATCGTTCGTGTTAAAAGTCACCTCCTTCACGACACGTCCTTTGATGAGTAGTTCGACGGGGTGTTCTTCGGCATTTGTAGTGACTGAAATATACTTCTGAAACGTTCCGAGCAACTCAGCGTTGTAAGTGACGCTAATTTTTGAAACCTTTCCGGGTTGTATGGATTCGCTTTCCCAAATCGCCTTGGCGCATCCGCAGTCAGTACGTACATCAAGGATTTGTAACGGTTTGTCGCCCGTGTTTTTTAACTCAAATGTAGCGGTTGCTGGTGTTAGCCAACAGATGTCGCCCATGTTGCGCTCTGTGGTGGAAAAATGCGCCACGGGTTGCGCCATTAAAGGCAGTGACAGGCAGAAAAGTATGAGGTGAAGCGCGTATTTCATGAATTTGAACTTTAATTTGGAGCAAAGTTACGGAATTTCTGCGGTGAAATCGTGGAGAGGTGAAACTTTTTGAGTACTTTTGCGAGTAAACTCGTAAATGTGCGCCTATGAAATTCATTTCTTGGAACGTCAACGGCATTCGTGCGTGTTGCGACAAGGGTTTCCGCGATATTTTTCAGCAACTTGATGCCGACTTTTTCTGCTTGCAAGAAACCAAGATGCAGGCGGGACAACTCGACCTGCAATTTGAGGGTTACACCTCGTATTGGAACTATGCTGAGAAGAAAGGTTATTCGGGCACGGCTATTTTCTGTCGCCAAGAACCCCTGAGCGTGGCCTACGGCATCGGCATTGCGGAGCACGACACCGAAGGGCGCGTGATTACCCTGGAGTATGCCGACTTCTACATGGTGACCGTTTACACCCCCAACGCACAAGACGGCCTCAAGCGCTTGGATTACCGCATGCAGTGGGAAGATGATTTCCGCGCCTACCTTCAAGCGTTGGACGCAAAGAAACCTGTCGTCGTTTGTGGCGATATGAATGTGGCACACAAGGAGATTGACCTCAAGAATCCCAAGGGCAATAAGAAGAACCCCGGATTTACGGATGAGGAGCGCGGAAAGTTTGACACACTGCTCTCAGCGGGATTCGTCGACACCTTCCGCCATTTCTACCCCGACCTTGAAGACGCATACTCATGGTGGAGCTATCGCTTTCATGCTCGCGAGAAGAACGTAGGGTGGCGCATCGACTACTTCCTCACCTCGGAACGCTTGCGCGAGAAACTTACGGGCGCAAAGATTCATGCCGATGTGTATGGTTCGGACCACTGCCCCGTAGAGGTTGATATCGCATTTTAGCGTATAGATAACAGCGTAACAACGATCTATCTTGTGTGTAGGTGTCACGCATCAACTTGTTAACAAAAGAAATATGAACGACACAATTCAACCCATGAAGGTTAAATATGTAGTAGAACGCAAGTCATGGTTCTACGGTTTCTTCCAGGCACTCTTGGCGGTAGTAATTGGTGGAGTAGTTACGTCAATCTTCTCTATGATGATATTCTTCGGCGTGCTCGGTGCGCTTGCTTCTGCAGGTGAAACGCCCGCCGTTTTGACCGAACACACCATCCTCCGCATTGACCTTGCAACGCCCATTCAGGAGCGCGGCGAGGACAATCCCTTCGGCAATTTGCTTGGCAGTGATTTTGTTGCTGCGCAAGGCCTTGACGACATTCTTGCGGCGATTAGCGAAGCAAAAAACAACCCCAAGATTGAAGGTATCTACCTCGACGGCGGTATGATTAGCACAGATATTGCCTCTACGCAGGAAATTCGCAAGGCGCTGGTTGACTTTAAAGAAAGCGGAAAGTTTGTGCTTGCTTATGCCGACTACTACGGTCAGGGTAGTTACTACTTGGCTTCGCTTGCTGATAAGGTAATGCTGAATCCCTCGGGTTTCGTAGAATGGAGCGGTTGTGTGTCACAGCCCATCTTCTTTAAGGAATTGCTTGAAAAATTGGGCGTTGAAATTCAGGTATTCCGCGTCGGTACTTACAAGAGTGCGGTTGAACCTTTCATTTGCACAGAAATGAGCGACGCCAACCGCGCGCAGGTGAAGTCGTTTATCGACGATGTTTGGGGCGTAATTTGTGGCGATGTGTCTGAGGCGCGTAGCATTTCTGTAGACTCGCTCAATGCTTTTGCCGACAACTACATGATGCTCCAACCTGCCGAAGAATTTGTAGCACAAGGTCTTGTAGATACATTAGTATATGCCGACGGCGTGCGTGAGGTGCTTCGTACGCACTTGGGCGGCGTGAAGGTAAACTTCATTTCTCCTAAGGATCTTGCGAAGAATGTAACGCCCGCAACGAAGAACAGTGAAATTGCGGTGTACTATGCTTACGGCGACATCGTAGATGCGGCTTCTACAGGTTTGAACGCAAGCAGCGCAGAGATTGTTGGTAATAAGGTAGTCAAGGACCTTGACAAATTGATGAACGATGATAAGGTCAAGGCGGTAGTTTTGCGCATCAACTCGGGCGGTGGTAGCGCCTTTGCCAGTGAGCAGATGTGGAGAGCTATTGAATTGTTGAAGACTAAGAAGCCCGTGGTGGTTTCTATGGGTGGTTATGCTGCATCTGGCGGTTACTATATGTCGTGCAACGCAGACCGCATCTTCGCTGAACCTACTACGCTCACGGGTTCGATTGGTATTTTCGGCATGGTGCCCAACCTTTCTAACTTGCTTACTAAGAAACTCGGCCTTCACTTTGATGTGGTGAAGACTAACGAAGCTGCGGACTTCGGCGCTATGGGCCGTGGTTTCAATGTCAAGGAGTCTGCGGCAATGCAGACACGTATTGAACGCGGTTACGACCTCTTCCTCACGCGTGTGGCAGATGGTCGCGGCATGACTAAGGAGGCGGTGAACGAAATCGCACAAGGTCGTGTGTGGACAGGACAGCAGGCGCTCGGTATCGGACTTGTTGACGAACTCGGTACACTTGCTGACGCCATTGCCTATGCTGCGGAAAAGGCTGAAGTGGCTGATTACTCCGTAGGCAATTATCCTGCGAAGGGCGACTTTATGACGAAGCTTTTAGACGCTACAAAGGAAAATTATATGGAGCGTGAGGTGCGCGCACTCTTGGGTGAAAACTACTATTACTTGAATATGATCAAGCAACTCGAGGGGGGTAGTTACATTCAGGCACGCATGCCCTTCGATCCTAATATTAAGTAAATCTTTAAGGTTAATCCCTGCTACAGCATGTATCATTTAATTACCTCCCTCCGCAACTTCCTGTTTGACCAGGGGTGGGGATTGAAGCAGCAGTCGTTTGATGTGCCGCTCATCTCTGTGGGCAACCTCGCTGTGGGAGGTACGGGAAAAACTCCCCATACGGAATACCTCGTGCGCTTGCTTCAAGCAGCGGGCAAGGAGGTTGCTGTGTTGAGTCGCGGATATGGTCGCGCCACAAAGGGTTTTCATCTTGCCTCTCCCGCTTCTACGGCGCAGGAAATCGGAGATGAACCCTTGCAGATTCAGCAGAAGTTTCCCGCATGTACCGTTGCCGTTTGCGAAAAGCGCGTGGTGGGAATGGAGCGCCTGATAGAGGAGCGACAGAAGGCGGGTAAGGACAACCGAAACTGGACCGTCGTGCTCGACGATGCCTTTCAGCACCGCTACATCAAGCCGGGGCTGAGCATTCTCCTCACCGACTATGCACGACCTTACTATGCCGACCGCGTGCTTCCCTGGGGCAGACTCCGAGAAAGCGCAGACGGGGCGCAACGTGCCGATGTTATCATCGTGACCAAGTGCCCGAAGCATCTTTCTCCCACCGAGGCGGAAAAGATACGCATGAAGTTGATGCCACTTCCCACGCAGCAGGTATTCTTTACCTGTTTCGATTACGGAAGTCCCTATGTGGCGGAAACAAACGAGGCGACAGAACTCCCACAAGATGCACTCGTGCTCACAGGTATAGCAAAACCACTCCCACTTTACGCTTATTTAGAAGCGCATGGGGTGGAAATAAAATCGCTTGCCTTTCCCGACCATCATGCCTTTACTCCTGCCGATGCGGCCAAGATTAACGCGGCATTTGCCAGTTTGCCCCACGGCGCAAAAGTGATTACGACGGAAAAAGATGCCGTGCGCTTGCGCCTGCTTCCCACACTCAGCGAAGCAGTTAAGTCAAACTTGCTCGTACAACCCATTGAAGTCAAATTCCTTTTCGGTGACGCCGAAAAATTTCATACTAAAATCTACAACTATGTTGACGCAAATTAATGAGACAGCACAGTGGTTGCTCGAACACACCACTTCACGCCCCACAACTGCCGTAGTGCTCGGCACAGGCTTGGGACGCTTGGCTGCAGAAATAGAAATTATTGACGAATTTCCCTATAGTGCAATCCCCCACTTCCCCCTCTCAACCGTAGAAGGGCACAGCGGCAAACTCATCTTCGGTTTGCTCGGTGGTAAAGAGGTGTTGGCGATGCAGGGACGCTTCCACTTTTACGAAGGTTACGATATGAAGCAAGTAACCTTCCCCGTGCGTGTGATGCATGCCCTTGGCATTAAGAATCTCTTTGTGTCAAACGCAGCGGGCGGTATGAATCCCGATTTTGAAATTGGCGACCTCATGCTGATTACGGACCACATCAATTTCTTCCCCGAACATCCCCTTCGCGGAAAGAACTTCCCCACCGGTCCTCGCTTCCCGGATATGTCAGAACCTTACGACCGCCAATACCTCCAACTTGCGCGCGAAATTGCTCGTGAGAAGGGCATCAAGACGGTTGAAGGCGTGTATGTAGGTACTCAAGGACCTACTTTTGAAACTCCCGCAGAATATAAGATGTACCGCATTATTGGCGGCGACGCTGTAGGTATGTCTACGGTGCCTGAAGTAATCGTTGCGCGCCACTGTGGCATCCGCACCTTCGGTATTTCAATCATCACCGACCTCGGTGTAGAAGGCAAGATTGTAGAAGTAAGTCATGAAGAGGTGCAGAAGGCTGCCGACGCCGTGCAACCCTTGATGGCAGAAATCTTCAGAACGCTCGTGCAGCGTATTGCTGAATAAAAAATAGCACATCTATAGCATCTATAAAATCTATAGTTTCTATAAAAACCTCCCCAGAATCAATCACAATAAATATATTATGGCAAAAGGAAAAGTTGATGCCCTCCTCGGCATTGTTTTTGGCGACGAAGGTAAAGGTAAGGTGGTAGACTACTTTACCCCCCAGTACGATGTTATTGCGCGCTTCGCCGGTGGTCCTAATGCAGGTCACACCATCATTTTTGAAGGCAAGAAGTTCGTGCTTCGCTCAATCCCCTCGGGAATTTTTGACGAAGGCAAGATTAACATCATCGGTAACGGTTGTGTAATTGCTCCCGACCTCTTTATGGCTGAAGCACGCGAGCTTGAAGCAGCGGGCTACACGCTCACAGACCGCCTCCACATCAGCCGTCGTGCGCACCTCATCCTTCCTACTCACCGCGTGCTCGACCGCGCTTATGAAGCAGCTAAGGGCAAGGCGAAGGTAGGTACTACAGGTAAGGGTATTGGTCCTACTTATTCAGACAAGGCTGCACGCGTTGGTCTTCGTGTGGGCGATATCCTCGACAACTTTGAAGCAAAGTATCAGGCCCTCAAGGCGCGCCACGAACAAATTCTCCGCGACCTCAACTTCACGGATTATGACATCACAGAAGAAGAGCAGAAGTGGATGGAGGGTGTAGCGTACATGCGCAAGTTCCCCCTTCGTGAAACGGAAATTGACATCAACAACTACCTCGCAGAGGGCAAGACCGTTCTTGCTGAAGGCGCACAGGGTTCGTTGCTCGACATCGACCACGGTACGTATCCCTTCGTGTCATCAAGTTCTACAACCAGCGGTGGTGTCTGCACAGGCCTCGGCGTAGCGCCCAACAAGATTGACCGCATCTTCGGTATCTTCAAGGCATACTCTACACGCGTAGGTTCTGGCCCCTTCCCCGTTGAACTTTTCGACGAAACTGGCGACCTCATCCGTCACATCGGTAACGAATACGGTGCTGTAACAGGTCGTAACCGCCGTTGCGGTTGGGTTGACCTCGTAGCTTTGAAGTACGCAATTATGATTAACGGCGTGACAGACCTCGTGATGATGAAAGGCGACGTGCTTGACGGCTTCGACACTATTAAGGTGTGTGTGGCATACGAAAAGGATGGCGAGCGCACTACTACAATGCCTTACGACACTGAAGGTTGGCAGGCTGTTTACGAAGAAGTTCCCGGTTGGAAGACTCCTCTTTCAGACCTCCGTAAGGAAGAAGACTTCCCCGAAGCATTCAAGAACTACATTGCTTATCTTGAAAAGGAACTCGCTACACCCATTAAGATTGTCAGCGTAAGTCCTGACCGCGACGCTACCATCGTGCGTTTCTAAACGATAGAGGTTATACACAAAAAAAGACTGTCCTCGATAGGACAGTCTTTTTTTGTGTGTGGGGTATTTTGAGGTTCTGAAGTTCTGAGGTTCTGAAGTCCGTGCGGTCCGAATGGTTCCTCAGAACCTCTTAACTTCTTAACCTCTTAACAAACCGCAGGTTCTTCCGAACCTCAGAACTTCCGAACCTCAGAACTTCTGAACTTTCATTAAAATCTACCGAAACCACCGCCCATGCCTCTGCCATAGCCACCCATGCCGGGCATGTTTTTACCACCATTCTTGTTGTCACCACCTTCGGACTTCTGACCGCCAAAGATGTTGAGTTTGTAGATGAAGTGTACCATGCAGTAAGAGTGGATGCCGTATGTCCAAGAGTCGGTACGTTGGTAGGCACTGATGCTACGACTGATGCTGCTCTGTTCACGAAGAATGTCGTAGAGCTGGATAGAAAGCGTAGCCGCCTTGCCTTTGAGGAAGGAATGCGAGATTTGAGCATTCCAAAGCACCTCGTTGGTGTTCATCTCTGCCGATGAATAACCACGGCGCGAGTTGATGCGTAGGTCTGTTGAGAAACTCAATCCAAAGTCAGTTGTGAAGTTGAGGTCAGCACCGTAGTCGAAGTTCCACGTTTCGAGGTTTGCACGTTCCTGTACGTCCGACTTTGACTTCTGATAATTCACATTGCCAAAGATGTTGAAGTCCCAATAACCTGTGCGGTAACCGAAGCGGAGACGCTCGCCCAAGTTGAGCGTGTTCGTTGTTGACTTTGTGCTTTCGCTATTCGCAAATACATTCTTATAGAACTTCATAGCACCTTCCTTATCGGCAGGAGGATTGCCAAGTCCTGTAGTGCGTGTGCTGATGTAACCTACTGAATTGCTGTAACCCACATTAGAGTTGGTAGAAATGTTCCACAACTTACTTTCGCCAAGTGCTGTGTTGAATCCGAAGTGACCGTTAGCATTCCAGTTGCCGTCAATGTTTTCGGGGCGTGAGAAGTTGCGACCTGTTTCAACATCGTAGATGGACTTATTTGTTACGGAATTCTGCGTCATGCTACCACGAACACCGGCAAAGATACCGCGCTGTGCTTCTGCGTCGTAGGTGCGGAAGTCGATGTTCATGTTGTGGTTCCACGAGGGTTTCAATCCTGCGTTACCCATAGAAATGTTGAGCGGGTTGCTGTCGTCTATGACTTCAAGCAGGTTGGTCATTGAGGGTTGTGACGACGAACTGCGGTAGTTTACATCGAGGTTTGTAGTGTTGTTGAAGCGATAGCGCAAACGCACATTGGGTGCCCAGTTAAACACTTCGCGTGTTACAACAGTATCGATCTGCCCCGGACGTGTGTACTCCATCTTCGTGTGCTGAGGCTTGAAGTCTACACCTGCATTAAATCGGATCTCCTTTGTGTTATAGCGTACACCTACGTTGGCACTGTGGTCGTTGTTGGTGTAGGTAGCATACTGACTGTTGTAGTCGTCACGTACTGCCAAGAGGAGGTCGCCCTCAGAAGGTACGGTGCCGAAAATATTGATGGCGTCAGCATAATTACCCCAAAGCGAACTACCGCCGTCGTACTCATTAAGGTTGTAGAGCGAGCGGTTAGAGTCCGAATAGCGGTGCGAATATTCGTAGCGTGCTTCTGCAAACCAGTTGTTGCCAAGCGGTTCTGAGTAACTCAAACGAGCACTGTAATTGTAGTTCTTGCTCGGACTTGTAGTGTACTGATTGAGGAACGTAGAGTTTGTGGGCGTGCCGTTCTTCACATAATCGATATTGCTGAGCGAATAGTTGTTGCTTTCGCTTTCAGAGTAACCCGCATTCAAGCGCAATGACACGTTGCGCCCTTCATTACCAATGCGGCGCGTAATGTTCATGGTTCCACTCACATTGTGACTGTTGTTGTCGTTCATGTTTTCGCGCTGCTGACGGTTTACGGCAATCGCAAGCAACTGGGGATTTACATTGCCAATCTCCTTTTGCTCAAACATGACATCAAGCGGACTTTCAATCGTTCCACCATCCACTTCGTAGGGATCATCGTTGAAGGTTGCCGAGAGGTTTGACGAATTGCCCTTACCCTTGCTGAACGAATACGAAGGGCGGAACATGATCATCGTCATTGTGTCGGGATTCCAACGCAGGCGGAAACTCGTATTGAAGTTCGTTGAACTGTTGCGACTTCTGTTAAAACCATTTGAGAAGGAGCGCGTGCTGCTACTGCTGGTCAAGAAGGTTTCTGTGCTGTTGGTCGAAAGCGAGTGACTCGTGCGGTGGTTGTAGCGTGCGTTACCGCCCACTTCAAAGCGGCCCGCTTCCTTCTTTTCTTTGCCGTTTTCCCAAGTGAAGTCAATACCTCCTTCCTTAGAGGCAGTCACACCATTGCCACCACGCCCCCAACCGCCAAATCCACGGTCGTTAACGTTGTTGGCAGAACCGTAGACGGTGATGCGCGACTGGTCGGTGAAGTAATTCACAAACGCCTTAGCAGAATAACGATCCTTTGTGCCATAGGCAAGGTCGATGTTTGAAACCCACGTTTGGTTGAGCTCGCGCTTCGTAGAAATATCCAGCACGTTCGTTTCTTCACCGTCGTCAATACCCGTCATTTCGGTGTAGTCACTCTTCTTCTTATACGACTTAATCTTGCTTACCAAGTTTGTCGGGAGGTTCTTCATGGCAATATCTGTATCGCCCTTGAAGAAGTCCTTACCGTTAATCAAGAATTCTGTAACCTCCTGACCATTGATTTTTACCTTACCATTATCGTCAATTTCCGCACCAGGAAGTTGCTTAATCAATGCTTCGAGCGTAGAACCCTCGGGCACACGGTAAGCATTGGCGTTAAATACCGTAGTATCTTCCTTCTGCTCTACCTTTGCCGCAGTACCAGTAACGACAGCCGTTCCGAGCATGTCTTCACGAGGAGTGAGGGTGATAACGCCCATGCGGAGGGTGTCCGTCTTATCGGTAATGGTGAGCGCCTGCGTCTTAGTGTCGTAACCGATGTAACTCACTTTGAGGGTGAACTTACCTGTATTCTTCACGGCAAGCGTAAAGCTACCATCCGTGCGACTGGTCATCGCCGCCATCGTCTTCTCATTTTGAGTCAGCGAAGCGGTGGCATAAGGCAATGCCGCACCCGTTTCAGCGTTTTTCACCGTACCCACCACAACATACTTTTGAGCAACCATTGCCGTCGCTATGAGGGAGAGCATCAAGGAAAGGTAAAATTTCTTCATAATCAGGGGAATTTAATTGTGATGCAAAATTACACAAATTCAAGTGGACTGCCTAATGCAAACAGGTACAACTCGACAAACTGCCCAATTTTCAAGACGAATGGGAGGTGGGAGAGGAAAGTAAGTTGTGATGTTTTGAAGTTCAGAGGTTAAGAAGTCCATGCGGATCTGTTATACTGGTAAAAAAATCTCACGCAGAGGACGGAGAGACTATGCAAGCGAAGTGTTCTAAAAAAATGTCAGAGAATTGTTCGATAATTTTTGGGGACAACTGCTATATCATTACCTGAAATTATTTCACGCTCCTCACTATAGAGCCTCTGCGTAATTCACAATATAATCATTGAATGTCCCGCATGGACTTCGTGTAATCTGCGCCCTCTGCGTGAAATAAATATATCTTTATGTTCTTCTTGCAAACCTCCTCCCCACCCACAAAAAGTTAGTTTCAAACAAAAAAAAGGGTGTGTGGTGCAAAATTTTCCATGAATATAGTTGCTTAGTGTAAAATGTTTTCTAATTTTGCCTCACGACACAACACTAAACTAAACGACAAATGACAATGACTTTCTGCCTCATCAACCTATTTGCGATTATAATCTGCTCTTGATTCAAGGGGAGCGCATCGCTCGTTGTGCGATAGGCAGAAAAAAGGCGGTCTTCCTCTTTGAATAAAAGAGCGGGGACCGCCTTTTTATTTTACATCCACCACCACTAAACCTAAAACGACTTATGGCGGACAGACTTTATATCTTTGACACCACGCTTCGCGATGGCGAACAAGTGCCAGGGTGTCAGTTGAACACAGTGGAGAAAATTCAGGTTGCCAAGCAGCTTGAAGCCCTTGGCGTGGATGTAATTGAAGCAGGTTTCCCCGTTTCAAGCCCCGGCGATTTCAACAGTGTGATTGAAATTTCAAAGGCAGTGACTTGGCCCACGATTTGTGCCTTGACGCGTGCCGTGGAAAAGGATATTGATATTGCCGCAGAGGCACTTGCGCACGCCAAGCGTAAGCGTATTCATACGGGTATCGGTACGAGCGACCTCCATATTAAATATAAGTTCAACTCCAACCGCGAAGAAATCATCGAGCGTGCCGTGGCGGCGGTAAAATATGCCCGTCGCTATACCGACGATGTGGAGTTCTACGCCGAAGATGCCGGTCGTACGGATAATGAATACCTTGCCCGCGTGATTGAAGCCGTAATCAATGCGGGAGCGTCGGTGGTAAATATCCCCGACACTACGGGATATTGTCTTCCTTCAGATTATGGTAAGAAGATTAAGTACTTGGTAGATAATGTGAGCAATATCGACCGCGCCATTATCTCAACCCATTGCCACAACGACTTGGGTATGGCTACGGCATGCACACTTGAGGGCGTGATTAACGGAGCCCGTCAGGTGGAAGTGACGATAAATGGTATCGGTGAGCGTGCGGGTAACACGAGTGCGGAAGAAATTGCGATGATTCTCAAGTGCCACCGCGAATTGAACATTAACACGAACATCAATACGCATAAGATTTGTGCGACAAGCCGACTCATTTCTTCTTTGATGAATATGCCGGTTCAGCCCAACAAGGCTATTGTGGGTAGAAACGCCTTTGCGCACTCCTCAGGCATTCACCAGGACGGTATTCTCAAGAATGTGGAAACTTATGAGATTATCAGTCCCAAGGATGTGGGCGTGGACGACAACTCAATCATTCTTACCGCGCGCTCGGGCCATGCTGCGTTGAAGCATCGCTTGGAAGTGCTCGGCGTAGAGGTGGATGATGATAAGTTGAACAAGATTTATGAAAACTTCCTCGCACTTGCCGACAGCAAGAAGGAAGTGACCGACGACGATGTCTTGGTGCTTGCCGGTCAGGAGCGCACTCGTTCGCAGGCTATCAAACTCGATTACCTCCAGGTTACGAGTGGCCAGGGCGTTCGCCCCGTTGCAGCCGTCACTATCGACATTGCGGGTGAGAAATTCTCAAGTGCTGCCGACGGTAACGGTCCTGTGGATGCCGCCATCAATGCTATTCGCAACATCATCCGTCGTCAGGTGACCGTGAAGGAATTTACGATTCAGGCCAACAGTCGCGGGTCAAACGACATCGGTAAGGTGCACATGCAGGTGGAATATAACGGCCACATTTACTACGGCTTTGGCGCCAACACCGACATTATTGTTGCGAGTGCCGAGGCTTATGTGGATTGTATCAATAAGTTTAAGAAGTAGTTCTATACTAACTTCCCCTATAGCTTCTATAGCGACTAATAGTTACTATAGTTATCGAATAAATCTCCCCATGAACACCCTCTTCGACAAAATCTGGGACGCCCATGTCGTACAGCAGGTCGCCGATGGCCCCACTCAATTATATATAGACCGACTCTATTGCCACGAAGTGACGAGTCCGCAGGCTTTTGACGGACTCCGTGCGCGCGGCTTGCGACCTTATCGCCCCGGGCAGATATTCTGTATGCCCGACCACAATACGCCGACGCACGATCAGGACAAACCGATTGAAGACCCCGTGTCTCGCAAGCAGGTAGATGCCTTGACGCGCAACGCAGAAGAGTTTGGACTTACCCACTTCGGCATGCTCCACCCCAACAACGGCATCATCCACGTCGTAGGTCCCGAACAGGGACTTTCACTTCCAGGTATGACCATCGTGTGTGGCGATTCTCACACCTCTACGCATGGTGCCGTGGGCGCAGTTGCCTTTGGAATCGGTACTTCAGAAGTTGAAATGGTGCTCGCATCGCAATGTATTCTTCAGGCAAAACCAAAGTCGATGCGCATTACGGTGAATGGTAAGTTGGGTAGGGGAGTGACGGCAAAAGATATGGCGCTCTACATCATGAGTAAGATTACCACGAGTGGCGCCACGGGATATTTTGTAGAATATGCGGGTGAGGCGGTCACTTCGCTCTCTATGGAGGGGCGCTTGACGCTTTGCAATTTGTCGATAGAGATGGGTGCGCGTGGCGGATTCGTTGCTCCTGACGCCGTAACCTTTGAGTATCTCAAAAATCGCCCATATGCTCCGAAGGGACAGGCGTGGGACGATGCCGTGGCAAGATGGAAGGCGCTTTGTAGCGGACCTGATGCCGTTTTTGACAAAGAAGTGACCTTTGATGCGGCGGATATTCAGCCGATGATTACTTACGGCACCAACCCCGGCATGGGAATCGGAATTACAGAACGCATTCCGTCACCCCAAAATGAGTCGGAGCAGAAAGCGCTTGACTATATGCAGTTTGAAGCAGGCACTTCGTTGATTGGACAACAGGTGGATTATGTGTTCCTCGGCGCTTGCACCAACGGACGCCTGGAAGATTTCCGCGCCTTCGCCTCAATCGTGAAGGGCCGACAGAAGGCGGAGCATGTCGTAGCGTGGCTCGTGCCCGGAAGTTGGAAAGTGGTAGAACAACTAAAGGCAGAGGGCATCGACAAAGTGCTTGAAGCGGCGGGCTTTGCCATTCGCCAACCCGGATGTTCGGCATGCTTGGGCATGAATGATGATAAAGTACCCGCAGGTAAGTTGGTCGTGTCAACAAGTAATCGTAATTTTGAAGGGCGTCAAGGTCCCGGCGCTCGCACCTGCCTTGTGTCGCCACTTATGGCGGCAGCTGCGGCAGTTACGGGGACGATTGTAGACCCCAGAACTTTGATGCCTTAAACCTCCTCCCTATGAAACAGAAGTTTGACATTATCCATAGCACCTGTGTGCCACTTCCCTTGGAAAATGTGGACACCGACCAAATCATCCCCGCCCGCTTTTTGAGGGCAACGGATAAGGAGGGATTTGGGGAGAATCTCTTCCGCGACTGGCGCTATAACCCCGACGGCACGAAGCGTGATTTTGTGCTCAATGACCCTACGTATGGCGGCGAAATCTTGGTGGCGGGCAAGAACTTCGGTTGCGGTTCGAGCCGTGAGCATGCTGCGTGGGCGATTGCTGGATATGGTTTTCGTGTAGTCGTGAGCAGCTTCTTTGCGGATATACATAAGCAGAACGAACTCAATAACTTCGTGCTCCCTGTCGTGGTGAGTGAAGATTTTCTCGCAGAAATCTTTGCCACCATCGCGGAGCATCCCAAGGCAATGCTGACCATTGATGTGCCCAACCAAATGATTACGAACGACACTACGGGGCGCAGCGAGCAGTTTGAACTTAACGGTTACAAGAAGTATTGCCTGATGAACGCCTACGATGATATTGACTTCTTGCTCGCTAACCGCGACAAGATTGAGGCGTTTGAAAATGCCCAATCGGCAAAGTAGAAAAACTATATCCGATGTGCGAAAAACTATCTCGGACTTAGTTTGAATTAAGTCCGAGATAATTTTAATTATCTCCCAGATAGTTTTTGGAAGGAGGGAACCCAGAGGAAATAATTCTCAAATCCCTATCCCTTCTCCAAACCTAACCCCTCTTATCCCTTAAATTCAGTCTAATTTATGAAACTAAATATTGCCGTACTCCCAGGTGATGGCATCGGTCCCGAGATTTCCGTGCAAGGTGTCGCAGTGCTTGAAGCAATTGCGGCGAAGTTTGGGCACGAACTCACCCTGCAGACCGCCCTTGTGGGTGGTGCTGCCATCGATGCCGTTGGCAATCCCTTCCCCGAGGAGACGTATGAAATCTGTAAGGCTGCCGATGCCGTGCTCTTCTCCTCCGTGGGCGACTTAAAGTTTGATAACGATCCCAATGCCAAAGTGCGCCCCGAGCAAGGACTGTTGGCGATGCGCAAGAAACTGGGACTTTTTGCCAACATCCGCCCTATTGAAACCTTCGACTGCTTGGTACACAAATCTCCCTTGCGTAAGGACTTGGTAAGCGGAGCGGATTTCATCTGCATCCGCGAACTTACGGGCGGCATGTATTTCGGTGAGAAGAAAGAGGGAGACGACCTCGCTTACGACACGTGTATTTACACGCGTCAGGAGGTGGAGCGCATCCTTCACGTAGCTTATGCCTACGCCATGCGTCGTCGCCGCTTGGTGACGGTGGTGGATAAGGCGAATGTCCTGGCCTCTTCGCGCTTGTGGAGAAAGGTGGCGCAGGAAGTGGCACAGCAGTACCCCGAAGTCACTACGGAATATATGTATGTGGACAATGCCGCCATGCGCATGATTCAAGAACCCACACATTTCGACGTGATGGTGACGGAAAACACGTTTGGTGACATCTTAACGGATGAAGCGTCTTGCATCACAGGTTCTATGGGCTTGCTCCCCTCAGCCTCTACGGGCGAAAGCACTCCTGTTTTTGAACCCATCCATGGCAGTTGGCCACAAGCAAAGGGTAAGAACATCGCCAACCCATTGGCGCAAATTCTTTCCGTAGCCATGCTCCTCGAATACTTTAACCTTCAGGCGGAAGCGCAACTCGTGCGCCGCGCTGTCACTGCCAGTCTTGATGCCAACGTACGTACGCCCGAAATTCAGGTAGAGGGTGCTCCGCATTACGGAACGAAGGAAGTCAGCCACTGGATTGTGGAGTGGATTAAGCAACATGAAATGTAGTGCTTGCTAAATAGTATAGATTAACAGTGTAAATGTTCCGCATGGCGCTCTCCCCCTGTTTATAGGGGGAGGGGACCACGTAGTGGTGAGGGGGTGCCTTGCAACGGTGTAGTAGTGTGCGTGAAGCACAATATATAATACCTTGTTGGGTGTACAAATAGGCCTCCTTTCTCCGCACCCCCTCACCGCCTTTAGCGGTCCCCTCCCCCTATAAACAGGGGGAGAGCGCCGTCCGGCTCTTTCTCCTTTCTCCTTTAATCCCACTTCGTGGTCTTTTCCTCCTTCGCACCTCGGCAATTCAAGCGAGCTTGATTGCGCTCGGTTTGGCGTCGGTTCTCATTTCTCCTTTCCCACAATGCCCATCCTCTTTCCCTCCCCCATATTCGGCCCCATAAAAAGCCGCCGCCTCGGCATCTCATTGGGTATAAACCTGATGCCTGCCGATGGAAAACTCTGCACGTTCGACTGCATTTATTGTGAATGCGGATTGAATGCGAATTGTCGCACACAGACAAAGCGCCCGACAAGAGAAGCGGTGCGCGAAGCCCTTGAAGCGCAACTTCAGCAGATGCAGGCGAAGGACGAAGTGCCTAACGTGCTGACCTTTGCGGGAAATGGCGAACCCACGGCGCACCCTGATTTTGAAGGTATTATTGACGATACCATCGCGCTCCGTGATACGTATTTCCCCGAGGCAAAGGTGAGCGTGTTAAGCAATGCTACGATGCTCCATCGCCCACAAGTGGTGGAGGCGCTCCGAAAGGTGGACAACAATATCTTGAAACTCGACACCGTTTCCAATGAATACATCCACCGCGTGGATTGTCCTGCCCCCAATTACGATGTGGCGCGCATCATTGACCAACTCTGTGCCTTCGAGGGCAAACTCATTATCCAAACCCTCTTTATGAAGGGCATGCACAACGGCCTTTCTGTCGACAATACGGGAGACGCCTACGTCCTTCCCTGGCTCTCCGCCCTCCAACGCATCCACCCCCAGCAGGTCATGATTTACACCATCGACCGCGCCACTCCTGTCCCCGGTCTTGAGAAGGCTACGCCCGACGAACTCAATGCTATTGCCGAAAAAGTAAAAAAACTCGGACTTCAGGTCTCAGTGTCTTATTAGAAAATCTCCCGCATGACGCTCTCCCCCTGTTTATAGGGGGAGGGGGCCACGAAGTGGTGAGGGGGGCAAGAAATACACCGCACGGTATCTCCTAACTACTCCCTCCTAACTACTCTCTCTTCTGAATGTTTCTCAAATCCCTCCACTCCTCCCTCACCCAAACGCCCCTGGGCGCTTTATCCATCGTCGCACTCTCCGGCGGTGCCGATTCTGTGGCCTTATTGTTGGGCTTGCTCCACTTGGAACAACCCCTCGTGGCAGCGCATTGCAATTTTCATTTGCGTGGCGAGGAATCGGATGCCGATGAGGCGTTTGTGCGTCAACTTTGTGAGGAGCGAGGAGTGACGCTCTATGTAGCGCATTTCGAGACGAAGGATTACGCCAAGCAACAGCGCATTAGCATTGAGATGGCAGCGCGCGAATTGCGCTACGACTATTTTGAGAAACTCCGTCAGCAGCTCGGCGCTACCTCTATTGCCGTGGCACATCACCGCGACGATAATGTAGAAACCTTGTTGCTCAACCTCGTGCGCGGTTCGGGACTTAAAGGTCTTTGCGGTATGCGCCGACAGAACGGTTACATCATTCGCCCCCTTTTGGAGTTGAGTCGCGCTGACATAGAAAACTACCTCCATGCCGAAGGACAGGCGTTTCGCACCGACTCTACGAACACCGATACGGCCTTTAAGCGCAATAAGATTCGCCACGAACTCCTTCCCCTGCTCCGAACGCTGAATCCCTCCGTTGAAGCCACGCTTGCCGCTACGATGCAGCGCCTTGCGGAAGCGCAAACAATTGTAGAAACGGCACAGGGAACAACCGCCTCCGACCGCCTGCCCCTTGCCGAACTCCAAGCGTCGGCAACGCCCCTCACGCTCGTGTTTGATTTCCTCGCGCCCTACGGTTTTACCTCAGCACAATGCCGCACCATCGCACAAGAGTGCTCCGAACGGGTAGGGGCAGTGTATGAATCCTCTGAATACCTCTGTGTGCGCGACCGCGAGGCCTTAATTGTTGGGAAGAAACCGCAGTCCATTGGCCGCTTTGAAATTCCCCTCGCGGAAGGAACCATCACCTTGCCCAATGGCGCGACCCTCACCCTCCGTCGTTGCCGTCGTGAGGACCTTCAAGAAATCCCAAAGGATTCCCACATCGCTTGTTTGGATTGTTCCAGTATAGTGCCCCCACTTATCGTGCGCTCCCCCCAAGAGGGCGACCGCTTCACCCCCTACGGCATGAAGGGCACCCAACTCATTTCTGATTATCTCACGAACCGCAAGCGCAACCGCCTGGAGAAACTCTCCGCCCTCCTGCTCTGCGACGCCGAAGGTCCCCTATGGCTCATCAACGAGCGCCCCGACCAACGCGCCACCATCACCCCCACCACAAAGGAAGTCCTTGTTGTGAAAGGTTAACGTTGAACGTTGAACGAGGAACGTTGAACGCGGTGAACGTTGAACGGGGAACGATAAAAGGTAGATACACTTTACTTGTAGGGACGCACGGCGCGTACGTCCGCCCCTCCGCGCCATTTGCGCCTTTGCGTGAAACTAAAATCCTTGTGATACGTGGAGACAAGAATGCGCTCCGCAGGGTATCTGGATAATATTGTTTATAAACTGTGTTTTTTAGTCTCACGCAGACTACGCAGAACCAAAGGTCGCTGTCCGAACTTGTGAGGGGAAAGCAATTCGCAGAGACCATGCGGACACCTAATACATAAATGGAGATTACGCAGACTACGCGCACACTTCGCTTGCGCTCACCATCCGGACGGCAACATACAAGCGAAGCAATGTATGCCTCTGCGTATTCCTCTGCATACTTCCAATTCCTATCCCTCATAACCTCTGCGTAAATCTGCGCCGTCTGCGTGAGAAAAAACTTATGCGTCCTTTGCGTCTTTGCGTGAGACTAAAAATACAGTGTAATCAGTTGGTAAAGAAATCTGTTCTTATGTCATGAAAACTCTTCGCGCTCTTTGCGTACTTTGCGTGAGACAGACCACCCCGCAAGGCAGCTGTTCTCTGTTCTCTATCCTCTGTACCCTTGTATCGCCCCGCAAGGCAGCTGTTCTCTGTTCTCTGTTCTCTTGTACCCCCTCCGCCACACAATATATATTGTAGACAGAAACACAAAAGAGCAGTTTCTTGTACTTATGTTCTTAAACCAGAACCTTTTCAGAGTCTTGAGATAAATTTCCTATGGTTTGGCGCAAAAAAAAGGGTGATTGCTTTGTAGAATCTGATGAAATGTGTAATTTTGCCACCTCAAATATGCATTTCTGTGTATACGCTTTTGTGCTACGCGTTGTGCATTTCGCCTATTGAAACAAATATAATTAACTAATAATCAATTAAAAATCAATGAAGAAAATTTCTACTCTTTTGATGTCATTCTGCATGTGTGCAGGTATGGCTTGGGGCCAGAAGTTAGTTACCTCTGTTGAAGCAGGTAAGTACTACACTTTGGAGTGTAATTCAACTGAGGCTCATAACACAGCACGCTTCTTGGGCGAGAATGGTTTGGGCCTTGATGGTCAGTCGGCAAAGCCCACTTACTTGGTGTTCGAGGAAACCGCAGATGGTTACTATGTAAAGAGTTCTCTTACTGGTAAGTACTTGAATCAAGGTGAAGTTATTGAAGAAGGTACTAAATATGCTGTAGATTATAGTAAAACACCTACTACTGTATGGACTATTGGTAAACTTGCTGATGATGCTACAGATGTTTATTTGACTATCGGTGATACCAAGTTTTATCTGAATAATAACTATGGTGGTGCTCAACATCTTCAAATTGTTAAGCATAATCCTATCGGTGCTGGTAACGCATGCTCTCTTTGGGAAATGCGTGAGCATGAAGATGGTTATAAGGTAATTAAGTCTATAGGAGCGAATATTACCAACTTGAACCAATTGACAGATGGTAGTTATGTTGCTTTCTACAATGTGGGTAGGCAGAAGTACATCTATGAAGGTACTCACGATCATAAGTTGTATATGGGTACAGATGCTACTGTAGGCGCTGGTCACGAATACATTTTCCGCGTTCGTAAGGAAGGTGATAAGTATGCCTTTATGGCTGTGTCAGGTAGATATTTCTCAACTCCTTTGGATGGTAAGGATGTATTTACTTGCGGTATTGATAATGCAGCAAAGGATGAGTTTACCATTGCAGCCCATGGGGAAGATAATACGAAGTGGCTTGTAAAGTCCAGCAATTCCGATATATACTGGGACGGACAAGCCGCTCGTTATGTGGGTTGGAGAGGTAATGGTACTAATAGCCGATACGAAATTATTCCTGTTGAAGTAGAGAATCTTGAACACGATTTAGCAAATTATATTACAGTCGATGAGAATATCGTTAAGTGGGTTAATATTAAGAATGTACGCAGTGGCAAGTACGCAACTTATGAAGGTGAATCTACGAAGATGACTCAGAAGACGGACAATGCAATGTCTCATGCGTTCTTCTATATGACAGGTACATTAAGTACTGACAATGAGGCTACTGTGAAGGCTACTGTGAAGATTCATAACTTCGCAAGTGATAATCTTTGCGCAGAGTATAATTCATGGACGGCAGCTGGCACGAATTGGAATATCATGGCTTCTACTGGTCAAAATATCCATCCCGGATGGGCTATTTCTAAGGGCACTGATTTGAACAATGGTAGCGCTTGGAACAATGAAGCTGGTGGCGGTAATTTCATAGCCTATTGGAATGGCAATGACCAGGGATCAACTTGGGCATTTGAAAAGGCTGACTACTATACTTTGAATGCGAAGTTGGAAGGTCTTAAGGAAGAATTAAAGGTTGCTTATGAAGAGGCAAAAGTTGCTGATGCAGAAGGTAATCTTACAGTAACTCCTGTTACTCTTTCTGCAACAAACCTTTATAGTAATGCTGCTGGTGAGACTAACTCTTATGCTGGAGATAACTTAGGTGTTGGAGCGCTTATTGATGGTGATGATACTACCTTCCTTCATTCTAACTATGAAGCAAATTCTGTGGATGGATTGGACCACTACATTCGTGTAGATATGGGTGAAGGTAAGACTATTGATTATTTCTCATTCGGTTACAAAACAAGAGCTACTAATAGTGGTAATGAACCTAAGACAATAGTTGTTGAAGGAAGTAATGATAATTCTAAGTATTATGAAATTACTACGTTGACAAATCTCCCTGCTGGTACAGGTGTTACATATAACTCTGAACCTATGGGTGGTGCGCCTTATCGTTATATTCGATTCATTGTAAAAGAAACTAACAATCGAAGTGCATGTGAAGGTCATCAGTACTTCGCAATGGCCTCGTTTAACTTGAATACTGTTACAGTGAAGGATGGAAGCGCTGTTAAGACTTTGGTGTATAACAGTTTGTCTAATGCAATTGAAGAAGCTGACGCGACCCTCGCTTCTATGAGATCTACAGAAAATGACATCACTGCTGTTAAGGATCTCTTGACTACAATTAAGCCTGGTCTTGAAGTGCATGAATATCCCTTCGAGTTGACTAAGAATGTAAACGATCCCATTTGCTATTTCATCAAGTCTGCACGTTCTAAGGAATGGAGCGGCAACTATTATTGGACGTTTAAAAGTGGTAAGGTAACAACAATTGTTGCTAATGATGAATACAAGAAGGATGTAGAAGCATATTGGTTCTTCATGGAGAATCCTCAGAATGGTCAGTTGCAACTTGTGCCTTTCATTGAGCATTTGAAGCCTATGGGCTATACAACTGTAGCAAATGGTAATGATAAACTTACCAATAATGCTTCTGCCTCTGGTTTCGTTGGAACTGCTTATACCTTTGTAACCAACGCAGAAGGTGATTGGGTTAGTTATCCATATGCACTCAGACCCTATGGATTTGATAACTATGTTTCAAACTGCAATGGTACAGATGGACCTTTTATGGGTTTCTGGAATGATCTTAACGACTATGGTACACGATTCGATCTTGAAAGAGCAGAGGTTACTCCTTCAGCATACCTCCGCGATTTGAGAACCGCTTTGGATGCTTGTCCTGAGATCGATGAAAACCTTGTAAACAACGACCTCGGATACTATAGTGTTGACAGTTATAATGTGTATAACTACATAAGAAATGCGGGCCTTGCTGTATACAATGATGCAACATCAACTGATGAAGTGGTTTATAACCAACTTGTAATCTTTGATAATGATCCTCTTACGGCGTTGGAAATCAATATGCCTACTCAAGGTAAGTTCTATCGCTTCAGTCACAACTATGGTGGTGAAGTTGGCAACTTGTATGTACAAGCTGTAGCTTCAGGAGCTAATGGTAAAGAAAATAGCATGTTGATGTCAGGTGACCAAGATGCGAAATCAATCTTCTACTATGCAGATGATCAGTTGCTCTCTTACTCTAAGGGGCTGTATGTAGAGGATGGTGATAGTCGAGGTCTTCAGCCTGTTGGCGTTGCAGGTGGTGCGGCTAAATTTGAGCGTGGTACAGTTGTTGGTCAATTGGGTATCTTTGCAAATAAATCGTTCCATGCAAATACTGATGGTGATATTCGCTTTATTGACCACTGTGGTAGCGTACATAGTGCAGATCACAACTTCACAGTAGAAGAAGTAACTTCTCTCCCTGTAACAGTTACAGCTGCTGGTTGGGCTTCATTCTATGCTCCTGTTGCTGTTGAATTGCCCGCTGGTTTGAAGGCTTACTATGTATTATCAGCAAATTCTGAGTCTGCATCACTTAAAGAAATCACAGGAACTGTTCCCGCAAATACAGGTGTGTTGCTTGAAGGTGAACCTAAGGATTACGCATTGAATATCGTAACAGATGTAACGGCGGTTGATGGAAACTTGCTTGAAGGTACTGTTGCAAGCACATACATTGCTGCAGATGCTTATGCTTTGGGTCTTGTTGGCGGCGAAGTTGGTTTCTACATAGCAACAAAGAACCAGCAGGGTAATACTTCTTGGTTGAACAACGGCTTCAAGGCTTACCTCCCCAATACTTCAGGTGCTTCACTCGCTCTCCGCTTCAACTTCGGTGGCGAAACTACTGCAATCGAATCAGTATTGAACAACGGTGTAAATGTTAACGCTCCTATCTACGACCTCAGCGGTCGTCGCGTTAACAACGCAGTGAAGGGTGGTATCTACATCCAGAACGGTAAGAAGTTCATCGTTAAGTAAACACGAACACAAATTACTAAACTTTAATAGTTACGATTATGAAAAAGACATATATCACTCCTGAAGCAAGCGCGCAGGAATTCGTGCTCGAAGGCGTAGTAGCTGCTTCAACTTTGAAGGTGGATGGTAGCAATACCATTGACACGAACACTGAACAGCTCAGCAATAAGTACAAGAGCCCTTGGGACTCTTCAAACTGGAGTAACTAACCTTTCTCCTATACAATCCAAAACGGGTGGAACCTCAAATCTGAGGTCCACCCGTTTTATTTTTATTCGCGGATCACACGATGTTTTTTTGTCTCGCGCAGAGACCGCAGAAGGCGCAGAGACCATGCGGGACGTATGCATTCGATAAACTACATCGATGTTTTTTGTCTCACGCAGAGGTCGCAGATTACACGAAGTCCGTCGGGATATAAGCATTCGATAAACTATACCGATTGTTTTTTCTCACGCAGACTACGCGGAAAACGCAGAGGCCATGCGGAATATCTTAACAAGTAGAATTGAATTACGCAGACTACGCGCACACTTCGTTTGCGCTCACCATCCGGACTGCAACATACGAGCGAAGCAATGTATGCCTCTGCGTATTCCTCTGCATAATCCCAATTCCTATCCCTCATAACCTCTGCGTAAATCTGCGTAGTCTGCGTGAGACTAAAATCCTCGTGATACGTGGAGACAAGAAATCGCTCCGCAGGGTTATACTCGTTTTAATCTTGTTTAATCTGTTGATTGTTGGTTACGGACGCAAATTTTGTGTCCCTATCTGCACGTCATAACAACCGCTTTGTCACTCCGACTTGCACATTCGCGATGAATCTCTAAGGAATACGCTTAATTTGCTAAAAAATAAGGCGTAGGGGTGGGTGCGTCGGAATTATTAACGTAATTTTGCATTTGAATTATTCACCTCTTAATCTTATACAATCACCATGGAATGGTTAGTTAACATTCTTACGACCTTGACTCCGAGCACTTACATTGCTCACTTGGTCATTGCCTATGCGCTTGCAATCTCTTTGGGCGTACGTTTGGGTAAAATCAAATTTGGTGGTATCGCTTTGGGTGTAACCTTTGTGCTCTTCGTAGGTATTCTCGTTGGTCACATCAGTAGCACTTACTTCGGTATCGACTACAAGACTGCTGCTGGTGGTGCAACCATGGCAGGAACTCCGCAGATTATCAAGTTTGTAATGGAGTTGGGTCTTATCCTCTTTGTTTACTGTATTGGTTTGCAGGTTGGTCCCAGTTTCTTCGCTACGTTTAAGTCAGGTGGTTTGAAGATGAACATGCTCGCTGTGGGTATTGTTTCGCTTAACATCGCCATGGTCTTTGTGCTCTACTACTTGTTCTTTAACAATGGTAGCAAGGCAGACTTCCCCATGCTCGTAGGTGTGCTCTTTGGTGCTGTTACCAACACCCCAGGTCTTGGTGCTGCAACAACGACTGTTAACAACTTCTTCGAACAGGGCACTGCTCCCGATATCGCCAGCGGTTATGCGTGTGCATATCCCCTCGGTGTGGTAGGTATCATCCTCGCAACAATCGCTATCCGCTACATCTGTAAGGTAGACCTCAATAAGGAACGCGAACAGCTCCGTAAGGAAGTGGAAAGCAATCCTCACGCAACCCCCAAGCACCTTGTATTGAAGGTGACGAACTATGCCGTAATCAACAAGACGCTTGAAGAACTTCGCAACTTCTTGAATCGCGAGTTTATCGTGTCTCGCGTGATTAAGGGCAACGAGTTGATCATCCCCAACCGCGAAACGAAGTTGGAAATTGGCGACGAAATCCACCTCGTTTGTACTGAAACGGAAGCTCAGGCGATGACAGAACTCATGGGTGAACCCGTAGAAGGTAAGACTTGGAATGCAGACACAGACAAGCGCAATTACGTGTCTCGCCGTCTTATCGTGACGAAGGAAGCGATGAATGGTAAGACTTTCGGTCAGCTCCACTTCTCATCAGTGTATGGTGTAAACGTAACACGCGTGACACGTAACGGTATGGACCTTTTCGCTAACCGCAACTTGCGCCTTCAGGTGGGTGACCGCCTCTTGGTGACGGGCTTGGAAGAAAACGTAGAACGCCTTTCTCGCGTGGTTGGTGCTAACGTGAAGCATCTTGACCATCCTAACGTGGGTGCCATCTTCTTCGGTATCATGGCGGGTATCATCCTCGGTCAGATGCCTATCCCCCTCCCTGGTATTGATGTTCCTGTGAAGTTGGGTTACGCTGGTGGTCCGCTCATCGTAGCAATCCTCGTTGGTGCATTTGGTTACCGTTATAAGATTGCTTCTTACATGACTACTTCTGCTAACCTCATGCTCCGCGAAGTGGGTCTTATCCTCTTCTTGGCAAGTGTAGGTCTTCAAGCAGGTGCAACCTTCTGGCAAACAATCGTTGCTGGTGGTTACAACTATGTTTGGGCAGGTTTCTTAATCACAACTGTGCCCATCTTGATTATCGGTCTTATCGGTCGCCTCAAGTTGAAGCTCAACTACTTCACATTGATGGGTCTTATCGCCGGTTCTAACACCGACCCCCCTGCACTTGCATTTGCGAACCAAACAGCTGTAGGTAGCGACGCTCCTGCTGTTGGTTACTCAACGGTTTATCCCCTCACAATGTTCTTGCGTATTCTTACTGCGCAGCTTGTGTTGCTCTTCTTCATGGGTTAATCCTGAAGGAATAAAAACGAATATTTGATTGCTGTTCGGAAACGGCTCTCAGTAATGAGAGAGAAACTTCCGGATGGCAATCTTTTTTTGTGCCCTATCTCAGTGGCACACCATTATTTTTCATCGTGAGAATCTTTATACTCAACAAAAAAAACTAAATTTGTAGTCTCTATAATATTTATAGTCGCTATAGTTCCTATAGTCCCTATCCTTCCTATAGTCCCTATCCTTCCTATTATAACTTAAAAACCTTACTCCCTATGAAACAATACCTCGACCTTCTCCGCCGCATCAAGGAAGAAGGTGTCATAAAGACAGATAGAACTGGCACTGGCACAAAGTCCGTATTTGGTCATCAAATGCGCTTCAACTTAGCCGATGGTTTCCCCTTAGTTACGACTAAAAAGTGTCACCTCAAATCAATCATCTACGAACTCCTTTGGTTCTTAAAGGGAGATACTAATGTAAAGTACCTTCAAGAGAATGGTGTGCGCATTTGGAACGAATGGGCGGACGAGGATGGTAATCTCGGTCATGTATATGGTTATCAATGGCGCTCATGGCCCGATTATAAGGGCGGACATATCGACCAAATTTCACAGGTTATCGAACAGATTAAGAACAATCCCAATTCGCGCCGCCTCCTTGTTTCTGCTTGGAACGTGGCAGAGGTTGACGAAATGGCACTTCCCCCTTGCCACTTGCTCTTCCAATTCTACGTGGCAGACGGTCGCCTTTCGTTGCAACTCTATCAGCGTTCTGCCGACTGCTTCCTCGGTGTACCTTTCAACATTGCATCTTACTCGCTCCTCCTCCTCATGGTGGCGCAAGTATGCGGCTTAGAACCTGGTGAATTTGTCCATACTACGGGTGATACTCACCTTTACCTGAACCACATGGAGCAGACCGATTTGCAACTTTCACGTGAACCGCGTCCGCTGCCTACTATGCGTCTCAACCCAGACGTGAAGAATATCTTCGACTTTAAGTACGAGGACTTTGAACTCCTCAATTACGACCCACACCCACATATTAAGGGGGTGGTCGCTGTTTAAAGGAGAAAGGAAAAAGGAGAAAATCCTTGCGGGTTGATTTGCTCCTTGTTCCAATTCCCCTTTCGCTGTCCTCTTTACCCTATACTATAATCTCACTCCGCACGGTCTTTCTCCTTTCTCCTTTCTCCTTTCTCCGCACGGTCTTTCTCCTTTCTCATTTAATCCCGCTTTGCGGTCTTTTCCTCCTTCGCACCTCGGCAATTCAAGCAAGCTTGATTGCACTCGGTTTGGCGTCGGTTCTCCTTTCTCATTTTCCTATGCTTCCCGAAGCCTTTCTCCAACAAATGAGTGCGTTACTTGGCTCAGAAGAAGCCCAACGCTTTTGTAAGGTTCTGACAACATCAGAACCTCCTACGAGTGTGCGCCTCAACAGTCGGAAAGTGAGTGCGGAGATATTGGAACAACTTAGCGAGAATTTCGATTGCGAGGTTCCCTGGTGCACTACTGGGAAATACCTTAAGGAACGCCCCTCGTTTACACTCGATCCAGCGCTCCATGCAGGGGCTTATTACGTACAGGAAGCCGCTTCCATGTTTATCGAACAGGCCTACCGTAAAATCTCTGCCGATTTTACACCCGAACGTTTGTTAGACCTGTGCGCAGCTCCCGGCGGGAAGAGCACACTTTGGAGAAGTTTACTCCCCGACGGCGCTTTGCTCGTAGCTAATGAACCGATGCGCCAACGTGCTGAGATTTTGGCGGAAAACTTAACCAAATGGGGACATCCCGATGTGATTGTCACGAATGCTTATCCCAATGAGTTCAGCGACTGCTGCGGCATGTTCGATGTCATTGCCACCGATGTACCCTGCTCTGGCGAAGGAATGTTCCGCAAAGACGAAGGAGCAGTCAGTGAATGGTCAACGGCAAACGTTATTACTTGTGCCGACCGCCAATGGAGTATTCTTTGCGACATTTGGCCTTGCTTGCGAACGGGTGGGTATCTTGTTTATAGCACGTGTACTTACAACCGCCTTGAAAACGAAGAGATGGTGGCACGCATCTGTAAGGAACTCGGTGCGGAAATCGTTCCGCTTGACGTTCAGTCGGAATGGAACGTACATACCTTAGACGCCCCCGAAAATCTATCAGAAGCATCGGCACTTAACAATGGCATGTACCACTTCTTCCCCCACCTGACACGTGGCGAAGGACTCTTCCTCTGCCTAATGCGTAAGACGGCAGAAACTCCCGAACCCCGAGTGAAGAAAGATAAAAAGGCGAAGGGTGTAAAACCTCAAACACCAGCTGGCGCAAGTACTGTAGCGAAGTGGATTTCTCAAGCAGCAGAATATAAAATTCTTTCAACGGGCGATGCCGAACTGTCGGCTATTCGCCAATCTCATACCGATGTAGCACAACGCCTAATGGGTACGCTCAAGTGCCTCAAAGTGGGCGTAGCTTTGGCTGAAGAAAAGGGCAAGAAGTATGCCCCAGCTCACGACCTCGCTCTCGCGCTCAACCTTGCTACGGATGCGTTCTCCACTTGCGAAGTTGATTTAGACACAGCACTTACCTATCTGCGCCGTGAGGCTATTACCATCGACGCGCCCAAAGGTTATGTCATCGTAACCTATAAACATCTGCCCTTGGGCTTTGTCAACAACCTCGGCAACCGAGCCAATAACATGTACCCCCAACAGTGGCGCATTAGAATGAAGTAAATTAGCCAAAATAATCCGGACGGCGCTCTCCCCCTGTTCATAGGGGGAGGGGACCACGTAGTGGTGAGGGGGTGCAAGATATGCACCGCATGGCATTACTCCTAACTACTCACTAAAAACTTGCACCCTCAAAACCTCCCACCTCAAAACCTCCCCAATGAAATACCTCGAATTTACCTTCACCCTCACTCCCCAAAGCGAAGCCGCAGAGGACGTGCTCAGCGCCTTGCTTGCCGAAATCGGTTTTGAAAGTTTCGTACGCACCGCCTCGCTCGATCTTCCCCGCGTAGGCAGTGTTGATAATTTCCCCGAAGCTCCCATCTTTGCTGAAGAAGCTGAGACAGGATTGTTTCAAGCATACATCCAAACGCAACTTTATGACGAAGAGGCGCTCGTATCACTCATTGAATACTTCCCCCTTCCCGATGTAAAAATCACCTATCAGATGGAGGAGGCTGAGGATAAGGATTGGAACGAAGAATGGGAGAAGAATTACTTCCAACCTATCGTTATCGTCGACCGATGCGTCATCTCAAGCACCTTCCATAAGGATGTGCCCACGGCAGAGTACGCTATAAAAATCAATCCTCAAATGTCATTTGGCACAGGTCACCATGCCACAACTTCTCAAATGGTAGGTCGCATCCTTGATGACGATATGCAGGGAAAAGAAGTACTTGACATGGGATGCGGAACCAGCATTCTCGCCATTCTTTCCCGTATGCGCGGTGCGAAGCATTGTGTAGCGATTGACATCGACGAGTGGTGCGTGAAAAACTCCCTTGAAAACATGGCGCTCAATGGTGTAGATGGCATTGATGTACTCTTGGGCGACGCCAACTCACTTGCCCAACATGGTCCCTTTGACCTTGTCATTGCCAACATTAACCGTAACATTCTTCTTGCCGACATGCACCATTATGTTGCACGTATGAACGACGGCGCAGCTATCTTCATGAGTGGTTTTTACGATGAAGACGTGCCTAAGCTTGTTGCACATGCCGAAACACTTGGTTTAACGCTCACTGACGTACGCAGTCAGGACGGTTGGGCTTGCATTAAGATGCAGAAGTAACTTTTCCTTGACGGGCATATAGAAGTCATAGTGACTATAGTTGCTATAGAGACTATTGCCTCAAAGATGAATCGCCTTAAATCCTTTAACGCTTATGACTCCCCTCAAAGCCTGGTTTCTCGCAGCGCGTCCGAAGACATTATCTGCGGCGCTGATACCCGTAGCAGTGGCTACGGCGTTGGCGTATGCCAATGGTGTGGCACAATGGACGCCCGCCCTGCTCTGCGCCCTCTTTGCGATGCTCATGCAAGTGGCTTCCAATTTCATCAACGACCTTTACGACTATAAAAAAGGAACGGACGCAGAAGACCGTCTCGGTCCGAAGCGCGCCTGTGCCCAGGGGTGGATTACGCCTCAGGCGATGCGCAATGGCATTATAATTACGTTGTTACTCGCCGTTTCTGTGGGAGCATGCTTACTCTTCTACGGCGGTTGGTGGCTCGTAGGTTTGGGCGCAAGTTGCGTCATCTTTGCCTTCCTTTACACCACGTTGATGAGCTATCACGGTTTGGGCGACCTGCTCGTATGGATTTTCTTTGGATTTGTGCCTGTCATCGGCACATATTATGTACAGGCAGGCGAACTTCATCCCCATGTGTGGTTGCTTTCGGCAGCTTGTGGTCTTTGTGTGGATACGCTGTTAGTGTTAAACAATTACCGCGACCGCGATACGGATCGTCGTACGGGAAAACGTACCATTGTTGTGCTCTTTGGAGAGCGTTTAGGTAGTCTTGCCTATTTGCTTCAAGGCATTGCGGCATACATCTGTGTGGCAAGTCTCGCTTACGATGGGAACATGTGGCTCGCCATTCTCCCTGCCTTTTACTTGCTTCCCCATTATCTAACATGGCGCAAGATGGTGCAAATAAATAGTGGTCCGCAGCTCAACCGCATACTCGGATTTACCTCACGCAACATGCTTACCTTTGCTATCTTGGTCGTAGCAGCCTATGTGAGTAGCGTTATTTTAACATAAAACAAAAGAAGAGGGTGTGTCGAAATGCAAATTTCGGCACACCCTCTTAAGTTGTGTTAGAGTGAGTAAAATGCAAGGCGCTGAAATTGAGAATGACGGGAGTGTACTGACGTACATGACCGAGTCCGAAATCGAGGAGCAACGTAGCAGTTTGCTCATTATGAAACAACGCCTTCTATTTATTCCGCTTTGGAGGTCTAAAAGTAAGGAGCATTATTGAGCATTACTTTCTCATTACCGTCGTCGTCATGGAAGATAATTTTATCTTCTCGTGCCAACCATCCGAGGGCTTCTGCTAATTCTACTTCCGTCAGATGGGAAAGGTTAACGAGTTCTTCACGTGTGTGTGAACAGTGGCAGTTGAGTAAACTCCACACAAGGCCAGCATTGTGGCCAATAGAATCTTTTTTCATGGTTGTTTAGTTTTTTGTGTAAGGTTAAAGGGGAGGGGAACGATTAACGTTGAACGATTAACGATTAACGATTAACGAGGATTGAGGAAGGGAGAAAGGGGAAAGGAGAAAGGAGAAAGGAGAAAGACCATGCGGGGTAGTTCTTTAATCTTTAACCTTTAATCTTTAATCTTTCACCTCAAAACCATTTTCTTCTACTTCTTCATCTCCACAATAGTTGTAGCGGGGAGTTCGGCATTGCGTCTTTCGGTCTCGCGCACGACATTCTCAGCAAGGGCGCGGAATGCCTGAGCCGTCATCGTTTCTGCGTTAATAGAAATGGGCGCACCCTCATCTCCGCTCTCGCAAATGCTCTGCACGATGGGGATTTGACCAAGCAAGGGCACCTGCATCTCTTCTGCCAAACGCTTCACGCCTTCCTTGCCAAAGAGGTAGTACTTGTTTTCGGGGAGTTCGGCAGGTGTGAACCACGCCATGTTTTCTACAAGTCCGAGAATGGGCACATTGACCTTCTCGTTCTGATACATGTCAATGCCCTTGCGAGCGTCGGCAAGCGCCACCTGTTGTGGTGTTGACACAATCACGGCGCCGGTAATCGCCAAGTTTTGTAGGAGCGTCAAATGGATATCGCTGGTGCCGGGAGGGGTGTCGAGAATCATATAGTCAAGTTCGCCCCACTTTGCATCAGCAATAAGTTGCTTCAAGGCGTTGCTTGCCATTCCGCCGCGCCAAAGAGTTGCCGTGGTGGGGTTGACAAAGAAACCGATAGAGAGGAGTTCTACTCCATATTTATAAGCCGGAATCACAAGTTGGCGACCCTCCACCATTTCTGCGAAGATGTCCACCTGCTCCAACTGGAACATTTTGGGCACCGAGGGACCAAAGATGTCGGCATCGAGAAGTCCGACCTTGTAACCCATAGCCGCGAGTGACACGGCAAGGTTTGCCGCCACCGTACTCTTACCTACGCCGCCCTTGCCCGAACTTACGGCAATGACATTCTTTACCTGTGGCAACATCTTCCCAGGTTCGGGGCGCGCCGCCTGAGTGGTTTTTACGCTCACGGCAACATTAACATCCTTGCTTACATAAGCGTGGATGGCAGCCTCGGCTGCTTTTACGACAGACTTGATGAAAGGGTCGGTGCTCTTTTCAAATATGATGGAGAAGGAGACATTCATGCCGTCAATGCGGAGGTCGTCTTCCAACATCTCTGCTTCGATAATATTCTTCCCTGTTCCGGGGTAGCGCACATTTTGGAGTGCGTCGGTAATGAGTTTTGGATAAAGTGTCATCTATGTTGTGAGGTTGTGAGGGGATAAGTGATGAGGTTTTTAGGCCTTGAGGTTGTGAGGTTATTAGGTTCCAAACAGTCTGCATAGTTCTTAAAACCTTTAAGCGTAGCGCCCTTTTTTCCTTACAACCTCATGTGCAAAATTACTAAATAATCTCGACTGAGGGCAGTAGATTCCTGCTTTTAAGGTAATTTTGCACCATTAAATTAGCAGTATCAGCCACACAATGAAAACCTACTCCACGAAACAAATATTTCAAATAGCCCTGCCCATCCTTGTAAGTGTCTTGATGGAGCAGATTATAGGCATGACCGACGCCGCATTCCTTGGGCGCGTTGGCGAGGTTGAGTTGGGGGCTTCGGCCTTGGGTGGAATTCTTTACATCGCCCTGTTTATGCTCGCTGTAGGGTTTGCTACGGGAGCGCAAATACTGATGGGGCGGCGCAATGGAGAAGGGAATCATGCGGCAATAGGCTCTATCTTTTATCACGGCGTCATCTTCCTGCTCCTCCTTTCTACAATCATCACGGGTGCCACCCTGCTGTGGGGAGAAGCACTAATGGGACTGATGATTCAGTCGGAAGCCGTGGCAAAGGCGGCTACAACCTATCTTGATTGGCGCATTGTGGGATATGGGGCGGCTGTAGTGTGCGCTATGTTCCGTGCATTTTATGTGGCAATTACCAACACGCGCACGCTGACTTATAATTCCATTATTATGGTGGGCGGAAATGTGTTGCTCAACTACATGCTGATTTTTGGCACCCTCGGAGCGCCCCGTATGGGGATTGCGGGTGCAGCGTTGGCTTCATCGCTGGCGAGCGTAATATCCGTTGTGTTCTTTATCCTATACACCCTTATAAAAACGGACTTCCGAAAATATGCGCTGAACCACTTGCCCCGCTTGAGGGTGAAGACGCTCAGTAGCGTGTTGGGTGTTGGCGTGTGGACAATGATTCAAAACTTCCTTGCCCTTGCCACATGGTTTATCTTCTTCCTCGGCGTGGAGCATCTTGGGGAATCGGAACTTGCTTCATCGAATGTGTTGCGCAACATCTCGGGCTTCTTCTTCATGAGTATGGCTGCGCTGGGCGCTACGGCAAGCACGCTGTCGAGCAATCTGCTGGGGCAACAGGAAACCAGCAGTGTAATCCCAATGATGTGGCGCATCGTGCGCCTGTGCTACCTTGTGATGCTGCCGTTCTGCATCCTTGTGGCGCTCTTCCCTGAACCTGTCATTTGGGTGTTTACCACCGACGCGGCGCTGATAGACATGAGCATTTCGCCCCTGCGCATCCTGCTTTTCTCATACCTCTTCGGCATCCCTGCACAAATCCTGTTGCATGTTGTTTCAGGCACGGGAAACACCCGCACGGCACTTTGCGCCGAACTCTTTGCGCTTGCAATTTATGTTCTTTATCTTGCTGTCGCCGTCTTCGGCATCCGTAGCAACCTAACCATTTGCTGGGCGAGCGAAGTGGTGTATTCCATAGGTCTGCTCCTGTATTGTTGGTGCTATCTCCGTTGGGGTGCATGGAGCAAACGAACCATTTGAGGCGGCGATTCGAAGTAGAAAAGAGCGGACTTATATATGTACTTAGGTTCTTATGTCTGATCCCTTTCAGTCGGACTATTATTCATTCTTACACAACAATTGAGACGCTGTGTCATAATGTGCAAACTGCTACGTTGCTCATCAATTTCGGATTTGGTCATGTACTTCCGTACACTCCCTTCATCCTTAATTTCAGCGCCTTGCATTTTACACATTCTTACCCAGCTAAAGAGATGCTGTGTCATAATGTGCAAACTGCTACGTTGCTCATCAATTTCGGATTTGGTCATGTACTTCCGTACACTCCCTTCGTCCTTAATTTCAGCGCCTTGCATTTTACACATTCTTACCCAGCTAAAGAGGGTGTGCCGAAATATTTCGACACACCCTCTGTTTAGTGTATGATGCTATTTATTACATCACGGTATCTTGCGTTGTCATCAGTTCACGAGCACGGTCGAGCGCTACATTGATGTTGGGACAGATGTGATCCTGGCCAATGAGGCGATAGAATCCGGCACGTTCGAGCGTCTGCTGTACAGCGGGTGTTACCCCTGAAAGTACGATTTCTGTGCCTTCACGCTGTGACATGTCGCAGAGGTTCTGAAGGTTGTGGATACCCGTAGAGTCGATGAAGGGCACACGGCGCATGCGGATGATGCGGACACGGGGATTGTTGTCCATCGAAGCCATCATTTCCTCAAACTTATTAGCGATACCGAAGTAGTAAGGGCCATTGATTTCGTAAACCTCTACGCCTTCGGGAATTTGAAGGTGTTCTTCGAGGAGCATATCGCTTTCGTCGTTGGCGTCAATTTCATCGGTGAGCACCTTAATCTGTGTGCTTTCTGTCATACGCTTCATAAAGAGGAGGCAGGCGATGATGAGCCCCACTTCAATCGCTACGGTGAGGTCGAAGATTACCGTGAGCAAGAACGTAATGATAAGCACGCTAACGTCGCTCTTGGGGTTGCTTAAGAGTTCGCGGAAGGTGCGCCAACCACTCATGTTGTACGACACTACTACCAACACCCCTGCGAGGCACGACATGGGAATGTAACTTGCCAAGGGCATGAGCACGATGAAGATAACGAGGAGTACGAGGGCATGAACGATACCTGCAATACATGTGCGACCGCCGTTGTTAATATTCGTCATCGTGCGGGCAATAGCTCCCGTTGCAGGAATACCGCCGAAGAAGGGCGTTACGATGTTGGCAATACCCTGACCAACGAGTTCCTGGTTAGAATCGTGGTGATGTCCTGTCACACCATCGGCAACAGTTGCCGAAAGAAGTGATTCGATCGCACCGAGAACGGCAATGGTAATTGCTGTGGGGATGAGTGTGTTGATCATTTCCCAAGTGATGCCACCCTGGAAGATGCTGAGAGCCGTGATTTCGGGGAGCGCAGCTTTGATTTCGCCAAAGCGGTCGCCGATAGTCTCAATCTTTGTGATACCTGCCGCATTGAGAAAGTATACAACTACTGTCGCGAGGATAATTGCGACGAGCGAACCGGGAACCTTCTTTGAGAAGCGGGGCGTAAGGGCAATGATAACGATACTCAAGATGCCGACGATAGTTGTAGCGAGGTCGAACGACAAGAAGTTCTTGCCGTAAGCAATCCACTTCTCAACAAATTCCGCAGGAACAGCGTCCATCTGAAGCGCAAAGAGGTCCTTGACCTGCGTAGTAAAGATAGTTACCGCAATACCGCTGGTGAAACCTACGACGATGGGGTAGGGAATGAACTTGATAATCGTGCCGAGGCGGAATACACCTAAGAGTACGAGGAAAATACCTGCCATAATTGTGGCGAGCATCAATCCTGTGAGGCCGAACTGTGCAACAACACCGTAGATGATTACGATGAAGGCGCCTGTGGGACCACCAATCTGCACGCGGCTACCACCTAATGCAGAGATAATAAAACCTGCAACGATAGCGGTAATGATACCTGCTACGGGACCAATCGTGTGGTTGGCATCACCACCAGGACTTGCCGCAATGGCAAAGGCAATGGCGAGGGGGAGTGCCACAATACCCACAATAAGACCTGCCATAGTGTCGGCAGCAAGTTTACTTTTGTTGTAACGACGCAAGTCGCGCACAATGCGCGGGTTGAATTTAAAGCGTTCCATTTGTGTATGTTAGTTTGTATGTTGTCGTCGTAAAGCGGCGGCGGGGAGTAGAAAAATAGGGACTATAGACGCTATAGTGTTATGCTATAGAAACTATAAATCCCTAAATATAAATGTGATTAGTTCTTCATTACCTTACGGGTAATGTTTGCCTTAGTAGTTGTTACGTTAATGAGGTATACACCTGCGGGACAGTTGCTGAGCGAAACGACAGTTTCTTCGCCGCGCTTGGGTTGCTCAACCGTTTGCTGTGCCACGAGGCGACCGTTGAGGTCTGTCACGCGGATGGTAGCGTACGACTCATTGTTGTTGAAGAGAACGCGCCAAGCGTTGTTGCCCTTGTAGAATGAAACGGGTGCCTCAGAGTTCTGCATATCGTTAATGCCGTCAGTAGAAGCCAATTTAAGTGCTGCTTTCAGACCTTCGTAGGCATCAATCTTACCGAAACCACAGCCTTCCTTACCTGCCGAATTTGTCTGTCTATCCGTCTTAGCCGTTTCTTCAATGATGGTCAAAATTTGATTGTAGGTCAAATTGGGATTTGCCTGATACCACAATGCGATAACACCTGTCACGAAAGGCGTAGCCATTGAAGTGCCCTGCATGGCACCATAGTAGTACGTTTCGCCATTGTGAACAATAGAAGATAGTACACTAGTACTCTTATTATTAAATGACTTAGAGTACTTGTTGTAGGCAGAAACAATCCAACAACCAGGAGCTGCGATTGTAGGTTTCATAGCGCCGGGAGTAAGTACGGGACCGCGTCCGCTGAACGAACTGATTACTCCTGCTTTTGCTTCTTGTTTGGATACATTGCTACCTGCAAGTGATTTCCAAGTGTAGCGTCCTGTGTTGTAAGATGCAACGGTAATAGACTTTTCAGCAGAAGCACCTGAGTCAGAAACAAGATAAGAATTGTTGCCATCAAGGAACATGCTCTTATTCAACACATTAGGGACATAAATATAGCCCAATCCTGTATTGTTCCATACGTGGATGGTAGCGCCCTTCTTACCCGTAATCTTTAAACCGAAATTGATGTTCGTGTTACCTACGGCTTTTTGAAGTTCAGAGTAGTTACAGAGTGCCTCAAAGTATTGCTTCTTGCTGTATGAATCAATACCTCCCATAACGCTTATAGAAGCGTCGCTGAATGTAAATACCTCACTGGTTGCCTTGTTGATGTAGCATGATTCAACGGTAATATACTGCTGACCATCTGCGGTTTGTTCCCAAATTTGAAGATCGGCGTAACCCCTTGTGGCTGTTGACTGGTCGATCATTACATAGCGCACTTCATTATCTGCTGTGAAGGTATGTGAAGTGTGAAGTTTATCGTTACCATCATTACCAGCAGCACATACAAATACACCGCTGTTATCCGTTACCAATTGGTTGAGCGTGCGGTTGTAAAGACTCATGCCGTCGTGACCACCAAGATGAGCACCAAAACTCATGTTGATAACGTAGGGCTTGCGCTTGTTCTTTGCGTAGTTCTTGATATAAGCAACATCTTCAAGCACTTCCGCATCCGACAAGTTGGAGGGAATCATAATAATGTCCGCATCGGGTGCTACGCCATGATAACTGCTACCCGTAATCTTTGAACCTGCGGCAATACCGGTTACGTGAGTGCCATGACCACCACTTTCGTCCGCTTGTCCACCACCAGGGATCGTTGATGTAGCATTACCACCTTCAGCACGGTTCCACAAAGCAACCACACGACTCTTGCCGTCCTTATCAAGGAATGCAGGGTGACGGTATTCAAAACCTTGGTCGATTACACCAACGATAACGCCCTTACCTGTGAAAGGAGTTTCAAATTCGTTGGAAGCATTGGTGTGAACGTCATCTACACCAGCTGTTCCGCGCGCAATATCCATCGTCACTTCCATCTGACGGGGACCTGTAATGCGTACGACTTCCTTCAACGAAGCCAACTTCTGAACGAAACTTACAGGAATACTTGCTGTAATCGTGTTTTCAGTAATAAATGTAGATGTGTAACCTGCTTCCTGAATGAAGTTCATGACAACCTCTGCATCTGTCACTTCAATAGTCACAGCTGTTAATTCACTGCTTGCCGAGCGAGTTGTAGGTTCTGCAAGCATCATGCGTTCAAGCGTGAAGTCCCACTTGGGTTGGCTTGTCACTTGCGCCATCGTTGCAATTGAGAGGGCAATTGCACCTGTTAAAAGTAAAATTTTCTTCATAGTCTCTTTGTGGGAGCGGAGGAGAAAACAGTTGCGCTGGCACCTGTTATCCTGCCTATTGTGTGATTTATAATTTTCGGCGTGCAAAGTTACGGGAAAATCCGTGAATATTAAAATTTTAAAATCAAAAAGTAACGTTGTTACGCGTTCCACAAGGAGATAAGTGACAGATTGCTAAGTGTAGTCTAAAATCAGCAAGTAATCACCTTGTGCTGTTATCGTAATTTCAGGAGCAAATGACTCATTAAGAGTGCCTTGCCACCATTCTTTGAAATCATATATGGGATATCTCAATCCTTCGCTCCTGAAATTCGTGGCATTAAAATTGATAATCGAAACCTGTTGGCCAGAGAATGACGGCACAGTTATTTCGCCAGAACAGGGGATTATCTCGCTGTGGTCCGTAAACATCCGCACCCGCAGACCTTTGCGGTGGTAATGCATGAGCAAACTGATGTTCCCCAACGTGTGACACTCGCGCAAGCCGGTCGCCCCCAAGATGCAGATGTCTGTATATCCCAAATGCGTTACATAATTTACGGCCTTTGTAAGGTCGTTTGTCTCCTGTTCAGGGATACAAACAACCTGCTCGGCAAAACGTTCGCGCACGGCATCCGAGAGCGAATCGCCATCGCCAATAATAGCGAGAGGCGACCCACCGTCACTAACAAAACGATTGGCGGCTCCATCACAACACACGACTGGAAGACCACTCTGCAGAAGCGCAAGGGGCGTAGCGTGAGTGGGATAACTGCCGTTAGCAAGTATTATTACACGATTGCTGTTCATCATAAAGTTGAGAATTTATTCACTTATCGTTTCTTTCATTCGCCTCTGCCATTCGCTTCCACTTAAAGTAACCGACAATCGCCATAATGCTGTAAAGGGCATAAAGAGCGGCGGTGGCGAAGAGTTGGGTATCGGTATTCAACGACAGGTAGAGGTATAAAATGACGCAGGCTACATCCACGATAAACCACATAATCCATTGCTCCACCACTTTCATGGCCAGCATCAGCATGGCAACGATGCTGAAACTCGCAATTAGGGAGTCGAAGATGAGCACGTTTGACTCGTTGAAGTATTTCAACACCCCGTAAATGGGTAACGAGAGAAAGGCGGCCAGGTATAAGCAGCGCTGGAAGGCAATTTGGTTGAGGTGCCTGATGGGTAACTCCTCGGCGTCGCCCTCTTGCTTGCGCTGCTTCCACATACGCCATCTACCCCATCCGTAAAGTGCTGCGGCAACATAATACAGTTGGATGCCACCCTGCGCGTAAAGTTCTGCCTGAAAATAAACAATGGCATAAACCACAGGCATAATGGCGCCCACCACCCAAAGATGGATACTGGCGCGAAATTCAAGGTAAATGTAAATGAGTCCAAGGATGGCTCCGAAGATTTCTAACATGATGGGGAAGGTAAAGGGTGAAAGAGGAAAGGAGTAAGGGGGATGCTATAAATCTATAGTTTCTATAGCCTCAAAATCATCTATACTATATAGCATCCCTCTTTCCTTATTAGAATTTCAAGGTCAAGTGTGCCAAGAAGTTGATGCCCGCTTGCGCAGCATAACCCGTATAGTTCACACGCGTATCGGGTGTGTTCTGATAAGACGACGATGCCCAACCGTTGTTCTCGTATTCCTCATTAAAGAGGTTGTAAACGGTCACGCCAATGCTGGCGTTTTTGGCAAGACTCTTGGGCGAGAACGTGTAACTCACGTCGAGGTTGCTCACGCAGTAAGCGTCTAACTTATGTGCCGCCACGTCGGCATTACTCATATATTGTTCGCTCACAATTTGGGTGTGAAGCGAGGTGCGTAGGCCTTTGTACGTGTAATTCAAGGTGCTGCCCGCAATAATGTCGGGCGAGAAGGCAATGTGTGTATCGCCGTGGTCAACGACTGCCGCTGGGAGGTCATTCCAATCATCATCGTAGCCGTAAATCGTTTCCTTGAAGTCACGAATGCGGTTGCGCGAGAGCGTGAGATTACCTTCCCAACTCAAACCAAAGGGAAGCGAGAAACCACCCTGCAGTTCGATGCCCGCACGATAACTCTTGGGCACATTTGCTGAGACTGCTTCGCCAATTTCATTGAGTTCGCCCGTCAAGACCAACTGGTCTTTGTAATCCATCCAGTAAAGGTTGGCGCCCACGTGCCAGTTGTCGGCGGTGTAAGTAGCGCCCAGTTCATAGTCCGTCAGACGCTCCGCTCGGGGATGCTCCGTAAGGTAACCATCGGTATAATTATTACGCGTAGGTTCCTTATGAGCCTGTGCTACAGAGGCAAATATACGCAAATGTTTTGTAGGTTGCCAGTTGAGTCCCACCTTGGGATTAAAGAAATCAAAGCGTTCATCGAGATCAAGCCCCTGCATACCATTTCCTGTCCAGGAATTGTATTTATCATTCGTACCCTCTACCGTATAACGGATATGGCGGTATTGCACATCTCCATAGGCGGTGAGTTGGGGGGTAATCAAATATTCTCCACGAGCATAAATATTGGCATCGTCTTTCTGCGCCTCGTTGCGGTAATAATCGGCATTGGGATTGAGATTACCAATGTAATTCTTTACCCACAACACCTTACCGAAATGGTCACCCGAATAACGATTGGCAGCACCACCGAGCGTAGCGCGCAACTTCTTATCGGTATAGTTCAAGGAGAAGACAAGTCCCGCAAAATGATTGTCCATAGCCTTCTTGCGCACCAAATCAGAGCGCTTAATGGTTTCGCCGTTCACATCATAAGGTTGCATGCCATACTCAATGAGTTTGCGGTCGGTCTTGTATTCTTGATAATACCCATCTCCTTTGGTGTAGTGAAGCCCCACATTAGCCTTCCACTGCTTGTTGAAACGGTGGTCTAAAAGGAACTGAAAGTTGGTTTGGGTATAGTTGTCCGTTTGGTCGTCGTAGAAATGTTGCACACCATTGTCGTCGGTAAACATATACCCACACGAGTTGTAGCGTCGGCCATAGGCATCCATCTCTTCGCGACTGGCATAGTTCCATGCATGATAAGTCTCTTCCGTTCCGCCAAAGGCAATAAGGCGCGCCGTTGTAGCATCGCCTACATAAGCCACCTGGGTGTAGAAGGAATAAAGGTCTGCCGAAGCGCGGTCAATATATCCTGCTGTACCTATGTTGGAGAGGCGCAGGTCAAAAGTCCAATGATCGTTGAGCAACCCCGTGCCGAGGCGCAATGTCTCCTTGTGTGTGCGAAACGAACCTCCCGAAGCACTTATTTCCGCATAGGGAACGCTTGCAAAGTCTACGGTTTGCAGATTCATACTCGCTCCAAAGGCCCCTGCTCCGTTTGTAGAAGTACCAACACCGCGTTGCACTTGAATGTCCTTCACACTGGACGCGAGGTCGGGCATATTTACCCAAAACACGGTGTGACTCTCGGCATCATTTACGGGAATTCCATTGGCGGTAACATTGATGCGCGTAGCATCAACCCCACGGATGCGCAGCGAGGTATAACCAATTCCCGCCCCAGCGTCGCTGGTGGATACACTCGAGGGCGTCGCGCTCACAAGGTAGGGGATATCCTGCCCATGATTGGTGCGACGGAGTTGCTCGCGGGAAATGTTTGTAAAAGCGATGGGAGTGGTAGAGGTAGCGCGTGTAGCAATTACGCTGGCCTCTTCAAGCACAATGTCGATGCTGTCGTTGTGTTGAGCAACGACGGGGAGCAACCCTACAGTAAGGGCTGCGGTTGAAATGAATCTTTTCATTATTAAAATAATTGAGTGAATAATGAAAAGGGGGATCAGATGGAAATGTGAATTTTGGCGGCGAGCTGCCGGCAGGCTGCTACAAAAATCTGCACAAAACCTTCTACCAAATTCCTACGCCGGCATTATCCGGTTCAGGTGCATGGGTATGATCTCAGCCCAACAACATGTTGAGCACCCCTAAGTAAAAGTTGGTGCAAAGGTACTACTTTTTTCTTATATCAGCATCATAAACGTCCCTCCTTTCATTTCTTTGTTGTAACTTTGTAAGTTCAAGACATATACACATATAATAATATATACTACCGTGGTATCAGTAGATGGACTCACCGTCGAGTTTGGCGGCAGCACGCTGTTTAGCGACATTAGTTTTGTAATTAACGAGAAAGACCGTATTGCTCTCATGGGTAAGAACGGTGCAGGTAAGAGTACCCTGCTCAAAATCCTTGCTGGCGTACGCACCGCTACGCGCGGACAGGTTTCTGCGCCCAAGGACACTGTCATCGCCTACCTTCCTCAGCACCTCATGACGGAAGACGGACGCACCGTTTTTGAAGAAACCTCACAGGCTTTTGCCCACCTTCACCAGATGGAGGCGGAGATTGAAGCGCTGAATAAGGAACTTGCGGAGCGCACCGACTATGAGAGCGACTCCTATATGGAACTCATTGAGAAGGTGGCAACGATGAGCGAGAAGTTTTACGCCATCGATCTCACCCACTTTGAGGAAGACGTGGAAAAGACCTTGCTCGGGCTTGGCTTTGAGCGCTCTGACTTCAACCGCCAAACGAGCGAGTTCTCCGGAGGTTGGCGCATGCGTATCGAGTTGGCGAAGTTGTTGCTCAAGAATCCCGACGTGCTCCTTCTCGACGAGCCTACGAACCACTTGGACATTGAGTCTATCGGTTGGCTCGAAGACTTCCTGATTAGCAACGGTAAGGCGGTGGTGGTAATTAGTCACGACCGTAAATTTGTGGACAACATTACGACGCGCACCATTGAAGTTACGATGGGCAGAATCTACGACTATAAGGTGCCTTATACGCAGTACCTCCAACTTCGCGCAGAGCGCCACGAGCAACAGATGAAGCAGTGGGAGGAACAGCAGAAGATGATTCAGGAAACCAAGGACTTCATCGAACGCTTCAAGGGTACGTATTCCAAGACGTTCCAGGTGCAGAGCCGTGTGAAGATGTTGGAGAAGTTGGAGTTGGTAGAAGTGGACGAAGAGGACACATCTCACCTCCGCTTGAAGTTCCCGCCCTCTCCCCGCTCGGGCAATTATCCCGTAACGATGGACGGTGTGGGCAAGGCCTTTGATGAGAAGCGCATCTTCTCAAATGTCAACCTCATGATCGAACGTGGCGACAAGGTGGCGTTTGTCGGTCGTAACGGTGAGGGTAAATCTACGCTTGTGAAGTGTATCATGGGCGAGTTGCAGCACGAAGGCACGCTTACGCTCGGTCATAACGTGCAGATTGGTTACTTTGCGCAGAATCAGGCGTCGCTCTTGGATGAAAATCTCACCGTTTTCCAAACCATTGACGATGTGGCGAAGGGCGAAATCCGAAATAAGATTCGCGACCTCCTCGGTGCCTTTATGTTTGGCGGAGAGGCAAGTACGAAGAAGGTAAAGGTGCTCTCGGGAGGCGAACGTACACGCTTGGCACTCCTGAAGTTGCTCCTCGAACCCGTAAACTTGCTCATCTTGGACGAACCTACGAACCACCTTGACCTCAAGACAAAGGACGTATTGAAGCAAGCGCTTCAGGATTTCGACGGCACACTCATCTGCGTCTCTCACGACCGTGACTTCCTCGATGGTCTCGCCACAAAGGTCTACGAATTTGGTCACGGCAAGGTGCGCGAACACCTCTGCGGCGTATATGAATTCCTCCAGACCAAGAAGATGGCAGAACTTCAGGAGTTGGAACGGAAAAGTAAGTAGTAAGTAAGATAATTTCTGTAATCATTCGTTTACCTCACAAACTTTCTTGTCTACTCGTTTACTTGTTAACTCGTCAACTAAAAAAACTCACCCTATGAAAGCAAAATGGATAGGCGGCATCCTTGGATTTGTCTTCGGAGGCGGCATCTTAGGCGCTCTTGCGGGATACGCATTAGGTTCGCTCTTTGACAGCAGCCAAGAGGAAGGTCCCGACCCCACTCACGAGGATGCTCCCAACATCAAGCAGCAACGCTCACGCAATAACTTTTTGTTCTCCCTCATGGTGCTTTCGGCACACATGATTCAGGCCGACGGCAAAATCATGCACTCCGAAATGGAATTCATGCGCCGCTTCCTGCAACGCACCTTTGGCGAAGACGCAAAGAATCAAGGCAACGACATCCTGCTCCGCCTGTTTGAATACCGCAAGCAACAGGGCGAAGCCTCTTGGCGCGAACAAATCATGCGTGCCTGCGAAGAAATTGCAGCGATGATGCCCGAAGCGGAGCGCACACAGTTGGCAACGCTCCTTGCGGAAATTGCGCGCGCTGATGGTCGTATTGACACCACAGAGGTCAACGCCTTGCGCGAAATCATTGCCCACCTCGGACTCAACCCTGCGCTTACCGAACAACTCCTTTCCCTCGGTGGCACCACCCTTGAAGATGCTTACCGCATTCTCGGTCTTACACCCGACGCTACCGATGCTGAAGTGCGCAGCGCTTACCGCAAACTCGTAGTGGAAAACCATCCCGACAAGGTGGCACACCTTGGTGACGATATTAAGGAGGCTGCAACGAAGAAGCTCCAGCAAATTACTGAAGCTAAAGAACTTATTGACAAGATGCGCAAGAAGTAACCATTCCCTTGAATTAAAAAATGAGGCACATACGCGCAGAAACTGCTGGGTATGTGCCTCATTTGTATGAGTACTTATAACACGGGTGGCGAAGAACTTTATTTTTATTTATCTACCTTATCCCCTCCGAACATTACCTCACTATCTTCAATAAAGTCAGTCCATGTTGTTGCCCAACGGCGTAATTTCGGGGAGTCGGATTGTTGGGAGTTTTGAAATTAGTCATAATAAGTTCTTGTCCCAATACGAAATGAGAAGCGGTAAATGTATCGCCGGGGCGCATGGTTGCGTTTTCACACGCCGTAGCTGTGAAAGAATTGTTGCCCTCATACCTCACGCGACACACGCGGTTGGGCAACCAACCAATCATCAGTTCGTCGCCCACATTAAGGTCAGACGCATTGATTACTTCCGCACTGAAAAGTTCCGACTCCACCCCCGCCGTAGCGCGCAAGTCCTCACAAAAATCGTCCCAATAGCATGCGCAGGCATATTGTGCCAACACATCCAGCGTGCGTAGTGACACCGTGTCGTAACCACGCGTAGAATATCCCCACACGCGTTCCAGCGTAGAGGGAGAAATATACTCGTGAGACGCTGCTTCAATCTTATCCGTCAGCGCCACAAAATCAGCGTGCACTACTAATGGTTTGCCAAAACGCTCCTCCACCTTTTGACGGAGCGCCACTATTTGAGGTAGGTTACTCTGTATGCTCATAATGCGCAAAGTTACAATTCTGCGCGCAAAGTGTAAAATTTATCACCGCGATTCTTTGTGCGCACGCCTCCAAAGGGCAATTGTGGCGCACATTCCCCTTTCATTCATCGCACACCCAATCATTCCACTATGCAAGAAAGTCTTGTCTTCGACACCCCCTCCGCAGCAACTCCCCAACCCTCAGCGTTTCAAAATTTCACCCTGCTGCGCACCACCGCTCTCTCAAATTTATACCGCGCCTATAAGGCGGGGAAGCAATTCCTTGTAAAGACCACAAAGGACGGTAGTGAGCGCCAGCTCGCCATGCTTCAGCGTGAGTATGAAATCAGCATTTCCTGCGACCATCCCCACATCGTGCATGTCTACACTATTGAGGAGCAACTCCCCATGGGGAAGGGTATCATCATGGAGTATGTTGAGGGGCGCACTTTGGGAGAATTCCTTGCGGAACGCCCTTCTACCGCGGAGCGTAATCGTGTGTTTGAAGAACTGCTCAGTGCCGTCAGTTACCTCCATACGCGTGGCATTATTCACAACGACCTTAAGCCCGAGAATATCCTCATCACGCGTGCCAACAACACGGTGAAGCTCATTGATTTCGGACTTGCCGACAGCGACTCCGAATTTGCGTTTAAGCAACTCGGTTGCACGCCGCGCTATGCTGCTCCCGAGCTGGTGCAACACACAGGAAACTCCGACGCCCGCACCGATATTTATGCCATCGGTATGCTTATGGGCGACCTTTTCCCAAAGCGTCACAAGCGCATCGCGCGTCGCTGCACGCATCCCGTTCCTACACGCCGCTATCCTCATGTTGAGGCGCTTTTGCAGAGTTGGCGCCGTCGCAACCTCCCACTAAAAATAGCCGCTTCATTGCTACTTGCCATCGCGGTCTTCTTGCCCATCTCGCAATTCGTCGTGCAGAGTATCGAGCAGCGTCGCTATACGCAACATTGCACGGAGCAACTCACCCTCATGCAACACACGATCGACAGCATTTGTTCTGCCACGACCGACTCCATAAACAATACCCTCTACATGGACTTTGCGCAGCGCTACCTTAAGCGAATGTCAGATGCGTGTTACGCCTTTAGCAACAAGATGGTGAATGACACGCCCGACCCCGCCTTGCAAGCCATGCTCTCGGCGCGATTTGGAACAATTTATCAGGAGTATTGGGTCGACCTCGTAAATCGTAGCGCCACACTTCCCTACCTGGATTTCTCTGAATTGCCAAAAGAGGAAATCGCATTTTACAAGTCACTCTTGGAGCAGGATTTGCCGTATAGGCCATACGAGTAAACCAGCCAAGTGACACCTCTTTTGAATGTGTCCGCGATGCCGCACTCAAAAACTTTACTGTAATTAAACGCACGCCTGGCATACTCAAAACGACTGCCTGGATAATTTAAATTCCAAAGGAGAAATTTTAAATTCTAAGGGGAATAATTTAAATTATTTGCCGAACAATTTTTCCTACTAAAAATCAACGAAAAAGTGGAGATGGATGTTTTTACAGCACCACCTCCACTTTCTTTTTACAAAGAGACTAAATTGTGGGCGAAATGCAAATCGACATTCTTTGGTCAGTTTGGGGAAGAATGTACACAGTTTCTCTTGTTCTTTGCTTTAAAACTTTGTGGGAATCGTTGACTTTTTCTGGGAATTCCGTAAATTTGCAAACAACACATTCACGAATTAAATTTACTACCATGCATTTGTTTAAAAGGTTATTTCTCTTGCTCATAGCGCTGTGCGGTGTGGGGGTGATGAACTCCGTTGCCAGCACGCCGGCTGCGCGCTGGACGCTTCAAGCAACGGGCAACAACCTGCTCATCAAGGACGCCGCAACGGGCGAGTATCTTAACATGTATTTTAATGCGCCTAATGCTACGCTGCATACGGGTACGGGCGACGCTTCGCAGTGGAAGATTCTGCGCCAAAGCGACAATACTGCTGTCACGGAGGTAGAAGAAGGCGTCGATTACTTGCTTCAGACGCAGATGAATATGAGCCTGAACCAGTATGCCTATGTCACCGACGCCAACACGATTCAGACGAAGGCCCAGGCGGGAGACGACTGCATTTTCCGCTTTGAGGCCGCTGCCGGTGGCGGTTATCACATCCAGCATGTGGCTTCGGAGGGTTATATTCTGCAGGGTGCACACCATGCAAACTTGACTGTGGGTGCGCTTTCGGAAGAGACGCCCGACGATGAGTACACAAAGGAAGGCTATTACACTATTGAGTGGAAAACTGGTACAGGCAGTTACATCGCCGAAGAAGCTGACGGCAGCATGGTGATTACAAATTACGACGAGGCGAAGCGCATCTTTTGGGAGTTCGTACCTACGGACAAACCCAACTGCTTCCATGTGCGCAACACGGCTACGGGGCGCTACATGCAGAGTTGTAACCTCGAGCCCAGTTCGGCAAGTCGCGTTTCTACGGGCAAGAATCCTGTGGAATACTATGTGGCGAAGAACACCACGGCAGGTGCTACCACCTACGGTCAATACTGGTTCAGTTCTACCGACTGCGCGAACTACGACAAGACGGCTTCTTCTCCCCGCGCCTTGAATAAGGACGGCGCTTCAAATTATATTATCACTTGGACGGCAGGTAACAGCAACGTGGGCTCATTCTGGACGCTCCACGAAACGGAAGACCTCTACGACTTGCGCCCCTTTATGGCGGGAAGCGCTTACCGCTACCTTTTGATGAATGATGAAAATCAGGCGCTTGAAAGTTCTGACGAAGATGTCTTGACTTGGGCAAAGCGCACGGAAGATGTGGCGCAATCGTGGTATTTCGAAGGCGAAAGCAACCATGCTGGTGGTTATCAGATTATCAATGCCAAGACGGGCAAGGCACTTAACGACGGCACGGCCTATGTTGTGGTGCAAGACCTTACTGCCGACAACGCCGTTTACGCCTTCCGCCCCTTTGCAACTAAGGATGACGCGGCAACGGAACTCACCCTTGAGGGCAAGAATCGCTTTACTTTCCGCGCCGTACGCAGTGAGTTTTCACGCAGTGCGCAAATCTATCACATGCCTTGCGGTGCGCTCGCTGGCATGTATATCAGCGAACTTTCTTTGACGGGCGAAGCGGCTTACAAACCACTCTCTTTCCCCATCACCTCATCGGCAGGCAAGGAAAACGCTACCCCGGCAGAATGGTTCACCCTCTATGTACGCGACAAGGGGGAAGTACTTCCTGGAAAGTCCCTCACGCTCGACATTACCATGAACCAGACTCCCGCTGCAGGTTACGAAGCATTTGCTTACTTTGACTGGAACCGCGACGGGGTGTTTGAAGCAGTGACTACATTAGACGTGGCGCGCACGATGTCGGCAACGATTCCCGTTCCCGCCGATGCCAAGGAAGGCAAAACCCGCATGCGCATCCGCATTACCGACAACGGATTGACCGATGCTGAGGATGAAGCGGTAGGGCAAATCTTCGATGCGATTCTTACCATCCTTCCTGCGAATACAGAGGCGAGTTTCTCTGTTGCTTCTTCCGACCTTACCCGCGGCACGGTTTCCTACGAACTCAATGGCGATGAAGTAACCATTAAAGCAGACCCCTTAGGCAACGCAACATTCATTGCATGGCGCGAAGGTAACCGCCTGTTTACAACAACAGCCACGCACACCTTCATGCTCGACCGCAGCATTCACCTTACAGCTTACTTCACCCCCAACACAGATATCACAACTCTTATCGAAGGTGTTGAAGTAAAAGTACCTGCCAACAACGTATTCTACGACCTCCAAGGTCGCCAGGTGCTGATGCCCCGTAAGGGTATTTATATTTTGAATGGCAAGAAGGTGATTGTGAAGTAACCTCACACTCCGAACGGCGCTCTCCCCCTGTTTATAGGGGGAGGGGACCACGAAGTGGTGAGGGGGTGCAGAATATGCACCGCATGGACTCACAACTATCTACTAACTACTCACTGGAATCGACACCCCCTCACCGCAAAGCGGTCCCCTCCCCCTATAAACAGGGGGAGAGCGCCATCCGGATAGTTCTTACAACCTCATAACCTCAAAACCTCACCCCTCATAACCTCAACTATGACCAACAAACTCGTTCTCTTCGGCGCAGCCTCACTTACAGGTCTTGCTGCTGTTCAGGCTCAAGAAAAGCCCAATATTATCTACATTATGTGTGACGACATGGGGTATGGCGACCTCGGTTGTTACGGTCAGCAGTATATTGCTACGCCAAACCTTGACCGCATGGCGGCACAGGGCATGCGCTTTACGCAAGCCTATGCGGGAAGTCCCGTTTCGGCACCCTCACGCGCCAGCTTCATGACAGGACAACACACGGGCCATACACACGTTCGTGGCAACAAGGAGTACTGGCCCAGCGGCGGACGCATTCAGTATGGCAACCACTCAGACTATGCCCGCGTAGGTCAGGAACCCTACGACCCCAACCACAAGATTATCCCCGAAATCATGAAGGAACATGGTTACACTACGGGTATGTTTGGTAAGTGGGCCGGCGGTTACGAAGGTTCTGCCTCAACCCCCGACAAGCGTGGCATTGACCAGTTCTACGGGTACATCTGTCAGTTCCAAGCACACCTCTATTACCCCAACTTCATGAACCGTTACGACCCCTCACGTGGGGATGAAGGTGTGGTGCGTGTTTTGCTTGAAGAAAACATTCCCCACCCCATGTACGGCAACGGTTATGAAAACCGTCCGCAGTACACTGCCGACCTCATCCACCAGGAAGCCCTTGCATGGTTGGACAAGCAGACGGGCGAAAAACCCTTCCTCGGCATCTTCACTTACACCCTTCCCCATGCCGAACTCATTCAGCCTGAAGACTCCATCCTTCTCGCTTACAAGGATCACTTCTGCAAGGAAAAGACTTACGGTGGCGATGCTAATTCGTGGTACAACCCTACAGACATTGCCCATGCGCAGTTCGCAGGTATGATTACGCGCCTCGACAAGCAGGTAGGCGAAATCCTCGATAAGTTGGAAGAAAAGGGCATGACTGAAAACACCATCGTCATTTTCACTTCCGACAACGGACCTCACGAAGAAGGCGGTGCCGACCCCACATTCTTCAACCGCGACGGCCTTTTGAAGGGCACAAAGCGCTCTACGCATGAAGGCGGTATCCGCGTGCCCTTCATCGTTCGCTGGCCCGGAACCGTAGAAGCAGGTCGCGTGTCCGACCACCAGTTGGCGTTCTACGACATCCTCCCCACCTTCTGCGACATTGCCGGAATCGGCGGCTTCCCCGAAGCGTTCGTAAACCAGAATTTGGAAGGCGACTGCTTTGATGGACTTTCTTTCTACAACGAACTCACAGGCAAACCCCAGGAAGCCCACGATTTCCTCTACTGGGAATTCCACGAAACCAACATGATGGCACTCCGCATGGGTAATTGGAAGATGGTGGTAAAGAACGGCAATTGCGCGCTCTATGATCTCGCAACCGACCTACACGAAGATACTGACGTGGCAACGAAGTACCCCGAAGTGGTGAAGCAGATGAAGGAAATCATCCATGCTCAACACACCAACAGCGACCTCTTCAGGGTGACACTTCCCACGCTGTAAATGTACAATAACACTCTATTCATTCAAAACGGAGACGTTCTCGCCTTGGAAACGTCTCCGTTTTTGATTTTTAGCAAGTTAAATTTGCTTAAGTTTGCGAATAAAATCGTAGATTTGTAGTCGGTAAAATAGTGAAACTTCAATAATTTACATAACACTAATGCTATGATTAAATCTTCATGTCTTAAGGTCAAGCTGTGGTTCACACTTGCTTTGACCAGTGTCTTTGCCCTTTCTGCGAGTGCACAGACGATTGGTAGTATCTACCGAATTGTGTCGTCTAACACAGGAAAGGCTATGACAAATGCTGGGCAATATGCCCTTGATGCCCCCATCGTGATGGGAGATTTGGATGAAAACGACAAGGGACAGTTGTGGGCCTTGATTAGCGATGGTGATACTGAAAGTTATGGATTCTATAACATGGGATCTAAATTGAGTATCGACATGGCTTTGGAAAACGAAAAGGCGCCCGGTAAACTCCTACATTGGAAACCCAATTTGAGCAATCCTAACCAGATTTTTAAGATTCAGTCTCCTGGTATTGCGGGTTCGGCTGTGCAGTTGTTGAGTGCCGAAAAGACTTGGGTGGCAGTGACCGAACAGGCGAATGGAGAATTATGGATGAAGAATGAACTGACCAACACGAGCACCTACTTTGAACTCAAGGAGGTGATGAACGTGAATGAGCATGCCATTCCCCTGCCCTACTTCACCTATCAAATCAAGAATATCAACACGGGGTTGGTGCTCTCCAACGGAGGCAACAAGGAAAACAATGCCAAGATTATTGCTGAACCCGCGCAGGACAAGGTTTTCAGTCAGATGTGGAAATTGAGTCTTTCGGCATACCTTTGGGAAGTCACCACTTGGTTCCAACTCTTAAACGAAGATTGCGGTAAGTGTATTGACTGCGCATTTGAAGCAGGCGTGCCTCCCTTGCAATGGACCCAGGACAAGAATGAGCGCAACCCCAACTGGAACCAGATGTTTGAAATCATCGCAGTCGACGGTGTGGAGAATGCGTATCAGTTCAAGGTGGGCAAGAAGTTGAACAACAACTCGTTTGAGTACCACTACTTTGCCGTAAATGCTTCTGGCGAAGTATACCTCTCAACGGATGCTTCCAGCACCGACACCTACTTTAGTTTTACCCGCGTCAGCAGTGAAGACCTTCCCCAGGGACTTTTCTGGCAGGATGAAAAGGTATATGAGCAGAACAAGGAAAAGGGTCACGCTACTTATGCCCCCTATCAGTCAACAGAAGCCATGCGCAGCGACGCCCGCTACCAGAAGGCTTGGTTGGACCCCACTTCAAGTTCACGTTGGATGAGTTTGAATGGCACCTGGGACTTAATTTGGAATGTGCTCAACGATGACCTCGCAATGCCCGGCGAAGAATTCTATGGCGATAACGTCGATGCATCAGCATGGGACAAGGTTACTGTTCCTGGATGCTTGGAAATGCAGGGATACGGCAAACCTTACTACATCAACGTGGAATATGCCTTTGTGGACAATCCTCCCTACATCAAGATGCGCAATGGTTTGCAGAACAGTGTGGGCAGTTACCGCCGCAACTTCACACTCCCCGAAGGTTGGGAAGAAGAGCGCGTGTTGCTCCACTTTGATGGTATCTACTCTTCCGCTTATGTTTGGGTAAACGGTCAGTATGTAGGTTATACTGAAGGTGGCAATATGGACGCTGAATTTGACGTCAGCAAATACGTACGTACGGGTGAGAACAACGTGGCGGTACGCGTGATCCGTTGGACAGACGGTTCGTACCTCGAAGGACAAGACATGTGGCACATGAGCGGTATTCACCGCGATGTTTACTTGATGGCAGTACCTAAGGTATTTGTCAGAGACCATGTCATCACAAGTGCCCTTTCTGATGATGCCACTTCCGGTTCGCTTACCGTGAAGTTAGACCTCGACAATCGCGACGGACTTGCGGCCAGCAAGCAGTATGAAGTGCGCCTCATTGACCCTGCAGGAAACGTCCTTCAGACACAGACAAGCAACGCCGACTTTGCAACCGCTGAGACTTCTAAGAATCTTTCACTCATCTTCGAAGGACTTTCAAACCTCCAACCCTGGACGAGCGACAGTCCTGCGCTTTACACCGTTGAAGTCATCCAAAAGGATGCTACGGGTAAGGAAGAAAGTGTGACGGCAACGAAATATGGTTTCTGCGTAGCAACGATTAAGAACAACCAGTTCTTGGTAAACGGCAAGCGCGTGCTCATGAAGGGTGTGAACACCCAGGATACGCATCCCATTACGGGTCGCACGATGGATGAGGAAACCATGTGGACCGACCTCGTGATTATGAAGCAGAACAATGTGAATATGGTGCGTGCGAGTCACTATCCCCGCAGTCCGAAGATGAATGCCATGATGGACTATATCGGTATGTATCAGATGGACGAAGCCGACGTGGAATTTCACAAAAACTGGTCAAACGGTGGTCGCATCCACGTTGCAGCTTCTTGGCGCGCTCCGATTGTAGACAGAATCACTCGCATGGTGCTTCGCGACAGAAACAATCCCTGCGTTGTGTCTTGGAGTCTTGGTAACGAAAGTGACGGCGGCGTAAACTTCAACCATGCGTACAACGCTGCCCGTGCGCTTGACCCACGTCCTATTCATTATGAAGGCGCAACACGTGCAGGAACATCGCCTACGGATATTCATAGTGTGATGTATAGAGACGTACCCACAGTAGAACGGAATGTAGACCGTGTAGGCAAACCCTACTTTATGTGTGAATATGCTCACGCCATGGGTCACTCCGTTGGTAACCTCAAGGAGTATTGGGACGTGATGGAAAGCAGTACGAATGGTATGGGTGGTTGTATTTGGGACTGGGTAGACCAGGCAATTGTGGCGCCTGAGGATATTAAGAATGGCGAACTCAAGGTGAATGGTTTCAACAAGTATCGCAATGGCCACGACTATCCCGAAGCGCCCCACCAAGGTAACTTCGTGAACAATGGTGTCATCACTGCCGACCGTCAACCTACGGGTAAACTTGCGGAAGTGAAGCGCATTTACCAGTACATCAAGTTTAAGTCGTTTGACAAGAATGCTAAGGCACTTACCCTCGCAAATAACTATGAAAGTTTGAACCTCGAAGGGTTGCCACTCACATGGAAGGTGCTTCATGAAGGGCGTGAGGTGGAAAACGGAAGCATCGTGCTTCCTGCAATCCTTTCTGGAGCAGAAGCAACAATCACCCTTCCTTATACCACAAGTATCGACAACGGTGAATATTTGCTCAATATTGCTGTTTCGTTGAGTGAAGCAACCGTATGGGCAGAAGCAGGTCACGACATTGCCAATGCGCAATACGCATTAAGCAAACGCAACGCTCTTGCGGCAGCAGATGTAAATGCGGGCACACCGCTTGAAGTAACTCAAAGTGGTAGCACTTATAACATCGAAGGACAGGGCATCAGCATGACGGTAGATACCAACAAGGGTATTACGCTTTGGAGCATGGGTGGCATGGATGTAATCCCTGTAAATAGCAACGGACAGACGGCGCCCACTTACAGCAACTATCGTTGGATTGAAAACGATGCTCCTTACGGTACCGACCCCGCATACAGCACACAGAACGGCATCACCAAGCGCAGTTATAGCGTGACTGAAAGCGGTGATGGCACAACGGTGACGATTACCGAAACGGCACAAGGTGACTTGTGTAACTACAAGTTTATCTACACCATCAATCGTGAAGGAACCGTAGACCTCGCAGCGCAATACTCGCCCAAGAGTGGTACACTTCGCCGCATCGGTATGCAGATGCAGTTGAACCCCGAATTATCGATGACACAGTACTATGCACGCGGTCCGCTCTCTAACACGATTGACCGCAAGCAGGGTGCCGACCTTGGTATTTATGACCTTGCAGTGAAGGATTTCCACGTTGACTATGTGCGTCCTCAAACAAGTGGCGACCGCCAGGATGTGCGTTGGATTACATTCTACAACACGAATGGTGAAGGTATCAAGGTAGAAACAGAAGGTCAGGTGAATATCACTGTTGACAACTACACCGACGAATACAAGCACAACTACTTGCATCAGTGGGAAATGGCGGCGTCGGATGATATCTATGTCAACTTCGACCATGCACAACTTGGTATCGGTAACGGTTCTTGCGGTGCAGGTGTGTTAAGCCAATATGTGCTCCCCGCAAGCGGAACCTACACTTACAAACTCCGCTTCTCTGCTGTGAAGGATGTCACGACTGGTATTGACAACCTTCCCCTTGCTCCTGATGCAACAACCAATGGTGACGCACGCATCTATAACATCCAGGGACAAGTGGTAGGCACAACTACAAGTGCAGTTGCGCTTCCCAAGGGTATTTATATTGCCAATGGTAAGAAGTTTATCGTGAAGTAATGAGGAATGCTCGGAGTCCTCTGTGGGCTCCAGACTTTCCTGCTTCTCGGAAAATCAAATCTAACTCACAATAATACAACAATGAAAAAGATTGCATTGATGCTTTCATGCCTCTTCTGTGGTTGTATGACGCTGTTTGCACAGGGTTTCCCCACAGTGAGCGACAGCGAAACCACTAAGTGGTACCTCATTCAGTTTATGAATGGTGGCAATGCCTTTACGGCAAAAACAAGCGGTGCGGAAATTACAACCGCTGCTGCAATTGGCAACGAACCACAGTTGTGGAAAATCACAGGTAACGCATCCGACGGTTACCAGTTCACCAACAAGAAGGGATATACCCTTTATGTAGAATCAGCAAACCTCAACCAAAAGGTGCATGCTGCGACTTCAACTTCGGGAAAGGTTTCTACGTTTACCATTACTGAAACTCCTTACTCTGCTTACAGCGGTGCTTTTGAAATTCACCCCAAGGGCAACTCAGGAGTATCTATGAACCTTTGGGGAGGTCCCGCTGAAAACCGCGGTGTCGGACTTTGGAATAGTTCTAACGACCAGAACAACCCCGTGCAGTTTGTTGAAGTAAATGCGAGCGAAGATCTCAACCGCATTTCTATCATTCCTTACCCCGCTTCACTTACCGTTACAAGCGAAACGGAGCGCCTCAATGTTAACGCCCTCACAACCATTGCCTACACAGGCGAACAGATGAAGGAGCATGCCGAAGATTTTGCTGCTCAACTTGCAAAGTCATCGGGTATTCAACTCGCAGTGAAGGAAGCCGGCGAAACTCCCGAACAGGGTGCAATTTGGTTTGGCACCGATGCCAATCAACCTAAGGATGGTTACACCATGGAGGTAAATGATGGCGGTGTGGAAATCTATGCTTCTGAATTCGGTGGTTGGTTCTATGCCCTCCAAACATTGAAGCAACTCATGCCCCGCGAATACTTCCTCTCAGAAGTTAAGGCAGATGCCAATTGGACACTTCCTTTGGTAAACATTGTGGACAAACCCCACCTCGGTCACCGTGGTTACATGCTCGACATCGCCCGCCACTTCTTTAATAAGGAAGAAGTAAAGAAGGTGCTCGACATTATGGCACTCTACAAGATGAACCGCTTCCACTGGCACTTGACCGACGACCAGGGATGGCGTATTGAAATTCCCGAATATCCCAAACTCACAGAAGTTGGTGCCATCCGTGCTGGTTCTTTCAGCAACCCCGGTGATGGTCAGCAGTTCTTCGACGACACCGAATACGGCCGTGGTATGTGGTATTCTAAGGAAGACTTGAAGGAAGTTGTGGCTTATGCCCTTGCACGCAACATTGAAATTATGCCCGAAGTGGACCTTCCCGGTCACATGGTAGCAGCAGTTGCAGCATACCCCGAATTTAGTTGCGACCCCACAAAGGAGTATGAAGTACGCATCCCTGGTGGTATCTCTCACGACGTCTTAAACATTGGCGACGACCGTGTGATTGACTTCCTCAAGTGCATCATGGACAACCTCGCGGAAGTATTCCCCCACCAGTACATTCACTTTGGTGGTGACGAATGTCCTACAGAGCAGTGGGCGGTAAACGAACTTTGCTTGAAGCGCGTAGAAGAACTCGGACTTTCTGGCGTAGACCAATTGCAGAGTTGGTTGGTAGAAGAATTGGGTACTTATGTAAAGGAAAACTACAATAAGGATATCGTTGTTTGGGACGAACTCCTTAAGAACTGGAACGACGACAACAAGATTAAGCCTGTTGTGATGGCGTGGAACGGTATTGGTTATAGCGGACAGGCAGCTAACCGCGGCATGAAATCTATCATCGTGCCTTACCAGGTGCTTTACCTTGACTTCCTCCAGGCTTACACTTCCGACCGTTTCGTTGACGAACTCTACAATGGCGGTTGGAGCGACGGCGATAACTTCGTTAATACCGTTGATGAGATTTATAACTTCAATCCCCTCAGCAACCTTTCAGGACGTGAAGATTTCGCGCTCGGCGTACAGGGTAACATGTGGACAGAAACTACGAACGACATCGACGAAGTGGAATACCAGCTCCTCCCCCGTATGTTTGCCCTTGCAGAAATCGGTTGGTTGCCCACAGCACAGAAGAACTGGGTGGACTTCTACCGTCGCATGCAATCGCACGACGAAATCCTCGACGCACTTGACTATAAGTACGGCAAGCACTTTATTGAGCCCACTGAATACACTGCTGAAGAAGCCCTCGTTCGCGACGCGGCAGACGTATTGAAGAACAGCGTACGCGGTGCCGTGGGTTATCCTGCTGCTGACCTCTATGACGCTCTTCAAAATGCATACGATGCAGCAACAAGTGATGCAGAAAAACTCGAAGCACTCCAAGCAGCACTTGACGCTTACAAGGCGGCTCCCGTAGTGATGCCTCAGGCAGGTAAGACTTATCAGATTGTTTCGGCATCTACTTACTACAAGCGCCAGTACATTGGTTCTACCATGTATGAAAAGGACGGCAGAGTGCGCTTCCACTATACGCCCCAGACGGAACCCGAAGAACTCTGGCAGTTCACTGCTACTGAAGGTGGTTACGTCATGACCAACCTTTATAGCGGTAACAAACTCACGATGGGCAACTACAATACGGCAATCACCGTGGCTGAAGGCGAAGGCACAGCCGTTCGCATTGACAAGGCTACGATCGCTACGCAGCAGTTCACATACATTCCTGGTGTGGTTACCATTTCTGCAGTTGACGGTTACAATGCTGCAATGTCAAACAGCGTGAAGCGTCTCAGCGCTGAATGTTCGGGTGAAGTGTATGCGAAGGACGAAGCAGCGCTTTGCTACAACGGCACATGGACCATCGTTGAAGTGGTTGACTTCACCGCTCAACTCGAAGGTCTCGTGAAGAAGTGCGAAATTCTCACCATCAAGGCGAAGCCCGGTGAAATGAACCAGTACACCGAAGAAGCTCTTGACTTCCTCCAGTCACAACTCATTACTCCCGCTAAGACTACACTTGAAGCGGGTGCCGTAAGCGAAGCACAGTATTTGGCATACCTCGCCATCTACCAGCAGTTCCAGGCAATGGAGCGCACCAGCATCGCACAGGGTCTTAAGGAAGATTGCTACTACTACATCCGCAACGTATGGTTTGGTAAGTATGCGGCAAGTAGCAACGCAGGTGATATCGCCGTTCCTGCAAACAAGGAAGAAAACGACCGTTTCCTCTGGCGCATTGAAAAGAAGAACAATGGCAAGATTGTTATCTACAACAAGGCTACTGAAACAGCGGCATATCCCACCGCATACAATGGTGAGACAGGCGTAAAACTCGGTCAGGAATACCTCTGGACACTTGAAGAACGCTCTCTTGATGGTCAGACAGGTATCTGCATCATCAATGCCGAAGGTTCTGCAAGTTGGTATACCAACCCCAACTCATGGCAGTACCTCTTGATGAAACCTTTCTGGGGTGCTTGCACATGGGAGTTCCAGGAAAGCGGTGTAGAAGTTCCTACGGCAATCATCGGCGCAACCCTTGACGAAAAGGGTGCTGCGACCTACGACCTCAGTGGTCGTCGTGCCGAAGACGCTACACGTCCCGGCATCTACATCGTTGGTAACACAAAGGTGGTGAAGAAGTAATAACAACCTTACCCCCTGATTAAATAGCAATCGGAGACGCCATTAGCGTCTCCGATTGCTATTTTTATTTGTTACTATTTATGTACACTTGAACCGTTGCACGCAGCGTAATCGTCCACGTTTTTTGTCTCACGCAGAGACCGCAGATTACCGAAGTCCATGCGGTGCATTTTATGAAGATGTCGTGATTTACGCAGAGCACTTTGCCGTCTGGATGGAAACATACGAGCGAAGCATAAATTCTCTGCATAGTCTTCGCGTACTCTGTGTGCTTTGCGTGAGAAATTGATACGTTCCGCAGGGGTTTAGAACCTCTTACCTCCTTTGCCTCACAGTTTCACCACCTTGATGTAATCTTTCAAGTGGATGGGACCTTTGCCCATACGTGCTTGTGAGTCGTTGATGAGCAGTAGCGTTTGCGTACCGTCATTCAGGCGGATGCCGAGGCACATACCTTCATAGTTGGCAAAGGTGTGTTGCACGGCGTTGAGGCGCGTCTTAAAGGTGGCAACGAGGGTTTTTATCATGAAATGATTGGGGTCAAGGTGCGAGAATTGAGTGTTACTGTCGATTTGATGACTTTCAAGGGGATTGACCAAGAATATTTTACACTCTACATGCGAGGAGAGGTAATGTGGCGAGATGCGCACCTCACGCTCTAACACCAAGAGGCGACCATCGGGGAGGGCACACAGGGCGGGAACGCCGTGACAATGCGTGCGTCCTGGCTTTACGGACTTTGTGAGATCCATACGGTAGGCGTATTGCGCTAGGGGTTGCAGGTCGTCTGTAAAGGACTGCAAGCGCAGGAAATTCTGCACATTAGGTTGGGTGGGACCATTGGGCACTCCATCCGCACGCAGTGGTGCCTCGGTGATGGTCCAGAAGCGGTGCGCCTCTGCACTATAAGCGAGTGCTTCAAAGCCGAGATTGGGATGGATATTGTCGGTGGCGAACTCCTTAGGAACGTTCAACTGTCGGCCTGTGGGAACTCCGTCCAAGGTGTATTCCAGAATCTGCTGGTCGCCCTCGCCACTGATAAAGAGTGTTTCTGCCTGGGGGAAGTAGGCGATGCCCTCGCAGTCGCGCCCCGAGGTTCCGTGAGGATTGGTATGATATCCCTCAGGGACGACGTCTGTCACTTTACCCGTAACAGGGTCTTGAAGAATCCGTAGGGTGTAGAATCCGTCTGTCGCCTCCTTGTCGCTCACAACTGCGTAGCGATTGTCACCAAGAGGGGTGATACCGCTGTAATTGGCGGGTGTAACGCCCCACCGCTTCATACTGCGCTGGCGCAACGGTTGGGCAACTACCACAAGGGGGAGGAACAGAAGGATGAAGGGAAGTAGGTTGCGCATAAGAATATTTTTTTATTTTAGCCACTAATGGACACGAATTGAAAATCGCGTAAGCAACCGAAGGTTGCGAAAGTCAATACATATCTGCATCTCACGCAGATTTATCAAGAACATTAACAGACCCCCTCCGTTACTTCTGTCGCTCGTCCCTCTGAGTTAGGGGGAGGAGCAACAACGTTGCGTAGGGGGTCTGTAATAATCATTTCAAAAGACCTAGCAAATCCATTCGCCACGTTATACCAGCGGTGAGCATGAGTTGCTTGGGTTGCTGAACGTAATCGGCAGGCACTGCGCCCAGAGTATAGTCGCCAGCAAGGTGCAAGCGCAGGTCGCTGCTACCCGCAAGAGGGAAGAATTCTACACCCGCTCCGAAATGGGTAATTTCCGTTCCAGGAGGAACGCAAGCGTCGCTGAGCGTTGTACTCTTATTGACATCATAGGTGCATTTACCAAAGATGTTGACCTTCTTCGAGGGCATCCAGTCAATTTCACCCATCACCGAGAAGTCGCGCGCCAGGAAACAATGTCCCTTAGAGGTGCGATTCATCAGGTCAAGCGTAAGGGTAACATTGCCAAAGGTAAAGCGGTTGCCAAGGGCGATGTAATTGATGAAATGCCCGGGTTGGGTTTCTACCATATTCACCGAATAGAGCGTTTGCCAACACCCGTGATGACCGGCCCACATTAGGTTGTAGGCATAAATGTCGTTTTCTGGTTTTCGGAAAGGACTTTCGCACACCTGCACCGTGAACATATCCTTTGAAGAAAGTGCAAACCCCACACTTGCCCCAAAAGCATACGATGATATGTTGCTGCAAAACCCTGAGAAGTAGTAGACATCAATAGGCGCCAAGTCGTACTCAAAACCACCGATGCCGATAACCTGTTTACCGCCTGAAATGTTCCAACGGTTCTTGGTATAGGTAAGGTACAACCAGTCAGTGGCATCAAAGAAACTGGCATCCTTATGCGGTTTGTTTAAGCGTTGGCGGTAGGAGTAGGTGAGACTTTCGCCAATCTGTCCGTCAAGGCGCACGTTGAGAAATTTGCCCTTAAACCCCGTATTTTCTTTTACACTTGTACCATCGTTGTAAAAGCGTTGGTAATCACCACGCGCTTCAAGGCGCAGGGTGTTGAGCTGATGCGTTTGAGCCGCAACAGTACAAGAGATTAGGAGGGAAAGGAATAGCAGTGTTTTCTTCATAATCAAGGTAGAGATGTTGTGATGTATAAAAACTAAGGATGATACAGACATAGGACCTGTAAGAATTTACTCTTTTGTCCTTCTGTCTACATCACCTTAGAATTTTAGACAATACGATTTTTACCAAACATCTTCTGCTTCGTTGCCATTATAAACTTCCTTGGGCACAATTTCAATATAGTCAATTTGAAGCTGTGCGTCAAATTTTTTAAGGGCAGACTTGTAGCGAAGGTAGTAACTCTTACCGGGCTTTAAGCGTTCAACGGTTACGATACGACGGAGGTGCCCGCTGTAAGAACGTGACATACGTTCCAAAGAACCCTTACCGTCTGTCCAACCAAAATATTGGGGACCCTTCATGTAACCCTGGTTGCGCATGTTCTTGTCGTTTTCTGTGTTTGTGGCTTCATCACCTTCAATGTCTGCCACCCAAGGAATGTTTACAGAAGGAGCACTCTGACGCAAGTCGTAGGGAAGTCCTGCGGGACTTAAACGATTGATATCATCGCCAAAGTACAACTGACACATACCACGGAGGGAATTGTGGGACACGCCAAGTCGGATTTCATATTCCTTCTCGATAGGTACGGGGGGAATTCGGAATGTTACGTCGTAAAGACCGAGGATCATCATTTCATCACCTTCAAAGTTACACCAACCCGTAGAACTCAATGGTGAATATGCGCAGAAAAGATAGAGCACATTCGAACTTGAATTTTGACGGGGAAGGTTTTCAAAGTATCCTGCGGGGAACATCGAATACTTACCCAAGCGGAGGTTGTTAGAACTCAATTCGTGGATGATGGTGGTATAGTCTATACGCATACGCTCAAGTCCCATCAGATTGCGTTCCTTGTCGCCAAACACAAGCATGTCGTCAATGGGGTAAACATAACCATTTGCCGCACTGATGCTTTGATCTTCGTGAACCAAGACGCCGTCGCCACCAGGTTTAACGGCGATCTGTTCGTACGTACCCTTAGGACCGTTATCATATTCGGCAAAGCGGTTGATAAAGACGGGATTGCCTTCATAAGCGCTACCAATAACGCCACGAGAACCCAACTGAAGAAGTTTGATAGGTTCGCGTTCTTCGATATTGCCCTCGGGGTGGATGGTTGTGTAATAATCCCAAGCGTCAGTGGGAAGTGCGCGGTTTTGGGGGTTCTTCTGGTCGGTACCATACTGATATTGGAACTCCGTATAGTGAACCACCAACTTACCGGGAGCATACTTACCGTCAACAAAGTGGTACTTCACAAACTTGTAAAGGGGATTGTTGGGACTCTTGAGGTTGTCCATATCCTGTGTACCATAGGCGGTTGTGATTTTCGAACAGTTCTTGAGGCCATTGAGCACCTCTGTCCAGTTGGTAATGACGCCTTCTTCGTTGGTTTCAGGGGCAGGTACACCGTATTTTTCGAAGATTTCATCCGGTTCTACAAAACCCGTAAATGCCCAGTAGCGCAATTCAGGCACTTCAAAAGTACCAGGCTGTGCTACAAGGTTTTCAGGAGTCTCACGATCTTCATACACCAAGTCGCGCTCCTTATCCATCCATTTCCAGATACCTGTTTCTTGAAGCAAGCGTCCCATAATCTTCATATTGGGAGCATCCTGCACCACCTGATAAACATAGTCGGAAGTGGGGGCTATAACATCTGCCATGATGTGTAACCAACCGTTTGATGCTTCAAGGTCGTATTTCATTACGCCACAATCGCGCTCAATCTTGTAGAAGATAGGATACTTCACCTTCACTGTGTCGCCATCCTTCATTTCTGGCATCAGCGTGAAGGGGTCAATCTTCACACGCTCTACGGTGTCAGTCGCAGCAGGCGTTTCCGCACAGGTAAGCAGGCGGTCGTAGAGAGTTGATGCGTTGAATGTTCCTGAATTCGGGAATTCTACGGACTGATAGGCATCCTGCTCACCATTGTCGATAACACAACTGAATACGATTAACTCCTTCTGCTCGTCTGTAAGTTCGTCAATACTATTGACCTTCAACGTCTTCAAGTAGTTCTCAATCGCAGTGTTGTCGGGTGCGAACACCGTGTAGTTACCACGTGCCGAGAGCACACTATACACGGAGGATAAATTACCCTTATTACTCTTGCGCCCCAAACGCACGGTCTTAAACAAATCACGCGCCATTGAAAGACTCGGTTCGCTATCCATAATATCAGACAACGTCAACTCGCTCTTGATGGCAAAATTGGAGTCATCTACTTCTTCCTTACAACTGCTGAACGCAAACAAAGAAACGATTGTGCAGATTGCAAAGACTTTTGTAAAATGTTTATACATAATATGTTGATATTTAAATTTCAGGGGGTACGGATTTGTACGAACTCAGGATTTTATGCGGGGAACTCTTGTGCGCCCCCTCCTAATATTTATAAATTCAAATGGAATTCCACCACTGCCTCAATGCCCTTGCGGAGCATATCGAGGGGGAAGTTTTCGTTGGGCGAGTGGATGGCGTTGCTTTCAAGACCGAAACCCATGAGCACCGTTTTTATACCCAGCACGCGCTCGAAGTCGCTGATAATGGGGATAGAACCACCACGGCGCACCGCCAAGGGGCGCTTGCCAAAAGCCTTTTCAAATCCGATTTCGGCCGCCTTATACGCTGGCAGTGTGATGGGGCAAACGTAACCCTCGCCACCGTGCATGGGGGTGACTTTCACCTTTACGCTCTTGGGCGCAATAGCGGTGATGTAGTCGATGAAGAGTTGCGAAATCTTTTCGTGCTGCTGGTGGGGCACAAGGCGGGTTGACACCTTGGCATACGCCTTAGAGGGGAGCACGGTCTTAGACCCTTGGCCTGTATAACCACCCCAAATGCCACACACATCGAATGAGGGGCGACAACTGTTGCGCTCAATCGTTGAGTAACCTGCCTCACCGCTCACTTCGTCAATATCAATAGCGCGCTTGTACTTGTCAAGGTCAAAGGGAATACCCGCAATCATCTCGCGCTCTTCCGCCGAGAGCTCTTCTACATCGTCGTAGAAGTGGGGGATAGTAATCTTGCCGTTTTCGTCTACCACCTGCGCCAACATCTGGCAGAGCGTGTTGATGGGGTTAGCCACGGCGCCCCCAAAGTGTCCGGAGTGGAGGTCGCGGTTGGGACCCGTCACTTCAATTTCCCAATACGCCAAACCGCGGAGTCCCGTTGTGAGCGAGGGGAGGTCGGCACTGAGCATGCTGGTGTCGCTCACGAGGATGACGTCGGCTTTCAGCAACTCCTTGTTTGCTTCAAGGAAACCGCCCAGTGAGGGACTGCCGATTTCTTCTTCACCCTCGAAGATGAACTTCACATTGTGGCGCAAGAGGTTGTGCTTCACAAGGTACTCAAACGCCTTTGCCTGAATCATTGCCTGACCTTTGTCGTCGTCAGCACCGCGGGCATAGATTTTGCCGTCGCGCACTTCGGGTTCAAAGGGATTGCTGTGCCACAGGTCGAGGGGTTCGGCAGGCATCACGTCGTAGTGCGAGTAAATAAGTACCGTCTTGGTGGCACCAGGAATCATCTTTTCGGCATACACCAAGGGGTTGCCGGCAGAGGGCATTACCTCCGCCTTATCCACTCCCGCTTCAAGCAAGAGTTCCTTCCAGCGCTCGGCGCAGCGCACCATGTCGTCCTTACGTTCTGGCAATGCGCTGATGCTGGGAATACGGATGAGTGAGAAGAGTTCGCTGAGGATGCGCTCTTCGTTTTGAGCAATGTAGGTTTTGATATCCATAAAAAGTAGGTAGTAGGTAGTAAGTAGTAGGTAGTAGTGAGGAGGTTACCACGCTACTGCCAGTTCATTTTGTGCCACTTCTTCCCCATTGAGGTGGAGGGCGTAATGTATGGTGAGCGTTCCGCCTGTAGGGGTAGACGTGTAGTTCAGGAGCGTGGTATGGATGCCGAGGTCAAAGGTCCCTCCAGGAGTGTGGTAAGCGCTGTGTGTCGTAGCATTGGGGAGGAAGACCATCTGTGTGGAAAATGTTCCTTTGCGCACCAGGCGCACACGGTCTTCGTTGATAAATAGTCGCGTCGTGCCCAATTCGGGGTCGTCGTACGTAAGGAGCGTAAGATTTTCTTGGTGCTGAAGGGTGCCTTGAAAGGTTTGAGTGATTTCTTCAGTCCCGTTGGTTGTTTCGGTAATAAGGGTGGTCGTGATTTGCATGTGACTTTAGTGTTTTAAAGGTGTGGAAACCTTTATACGCTTCCCCTCATGAATATAGATTCCTGATGAGGTTGGACGGCGCTGTAGACGGCGACCGTCAAGCAAGTACCAATCACTATGAGTAAGTGAAGTGACAGGTGTTGCAATGCCATCGGTGGAGGGCGTGGTAAAAGTTATCTCATGCGCTACAGTCCACTTGTATTTGACCTTAAAACTATAGGTTGTTGCTGGTTTGAGGTTGCTGAAGGTAACCGTGTCGGTAAGCGCAACACCTGGATGGAGGTAGAGCACATGAGATTGCTGGTAAGCTCCTGTGTAATCGCGACACACAGGACCTTCATCCAAGAAATATTGTTGCAGCACTCCTGTTCGTGCGAGAGCGGAACGACTGTTTTGTGCTGTCACAACAAACCGCACCTCATGCGGTGAAGGGAAAGAGGGGGAACTGACCGTATAACTCAGGATGGAACCCACATAGGGAAGTACTTCCACATCTGTCGTTGCAAGCACCTGAATATCATCGGGCGAGATGCGCAACAGGCGCTTGCCCGTTTCGTTGAATTGTGCATCTACCACCAACGTGCGCGCTTCTCCTGGAGTTAACGTAACACCTGTCAGTGCTATGTAATCGCCCTGTTCAAACACTAACGTGTCAGTAGGAGCATTGGTGAGGAGTTCGAAGGGGGTGGTGAGCGTCTTGTCTGAACTATTTCTAACACGTACAGCCACTGGAGTGTACATCCCGGCATAAGGTTGTGCTAAGGGATAGATGCTGTCTACGACAACTTCAACACCTGTACGCGAAAGCGTATCGGGAAGTTCAGGAGTGATGGGGTCTGGATGGAGCAGAAGTGCTTCTTGGTTGCAGAAGAATCCTTGTGTTGCCACTTCATCGCGTTTCCCTTCATAGTCCTCATAAAAGGCGAGGACATCAAGGCGAAAGTAACCATCATAAGCTCCGCCATACCCCCAGTTGACATGGAAGAATCCTTCTGCGTCAATGCCGTCAATCACAAAGGCGTGTCCCTCTATAAATTGCGTATACCCCGCATAGAGCACGGGGCGCCCTGCGCGCACTTCTTGGGCAATCATCTTTACCCATTCGCTGGGGGAATACTTATAACTATCGGCGTAATGCACAAACCCGTATCCGAAGGCGCGCTTCAGGGGGTCTTCCAAACGACTGACACTCGCACCGCTCTCCTTGACACCCCAGTTCATACGTGCCGCCATTCCGCAATAGAGACTTAGGCGCGCCACGGCGTCTACGGCTTCAGAAGTCGCCACTTCGGTGTCATAATTATTAAGAATCAGGCGCGTGTCTACCTTCGTACCGGGGAGTACATCGGCAATCTCGTAGTGGTCGGTTTTCCATCCATGGAGCGTGTCTTGCAGCACAATCTCGCGCTGGTAATAGGTCAGAATTTCCTCCAACGCCGTAGCCACACATCCCACCATACAGCGCTCTTCGCTCACCGTGCCATCGTCATAGGTGTAATAAGGGCAGGCGGCATTATAAGGAGCTTCCTGATGGCGCACCATGGGGAGCAACGGTCCCGCGGGAGTGCCGGGTTGTAAGAAGATTTCTGCCTGCGAAGTGCTTCCCTTTGCCGAGTGGAGCAACGTTGTGAGAACGGGCGGAAGGGTGGATTGCGCTCCATTTCGGGTGCCATACCCCAAAGCCACGGGCGCTTCATCATCACCGCCCACAACAACGAAGGCATCGGAGGAGGTAAATACATATCCCGCAGGGAGCGTAGCAACACGCTGCAACACACTGCTCGTTCCGCGAACCGTGGGAATGCGGAGGAAGTCCGTAGCAAAATCGCGCGCTACGGATTCACTGACGCGCTGTGCCGAAAGCACCGTGATACCAAAAATACTTATGAGGATAAATGCAAGTCGGAATTTCATAACCGCAAAACTACACATTTTTTTTCAATCACACTACTGTTACTCCCTTAAAGGGAGAGGAATGTATACAAGAAGTTGAACTTCCATAAAATCGGGCGCACATCTTTAAGTTTTCTGTGGCGCTTTACGTGGTGTAAAAGTGTCTGCAAATGGCATGTTTTTACTTTCTAATAACCTCATTTCGCCAGCAAGGAATCCATTTTTGCCTTTAAAAATTTTAAGTTTCAGGAAAAAGACGTAATTTTGGAAACTGAGAAAATGCGCCTCTGCGCTTCCATTAGAATCATTCACTATTTAATAATTTCAACTATGAGAAAAATCTACAAAGTTTTGGGCTTTTCTTTGTTGGCAGGATTTATGTGTCCCTCAATGACTTGGGCACAGTTGAGTCTGCAAGCGGAAGCTCCCGCTAATCCCGACAATGAGCCCGTAGAAGTGCACCCCGTGCCTCATCCGCGCCAATTGAAGTGGCAGGAAACGGAATTTTATGCCTTCTTCCACTACGGTATGAACACCTACACCGGTCTTGAATGGGGTAATGGCGATGAAAATCGCGCCACCTTCGCTCCTACGGCCGCACCCAATCCGCGCCAGTGGCTCGAAGTAGCGAAGCAGGCAGGTATGCGCGGTGGTATTGCTGTGGTGAAGCACCATGATGGTTTCTGCCTCTGGCCTACTGAAACTACGGATCATAATGTGACAAATTCAGGCAATACTTACGGTCGCGAAACCAATATCCCTCGCGACTTTGCTGCGGCAGCACAGGAGTTAGGCATGAAGTACGGCTTCTACATCTCTCCCTGGGACCGCAACAGTAAGTGGTATGGCACAGACAAATACGTAAAGGATGTATTCCTCCGCCAGTGTGCCGAGTTGGCGCAGTATGGTACCGACCAATTCGAAATGTGGTTTGACGGTGCCAATGGTGGTTCGGGTTATTACGGCGGTGAAGGCGGCACGCGTAGCATTGACCGTGCTACTTACTATGATGTTCCCAACTTGCGCGACTCTGTGCACAAGGTATGTCCCGACTGTGTGCTTTGGGGCGTAGGTGGTGAAGCGCGTTGGATTGGTAACGAAGCCGGTTGGGCTGGTCAGACTAACTGGTCGCCCGAAAATCGCGACTATGCACCCGAAGGTAACGGTATGTATGGTAACGAGAACGGTTGGTTCTGGCTTCCTGGTGAAAGTGACGCAAAGGCTACCAACAAGGGTTGGTTCTATCACGATGGTGAAGCGCCCCTCTCGCCCGAGCGCCTCTTCCAGATGTATCTCGAAACTGTTGGTCGCAACGCAACGCTCATTCTCAACATCCCCCCCAATAAGGCGGGTGTATTGCCGGAGGCTTCTGTAAATGCTTTGGTAGGTATGGGCGACCTCGTTCGCGCTCGCCTCAGCAATGATATGGCAAAGGATGCAAAGGTAACTGTTAGCGAAACTCGTACAGCAGGTGCAGCACGCAATTACGAAGCGGCAAACTTGACGGACGGTGATAAGGATACGTATTGGGCAACCAACGACGGCACCGTTTCTGCAACCGTTACTTTTGAATGGGATGAAGTGAAGACCGTGCGCTACGTAGAACTCATGGAGTATATTGCCAAGGGTCAGCGCGTGCGCAAGTTCCACATCGAAACTTCGGAAGATGGCACCAACTGGACACGCCGTGCTTCAAATGTGGAAACAACAACCGTTGGTTACAAGCGTATCATCCCCCTCAACGGTTCAACAAGCAACTACGGCACAGGCTATAAGGCAAAGGCCGTACGCGTAACGATTGACGACAGTCGCGCTTGTCCGCTTCTCAGCAGAATCGCAGTTTACTAATTAGGTACAAGGTTGTAGGTCGCATCGCTTTTAGGTTATAAGAACCTTGCGAACTGGATAGTACCTAAAACCTCACAACCTCTTAACCTTAAAACCTCAAAACAATGACCCTTAAACATATATTCGCAACTGCGGCATTGGCGCTTCCCCTTGCGCTCAATGCACAAACGATTACCTTTGAAGAAGGTGCCGACGAATATAAGGCGCTCGGCGTCTACGACACTTGGGAAGCATCTCCCTTCCGCACAGGTGCGCTTCAAGGCAACTATGCAGTAATCGACAACCACCTTATTGAAATCGAAGAAAGCCTTGGTGAGGCTCCCAACGGTTCAGGCAAGATTCTCGCCGTACAGCGTTCGCGCTTCGGTAGTAATACCTTCGGTGTGCGCATCGACCTTAAAGAAACGTTTGAACTCACACCCACTACGCAGTACCTCCACGTAATGGTAAACCGTCCCTACGGCGGTCGCGTGATGGTTGTAGGTCTCGGTAAGCGTCAGGACCGCGCCGGACAGTCGCCCGAAACAGAACAGTTCTGGGCAATGTCTACTTCAAACATCCCTGCAAACCAGTGGCAAGATGTAGTGCTTCCTATCAAGGGTAATGGCGGTATTGACATTTACAGCCTCGTAGTCGTTCCCGACTGCGAATCGCCGCACAATTATACGGAAGACGCTGCTTGTTACATCGACAATATTGAGATTAACAACAGTTCAACTTCTCGCCTCATCTACGGTTTCTACCCCATCAACTTTGATAAGGGACAACTCTACACACGCAGTGACCGTCGCTTGAATGGCATTTCTTTGAAGAACGCTTCGGGTGAAACGCAGTCTGCAACTATTCCCGCATCGCCCAACACGATGTATGTAAACCTCGACACTCAGGAATTTACAGCACGTGCAGGTGAAACGGTGACGCCCACCTTTAACTATGCGGGCAACTGGATGCACGGTTATGTCTTCCTCGACCATAACGACGACGGTAAGTATAACGCTGCGATGAACGACGATCTCACAATTGCCGAAGGCAGTGAAGTGATGACCTTCTCGTTCTACGGTGGTGGCGACAACGACAATGGTCAGAATAGTGCGGGCACTTCGCTCACTGGCGCTAATCGCAACGTGCTCAATCCTCCTGCGTTTAAGATTCCCGAAGGGCTTGAAAATGGTTATTACCGTCTCCGCTTCAAGGTAGACTGGAATAGTGTTGATCCCGGCGGTAGTTTGGACCAAACGAACCCGATTCTTGGCAACGGTGGCGCTATCGTTGACATCCGTCTCAATATTCATGGCGACTACTGCAACGTAAACGATGCTAACCGTAATGGTGAGGTGCTTGCTGCTGATGGTACAAAACTCGTGAAGTATCAGACGGAATTTGGCAAACCTTTCACCATCAAGATGAATCCCGAAAATGGTTTTGAATACGCAGGTATCATCGTGAAGCACGGTTACAACCTCTCTGAGGACAGCCTTAAACACGAAAATGTGCAGTGGCAGGCCATCCGTTTCAGTCGTAAACTCTTCAACGAGAACGATGAATTCACTATTCCCGGAGAATACATGAATGGTGATATTGAAATTGAAGGTCTCTTCATTGAAGAAGGTACTTATGTGCCTGAACCCGACCCCGAAATCCCTACGCGCTACACCACTACAAAGGTGGAGGATGGAAATTTCGCTGATGGAACCACTTGGTATACAATCCAAATAGGCCAACAGGGATATGTGCTTTACAACAATGGAAGCGCCACCCACATTGCCTTGAACAATACAACGATTGACACGGACAATCCCGCTCACCTTTGGTGTTTCACAGGTAATGAGGAAGAAGGTTACCGCCTTTACAACATGGAGGCTGGCGCAACCAAAGTACTTGCAGCTCCCACAACAATGCAGGGCAATACGGGTAAGGATTCTTACCCCACGCTCCAACCTCTCGGCAACCTCCCCTCTGGTTATACAGACCTTTGGATGTTTGAAGACTCTGACGACTTGGGCAGCACAGACGTAAGTCATGCTTACATGTACGAAAAGGGGTACACAGCAAACAAGGTGAACAACCGCGATAACAAACTCGCTTTCTGGAATGGTGGTGCCGATGGAGGTTCTACGCTTCAAATTTGCTTTGCAAAGGTAACTTCCAATCCCACAGGTATCGTTACAGTAACACCTGTCGGCAAGGCAAAGACCATCTACGACCTCAGCGGTCGTCGCGTAGCAAACCCTGAAAAGGGCCTCTACATCGTTGACGGCAAGAAGGTTCTTGTCAAGTAAACAGTTCGTTATTGCTACGATTACAATACATAAATGGCATGGACTTTGTGTAATCTGCGGTCTCCGCGTGAGACAAAAAACGTGGAGTAGATTGTGTGTTCTGAGTCCCTTAATCTTTCAACGCTCAGTACCCAAAAATGCAGAAAAATGCAAAATAATTACCATGTTAACAAGTGTTTACTGATTTGCATTTCGCACTGAAATTTTGTATCTTTGTACTACGGAAGTGGAGATAGCCCTAAGCATCGGGGGTATCTCCACTTTTTTCGTTCACAAGGTTACTTATTGGGTGCGAAAAATAAGTATTATCGTTTTTACAAGGTAACTTATTGGCGCCACAATGTAACTTATCGTTTTTCCGAAGATAGATATTGGTGCGATTTTAAGTAGTGCGAATGTTAATATGTGTTAAAGTTTTGAACGAAAAATGAGGAAAAATGAATAAGGTTCTGAGGTTAAGAAGTTCTGAGGTTGTGAGAAAGTTAGTAGTGAGGAGTTAGTTGTTAGTAGTCCATGTGGGACGACTATCGTTTATCTTGGAAACTATCTTGTCTACTCGTACCTCGTTAACTTGTTTACTAAAAGGTTAAGAAGTTCTGAGGTTAAGAGGTTCTAACCCCCTGCGGAGCGTATCAATTTTCACTCTGCGCCCTTTGCGTGAGACAAAACATCATTGATGCATCATCCCCCGCAAGGTATCTACGAATTACACCCTCCCAATCGCCTCCCGAACTCTCATGCCCCTGCGTATCATCCTGTAAAATTGTGACTCATAACACTCCCGAAGCGCCGGTAAAGTGTTAAAACATGTGCCAAACTTTTGGTAATTGATATATAATGCGTATCTTTGTCAGCGTGTAAGCATGTGGTTGCATGCTGAATTATTACGAAATAAAGATTGCCTATGAAGCATTTTACTCTTATACTCTCCCTTTTGCTTCTTTCATTACAATCCATTACGGCACAAACAAGAGGTACCGTAAGTGCGGAAGATTATCCTTTCATCCTCACCACCAACCCTGAGCGACCTGCACTTTATGTGATTTATTCGGGTCGCGACGGTGGCAACGATATTGAGTCGTGTGAGTACGTATTCATCAATGAAATACCTTGGGGACAAACAGAATACAAGGTGCAAATCATGCGCAAGAATCCCAACAAGACGGATTTGACCGAATTATGGTACTTCATGGAGGAGGATGGTAAAATCAAGATTATTTCTGCTGCCGACGGACGCATGATTACTGTGCCCGACACAAAGGATGGCGCTAAAAAGGCGTACACACAGACCGAAGCAGATCGTACACATGCCTACTACACCTGGACGCTTGACCTGACAAACGATTGTTATGCTTTCAAGACTTCAGACGGCAAGAGTTACCTTTCTCACAACGGTAATTGGTCAACGGCAGGTCCGCAAATGGGACTCTACAATGCCAACGGCAGTCAGGATGAAGGTTCGCGCGTGTTCTTCAAACTCCACAGCGACGCCACAACAGGCATCAGCAATGTGAAGACAGAACGCGAGTTCATGTACGGCATCTTTACCATCACAGGTAAGCGCATTGACAAGATTACAGGTCCTGGCGTTTACATCGTAAACGGCAAGAAGCGCGTAGTGCGCTAAGGCAACGAATACGGACCGACACATCACAAAAAAAAATAAGCCTGCGGAACATCAACGTTCCGCAGGCTTATTTTACGATATAGGAGGGCGACTCGAAAGAAAGAAGGAGACAGAAGAACACTAATCCTTCACCTCTTCAAAATCCACATATTCGCCTTCTCCACTGTTAAAAATCTTTCCTTTCCTCTTCCGTTTCCGTTGAGAGGATGAAGCATAATTTTGCTGTTGAGCAGTTTCTTGTTGGGTTCTACTCCTGTTGTCAAAAGGATTCTTCTTATTGGCGCCAAACAAGCGACGCACAATATTTAACAGAATCACCGGGGCAAGCATCAGGAGCACCACAACCAAGAAGAGTAGCAGTGTGAAGCATCCAAGGATGTGCATAACGAGTTAAGTAGTTTAGTTCCTTTTTTTTGAGTTTGCAGACACAGGCAGACACAGGTCCGCCAGACGCCTTATTTTAATGTATTTGCCACCAATGAGGTTGCGATATAGAGCAAGATAACAAATGCGAAACCCGTCCACCCTGCAAAGAGCAAGAGCACCGCACTGGCCAGAATAAATCCGTAACGCAGTTTGTTGTGCGCAAAGGAATAGTCCTTAAACTTCAATGCAAACATAGGGATGTCGGCAACAAGAATCCACGACGAACATACGATGCCGAGCAACAGGAGGTACACGCTCCATGAACTTGTTGCAATCCACTCGTGAACACCTACTGCAAGAGCGCTCCAGAAGAGGGCATTTGCTGGTGTGGGAAGACCGTAAAATGTTGTTGACTGGCGCTCATCAAGATTGAACTTTGCCAAGCGCAATGCCGAAAAGGCTGCAATCACAAAGGCTACATAGGGGAGCACCATTGCCACAATATCGTTCTGCACGGGTAGCGGAGCAAGGCGCAAAAGACTGCTCACAATTGCAGCAGGAGCAAAACCAAAGGTGATGCAGTCAGCAAGCGAATCAAGTTCCTTACCGATAGCTGAGGATACATGAAGAAGGCGCGCCACGAAACCATCGAAGAAGTCGAACACAGCGCCCATGACGATGAATGTCATTGCCATAGAGAGTTCACCCTTAAGGGCAAAACCTGTTGCGATGCAACCGCAGATAAGGTTGCAACATGTAATGGTGTTGGGGATATGCTTTTTCATAATCTTTAGGGGGGAGTTCTGAGGTTAAGAGGTTATGAGGTTATGAGGTTATGAGAAAGTTAGTAGTGAGGAGTTAGTAGTTAGTAGTCCATGCGGGACGACTATCGTTTATCTTGGAAACTATCTTGTCTACTCGTACCTCGTTAACTTGTTTACTAAAAGGTTATGAAGTTCTGATGTTAAGATGTTCCGAGGCGAAGCGACCTTACAACCTTTTCACCTTAATATTTGGGGTGCTAAGGTTTTTGAGGTGTCACACAGTCTGCATAGTCCTTATATCCTAAGAGCGAAGCGACCTTACAACCTTTTCACCTTAATAAATGAACCTTTTCACCTTAATAAAAAAGGTGTGTTCAAAACAATCTTTGACACACCCTCCTTATGTTATGTTATTCTTGAATTTCGGGGAGTTTAGCAATTACGGTTTGGTTACCCGTTGTGCGCTGCCCAATTTCGCAAAGGACTTCAGTGCCGAGAGGCAAGTAGACATCTACTCGCGAACCGAACTTGATGAAACCCAAGTGTTCGTCAATCACGCAATCTTCACCCTCCTTTGCATACGTTACAATGCGTCGCGCCACAGCACCTGCAATCTGGCGCACCAATACTTCGTCACCTTCGGGAGTTTCAATTACTACTGTTGAGCGTTCGTTTTCAGTACTTGCCTTGGGCAACCATGCCTTGTAGAAGTTACCGTTATGGTGGCGCACCATCTTGACTACACCTTCAACGGGGAACCAGTTGGCATGAACATTTGTAACGCTCATAAAGATGGAAATCATCAAGCGACGATCGTGGAAGTATTCGTTTTCATCAACCTCCTCAATAACCACCACTCTACCGTCTGCGGAAGCAACTACTGTGCGTTCCGTATCGCCCTCGTAGTGACGCAAGGGGCAGCGGAAGAAGTTGACGATAATTGAATAGAGAAGCGCGCTTACCGCTGCTACTGAATAAAACAACCATATACAGCAATCGCGACACAACCAATAAAGCGCAGCGTTGAACACAGCCAACGATGCTCCCATTACCAGCAATGTTTCATTTCCTTCGTGATGCAGACGGATGTTTTTGATTTTACGGATTCTTTTTCCCATAGTAATAGTGTTAAGCGTGTGGGTAACTCCACATTTCGGGGCAAAGTTAGAAAAAAAATCTTACATAGCAAAGCGTTACTCCCGAATACGCAAAGTCGACTAACCATTTCGGCGTTCTTTCAGCGCCGAACGTATGTAAAGTTGCATCATATTGATGGCACGCTCGTTATTTCCACCGTTAGGAATGATGATGTCTGCAAACTGCTTGGTGGGTTCGATAAACTCATCGTGCATGGGTTTCAACACATTGCGATACTTCGAAATCAGCATTTCCAAGGGATGGTCACGCTCAGCAATGTCCCTCACAATTACGCGCAGCAAGCGCTCATCGGGTTCGGCATCTACAAATATTTTGAGGTCCATTTGGTCGCGCAAAGACTTATCGTAGAGTGTCATGATCCCCTCCACAATAATGACATCTTTGGGCACGACATGCACCGTCTCGGGCAGTCGTGTACAGGTAATATAGGAATAAGTGGGTTGTTCAATAGCTCGCCCCGCCTTAAGTTCTTCAATATGGTGCGCCAATAGGGGCCACTCAAAGGCGTCGGGATGGTCAAAATTCGTCTGCTTGCGCACTTCAAGAGGTAAGTTACTCTGGTCGTTATAATAAGAATCCTGAGGAATCACTGCTACAGAACTTTCAGGCAGACTTTCGAGAATCTTACGCACCACGGTGGTCTTACCCGAACCTGTACCGCCGGCTATTCCAATGATAAGCATAGAAATGTATCTGAAAGGAGGTTAATAATGTGTGTTCGACTCGCTATTGGCAAAGGTACTATAATATTTGGAATAAACTTTATTAGAGTGCTAAAAATAGGTTTGTGCCCTTCTGCTTCAAGGTTTTTACCCAAGTATTTGCCCAATCCAATTGTTTTAGCGAATATTGCATCCGAAAGGACACCGTCTAAACAACATTACCAGTTATGGAGATTCATCCCTACATCCTGAAATACTACCCCGAGGACAACGAATTGCGCCGCCTGCTTATTCACCACAGCGAACAAGTGGCCAATCGCGCACTAAAAATTTGCGACAAGCACCCCGAACTCTGCCTCAACCGTGAATTTCTACGCGAGGCTGCCCTGATTCACGACATCGGCATACTGCTGACGGATGCTCCGGGCATTCATTGTCACGGCACAATGCCTTACCTCACGCATGGTGTTCAGGGCGCGGCGCTGATGCGCAATGAGGGACGCGAGGATTTGGCACGCATTTGTGAACGCCATACAGGCACAGGACTTACCGTAGAAAACATCCGTGCTCAAGGACTGCCCCTTCCCGAGCGCGACTTGCTCCCTGAAACATTAGAGGAGCAAGTGGTATGTTATGCGGATAAATTTTACTCCAAAAGTCACCCCGAACGCGAACGCACCGTGGAGCAGACGGCTAAGAGTCTTGAAAAGTTTGGAAGTCAAGGTGTAGAGAAATTTTTAACTTGGGCACAACTGTTTGAGTAGTCCCACGAATTCTAAAACAACTTCTTCAGATGCGTCTTTATCGTTTTTTCATTACCCTCATCTGCATTCTTCACGCCCCTATACTTCTCATGGGGCAAACCGATGCTTCTGTGGCAGCACTTTTTGAGCGCTTCAAGTCTGCCGCGGCTTTCGACCACGAATTTCCGCGCGAAAAAGTATTTCTTCACTTGGACAACAACGCTTACTATGAAGGCGACTCCCTATTTTATAAAGCCTATGTGGTGCGAGCGTCAAGTCTGAAACCCACGGACATTAGCGGGGTGCTTTATGTCGAACTCCTCAATGCGGCGGGCCAGATGATGGAGCGCCAGTTGGTTAAGATTGACTCACTGGGTGGTGGTAGCGGGTGCATAAAGTTTGACACTTACATGCACTCGGGATATTACGAGGTGCGTGCCTATACGCGTGCCATGCTCAACTGGGGTGAGGACGCTTACTTCTCACGCGTCATTCCCTTGTTTGAGCGCAAGAAAGAGTCGTTCTCCATTGATGTTATCGATGCCTCGTGGAAGTTAACTGAGCGTGCAAAACGCTCCTTCGCATTTGAGGGAGAGAAGAAGCGCTTGCTTTCCTTTTACCCCGAGGGTGGTGAGCGCATTTCGGGACTTGCGCAACGCATCGGTTTCTTGCTGACGGACGGCAATGGCATGCCGTGTGACGACAACATCACTATTTATAATGCAGCGGGCGAGTCCCTGCTCACCGTGCGCCCACTGCATGAGGGACGTGGCGCCTTTTTGTTGCCTGCAGGTGTGATGAGTGGTTATGCCCTGGTGGGCGACCAGCGCACAGAACTTCCCGAGGCGCAAAAGGAAGGTTACACCTTGCGTGCGGATTTAGCAGATGGTTACTTAGACCTTCGCGTAGAGCGCACCCCGGGAATGCCTCATGAAGTCATTGGCATGGGAATCTTTAATCGCGAACGTGCCTGCTATTTTGACACTTTACACGTGAACGATCCCGCTGAATTTTCACTCCCTGCAAATCTGTTGCGCGGAGGGGTAAATCGCATCCAACTTTTCAACAAACAGGGCGAGGCGCTGGCTGAACGTCTGGTGTATTATCCTATGTCGGCAGCAACCGAAGTGCAAGTCAAGGTGCGCCAAAATGCTTCTTCCTATGAACCTTATGCCCCCATCGCGCTTGAACTCTATGTCACGGATACACAAGGTGCTCCCGTGGAGACAAACCTCTCACTTTCCGTGCGCGACGACGCTCAAGAAGTGGTAAGCAACAGGGGGCACAGTATCGATGCTGAAATGTTGCTGGCGAGTGAAGTGCGCGGATACATTCATGACCCCGACTTTTACTTTGCTCCCTCCGATTCTGTTGCTTCTCGCAGGGAGCGACTTACAGCGCTCGATCATCTGTTACTCGTTCAGGGATGGACGGCTACAGGTTTTGAGCAGATGTGCCATCATGAACAATTTCAAGCAGAGCAACCCATTGAGGAAAATCTCGTGCTCAACGGTACGGTGTTTAAGGATAATAATAAGCGCGAACCTTGGCCTAACTTAGGACTCAAACTCATCATGTACTCTCCTGAAGGTACGGTTGTTGAGGGTGAATGCCTGACAGATGCCGAGGGACAGTTTGCCTTCCGTTCTACCATTGATTATGAGGGAGAAATGTCGGCAACAGTCTACACGGAGGATGCTGAAAAGAATCGCAAATGGGCACGCGTGGCATTCAATCGCTGGTTTGATCCGTTGCCCCGAACTTACCATCCTAAAGAGCAGACTTATGCCCCCGCCGTTCCCCTTGACACGACGGAGCAAGTGACGAACCAACCCGACGTATTCGAATGGAAAGACACCATTGACGACTGGCGCGACACGTTCCTTGACGAGGCGGTGGTGAAAGGCAAGCGAAAGTACCGTCCGCTGCAAGGCAACCGCTACAAATGGGGTGGCGGAGAAGACAAAGGCAAACGCACGGCTGAGAGTTTTTATAACGTAGAACTTGAACTGGAGCGATGGCGTGATGCGGGAAATGACGGAACGATGAATGCCATGAGTTTTATTGCCATGCTCATCGACGGCACGAACTATGCGAGTGCCAGTGTGGATGCGGCAAACAAGATGTTCCAACAAGAAGCAGCGCCCGATTGGGGTACGCCCGCCGAAACTTCTACGACGGAGCAATCCGGAGGCACTGATCCACAACCTCAATCTGAAGAGAAGACGGAAGGCGAACCATCAATCATCAATGGAAAGGTTACGGAGTGGGTGTTGAATAACAGTAGCGACAGTATTGGTCTTTTAATGGCAGACGAGGTGCAGTCGGTGGCAATTGTGACCGACAAGGGGAAGATGGCAAAGTTCATTGGTTCAAAGGTGACCGAAGGACAAATTGACCAAGTCATCGCTGTCTATGAGCGCCCCAACGCTTACCTTTACAAGTCTAAGAAAGGACAAACCAAGCGTAAAGTGTGGGGATATACCAAGCGTAAAGTATTTTATTCGCCCAACTATTACGAAATGAAGTTGCCGAAAAAGCCTGATACGCGCCACACCCTCTATTGGACGCCCCAACTGACGCTTGATGATCAAGGCAAAGGCACTGCCGTATTCTTCAACAACTCCTTCGACGGCACCCGTCTGCGCATCTCCGTTCAGGGAATCACACGCGACGGTCGCTTCGTAAGTTTTGAGCGATAGGGAAAGAGGTTATAGGCACTATAATTCCAATAGTCACTATCGACACTATAGGAACTATCAGAAAAACTATAGTCACATTCCCCTCAAAAAAAGTCATCATTTCCTTTGGCAGATAAATTTTAAACCGTAATTTTGTCGCCAGAAACGAGAATTTACTTACATTTTTCTACATTCTAAACTTAAAAACAAGCACTATGCTATTCTCAACGTCTTTTTACTTTTACGCTTATTTTTACTTTGCTGAACAGGCAGAGCGGGACGTTGTGTGTTTAAATTAAGTAACGAATACATTTATGACACTATACAAGAGGTCCTGCTCATCTGAGCGGGACCTCTTATTTTATCCCTACCATTATGAATTATTCAGCTTCCCCCGAATATCCACTAAGAGTTGCCATCCAAGGAGCCCCAGGTTCGTTCCACCATATTGCTGCTCGCGAGCATTTTGGCACAAACATTGACTTGATTTGTTGTAACACCTTCGAGGAGGTGTTTCGCGAAATGGACAAAGATGATCATGTGATGGGCTTAGTGGCAATTGAGAACACCATTGCGGGAAGTTTGCTTCACAATTACGAACTCCTGCGCGAGCATAAGTGCACCATCGTTGGCGAACACAAACTCCGCATTGAGCATTGCATTGCTTGTCTGCCCCATGAAAGTTGGAAGGATTTGAAAGAGGTAAATTCTCACCCCGTTGCCTTACAACAATGCCGCCATTACTTGAGTCATCATCCGTCGCTGAAGGTTGTTGAAGCGGAAGATACGGCGGGTGTGGCGCGACGCATTGCTGAACAACAATTAAGCGGACATGCCGCCATCTGTCACGCCAGTGCGGCCGAACAATATGGTTTAAAAGTGCTCGAAAATCACATTGAGGACAACAAGCATAACTTCACCCGCTTCCTCGCTCTTGCCGACGAATGGCAGGCAGACCGTTATCGCGAAATCAATGACACCAACAAGAGCAGCATTGTCTTCTCCTTGCCCCACGAAGAGGGTTCGCTCTCGCAGGTGCTCTCCATCTTCAGTTTCTACAAGATTAACCTCACCAAGATTCAATCCCTGCCGATTATAGGTCACGAGTGGCAATACCTTTTTTACGTTGACGTGACCTACCCCGACTACCTGCGCTACCGCCAAAGCATTGACGCCGTTCGCCCCCTCACTCGCGACCTACGCATTCTCGGAGAATACCCAGCATGTGGTTGTTAGTTAACAAGTAAACTAGGTACAAGTAAACTAGGTACAAGTAAACTAGATAGTTACCGAGATAAACAAGTGATGTCCCGCAGGGTATTCCTCACTACTCACATTTTAGTTAACAAGTTAACGAGGTACGAGTAGACAAGATAGTTTCCAAGATAAACGATAGTCGTCCCGCATGGACTACTAACTACTAACTCCTCACTACTAACTCTTCACTCCCCACTCCTCACTCCCATGATAACTCCCGCACAGCGCATCGCAAGCGTACCTGAATACTACTTCTCTCGCAAACTCAAAGAGGTAGCGCAGATGAATGCCGAAGGCAAAGACATTATCAGTCTCGCCATCGGCAGTCCCGACATGCCCCCTTCCACTAAAACCATCGAAACCCTCTGCCGCGAGGCGCAAAATTCCACGGCACACGGTTATCAACCCACTTCGGGCATTCCCGAACTGAAGCGTGCGATGGCGGGTTACTATCAGCGCCGCTACGGAGTAACACTCGACCCACAGACAGAGATTCAACCGCTGATTGGTTCGAAGGAGGGTATTCTACACACCACCCTCGCCTTCGTAAATCCCGGCGAAAAGGTGCTCGTTCCCAATCCCGGTTACCCCACTTACACTGCGCTTTCGCGCCTATTGGGGTGCGAGGTGGTGTATTACGATTTGAAGGAAGAAAACGGCTGGCAACCTGATTTTGATGCGCTCGAAGCGATGGACTTAAGCAGTGTGAAACTCATGTGGGTGAATTATCCGCACATGCCTACGGGAGCCGTAGCATTAAAAGAAACCTACGAAAGCCTTGTTGCCTTTGGGCGTCGCCACAACATTCTTATTGTCAACGACAATCCTTACAGCACGATTCTCAACCGTAATCCGCAAAGCCTGCTTCAAGTGGAAGGCGCTATGGAGTGCTGCATCGAATTTAATTCCATGTCAAAGAGTCACAACATGCCCGGTTGGCGCGTGGGGATGTTGATTGCAAAAGCGGAATACATCCAATACATTTTGCGCGTAAAGAGCAACATTGACTCGGGCACTTTCCGCGCGCTACAATTAGCGGCAGCGGCGGCGTACGCCAACGATGATGCGTGGCACGAGGAGTACAATTATAATATATATGCCCCACGCCGTCGTGCCGCCGAGGCGATACTCGACACATTAGGGTGCACCTATGACAAAGCACAAGTAGGCATGTTTCTTTGGGGACGCATCCCCGACGAAATTGACACCGCTGAAACCCTCACCGAACGCCTTCTTCACGAGGCTCGCGTATTTATTGCGCCCGGATTTATCTTCGGTTCCAACGGAAATCGCTATATTCGCATCTCACTCTGTGCTACGGAAGAAAAAATCCAAGAAGCGCTACACAGAATAAGGGCATTACAGTTGTAAAACAGTTTCGACTTTAATGACCTAAGACTTCACAACCTCAGAACTTCTGAACCTCAGAACCTCAGAACCTCCCAACCTCATAACCTTTTAGTTAACGAGGTACGAGTAGACAAGATTGTTTCCAAGATAAACGATAGTCGTCCCGCATGGACTACTAACTCCTCACTACTAACTTTCTCACAACCTCATAACCTCAAAAAAATTATGGAACTCAATATTCTCCCCCTCAACCTCCCGGGCATTGAAGCCAAACGCCCATTGATTATCTCTGGCCCCTGCTCTGCTGAAACCGAAGAGCAGGTGATGCTCACCGCGGCGCAACTTGCAGCACAGGGCATCAAGATTTTCCGCGCCGGAATCTGGAAACCGCGCACCAAACCCGGAGGTTTTGAAGGCATTGGCGAACCTGGGTTGAAATGGCTCCAGCGTGTGCAGAAGGAACTCGGAATGCTTGTCGCAACAGAGGTGGCTACGGAAGCGCATGTCAAGGCTGCACTCGCGCATGGTATAGATATTCTTTGGATTGGCGCACGCACGGTGGCAAATCCCTTTGCCGTGCAAGAAATTGCAGATGCTTTGCGGGGGCATGATGTACCTGTGATTGTGAAAAACCCTGTCAATCCGGATTTGGAACTTTGGATTGGCGGACTTCAAAGAATTAACGGTGCGGGCATCAAGCGCCTGGCGGTGATTCATCGAGGTTTTTCGTCGTGCGACAAAAAGATTTACCGCAATCTCCCCATGTGGCACATCCCCATCGAACTTCGTCGCCGCATTCCCAACCTTCCCATCATCTGCGACCCTTCTCACATCGGCGGACGCCGAGAACTCATCGCGCCGCTCTGTCAGCAGGCGATGGACCTCGGATTTGATGGTCTCATAGTCGAAACTCATTGCAACCCCGACTGTGCTTGGAGCGACGCTGCCCAACAAGTGACGCCCGATGTCTTTGACTTTATCGTCAACAAGTTGGTGGTGCGCGAGATGGGCGTAACTACGGAAAACTTGGTGGAACTCCGTCGCCAAATTGACGAATGTGACCACGCGCTTATCGAACTCCTGGCGAAGCGCATGCGTGTGAGTCGTGAGATTGGTCAATATAAGAAGGAGCATGGTATGACCGTTGTGCAGACAAACCGCTATGCAGAAATTCTTGACAAGCGTGGTGCGCAGGGCAGCCTTTGCGGTATGGACAGCGACTTCATGAAGCGCATCTTTGAGGCAATTCATGAAGAGAGTGTGCGCCAGCAGGTGGAAGAGATTAACAAGTAATTTTATTTAGAGTACAGAGTACAACTTACAGAGTACAGAGTACAACTACCTTCCGGATGGCGCTCTCCCCCTGTTCATAGGGGGAGGGGACCGCTTTGCGGTGAGGGGGTGCTGAATCTATGAGAATTTAGGATGGCGTAATTAGGAGTAAACCATGCGGAGTGTATTTTGCACCCCCTCACCACTACGTGGTCCCCTCCCCCTATGAACAGGGGGAGAGCGCCATTCGGACAGTAACCATACCAATGCTCTGTACTCTACTCTCATAACCTCCCTTATGAAAATCCTTATCCTTGGCGCCGGAAAGATGGGTTCTTTTTTCGTTGACCTTCTGAGTTTCGACCACGAAACTGCCGTCTACGACATCGACCCTCACCGTTTGCGCTTTACCTATAACACTCAGCGCTTCACCACTCTTGAGGAGATTGAGGCCTTCCGCCCGGAGTTGGTCATCAATGCCGTAGCGCTGAAATACACTCTCAGTGTGTTCGACAAAATACTCCCCCTGTTGCCACAAGATTGCATCCTCTCCGACATTGCTTCGGTGAAGACGGGATTCAAGGAGTACTACGAAAGCACAGGCAGGCGCTATGTCTCCACCCACCCCATGTTTGGCCCCACATTTGCCAACCTCGGAGCCCTCTCTTCGGAGAACGCAATTATCATCAACGAGGGTGACTATATGGGTCGCATTTTCTTCAAAGACCTTTACGGAAAACTCGGCCTCAATGTGTTTGAATACTCCTTTGATGAGCACGACGAGACGATGGCTTACTCCTTGAGCATCCCCTTCGTATCGACCTTCGTTTTTGCAGCCATTATGAAGCACCAAGATGCCCCGGGCACCACCTTCAAGCGCCACATGCAAATCGCGCGAGGCGTACTTGGCGAAGACGATTGCCTGCTCCGCGAAATCCTCTTTAATCCCCGCACAGGAGGGCAAGTAGAAAAGATTCGCACCGAACTGAAAGAGCTTCTGGATATTATCGACCAGAAGGATGAACAACGCCTCAACGGTTACTTACAGAAGATCCGAAGCAACCTGAGGTAAACTACAATTGCCCTTCGTGGTAGGGTGTTCAAAATTGTAAAAATAAGTGAGACTGTTTTTGAGATGTATTTGGTATTGAAAATCTACTAAATCCGGATGGTAAAGACGCCGAAGGTGTCTCCGCTTAGTAACCGGGGGGTGCGAGCGAAGCGAGTACCCCCGGAGAGGAGCACACAAGCATCGCACCCTGGAGGGGTGCCCGAGCAGGGTGAGGTATGCCTGGCGTTGGGGCACTCTTCCAGAGTGCGATTACTCTCTGAGACCAATCCGGGGGTATTCGCTCCGCTCAAACCACCCGGTTACCGAGCGGTGACGCTTTCAGCGTCATCACCAAGATTAACAAGACAGAAAATAACATTGTAAAGCATTAATAATCTGTAATATATCTATATTTTTGGCAATAATATAGGTGTTGACCCATCTGAAATTTATGAATGCATTGCCCCCGTAGGAGGGCACACTTGCATAACCGCTGGTGAACGCAGTGAACCTGCGGATTAGGGATAACGGTTGACTTTCTCTATCGGTCCCCGTAGGAGGACCCACAACGACCGGATAAGTTAAAGCAATTTGTAGCATATCCAGGTGCTGTGGGTCCTCCTACGGGGACCAATACATTTATTCGCTTGTATACCGCCACCGCAGGTTCGCCTTGCTCACCCGCGGTTATGCAAGTGTGCCCTCCTACGGGGGCATTACGAAAGTGATTTCCTGAAGTGTCTGCGTTGTCTAAATACAAACAAAAAGTGCCGTAACATGCTTGCTGTGGGTTTTGTTATATAGAAGTAATAAAAAAAACGAGCACTCTCATGGAGAATGCTCGTTTTTTGTTGGGGTACCCGGACTCGAACCAGGAAAGACAGGACCAGAATCTGTAGTGTTGCCAATTACACCATACCCCAAACGCATAAATTCGACTCGCTACCGAAGCAAATCGAATTGTTGGGGTACCCGGACTCGAACCAGGAAAGACAGGACCAGAATCTGTAGTGTTGCCAATTACACCATACCCCAAACTTTCGTTTGCGAAACAAGATGCCCTCTCGTTTCGGGTGCAAAATTACAACCTTTTTTTGTTATACCAAACACCTGCGACCCTATTTTTTTAGAAAAACGCTGTTTTTCCCTCTGCCACAGACAAAATCAGTTCTCAAAGCGTCCAGAATCCAAAACTTCTTACTAATTTTGCAGTACCAATCGGATAGTAGCGCAGTTGGTAGCGCACTACGTTCGGGACGTAGGGGTCGGGCGTTCGAGTCGCCTCTATCCGACACCATCGAGGTAAACATCTTGCGAGCAAGGCGTTTACCTCTTTTTTGCTATTTGTTAAAGACAACGGACAACGGACTATAGACAACTATTGCTGTCCGGTAAATATTTCTCACGCAGACTACGGCGTCTGTGTGAGAAAATTATCAGTGTGATTTATTAAAATCAACTGATTAAACAGAAACCCTGCGGCGTGCTTCCACTCGACTAGTAGGGACGCACGGCTCGTGCGTCCGTAATTCATTGATAATCGCCACTTAACTACGGACGCACGAGCCGTACGTCCCTACATGTCAATAATATGTCCTTCTGAAAAAAACAGTGTAATCAGTGAAATCTGTTGATAGATAAAATTCAACGTGATGTTATGATTGGCAGGTACGGACGCACGGTGCGTGCGTCCTTTATCAGACGAACTTTTAGAGGGAAAATATCAAGGAATGGAGGACGCACGCGCCGTGCGTCCGTACCGGCTGGGTTGGAATACCCTATTAAGAATGCAGAAGCGCGCCCCAAGGATTTGGGACGCGCTTCTGCTTATTTATTTACGTGTTGCGCCTATGCGCAGTCATTACTAAAACTCTTCTTCAGTATTCCAGTTTGAAGAACTCCAAGTGCTTACTGCGGGCTGTTGGCGCTTGTTGCTCATTTCGGGACCAGAATACTCATTATCATTAAAAGAGAGCGCAAGCATATTTTCAGCCTGCATTTCAATTACCATGATAGCAGGAGCAATATAATCTTTTTTAGTCATAGTCATAATTGTGTTAGAATTACTTAATGATGACCTTCTTGCCATTTACGATGTAAATACCCTTTTCAGGAGTTGTTACACGACGACCATTGAGGTCATACACTGCATTGTTTTGGAAACCAGTAATAACTTCTTCAATGCTTGTGGGGTTAGCAAAGCGGAAAGACAAACTCTGGATGCCTTGTGCATTCTGTCTTGCAATACGAGCACGGAAACCTGAAAGATTTGCGCCTGTGTACTTGTAGAATGCCATGTGATCGTTCATCTTACCCAATGAGTAGTAATAACCCTTATTTTCGTTTACTCGTGTAAACACCCAACCTTCAAATTTGTTTGTTTCAGGAGCTTCAACAGTGGCTTCTGCATTGATTCCCAAACTCTTAACATAAGTAGTTGTTGCGTTTTCATCCCAAAGAACCACACCAGCCTCAGCAGGGATTACGCCATCGTTAACTTCTGTTAATACGAGCGCACCATCTTCTTCACTTCCATAGAATGCCTTGATACCATCAGGAATATTCAGTGCAACAGGAGACCATAGTGTGCCATAAGCACCCAAATCTTCGCCTGCATAGTTCAATGTCACAGGAAGTTCTGTCACCTTTTCGATAGTCCAAGAATCAGCTTGCTTGAGGTCTGTTGTGTAGAGGAGTTTGCCACCATCCTTTTTTAAATATCTTCCGGCATTCCATGCTTCAAGCGAAGTCGCTGTTCCTTTTTGACTCTTCACCGTGAAGGTTCCTGTTTCGTCACCATAACCATATTCAAAGGTATTGTAACCATCTTCAGGTTTGCCTGTATTGCAAGTTGCGTATACGAAACCAAATCCGCTTGCGTAACCTACCAATGCATTATCTTCTGTGTTGTAGAAGATATTCTTAATACCAGGTGTACCTTCACCTTCTTCAGTCATTGAACGCGTAGTGTCATCCGTATATCGGTCATCGCTCAAGTAAGCATTACCACACTTCAATGTGTAGAAACCAGGAGCCAACTTAGGACTTACCGCTGCAAATGCTGTTTCATCAAACTCAAGTTCACTCTTCTCAAACTTGAAGGGAACGCCTGCGTCACCATTAGAGTACCATGTAATAACAGAGCCTTCATAACCTGTAGAAACAGACATAGTTTCATTTCCACCCTTAATATGGAAAGTGGGAGTCTCCGCACCCAAATCAGTCATAGTGATTGATACGGGAGTATCAGAGAAAATCCAAGTCAAACCATAGCTACCCTTACCCGTAGGACTCGCAAATTGCTTCTTACCTACGTTATAGAGGTAGTATTGGTCGTTCTTTTCGTTGTGATAGAAGCACCAAAGATGATCAGGATTGTTCTTGTCAAGTGCACTTTCACTGTGCCAAAGGAATTCCGAAACGCCATCATTCTGATCCTTTGTTCCTGCCTTACTTGCATCGTAGATTACAGAAAGATTTCTAGGATCATTGGTTGTACCGCAGTTCGTAATCGTGAAGTAACAGTCTGTGGGATAAACAGCAGCTCTTTCAGCATCTGTTACTACGTCCATTGCGTTGGTAAGTGTAGTAGTAGCTTCATCAAAAGTCATTCCATAGAGACCATTGACAGCTCCCATTAAGCCTTCGGTACTTTCTTCGTCAGCATAACCAGGAACGCCTACGTTAGCTTGATATGCAGTTTCATTTACTTCTGCATAACGTGTCTTAACTGTCTTGATAAGTTCAGCCAAGTCTTGTGCCTCTTCATCGTAGACAACATCCCAGCGTGAAGGTTCAGAATCAACACCACCATAATTAGTGGTTTTAAAGTCATACCCCCAGTTACCTAAGTGCATGTGCTCATTACCTGATACGAAATGCACGGTTTGAACTTCATCCTGGTAAACTTCGTAAGTGTAATTTGCCGCATCAGCAACATTCTCAGTTATTGTAGCAGCATTGGGATTTTGGAAATACTTGTTGGTTCCAATATGGAGCAACTTATATGTTCCATCGTTATTGTTGAGTAGTTGGAGGTACTCGTCTATATACTTTTTTCCATCATTTTTAGGAACAATGCCGCCCATAAACTTTTCGGAATTAACTTCAATAACTCCCAATGCTCTACCGCCACGGTTACTATCATCTGTTGCCTTATTCACGAACTTAAACACCTTACCGTTTAAGAGTTCAGCGAGTTGCTGACGTCCTAATACCCATGAAGCAAAGGTTGAATTGTTGTTGTAAGCAGTGTTAATGTCAGGATTCGCATTTTTACCAGTCCAAGGTGCCCAATCTTTCTTGAGCGTAGCTACGATAGGTTCTACTCCTGCGTCATACTCAGCAGTATTCAACACCTCATTGAGATAAATACGTGAGCCTGTATCGCCCAAAGATGAAGCATCTGTCCAAGTACCTAAGTAACCATTGTTATTATTGAGGTAGTTGTTTGCAACATCACCGCGTACCTTTACATAGATAGCACCATCTTCATGACGCACGATGTCATAAAGCGAAGCATCATTAGCAGTAGTCATGAACGAACGCGCTTTACCATTATCACCAGTTGTCTTCAAAGCGTAACCAGTGCCCCAAGCGCGGTTGTAGAACTTATAACCATCAGTGTCATTACCAACAATTGCCCACAATCCTGCAGCGCTCTTAGAAGCAGTTGCGTTATTCACCTTCAAGTTATTGTGCCAGTCGGTGTAAGCAGGTTCTGCACACACAGTACCGTTAGCATCCTTCGACAACATATAATACCAAGTAGTATTTTGTGCCCAGTCTGCTTTAGGAGCGTCAGAAATCTTCAATTTTAAGCTTGCGCCATCCACCTGAATGTAACCTGCATTATTACCCAAGAAGTGACCTTCTGCTCCAGTTAATTCAGGAGTGTTACATACAAAATAACGAAGTTTCCATTCTCCCAAAGGTACATTTTTCAACGTGTAAACATTCTTGCTTGTTTTGTTTGAAGCACCTGCCTTGCCTAAGTGATAATCAAATAGTACCACTGTGCCATCTTCGCTTACAATATCTATACCATAGATATTCAACAAGTGAGTACCGTTCGTGAAGTTGAATGTCACAACTACATCACTGCGTGATTTTAATGTAATTGCAGTTTCTGCGCTATACACTTCATGGGTGCTTTCATAGAATTCATGTGTCAAGTCGCTCACCATTGCGCGAATAGCAGTAGGTTGGTTCTCTTCTGCAACAATTCCGGCATTCCAGAATGCTGTACCCAAGGGATATCTTTGCTGAATACCGAAGTCAACATTGTCGGAAAATACGCTGTTTACTTTAAAGTTGTATCCCGAGTAATTGTTTGACATCTGCCCGCTGGTAAATCCTCCCCATGAAGAATTATACAAACAGTAGGTATAAGAATAATTATTTGCCTCATATTTAAATGAAAATCTTAAGGCGTCTTCACTCGCATTTGAAGCAAGAGTAAAATACGCAGGATTATCGTTCAAACTGATATCAGTGCCAGTAGGCGCATAATAAATATATTGCTTCGTGCCAACATTCTGAAGCGCATAGGTAATCTTAAGACCTTCAATCTTGGGGAAGATATACCACTGACTGTTCTCATTTTTGTCTCCCTCTTCATTCTCAACAACCTTTAATTTGCCATCAACAATAGATACACGCTTACAAGTATCTGCGTTGGCATGGAGATACACAGGCACTTGTACATAGTCTCCAGTTACTGCAAAGGGAAAATCAATATTACCTGTGATGGTTTTGGTTACTTCGTCGTAGTGGGCATTGCTTAATGTACAACCATAAGCATCAGCATTCGTAACGAATTCATAGAAGTCACTCCAACCAGTGTGGGTACCTTCGATGGTATTACCACCTTGACCAGTAAGAAGCACACGTGCATTCTCAACCTTCTTAACTGTGCCATGTGTAGCAGTTACCTTATATACTTTAAAGACCACATGCTCAACAAAATCAGTACCTCTTTGATCCACAGGTTTCGTTGTCATTTGAGGCACACCTTCAGCATCCTGTTCTACATACATGCAGTATTCACCCTTTGAACAGAAAGAAGAAATCATAAAGCCCTGTTCAGCACGAGAAAAGTTTACGATAGCAGGGTTGCTATACTGCGTGTTGGTAGTGTTAAGATTTGTATTTCCAAACTGACCAACGTAGCATGTTTTACCTTCAGTACGACTGTGAATTGTCTTCAACTGATAACCAATATTTCCATTGCTGTCAGTAACTTTTTCGAGTTGGAACATTGCCAAACCACTGCATCTTTCATTCATTGCAGTAGTGTGGTAACTTTGACCATAAGGAAGAGCACTGTTAATGATAAAGTAGTACCCCTGGTGGCTAAAATCTGTTACATCGTGATTGTGCTGAATGACAATCCACTCGCCATTTAAGTTTTCAAATTCATCAGCAGAAGTAATTTCAACCTTTTCAGAAACTTCTTCTGGGAACTCAAAATACTCATACGTTGCCTGCGCACTCACCCCTAAGGTCATCATCAGCGCAGCAAAGAGAAGTGTAATTTTGTTCTTCATAAGTACACTAAATTTTATATTGATTAATTGTTAATTTTATTCTTCTGTAGAGAGGTACAGGGGTACGCCCTCCGAAATCAGGTGCAAAATTACTTATTTATATAATATATCACCAAGTGAAAATGTGTTAAAGTGCTGATTTTTAAGACTTAGGGGGGGGGTAATGCGAGGCGGAGTTTACAAAAGTTAAGGTTATTTTCGAATATGTTTTGAAAAAGTCATTCTGTAAAATTGATTAACCTTGACTGGCGAAATTTTTATTCGGCAGGTACAGATTACAATTCGAAGTGTGCGTCCGTACCTGCCCATCATCCCCCCTCCTGCCCCCCAAAAAAATCTGTGTCATCTGTGTACATTTTTTATGGGGATAATATAGCAGTTGACCCAAGTTGAAGTTTTATGACGCTGAAGGCGTCACCGCTCGGTAACTTAAAAAAATTCACTCGCTAAATGACGCTGAAGGCGTCACCGCTCGGTAACTTAAAAAAATTTCACTCGCTAAATGACGCTGAAGGCGTCAACGCTCGGTAACCGGGTGGTTTGAGCGAAGCGAATACCCCCGGATGGGTGTCAGAGAGTAGTCGCACTCTGGAAGAGTGCCCCAACGCTTGGCATACCTCGTTGCTCGGGCACCCCTCCAGGGTGCAATGCTAGTGCGCTCCTCACCGGGGGTACTCGCCTCGCTCGCACGCCCCGGTTACTGAGCGGAGACACCTTCGGCGTCTTACCATCCAGGGTAAGTAGATGCTCAATACCTAATACAGTTCAAAACAGTCTCACCTATTTTTACAATTTTGAACACCCTACGTAAAGCTTCTATATAACAAACTATCAGTGGCGAAAAATTGTGACACTTTCCCCCTTCATTTTTCCTCATTTTTCGCAGAAAACTTTAACATACATTAACACTCTACTTGCACCCCCTCGCGACGATATCTATTATAGGGCGCAGAATAAGTAACATTAAAAACCGGTTGTTTAACCTTGAAAAAACGGGGTTACTCATTGTAGGGGGTCAAAAAATGGGTTTTTCGGGATAAAAAAAGTGGAGATAACCCCGATTGCATGGGCTATCTCCACTTCCGTAGTACAAAGATACAAAATTTCGGAGCGAAATGCAAATCCGTTAACACTTGTTAACACGAATATTATTTCTCATTTTTCTGCATTTTTGCTGTCCTGTAAATCCTTCAAAATTTGACTTGCAGATCACTTGGCTGCTTCAAGATTGTAAAGCGGGTTGGCATACATCTTCAAGATGCATTCGCGCAAGAAGGGTACGTCCTTGTTGGGAATGTCGATAAGGTCGATGCGGCTGTTGAGGTATTTCTCAAACTTCGCCTTGTCCTTCGCCGTGTAATTAGCGGCGTAAGCATTTGTTCCGCTCAAGAGGTCGGCAGCTACGTAGTTGCCTGGATAAATACGGTAACGGCTGTGAATTTCCTTATCCATGCGGCGCGCAATTTCGGGGAAGATTTCATTCTTCGGCAGGTCGGCGAGTTCATCAATCCATGTGTTGATGCAGGGAGCACAAGCGTAATGCACACGTCCCTTCTGCCCCTTGATACCCGTAGCCATGTTCTTCATATCGTCGGCCTTCGACTTCTTAAACGTCTTGTCGTCGCGCTTCTGTTGGAATTCCTGTGCTTTCAGATAGTCGCAGGGGTCGTACTCATACGAGATGGTGAGCGGCACAATATTGAGTTCCTTCAGGCTCTCAATCACATTGCCGTCTTTGCCCAAGGCGAGCATCTTCAATACAGATTCCTGCGTGCGGTCGTTAGAGTCTTTCGCACGTCCTTCACGCTGTGCAATCCACAGGTGCTCCTTCTTCTGCGTCACGGCAAAGTGCATGTAGCGGCTCATAGTCTTGCTGGCCTCCAACATTTCGCGCATGGAGAGCGAGCGCTGAACGATGAACGCTTTGTTGACTCTCACGATGTCTTTAATCCAGGGCTTGATGAGCAAGTTATCACCAATGGCAATTTCAACGGTAGTCTCGTAACCGTTCTTTACCAAAAGACAACTCAAATAGGCAGAGTCGAGCACGATGTCGCGGTGGTTGGACACGAAGGTGTAACGCGCTTGGCGGTTGGGGAGTGCTGTGGCGTCGAGGGTGCAACCTTTTGTGGCGCTCCACCAACTTAAGTAGATGATGGGCTTGATAATCTTGAGCTGAAACTCAAGGTTTGTCTTGCACGACTTCACATACTTCTTAATGAGGCTGTAAGGGATGAAGGGAAGTGTCTTCTTGATGAGTTTCTTCAAGAACTTGTCTTCCAAAAGTCGCTCAAAAACCTCGGGGAGTTCCTCCGGAGCATACGGACGAATGTTATCAAATTCAGCGGGTATCTTCATGGGATAAATGTATTACGAGCAGCGAGGCTCGGGTGGAGGTTAGATTTTGCTTTCAATAATATCGGCAAGCACATCCTTGATGTCGAGACCTGCCGCGCGCACCTGTTGGGGAATAAAACTGGTGGCGGTCATACCGGGAGTAGTGTTGACTTCAAGAAGGTTGATTTCTTCTTCGCCAGGAGCGCCTGAAAGGATGTAGTCAATACGGATAATGCCGAAGCAGTCGAGGACGCGATAAATGAACTTTGTCATGTCGCTCACGCGCTGCGCTGTAGTGGGAGCAATGCGGGCAGGAGTGATTTCTTCCACCTTGCCGTTGTACTTGGCATCGTAATCAAAAAACTCCTGAGTAGTAACAACTTCCGTGATGGGGAAGGTTACGACTTCGCCGTCCTTACGCTTGTAACAACCGCAGGTGATTTCGGTGCCCACCATGAGTTTTTCGATCATCACCTCGTCACTTTCGTTCATCGCCTTCTCAATGGCGGGAGCGAGGTCGGCTGCTGTTTTTACCTTAGTCACTCCAAAACTGCTACCGCCCGCATTGGGTTTCACGAAGCAGGGAAGTCCGAGGCGCTCAATGATTTCTGCATCAGCGGGGCGCTCAAGACCTTTGCGCACCACGTAACTGTCGCTCACATGGATTTGAGGGAAGGCGCGGAGGTAGTTGTTGAGGGCAAACTTGTTGAAAGTGAGCGCTTCTACAAATACTCCGCTGGTGGAGTAAGGCATACCGATGAGGTCGAAATACCCTTGCAGAATGCCGTTTTCGCCGGGTGTGCCGTGGATGGTTATATAGGCGAAGTCGAAGGTGAACGTTCCTTCAGCGGTATTGAACGAGAAGTCGTTTTTGTTGATAGGCAGGCGCTCGTCGTTGTAGAGTGCGAACCACTCGGTGCCGCGGAGTTCTACGACAACGGGATTAAATTTCTCCTTGTCCATAAAGGAGAGGATGCCTGCGGCACTGCGCAAAGACACACCGTATTCTGAGGAATCGCCACCGGCAACGATTGCAATATTTTTCATTGAGAAAGTCTTAAAGGGTGAGGGATGAGGTCTATAGTTTCTATAGGACCTATAATAATTATAAGTCTTTATTTCCTAATGCCCCCGCAGTATAAGTGCGCCACTTTTCAAGGAGTGCCGTCATGTCGGGTGGGAGCGGAGCGTAAAAATCCATCTCTTCGCCCGTGCGGGGATGCTTAAAACCGAGCGTCATGGCGTGAAGCGCTTGACGGGGACAGATGGCGAAGCAATTACGGATGAAGCTGTTGTAGGTCGAACTCTGTGTGCCACGCAAAATCTGGTCGCCGCCGTAGCGTTCGTCGCAGAAGAGCGGATGCCCCAAGTGTTTCATGTGTGCACGAATCTGATGGGTGCGACCTGTTTCGAGAACGCATTCTACAAGCGTCACATAACCGAAGCGCTCAAGCACGCGGTAGTGCGTCACGGCGTGTTTGCCAATGCCAGAGTCGGGAGGATAAACCGCCATCTGCATGCGGTCTTTCTGGTGGCGCCCAATGTTTCCCTCGATGCGCCCTTCATTTTCGTGGAAGTTGCTCCACACGAGGGCGTTGTAACGGCGGCGCGTTGTTTTGTTAAAGAATTGCCAACCGAGGTGCGTCTTCGCATCGGGCGTCTTTGCTACAACCAAAAGTCCGGAAGTATCTTTGTCAATTCTATGGATAAGTCCCACGCCGGGGTCGTTAGGATCGTAGTCGGGATTGTCTCGAAGGTGCCACGCAATGGCGTTGACGAGCGTGCCCGTGTAGTTTCCGCATCCGGGATGCACTACAAGGCCTGCGGGTTTGTTGATGACCATAATGTCATCGTCTTCATATACGACTTCCAGGGGAATGTCTTCGGGGAGAATGAGGTTTTCGTAGCGCGGACGGTCGAGTAGGAGGGTAACAACGTCACCGGGTTTCACGCGGTAGTTACTCTTTACGGGCGTGCCATTAACATGAATAAACCCCGACTTAGCGGCCGCCTGAATGCGGTTGCGCGAGGTGTCGGGCATGAGGTTCATGAGGAACTTGTCGATACGCAAAAGTTCCTGCCCCTTATCTGCCACGGCGCGGAAGTGCTCGTAGAGTCCGCCACTCTCACCTTCTTCATCCGCCTCCTCATCGTTGCAGAGCGGTGCGGCAGGGAGTGTTATATCTTCTTCACTAAGAAATGTCATCGTGTGTATAATTCTTTACGGATAACCTTTCGGTTAAATTTCTTCTTCAGCGGCAAAATCATCCTCTGTGCCTTTACCTACGACAAGCGTGAGGGGAAGGTCAACAGGTATCTTTTCGCCAGCATTAACGTCGCGTCCGCGTACCTTTACGGCATACACCCAATCGCGGTCGCCAGAGATGTATTGGTGTTCTGTGAGGGTGAAACCAAGCGTTTTCAGTCGCGCTTCGGCTTCTCTCACGGAAGTGTTATTAGCCAAGTCAGGCACCGTCATAGGTCGCGCACCGTTGGCATTTATCGTAAGGTTGATGGTGCGTCCCGTCTTTACGTGCTTTCCGGGTGCGATTGATTGGTCAAGAAGTGTGTAGGGCGCTTGTGTTGTTACGTATCCAGTATCGGTTACAACACCGATAAGTCCAAGCGATTCCAGGCGCATCATGGCCGCCTCAGGTTTCTGACCACGAAGGTCGGGCACCTCAATGCTTTCACCGTGGCGCGTATAATTATTGAGGAAGATCATGGTGCCCCAAATCACGATGGCAAGAAAAATTACCATCGCAAGGCCATTACCCCAAACCATAGGGCTGATGAGTTTCTTTCCGATATTCTTAAAGTCCATAATATAAGTATGAGTTGACGAGTTGGAAGGTACAAGTTGACAAGTGGGGCACGGTTAAAGGTTAACGCTGAACGGAGAACGGGATGCAGTTGAGCGATTGTCCCGCAAGGTCTTGTACCTCGTACCTATAAACTTGTTTACTACTACGGCAAAGTTAAAATAAAAAAATGAGAGAAGTAAGGATTCTTGGAAAAACCTACTTCTCTCATTATTTCTTGAAACCTCGTCGCATGTAGTCTCTCGACTACGCAGAGATTTACTTCTTGCCGTGAACTTCGTCAGATACGGTCAACTTTTTGCGGCCCTTAGCGCGGCGAGCTGCCAAAACGCGACGACCATTAGCTGTCAGCATGCGCTGACGGAAACCATGCTTGTTGTTTCTCTTGCGGTTGTGAGGTTGGAATGTTCTTTTCATTGTCGTATATTATTTTCTTGTTAATCAACGGTTGTGGGTTTTCGGGGTGCAAAGTTAGGAATAATTTTTTACCCTGCAAAATATTCGCCGTCTTTTTTAATAATCAACGGACTAAAGTGTGCAGACAAGAGTTAGTGAAGAAAATATGTGCGTTACACCCTGTTGTCTGTACGCTCCGTTACTGTCCCGAGAAGCGTTTTACCTGTTCAGCAATGAGTTCGGCATCGTCGAAGTAGTTAATCTTCATGGCGCGACGCACATCGTCGAGCGTAGCTGCCGCCACTTCGCGAGCATCCTGGCATCCGCGCTGCAACATTTGGTAAATCGCGGGAATATCCTTCTGGAATTCCAAACGGCGTTGGCGAATGGGTTCGAGCGTTTCGTTAAGGATGCTTTCGAGGAAGCGTTTGCACTTTACATCTCCGAGACCGCCGCGAGTGTAGTGCTCCTTGAGTTCGTCGAGGTTGGCATAGTCCTTCCAGTAGCGGTCAAAGTGTTCGTCGGTACAGAAAGCGTCGAGATAAGTAAACACGGCGTTGCCCTCAACATGCCCAGGGTCGCTCACATTTACATGCAAGGGGTCTGTATACATCGACATAACTTTCTTACGCATCTCGTCGGCAGTTTCAGAAAGGTAAATGCAGTTGCCCAATGACTTAGACATCTTCGCCTTACCGTCTGTGCCAGGCAAGCGCAAGCAAGCCGCGTTGTCGGGAAGCATAATCTGAGGTTCTACAAGCGTGTCGCCATAAATATAGTTGAAGCGGCGCACGATTTCCGTTGCCTGCTCAATCATGGGGCGCTGGTCCTCACCCGCAGGTACCGTTGTAGCACGGAAAGCAGCGATGTCGGCAGCTTGTGACACGGGATAGGTGAAGAAACCTACGGGGATAGAACTTTCAAATCCGCGCATCGCAATTTCGGTCTTCACCGTGGGGTTGCGCTGCAAGCGACTCACGCTTACGAGGTCCATGAAGTAGAACGAAAGTTCGCAGAGTTCAGGAATTTGACTCTGAATGAAGAGTGTTACCTTTTCAGGGTCGAGTCCGCACGCCAAGTAGTCGAGTGCCACCTCGATAACATTCTGACGCACCTTCTCGGGGTTCTCAATGTTGTCGGTAAGTGCCTGAGCATCTGCGATGAAGACGAACATCTTCTTGAAGTCGCCCGCATTCTGAAGTTCAACGCGACGACGGAGTGAACCTACAAAGTGACCAATATGAAGGCGGCCCGTAGGACGGTCGCCTGTGAGGATAATCTTTTCGTTTGCCATAAGGAGCAGAGTGATTTAGAAGTTGTGGCAGGAGACTTGCGCACGGCAAACTCCTACGGAATTGCAAAAGTACGAATTTCTCTGCATACGGCAAAGCAATGGGGCGGGAGAGAATCCGACTTACAATAAAATAGGCAATAATATAGTAGTTGCCCACGATTAAATATTATAGTTCTGTGTGCCACCAAATTATTTAGTTTTCTTTAGCCACGAATGAACACGAACTTACACGAATCCATTCGGATTGAAATAATTCCGCACGGCATTTGTGTACATTTATGGATATTCGTGGCTAAAAAATAATCGTTAGTGGTTGCACCAAAAAAACTGTTTTGTGGACAACTCTAATATTATTACCCAAAATTAAGTCCGACTTATTTCAAACTATTCGGCACTTAGTTTGAAATAAGTCGGACTTAGTTTTTGTTATCTCTTAAAAGTTAGAAACCGAAGGTGATACCCGTTGACCAAGATTGGAATTTCGGACCCTTTCCGCTCTCAAAGACGTTGCAAGGACTGTATTTTACGTACAAACCAAAGGCGCCGTACTTCACATGTCCCATGAAGTCAACGGTAACAGGGTTTTGGTGCAGGTGCGTGTCGAGTTCCTTCACACCCTGTCCCTCAGGCGTTGTATAACGTGTCTTGAGCGAAGCGTAAGTGTTGAAATTCACAATGCTTGAAGCGCTGATGCTTACCTCATCTGTCAAATAGCATTTTACCTCAAAGGGAACCGTCCAACTAAACACCTTGACGCGTGAAAAACCTATGTGTACGCCCTCAGGATAACCCGTTAAAACGGTATTGCCATTGGGCTCGCGGTCAAAGCGCACCTCGTCCGTCATGCGGAAGTTCTTCCAGTTCGTACCCACCCCGAATCCGTAAGAAAAGCGGCTCATGCGTGGCTGGTACATAAACATCAAGCGGGGACCAAGGAACTCATACGAGTCAAACATTTCCGTGTGCATGCCCTGAGGTGTGTTAAGACTGGCAACATAACCGACGCCAAACAGGCCGAGTCCAATATTCAACTGCGGAGACGCGTTTTCCCATCGATGCTTGTTGACCAATTTAACCTCTGTAATCTTGACGGTTTGCGGCTTACTGCTGCTGAAGAAAGGCATCTTGAAATTCCACTCCGTCTCTGACTCGTTGATGAGTACGGGAGTCGTCTTGCTGAGCGGAATCACCTGGCGGTAAGAAAAGTCAGGGTTACCCTCCTTACCTTGAATACTAATGATGCAGGTCGTGTCGGTGTTGATGACGTTTACCTGAGCGGGATTCTTGACGGTGAGTGTGTCGCTCTGAGTAGTGGCAAATGTAGCGGGCGCGGCAAGTAATGCTACTGCCGCAAAGAGTAATGTGCGTTTCATATAATCAGTTTTTTAGTTTCGTTATTGGAAAATCTTTTTAAGTTCAGTGGGAGATGCTGCCCCCTCGATGTAGACGAGCATGATTTCTTGGGGCTTTGCCTCAGGTTTCAGAATGTTGTTGCGGTAAAAGATGTAGCGATTGGTTTTCTTGTCCCTCGGCGGGAGCACGTAGAACCCGTAATAAAGTCGTCCGCCTATCATTGCCACCTCTTTCTTCGTGGCATGTTTCCCGTCTTCCATAACTCGTTGCTCCATGAGTTTCCTTGAATTGTCAGGCGTGCTCTCTGGCGTGAGTCTAATACTTCGGAAAAGCGAAAGGTTATAGGGCGTAAGGTCGCCTCCTTCTATGTGAACCGCAGATAAACCTTCGATTTCCAGATAAGGTTCTGAGAAATAAATGGCAATCTTTAAATCCTTCTGTGCCGTTGCCGACGCAAGGCAGAGGGACAGTGCGATGAGTGAAAGTATCCGTTTCATGGTCAAAAATTATTCTTCTGTGTTCAGTGTGTTGAGTAAGTCGCTCATGCTTGCCTCCATGGTGCTGGTGGGTGTGTCGGCATTGATGTCAGCCATAACGCTGTGCATCTGTGCGATGACCTCAAGTTTGTTGGTCGTTCGGTGTCCGTCGACATAAGCAATGTAGGTTGTGCGGGGTTGAAGGTGATAAATACCTATGCCTCCAAGGATGAAGAAACACGCAGCGGCACTCCATTTCAGTACCTTGGGACTGCGCCAAAGGGGAATCTGTTTCTGCTTGCGTTCCGCCTTACCCATGGCGAGGAATCCCATAACGGCGCGGAGTTCTTCAAAGTCTTCCGTTTGCGCCATCTCTGTCGTGAGAAATTGTCGCAGAAGGCGCTCTTCTTCCTTCGTGGTTAGTCCTTCAAAATAGCGTTCCTCAAGGGCTTTCCAGTATGTCTTATCAGTAGTCATAACTGCCTCCTTCCTTTTTGTTTTGTTCTTGGTAAACGGTGCGTATTCTTTTGCGTGCCCTCGACAACTTCATGCGCACGGCGGCTTCCGTGAGGTGCATCATCTCAGCAATTTCCTCGATGCTTCGTTCTTCATACTCCTTTAAGTGCATCACGCAGCGCTCAGAGGGCGAGAGTTCGGCTTCGATAATGGTTTCAACCTGCTCGAAGCGCTCGCGGATTTCAATTTCTTCTAAAGCGGAGCGTTGCAGAACCGTGTCGCGCTCGGTGTCAAGGGAGAACTGCGGCCGCACTTCCTGCTTGCGCAGTTCGTCAAGTGAGAGATTTCGGATTGTGGTGCGCGCCAGAGCCTCCGCCTCGTTCGTTGTTTTCAGCGTGTAGTCACTGCGCCACAATTTGCAGAAGGCATCTTGCACGACATCCTCAGCATCCTCTTCCGAAGCGAGGATGCGCTGTGCCTGCTTCAGAAAGTTCTTCCGCAGGGAGGTGAAAACGGTGGTTAAGATGTCTTTGCTCATGTCGTTTGTGGGCGTTCTTCAATAGGATAAACGTACGAAGTGCAAATTTGTAACAAAATTTTGGACTTTTTTTTGTTGAGGAACTTTTAAAATGAGAAGAATGTCTAAACAATGCCCCCTAAGGATTGAGTTCGCCCCTTGAATTACCGCCTTTTGTCAATAATTCTGTTAAAATGTTCGTTAGGTCCTCTGATTTTCTTACTTTTGTACTTTCAATCAAGAGAAACATATTTGAATTATAAACCCCTATAAAAATAAAATTGCTATGCTTTCAGACATTGAAATTGCTCACAGCACCCCTTTGAAACCCATTGAAGAAGTTGCCGCTGGTATTGGCATTGATGCGAATGACCTCGAGCACTACGGTAAATATATTGCGAAGGTTCCCCTTTCGCTCATCTCTGAAGAGAAGCAGAAGAAGAGTCACTTGATTCTCGTTACTGCAATCACTGCAACAAAGGCGGGTATCGGTAAGACTACGGTGTCTATCGGTCTTGCGCTCGGTTTGAACAAGATTGGCAAGCGTGCGGTTGTGGCGCTTCGCGAACCCTCACTCGGTCCTTGCTTCGGTATGAAGGGTGGCGCTGCAGGCGGTGGTTATGCACAGGTGTTGCCTATGGAGAAGATTAACCTCCACTTCACGGGCGACTTCCACGCAATTACTTCTGCACACAATATGATTGCTGCGCTCCTCGACAATTACCTTTACCAGCATCGTGCTGAAGGTTTCGGTTTGAAGGAAGTGCTTTGGCGCCGTGTGCTTGATGTGAACGACCGCGGCTTGCGCCAAATCGTTTCAGGTGTAGGTCCTGCTGCGAATGGCGGTGTTCAGCAGGCTGGTTTCGACATTACGCCCGCTTCTGAGTTGATGGCAATTCTCTGTTTGGCAACAAGCGAAGAAGACCTCCGTCGTCGCATCGAAAACATCCTCCTCGGTTACACTTACGAGGGCAAACCTTTCACAGTGAAGGACCTTGGTGTTGCGGGTGCGATAATGGTGCTCCTCAAGGATGCTATCCAGCCCAACTTGGTGCAGACTACAGAAAATACTCCCGCATTCGTTCACGGCGGTCCCTTTGCAAATATCGCTCACGGTTGTAACTCTATCTTCGCAACCCGTATGGCGCTCTCGCACTCGGATTATACCATCACCGAAGCCGGTTTCGGTGCCGACCTCGGCGCAGAAAAGTTCTACGACATCCTTTGCCGTAAGAGCGGACTCCAACCCGACCTCACCGTAATCGTTGCTACTGCTCAGGGCTTGAAGATGCATGGTGGCGTTGCCCTTGATCAGATTAAGGAACCCAACCTTGAAGGTATCCGCACGGGGCTTGCTAACCTCGACAAGCATGTGCGCAACCTCCGCAAGTTTGGTCAGACTGTCTTAGTGGTATTCAACCGCTTCGCAACCGACACAGACGAAGAAATGGCGTTGCTTAAGCAGCACTGTGAAGAAACGCTTCAGGCGCCCTTCGTAATCAACAACGCCTTTGCCGAAGGTGGTAGCGGCGCAGTGGAAATGGCGAACCTCGTAGTCGACACTATTGAGAAGAATCCCTCAAAGCCCCTCCAGCTCATCTACAGCAACGAGGACGATATCAAGACTAAGATTGAAAAGGTGTGTCGTGAAATCTACGGTGCCGCTTCTGTAAGCTTCGCAACGCCTGCGTTGAACCGCATTAAGTTGGCAGAACAGCACGGCATGGCATCCTTCCCCGTATGTATCGCCAAGACACAGTTCTCATTCTCTGCCGACCAAACGAAGTACGGCGCTGCGGATGGCTTTGCGATTCAGATTCGCGACGTAGTCTTAAACGCTGGTGCCGAAATGATTGTGGCGCTTGCGGGTGACATTATCCGTATGCCGGGTCTGCCGAAGTCTCCTCAGGCCAACCGCATTGACTATGTGAATGGCGAAATTATTGGGTTGAGTTAAGTAAAAAGTTGAAAGATTAACGATTAACGGTAAACGCTGAAAGGTCTATGGTGAATAGTGAAAACCCGCAAGGTATTTCTCCTTTCTCCTTTAATCCTGCTCCGCAGTCTTTACCTCCTTCGCACCTCGGCAATTCAAGTAAGCTTGATTGCACTCGGTTTGGCGTCGGTTCTCCTTTCTCCTCTCACAACCATGCTCCGCATCACTCTCGACACAGTAAATTCTACAATGCAATACCTCGCACGTCCGGAACTTTCGGCGTGCGAGGATTCTTTTATTGTAGTAACTGCGGACTACCAAATGGCAGGGCGTGGGCAGAAAGGCACTTCTTGGGAAAGCGAGGCGGGAAAGAATTTGCTATTAGGTTTACGCTTGCGCCCCACGTTCTTGCATCCGCAGGAGCAGTTTTACCTTTCTGAAATCTGCGCCTTGTCTTTGGTAGAAACTTTGGACACTTATGCCGACGGTTTCTCCATCAAGTGGCCCAATGATATTTATTACGGCGACCGCAAGGTGAGTGGCATGCTCTTAGAGCACACCTTGCAGGGCGCATCCCTTTCACAGTCTATCGTAGGTATAGGTTTAAACGTCAACCAACAGGCGTTCCTTAGCGATGCACCCAATCCCGTTTCGCTCTTTCAGATTTTGGGGCGAGAAACCGACCGCGAGGCGATTTTGCTGGACTTTCTCCAACGCTTCCAAACCTACTACCAGCGCTTGGTACGGCAGGATTTCTCCGCCATTCACGCATCCTATCTTCAGCACCTCTACCGCCGTAACGAATGGGCGAAATTCCGCGATGAAAGCGGCACTTTTGAGGGGCGCATTGTGGATGTCGAACCCACAGGTCGACTTATTGTGGAAACTACTGAGGGCACGCTCCGCAAGTTTGCCTTTAAGGAAATCGCATATATATTATAATGAGTAGCGCAAGGGGGGGAGGCAACTTTCTCCCCTTGCGCTTGTCTTTATCACCATCCATGAACAAATCCATCCTCAAAATAGCAATCCCCAGTATTCTCACGAACATCACCGTGCCTTTATTAGGACTGGTGGACACCGCCATCGTGGGACACCTGGGAAGTGCGGCATACATCGGCGCCATCGCTCTTGGCACGACGTTGATGAGTATGGCGTATTGGGGATTCGGTTTCTTGAGAATGTCTACTGGCGGACTCACCGCTCAGGCAGTAGGCGAAGGCAACCGTGAGCGCTGCTTCACCCTCCTGGTTCGCTCACTCACTTGGGCATTACTGATAGCCACACTACTCATTCTGTTACAAACACCCCTGTTGCACGCGGTGCTTTACATCGCCGAAGGCACCGAAGAGGTCAGACAACTTGCCACCACCTATTTTCGCATTCTGATATGGGGAGCACCTGCCGTACTCTGTCTTAATAGTATGAACGGATGGTTTATAGGGATGCAGAACGCTACCATTCCGCTCTTGATTGCCGTGGTGCAAAACCTGGTGAATATTACCGTAAGTTGTTTTTTGGTCTTCGGACTACATTGGACCCTCGAAGGCGTTGCTACGGGAACTCTTGTGGCACAGTACACGGGATTTATCCTCGCTTCCTGCCTTGTGCTACGCTTTCGTCCCCTGCCGTCTCTTGCTACGCTCCGCGCCGCACTGGGGAGAAATAGTCTGCTCGACACCACCTTCCTGCGTATGAACCGCGACATCTTCCTGCGCACCCTCTGCCTGCTTGCCGTAACGAGTTTCTTTACCTTTTCCGGCGCACGCCAAGGCGATCTTATCCTTTCTGCAAATGCCCTCTTGATGCAGTTTTTCCTGCTGTTCAGTTACTTCATGGATGGTTTTGCTTATGCTGGGGAAGCACTCTGCGGAAAGGCATGGGGCGGTGCAAACAGGGATGCGTTTCAACGCACTACGCGCCATCTATTCATTTGGGGTAGTGGACTCTCCGTTGTCGCTACATTGATTTACTATTTCGCTGGTTCGCAACTGCTTACCGTTTTGACCGATCACTCTGCTGTCATTGAGTGTGCCCAAGCGTACCTCCCTTACGTCTGCGTCATTCCCCTTTTCAGTTTCTCAGCCTTTCTTTACGACGGTATTTTCATCGGCATTTCCTTCACCTCGGGAATGTTACGCGCTTTGGCGGTTGCCACAGTCATCTTCTTTGTGCTCCACCTGTTCCTCTCTCCCTCTATGGGCAACACCGCCCTTTGGTTGGCATTTCTTGCCTACCTCGGCACGCGTGGTGCGGTTTTGTGGTGGATGTTAAGAGGGAAAGTTATGACTGTATGACGCATGGGAGCAACGCGCCATTTTTGCCCTCATTGATAATTGAATTTTCAATACAAGAAAATAAAATTATCTCCCTTGGAAATGACCTGTACTGAATATTTCTGTTTGTTAAAATTTCAAGGGAAAATAGTTTTGTACCAAAGTCTGGTATTTTTTCTACCAGTAGTGGTACTTAAAATACCAGACCTTGGTACAAAAAGTACCACTACTGGTACCAAAAAATAATTGGTGGGTAAAAACTATGGTAATAATATAGGTGTTGTCCGGTATACGCCTCTAACTCTCATGATATTAAGTTGCTATTTGTGTCCGGTAAAAATTTCTCAGAGTACGCAAAGACTATGCAGAGCATTTACCCTTTCTCTATAAAGGATTTCGCAAAGACATACTTTGCTTCGCTCGTATGTAACCATCCGGATGGCAAAGCACAAGCGAAGTGTGGTCAAGACGCCGAAGGTGTCTCCGCTCAGTAACCAGGGCGTGCGAGCGAGGCGAGTACCCCCGGTGAGGAGCGCACCAGCATTGCACCCTGGAGGGGTGCCCGAGCAGGGCAAGGTATGTCAGGTGCTGGGGCACTCTTTCAGAGTGCGACCACTCTCTGACGCTAATCCGGGGGTATTCGCTTCGCTCAAACCACCCGGTTACCGAGCGGTGACGCCTTCAGCGTCATTCCGTGAGTGAAATTCTTAAAATTACCGAGCGGTGACGCCTTCAGCGTCATTACCACGATATATTAAGATGTATTTGTGTCCGGTAAAAATTTCTCACTCTAACACAACTCAAGAGGGTGTGCCGAATTTGCATTTCGACACACCCTCTTTTATGTATGAGAAAAGTATGCTCTGTTAGAGCAAAAGCACTTAAGTCCAGTCGTTTATAATTTATTGGTCTTCACCAACATTTTTTTTACTGTATGACAGTGAGTGTACCAGCAACGGCAGTGCCTCCATCAGCAGTGGCAATCAGCACGTAGTAGATACCCGTTGCTGCGCGCTGTCCGCTAAACGTGCGTCCGTCCCATTGCCAAGAACCTCCGAGTGAGGTGCCACAGGCCACGAGTTGTCCGCCCGAGGTGACGATTTTGACATCGGCATCGGCGGTAAGTCCCGTGATGTTGACTGCTCCTTGATAATCGGGGCGAACGGGGTTTGGGAAGATGCGGACAGTTCCTTCCTCGAGTTGTTCCGCAGGAGCAGTGGCATTGCCTTGGTAGGTGACGAGTCCGGCATCCGTGCCCATCATGACTTCACCCGTGCGGGGATGAACGGCTATAGTGTTGACGGTGTTGGAAATAAGGGGCGAATTTTCAGTAGTGAAGTGGTGGATGATTTCGCTACCGTCTGCGCTGATGAGGTACACGCCGTTGTCTTGCGTACCAATCCATTTGCGATTCGCACCGTCTACTGCGATGGCTACGATAGTCACACCGTAGAGGAGGTAATCGGCAAGGTTGGTGCCGTCGTTGCGGGCAATCTTAATCTGTGTGATGCGGAAGTCGTCGTTAAACCATTCGTCGGGATCGTCAATGACAAAGAGTCCGTAGTCGGAACCCACCCACAGGCGACCGTCATGGTCTTCGGCAAGACTCTGTACGCCTTCCAACTTGTAGGAGGTACCGTCTTGATTGGTTACGTGTGAGCGGTAGCAACTGATGTCGTCGCCCTGCTCGGTGATGGTGCCTCCGTAGTTGATGCCCATAAGTCCGCCATCGTGGTAGGACACCGTACGACGCGAACACACCCAGAAGCGACCCTTGCGGTCGAAAAGGGTAGTGGCAAGTGTGGGTGCTTGTTCAAGCGCTTCATAGTAGAGTTTATTCCAACTTCCATCCTTCATGCGGATGACGATGACAGAGTCAACCTGGTTATTGATCATCCACAAATTGCCATCAAGGTCGTATTGAAGTCCGTCGGTACGCACATAGTTCTTACTGTTTGCCGCAGCCGAAACGAGGGCTGAATTATCAAGTGAAGCATACCCCGTGTATTCACCGTTTTGGAAGTCGAAGAGTCCGACACGTGCAGCTGTCGCCGTATGGCGCGTGGGGTCGGTGGGGTGCTGGATGATGCAGGTTAAGTCCTGATACTTACCGCCACTGTGTTCGGCAATGCCTTCTTCCTGGAAGATGGTCCATTCGCCGTTTTCAAAATACATGGCAGTACCGGGATAGTGCACACGGTCGTAGGGGTCGAGTCGCCCTCCGGCTACGAGCAGGCGCTCACCGGCATAGCGCAAGTAATAACAGAGGTCGCGTTTGGGACCAAAACCTCCAATCTTACTCGTAACAACCTGCAACCCTGCATCCGTCTCCTTATAACCATTCAAACCCTCAAATCCCTGTGCTGCCCAGAGAGTGCCATCCGTAGCGCGACACAGTGCATTCGTAACTGTGGGGAGTGTTTGCGAAGCAGAAACTTGAGTCGGTGACTCCGCCTTGACCGCAGTATAAGTTGTAGCGTTGAGGAATAAAATTCCCATTTCATCAGCGAAATAAGAGGTTTGTTTCGCTGTGATAAATTGGCGAGGTGCCGTGGAGGCGGGTTCAAGAATGTAGACCCCCTTCTTGTCGGTGTTAAAATAAAGGTAGTCTCCCAGAGCAATGATATGGGTGGCTACGAGTGTGGAAGTAAGGTTCCAGGTGGAATAGTCTAACGGATTCTGAGTAATGTCGCAACGGTAGATACCCTCGGCGGTAGCAGCGTAAAGCATGTCATTGCTGAGGTAGGCACTCTTGATGGGAGTGTTTAAATTGTAATGCCCCGTGATGTTGGCGCCCTTAATATTCAAATGAACGATACCCTCACTGGTTGAAAGCAGTGCGGATTCGCCAATGATGGTAAGGTCGTTAAGTGAGGTGCCGTTGTACTTATTCTTAAATTGAGGAATGTTCTCAATAGTACCGTCGGTGCCAAGCAGGTCTATATTGCCGTTGTTGTAGACGAGCACCACCTTCTTTGCCTCCTCACAGTAACGCATGAGGACAATCTCCTTCTCGTTCAGTCCATCGAGTTTGGTAGGTGTAGTAACCGCACTATCCTCGGTGTCGAAGATGAGCAAATTGCCCGCATAGAGTGCATAGATAGCATTGCCTACGGGAATGCAGTGGGTGGCATCTTGGTAGGCAAGGTGATAGGTCCAATCACCTACCGCTGCAGCCTTGGTGAGTGAGGGAAGCAGGAGCATGAGTAGGAGGACAAACTTCTGTATGTGGGATGAGATGATGCGCATAAGGCAAGAGAGTGTTAGAAGACTACAGACTGTTGAGGAACGCAGCGAGTTTTTTGACTGCTCGGGCGCGGTGGCTGACTTCGTTTTTTACTTCAGGCCCGACTTCGGCAAAGGTTTTACCTAACTCTTCGGGAGCAAAAACGGGGTCATAACCAAAACCTTCGGTACCCCGCTCTTCGGTGGGGATTGTCCCCTTTACAATGCCTTCAAAGAGGTATTCTTTGCCGTCAAGAATGAGCGCGACTACCGTGCGAAACTGTGCGGAGCGGTCGGTGGCACCTTCCAGTTCGCGCAACAACTTTTCGGTGTTCGCCTTAGGGTCGTGGCGGTCGGCATAGGCGTAACGTGCGGTGTGTACGCCGGGACCTCCACCAAGCGCAGTTACTTCAAGACCGGTATCGTCGGCAAAGCAGTCTACCCCATACTTCTCATAAATATAACGTGCCTTTTGAAGGGCATTGCCTTCAAGCGTGTCGGCCGTTTCGGGTATGTCGTCGAAGCAATTGATGTCGGCAAGCGTGAGCAGTTCTATATCATTGCCAATGATGGCACGAATTTCAGACAATTTATGTGCATTGTTGGTGGCAACAACTAATTTATTCATAGTGGTAAGTGGTGGAAGTATAAATACGATAGTAGTAACATTAGTAACGAACGGACTGCGGGATTATTGCGCGCTACACAGCATTCTCTCTTCCCGCTATCAGGAGGGGCGTATTGCCAATTTCTGCGGCAGTGTCGGTAAAGGAGGACCAATAACTGCCGATAATCTTCGTTGTTCTTGCCAAGCAAAACAGGTCAACTACTGCTTGTTTCATACCGCTAAGCGTGTCGCGGTGGCACTTGTGAAACTCTTGCGTAATGATGCGCCCGGGAAAGGTGTTTTGGAGTAGCGTTCGTACGCTTGTATCATCCGTTGCCACAAAAAAGTGTACCTTGTTGTCGGTCTCTAATTCCTTTTTCATCGCGTCAATAAAGGCAGTGGTGGGACTCCCCGAAATCGATGCTTTATTGTCGGTTCTGCGGATGTGTACACCTATGGTGTTGGGTGCAAACAGTTGGGTGATGGCATCTATTTCCTGTTGAATTTCAGGAATGGGCCGAAGAACGTGGGTTATCTCTTGGGGATAATCCATAATGCAAGAACATGTAGAGAGGTAAAGACGGTTGTGCTCTTGAATCAACTTGCTTATCTCACCGTGCTTATTGGGCCAGAAGTTCTTAATTTGCTTGCTGTAAAACGGTAGGCGAATTAGTGCCGGTAGGTGAAGATTTTTGCGCTCAACAGGTCTGTTCCACCACCTCATGGGGGTGATGCGGAAGTTGTCGGACACTATGGGCAAGAACAAGTCGGTGAAGTGTGCGAAGCATTCTTTATGCTTACTCCACTCCACCCGAACAGGTACTGCTGTGTGCTGGGAAAAATACAAGGCGGAGAGTACAACGCGTAAGCGATTGCACAATCCACCTTGCGTAACGATTGTTAATTGTTGCATTTACTGGTTGATGTTCTTTTTCAGTCCATCCTTGTTCTTCTTCGCCTTCACCTTGATACGGTCAAAACCTTCGCCAAATACACCGAGAACCTTACTCTGACTGACGAATGCCTTGGGGTCAATGGCCTGAATGACGCTCAAAAGACTTGCACTTTCGCGCTTGCGGGCAAGAACGAGGAGTACCTTTGAATCATTCTTCGTGTACCACCCCGTGCCGTTCAAGACGGTAACACCTCTACCCATAGAGTTGATGGTAGCAGCGATTTCTTCATACTCGCGAGAGATGATGAGGAACTGCACCGACTGGCGGCCGCGGTCAATAAAGAAGTCAACGGAAACATTGAGCAAAAAGAGGATGGTGAAACCGTAGAGTAGGTCGGTGAGGGTACGGTCGGGAAGCACCAAACAAGAAGTTACGATAATCACATCGCAAAGCATCATCATCTGGCCCAGCGTGATGTCTTTGTACTTGTTAATCATCGCTGCAATAATATCCGTACCACCCGTAGAACCGTTGTTGAGGAATACCATGCCGAGACCGATACCTTCAATACCAGCCGCATAAATTGCAGCCATAAAAGGTTCGTCGCCAACAAGCAAGGGGAGCCCTTTGACACGGCAATTCTCCAATAGTTCGGGGCGAATTGTTCCGTAGTACTCCATGGCCTCTTTGACAAGACTCAAAAGGAAGGTGAGCATAAATACACCGTAGATGGTCTTTAAGCAGAACTTCCATCCGAGTACCTTAATCGCCATGATAAGGAGGATGGCGTTGATGCCAAAGAAGGTGTATTCTACGGGGAAACCTGTGCCGTAAAAGATGATAGAACCAAAGCCCGCTACGCCTCCACCAGTGAGTCCGTAGGGGATTTGGAAACAGTTGAAACCTATGGCATAGCAGAGCAAGCCAAATGTAATGATGAGGTAAGACTTTACCTCCTGGAAAATGTTAGTCTTAATCGGTTTCATAAGGTGCTGTCTTTTATTCAAGAAGCATATAGGTGTGGCGATATGTTTATTTCACCACAATGTTTATAATGCGTCCCGGCACAACAATCATCTTAACGATGGTCTTTCCGTCGAGATATTTTTTAGTCTGCTCGCTTTCGAGCGTAGCCTTCTCAATGTCTTCCTTCGTAGCGTCAACGGGGAAGTCAAGTGTGAAGCGTGTCTTACCGTTAAAGGAAACGGAGAGCGTAACGCTGTCTTCCTTCATCTTACTTTCATCGTAAGCGGGCCAAGTTGCGTCGCAAACGCTGCCAGCATTGCCCATGCGGTTCCAAAGTTCCTCTGCAATGTGAGGTGTGAAGGGAGCAAGGAGTACAACCATAGTTTCGAGCACTTCCTTGTTATTACACTTCTGCTGCGTAAGTTCGTTCACCGCAACCATGAATGCTGCTACCGATGTGTTATAAGAGAATTCATTGATGTCTTCCGTCACCTTCTTAATCAACTTGTGGAGCGTCTTGAGCGAGTCCTTTGTGGGTTCACCTGCAACGACACAGAAGTTGTCTTGCTTGTCAAAGAAGAGGTTCCAGAAGCGGCGCAAGAAGCGGAAACAACCGTCGATACCGTTGCTATCCCAAGGTTTGCTCTGGTTGATGGGACCGAGGAACATTTCATAGAGACGGAGGGTGTCGGCACCGTAACGCTCTACAATCTTATCGGGATTAACCACATTGTACATGGACTTTGACATCTTCTCAACCGCCCATCCGCAGATGTACTTGCCGTCTTCGAGGATGAATTCAGCAGTTGCAAATTCGGGGCGCCAAGCCTTGAATGCTTCCACGTCGAGCACATCGTTTTCAACGATATTTACATCCACATGCAAGGGAGTTACATCGTACTGATCCTTAAGACCGAGACTCACGAAAGTATTGGTGTCCTTAATACGATACACAAAGTTTGAACGACCTTGGATCATACCCTGATTTACCAACTTCTTGAAGGGTTCTTCCTGCTTGCTCACACCGAGGTCAAAGAGGAACTTGTTCCAGAAGCGTGAATAAATCAAGTGACCAGTAGCATGTTCGGAACCACCAATATAAAGGTCTACATTCTGCCAGTAATCGCCTACCGCTTCGCTCAACAAACCTTCATTGTTGTGGGGATCCATGTAACGGAGGTAGTAAGCCGAAGAACCGGCAAAGCCAGGCATCGTAGAGAGTTCCAAGGGGAATACCGTAGTGTTATCAATCTTTTCGTTTTCAACAATGCAATTGTTCACAGTGTCCCACGCCCACTTCTTGGCATTACCAAGAGGAGGTTCGCCCGTTTCTGTAGGCAAGAACTTGTCTACTTCGGGAAGTTCGAGGGGCAAGCAAGCGGCAGGAACCATTTGAGGCATACCGTCCTTGTAGTACACGGGGAAGGGTTCGCCCCAGTAACGCTGACGGCTGAAGATGGCGTCGCGCAGGCGGAAGTTTACTTTTACGCGGCCGAGGTTGTTTTCAGTCACGAACTTCTTTGTCGCCGCAATCGCTTCTACTACAGAAAGACCGTTGAGTGAGAAGCCCTTGAGTGTTTCCTTGCCCGCCATGGGAGAGTTCATTACTGTGCCTTCCTTAGCGTCGAAACTTTCTTCGCTTACATCTGCGCCCTCGATGAGGGGAATGATGGGAAGACCGAAGTGCTTTGCAAAGGCATAGTCACGAGAGTCGTGAGCGGGTACCGCCATAATTGCGCCCGTTCCATAACCTGCGAGCACATAATCAGAAATCCAAACGGGAATGCTTTCACCTGTGAAGGGATTTACAGCATAACTACCCGAGAATACACCCGTCACACGGCGGTCGGCAATACGCTCGCGCTCTGTGCGCTTCTTTGTCGCTTCGAGGTAAGCATCAACTTCCGCCTTTTGTTCGGGAGTAGTGAGTTGCGCCACGAGTTCGCTTTCGGGCGCAAGAACCATAAAGGTAACGCCAAAGATTGTGTCGGCGCGCGTAGTAAAAATCGTAAATTCTACGTCTGAATCCTTCACGCGGAACTGCATTTCTGTACCTTCAGAACGGCCAATCCAATTGCGCTGTGTCTCCTTAATAGAATCTGTCCAGTCAATCGTGTTGAGGCCATCGAGAAGGCGCTGTGCGTAAGCCGAAACGCGCAAGCACCACTGCTTCATCTTCTTCTGCACTACGGGATGTCCGCCGCGTTCACTTACTCCGTCTACCACTTCATCGTTAGCAAGCACAGTGCCCAAGGCAGGACACCAGTTTACCATTGTTTCGCCGAGGTAGGCAATGCGATAGTTCATCAACACTTCCTGTTGCTCTACGCTGCTCATCGCCTTCCATTCTTCGGCTGTGAACTGAAGTTCTTCCGAGCACGCTACGTCAAGACCGTGCGCCGTACCCTTTTCTTCAAAGAGGGCAACGAGTTTTTCGATAGGCTGCGCCTTTTGGCAAGAGTTGCAATAGAAGGAGTTGAACATCTGCTGGAATGCCCACTGTGTCCAATGGTAGTAACCGGGTTCGCACGTGCGCACTTCGCGACTCCAGTCGAAGCAGAAACCAATCTTGTCCAACTGCTCGCGGTAGCGGTTGATATTCTCAGAAGTGGTAATTGCGGGGTGCTGACCCGTTTGGATGGCATATTGTTCGGCTGGAAGACCGTATGCATCGTAACCCATGGGGTTCAACACGTTGAAACCGTTCAAGCGCTTGTAGCGTGCGTAGATGTCAGAGGCAATATAACCGAGGGGGTGTCCCACGTGAAGACCCGCACCCGAGGGGTAGGGGAACATATTCAATACGTAGTACTTGGGGCGTGAGCTATCCTCACCCACATTGTAGGTGCCGTTCTTCGCCCAAGTCTCGCGCCATTTCTTCTCAATGTCAATAAAATTGTATTCCATAGTGTTTTTAGTAAACGAGTTAACAAGTAACGAGTAAACGTAAAGGTCGCAGAAACCTTAAGGGAAATCCAGCGTACTCAACTTGCGTGTCTTCAGTATAAGTTTAGTTTTTAGTTAATTCCGTTTTTCTTTTCTTTCGAATAACCACGACAATTGCAACCAGGAATAATCCCAATATGCCACAGATGGCGAAGTATGCGATGCTGGTAGTTGTTGAAACCGATGTAGGACGGAACTCCATCTTGATGTCATGCGTACCTGCGGGAACGCGAAGCGCTCGCAGGACATAGTTGACGCGACCGAGTTCAGCCTCGTTGCCGTCGATAGTTGCAGTCCAACCGGGATAGTAGATTTCAGAGAAGACAACTACACCACCCGCTTCGCTCTGCACCTTGTAGTGCATTTCGTTGGGGGCATACAGCGTGAGTTCTACGGTGCCTTGTCCGAGCGTCTGCGTTTCAAGTGCGCTACGGAAGCGCTCGTCTGCCACCGCCTCGCGCTTGGTGTCCATACCGTGAAGCGCAGCCATTTCCTTGTCGGCGTTTGGTACGAAGTCGAGTTGGTCAACAAACCATCCGTTGCCGTTGTGGTAAATATTTTCGACTGCGAAAGCCTGTTGCTCGCGACCGAAGATGAAGTACTTCGTGTTGAGCATGTTCAAGACGGGAGCAATTGAGTCCATCTTGATGCTCGTAATATCCCCCGCGGCAGCGCCAAGCGCTTTAGTGAAATCAGAGAGTTCACGGTTGAGGTGATGATCAATGAGGTCTTGATAGCGGTGAAGTTTCGCCGCGTGGTAACCGCCAATGCTCTTGTGGTAATAACTGGTCTCGTTCGTAGTTTCGTTAAACGGACTACCGCCTCCTAAGTTTGCCACACGGTAACTCAACGAAGTGTCGGCAAGAATCTGTTCGTCGGCAGGTGTCTTAGCGAAGTCATTCAACTGAACTACGGGGTCAGAGAAGGATTCGTTGTTGAGGTAGTTCTTGTTAACCATCCACATGTCCGTAAGTGTTACTGCGCCGATGACGCCAACCACAGCCCATGCGGGAATACGCTTCTTGGTCCACAACCAAAGCACGATGCTTACGGCAAGACAAATTAAACCTGAATTGAGCGCTGAAGCAGAAAGAATGTCGTGGTGCATACTCACGATAGCATCCTTCAGTGCGCTGGTGAAGTGTGCGGGGAATCCCCACCCGTTCATGGCGCCGATCGTGTAGGCATCATTTTGCGAAAGGCAGTCACCTGCCACGCCAGGCACGAATGCAAGCAGCAAGCACAGTCCGGTGGTGAGCACCGTTGCAACTCCCATACCAATGCGTCCCTGCTTGGTTCCAAACAGCGTTTCGGGTGCTTTCAATACTTTCGCCAAAGCGAGGATGGCTAAGAGGGGGAAGGTGAATTCAGCCACAACGAGTGCCGAACTCACGGTGCGGAACTTGTTGTACATCGGCAGGTAGTCAATGAAGAAGTCGGTAACGGGCATCAGGTTCTTACCCCAAGCAAAGAGCAGGGAAAGCAGTGTTGCCAACACGAGCGCCCATTTCACAGGACCGCCTACATAGAACATCCCCAACACGAAGAGGAAGCAGATGGCCGCACCTACGTACACGGGACCTACGGTGAAGGGTTGGTCGCCCCAATATTCCATGATTCCGGGAGGATAAGCCTGTCCGCCCGTCATTTGTTGGAACTGGTAGGCGTGTGTGCGGAAGTCGCTGTAACCGTCCAATTTTTCAACGCCCTCACGTTCAAGAATGCTGCGCGAACCTCCGCCCTTGTATTCGGGAATGAGGAGCGTTAGGGTCTCGTCAATACCATAACTCCACTGCGTGATATAGTCGCGGTCAAGACCTTCTGTTGCCTTCTGCCCTGCTGATGGCGGTGGGGTGAGTTCTGCCTTTCCGCGCATCGATTCCTTGGCATAAGTATACGTGTGGTAGAGGTTCGGAAGGTTTGCCAAAACACCCAAGATTCCCGCAAAGGCAATGACGCCAGTGGCTTTTAACCAACCTTTAAAGGTTAAAAGTGAAGGGTTAAGGGTTAAAGGTGAATTATCCGTCTGCGTCTTCTTTCGCAACGCCGCAATTCCATAACAAATTGCCAAAAGCGCCATGAGGAAGAAGAAGTAATACGACATCTGAGCGTGGTTGCTCAGGATTTGCAGTGCTGTAAACAGCGCCGTAACGGCACCACCCCACAGCAACTTGCCTCGGTAGCAAAGTACCATCCCTGCAATGGTCGGCGGAATGAGGGCAAGCGTCATCGCCTTCCAAATGTGACCAGCAGCAATGATGATGAAGAAGTAGGACGAGAATGCCCACGCTGCGGAACCTACGACTGCCAACCACGGTTTGATGTTGAAGCAGCGCAACAACACGTAGAATCCGAGTAGGTAGAGGAACACGTAGTTCAACACCCCTGTCGTTCCTAATCCGTAGATGCTGTACATGAAGTTTAGCCACTTGCCCGAATCGTAAACTGGTGCAATCTGGTAGGTAGGCATGCCAGAGAACATCGTGCCAGTCCATCGTGTGCGTTCACCCGTTTCGGCGTAGAATTGCACCTGCTCCTGTCCACTACCTATTGAAGCAACACTGTCGTGACCGCCCAATACCAACCCTTCGCTGATAGGCGTAGCGAAGTAGGCAAAACTGATGACCAAAAAGGCAAGGATTGCCACAGCATCGGGGGCGATATGTTTCAGAAATTTTACCATTCCAAAAATGAGTTTCAATGCCGCCGCTTGTGGTCGCGCGCGACTTTTTATTAAAATCAAAAGATATTATCGGGGCAAAGTTAGTTAAAAAGTTTTATTACTACGTATATTCCGTCTGATGTTTTTGGTGCGAGGTCCTATCTGCTGATCGAAAAATGCTAAAAAATCACAAAAACGTCACCTTAACAGTCTGTTGCATTTTGCCTAAAAATAATGTAACTTTGCGATAGCGACAAGGAGGTAGTCCCGATAAAAGGGGCTATCTCCTTTGCTTTTGGGGTGTTTTGGGGACTATTTGGGGCGAAAATGATAAGTAATATTTTTTCAACAAGGTTACTTATAATCGAAATTGTAAGTATTATCCTTCTTTGCAGGTGAATTTTGCGTTTTCATCGGGTAATTCTTAGTGTTCAGCCGTGCGGAAAGTGTGTTCTTTTATTCTTGTATTACCTCTAAAAATGACGAGATTTTAAGCAAAAAAACTGTCTTAATATTTCGCCCATTTTAAGGTGAAAAATAGGGAGTAAATGTAAAATTTTGGAGTGGGAATTGCGTGCTATATTGTGTTTGCAATTCCTTAAATAAGTTTAAAAACTCGTCGCAAGGTCGGATATTCCAAAAAATGTGCTTATTTTTGCAAACTGAAATAATATATATTAAGTAAAGGGGGCGGTGTGTTCGTATGGCAAGACTGTCCTTATAGATATGCTAATTGTATGAAATCCAGATTTTTAATCGTTAGTCTTGTGTGCGCATTGACTGCGTTCTTTGTAGCATGTGGGAGCGATGAAGATTATACAGTGCTGACGGTGTCGCCCACAACGTGCGTGGTGACAAGCGTTGAAATGGGGAAAATTCCGTGTGTGAGGACTACAAAGGATTCAGAAGGAAAGGATAGTTTGTATGTCGTTACCATCACAGGGGCATACTACCCCATGAGTATTGACCACAACTCCTGTCACATCTTCAATGTCGATTCCTTGCCTTATGGTTGTGATGTCGCAAAGGTTACGTTCTCGACGCTTGCAAGTTCAGGTACTTTGGCCATCAATTCACTCGGTCAGCAGGATGTTGATACCTTCTTCGTGGCAACAGATAGCACCGATTTCCGTAAGCCTCGTAAGGTTACGGTGTATTCGCCCAACGGTACTGCAAAGCGTACATACACTATGGAGGTGCGCGTGCATCAGGAGGACGGTGATAAGTTTGTGTGGACACAATCAGCAGAGGCGTTGAGCACGTTTGCAGATGCTACGCTCAATGCAGCACTCTCGCATGAAGGTACACTCTACGTGTACGGCGAGGAAAATGGTGCGCCCGTTGTGTTCACCGCTTTGGCAACAGCACCATCTGAATGGACAAAGCACGCTTCTAATCAAGCAGTTGCTTCGGTTGTGAACTACGAGTCGGAGTTTTATGCCCTTTCCAACGGCACTTTGGTGCAGTCAACGGATGGTATTATGTGGACCGCTCCTTCAACCACGCTTGCCGAACCCTTAATGACGCTGACAACCGGAACGACAGCGCTTTATGGCGTGACGACGAATGGATTCGTTACCAGCACAGATGGTGTGAACTGGGTGCAGCAGGAGGCTGATGAACCCGAATATCTCCCAACCGGTGATTGTGCTGCTGCTTGTTTGCCCTCGTTGATTGATGACACTTTCGAGGATATCATTCTTGTAGGAAGTAAGGACGACAAGAATGTGGTGTGGAAGTTGAACGTCGATACAATGGGCGAATACGACTATCAATGGACTTATTATCCTGATACAGAGTTGAATCCCAACCCCTGTCCGTTGCTCACACAGCGCAGTGTTTATGCTTATGATAACGGTACGCTGTTGTTAGGTGTTCAGCAAGACGGCACGCACACGATATGTATGAGTCGCGACAACGGCAGAACATGGGATGCGACAGTAATTCCGCAACCTGAAAATGTAACGGCACCCCGCGTTACTACGGTTGATGCCAACAACTTCATCTGGATTATCACGCAAGATGGAAACGTGATGAAGGGACGTTTCAATCGCTTAGGTTGGACCAAGCAAAATCACGTTTTTCAATAAGGAAAACTCGGGAGTTTTGAGGAGACGGAAGTTTTGATGTTCTGGATGTTCTGACGTTCTGACGTTCTGAAGTTCTGACGTTCTGACGTTCTGATGTTCTGATGTTCTGATGTTCTGAGGTTGTATCCGTAGTCAGTTCGTCCCGCATGGCTTTCTCCTTTCTCCTTTCTCCTTTCTCCTTTCTCCTTTCCCATAAACCTTTTTATTTCAACATTTTATAACATAATAATCAACTATGGACAAGAAATTTAGTTTGTCTTCTACGGACAAGAAGCTCGGTGGTGTATGCGGTGGTATTGCTGCTTACCTTGGTGTTGACGCAACAATCATTCGCGTAGTGTTCATCCTTTTGGCTATTTGTGGTTCATTGGGTATTTGGGCATACCTCCTTTTGTGGCTCTTGGGTCCCAAGGCGTAAGTAAAGCAAATGGTGCAGCATGCTGCGCCGCTTACATGAGAACTTTATCTCAATCATTTAAACACTCAATCAACGGTGCGTTACCTATTCCTTATACTCTTCCTTTTTACTTCATCGTTCGGACTGCTTGCTCAGGACGATGATGATGCCTGGTACCGTCTTGAACTCGGTGCTGGGGTAGGAATGGGTTACGCACTGAATGATTGTAATACTTCGCTTTTTGGCAACGGAAAAATGGCGGCGGGCATTATTGCGCGTTTCCCGCTGAATCCGCGCATGGCGATTAAAACGAATCTTAACTACCTCAAAGTAGAAGGCAATGCCGAAGGGGTGAAAAACTTCTATCCCGCAGTGCCTGGCGTGGCAGGTGAGGAGCGTTTGGCGTACAACTATCAGGGAGCAATTTACGACTTCTCCGTACTCTACGAACTTCATTTCCTCCCCTATGGATTTCTGCCCACGTATATGGGGTATCACCAGTTAGTGCCCTATCTGCAAGTAGGATTTGGTGCGGCATACGGTGATATTGACAAAAAAATAGGATTGACCATCCCTGTGGGGATTGGTTTGAAATACAAAGTAGCGCGCCGCTGGAATTTAGGTTTGGACTGGCGCATGAATTTCACGACCAACGACACTTTCGATGGGTTAGAGGCTCCGATGGGCGTTACCTCGTCAGGGTTTAAAAACAAGGACCATCACAGCACCCTTATGTTAACTGTGACCTACGACCTTAGTCCGAAGTGTCCCACGTGTAATAAGTATTAGAAACGGGAGTGGACTTCCTAACTTCAGAACCTCATAACAAACCGCAGGTTTCTCAGGACTTCTTAACCTCAGAACTTCTGAACCTCATAACATCCCTCCCCCTCTCTCTCGTCAACTCGTTTACTACATACATATAGACTATGACTATTCCTCAACATATTGCCATCATTATGGATGGAAATGGCCGCTGGGCAAAAGCCAGAGGTTTGAACCGCTCTATGGGGCACCAGGAAGGTGTAGAAACCGTAAAGCGCATCACTGAGGCATGCGTAAGACTCGGCGTAGGGCATTTGACGCTCTATACGTTCTCCACTGAAAACTGGAACCGTCCTGCCGAAGAAGTAGCAGCGCTGATGTCACTGGTGCTCTCAGCAATGGAGGAAGAACTCTTTATGAAGAACAACGTGAAGTTGCGCTTGATAGGTGACCTCAGCAGAGTGCCTGAAGATGTGCGCGAAGCAATTCTTAACCTTCAAGAACGTACGCAGGTCAATACCGGTATGACGATGGTAATTGCACTCAGTTATTCTTCACGTTGGGAAATTACGGACACCGTGCAGCGTTTGGCACAGAAGGTGAAGAACGGAGAACTTGCACCCGAGGACATCACTGAGGAATGTATTAGCAATCACCTGGCAACAAACTTTATGCCCGACCCCGACCTGCTGATTCGTACGGGTGGTGAGTGCCGATTGAGCAACTACCTCCTTTGGCAGTGTGCATACACAGAATTTTACTTCTGCGACACTTATTGGCCAGACTTTAATGCCGATGATTTGCAACTCGCTATTGAATACTTCAACCGTAAGGAACGCCGTTTCGGCAAGACCAGCGAACAGGTTGTTGAACAAGCACAAGCCTAATCCTCAAATCTCTCACAATCTCATCGTTGACTTTACTACTAAGAGATGAATTTATTACGAAGCATACTTTACACACTCTCCTGCGTTATGACGATTAGCGTCGTAGCGCAGAAAAGGGTGATTGTAAATCCCCCCATCAACTATTCAGGTACGCACGCTACATATATCCTCGGCGGGCTGACCGTTGATAATGTTGAACCCTATGACAACGACCTTTTGCGTAGTATCTCCGAACTCACCGTGGGGCAGCAACTTGAAGTGCCCGGTGTGGAGATTACAGAAGTCGTTAATCGTTATTGGAACCAGGGCCTTTTCTCAAACGTAAAGATCTTGGCGGACAGTATTGTCGACAACAAGATTTACCTTCACGTGTCACTCACGCCCCAACCTCGTGTTTCAAGCATTTCGTATTCGGGTGTTAAGAAGTCGGAGCGCGAAGATATTGAAGAACGTCTTGGACTTCAAGTGGGGTCGCAGATTACTCCTGACATGGTGAACCGCGCAAAACTTATTATCAAACGTTACTTTGAGGATAAGGGTTTTAAGAACGCCGAAGTTGACATTCAGCAGCGTGATGATGTTACGGGTAATAATAAGGTGCTCGTAGACATTAACATCAATAAGCAGAATCGTATTAAGGTTCATAAGATTTACATCACCGGGGTTGACAAGAAGCAGGCGAACAAGGCTAAAAGAGCCATGAAGAAGACACGTGAAAAGTCATGGCGTAACTTGTTGCGCTCAAAGAAATTCTTGCCCGAAAAGTATGAAGAGGATAAGGACCTCCTTATTGCCAAACTCAACTCTTGGGGATATCGCGACGCGTTGTTGCTTTCCGACAGTGTGGTGCAAATCGATGATTCGCACGTTGATATTTACCTTGACCTCTATCAGGGACAAAAATATTATTTGCGTAACATCTCGTGGGTGGGTAACACCGTTTATGACTCCGACTTTTTGGACTATAATTTGAAGATGGAGTCTGGAGATGTTTACGACCAAGAGCAACTTCAGAATCGTTTGCAGGTTGATGAAGATGCCATAGGTAATCTCTACTACAACAATGGTTATGTATTTTCAAGCATTGACCCCGTAGAAGTCAACATTGTTGGCGACTCGGTAGACTTGGAAATGCGCGTTTCAGAAGGGCCTCAGGCAACACTTAATCGCATTAAGATTACGGGTAACGACCGCGTGTATGAAAATGTCATCCGTCGTGAGTTGCGTACCAAGCCCGGTGACCTCTTCTCAATGGAGTCTATCAAGCGTTCGTTGCGCGACCTTGCTGCAATGAATCACTTCGATACTGAAATTCTACAAACCGAACTCTTTAAGAATATCGATACCAATTACGAAAACGGAACAGTTGACATTACCTGGCCGCTTGTAACAAAGGGGAGTGACCAAATTGAACTTTCCGGTGGTTGGGGACAAACGGGTATCGTTGGACGTCTCGGGTTGAAGTTTACGAACTTCTCTGTTCAAAACATCTTCCGTAAGGGCAACAAGCGCGGAGGTTTCTTCCCTCAGGGTGATGGACAGACCCTCCAACTCAGCGGTCAGACCAACGGTTCGTACTATCAGAGTTACTCAATTTCGTTTATTGACCCCTGGTTTGGTGGTAAGCGCCCCAATCAGTTCTCGTTCTCGCTCTATTACTCCAAGCAGAGTGACGTAAACTCTAATTATTACAGTTCCAACTATTATAACAACTATTACAACTACCTGTATGGTTACGGGTCAAATAATAGTTATTATAATTACGCCAACTATTACGACCCCGACAAGTACGTAAAGATGTTGGGCGTTTCAATCGGTTACGGTAAGCGCTTGCGTTGGCCCGATGATAGTTTCAGTTTTATGGCAGAATTGGCGTACACACGCTATATGTTAAAGAACTGGCAATACTTCATTATCACCGACGGTAAGTGTAATAACATCAACTTATCTCTTACGTTAAGTCGTGCCTCAACCGACAATACGTTCTTCCCCCGTATGGGATCTGAGTTCCTTGTGAGCGCAACCTTCACGCCACCCTATTCGCTCTGGGAGAAGAAGGATTATAAGAACCTTGCAACAAACTATCAGAGCAGTTCTTATAAACAAGAATCACAGGAAAAGTATCGCTGGATTGAGTACCACAAGTGGAAATTGAAATTCCGCTCTTTCACTGCGCTGACTTCAAAGACCAAGTGTCCCGTGTTGATGACACGTTTTGAATTTGGTATTTTGGGCGCATATAACCGCTATTTGAAGTCGCCGTTCGAAACCTATTATGTCGGTGGTGACGGTATGTCGGGTTACTCTACCGGTTATGCTACTGAAACAATCGGACTCCGTGGTTACGAAAACGGTTCGCTTGGCGGTGCCGACGGTCGTAATGCCTACGCTTACAGCCGTATGACGCTCGAATTGCGCTACCCCTTGATGCTCGAAGCAAGCACATCGCTCTTCGCACTCGCCTTTGTGGAAGGTGGTAATGCATGGGCAGATGTCAATAAGTTCAATCCCTTCGATATGAAGCGCTCCGCAGGTATCGGTGTGCGAATCCTCCTTCCTATGGTCGGACTTATGGGTATTGACTGGGCATATGGTTTCCAGAAGTACGGTACTAACGGCATGAGGATGGGTGGCTCACAGTTCCACTTCGTCATCGGTCAGGAATTCTAAGAGCAATATGTTCAGAATTTCAGAACCCTCCATCTTCCCCCTTAACCTCTAAATCTTATGAAACGATTATTCTCTCTCTTTTTCTGTTTCGCAGTCGCCTTTGGTGCTGCTGCACAGAAATATGCGCTTGTAGACATGGAATATATTCTTGAAAATATCCCTGCTTACGAACGCGCTAACGAACAATTAAATCAGGTGTCGAAAAAGTGGCAAGCGGAAGTTGAAGCCGTGGACAATGCTGCAAAGACCTTGTACAAGAATTACCAAAACGAACTCGTGTTCCTTTCTGAACAACAAAAGAAAGAACGCGAAGAGGCAATCATTGCCAAAGAGCGTGAAGCAAGTGAGTTGCGCAAAAAGTACTTCGGTCCAGAAGGCGAACTCTATAAGAAGCGTATGTCGCTTATCGAACCCATTCAAGAAGAAATTTATAACGCAGTTAAGACCATTGCACAGCAAAAGGGATTCCAACTCGTTATCGACCGCGCTTCAAACAATGGCATCATTTTTGCATCACCCTCAATAGACATCAGTGCCGACGTACTGGAAAAATTGGGATACACACGATAACGTATAACTATTTAAATAACACAAAAAAGAGACATGAAGAAATTTTTGTTGATGTTGCTCCTCGCAGCACCTGTTGCGCTCTTCGCGCAGAAGTATGGTCAAGTAGACTATTTCACTCTTGTACAAGCAATGCCCGCTTACAAGACAGCACAGGCAGAACTCGAAACTATCGGTAAGAATTACGAAGCTGACCTCGCTGAAATGCAGAAGGAAATTGAAACGAAGATGCAGAAGTATCAGGCAGAAATGAATGAGCAGACACCTCAGAACATTCGCCAGCGCCGTGAGCAGGAACTTCAAGACCTTTACCAGCGTTTCCAGCAGGCACAGGAAGACAACCGCCGTTCTTTTGAACAAGAGCAGCAGAAGCGTCTCCAACCCATTTATGTAGCAGTTGCAGATGCCGTTAAGGCACTCGCAGTTGCTGAGGGTTATGTATACATCATCGACAAGCAGGCAGCACAGGGTTCTTACATCTTCCTTAACGACACGCTCAATGAAGATGTGACAAACAAGGTGGCAGCGAAGCTCGGCGTTACACTCGCAGCACCTGCACCCACACGCCCCGTAGCAGCCCAGTAATTCACTCCTGAATTTTTATCCCACAAATAAGAAGAGCAGTCTCACAGAATAAGTGAGACTGCTCTTCTTGTTTTTAGGAATAGTTACCCTCTTAATAAACAATGTGGGGCACTTGAAAGACAAACTATTGACCTTGAAAATAATCTGATAGGCGGTGGGACTAAACGGTGTATATGCAAATTCTATTTCTATCTTCTTGATATTCCTAAAGCATGTTATGACTATCTATACGCCCTCTTTTTAATTTGGGTGAATTAAAATCTTAATAATTATTGTGTAGTGTTAATAAATGTTGTATTTTTGCACGGAATAGCCTACTTATGTTATGTTGAGATTTAGCACAATATTTAACTTCTTATGTGCGCAACCCGTTAAGTTGCGTGCAGGTTTATTGTGTGTTAAATTTACCCCCCCCCATCTATTCAATACGCTGATATACAGCAGTTTGCGAGGCGTTTATTTCTCCTTCGTGAAAAAATGTATCTGCTTAGAACCTGCGCATGCGTGGGGTTATTGTCGTATACCTTCGTGAAATTATCAGTTTCGCGAAGGCTTTATGTATTTGAAATTCAATAATTAATAATAACAATTTAAAAAGAAAATCACTATGGAACTTAATGAAACAATCGTACCCGGTAGAAATTATTCTAAGAGTTCAACTTTAAATGCAGGCTCTGCAGTAAATCCTGCTCACGCAAGTGCGGAACCCCAAAAGGACAATACGCCTGTTGTGGGATTCTTGTACTCTATCTCTCGTGAAGGTATTGGTGAGTATTGGCCTATCAAGTTGGGTCGTAACACCATTGGTCGCTCTTCTTCTTGCTCAATTCAGTTGTTGGAAGGTTCAGTGAGTGATTTGCATGCTTCTTTGAGTGTTAAGATTATGAAGTCTACAGGTCGCTTGGTCGCAAGTGTACGTGATGAAGGTTCAAAGACAGGTCTTTTCCTTAACGACGAAGAACTTGATTACGATACCTATGCTTGTAAGAACCTTGATGTCATGGTAGTTGGTTCTAGTTATCGTTTACTTATCGTATTGATAGATGCGGTAGATTATGGACTTTCCGCTGCAGAAAATTTCGTTGCAGTTAATGATAAACCAGCTTCTGTGGCTCCTTCTAAACCTGTACCCACTGCAAATTCTATGGATAACGATCCTTTCGCACGTCCTGCTGGCATCAATTTGAATGAAACGATTGATATTGAAGGTCGCGCTTATGGTAAAATAGAAAAGACACAATGTCTTTAATCTAAACGTTAGTTTACATATTGAACAATATGCCTACTTACATAATTCAAGGTAAGAGTGAATTAGCTCAGAACATCCGTTACGAAGTGGATTTAGGTTTTGCCCCCTTAGGTGCTGGTGGTATGGGGCAAGTGTTTCGTGGAGAGCGAGTGGACTTGAAGACTGGGTTGCGTCGTGATGTAGCGGTGAAATTCCTTTATCAAGACTTACCGCTCTCTGCAGTCAGTCGTTCGCGTCGTGAAGCTTCGATCCAGATTCAGAATGAGAATCTCATTGAAATGATGGGGTTCGTTGAGATGGAAGAGACGGATAAGCAAGGAAATGTCTTGACGCGCAACTTCGTTGTCAGCGAACTGCTTCAAGGGGTAATGCTTTATGACTTGATGCAGGGAAAGACGACCGATGTTGCAGGTAATCCTGTAGGCTATGCCGAAGAACTTTACGCCTTGCTTAGCAAAGACCGCATTGAGTTTGCGAAGCTTATCGTCACCAAGATTCTCTCAGGTGTAATGGCTTTGCATGATAAGGGTTTTATCCACCGAGATATAGACCCTAGTAATATCATGGTTACAAAGGATGGTTGTGTAAAACTTATCGACTTTGGTATAGCTAAGGAAGTTGAAGCCTCTTTAGGTAATTCTCAAAATTTAACAAAGTTTGGTTCGTTCATAGGTAAACCTAGTTATGCTGCTCCTGAATTGATTTCAGGGGATGTTGCGGCGCATAATTACACTACTGATATATATCAAGTAGGTATCCTTTTGTATGAACTTTCAGTGGGTGCTCGTCCGTTTACTGGTGCTGATCACGAAATTATGGCAAAGCAGTTGAACGATCCGCTCCCAACGGAAAACGTTCCTCATCCTGGTCTTGCAAAAGTTATTAAGAAAGCAACAAATAAGTCACAGAGTGAACGCTATCGTAGTGCAACTCAGTTCAGAGCAGATTTGGAAAACTGCGATGCGTTGGTAAAGCAAGTAGAGGCGACTCCTAAGCAAACTACCAACAAGAAGCAAGATTCCAAGTTGTGGGTTGGGGTATATGCGGCAACTATGATTATTGGTATATTATTGGGACTTATTATTTAATGAGATTATGAAATCTGTATACTTAAGATTATTGACCACTCTTTTCGCGTTTGCACAGGTTATAGCGGTGTTTTCAGAGGAGAGCAATGCAACAGTTGTCTGTAACATAACAAATAAAGAAGAAAGCACCATTACGCATAATGGCGTGATGTATATGCTTCCTGAAGAAGAACTAACATTGGAATTCGCTATTACAGAATCTCAAGATATAGCGGAAGTTAACTCATTGAACCTCTTGTTGTCATCATCAGCGGGTGATAATACTTCATACTCTTTAAATTGTATTCTGACTCATGGGGTGGTGAGAATCTTAGATAAGGAGTTTACACTCCCAAATGCAAATGTAGATTATACAGTACAGGTTTCGATGGATTACAAAGTAGTGCCTCCTGTTGAACCTGAAACTCCTGGAGAAAAAGAGGAGGAAACACCTGCGTACGATGCTACGAGAACCTTAGTATATAATTTCCCCACAAAATTACACTTGAAACAGTGGCCTGTAGTTGATGAGGTGCCGGCTCTTAAAGAGTATTATTATGCGGGGGAAAATGTTGGGGTTAACGTTAATACCTCTGGTGGCTATACAGATGGTTGGAAGTTTACATGGGCTAATGGTGCAGAATCTAATTCATCACAGTATGCGTTTGTTACAACTTCACAGGGCGCAGAAGCTAACGATCAATCGTTTAATGTAGTGGTAAAAAACTATGCTCCAGACGGCGAAACTGTATGGTTCCAAGAAACTTATTACTTCCCTATATATACATATCCTACCCCACAGGTTAATGTTGTTGGAGATGGAAATGTGACACTCTTGGATGGTCAAGAGTATACCATAGGTGTAGAAACTACAGGAGGTGTTGCTGATACTTGGGAGTATAACTGGATGTATCAAGGTGCTACAATGAGCCATACTGGTAAGACATATCTTATTGATGCAAACAATAAGAGTTCAGAGGATCGTACGGATAATTACCAACTCGTTGTAGAAAATTCACTGCCTAGTGGTGAGAAGTATTCACAAACCTATAATTTTACTGTTTGTGTCAAGGGTATAGACGTCGAATGGGGTAGTGTGTTGCCTACGGATGTAGTAGAAGGAGATGAAATTGAAGCTGAGGTTTCTATAGTAGGTGCACTCAAAAGTTCATGGAATTATACTTGGAACCTTGAAGGAGAAAATCAGTTGAATGAAGGTAATAGTTTTAAGTTTACTGCACCTGAAGTTAATGAAGAAGGCTGGGAAGATTATACATTATCAGTAAAGTCTCAAATTAATGGATATGTTACTGGTGTATTAACCATATCCCTGTCGGATAGTTACGGTGATGGATGGAATGGATGCGCTATAGTTGTAAAACAAGATGGTGAGCAGATAGGCACAGCAACAATAAACACAGGTCGTAATAACACCGTACAATTTACTTATGATTCTTCAAAAGAATACACGTTCTACTGGACTAAGGGTAATTTTTCTGGTGAATGCTCTTTTAGTATTGCAATAGATGAAAATGTTGTGTACAGTGCAAATACCAGTCAATGTGAAGCGTTCTCAAATTCTCAGTTGATTAATCAGATTGCACCTAGTCTGTCTAGTGTGTTTAGTTATACCCTATATCATGATATCAACGTTTGGGATACGCCTGCTACAGAAAAGACCTCGCTCTATGATATTGCTCTTCTTCATGGTCAGCAGTATGAATTCGCTATTGAGACTACTGGTGGTAAACCTAATGGTTGGTCGTACGAATGGTTTCTTGATGATGTGAAAATTAGCGGTGCAACAGCTAAGAATTATAATGCCACTATGCAAAATACGGGTAGTGGTGTGAAGCATTGTGTTTATAAGGTTATTGCTCGCAATGTCACAAATGGTATTACCAGAGAATTGGAGGAAACTTTTAATGCTGAAGTGTGGCCCGCAGTGAGTGAAACACATTCGCCTGAAAATCAAGACTACTATTATGGAGATGCCGTGAATCTGTCATTCAATGCTTCAGGTGGTTACGCTGATGGTTGGGACTATACATGGCATCAAGACCCCGTGTCTGGAACAGTCCAATTATCGCTGTCTGATAGTTATGGTGACGGCTGGAATGGATGCGCTATAGTTGTAAAACAAGATGGTGAGCAGATAGGCACAGCAACAATAAGCACTGGTAGTAATAACACCGTACAATTTACTTATGATTCTTCAAAAGAATACACGTTCTACTGGACTAAGGGTAGTTATCCTAATGAATGCTCCTTCACGATTAAAATTAATGGTGTAGAAGTGTATACTGCTTCAACAACTCAGTGTCATAATTTCTCTAATGGTGCGCTCATTCATAAAGTAGACAAACAGGAGATAGAACTTAGCAAGAATAATTGGTATAGCTATACTATTGCTGATTCCAATCCTGAGGTTAACTCTACGGATGAATTTACTTTTACTGTAGTCAACAATCACCCCAAAGCGCCTAATGGTGCTCCTTTGTACCAAAAGGAAATCACGTTTAAGGTTACGGGATGGTCGCATGGATATGTGAACAGCATGACTTTTGAGAATGATTATGTGCACTATCGCGGTGGAGATGAAATTCCTGTAACGGTTTCTACTGTAGGCGGATATCCTAATTGGTCGTATAAGTGGTATTATAACGATGAATTGGTGGCAACAACTTCTAACCCTCAGTACACATTCGATGCTCATATAAATGAAAACGACTCTAAAACGTATGTTGTCGATCACGTTTCAGTGGTAGCTGTCAATAAGATTCCTGCTAATCTGCATGAAAAGTCATGCAATGAATCTAGAGAATTTAGCGTTTATGCTGTCGAAGATTTTGCAGATGATTTCACCATGGAGCAGGCAACGGCGTGTGATGGTTATAACACTTATGCCATCAGAAGTGGCAATGCATTGGACTTTAATGTAGAACTTGCTACTGGGGGGTATAATCTTTACAACGACTCTTACTGGCGGTATATATGGTATGAAAATGATTCGGAAGTGAAATGGAGTAGTTCCGCTGGTAAGAATAGTTATACTATAGCTGCTGTAGGTGCCACCTCAGAAGTAAAGCGTGTTGACACTAAGAAGTTCCATCTAAAAATCACAAATATAAGTCCGTACGATCAAGAGTGGTACAACAAGGAGTATGAAGAGAAAGTGTTGAAGATTTACGCTCGTCCTCAGATTCCCAACAAATTGATGGTGAAGGGTAATGGTACGACAAATACATTGGTTTGTACAATTAGCTTGACGGATGAAGCGTTAGAGGCACGAGAATACTTGTTCGTATTTGGTTATACCGATGCAAGTGGTAAGGACCATCCGATGACACCGACTTCCAATCGTTGGTGTCAGATGAAGAATGTATCAGTGACTGATGCGCAAAAAAGATTCTGGGTATATACTCGATGGAACTATGATGAAGATACTTATGTCTCCAGCGGAAGAATATTCCTTGATGGTACTATAGAAGATGAATTTGATGCTTCATGCTATAATGGCAATGAGGTTGGTGTTCGTGGAACTACAACTACAGACATACAGAATTTTGAAGCAGATGGTATTTATTTTGACGGTCGTCGACTTGTTGTTGATGCAAACCATAGTGTGGAATGTATCATTACCGTAACATCTTTAGATGGTAAGAACCTTGAAATAAACAACCTTGGTTCATGTAGTTCATTTGATGAGACTATTGATGTGTCGAAATATGGTCGTGGTATTTATATCGTGCGTATCAAGGTCGGTGATAAGGTGATTAACCGCAAGATTGTCGTATCATAGTTATTACTAAGCAAATGAAAAGAATACTATTATATATCGCTTTCCTATTTCCTGCGTTTGTGTCAGCTCAAGTCAAGCTGAGCAACGCAGAAATGCGAGACCTTAATAGCAAGATTGTCGATCTGTTGGAAGAGTATGAAGTGCTTATTCAAACTCCAACAGATCGTGCGAGTCGTGACTTTATCGCTTTATTCGAGAATAAGGATATTAAGATTTACAACGACTTATTAGGGTTGAACTCGGAGAAACACCTTACCGTTGAGGAATATATTTCTGTTGTTGGTTCAAAATCACAGGCTTGTAAGGTGATCATTAAGGACATAGTTAAGGGTGATCTTACCGAGGATGTAAACAACTACTTGGTAGAAGTAACCTTTAAGAAGTATATGCAGTACTACGACGGGTGTGGCATCCTCTTTGATAGTCAAGACTTTTATAAGAATGACCATGAATTAAAGGCGTTGATAGCAATGAGTAAGGAGGATCAAAATGTGCGTTTCCGTAAGTTGGATGGTAGCATTGAAACGACAACTCCTCCGTTGAAGAAAAAGTATAAGGTTATTACATATAAAGATCTGAGAGATACCTTTGTGCTTGCTAATGGCAAACGCATTAAGTATAATTCCTTTGATCAGGCTATTTTGGATGACAGTGTAGATTTTCGCTTTACGGATAATGATGTTGTGCTTCGACTTGTACAAGACAGTCCCGGTTGTAACAACTACTCTTTCAGTTACAAACCCCGTCGCTGGAGAATAAAACCCTACGTGGAATTCTCTTTGGGGGATATCTATAAGTTTGATGGTGAACATACTGATAATATCTCCAAGTCTGCCTCAATGATGGAGATGGGTTTGGATATTGGTTATACAATTGTAGCGAAACCAAAGTTCAAGTTAAGTCTCTTCACAGGTTTTGGACTTGCAAATTCAAAGGTGGATTTAATGTATGATGGTGCATATAACTACTCATATACCGCTGCTGCAGACTTAGACGGTGATAGTTATAACAGATTTTATGAGGTATCAAACTTCAAGGCGACTCAGGAAGTAACTCAGTATGTTGTGCCTTTGTATTTGGATTTTGACTTCCAAACGTCAAAGAGATTCTCGTTCTATCTACAGGGTGGTGTAAAGGCATATCTCAACTCTGCATTTGATATCAAAAACGTACATGCCGATCTTTACACCTATGGTATTTATCCTCAATATAATGACCTGAAGATAGAGAATTTCCAACCTATTGGTTTTGGCGCAAGCACTCAGGATATTCCCACTCAGGAAATTGAGGCTGAGTCCATAACGTTTGAGGGATTTGCTGGCGCAGGTTTCAGATTAAACTTGTTTAAGGCCTTGTTCCTTGATGCACGAGTATCATATCAGATGGGCACTCCGCTTGTAAAGACAAAGGATTTGGTGAAACTTGATTCTCCTGAAGAGGAAAATGCTTTAATCCGCTTTGACAATGAGACCGGTGAACAGGTAAGAAACGTTACTGATATCTTTGACAACATCTCTCGAGGTGGGGTGAAGGTAAACGTGGGTCTATTATTGAAATTTTAATACAAAATGAATAAAAGTACAATCATAAGAACATCCATTGCTTTGGGAATCTTTGTTGCTAGTTTTGGTGTTACATATATCACCAAAATGGCAATCAAGGGTGAATCCAATGCAAGCGTAACTTCTGGGCATACAGTAACCCATGAGGTTTCAATGGAAGAACCTGTTGCTCCTAATAGTGATGTTGCAGTTGTTGAAGATTCTACAAAAGTTACGCAGGGTAATCCCGTAGAAGTGATAATGCCTCGCTTGAATGTCTCGGTAAGTGAATATACTCCTGATTACAGTTCTTTGACGTATAGTTTTACCGTAACGCTCAAAGATTTTCCAGAGAAGGCAACAGCGGATTTCTGTCTTTTTGACATAGCGACTAATGACACTGTGGTTAAGAATCAAGATGGTAAGTTTACAAGAGTAAAACCTGTAGCAACAGAACAGTATCGCTTGATGATTACATGGCGCGACTCTGTCGGATATGAAGGTTTGGCTTTCGACACCATAATCAGTGGGTTTAAACAGATTGAAAAACCTAAGGTAAAGAAGATGGAAGCATCTGAGTTGGAACGTTATATCAACTCTTGCAATCGTAAGTTGACTCAACGCAACAGTCAGATTTCACCTAACGTAAGTTTAAACTTTACAAACTTGAATGATGGGGAAATGGTTCCTGAAACAATAGATGAAATCTACAATAAAATTAAGTTTGAAAAGTGGTTGTCAGTAACTGTTGAGTCCTTAGAATACAACGATGAAAACAAGATAACTGCGATAACCATGACTATTAACCATAACGAAGAATAGTTAAGATATGAAGCGATTTTTCTTTTGCTTATTGATGCTAATGACTTGCAATATGGGTTTTGTTACTGCTCAAGAAAATGTAGATCAAGAAGCTTCAGATTTTAAAGAAAAGGATTTGACCATTGTGTATATTGCACATACCACCGATGTTCCTTTGGCAAAACTGACAGAGAAGTTGGAAGAACATTATAGAAATGGAGTGCAGTTTGAAAATGAAGTCATCTTCTATCTTTCAAATGGTAGTGAACCCTACATCGTGAAGGTAAATACGAAAGGGCAAAACAATGAGGATTTTGAAGCAGAGATTATAGATGAACTTTGGGCAAAGCGTTCTCATGATATTGACCCCTATAGTGATGTAGAGAATATTATTAACATTGTTAATGAGAATGATTTCGTCGATGAGGAAGGCAAATTAAAGTATCTTTCTGTTACATTTGACTTCTTCGTAACAGAAACATTCTGGACCATGAAGTATAATGAAAGCATCATTTCGAAATTGTACTTTGCTTTGGATATAAATGAGGTAAAGAAAGATAATCCCGATCTTTATTTCAACGTGCATTATGCCTCTGAAGGTCAGGCAATCGACAACTCAAATAAATTTGGAGTTAAGAACTTGCAGAACATAAATGGCAACGTTCAAGTCATGCCTTATTAACTAGCTCACAAGAACAGACTATGAAGAAAATACAATTGTTTATTTTATCAGCATTTGTGACTCTCGTCATGAATGCGCAAACATTGCCTTCTCAAGTAGAGGTGTTTATGCCACAGATCCTTCAGGAACAGACTGTGTCTGAAACTGAGGTGCAGAAACTTGTGGCCGATGCTTATTGGGGACAGAAGAAACCAGTTAAGAATAAAAGATATTGGACGGTATACAGCGATAGAGATGATAATCCGGCTTATGCTAATCCTCAGAGCAATTCAACTATTAAAACGAAACTGAACTTTAACCAAGAGGTCAGAGTGGCACAGATTCGTAATGGTTATGCCTTGGTGTATGAGGATAACCTTAATGAATATCCTAATATCTCAAGATTCGCAAAGGTGTTGGGTTGGGTGCCCATGAGCAAACTTCTCTTGTGGAATACTTGTCCAACCAATGATTTAGACATTTATTACAAAGCCCTTATTTCTGCCAATATCTCTGAGAAGACTAAGAACAAGAAGGGCGGATATTACAAGTTGTTTAAGAATCCTGAGAACAAACAAAGATCACAGGGTATCGCTCCCAGTATGGACTTCTACTTCATCATGAAGCGAATGGATGACAATATGGTGCTTTTGTCAAAAGAATGCCGTATGGATGGAGCAACGAGTCAGGTGCTTGTAGGCTGGGTAGAAGAGTCAACTTATGTGCCTTGGAACCAGCGTTCATGTATTGAACCTAACTGGTCGCCCGACGATGTTAAGCAGTTTAATGCAACAAAGTCTACTGTAGATATTTATTACGAACCCACAATGAGAACCAACATTCTTACTTATGATTTCGGTAAGAAGAATAACAGTGGAACGAGCAAGTTTGACCAATATAGAATGTCGCAGCATGTGTTGAGATATCCTATTTTGGACTATCAGTCAGGCAAGAGTAATGTTTACAAGTGTAATGCTTTTGGTACGATTGATGGCGCAATGAATGAAGCCATCATGTTGAAGGATGCGATGGAGCAGGCGAAAAAGGGCATCACAGAAAGTGTGCGTAACATGAATTTGCTCATCTGTATTGATGGTACACGTTCAATGGAACCTTATTTCCCCGCTGTAAAGAGTGCTATTGCTGAAGCTATTAAGTATATTCCTGTTGATCAGACTCTTAAGGTCGGATTGGTGATTTATCGTGACTATACTGATGGTCAAGGACTCGTAGAATATCTCCCCTTGGTATCTCCTAAAGATCCACGAATTACAAACTTCTTGGATAATGGTGGTAAGTATGGCATCAAGAGTTCTTCAAGTGACCGTACGCACGTAGAAGCATTGTACAAAGGTATTGAAACAGCTATAGACCCTCAAAAGATGGGTTTTGATAAGAAGCACAGTAACTTCTTGTTGGTGGTCGGCGACTGTGGTAATGATGAAAATGACCGTAAGTGTTTGAAGTCGGCAGAACTCCTCAATCGCATGATTTCTAATAATGTGCAGTTGATGTCGTTCCAGGTCTTCCGTAAGAATGATCATGCTTGGAGACTCTTCAACGACCAAATGAGTAGTTTGATCAAGCAGAATGTAGAAACTCGTTATCAGAGATTGAATACAGGTGTTAAAGTGTTCTTTGATGAATTAACTAATGGTTACGACTTGAATTCAAAGAACTCAGATCAAATGTATCTTGGTTCTATCAGATACGGTCGTTTGAATGAAGCTATGCCGGCAAATGGTCTTACTGACTTGATCCTTGAAAGTGTCAATAAGTTTGTTAAGTATATTAACAATACAACAGACATTATCAACAACTTCGGTGACGTCAATGTAGAAACCATCAATACAACTGTTAACGAAGAAAGTGTTGCTGCACGTACAAATAGTGCTCGTCTGAAAGAAATTTTGGGTGAAGAGAATTACGCAATGTTCAAAAAGATCAATGCGCTGTATTCTTACATCGGTTATACACCCAAGAAGAATGACCAGAATCGCGAGTATTGGAAACCCGTAATCTTTATCTCAAGTGAGGAATTCAATAACTTGGTAGAAAAACTTCAACCTGTAAATATGGCTGCACAGAAGTCTTCTAATGATAGAATGCCCTATGTTCAAGCCATGAAAGCTTTGGTACGTTCTATGTTGCCTGATATTTCTGAAGCAGAAATGAATGCGAAGGGAACTCAGGAAATTATGAACCTTATCACAGGTTTGAATGTGTCAACAAGTTCAACGAAGGGACCGACTTTGATGCAGATTCAAGATCCTAAGTCTGTACCTCATCAGAAGTACCTTTCAATTATCAATGACTTTGCACGCAAGTACCGAGCATTACAACGTATTAAGTCAAGAGGATATAATTTCGTGTTTATGTCCAACAATATCAAGTATTATTGGATTCCTGTTGAGGACTTACCATAAAGAGTTTAGATAACATATATATATGGAGAATCTATTTGAGATTAAGAATCTTCGTTGTTCATACGATAAACAATATAAAGAGGGTGTTTCAAAGATTGTTTTGGAAATCAATGAATTGAATATCCCTCGTGGTAAAAAAGTGTTTATAGTAGGGGAATCGGGTATCGGTAAGAGTACGATACTCGAAACCCTCGGTATGATGAACAATACAATCGTACCATCTAGCGATGTTAAGTTTGCTTTCAATTTGAAGGACGGGACGTCAATAGACCTTAAGCAACTGTGGAAAGATGATACAAAACTCTCGAAGTTCAGATTGAATCATTACAGTTTCATCTTCCAAAGTACGAACTTGATGCGTAATTTTACTGCATTCGAGAATATAGCTTTCACGCGCATGTTGCAGGGATATAGCAAGGAAGAATGCTTTGAACGCACGAAGCAAGTTTTGGAGGATTTGGGCTTGCAGCATATTAATGAGACTCGATTTGCACATGAACTTTCGGGGGGACAGCAACAGCGACTTGCTTTTGCAAGAGCCGTAATTCCTGATTTTACCGTACTGTTTGGTGACGAACCTACAGGCAATCTGGATGGCGAGAATGCAATGCGTGTGATGGAAATCTTATCTAATCGTTTGGATAAGGGCGAAAATGCATCGGCGGTTATCGTAAGTCATGATATGCACCTTGCAACAAGTTTTGCAGACGTGATTATAAAGATACGTAAAGAAATAAGAAGTAAGCAGCGAGAAGAGGATGAAGATATCGCTTATGGGGTGATTGACTCTTCATGTATCTACGTTCCTACAGAGGATCGCACAGAGTGGACCAATGGACGGAAAACATATCAAACTGCTGATTTCGAGGATTTTTTGCGTAAGAAGTAAACTATAATTTATTAAGTATAAGATGTTCTTAAACGAATATATTAGATTGTTGGCCAATCGTGAGGGTAAAGTCGTACTGGGTAAAAATTATTTTAACCTTTGGTTGTTGACAGCAGTGCTCTTTGCCACATTTATTTCTATTGCTTTCAGTAATGGAAGTATGAAATATTTGTCAGACAAGATGGATGACCCTTTTACAAACTGGGTGGATATCCAGAAAGGATATGGCAATGGTGATTTTGACGGATTGAGAATTGCTGTTGAAGACGAAGAACTTCAACAACGTTTCATGTTTAATGAAGTTCAGAATGACAACTACTTCGCATTTACAATGCTTGCTTCCAATGATAGTTATCACTACTTGGAGATTCGCTTTTTTGAGTATTTCAATAGTAAGTTAATGCAGGCTATCTTGAATGAGGAAAATGTAGTTAATGGATGTGCTATTTCTACGGATAGTTTGACTAACGAAACCTACGGAATCGTAGTTACTCAAGATGTATTGACGAAGTTAGGATATTCTACAAAGAACCCTCCAGCCTATTTAAACTATTTGTCACGCAGTTTGAATGCCGATACACTTGGTATTAAGTTGTATGAGAATGAGTTTGCTGCAGCTCCGCTCCCTCTCTTGGCTGTTGTAAAGCGTTTGCCTGGCAATATGGATATGATAGCCTCAAAGTTCTTATACGAACAGTGGAGTAACGACGACACTTTCCCCTTGGATTTAAACAATCCCAACTACAGACGCAATATTAACTATTTCGTAGAGGAAGGGGTGGCTGACTTTGAGGAAAAGGTAACAGTTCTATTGCCTGATAGTCTGAACAACTTTATGTACCAGATTTTAGAGGAAGAACTACCTGAATTGAAAGGTTTTAAACGTGGTAAAATCTTGTCTGTATTTATGGGAGACCACAATACAGAACTCCAGGCTTTTATAGACATGGATGACAAGATTTCCGCTGCATTTCCGACAGGTGTGACACGCATCTACAAGTATGATTCTTCGGAGTATGTATTACCACAGGCATCTTATCTGTCAATGAACTTCCACTCGCTTGACTCTATTCGTTCATTCGAGCAATTTGTGAAGAGTGAATACAACGTACAGATAGAGATGGCGCAGATCAATGCCAAGGAGAATTTTAATGCTGTAAGTATTATGGCAAACATTTTGTCTTGGGCTATGATTGTATTTGCGATTGTGTGTATCATCATGTTCATCGTCAATATGTTGCAAAGTTACTTCCAGAAGGTAAAGCGTAATCTTGGTACGTTTAAAGCTTTCGGTATTGACTCTGACGAACTGATTAAGGTCTATGTGCTTATATTGCTCACAATAATTCTTACAGCAATCTCCATTTCCATAGTTCTTGTATGGATGATAGAGTTGACATTGCCACTTTTCGATGTCATGAAGGATGGCACGTATAATTATCTCGCATTGTGGAGTACGAAAACAATTTTCTCCATCATTATTGTGCTTGTAGCAACCGTGACTACAGTATTTGTGGTGATGAGCAAGTTGTTGAAGCAAACTCCCGGTGATCTTATTTACGATAGAAATTAAGTTGATATGAGTAACAGGAATGTTGTTATAGACGGAAATCTGGTATACCTTAATATATCAGGCACATGGTATGTGTACGATAGGAGTAAAGACCCTATCGGTTCAGGCGCTATGGGAACGGTGTACTATGGTTTTATGTGTGGAACCAACGTTCCTGTTGCCATTAAAAAGGTAAAGGACGAGTTTGCTAACGAACCAGGTATTCGTAATCGAGCATGCCTTGAAGCATCTTTGATGTTTAGGCACAGAAATCTTGTGGAGATGCTTGGCTTGTGTGAATGGCAACAGGGTAGTGGTCCGATCTTTATAGTCTCAAAGTTTGTGCGTGGTGAGAATCTCGATAAATTCGTGAAGCAGAAACTCTCAGGAATTCCGCAACACCGTCGTATCAAGACTATTTGCGATATGGTGCTCCCTATCTTTGATGCGCTCCATTACTTGCATTCAAGTAATATCCTTCATATGGATATTAAACCATCAAACATCATGGTTGAGAATGGTTGCAATATCCGATTAATGGACCTTGGTATCGCAAATGTTGATGCTTACGAGACGGCAAGTCGCTCCATGATGGGCACGCCTAAGTATGCGGCTCCAGAGCAATTTGGAGAAAAGGGTTCATTAGAGACGATTGATAGTCGAACGGATATTTATGAACTCGGAGTTACCATTTACGAATTGTTGTGTGATGAAAATCCCTTCTATTGTAATGATTTCAATGAATTGATAGAGAAACACAAAACATTGTTGCTTCCTTACAACAAGAATGTTCCTCCAGCAATCATTGAGGTGTTGCGTAAGGCAGCACATCCCAATAAGAGTTTCCGTTACGCCAATATTCTGGAATTCCGAAATGCCTTTAAAAATTCATTGGTTACTATAACCTCCAAACCAACTCAATCATCATCATCCGGGAAGTTTGTTAAGATTTTCCTTGCGATACTCTGTATTGTGTTGATTGCTACAATTTTAATATCTCTATTTATTATCCTATGATACATTTAGAAACATCTTTACCTTATGTAGGAGTGATGGACTCTTCTATAGGAGGTCGTGCTGATAACCAGGACTCATGCGGGTATAGTACGACGAAGAATGGATTGTTGTTGGTGGTGTGTGATGGGATGGGTGGAGGCCCTTCGGGAAAACTTGCGTCAACAATAGCAACTCAGGAAATTATCCAATTCGTAAAGAGTGCAGACGAACATATCATGCGTCGCCCTGTAAGTGAACTTCTCACAAACGCAATTCAGCATGCAAATACAGCAGTGTATTCATATGGGTTAGAGCATCCCGAGACGATGGGAATGGGTACTACCGTAGTTGCTCTCCTTATCAATAAAGACTGTGCGACAATTGCTCATGTTGGGGATAGTCGTTGCTATCAGATGCGCAGAGGTAAAATCGTGTTTAAGACGAATGACCATTCAGTGGTTGCAGAACTAGTGCGTAAAGGTACGCTTACAGAGGAGCAAGCCCGAATATCTCCCAACTCTAATATCATTACAAGAGTCTTAGGGCTTAAGGAAAGTGTAGAGGTTGATATTGATGTCGTTCCTTATGAAAAGCACGATCGTTTCTATTTATGCTCAGATGGTGTATGGGGCACAATGCCTGAGAAACAATTATCTAAGCAATTCTACCGCTTCCCCAATTTGGTAAATATTTTAGAGAGTACCACAATGCTTGTGGACGAAATCGGAGCGAATGAGGGGGGGCATCATGACAACCACACATTGATAATTCTTGAAACACAAATAAGTTCAAAATTGAAACAGATAATGAGTACGAAACATAAACGCATCATGCAGGGATTAGCAATCCTTCTGGTGTTGAGTTTAATGGTCAATCTGATTACTATTGTAAAAAGAGAGCGTAGTGTGGCACAAATGGTTACGCTTGATGAACAGCAAACGGTTATAGATAGTTTGCAAACAGCAAATGTAGGATTGGAAAAACATATTGCCACACTAAAGCAAGAGCATGCTGACTATGGGGTTCAGTTTGATAAAGTTGTCGCTCAGAAGGATGATACCATTTCATCGTTAAGAAAGCAACTTAAGGTGGCTGAAACTAAGTTAGAAAACTCAACTAAGTCAACCCCTGCGCCTAAGAAGTCTGCAAAATCGACCTCATCGAAGAAAGGTAAGAAAAAGAAATAACTTAAATTCCTTAGTCTAAAAACATATATTGGTAAACCTATGGAAACAATAAAAATTGGTAGAGATCCTTCAAGTCAGATTTTCTTGAATCATGAAATGATCAGTCGCCATCATGCAATTTTGCGCATCTATCCCACGGGTAAGATGGAACTTGTAAGTATGGGGGCTAATGGTACGAAGTTGAACGGTGCATTGGTGCGACCTAACGTTGTATATAGGGTGAAGCGTAGTGATATGATTTCTTTCGCAGATAGATACCAATTAGATTGGAATCAAATCCACAACCCCAGAAAGAAATACTATATAGCTGGCATCATTCTGCTCGCCTGCTTAATATTGTTTGCACTCGTAATAGCGGGAAAAGCTGTGTACCGCTATTTTAATCCTTGTTACGAAAGTACACCTGAGACAAAATCAACAGTGGTAGAAAGTCCGACACCAGATCAAATTGAGGCTCCAATTATCACGGGTGAAGAACCTCAAGGTGGTTCTAAGTCTGTTGAACAGAATGATCTGTCAAAAGGTTTTAGCAAGAAGGATTTCTTTCCCGAATCAGGAAAGAAGAAAAAAGACAGCGCTAAAGACAAGGAATCAAAGAAGGATTCAGTATCCACATCTGCTAAAGACAAAGAAAAGAAGGGTGCTACTGAATCACCAAAGTCCAATGACAGCGTAAGTATTAAAGGTAAAGTAATTATTTAAACATAAAAATTTAAGCATTATGAAACTAATTAGAATCGGTAGTAGTCAAGCTTGTGATGTGCAATTGGCAAGTACTTATGTAAGTTCTTCACACGCTGAAATGACATTGTTAGACACGGGCGAAATCATTCTCGAAGACCTTGGTAGCACTAATGGAACCTTTGTTAATGGTACGAAAATCAAACCTAATCAAGAAGTTGCTGTACGTCGTGGTGACAGAATCCGTTTTGCTGACACGGAATTGGTGTGGTCGCGTATCCCCTCACTTCCCAGCAATGCAGCTTACACACAGATTATCAACATCGGTACGAACTACAGAAACGATATTCAGGTGAATAGTGGCACAGTGAGTCGCTTCCATGCTGTTCTTAAAATAGATAAGAAGGGTCGTGCTTTCATCGTTGATAACGGCAGTCGTAATGGCACAAAGGTCAATGGTATTAAGGCACAGAAGGATACTCCCGTTCAGATTAAGAAGGGTGATAACATTATCATGGGTAATGAGGATGTAACCGACCTCCTTCAGCAGTACATTCCTGCTCCTTCTAATTGGTTGAAGATATTGGGAGTGGCTTTGGGCAGTGTTGCTGCAGTTGCAGCACTCGTGTTTATTATTTCAAAGTTCATTATTCCTAATGAGCCTACTGAAAAGGCTGTTGCACACGTAGTTGCTGAATACCATTATGAAATTACCTTGAACGACACCCCCGTAGAGTTTGATGGATTGAAATTCCGATATCCTAAGAGCGGTGAGTTGACCTATCAAGGTACTGCATTCTTCATTGACCAGAAGGGTCATCTGGCAACTAACCGCCACATTTCACATCCTTGGGAATATCGTAAGAAAACTGAAGATGATGAAGTTAAGAAGTATGTAGAAGCATCTATTACAGAGTTGTTTGGTGGTTTGGAAGTATCTACCGAAGAGCAGTTTGCAAGATTTGCATCATCACCAGTTGGTAATTTGATTTGTGAGTATATTGTTGAACAATATCCTAAGAGTCAACGTCTTATTCAGTTGAATGTGCTTATTAACCGTATTCGCAAGTCTGGTTTGAATATTAAGGGGGTACATAACAAAATCGTCATTGGTTTCTCAGGTCAAATGTATAATGAATACAGTGAATATGCACCTTGTACGGTTGTCGCAGATTCAAAGGAGAAGGATATAGATGTGGCCATCATTCGACTCAACACTATGAAGACTCCAGAAGATATTGGTACTGTATTCGATATCAATAAGGCGTATATTTCAAAACTTACACCTATGGAGGATGATTTGCGCATTATGGGTTTCCCCAATGGTGATTGGAAGGGTAAGGCAACTACCATCACATTGGAACCCACTACTATTGAAACAAAGTGTAGCAAGACACCAGGCAAGTATGATTTTGAATGTCAAGCAGCTACTGCAGGGGGCGCAAGTGGATCTCCTGTATATCGTGCAAATACCAATGAAGTTGTTGGCATTTTGTCTGGAGGTTATACTACAAGTGACGGAGGAACTATTTGTGTTCAAGCACGTTACCTCAAGGAGTTGTATGACAAAGAATGTAAATAAGCACTTATGAATAAGTCGTTGCTCTTAAGTTTATTGTTCCTTCTTCCTACATTCGTATGGGGAGAAGTGAACGATAAGACTGTTGATATTTACGAAAAGGTTACCACTCTTAAAGGTGATACCTACGAAGGATACATTGTGCGCCAAAATATTGGCGAGAGTATTTCTTTCCATTCTTTAATCTCAACGATTACGGACTCTACTTATGCAGGTGCGTCTATGAGTTCTACTTTTGTGCCTGAAGATCAGTTGGACGATAATTGGAAGTGGTTGCTTCAAAAGGGAAGCATAGAACTCCAGGCTGAGGGTGGTAAGAAAGGTCTTTTGTTGCGTTCCTTTGAAACGAAAAATAATGTTGCATCAAATGTATATGTGTTGCAAAAAGGTGAGAACTTTGTGCATTACATTGACGCAAAGAAGGGCGACATTACAATTCAGTTCAGCGAGATTAAGCAGATCGAATATTTCTATAACCCCAATGAAGCATCACAACTCGTAGACGTTGTGAAATTCTATACCAAGCGTCCTGAAGTTAAGGGATACATTGTCAAGCAAGTTATAGGACAGTCGCTGTTTGTAAAGGATGTCGCTTCAAGTATGGTGACAAAGGTGGAACTCTCTGCTGTTGAAAGTATCGGTAAGTGTAAGAACACTCCCTCGATGTCATGGGCTGAACAGTCTCGATGGATTGAAATCGTTGAACTCAAGAACGGAACAATTATCGAAGGTTTTGTTACACAAAAGACTTACGGCGAAAAGAATGGTGATGCCTTTATGGTGATTTCTACACTTGATGACTCTTACGAGGTAGTAAAGATGGAACAAGTAATCTCCATCCGCCGCAGATTGAATAGTGATTATATCAGTATTCCCTCATATGATGTTGCAGGTGCTTGCGCACTCTTTAATGGAGTAAAGGTAAATGAGGTAGAGTTGAAAGAACCTGCTCGTTACAACATGAATAGAGGAGAAATCGTCATCAAAAATGCCAGAAAACTTTTTACTGACATTCGGGTCCAAACGCGTCATAATCAAGATGCTTCAATCCTTTTACAGAGACAAAAGAAGGGTGAATATCAAGACATCGTAGCGCTTAAGGTTATGGTCAATTCCGACGATGAAATAGTATGTAGTTACAAGAATCTTCTTAACAATTCAAAGAGTTCTGTGATTGAAACTTCGGAAGATATAGTCCTTAATCGATTTAAATTACCTCATGGCATGTATATGTTCTATGTGAAAGGTGCCAATAAGGTATATTTGGTGAATATTAGAAGATAAAACCAACTCTTTCTATAACCTATGAAACAAAGTAGCGGGTGTGCCACCATGGTACACCCGCTTAGTTTTTGATAAGCATAGGAGCGAAAAAATGCAGGAAAATGAGGGGATGATAACATGACGCTGGAGTGAGCATGTTATACAATTATTGCATTTCTGTGAAGTAGGATGCAATCTTCCATGCGCCCCGCCCATTGTGTGATGTGTAGAATCGGAGTGCGCAGCCGATGATTTTGACGCGCTTCGGGAGGGGATGCTGTTGTGATACTTGTTGCACACGTTGTTTTACCCATTCTGCCCCTTCTGTGCACCCCTCTGCTTGGAGTTTTCCCGCAAGTATGCACAAGCGGAAGTAAAGGGCGATGACGGATGCACGCTGAGGGGGGAGTGATGCTTGGGGCGTGAGGACTTGCTGCACGATGAGGGGTATTGCCGTTTGCAACTTGGAGAATGACGCGCTGAGTGAGGCTCCTGTTATGCTCTCGCTGTGTTGGTAAATGCGGTGGAACGCTCGGTAGAGAGTTACGAAGTTGTTGCTGTGTTGCAGCATGCGGATGCCCAGTTCGTAGTCGTTCCAAATATGCACTTCTTCATTCCATCCACCAATGCGCTTGATGAAGTCAGTGTGTGCAAGAAACGATTGCGTAGATAGTGCGGCAGAGAGGATATGTGAGGAAAGCGATAGTCCCTCTAATCCACTACGCACCTGCTCCGTTCCATCCTCAAAGACCATTCGTGAACGTGCTACTATAAAGTCGGCTGTGGGACATTGACATAGGGACGTGAGCATAGATGATATGAAGTCGGGCGACATTTCGTCGTCGGAATCAAAGAAACTCACCCACTTACCACAGGCAACGTGTAACCCGCAGTTGCGTGCCGCCGCTGCGCCAGGAGTACTTTCCTGCGTCACTATGATTGAGAAATCATCCCTGCTGTTTGCTTGCGCAAACGCTTGACATACTTCCAACGACGCATCGGTGGAGTTGTTGTCAACGAGGATAATCTCCAAAGGATGATAGTATTGCGCTTGAAGTGATGCAAAAAGGCGGGGTAGGGTGTGTGCCCGGTTGAAAACAGGGACAATGATTGATACTAATTGCTGTGTCATCGTTTTATCTGCCTGTTTTTATGATGTATAGAATACCTTTTGCCGTGTTGCAAAGCAGATTAAAGAAGTGTGCTTCGTTCACTTTTCGTGCCGTGCACCAGCAGGTTTTAAAACAACGCAACCATGCCGACCATCCGTGGATGTAATAAAGTACAGCACCCTTTGCACGCTGCATTTCAGGACGGGTGGCAAAATTAGCACCACCCTGTGGTGTTTCTGTGGTTTGTACGATGGGGATGGGAAGGTACTTAATGGTGCACCCTGCCTTTCGGTGAAGGGCGTTGAGCCACACCTCTTCCTCTCCTGCCCCGATTTTGCCGGAACCCAACCCGAAACGGAGATCGAAGGGAGTGCTCGTTATGTGCTCTCGCTTGAAGGTGATTTCAATGGAACTCGTAAAGTATCCCTTGGGTTGGTGATGGTAATCAAAGGGATGCTGCGGATAATTCTTTAAGAGGTTGCCTTGTGGATCTAACGCTTGGAACAGGATGACATCTGCGTCTGGATGTGCCTGGTGTTCCGCTTCGATGCGTTGCAGGTCGCGTAACGTATAACGCACATCGTCGTCAGCAATGACGCATAAATCAGCAGTGGCATGAAGAATCGCATTGTTGCGGTTTGCAGAAAGACCTTTGCCCGCTAATATGCAGAGTGTGATATCGTTGCGTGATTTAAGCCCCTCGGGGATGAGGTCTAAATACTTCGGTTCAGAATACTGCATAGACACAACGTAACCCACCCCTTCGCATTCGGGCAAAAGGATGTGGGGGATGTTACATATCCCTGCGTTATGTGTGCATATTAAGATTTGTAGCATGTGTACACTGAGCGGTTAAAGTATGCGTCGAGCGCAGGACTTAAGAGTCGGGATTCAACTCATTTGCAATATTCGCAAAAAAAACTGAGATGAGCAAATGTATACCTCCGTGTGTTTGTGCTTTGCTAAAAAAAGGTTGTTAAAATGCCCAATCTTAATTATTTATTCCTTAACTTTGCAGAGGATTATTCTCACTAAACTTTAAACCCTAAATTTCTTTATTATGTTGAAGAAGATTTATTCAATTGCCCTTGCGGCGTTGGTTTCTCTTTCTGCGGTAACTGCTTCTGCGCAGTCACTTTCGCCCTCTACAAAGTGGCACTGGGAAAAGGGAACAATTGTTGTTGACTCTCCTGCTCGTCCCGCTGACCAGCAGCATGCGCTCGGCTTGAAGGTTGATCCTATCAAGACTGTACGCGTTGCTTTCGTAGGTCTCGGTATGCGTGGTGAATGGGCGGTAATGCGTTTCGCTCACATCCCCGGTGTTGAAATCGTTGCGCTTTGCGACTACGAAGAACCCCGTGCGGAACGCTTCCAGAAGTACCTCCGCCAGGCAGGTCTCGCTCCCGCTGACATCTACTACGGCGAAAAGGGCTACGAAGAAGTTTGTAAGCGCCCCGATGTTGACCTCGTTTACATCGCTACTGACTGGAACCACCACTTCCCCGTGGCTAAGTTCGCGATGGAGAACGGTAAGCACGCTGCTATCGAAGTTCCTTCTGCAATGAACCTCGAACAGTGCTGGGAACTCATCAACCTTTCTGAAAAGTTGCGTCTCCACTGCTTCATCCTCGAAAACTGCTGCTACGACGAGTATGAAATGACAGCTCTTGCTATGAAGCAGGACGGTTTGTTCGGTGAAGTAATTCGCGCTGAAGGTGCTTATATCCACGGTCTCGAATGGTTCTGGGATTCTTACTGGAAGGACCCCAACGATAATGACGTTGACAACCTCCACTGGCGTATGAAGTACAACAAGGAAAATCGTGGTGACGTTTACGCTACTCACGGTCTTGGTCCCGTAGCACAGTGCCTCGACATCCACCGTGGTGACCGCTTCACAACCCTCATCGCAATGGACACTGAAAGCTTCGTAGGTAAGGAATGGGTTGAAAACAAGACTGGTAAGGAATGTAAGGAATTCCGCAACGGTGACCACACTACTACACTCATGCGTACTGCTAAGGGTAAGGTTATCGAAATCCAGCACAACGTAATGACTCCCCAGCCCTACAACCGTTTGTTCAAGCTCACAGGTACTAAGGGTTACGCAACAAAGTATCCTACTCCCGAATTGGCACTCTCTGGTGAAGCGCTCAAGGGTACAGATGCTCCTCAGATGGACAATCTCAACGCTCACGGCTTTATGCCCGCTGCTCAGCGTGATGCGCTCTTGAAGAAGTACTACCATCCCATCCTTGCGAAGTACATTGAAAAGGGTCGTCAAATGGGTCACGGCGGTATGGACTATGTGATGGACGCTCGCCTCGTTTACTGTCTCCAAAACGGTCTTCCCCTCGACATGGACGTTTATGACTTGGCTGAATGGTGTTCTCTCGCAGAACTCGGCGCAATCTCTATGGATAACAACTGCGCTGCTGTTGCATTCCCCGACTTCACTCGTGGTCACTGGAACGATGTAAAGGGTTACAAGCACGCTATGGCAGAACCCGCTGCTGAAGCTGCTGCTGAAGCTGCTGCCGAAGCTTACACTGCTAAGAATGTAGCTGCTACTAAGGAAGCTAACCTCTGGGCACTCTACGATGCTTTGAAGGCTGCTAAGGATGCTGCTGCAAAGGCAGAAGGTAAGGACGCTAAGAAGGCTCAAAAGGCAGTTGAAAAGGCACAGAAGGCTTACAACAAGGGCGTGAAGAAGTTTGACGCGCTCATGGCAAAGTAAGATCCCCGAATCGTTAATTTACACATACAATTAGGGTGCTCCAATCGGGGTACCCTAATTGCTTTAAGAAGGAGTGTAACGTTTCCTCATTGACGAAAGTTGCAGCTCACCTATTGTTGATTATGCTTAAACGCTCCCTGATACATATATTATTATTACTGACTGCTCTTCCTGTTAGTGCGGTAGATAGTCTTTGCGTTGAGATATCTCGCCGTTTGGATGTGTTGTTGACAGACTCCCTGTTGCGCCATTCGCAGTTGGGGATGTACGTTTACGACATCTCCGACGATACCCTGCTCTATGCTTATAACGAATTACAGTTGATGCGCCCCGCTTCGTGTCAGAAGGTCGTAACAGCTGTGACAGCACTTTCGGAGTTGGGAGCGGATTATACCTTCCGTACAGGTCTATACCTCAAAGGCAAGCAACAAGGTGGCGCGTTTAAGGGTGATATTATCATTCGTGCAGGTTTTGACCCCCTCTTGCATTCTTCGGAAGTGGCGCAGATGGTGGAAGCACTTCGGAAGCGAGGAGTAAAGACTATTGATGGAAACTTGTTGCTTGACCTAACCATGAAAGATACCCTTTCTCGCGGTTCGGGATGGTGTTGGGATGATGACGATAAGTTAATTCGCCCGCTTTATTTGGATGGGAAACCCTCGTTTGCCACAACCTTTCGTAACCAGTTGCGAAAGGCAGGGATCCAGTTTAGAGGTCGCACTTACCAGCGCGAATTGCCTGCCGATGCAGAGTGTGTGGCAGTGTTTCTGCGCCCTTTGACTGATGTGTTGCAACCGATGATGAAGGAGAGCGACAACCTTTGTGCAGAGGCTGTATTTTATCAACTTGCTGCTCATACTCAGAAACCCCGCGCTTCGGCAAAAGATGCAGTGAAGTATATAAATGCGCTGATTGATTCGATAGGCCTAAAATCTTCGCACTACCGTATTGCTGACGGCAGCGGATTGTCGTTGTATAATTATGCTACTCCCGAACTTTTCGGTCATTTGTTGCGTTATGCCTACCGCACCCCTCAGTTGCTCCCAGCGTTTTACGAGTCATTGCCTGTATATGGTAAAGATGGAACATTGAAGAAGCGCAACCTCTCCACTCACGCAGTGGGGAATGTGCGTGCCAAGACGGGTTCGGTGACAGGCGTTAGCACACTTGCTGGTTATTGCACCACGGCACATGGTCACACGCTGTGCTTTGTTATTTTCAATCAAGGACTCATCCGTGCCGCTCACGGGCGCGCCTTTCAAGATCGAGTGCTTGAAGTATTAACGTCGGGTTTTACGGAAGTTGCCGCATCCGACAATACACTATCCGAAACAAACAAAGTGGAAACAACCTGGTAATTCAGGGTTGTTTCCACTTTGTTTATTCTTGTGTTTTAGTTTCAGGTTCATCCTTTCGCTTGCGGAAGAATGAGAAATTCACACTTCCATAGGCACGATGTTCAAGGAAGTAGGGGTGATCCGAGAAATTGAAGTTCTTGCCATGCTCCAACACAAATAGCGTGTCGTCAGTTACAAGTCCGCTATTCATCACGCGATCGGGAAGTTCGCCCAACTCCGGCAACGCATAGGGAGGGTCGGCAAAGATGAACTCAAATGGTTCCTTGCTGCGCTCAATGAAGCGTAGCGCATCGCCACACAAAGGATGTGCTGCGGGATTCTTCAACGACTTGATACATTCAAGGATGAAGGCAAAATGCTTGCGGTCCTTTTCTACCGTTGTTACGTGCGAACAACCGCGCGAGAGTAATTCAAGCGTGATGCTACCCGTGCCACCAAAGAGGTCTAACGCTTTGAGATCTTCAAAATCAAGGTAGGCGCGCAACACGTTAAAAAGGTTTTCCTTGGCAAAGTCAGTCGTCGGACGTGCCTTAAAGGTGCGGGGAATGTCAAAATGTTTCCCTTTATAGATGCCAGTAATAATACGCATAAGAAATATTGTTGGGGTAGGGACGATGGTTGGTGGAAGAGAGCGTATAGATGCGATAGTTTGTATAGATATTCTTAAAGGTTTAAGATTGTCTATATCTTCTTGACTATTTCTTCCTGCCCAATATGAATGCCATCATGTCGTAGGTCATTCCCTCGGTAGAGGCAATTTCGTGGTGCTTAAAGTCAATAGAGGGTAGGATAGGCACAGCATGGGGAGCAAACTTTCCGAGTTCGGCAATCAAGGGGTTGCGTAGGTCAGGTGTCCCGGCAATGTGTATGGGAGTCTCTTGCGGCTTCAATCCGTGGTGATTGATGATGTTAAAGGCATAGTATGCCGCATCCGTTGCCGTGTTGACGTCGTAGGAATTGGTGAAGAGCAAGCGTCCGCTGTTGTCTACAAGAATCACGTCAATCGTCTTTTCGTGTGTGTAGATAAAGAGTTGTGTGCCCTGTCCCTGTGTGGCTTTCTGCACAAACTGCTTCAATACGGGAGTGAGTGCCGACACATAGTGCACTTCGCCCAACACCTCCTCAATAGCGCAACATGTCGTTTCGGGAAGTCCGAATACCAACATCAAGTTTGCCGAAGGTATTACGTCGTAGAAAACCCGATGAGGTACCTCAGGTTTGAAGCAATAGTTGTAGAAGGCATCACAATCCTCCTCCTGAAAGTCAGCCAACGGAACGGGTGTAACGCTACCTACGGTGAGCACTTGTGTAGTTTGGTTCTGCTCCTTCCTTTTCAGGATGGGAATCGTTGTTACTGCCTCTTGAAGGTTGGCAATGAGCGAACGATGGGATTGGAGTGGAATGGGTGCAAACTCAAACGGCTTGCCCGTTTCGAGGCAAGCGGCAGTGAGTGTTGTGGGAGCTATGCGGAGCGTGAGCATATTGTAATTTTTGATAATGGTCAACGGACAACGGTCAACGGACGACGGTCAACGGACAATGGACAACGGACAATGGACTGGCAAGGGCTAATGACGGAGGGTTAAGAAGTCTTCTTTCGCTGTTGTCCAAGCCACCACCCGTAAGGTAAAGTCAATGAAACGATGACGCCGAAAGCATTGGCATAGAAGTCATAAATATCGGCACCACGATAGTCGGTCATCACTCCTTGCACCCATTCAATGCCACCACTCATCGCAATGGGGGCAATGACTGCAAACAGCAGGGTGCGAGTGTAGTTGATACGGTCGTGGCGCAACAGGTACTCCGTCCACATCACACCACACGTGCCGAGGTACATGATGAAATGTGCAATCTTGTCCAGTCCCATGATGTCGGGCATGTCAAGAGGAATGGCTGTGGGGTGGCAAAAGCAGAGGATAAAGATGAGTGCTATGCAAACCAGGGTGAAGGGATAACGCTTCATGTTATGCAGGGCGGAGTAAGTATTACCAAAACTTATTGTGCTCCGCTGAATATTCAAATCCTACGGAGGCTAATTGTTGGATTAACCAATTATGGTCAATATCCTCCGCTCGGCAGAGTTCGTCGAGCGAAGGATATTGATCTCTCAGTTTCATGTTGATGTAACTGAATAGAATCATGGGGTCTTTGGGTAGCATTGCTTACTTTTTGAGTTCAACAGCACCCGAACCAATCATCTGACCATCGATAAAGATGTAGGCATGATAAGTGCCGGCCGAAAGATATTCTTGAATAGGCACGTAGAGTTGCACTTTCAGTTCCTCACCGTCGTACTCAATCGCCTTTGCCGCAGAGTAGTCAATGGTGCGATTTTCGTAATTAAACTGCCCTGTGGGGTTTACCAACTGATTGTTAGGCTTCATCAAGCGCACGTATGCCATGCGGTTGCCCGTTTCGGCAGTAACGTTGCGCGTAACGGTAAAGTCGATAGAGAATGTCTTAATATCCTTCGACTTCTTTGCCACCTTACCGTTCTTCTTCAACGGAGTTACGGTGACGCCCGTAGCATTCAACTGCGCAGCGATTTCAACTTTCTCCTCCAACTGTGCGCGCACCTGACTGATGGCCGTGTTCTCCTTGCGTGTGCGTGCTGCTTCGGCTAGAGCACGGTCGCGTTCGCCTGCAAGCGCTACATTGAGCTGTTGTAACGAATCCACTTGGCGGATGTAATCTTTCAGCACCGCGCGCACCGTAGCCAATTCCTTTTTCAAGCGCAGAATTTCAGCCGAGCTGTTGGCCTTCACGTTTTTAAGTTCTTTGAGCAACTGTTCCGCACGCTTCTGCTCCTTGTCGAGGAGGGCAGCGAGAGAGTCATTCTGCACGGTCTTCTTCAATTCGGCATATTGCACCGCAAACTCAGCGTACTGATTTTCCATCTCGCGACGATCCAACTCCGCCAATTGGCGCAGTTCTTCAATTTCGCGTTCTTTCTCCTTGAGTTTCTCAGAGTCGCCGCAACTGCTTAAAGCTGCGCCTACAACGAAGATGAGGGTAAATCCCCCCATGAGGATGTGCGTAAGTTTTCGCATAAAGTGGATGTGTGGAATTTACGATTAAAGAGAGATAGACGAACTGATGAACTCGTGCTCCTCAGTTCGTCTAAAATGGTAGGGATTAGTCAACGATAGTCACCCATCCGTGAGTATCGGGCTCGATACCGTACTGGATGTTGCGCAACTTTGTATAAAGCTGCTGACTGATGGGGCCGGGCTTGCCGTCCTTAGCGATAACGTAACTCTTGTTTTCTTCCAAGTCGTCGATGCGACCAATGGGGCTGATAACTGCCGCAGTACCGCATGCACCAGCTTCTTCCATTTCTGCAAGTTCCTCAACGGGAATCTGGCGACATTCTACCTGCAAACCGAGGTCAAGTGCCAACTGTTGGAGGCTCTTGTTAGTGATAGATGGGAGGATAGAACTTGACTTCGGAGTGATGTACGTGTTGTTCTTGATGCCGAAGAAGTTTGCTGCACCACATTCGTCGATGTATTTCTTCTCCTTAGCGTCGAGGTAGAACTCGCAAGAGTAGCCGAGGTCGTGTGCGCGCTTGTTGGCACGAAGACTTGCTGCATAGTTACCACCCACCTTGAACGTACCTGTTCCGTGAGGTGCAGCGCGGTCGTATTCGCGTACAATCACATAGTTTGTTGTATTGAAACCACCCTTGAAGTAAGGACCTACGGGAGTTACAAAAATCATGAAGAGGTATTCATCAGCAGGACGAACCCCAACCTGTGCGCCTGTACCGATAAGGAGGGGACGGATGTAAAGTGCTGCACCACTTTCGTAGGGAGGGAGGAAACGCTCGTTGAGGCGCACTACCTTCTTTACCATTGCTTCAAAGAGTTCGGTGGGGAGTTCGGGCATCATGATACCGCGACAAGTGCTTTGAAGGCGTGCCGCATTTTCCTGCAAGCGGAACACACGCACCTTGCCGTCGGGGCAACTGAACGCTTTAAGACCTTCAAATGCTTCCTGACCATAGTGAAGGCAAGTCGCAGCCATGTGAATGTTGATCGTGTCAGAACTGCTTACTTCGATTTCGCCCCACTTACCGTTGCGGTAGTAGCAGCGTACGTTGTAGTCCGTGGGCATATAACCAAAGGTAAGGTTTGCCCAGTCAATTTCGTTGTGCATAGTTTAATTTATGTTTTAGGTTTCTGTTTCGTAGGGCAAAAGTACACATTTAAATATAAAGCGAGGACAATAGCGTTGAAAAAAATATCACCCCGTGTCAAAATATTGTGATAGTCGGCACGTAATACGCCCCCAGTACGATGCGAAAAATGCAGAAAAATGCAAAATAAATACCGTGTTAACAAGTGTTAATGGATTTGCATTTCGCTCTGAAATTTTGTATCTTTGTACTACGGAAGTGGAGATAACCCTTAGCATCGGGGTTGTCTCCACTTTTTTTCGTTCACAAGGTTACTTATTGTGCCTCAAAAATAAGTATTGTCGTTTTTACAAGGTAACTTATTGTCGCCACAATGTAACTTATCGTTTTACGGAGAATAGATATTGTGCCGATTTTAATTGCGCAGAATGTTAATGTGTGTTAAAGTTTGGACAGAAAAATGAGGAAAAATGAATGGGGATATAGGAGTTGTTCCCGGATATTTATGGGGCAATTATCAATAGCCCCCTCTGCCTTTCGGGCATTTGACCTCGGTTACTCGGTCTTCCTCTCCCTTATAAGGCAAAGTGCAAACAAGTTTGTCCTCTGCTCTTACTTCGAGCGTCGGCTTCCCTAATATCCCCTCCCCGCCAATGGCGGTACTCCTCCTTAATAAGAGGGAGAAAGTGGCTTTTTGGTCGTGTTAATTTTGACCTCATTTAGCGTAGTTTCAACCCCCTTAACAAAATTAATTTTTTAAAAATACAAGGTTATTTAGGTTTGATAAAGGAATTTTTATGTAACTTTGCCCTGGACAAGTTGCGGAATTCTGCCGTTTGAGGTGGAGTTTCGTGTATAAAAGACTGATATTCAATAAACATTTTAAACCTTTTAATTAATCAAATCAAAATGGCAACAACAAATGCAAGTGCACCCAAGGGTGCTGCAAAGAAGTCTGAGGGCTTCAAGGGTATTAAGTCCGGTTGGATTGTTATCCTCATCTGTTTTATCATTGCTGAAGCACTTTATGTGTTCGGTGCTGGTTACAAGACAAACTTCGTAGGTCACGAAGCGTTTACAGGTCTTCCTTTCCACTTCTTCCAGAGTGGTAGCTACGAACCCGATGGTATTGTTGGTACTGTGTATAAGGGTGGTTTCATCGTGCCTCTTATCTGGGGTCAGTTGATTACTGTACTTGCGCTTGCAATTGAACGTTACTTCGCTATCCGCACTGCTAATGGTAAGGGTAATGTAAGCCGTTTCGTTGCTGAAATCAAGGCAGCTCTCATGGCTGGCGATATCGCTAAGGCTGAAGCTCTTTGCGACAAGCAGCAGGGTTCTGTAGCAAACGTAGTTCGCTCTACACTCGTTACTTACCGTCAGGTTGAAAACGACGCTACACTCTCTAAGGAACAGAAGGTGCTCGCTATCCAGAAGGAACTCGAAGAAGCAACTGCTCTCGAAATGCCTATGATGCAGGAAAACCTCCCCATCGTTGGTACTATCGTAACACTCGGTACACTTACAGGTCTTCTCGGTACCGTAATGGGTATGATCAAGTCGTTCTCTGCTATGGCTAGCGGTGAAGGTGGTGCTGACTCAGCTGCTCTTTCTGTAGGTATCTCTGAAGCGCTTGTAAATACAGCTTCTGGTATCGCAACTGGTGCGCTCGCAGTTATCGCTTACAACTTCTACACTAACAAGATTGACCGCCTTACTTTCTGCATCGACGAAGTAGGTTTCACTGTAGTTCAGACATTCAACGCTACTCACTAATCCATAAATTAGGTAAACTTAATCAATGGGACGTTTTAAAATTAAAAAACAAGACACATTCATCGACATGACGCCGATGAGTGACGTTATGGTCCTGCTGCTTACCTTCTTTATGCTTACTGCAACGTTCGTTAAGGACGAACCAGTTAAGGTGAATACTCCGGGTTCAGTGTCGGAGATTAAGATTCCCGAACATAATTTGCTCACCATCTTCGTAAACCGTGACGGCAAGGTGTTCCTCTGTATGGACACTCCCGAAACACAGCGTGCGATGGCTGAACAGATGATTCGCGATGAATATCTTACGCTCACTCCCGCACAACTCGACGAGTTCTCAAAGTGCCCCACATTCGGTACTCCCCTCAACCTCCTTACAGCGTGGTTGGCGCAGGAACCTGCGAAGCGTACTGAATTGCTCTTGAAGGACGCTCAAGCAGGTATCCCCTTGCCTGAAGTTCAAGCGGACGGTACAGAACTCGGTTTTAACGAACTCAAGTTGTGGGTAGCAGCAGCTCGTAAAGCAAACGGGAAGAACATGGGTCTTGCTATCAAGGCTGACCAGAAGACTCCCTATTCTGCAATTAAAAAAGTTATGGACTCCTTGCGTGACGTTGATGAGAACCGTTACAACCTCATCACTTCACTTAAAGCAGAGGAATAAATCTTAGAATGTTATGGCAAGTTTAGATATGGGCGGCGGTGGCGACGGCAAGAGCAAACAAAAGAAAATGAATGCCCGCGTCGACTTCACGCCGATGGTTGACATGATCATGTTGCTCGTGACATTCTTCATGCTCTGTACTACTCTTCTTAAACCTCAGACGATGCAAATCTCTATGCCTTCGGACAAGGATGACATCAAGCAGGAAAATAAGAGCCAGGTAGCTGCAGACAAAGCAATCACGATTATCCTCGATAAGGACGACAAGATCTATTACTTTGAAGGTAAGCCCGAAGAGGCTACTGTATACGAAACCGAGTATGGTAAGAACGGCATCCGTAAGGTGCTCATGTCAAAGAACGGTGAAGCTATGAAGCAGGTTGCTGCACTTAAGCGCGAATTTGCTAACAAGCACACCTCTAACGTGAAGCAGGATGAAAAGAACCGTGAGGAACACAAGAAGCGCTTGAACGACATCAAGAACTCTGACATCACTCCTTCGGCTATCATCAAGGCTACGGACGATGCTACTTACCTTAACTTGATTAACGCGCTCGATGAAATGCAGATCTGCTTCATCGGTAAGTATGTGATTGACAAGATTCACGAACAGGACCTTGAAATGATCAAGAATGCTGTTCCCCTTAAGAAGTAATAACATAAGCAAAGTTTAAAGTATGTCTAATATCGACTTAGCATCAAAAGAATGGTGCGACCTCGTCTTTGAAGGACGATACAAAGATTACGGCGCTTATGCATTACGTGCTAAGGCATCAGCGCGACGCTTCTACTCTATCGTTTCTGTGCTCGTAGGTATCGTAGTTCTTGTAGTGCTCGTTCTCGTTAAGTCTGCTGTGTCAAGCGTGATTGAAGCCAATCGCGACATCACCGTAGAAATGGAAACGTCACTCTCTGAACTCAAAAAGGAAGAGCCCAAGAAGGAAGAGAAGAAGGTAGAAATCAAGCAAGAGTACAAGCCCAAGGAAATCCAGAAGGTTGCCGTTAAGGCATCAATTGCCTTCACAGTGCCCGATATCGTTGACCAGGTTGACGAAACTAAGGCATTGAAGACACAGGATGAAGTAACGAGACAGAATATCGCTATTGCTTCTCAGGACTACATCGGTGACTCTGAAGACGGTATCAACATCGACGACTTGAAGGACAACCAGATGGCTGGTGGTGATGAAGTTCCCCCCGCAGAAGAAGAAATTCACGAACACGTAGAGCAGGATGCTGAATTCCCCGGTGGTCAGGCTGCCCTCCTCAAGTTCATTCGCGAAAATACCAAGTATCCCGCAATTGCTCTCGAACAGGATTTGCAGGGTGTGGTAATGCTCCGCTTCGTGGTAGAACGCGACGGTAGTGTGGGTGAAGTACAGATCCGTAAGTCACTTTCAGCAGAATGTGACCGTGAAGCAATCCGAGTGGTAAAATCATTCCCCCGCTTCATTCCTGCAAAGCAGAACGGTCGCCCCGTGCGTAAGTGGTTCACAGTACCCGTACGCTTCGTGATCCAGTAACCGTAAAGGACAGCGCATTATATAGCGCACCTACAATAATTAGCGAGGTTTTGTCACGACAAAACCTCGCTTTTTTGCTATAGGGAAAATAGATTACTTTATTGTACTACGCTTATGAACATCCCGAAGTTTTTACTCCTGTTATTAGTCGCTTTATCTATAACACTGGTGTCAATTTTTACCATTCAGTTGCTTAACCATATTCGCAGTGTTAATTCGAGCGATGAGATCAGCGCTGTTCCGCGTGCCTCACAGGAAGATACACATATTAATGATGATGGTGTGATTGCTCCTGAAAGACAATCACAGACACCTCATGATTACCCAGGTGACGCTGAAGACGGCATCATTATCGACGACTTGAATGAACCCTCAATGGATGCTGGTGATGCAGTTCCTGACAAAGACGAAATTGTAGAAGGTAGTGTAGAGGAGGACGCACAATTTCCTGGTGGGCAGGTAGCCCTCCTCAAGTACATCCGTGACCACGTGACCTATCCTGATGCAGCTTTGAAACAAGGTGTGCAAGGTATGGTCATTCTTCGCTTCGTCGTAGAACGAGATGGCAGGGTGGGGGAAATACAGGTTCGTTCTTCTCTTTCTCCAGAATGTGATCGTGAAGCCATTCGTGTGGTAAAATCAATGCCCCGCTTTATTCCTGCAAAGTTGAACGGACACCCCGTTCGTAAGTGGTTCACAGTGCCCATCCGATTCATTATTCAATGATCGTAGAGAACTATCTTGCGCCCTAACTTATAACCCCAAAGCGAGTTTTCGTTCACAAGCGAAGACTCGCTTTTTGCTTTACAAATCTTAAATTCTCTCTTCCCCACCAGTTACTCCACATAAAAGTTGTATCTTTGCTTGTACGCTTTATGATATAATAAATACAAGTATGAAGAAATTTATCTATCCCCTGTTTTCTATGCTCGTTCTTCTTTTTGCCTCATGCGCTGAAGAGAAGAAGACCGGTGCTTGGTTGCAAGAATATGAAGTAGAAATTGCTATTGATGAAACCTTCCAACCCATCCTCTCGGAGGCTGTTCATCAGTTTAATATGAAGTATGTAGAAGCGGATATGAAACCGTACTATGTAACCGAGGACTCGGCTATTCATATGCTTCTTGATGACAGTGTGCGTTGCTGCATCGCTACGCGTAAATTGACGGATGTGGAAAAGCAGATTGTGAAGCAAAAGGTAAGTAAGGTGATGCAGACACCCATTGCTACCGATGCAATCGCGCTTGTCGTGAGCAAGGACAATCCCGATACACTTATTACTGTGGATGAGTTGCGCGACATTATCTCTGGTAAGATTACGCGTTGGGAACAGTTGGAGCGCGGACAGAAGAAGGGAGAAATCAAGGTGGTGTTCGACAATTCACGCTCCAGCACGGTGCGTTACATGACCGACTCGCTCTGCGAATCCAAGAAGTTAGGTGGCAATCTCTATGCACAAGGCAGCAACCTCGAAGCGATTCAGGCTGCGCGCGAGAATAAGGATGTCATTGCCGTGGTGGGTGTTGACTGGTTGCGTAAGGACAGTGTCATCAAGAGTTTCTACGACCTTGACGTAAACGTGATGATGGTGAGCAAGAAGGGTGGTAAGGACGCTGATTATTTCCGACCTTACCAATATTATATTGCAACTGGCGATTATCCCCTTGTGCGTACCGTGTACGTTATTACCTCCGACCCTCGCCGTCAATCCTTGATTAAGAACTTCTACTACTTCATCAAGGGCAATCGCGGTCAGCTCCTCATCTGCAACGGTTCGCAGTTGTTGCCCTACTCACAAGTACAAGTACGCGATACGCGTGTGAGTGATTAACCTTTGTAGTTATACCTAATATAACAAAAGACGCTGTGTCATAATGCGCAAATAGCTACGTTGCTCCTCAATTTCGGATTTGGTCATGTACTTCAGTACACTCCCTTCATCCTTAATTTCAGCGCCTTGCATTTTACACATTCTTACCCAGCTAAAGAGGGTGTGCCGAACTTCGACACACCTTCTTTTGTTTGTACTTACAGTATGTATTTAAGCCTGTGCCTTAGCAGCAATAGCTTGGTTTGCAGTGATAGCAACCATCTTGTAGATGTCGTCAATAGAGCAACCGCGTGAAAGGTCGTTCACAGGACGAGCAATACCCTGGAGGATGGGACCGATTGCAGTAGCGTGGCCAAGGCGTTCAACGAGTTTGTAACCGATGTTACCAACTTCAAGGCGGGGAGCGATGAGCACGTTTGCTGCACCTGCAACGGGACTACCAGGAGCCTTGCTCTGACCTACTGCGGGAACGAGTGCTGCGTCAGCTTGAAGTTCGCCATCAATCATGAGGAAGGGATCCATCTCGCGAGCAATCTTAAGTGCTTCAACTACCTTATCTACATCTTCATGCTTTGCAGAACCCTTAGAAGAGAAACTGAGCATTGCTACGCGGGGTGTGATACCAGCAACAGCCTTCGCAGTCTGAGCAGTACATACAGCAATCTGTGCCAACTGGTTGGCATCGGGCACGGGAGTTACTGCTACGTCACCCATTACGAGTACACCGTTGTCGCCACATTCAGGAGCGATAGTGAGCAAGAGCATAGCGCCTGAAACGCAAGTGATGCCTGGAGTAGTCTTGATAATCTGAAGTGCGGGGCGAAGCACGTCGCCAGTGGTATTCTGCGCACCAGCCAACTGACCGTCAGCATCGCCAGCCTTGATGATGAGGCAACCGAGGTAAAGGGGATTCTTTACCAACTCGCGTGCCTGCTCGATAGTCATACCCTTCTTTTCGCGGAGTTTTGCGAGAAGTTCGGCATACTCTTCCTGCTTGGGATGATTAAGCGGGTCAATGATTGTTGCCTTGTTGATGTTACCAAGTCCCCATTCTGCTGCTTTTTCTGCAATCTCAGCGGGGTTGCCAATGAGGATAAGGTCAGCCACTCCGTCAGTGAGGAGTTGGTTGGCCGCCTTGAGGGTGCGTTCTTCCGTACCTTCAGGCAACACGATGCGCTGCTTATCAGCCTTCGCACGTGCTACAAGTTGTTCGATAAGTTTCATAACATTCATTGTGCCTTTGAGAAGAACCTTCTGCAAAGACTTAATTTTATATGTTAGTGAGTAATGTTTTGCGGTGCAAAGTTACGGCAAACGGTTGAAAATAAGAAACGATTTTTTACAAAAGTTTGCCTTAAACTTCGTGTGTTCCCAATATGCACTATTGCAGTTTCTGAATGGCATCACGACACGCTTCCATCAACCACTTGGGAGTGCTAGTGGCGCCACAGATACCTACGCTCTTGGCGCCTTCAAACCAATGGGCGTCGATGCTTTGCGGTTCGTCAACCATGTAACTGTGGGGATTGACTTTCTTACATTCTTCGTACAAGACCTTGCCGTTAGAACTCTTCAATCCGCTTACGAACACGATGACATCGTGGCGCGCTGCAAATTCGCGAATGTTGGGGAGACGGTTTGCCACTTGACGGCAGATGGTGTCGAAATACTCAAAGGTGGCAGGTGCTTGGATGTGGGTGGTGATGTATTCCACAATGCGTTGGAACCCTTCAAGTGACTTTGTCGTCTGTGAGAAGAGGCAGATGTCGCGGGTGAAGTCGAGCGACTCCGCTTCTTCAAGGTTCTCAATAACAATGGCTTCACCGTTGGTCTGTCCTACAAGTCCGAGCACTTCGGCATGTCCACGCTTGCCGTAGATGACGATGAGAGGGCGTTTTTCGCTGTCGTATTTCCGCTTGATTCTTCTTTGCAGTTGGAGCACAACGGGACAGGTGGCATCGATTATCTCAATGCAGTTTTGTTCCGCTTGCTCGTAGGTTTTGGGCGGTTCGCCATGGGCACGCAACAATACTTTTCCTCCGCGCAACTCACGGAAGGCATTGTGGTCAATGGTTTGCAACCCCAACTCACGCAGGCGCTCGCATTCACGCTCGTTGTGCACAATGTCCCCGAGGCAGTAGAGCGAATCGCTGTGCGAAAGTTCCTCCTCTGCCTTACCGATAGCAGTGGTGACACCGAAGCAGAAACCTGATGCGTTATCTATCTCAATTTGTAACATAGGCTTTAGGAGAAATGAGGGTGGGGAATTACGCGTTACATGCCTTCATGTAGGCCTGCATCAACCATTCGTTTTGCTCCTCACGTGTCATGTTGCTGTTGTCAAGCACAAGTGCATCCTCTGCTTGTTTGAGAGGTGCCACTTCGCGGTGCGAGTCGATGTAGTCGCGCTCTTGTACGTTTTTGAGGATTTCTTCAAAGGTTACATTTTCGCCCTTCGCTGTGAGTTCGTCGTAACGACGCTGTGCACGCACTTCTGCCGAAGCCGTCACGAAAATTTTGAGTTCCGCCTGTGGGAACACCGCCGTGCCAATGTCGCGTCCGTCCATCACGATGCCCTTTGCTTCACCCATTTCTTGTTGCATCTTAGTGAGCAATGTGCGAACGAAGGGAAGGGCTGCAATAGGACTTACGCGTGAAGAAACCTCCATGGTACGGATTTCGCGTTCCACTACCTCACCATTAAGGCATGCCAAGGGGAGGTTTGTCTCGGGGTCGAGTACAAAACTAACTTTCACCTCGGGGAGGAGTGCTTCAAGGCGTTCTGCATCAAGTTCCGAACCGTTAAAGATGTTATTGCGGAGGGCGAAGAGCGTAACGGTGCGGTACATGGCGCCAGTGTCCACATAGATATATCCAATTTTCTTTGCCAAGGCCTTAGCCATAGTGCTTTTGCCACACGATGAATGTCCATCAAGGGCGATAATGATTTTCTTCATGAGAAAAATATGTTGTTAAATAGTCCGTTGCTGATTACAATGTGTAGTTGACATTGAACATCAGCGAAGAGGTTGATTTGTGATATTTAGCATAGGCGCCTGAAATCATAAAGCGCTTCAGTTGTAAGGATGCCCCTGCGGTAAGTCCAGCACCATGGGCACTGCCCGCCGTTTTAAGGTCGTAGGAGCGACGGAAGTTATAACCTGCTGAGATGCAAATGTTGTCGGTGATGAAGTAGTCGCCACCAATAACGATGTGGTTCAGCAATTTCTTGGAGAAGGAAAGTTTTTTATCCTTCTCATCGTCGGCAAAATAATACTCCGAACTCCAACGGGTAAGGTCGGTAAGTGTCACCGAAATGCGTATGGGAAGGTGTGCCAACCCTTTCGACAATCCTAATTGGGCAATAAATGGCAGACTCTGCTCCTGATCGTGGAAAGACGACAGTTCGCTACCAATATTTTTCACTGTTGCAGACACCGAAAGGTCGGTCTCCTCATCGTAATAATTCAATCCCAAGTCCACCGCGATAGCCGTTGCCGAAAAGTCGGCATAATTGGAATATGCAAATTTCAGTGTGGCACCACCTGTCCATTTGTCATTAAAGAGGTAACTGTAAGAGGGTGCGATGTAAATGTCCTTCGCAGAAAATGTGCCCAGAATATTTCCCTGTGCATCCGTTTCGTTGGCAGAACCAAAGTCCATGTATTGTGCTGTGATGCTTCCGGTATGGCGTTCGCCAAAGGCGCGAACATATTGGGCACCCATCCACTTGCTTTCGGCAAAATAGGTCATGAAACTCAGACCGATCACATTGTGTGACACGTTAGAAAGCAACGCAGGATTGTGCCATGCAATAGCCGCATCGTCGTCAATAATGGATATGTTTTCACCTCCCAATGCTGCTACATGGGCAGAACTGGGAAGTTTCATCGTGTTGTATCCCGACGTACTTTCTTGCCCCCAAAGTGAGGTAACTGATAGTAGGCAAAGGATATAGAAGAATGTTTTTTTCATTTCTAACGTAAAATAGTGGTTCAAAGTTACTAAGTTTTTTACTTTTGAAAGTAACTTTGTAGCAAAATACATAGTTACAGTTCATCATTTCTCACCACCCTCGACCAATTAAACGTGCGTTCTGTCGATTTAGTATCACGAGAATGGTGTGACCTTGTGTTTGAGGGTCGCAATCGTTCGTATGGCGCCTATCGACTTCGCCAAGAAGCCGGCAGGCGGTACAAACGTGCTTTGTTGGGTACAGCAGTGGGTATTGCTTTGACAATTTTCGCGGTGTGCGGATTGAATGCCTACCTCACGATGCAGTCCGACCGTGATTTGCAGTCGCTCCTTCATGAATTGCAGCGTATGGAAGCACTGCAACGACAGGATGCCCATTTGTTGCGCTTTGTGGATACGCGCCCAAGGACAGAGGTGGTGCAGAAAGAAATCGTGGCAACCGTCCCCGAAATTGTAGATGAACCCCTTGTAACCCCAGCTCCCGTACCCGTGCCGCAGGAAGAAACTATAGTTGCGGCAGTAGAAGCAGACTCAATTGCTGTGCCTGTAGATACGGTTATGGTAGCACCGCTTGAAGCCCCCCTTCCTCTTGCGCCCTTAACACCCGTAGAGGTGGTTCAAGAAATGCCCGCATTTCCTGGTGGAATAACGGCACTGATGCGTTGGTTGGACGCTAACATTATTTATCCCCCGCTTGTCGTAGGGCAAAACATTACGGGCACTACGTACCTCACGTTCCTTGTGGATAAGGAGGGTAGTGTTACTGAGGCAAAGGTTGAAGAACCTCTCCACCCCATGATTTCTGCCGCTATAATGACTGCGGCGCGCAAAATGCCGAAGTGGGAACCTGGAAGAAAGGATGGTCAGGTCGCAATTGTGCGGGTGACAATCCCCATTGAATATCATAGTAATTAGTAGACGAGTAAACAAGTAGACGAGTAAACGAGTGGACAAGTAAACGCGTCTATTCGTACCCAAATAATGCAACATTATGCTTAATCGAATTGAACAATTCTTAGACAACATTGCCTTCCCGCAGAAGCCCGAAGGTCTTTATGAACCGATTACCTATTCCTTAGAGATGGGCGGAAAGCGTATTCGTCCCGTCTTGACACTCTTAGCGCACAGTCTTTTCCGTCCTTGTGATGAGAATACACTCTGTGCGGCGGCAGCGATTGAAATGTATCACAACCACACGCTCCTGCACGATGACCTCATGGATGGTGCAGAAATGCGTCGTGGTAAACTTGCTGTACACCGTAAGTGGGATGCTAATACCGCCATCCTTTCGGGGGATACGATGCTCATTGAGGCGTTCAAACTCATCAATGCATGTACAAGTAATCGTGCTGATGAGGCGCGTCGTCTCTTTATCGACACCATGATTGAGGTGTGTGAAGGTCAGCAGTATGATATGAACTTCGAGCAGCGCACAGACGTTACTGAGGCAGAGTACCTTGAAATGATCCGACTCAAAACCTCCGTGCTCCTCGCTTGTGCTGCTAAGATGGGCGGTATTGTGGCAGATGCGCCCGAGGCTGATTGTAATGCCCTTTATGCTTTTGCTGAGAAGATAGGGTTGGCATTCCAATTACAGGATGACTACCTTGATGTTTATGGTGATCCTTCTGTTTTTGGAAAGAAGATTGGCGGTGACATTCTTTGTGGCAAGAAAACCTTTTTGCTCATCAACGCTCTTGAACATGCTTCGGAGGACCAACGCGAAGAGTTGCTCTCGTTGCTCAACAACGCAGTAATCATGCCCGAGGAAAAGATTTCGCGAGTAACAGAAATCTACAACGCTCTTGACATTGCTACACTCACACAGCAACGCATTGCTGAGATGTACGATGAGGCACGCCAGCATTTCAACGCCCTTGCATTGCCTGTGGATGTAAAACTCCCGCTTTGGCAGTTTGCTGAAACGTTGTTGGGTAGAAAGAGTTAAACTACGCCATGATAGATACGCATACCCACATTTATAGTGAGGAGTTTGATGAAGACCGCTCGGCAGTTGTCACCCGTGCGCTTGAAGCAGGAGTGCAAACCCTGCTGTTGCCAAACATTGCGGCAGACTCCTGGCAACCGATGTTAGACCTCTGCGAGGCGCATCCAGGAGTGTGTTTTCCCATGCTCGGACTTCATCCTACGGATTTGCCTGATAATCCCTCGGAATTGCTTGACCGCATGGAGCAGGCGCTTGCTAACAGTAAGCATCCTTATGTGGCGATTGGCGAGGTGGGCATCGACCTTTACTGGGACGATACGCGTGAAGCAGAACAGATCATGGCGCTGCAACGTCAAGCGGAATGGGCCATTCGTTTTAACCTCCCGCTTGTGATTCATTCCCGCTCGGCGCACCGCCAAATTGTGGATACTCTGCTTCCGTATGCAGACGAATTACCGGGTGGCATCTTCCATTGCTATGGCGGTACAGCGGAAGAAGCGGAAGAACTACTCACATCCTTTCCCCGTTTTGTGTTGGGTATTGGAGGTGTGCTGACCTTTAAGAAATCCACCCTCCCAGAGGTGCTACGTGAGAAAGTTCCTCTTTCGCGTATTGTGGTTGAAACCGATGCCCCATATTTAGCGCCAACACCCCATCGCGGAAAGCGCAACGAACCAGCCTACCTTCCTTTGGTGGTGCAGAAGTTGGCGGAAATCTACGGCGTGACAGCAACAGAGGTTGACCGCATCACCACTGCTACTGCGCGTCGCATTTTCACTCGACTCCCTGAGAAATTTATTTCCAAGTGATAAAAATAAATTTTCAAGTAATGAAAATGAAATTATCTCTCTTGGAAATTAGATGCAGACAGTTCTCGTAATTTCTGCGCTAATCGTCCCCCCTTGGTGGACTACTGAAAAACAAAAAATATTAACCATAGAGATATCTCAGTGTATCTCATTCAAAGCTAATCTATGAAGATGAAGAAAAATTTGGTTCTCGCTCTTCTTGCTGGTGTTACATTGACGGCCGGAGCGCAACAAGTAACCATTTCTCCGCTCCCACAGTCCGTTTCTTGGGGCGAAAAGGCATTTGACCATCAGTCGGCATTTACTGTTGTTGGTGCCGAAACTGCTGATGCCGATGCACTTGCTGCACTTACGGCAAAGTATGGCGCCACAGGCGGAAGCATAGAACTGATTATCGGTGAGCGTGGTGACGATGCCGTCGCTGCGTATGAAAGTTCAATTCCCTCGCAGGCTGAGGGGTATTACCTCGATGTGACTCCCGAGCGCGTAGTTATCGCTGGGAATGACGGGAATGGTACGTTCTACGGCGTTCAGTCGTTCCTCCAAATTGCTGCTCAGGCAGAGGTGATGAGCGTTACGATTACGGACTTCCCCGATGTGGTGGAGCGCGGCGTAGTTGAGGGCTTCTATGGCAACAACTGGAGTCAGACGGACAGACTTCGTCAACTCAAGTTCTATGGTGCCAACAAGATGAACGTATATATTTACGGACCTAAGGACGACCCTTATCACCGCGGTCGTTGGCGTGAACCCTATCCCACGGATTTGGCCAACAAGATGGCAGAACTTGTGGAGGAGGCTAAGCGCAATAAGGTGAACTTCGTTTGGGCGATTCACCCCGGTGAAGATATTCAGTGGAATAAGACTGACTCGGCAAACGTAGTCAATAAGTTGGAGAAGATGTATGCACTTGGTGTGCGCGCTTTCGCCGTATTCTTTGACGACGTATACAGCGGCGAGGGAACACGTGGTATTAAGCAGGCACAACTCCTTAATTATGTAACCGACAATTTTGTGCGCAAGTACGACGATGTACAACCCTTGATTCTTTGTCCCACACAGTACAACCGCGGATGGGTCGGCGGTTCTTACCTTTCAGAGTTGCGCGACAATCTCTATCCCGAAGTGCGCATCATGTGGACGGGTAATTCTGTGGTAGACTTTATCAACAAGAGCGACACAGAATGGATTAATGCGCAGATTGGTCGTAAGGCTTACATCTGGTTGAACTATCCTGTAAATGACTATTGTATCAGTCGCATGCTTATGGGCCCCACTTGGGGCGACGACCTTAATATCGCGGATGACTTGAGTGGTTACACCTCTAACCCTATGGAGTATGCCGAAGCCTCAATGCTTTCACTTTATAGTGTGGCTGATTACACTTGGAATATGGCAGACTACGACAGCAATGCTTCTTGGGAACGCGCTATTAAGTATTTGATGCCCGAGAATGCAGAAGCCTTCAAGGTGTTCTGTGAAAACAATGTTGACCTTGGGGTAAATACGCACGGACTTCGTCGTACGAATGAATCTCCCCGATTTGTAGAAGCATCAAAGAATTTTGATGCGCAGATGGCAGGAGGTTATAATGCAGAGGCTGTTGCAAAGGTGCGCGCAGAATTTGATTTGCTCGTTTCTTCTGCAGACCAACTCCTTGCAACTTCAGAAAGTCCCGAACTTATCGCGGAAATTTCCCCCTGGCTCAAGGTAATGCGTTATGTAGGTCAGCGCGGTCAGTTGCTTTGTGACCTTTTTGTTCACATTGACAATGGTGACCCCGAGAAGTTTATTGAGGATTATCTCAAGATTCTTGATATGACAGAAGAACAGCGTACCATCCTTTCGCGCGACTTCCCTGGTTCTATCAAGAGCCCGAATCCTGTAGTGGCAGATGTACATGTTGGCCCCTTCATTAAGAAGCAGCTTGAGAATGCCGTACAGCTTTATAAGCAACACTACAACTACCGTCTTGATGTATTCCCCGCAGAGGTTATTGAGTATGGCACTTATTATATCATGTATGAAGGCAAGTATTTGGGTAATCCTAATGCGGGTACAATAGGAGGTAATCCTGTGTTCCAGACAGAACTTGACCTTATCAACCCCACGCGTCAAGAATGGCTTATCGCGAAGGATACAGAAACTGGTCGTTATAAGATTATCAATGTGAAGGACGACCGTTATATTAATGAGTATGGTAATTTCAGTGTGGGCGATACCAATCCTTACGAAGCCGTTTGGCATACCTACGAAATTTATTGCATGAACGGTAAGTATGCGATTCAGAATGGCGGAAAGTCGGGTACAGATTTCTGGGCAACCAACGGCACGCGCATTAACAAGAGTGGTAGCAGCGCCTTTACGTACGACCACTTCGTCTTTGACCTTGTTCCTATCGAAGGTGCTCGTGACTTTGTGGAAATTAAGGAGGGTAAGAAGTATGCTATTCTTAACGAGGCTGGCGAATTCCTGACCAACACGAATCCTGGTGGTACAGGTGGTTATCCTAAGTTTAAGGCGAAGTCGGGTAATTCTAACAGAGCACAATATTGGAACTTCTCGTATGATGCATCGCAGGGGCGTTACAAACTTACCAGTGCGCGCGACAGCCGTTATGTCAACGAACTTGGCGACTTTGGCACTAACGAGTATTATGCCGATTGGAACACCTACTTCCTGCTTGACCGCAGTGGTTTCTTCTCATTCCAAAATGGTGGTTCGGCAAAGCCCTACTTCTGGTATATTGAGGGCGACCGCATCCATTCAAAGGATATGAATCGCAACGATAGTTACCAGTTCCGCATTATGGAATATGATGTGGCAACAGGTATTGACAGTCCGTTGGAATCCACTTCAAGCATTCAGGTGGTTGTATCAAGTGGTGTGATTCACGCTAATTCGGCTGTGCCCGTCACCAAAATGAGTCTCTACGACGCTGCTGGTAAGTGTGTGGCTGTCGTTAAGAACGCTTCGGTGCTTGCACTCCCCACATTGATTTCCCAGACCTACCTCTTGAATGTAGTAACTGAAACAGGTCAGCAGACCTTTAAGTTGCAGTTGAAATAGTTTTTGAAGAGTACAGAGCACAGAGTACAGCTACCGTGCGGAACGCTTGGACGTAGCGTACTCTGTACTCGATTCCTATGGGACTATTTGTTCCGGACGATAGTTGTACTCTGTACTCTGTTATTTGTACTCTAAAAACCATGCCTTACACCGCATCCCCCCACCGTTACGACGGTTTCCCAAAAGACTTTCGCCGCTGTGGCAAGAGTGGAATCCTTCTCCCCAAGGTATCTCTCGGTTTGTGGAAGAACTTTGGTGAGCGTCGCCCCTTTGAGGAGGCGCAAGAACTCTTGCATCACGCCTTCGACCGCGGCATTACGCACTTTGATTTGGCGAACAATTACGGTCCGCCCTATGGCAGTGCGGAAACTAACTTTGGGCGCGTGATGAACGCTTCATTCCGCCCCTATCGTGATGAACTTTTCATCGCCACCAAGGCGGGTTACGACATGTGGGACGGACCTTACGGAAACTGGGGTTCGCGCAAATACCTCTTCTCAAGTCTTGACCAGAGTTTGAAGCGCATGCAGTTGGAATATGTAGACCTCTTTTACAGCCACCGCTACGATCCCGTTACGCCGCTCGAAGAAACCCTGCAGGCATTGGTAGACATTGTGCGCAGTGGGCGAGCGCTTTACGTGGGCATCTCTCGTTGGCCGCTTGAGGCAACAAAGTTTGGCTTCGACTACCTGCGTCGTCACGACGTCCCCTGCTTATGTTATCAAGGACGTCTGAACTTGCTTGACCGCCAAGTAATTGACGACGGTATACTCGACGCTGTGCGCGATGAGGGTTGCGGCTTCGTGTCGTTCTCACCCCTTGCGCAGGGACTCTTGACCGACCGCTATCTTAACGGTATCCCTGCCGACAGCCGTATGCGCACGGATGTTACGCTTAAGGAGGAAGTGCTGACCCCCGAACTGCTGCAACAACTTCACACCTTCCGCTCACAGGCAGAACAGTGCGGAGAAACCCTTGCGCGCTATGCACTGCGCAGTGTGTTGGACGAAGAAGGCGTGACATCTGTAATCGTTGGCGCAAGCAGCAAGGCACAGTTGGATGAGAATCTCAAAGTGTTGGAATGTAATTCTTAAAGTTATAAGTACAAATACATATCAAGTACGAGAAAGAGGCACCCAATAATGGATGCCTCTTTCTCGTATCGCGTGAGTGAGGATTTACTTTGCCTGATGCACCACCATTTGTGGGAAGGGAATGCTGATATCGAGCTTTGTGAATGTGGTGTATACCGCCTTCTTTAAATCGAAGTGCACTGCCCAATAATCGTCCGACTTTACCCATACGCGCACGGTGATGTCTACGCTGCTTGCAGCCATTTCGCCGAGGCGGATGAAGGGTTCGGGGTCGGTGAGAATGCGCTCGTCGGCAGCGATAATGTCTTTCAATACCTGCTCTACGCGATCAAAGTCTTCGCCATACTCCATGCTGAAGGTAAAGTCTACGCGGCGCGTGTCTTGCTGGCTGTAGTTGGTCACAACGGAGTTACTCATATTGCCGTTAGGGGCATAGACAATCTTGTTGTCGCCCGTCTTCAGTACGGTGTGGAAGATTTGGATTTCCTGCACAGTGCCCGATGCACCCGTGTCGGAATCAATGTAGTCGCCCACCTTGTAGGGGCGGAAGATGAGAATGATGAGGCCACCGGCAAAGTTTTGGAGGTTGCCCGAAAGTGCCATACCAATAGCGACGCCGGCAGAAGCGAGCAGGGCTGCAAAGCCTGTGATTTCAACGCCCAATTTGCCAATCACAGCAAGTGCGAGCATCACGAGGAGCAGGATGTTCACGGTGCTCTTGAGGAACGACTGCACGCTGGGCTCTACGCGCTGCTTCGTGAGCAGGGCTGCAAAGAGGCGGTTGAGCCAGTTGATAATAAGTTTACCGATAACGAGGATAATCATGGCGCCGACAATGCGTCCGCCAAGTGTGATGCTGCCTTCTACGAAAGACTGCCACACATTTTCTAATTCCTTTGAGAAATTGGTGAATAGAAACATAAATAGTGGGTGGAATGTTTGTTTTTTTAAGGTTGGGGGGGTGCTGGGGTAAAGTGTCAAGATTATGAGGTCTTAAGATGAAGGGCGCTCCGGGTGGGGCACTGTCACCTTAAAACCTCATGACCTTTTATCTTTACTCTTAGTAAACGAGCGTACCGATGGGTTCTCCCTCAAGCACCTTGGCAAGGTTGCCATAGATGTCCATGTTGAAGACGTAGATGGGGAGCTTGTTTTCCTTACACATTGCAGTAGCCGTGATGTCCATCACTTTGAGGCCACGTTGGAGCACTTCGTCGTAAGTAATTTCGTCAAACTTCGTAGCCGTGGGGTCCTTTTCGGGGTCTGCAGTATAAACGCCGTCCACGCGAGTACCCTTCATCATCACTTCTGCTTCGATTTCAATACCGCGAAGGGCACTGCCCGTATCGGTAGTGAAGTAGGGATTGCCAGTTCCGCCGCTCATGATAGCAACTTCGCCATTTTCCATAGCCTCAATAGCCTTCCACTTGGAGTAAAACTCGCCGATGGGTTCCATGCGAATAGCGGTGAGCACGCGACTCTTAACGCCGATAGCGCCAAGGGCAGAACTGAGCGCGAGTGAGTTAATCACCGTAGCACACATACCCATTTGGTCGCCCTTAACGCGGTCGAAACCTTTACCTGCACCGCTGAGACCGCGGAAAATATTACCGCCACCGATTACAATACCAATCTGTACACCAGCAGCAAGGGCTGCCTTGATTTGTTCTGCATACTGGTTGAGGCGTGTTACATCAATGCCGTAACCTTGTTCTCCCATAAGACTTTCGCCTGAAAGCTTGAGGAGGATTCTCTTAAACTTTGCCATAGATAGAATAGTGTTAATTAGTTACAAGTTTATAGGTACGAGTAGACAAGCACCGTGCGGAATGTTGTCCGAATGGATTCTCGCTAACTTGTTTACTCGTTAACTGGATATCTATAAAAATTCCGGAAGTTGGAAAAGTTTGGTGCCGTTGCTGCCTTTGACGAGAATGAGTTTCTCAGAAAGTGGGTGCTGCCTGAGGGTTTCTTTCACCTCCTCAACATCAGCGAAACAGCGGAAGTCAGTTGCTTTTGCCACTTCGGCAAATTCGCGTCCTACAAGCCAAACATTTTTAAATTCCAACTCTTGCAAGAGCGCCACAATCGCTTCATGTTCTTGCTGAGAGGCAGCACCAAGTTCGCGCATCTCTCCAAGAATCAACTGCTTGTTGGGGTGGGGGATGAGTGAGAAGTTTTCCAGCGCCGCCTTCATACTTGTGGGGTTAGCATTGTAGGCATCAACGATAAGTGTGTTGCGCTCTGTCTGTTGCAACTCCGAACGCTTGTTCTTGGGAGTGTATTCTTCAAGCGCCGCACAGATGTCGGTTTCAGGAACTCCGTAGCGCAATCCCACAGCTGCCGCCGCGAGCATATTGTCAAGGTTGTAGGCTCCCACAAGTTGGGTTTGTACCTCGTGCCAAGTACCTCCCGCCAAACGCAAACGCAAGCGCAATTGTGGCGTGCAGGAAATAACCTCACCTTCTACGTCATATCCCTCGCCAGGTTTGCCATACGTAATGGCGCGCAGTCCTTTGGCGATGGGCGCGAGTAAGGTGTTGTCGCCGTTGAGGAAGATAAAACCGTCGGGTTTGCTTGAAAGATATTGGAAGAGTTCCCCCTTCGTTTGCACCACGCCTTCGAGCGAGCCAAATCCCTCAAGGTGCGCTTTGCCCACATTGGTAATGAGGCCGCAATCGGCATCTACAATTTTGCTCAAGTCGGCAATTTCTCCGGGGTGGTTAGCGCCAGTTTCGATGACGGCAATTTGGTGCTCTTCTGTGAGGCGCAACAAGGTTTTGGGTACACCAATGTGATTGTTGAAGTTACCCTCTGTAAACAACACCTTATAGCGCTTCGCAAGAACGGCAGCCGTGAGTTCCTTTGTCGTAGTTTTGCCATTCGTACCCGTAATCTGCACCACGGGAAGTCCCAACTGCTTGCGATGATGGTGCGCCAATTCTTGCAACATCAGCAACACATCGCTCACATATACCATGCGCCCGTCTGAACCCGCCACTTGCGGATTATCCACAACGGCATGGGCACACCCTTTTGCCAAAGCGTCGTGTGCAAAGAGGTTGCCGTCAAAAGTTTCTCCCTTCAATGCAAAAAAGATGGAACCCTCGGGGCATTTGCGAGTATCTGTAGTGATAACGGGGTGGGAGAGAAAAAGTTCGTAGAGGTCGGTGAGAGACATAGGATGTTTTAGGTTTTAGAGTATAGTTAACAGCGTACAGTTTACAACTCCGTGCGGAGTCGTGTACTCAGACTATTGTTAGCCGTACTCTGTCAGTTGTACTCTGTTTTCCAACTACAAATTTATACAAAAAACTATTACGCACCCCCGCATTGCAGAAATTCTGTGTATATTTGTACAAATTATCTTCGCCCAGTACCAAGAATGAATGCACGCGTACCTACATATTCGCTAAATTGCAGTGGCAAATTGCTGTCCCTTGACGCTCCAAAAGTGATGGGGATACTGAATGCTACGCCCGACTCTTTCTTCGCCGGAAGTCGGAAGCAGACGGAGCGCGAACTGATAGAGCGCGTGCAGCAAATCCTTTCGGAGGGCGGAAGTATAATAGATGTTGGTGCCTATTCAACGCGCCCCGGAGCAGCAGTAGTTTCTGCGGAAGAAGAATGGAAACGCCTGGAGCAAGCCCTCCGCATTGTGCATCGCGAAGCCCCTGAAGCCATCCTTTCGGTCGACACTTTTCGCGCAGATATTGCCCGCCGATGTGTAGAGACCTTTGGCGTGAGCATCGTCAACGACATTTCGGGTGGCGATGCCGACGCGCAAATGTTTGACACCGTTGCCGACCTGCGCGTCCCCTATGTGTTGATGCATTGTCAAGGCACGCCCCAAACCATGCAGCAGGCGCCGACTTACAAGAATGTTACGGCGGAAGTCATCACCGACCTCTCGCGAAAAGTGCGCCAACTGCGCCAGCGCGGAGCCCGTGATATTATCATCGATCCTGGTTTCGGTTTTGGCAAAACCCTTGAACACAATTACACCCTACTGCGCCAGCTTGAAGACTTCCGCATCTTCGACCTGCCCCTGCTCGTCGGCATTTCTCGCAAGTCAATGATTACGCGCCCCCTTGACATCACCGCCGATGAAGCACTCAACGGCACCACCGCCCTCAATGCTTTTGCGCTGATGAAGGGCGCAAACATCCTCCGCGTACACGATGTGAAAGCTGCAACAGAAGTGGTTAAACTTTACTCATTACTCTCTTCCCATGATTGAATTTGGCATTAAAGACCTCATAGACATTGTGCTCGTCACGCTACTCCTTTGTTATATTTATAAGGAGATGAAGCAGTCGAGCGCCGCAAATGTATTCTCTGGAATCTTGATATTCATCTTCGTATGGTTGCTCGTTTCGCAGGTGTTTAACATGCGCCTCATGGGCAGCATCATGAATCAGATGATCAGTATCGGTTCGCTGGGGCTTATCGTATTGTTTCAGAAAGAAATCCGCCAATTCTTCTCCAACATCGGTGCGCGCAACCGTCGCAATGCCGTGTTGCAACGCCTTTTTGGCGGACGCAAGGCAGGTACACTTGACTTAAACCGCAAGCACATTATTCCCATCGTAATGGCATGTATAAATATGGCTAAGCAGAAGGTGGGGGCACTCATCGTAATTCAGCGCACGGATGCGTTGAAGGAAGAGAGTGATTCGGGCGACTTCATCAATGCCAATATTAGTCAACGCTTGATTGAAAACATCTTCTTCAAGAATAGTCCGCTTCACGACGGTGCCATGATAATCTCCAACCATCGCATTACGGCTGCGGGGTGCATCCTTCCCGTGAGTCACGACCCCAATATCCCCAAAGCATTGGGTTTGCGCCACCGCGCAGCAAAGGGTATTTCCGAAAAGACCGACTGCCTTGCCATTGTTATTTCTGAAGAAACTGGAAACATCTCTGTTGTGTCAGAAGGCAAATTCCGCCTCCGCCTTGACGGACAAAAATTAGAACAAATCCTGATGGAAGAATGGTATGGCGATCAGACGAAGGAACAGAATCGCTAACCCCTTTCCTGGTTAGGTTCAATATACAAGAAAAGCGAGTAGACCACCATCTACTCGCTTTTTTATATTAGCACGCCTTTTACCATTACTTCACCACCACCTCATCCGCAAATACCCATCCGCCCTTGGTTGATGCTGGCGCCTGAATGCGCAGGTAGCGTGTGCGCAGTTTGCCCTTCCACGTGTAGTTTTGGCACGCCGATATGTCGGTGCCATCATAGGAAGTACGTGCCACTTCGGTAAAGTTCTTCCCGTCGTTTGACACCGAAATGATGTATGCTCCTGGTGCGTAAATTTCAGCGCCAGGTGCATGCATGAAACCCGTTGTTACGGTGCGAATGGTGGTCACCTTTTCAAGGTCAATCGTTACATCAAATCGTTGCCCTCCGATGAAACCTTGCCAACGCTTATCCGTATGCGTCCATCCACCCCGCAGACCATCTGTTAAGTTTGCCGCTCCCGCTGCAGGGTAGTAAGGCGAGAAGGGGTGGTTGTACGTCACCTTTTTCCCTATTGCCTTATGCTTGATGGGCGATAGGTACTCGGGGCGCAAACCTATTTCAGTGTGCAGGTCAAAGGTGTTTACTCCCTCCTTGCGAAGTGCGTCGCACACGACAGTCGCACGTTGGCGGAACTGCTCAAACGGTTCGCGCTGTTCGCCGTTCCACCCTATTTCAGCCAATGCAAGCGCACGGGGATAGAGCATGTATTCAGCATGTTCGGGTGTGGGGATGTACTCCGCCCACAGGTTGCCCTGCACCCCACGAACCGCCTTGCGTTCTTCCTCACCGAGTTCGTCCGTCGTTACAAATCGATACACCTGCTCCAAAGGCAGATATCCCCCAATCGCCTCGGGTTGAAACGGTGGAGCATCTTGATAATAATCCAAATAGCAATAGGCACCGGGGGTGAGTATCACCTTGAGTCCTCGCTTCGCTGCCTCGCGTGCCAACTCCGTAGAACGCCAATTCATGATGTGCGTGCCAGGCGTAAGCGTGTCGTCCATCACTTCGTCCCACGCTACCAATGTGCGCCCATGATGGGCAAGGAAGTCATTCATGTGGCGTATTAAGTGCCCTTGAAGTGCGTTGACATTGTCAAGTCCCAATTCCTGCGCTTTACGTTTGCACAAGGCACACTCCTTCCAATCGGCCTTCCCCGCCTCGTCACCACCTACGTGGATGAATTGCGAGGGATATACCTCCATCACTTCTTCAAGGATATGTTCCAGAAAATCATACGTGCCGGCATTTCCTGGGCAGAAGTCGGGCGCTCCCTTAGGGTTGTGGGTGCACGAAAATTCGGGGTATGCTGCCAATACCTCTTCCGAATGTCCGGGCATTTCAATCTCTGGAACGATTGTGATGTTTCGTGCTGCTGCATAGGCTACGAGTTCGCGCAACTCGTTCTGAGTGTAATACCCTCCGTAGGCCGTAGCATCCTCCTCATGGCAATACCCACGATTGCCGTTCCACCACTCTTTCCAACTCGCCTTTGTGCGCCATGCCGCTTGCTGTGTCAACCGAGGATAACGCTTAATCTCCATGCGCCACCCCGCAGCGTCGGTAAGGTGTAGGTGCAGGATGTTCATCTTGTGGCGTGCCAGGATGTCAAGTTGCTTTTTCAAGTGAGAGAGCGGGAAAAAGTGACGCGACACATCGAGCATAATCCCTCGCCAGGGGTAAGCAGGTGCATCCGTAATGCTCACACATGGAAGCGACTCCTCCGCACTGCGCAGTTGCAACAGCGTGGCGCCCGCAGCAGTTACGCCACGTTCGGTAGATGCATAAATGAGGAGCGAATCGGGAGTGATGCACAATTTGTATGCTTCATCATTGGGAGCGTCGGGATAGGGGAGCATGCAACACACGCACGCTTGCTCTGTTCTCGCCTCGCTTTTCAAGGCTTCACGCAGCAAGAGTGTGGGTACAGGTGCTCCAGCAGTTTGCTTGATGACAAGTGAGTTGTTCAACACAAACCTACCTCGTGCCTCCGTCATACGTTGCGGAAGGGGCAACAACGTTTGTGCCTCCACAGATAGACAGGCTACACTGAACAAGAAAAGCAAAAGATGTTTCATAATTCCAAGTCTCATGAGCATCATAGTGTAGAACATAAACCACTGCAAATATACACGTTTTCCTGTGGCACTCAAAAGGTTCGCCCCCTAAGTTTTGATATAAGCACAGAAGTACAAAGAATCCGTTCGGTACTTATGCTGCCAAAGTCATTTGTGTTGTATACCCTGAACTCTGCTTTTGGCCGTGAAAATGCAGAAAAATAAATAAGGTTTTGAGGTTTTGAGGTTCTGAGGTCCTGAGGTTAAGAAGTTCTGAGGGGCGGCAGCAGTTTGAGGGAAGTAATTTTTGCTGATATATTTTTAAGCAAAGATAACTTTTTTCACTCCCCAATATACTAATTCATAGGTTGGTGCGTTTAGATGATAGGAATGAATAAAAAATGTATTTGCCTATGAATGATTCTACACCTATTATGACACAACCCAGTGCTCGTGTGCTTAACAATTTGCGTGCTTTTGCGCGTGCCTATCGTTCGAATAATCCTGAGTTGGAGGTGGCAAGTTTTGCTACGGAGTGTGGTAAGAAATCTGTGGTGCTCTTGAAGGCATAGTGCCAAACAGAAACTTTTCTGTACGAAGTGGACCTTACAGAGCGGTTAACTCATTTTTTATCCGTATATTTGCAACGCATATTTGCGTTGCTTTTATTTTTCTCGAACAATACAAAATTACAGAAATGAGTCGGACAGACTCATGATACACACTTATGAAAAAAATCCTCCTTCTTGGTAGCGGTGAACTCGGTAAGGAATTCACCATTGCGGCACAGCGATTGGGTCAACACGTAATTGCGTGTGATTCTTACCCCGGTGCTCCTGCAATGCAGGTAGCTGATGAGTACGAAGTCTTTTCTATGCTTGATGGCGAGGCGCTTGAAGCAGCCGTGCGCAAGCATCGTCCCGACATCATTGTGCCCGAAATTGAAGCTATCCGCACGGAGCGCCTTTACGACTTTGAGGCAGAAGGCATTCAGGTGACTCCCTCAGCGCGTGCCGTAAATTTCACGATGAACCGTAAGGCGATTCGCGACCTTGCTGCGAAGGAGTTGGGATTGAAGACAGCAAAGTATTTCTACGCTACTACCTTTGAAGAACTCCAGGCAGCTGCCCAGCAGATTGGTTTCCCCTGCGTGGTGAAGCCCTTGATGTCATCGTCAGGAAAGGGACAGAGCGTAGTGAAGAGTGCAGACGACTTGCAACACGCTTGGGAATACGGCATCTCGGGCAGTCGTGGCGACCTCAAAGAACTCATTATCGAAGAGTTTATCAAGTTTGACAGCGAAATCACCCTCCTTACGGTGACTCAGAAGGGCGGTCCCACACTCTTCTGTCCTCCCATCGGTCACGTGCAGAAGGGTGGTGACTATCGTGAAAGTTTCCAGCCCGCAGCTATTGCCCCCGAGCATTTGAAGGAGGCGCAGGAAATGGCTGCAAAGGTGACAGAAGCGCTCACAGGTGCAGGTCTTTGGGGCGTAGAATTCTTCCTCTCACACGAAAATGGTGTGTACTTCTCAGAACTTTCACCCCGTCCGCACGACACTGGTATGGTGACGCTTGCAGGTACGCAAAACTTCAACGAGTTTGAACTCCACCTCCGTGCCGCTCTCGGTTTGCCCATCCCCTGCATCAAGCAGATGCGCATCGGTGCGAGTGCCGTGATTCTCTCTACTTTCGCCAGCGAAAATGCCCCCGCATATAAGGGACTTGAACTCACTTGCGAGGAAGATGCTGACCTCCGCATCTTTGGCAAACCCACTACGCGCGTTGGTCGTCGCATGGGTGTAGTTGTAGTGAATGCTCCGCTTGACGCTACCCTTGATGATGTGCGCGATAAGGCAAAGCGCTTGGCGGATTATGTAGAAGTGGTGGAACAATAACCGCAACCATAAAATAAAGGGCAGCGCCGAATGGACTTTGGTGCTGCTCTTCTGTTTTCTTAAAATCAGGATATTTAGATGACTGCTCAAACTGAAATACTCAATGCTCGCGGCATCCGCCCCACACCAGTGCGCATACTCGTGTTGCGTGCCCTTCAAGAGAAGGATTGTGCCGTGTCGCTCATGACGCTTGAAGCGGAGTTGAAAACGGTGGACCGCTCGTCCATCTTCCGCACGCTCAACCTCTTTTTGGAGCAGCACATCGTGCATCAAGTGGAGGACGGTAGCGGACAAACGAAGTTTGCCCTGTGTGAAGAGCATTGCCGGTGTGGTGAGGAGCATGAGCATCTGTTATCTGATTTTCATGTGCATTTTTATTGCGAAAAGTGTCAGCGTACATTATGCCTGCACGATGTTGCCGTGCCCGAGGTAAAACTGCCCCAAGGATTCACACTTAACGCTGCAAATTTTGTGTTAAAAGGCGTTTGCCAAGAATGTCAAGAATAGGTATGCCTCCGACCTCTTACCCCCTTAACCTCAGAACTTCTTAACCTCTTAACCCCATATCTCCTCGAATAATTATGAAGAAACTCATGTTCATCATGCTCGCCTTTCTCTCCTTTTCATTGGTGAGTTGTGAGCAAAAGAAAGAAACCCTAAGCGACCAGTGGGCGGACCTTGTGGACAAGGCTGAGGATGTGGCTGATGATGCCACCGACTTTGTGGAAGATGCGATAGATGATGCTGCCGACCATGTGTCGAAGCAGACAAAGCGCATGAAGAAGAAGGTGGAGAAAGAAGTTAAGAAAAAAGTCCAAGAGAGCGTAGCGCAGATTGAAACCGATGCTGCCCAGTTGGTCAAAAAAGTGACGACTCGCAAGTACGAAATCCCCGCCCGAATGAAGCATACACCCGAGCGCATTGTGGAGCATACGGGATTTACCGTATCGTTCAATCGTGAACACAACAATCCGAATTGGGCGGCGTGGGAACTGACGGCAGAGGAAGCTAAAGGTACGTTGCCACGTGCAACAGACTTTGAACCAGACCCCAAACTACCGGAGAATCATCAGGTGAAACATTCGGATTACACGGGGTCAGGCTACGACCGTGGTCACATGGTGCCGGCGGCAGATATGAAGTGGGACTCTAAGGCGATGCACGACTGTTTCCTGATGAGCAACATCTGTCCGCAAACCCACACGCTGAATGCCGGAGGTTGGGAAACACTGGAAAGTGCTTGTCGCCGTTGGGCAAAGCGCGAAGGAAGTGTCTACATCGTATGCGGTCCCGTGTATAAGGGTTCGAAGCACAAGACTATCGGCAGAGACCTTACAATCACCGTTCCCGAGGGATTCTTTAAGGTGGTGCTCTCAATGCGCGAGGGTGAGGAAAAGGCAATAGGTTTCTACTACGCCAATTCTAACGCCAAGCAAAAGATGGAGGAAACCGCCACTACGGTTGATGCTATCGAGGAACTGACGGGGATGGATTTCTTTGTCAACATCCCCGATCGCCTTGAGGAACAACTTGAAAGTACCTTCTCACTGAAGAAGTGGAAATAAACGGATAATAGGCGTCATCTATCAACGAATAGATGGCGTCTGTTTGTTTCTATCAAGGACATACAGTAACTTTGCACCATAAATAAGTAGGTATCTCTAACATGAAGCACAAGCATTTACTACTCTCCCTTGCCCTCATGGGGTCATCGTTTTGCGCCACTACGGCGTATGCTACTGATGAGGTAGAAACCTATGAACGCAAAGTAGTCGTAGAGAAAGGTACGGCCACTTGGTGTCAGTATTGTACACGTTCTATTGTAGGATTTCGCACCATGTATGAAAAGTATCCCGACAACTTTATTGGAATTGCGATGCATGATGACAACATGTACTCGCCTTCGTACATTTATATGTTGTGGCGCATCAGTGGCGGACTCCCTAAAGCGACGATGAACCGCAAGCATGAAATAGACCCTAACGAAACGGCGCTTGAAAATTATTATCAGTATGAAATTAACAACGCTCGTGCACGAATCCTTATGGATGCAACGTGGGAAGATGAGGCGCAAACGAAAGTCGTGATACGTACTACCACACGTTTTGCACAGGATATGGACGGCGAATTTCGTATTGCCTACGCTGTAACCGAAAATAATGTGGGACCATATTTGCAGAGCAACTACTATTCAGGCGTCGGTTACGAAATGGGCGGTTTTGAAAATGAGGCAAGTTATGTCCACATGCTTCACGATCATGTTGCACGAAGCATCTCTACACTGGATGGCGAACCGGGAAGTGTGCCCGAAAATCCATTAGGTAAAACGGATTACGAATACACCTATACCCTTCACCTTCCCGATAATATCGACAATAAGGAGAATATCGAACTTATTGTGTTGCTCATCAATCAAACTACGGGTGAAATAGAAAATGCCGATGTGAAGATATTTGCAGCGGTTAATCCAAAAGGAACAACAGGTATTTCCAACCTTTCTCATGCCCCTCACAACACAAACTTCTACTACGATATTACCGGAAGAATGTTGAAGGAGAAACCCACACAGAAAGGGGTGTACATTCATCAAGGGAAGAAGGTGTATGTGAAGTAAAAGCAACTGGGAATCTTACCCCCTTATACATAAAAAAAGGTGCACTGTCAAAGTGCACCTTTTTGCATGCTTATATTCTAAGCAATTATGCCTTTACGCGGTTCTGGTATGAACCATCGCGAGTGTCGATTTCGATGATTTCGCCTTCTTCGATGAAGAGGGGAACGCGAACCTTTGCGCCTGTTTCAACTACTGCGTCCTTAAGCGTGTTAGTTGCAGTGTCGCCACGGAGACCGGGTTCTGTGTAAGTAATCTGAAGACGAGTCTTAACGGGCATTTCAGCGTAGAGAACTGTTTCTGTAGAAGCGTCGCTTACTACTTCAACTACGTCACCTTCCTTCATGTATTCCACACCAGTGATGAGGTCCTTAGCGATAGGAATTTGTTCGAAAGTTTCGTTGTTCATGAAGATGTAATCAGTGCCTTCCATGTAAAGGTACTGGTAGGGGCGGCGTTCTACGCGAACATCTTCGAGAGCTTCGCCGATGTTGAAGCGCTTTTCGAGTACACGACCAGAAACAACATCCTTCAAAGTTGTACGCATAATCGTGTTACCCTTACCGGGCTTAACGTGGAGGAAGTCGATGCAGAAGTAGAGCTTACCGTCGAGGCGGATGCAAGTGCCCTTCTTAATGTCTTGTGATTTAATCATAATCTTAAATATAGTAATTGTTGAATTTCGGGCGCAAAGTTAAGAATTTTTGTTGAAATTCATAACCTTTTTGGTCAAGAAACCGCACGCAGATGTGTGTTATCGGCGTACATTCCACATTTTATTGGTGCCACCAGCGTCGAAGAGTACGTCAATATTAGCGCCCTGCTTTTCCGCAATGATTTCCCAAGCGCGGAGTTCGATGAACTGTTCTGTTGTGAGTCCGAGTTCCTTTTGGTAAGCCTTGTCAGCAATTGCGCGCTGGCGTTCTGCCGCTTCACGCGCCACGAGCATTTCGCGGCGCGATTCTTCCGTACGCTTCGCCTGTGTAGCAGCGGCGGTGTTGTCCATTTCAGCCTTCTGCTTTTCGTTGGGAAGGGCGCGACCGATAACTACATTTACCACATCAACGGGGAGGATGCCGTGCTTATTACTGAGTGAAGCAATGTAATTTTCCATATCTGTCTTCACTGCTATGTTGATAGAATCAAGCACTTCGCGGTTACTCATGAGGTCAAACGGACCAAAGTTAGAGATGTAGCCACGCACGATGTTGCGATACTGCTCCTGGATGACATTCTCATACCAATTTTCGCCGTAGTTCTTAATCAAGATGGGCGACTTGTTGTCTTGCACCTGAAGCTGAATTTGCGTATTAAAGTCCAAAAGGGTGTTGTCATTAGAAGTCGCATCGTCCAGTTTTTCGTCAAACTTCTGGGGAAGCATAGACACTGTGATGTAAGAAGTAGAGAACCAAGTATATTTCAACCCTGTTTCTACGGGAGTGTCGTCAACACCGCCAGAACCGAAAATCCAGGGTTTGTGAATGAGTACGGCTTCTTCACCTGCGTCGGGAGTGACACTTGTGCACGATGCCATGCCTAATAAAATTGCTCCGCAGAGGAACATGTTTTTTGTCAATCGCTTCATAGTTTAAAATATTCGGGAGATAATTTTTTCTATAAGGGACTTAATTTAAAATATTCGAGAGATAGTTTTAGATGTCTTCCACCTTAATAAGCCCATGCGTAAGCGCGTAAACCGTGAGTGCCGAAACGCTCTTGATGCCGAGCTTGTCGGTGATGTTTTTGCGGTGGGTCACGACGGTCGGAAGGCTTACGCAGAGGCGGTCGGCAATTTCTTTGTTGATAAGTCCTTTCGTGAGGAGTTGGAGCACCTCAATTTCGCGCTGCGATAGGGGAGAGGGGTGCTGCTCTTGAACGGGTGCGGAGATTTGCGATACAGAGGGGTGCTGCGTATGCTTGCCGTGTGCCATTTCCGAGAGACGAATGAAGGCGCTCGTGAGTTGTTCTTCGCTCTGCGTGCAGTCAAGGGTGCGGAAATCGCGGGGCAGACGACTGCGCTCACCACCTTCCACCAACACAATCGTTTGGCGGACGTGCGAGAGGAAGAACTGCGCGTTCTCAATCAGCACATCGGGAGAAATGAAGTAGTGGAAGAAGCGCCCACCGTGCTCCTCCAATTCTGCATATCCCGAAAAGCAGGTCACTTCTACCATGGGCATCATCTTCTCAATGATGCTGGCAAGGCCAAGTGCCGCAAGGGTGTTGGGGTGTATGATTGCGATCATAGATATGAGGTTATGAGGTTATTAGGGCGCTTCGCTTTGAGGTTAAAAGTGATTAAGGACTTTAAGGTCAGGCGTATAGTCTGCGGCAGATGGCTTTGGGTAGAAGAGCGATACTTTGATGTTGTTGAGTTCTACACCCTTTTTGAGCACCTGTATGATACCAAATGTCTTGATGTCAGAGTCTATCTGCTTCTCCAGAGACGCTTTTAAGTCTTTGCCGACGTACTTATCCAGTTCCTCCTTTTGTGTTGCTTCGAGGAATGACCATAAACGACGGTGATCCAAGGCAACCTTCTTGTCAAAGTCGCCAGGTATCCCCAATAATATTGAGACTCGGAAGGACATTGAGCATCAACATCAGTCTGCCCTGCTTCCTTACGTTCTTCTATAGTTGTGCCTACCAGAGCCCTTTCTATCAGAGCTTCAAAGACTTGTTCGTTTGTCTTACTTGTAGCCATGACTTACTTCAACATTTCAGACATTAAACCTTCTATAATTTCTACTTCATCAATAACCTTAGCTTCATCTGTGAATGAATAGTTAGCATTCTCGTATCTTTCATATCCATCTGTTTTTAATACAAAATGTAACTGTTCTAAGGTTTTGAGAATGTCTTCACTCCAAGGAACATCTTTAATAGACATACCTTGACCGAACACCTTTACTGTATATCCACATTCTGATGACCATACATCTATTTTGTATTGTCCGTATTCTGTGTCATGAATGAGACCACAGTGTTTTGGGTCTGATTCCCATGCCCAAACATTGCTATGACCTTTACTCTTTAATCTGTCTAAAATTCTATCCTTCATATAAACAGGCAACTCTTTCATCATATTCCTGATAGACAAAGCGGTTTTATGATTCTCACCTTCTAATAGCGAGTTGTAGAATTTTTCAAGAATAACATTATCCATAATATTTTTGCTCAGCATTTTTATAAGTTCACTATATTGTCTAAGGACTGATATACAGTCGATATTCTTTGTTATCAGAGTGCAAGGTTCAATCCAACCATTCACGAGGTTCACCCCTTTCTTCTGATACGCTGGTACTGTACACAATAAAGGAATAACATGTTGTTTGTCAGACTCGTTCCAAGTTGATTGGTCGGGGCGTTTATTAGCATCCAGTGGTAAATAGACTATTGCATCAATCTTGTAGCCTAAACCAGTCATAAAGTCATAATACCTTGGAAGTTGTCGTTGCATATCTACGGCATTGTACATCTTGTTTTCGATGACAATGCAGTGCTTGGAGGCTTCTGAGCTAACGAGAATATCAATCTTTCCAGGTTCTCGCTCAACCTTTGCAGATGTATAGTCCTGCTTTGATATACACACCTTATCCCCAAAGTTATCGTTGATGAAGTCTATGAAGGCATATAGAAAAACTTTCCCCTCATTGTGATTCTCGTAAGGATCAAGAAAAACCTTGATAATGTCGCTGTGGAAATTCTCTCGGTAATACAGGTCAGAAGCCATGGTAAATACATTGAAGGGATTCTCTGGTTGTGAGTCCTTTGCCTCGTTGTATTCCCATCCGATGCTCCTGATATGGCTATTAGACAGGAAAGCCTTGACTGATGCCATGTGAGCACCAATCATATTTCCATATTGCTCTATGAATGAAACGTAACTGGCCATATCGTTTAGCACACCTTTACTTTACCTGTTACTACATCGTTGATGATGATTTGCTTACGCTCCTGAAGGAGGGAAATTTGTTTCTCTGCTGCTTTAATAGTTGCATTGATAGGAGCCGATTTATTTTCTAAGATATTAACTATACTTTCTTGTTCGGAAATAGGAGGAACAACTATGTTTAGTGTACCTGTTCTATCTTGATTGATAATCGGAAGAGTTGAAAAAATTGCGAGTCTAAGAATTTGCACCTTTGTACTTTGTATTAAGTGAGCGAGAAATTTATGATTTATCTTTTGACCATTTGGTATGATTGCATTTATTTGTTGATTACAGGTTGCCTCCGTCTCACAGAACCCCACTTTGTCTATAGTTCCTCCAATGCCTACCAGATATACAATGTTAGCAGGGAACATATTGCAAGCCTGTTCTAATTGAGCTCTATACATTACCTTTCGTTCTGAATCTACGAGTTCAAACTTATTTAAGTCCGCATGGTTCTTAAAACCTTATAACCTCAAAACCTCATAACCTAATCAACTATACCTTATCCACTTCAAAATCTCCTTCACCGTAGGCTTTTTGCCATACATCAAGATGCCCACGCGATAGATGCGCCCGCTCATCCAAACGATAAAGATTGCGGTGGTGAAGAGTAGGGCAAGCGACAAAATTTCTTGACAAAGGGGAACGCCAAAAGGTATGCGCACCATCATCACGATGGGCGAAGTGAGGGGGAAGAGGGAGGCGTAGAATGCCAAAGGCCCATCCGGATTTTCTGCGCCATACATTGCGGCATATAGGCCGAAGAGCATGATGAGCACGACGGGCATCATGAATTGTGAACTGTCTTCTTGCGCATTGATGCTTGCGCCAACGGCGGCGAAGAAGGATGCGTAAAGCAGGTAGCCCCCGATGAAGTAGAGCACAAACATGATGAGCAGTTCTACGATGGGGAGCGCACCGAGAATTTCGGTTACAGGATTACCCGCCTGTGCTTCTGCCATAACCGTTTGCATGGCTGCGTCGCCTCCCATCATTGTGGTGGGCGCAGCAACTTCGGGAGTGCCCATAATGAAAGACACAGCCGTAAGAATGAGCGTGAGCATCACGCCCCAAATGGCAATTTGCACAAATCCTACTAAGGCAACGCCGATAATCTTACCCATCATGAGTTGGAAGGGCTTTACGCTCGACACGATAATCTCCATAATGCGATTGGTCTTCTCTTCCATCACGCCTTGCATCACCATGCCACCGTAGGACATGACGAACATGTAAATCATGAAGGTAAACAGAAACCCTACGCCCAGGGCGATGCCTGAATTAGAAGAGGTTTCGCCGCCGTCATCCGTCCATTTTACGGTTTGCGCACTGATATTTACCTCGGCGCTGGCGATAATTTCTTCCAACCCCTCAACATGGTAACTCGCCAGTTTGTCTGCGCGCACCTTCTCCGACAGTATTTGTTCCGTCAAGCGCTGAAGGTCGGCGGGAACTTCTTCCGACGAATACATCTTTAGGGCATTGGGATTTTCCATTAAGTCGTCGGCAATAAGGATTACTGCCTTCACGCCTGTCTCTTCGTCACGAAATTCGGGAAGCACCTCAGGCGCCGTCACGAAATGGTAACTCTCATTGTCTTCAAAGAGAGGGGCATATTTAAGCGTCTTATCGACAAGCATCACCGTGTGTTGCGTGTCGTCCTTAATAGAAGCGAGCAACAAGGGAGTCACCACCACTGCCGCAATAATGAAAGGCATGAGGATGGTGAGGATGATGAACGACTTCTTTTGAATGCGCGTCAGAAATTCGCGCTGTATGATGATGAATATTTTGGACATAGTTTTATAGAGTACAATTAACAGAGTACAGAGTACAACTATTTTGAGAGTAGAGTTAACAGAGAACAGCCTACAACTGCCTTTTGGTGTGTTCCAGAGTTCCTAAATCCGGATGGAGTTGTACTCTGTACTCTGTTATCTGTACTTTCTCTTTATTCTCCCACTACCTTTAAGAAAATTTCGTGCATCGTGGGCAACTTTTCGTTGAACAAACGCACATCCATCTTCTCGCTAATCAGGCGGATGAGTTCGGCATTTGTCAGGGCATCCGACTTCTTCAGTTGGTAATGGTCGATAGTGCCCACGCGGTGGTGATCAACGACTTCAAAGTCGGCACAAGTGGTCAGCGCTTCACTACAAACTCCCGCCACCTCGTAGATGCCAGAGCGGTATTGACTGCGAATTTCTTCCACATTGCCTTGTAGCACCACCTTCGAGTGGTTGATGAGCGCGATGTTGTCGCAGATTTCTTCCACCGACGCCATGTTGTGGGTAGAGAAAATAATGGTGTGTCCCTTATCGCGGAGTTCCAAAATTTCGCGCTTAAGGAGTTCGGCATTTACGGGGTCGAAGCCCGAGAAGGGTTCGTCGAGGATGAGCAAGGGTGGCTCGTGGAGCACAGTGATAATGAATTGCACCTTCTGCTGCATACCCTTGGAGAGTTCTTCCAGCTTCTTGTCCCACCAGGGCATGATGCCGAACTTCTCAAACCACATCTTCAAGCGCTTGCGTGCCTCTGAAGCCGAAAGCCCCTTGAGTTGCGCAAGATAAATTGCCTGTTCGCCCACCTTCATCTTCTTGTAAAGTCCGCGCTCTTCGGGCAGGTAACCAATGCGTGCCACATCCTCGGGGCGCAAAGGCGCTCCGTCAAAAATTACTTCACCTTCGTCGGGCATAGTGATGCGGTTGATGATGCGTATAAGCGTAGTTTTGCCCGCACCGTTAGGTCCGAGCAAACCGAAAACTTTGCCACGAGGCACTTGAATGCTGACATCGTTCAGCGCAGTGTGTTTGGCAAAGGATTTATGTATATTTTTTGCTTCTAAAAACATGATGCTTTTTTGTTAAATGAGAAAGGAAAAATGAGAAATGAGAAAACCATGCGGCATGAGATCACAATTAGAGAATAATTTTTTGGGGAAAATATTTCTCCTTTCTGATTTCTCCTTTCAAATCAGGGTTCCGTTTCCCCCTCAATGTATTGCTCCATAAAGAAGTGCTCTCCGTCAAACACAGCGTAGGAGAAGAGCGAAATCCAATCGCCGAGGATGGCCACGCGTGCCGTGCGGCTGAGCATAAGGTCGAGCTCGATGTGGCGGTGTCCGAAGACGAAGAAATTGATGTCGGGGTGCGACTTCAAATATTCCTTGGCGTAGATAATAAGGTGCTCCTTGTCCTCGCCCATATAGGGAGGCTCAACACCATCCTTGCGCTTTAAGCGACTGTGTTTTGCCCATGCCAATCCGAAATCCATCCCCCAACGAGGATGTACGGCAGCAAAGAGGCGCTGGCAGAGCTTGTTGTGAAAAGTGCGACGCAACCACTTAAACTTCCAGTCGTTGTCGCCCAAACCATCGCCATGCGCAAGGTAAAAAGTCTTGCCGTAGAGTTCCGTAACGAGTCCCTCGCGATGAAGCGTAACGCCACATTCCTTCTCCAAGTAATCGCCCACCCAAAGGTCGTGGTTGCCGATAAAGAAATGCACCTCTACACCCATGTCCGTGAGTTCGGAAATCTTACCCAAGAAGCGCGTGTAGCCCTTGGGTACTACAAACTTATACTCGTGCCAGAAGTCAAACATGTCTCCCAACAAGTAGACAGCACCCGCCTTATGCTTGATGCTGTCAAGGAAATTTACAAGTCTACGCTCCTGTGTGCGAGCATGAGGTATGGCACGACTGCCCAAGTGGGCGTCAGAGAGGAAATATATGGGTTTCATTTTGCTTTAGAGTACAGAGTACAGATTACAGAGTACAACTTTTTTAGATTACAGAGAACAAATGATAGAGTGCTGAGTACAACTGCTGAGTGAATTGTTTTCAACGAGTAATTTAACCCCGCAAGGAGTTGTACTCTGTACTCTGTTATCTGTACTCTATGTTACATAAATCCAAGGTCCAATTTCGCCTCTTCCGACATCATGTCCTTATCCCACTCGGGTTCAAACACGAGGTTCACACGAGCGTCGGTAATTTGCGGAATACCCGCCACCTTCATGCGCACATCTTCCACGATGAAGTCTGCTGCAGGGCAATTGGGAGCGGTGAGGGTCATGTCAATATCGACAGAGTAGTCGTCGTTGAGGTCAATCTTATAAATCAATCCCAGTGCGTAAATATCTACGGGGATTTCAGGGTCGTAAACCGTTTTGAGCACTTCAATAATGCGCTCTTCTATTTGAAGTCTTTCTTCTGGAGTCATAGTTTGTTTAGAGTACAGAGCACAGAGTACAGAGTACAACTTTTAAGTGTGTTAAGTTTTTAGAGTATCATAAGCAGAGTAGAATCAGAGCAACAATCCGCACGGAGTTGTACTCTGTACTCTGTTATCTGTACTCTAGATTTTCCCTTCCTCCGAGTAACTGTAGTACCCTTCGGAAGAAATAATAATATGGTCAACGAGCGGAATTTGTAGGTGTTCCGCTGCAAGTTTTAATTGTTTTGTAAGTTGGTCATCCTGTCTGCTGGGCGTAAGATTTCCCGAGGGGTGGTTGTGGCAGAGAATAATGCGCGAGGCTTTGCGGAGGATTGCTTCGCGGAGCACGTGGCGAACGTCAACGAGTGAAGCATCCGTTGTGCCTTTGCCTACAAGTACGATGTCGATGAGCTTCAGCGAAATATCCAAGAGTATGGCATGACATTCCTCGTGTGTCAAGTCGCGCATGTATTCCTTGAGCAAATCCACCGCCGCCTGTGCCGAATCAATCCTCTTCCGCTCGCGCGCCTTCTCTTCCGAGCGACGCTTCCCGAGTTCGCAAGCCGCCTTAATCGTAATGGCCTTTGCAGGTCCGATTCCCTTGTAGCGTTGCAAGTCGGCAATGCTGAGTTTCCCAAGTTCGTAGAGGTTGTCGCCGACATCCGCAAGAATGCGTTTCGTCAGCGCAACTGCATCTTCGTCTGCCGAACCCGAACCAATCAGAATGGCCAACAGTTCTGCCTTACTCAGTGCCTCTGCGCCCAATGCCTCAAGCTTCTCGCGCGGCTTGTCTTCTTCCGCCCATTGGGAAATGGTTAGTTTGGAAATCATGGATTAAAGAGTAGACGAGTAAACAAGTTTACGAGTAGATGAGGGAGGAGTGTTAAACGATGCGTGTAACAGTCTTGTTTACTTGTACTTATAAACTTGTCAACTACTTGTAAAAATTCTTCTTAAAAGCCTCAAATTCCCCTCTGCCCAATACGCAGCGTTCCCACCAAGCACGGAGGAAACCTGTGCCGTAACCCGTGAGCTGAACGAACGATGCTGCCACTGCGCGAAGGCCTACGCCCATGCTGTGTTCCGCTATTGAGGCGTCTACAAAGATGATGAGCGAGAAGAGTAATAGGGGAGTGCTGCCGAATATACCAAGCGCGGGGAGGAGCGAACCAGCTACGATGGAGAGCAAGCACAGCGCCACACCAATGGTAAATACTGCCGGGAGCAAGTGTACGAGTTTCAAAGTTCCCGGATGGCGCTTTGTCAAATTGATGCGCGCAATGCCCGAGTTATGTACCTGCTTGAAGAACTTTTTAAGGTCCGTACGACGCTTGTGCCACACCCACGCTTCGGGGAATAGGCGACAGCTGTAACCACCTTTGAAGATGCGCGTAGAGAAGTCTATGTCCTCGCCAAAGCGCATTTCGCTGAAACCGCCGAGGGCGTTATACACCGCTCTGCGCACACCCATGTTAAACGAGCGGGGGTAGAACTTATCCATCTTCTTCTTTCCCCCACGAATACCTCCCGTGGTGAAAAACGAAGTCATCGCATAGTTAATTGCCTTCTGCATGGGCGTAAAACTCTCATGTGCACGGTCGGGACCGCCAAAGGCATCGCAAGGATTCGCCTGTAGTTCTGCTTCCACCGCAGCAATATATCCCGGAGGACAAACGGCGTCGGAATCCAAGATAAGCACATACTCACCTTGCGCACGCTCCACGCCGTAGTTGCGCGTCTGTCCCGGTCCGCTGTTGGGTTTCGTAAAATACTTTACATCCAGGCGGTCGCAGAATTGCTCCACCACCTCTTTGCAAGGTACGGTAGAACCATCTTCCACAACGATGACCTCAAAATCCTGACACTCCTGTTGCACCAAACTCTCCAAGAGTTCTTGCGCCTCGTCAGGGCGGTTATATACGGGGATAATTACAGAATACTTCATAGATTGCAAAGATACATCTTTTTTTTTATTACAAAGATTTTCCCGTTCTCTTCCTTCAGTGTGCAAAGAAAACTGCAACTTTGTAGGAACTTTAGTTAGAGTACAACTGCTGACTGATTGTTTTTCAACGTGTAATTTAACCCCGCACGGAGTTGTACTCTGTGCTCTGTACTCTCAAAAAACATGGAATACATATTCATAATCCTCGGCGCGATCTTCGCCATTGTCGGTTTGGTGGGCGCCATTGTCCCCGCCCTTCCTGGTCCTCCGCTTTCCTACATCACCCTTTGGATGATGTGGCTGTACAACCGCGATGAAGTCTCCACCGCGACGCTTGTCGTGATGGGTATCTTGATGATACTCATTACTATCTTAGACTATGTTGCCCCCGTGTGGCTGACGAAGTTCGGGAAAGGTACAAAGGCTGGGATTCGTGGCGCTACCGCAGGACTTATTATAGGCTTCTTCTTCGGTCCCCTCGGACTTATCTTCGGCCCATTTATCGGAGCTTTGGTGGGAGAACTCCTGGTTAACACACCCTTCGCTACCGCCATCAAAGTAGCCCTTATGTCCTTCCTCGCTTTCCTCTTAACCACCGCCCTTAAAGTGATTTACTGCGTAGCGGTGATAATTATGTTTGTGGAGCTGCTTTTGTAAGGGAATGTATGTACCTCATCCCCCTTAATTTTTCCGCATTTTATACTCAAAACTTTAACACATATTAACATTCGCGTTACTTAAAATCGTACCAATATCTATCTTCGGAAAAACGATAAGTTACATTGTGGCGCCGATAAGTTACCTTGTAAAAACGATAATACTTATTTTTTGCCCCCAATAAGTAACCTTGTGAACGAAAAAAGTGGAGATATCCCTGATGCTTAGGGGTATCTCCACTTCCGTAGTACAAAGATACAAAATTTCAGAGCGAAATGCAAATCCATTAACACTTGTCAACACGGTATTTATTTTGCATTTTTCTGCATTTTTCACAGATGGAAATACAATGAGGGTGTGTCGAAATGCAAAACTTCGGCACACCCTCTTTAGCTGGGTAAGAATGTGTAAAATGCAAGGCGCTGAAATTAAGGATGAAGGGAGTGTACTGAAGTACATGACCAAATCCGAAATTGATGAGCAACGTAGCAGTTTGCACATTATGACACAGCGTC